>CAWHSV010000004.1:0-147293 GCA_963832065.1 uncultured Actinomycetes bacterium
GGCCCTTCAGTTTGCTCGTCTTCGGGTCGACCTCGGCGTTCGCCTGGGCGATCACCTTGTCTTCCTCCTGGGTGGCGTCCAGGTGGACGATCTTGTCGCTGACGACGCCGTCGGCGACCGGGCGGTACGGGGTCGTGACGAAGCCGTGCTCGGAGACCTGGGCGTAGGAGGAGAGCGAGCCGATCAGGCCGATGTTCGGCCCCTCCGGGGTCTCGATCGGGCACATCCGCCCGTAATGGGTCGGGTGCACGTCGCGGACCTCGATCGGGGCCCGCTCACGGGTCAGCCCGCCGGCGCCGAGCGCCGAGAGGCGGCGGCGGTGGGTGAGGCCCGTCGAGCGAGTTGGTCTGGCCCATGAACTGCGAGAGCTGCGAGGAGCCGAAGAACTCCTTCATCGCGGCGACGACGGGGCGGATGTTGATGATCGTCTGCGGGGTGATCGCGTCGGCGTCCTCGGTGGTGAGCCGCTCGCGGACGACGCGCTCCATCCGGTAGAGGCCGATGCGGAAGGCCTCCTGGATCAGCTCGCCGACGGTGCGCAGGCGGCGGTTGCCGAAGTGCTCGTACTCGTCGAGGTGCTCGTTGACGGGCTCGCGCGGGTAGGTGATCGCCTCCGCGGCGTAGTCTTTGATCGGGTTCTCCTCGTCGATCTCCTCGGGGATGCCGAGCAGCTTCGGGAGGGTGACGAGCTCCTTGACCAGGGCGATGATGTCGTCGTGGGTGAGGACCCGGGTGTCGAGGTCGATGTCGAGGTCGAGGCGCGCGTTGAGCTTGTAGCGGCCGACCCGGGTCAGGTCGTAGCGCTTGGGGTCGAAGAAGAGCTGCTCGAGCAGGTTGCGGGCGGCGTCGACCGAGGGCGGCTCGCCCGGGCGCTGCTTTTTGAACAGCTCGATCAGGGCGCCCTCTTCGGTCCGGGTCGCCTCGGTGTCGGCCTCGATCGTGTGCCGCATGTAGATCGAGTTGTCGAACATCTCGAGCAGCTGTCTTGTCCTCGACGTAGCCCATCGCGCGCAGCAGCACCGTGACCGGCAGTTTGCGCTTGCGGTCGATGCGGACGAAGACTTTGCCTTTTTTGTCGACTTCGAGCTCCAGCCAGGAGCCGCGGGCCGGCATCAGGTTGGCGATGAAGACCTGCTTTTCCGGGTCCTTGGGCGCCATCACGTAGGCGCCGGGGGAGCGCACGAGCTGGGTGACGACGACGCGCTCGGTGCCGTTGATGATGAAGGTGCCGCGCTCGGTCATCCACGGGAAGTCGCCCATGAAGACGGCCTGCTCGCGGATCTCGCCCGTCTCTTTGTTCTGGAAGGCGACGGTCGCGGTCAGCGGCCGCGAGTAGGTCATGTCCTTCTCACGGCACTCCTCGATCGAGTGCGGCGGCTCCTCGAATTTGAACTCGCCGAAGACGATCGCGAGATTCCCCGTGTAGTCCTCGATCGGGGATATGTCGTCGATCGTCTCCCTCAGCCCACCGTTCTTCGGATCCGTCAGCTCTTCGAAGGAGCGACGCTGGATATCGATCAGATGGGGGACTTCGAGGGGGTTCTTTAGGTCGGGAAAAGCTCCTGCGGGTTACGGGGGCAGCGTTCGAACGTGCCAAGTCGGCGACTCCTCGGAAGGTCAGAGGGACGTAGGTACAGCGCAGATATGGGCAGGGGACACAACAGGCGCGCGACCGCGAAAAATAACACACGGCCGCGCTCGGCCGCAAGCTTGGCTCCCTGCCTGGGATCCGAGCCGCGGACAGCGGGCTTCTATTTGAGCTCGACGGTGGCGCCGGCCTCCTCGAGTTCGGCTTTGAGCTTGTCGGCCTCGTCGCGCTCGATGCCCTCTTTGATCGCTTTCGGGGCCTCGTCGACGATCGCCTTGGCCTCTTTGAGGCCGAGCCCGGTCGCCGCGCGGACGACCTTGATCACGGGGACTTTCTGGCCGCCGACCTCGGTGAGGACGACGTCGACCGTGGAGGCCTCCTCGCCGCCGCCGTCGCCGTCGCCGGCCGGGGCGCCGGCAGCAGCCGGGGCGGCTGCCGCGACAGCGGTCGCGGAGACGCCGAACTCCTCCTCGAGCGCTTTGATCCGCTCGGAGAGCTCGAGCACCGAGATGCCTTTCAGCTCCTCGATCCAGTCCTCGGTTGAAATCTTTGGTAGCCATTCTACTCCTCTTCCTTGTTCGTCAGTCGTCTGAAGTCTCGAATCGTCGCTCGGCGTCCTCGGTCTCGGCCGCAGGCGTCTCGTCGGCTCGGCCTCCGCGGCAGGCTCGTCGGCCGGCGCCTCGCTCGGCGGCGGGCTCCTCGCGTCGGCGCCTCCTCGGCGGGTCTCGGCGGGCTCCTCGGCCGGCGGCCTCGGCGGCGGTCCTCCTCCGCGGCGCTCCTCGGCCGGCCTCCGCGGCCGGGGCCTCGCCGGTGACCAGGCCCTTCTCGGCGATCTGGCCGAGCTGCAGGGCCAGGCCCTGGATCATCGAGCCGAGGCCGCGGACCAGGCCGGTCAGCGGGCTGGCGACGACGCCGGCGAACTGGCCGTTGAGCACTTCGCGCGAGGGCAGGCTGGCGATCGACTTGAAGCTGTCCTCGTCGAGGCGAGGTCGCGTCCATGAAGCCGCCCTTGAAGGTGAGGACGTCGTGCTCTTTGTTGAAGGTCGAGATCGCCTTCGCGGCCTGGGCGGTGTCGCCGCGGACGAAGGTGAGCGCGGTCGGGCCCTGCGAGCAGCTCGGCGAGGCGCTCCTCGCCCGCTTTGTCGGCGGCGATTTTGGTCAGCCGGTTCTTGACGATGCGGAAGCTGGCGTCGGCCTCGCGCAGTTTGGCGCGCAGCTCAGCGGCCTGGGGGACGCTGATGCCCCGGTAGTCGACGGCGAAGATCGCCTCGGCGCCCTCGATCTGGGCGGCGATCTCCTCTATGGCTGCTGACTTTTCGTCTCGGTTCATCGTCTCACCTGCACCGGGCTTGCGGGCCAGATGAGCCCCGCCGGTGGTCTCGGGTTAGCGCGCGGCGGCAGTCTAGGCGGTTGCCGGCTCCTCTGCGGTCTCGGCCTCGCCGGGGCCTCTCGGCCTCGGCCGGCTCCTCGGCTGCGGCGGCGGCCTTGGCCGGAGCCGGCGTCGCGGTCGCCGGCCTTCCGGCGTCGACGCGGATGCCCGGGCCCATCGTCGTCGTCAGCGTCGCACGAGACGGATGTATTTGCCCTTGCGCCGGACGGCTTGGCGCGGACGATCTCGTCGATCACCGCGGTGTAGTTGTCGAGCAGCTTGTCGGCGTCGAAGCTCGCCTTGCCGATCGCCATGTGGACGATCGCCTGGCGGTCGGTGCGGTACTCGACCTTGCCGGCCTTCGACTCGCTGACCGCCTTCTCGACGTCGTCGGTGACGGTGCCGACCTTCGGGTTCGGCATCTTGCCCTGCGGGCCGAGCACGCGGCCGAGCTTGCCGACCGTCCCCATCATCTGCGGGGTCGCGATCGCGACGTCGAAGTCGGTCCAGCCCTCTTCGACTTTCTTCGGCCAGGTCGTCGCCGCCGACGAAGTCGGCGCCGGCCGCCTCGGCGTCGCGGGCCTGCTGGCCCTGGGCGAAGACGGCGACGGTGACGTCTTTGCCGAGGCCGTGGGGCAGCGCCAGGGTGCCGCGCAGCTGCTCCTCGGCGTGGCGGACGTTGACGCCGAGCAGCACGTGCAGCTCGACCGTCTCGTCGAACTTGGCGCTGGCGGTCTCCTTGATCAGGGCGATCGCCTCGGCCGGCGGGTAGGCGCGGTCGCGCTGGACCTTGCCGTACTGCTGGCGGTAGCGCTTGCCGTGGGCCACGAGGTCCCTATTTGACGTCGACGCCCATCGAGCGGGCGGTGCCGGCGATGATCTTCGAGGCGGCGTCGAGGTCGTTGGCGTTGAGGTCGGGCATCTTGCGCTCGGCGATCTGGCGGACCTGGTCCATCGAGATCGTCCCGACCTTGTTGACGTGCGGCTCGCCGGAGCCCTTCTTGATCCCGATCGCCTCCTTGATCAGGACCGCGGCCGGCGGCGTCTTGGTGATGAAGGTGAAGGAGCGGTCCTCGTAGACCGTGATCTCGACCGGGATGATCGTCCCGCCTTCGGACTGGGTCTGCGCGTTGAACGCTTTGCAGAACTCCATGATGTTGACGCCGTGCTGGCCCAGCGCGGGGCCGACCGGCGGCGCCGGGTTGGCGGCGCCGGCCGGAGATCTGCAGCTTGATGACTGGTGAGGACTTTCTTCGCCATGGGCGGTTGCGGAGGGTAGCGGTCTCGGCGCGCTAGATCTTCTTGACCTGGTCGTAGCCGACCTCGACCGGGGTCTCGCGGCCGAAGATCGAGACCAGCACCTTGAGTTTGGCGGCGTCCTCGTTGATCTCGGCGATCTCGCCGGAGAAGTCGGAGAGCGGGCCGGAGATGACTTTGACCGACTCGCCGATCGAGAACTGGGCCTGGGTGCGCGGCCGCTCGGCGGTCTCGCGGTGCAGCAGGCGGTCGACCTCGGGTTTGGAGAGCGGCACCGGCTTGTTGCGCGAGCCGACGAAGCCGGTCACGCCGGGGGTGTTCTTGACCAGGCCCCAGGCGTCGTCGGTCATCTCCATGTTGACCAGGACGTAGCCGGGCATCGTCCGTTTCTCTTTCGGTTCTTTCTGGCCGTCCTTGTTCAGTTCCATCACCTGCTCGGTGGGAACGACGACCTGGCGCACGTTGCGGTTCTGGCTCATCGTCTGAACCCGGTGCTCGAGGTTGTGCTTGACCTTGTTCTCGTGCCCGGAGTAGGTGTTGATCACGTACCAGCGATACATCTAGAAGCCTTTGTTCGGGGATCCTGGCTAGAGGATCTGCTTGACGAGGAAGTTGAAGAGCGGCGTCGAGGGCGCCGAGGTAGGCGGCCGCGACGGCGACGAAGATGATCGTGACCGCGGTCGCCTGGACCAGGGTGTCGCGGTCGGGCCACTGGACTTTCTTCAGCTCTGCCCAGCAGGAGGCGAGGAAGCCGATGCACGCCGCCGCGCTGGCGTTCCGCCTGCGCCTGTTTCTGTTTCTTGGCGAGCTGCTCGCTCTCGCGGCGCTTCTGCTCGTCGCGCTTGCGCTTCTCCGCTTCCTTCTGCGCCTTCGCTTCGGCGCGGCGCTCGGCGCGGCGGTCTTCGGCGCGTCGGGGGTCTCGAGCTGCGCTCTCGGGAGCGCCGGCGGCGATCCCGGCCTCGACCGCCTCGACCTCGGCGACGTCGCCGGAGACCGGGACCTGGGTGTCGTGCTGGGCGCGCGACTCGGCGCCGCGCCGTCGCCGGAGCGCTTCCGCTCCTGTTCTTCGCGGGCCCGGCGCTCGGCCTTGCGCTGTGCGCGGGTCTTCGCCATCGGGAGCTACCGCGTCTCCTTGTGCGCCGTGTGGTGGCCGCACCAGCGGCAGAACTTGCGCATCTCGATCCGGTCCGGCGAGTTGCGCCGGGACTTGTTGGTCTGGTAATTGCGCCGCTTGCAGTCTTCGCAAGCCAGCGTCACCGCGATGCGGACATCTCCGCGAGCCATGTTCTCCCTCGTTCCTTAGGACGCCGTTACAAAGAAAAACCCCGGGCCGAGGCGCGAGGCTGAGCGAAGGATAGCGCCCGTCCGCCGTCCGGCGACGGGCGCCTCGGCCCAGCCCGAGATCGGTTTTCCCGGATTACCCAATTTTTTGTAAAGTCACTTTTTACCTAATCCTTCCAAGCGGGTCGGGAGCGGATGCTGGAGCCAATCGAGAGCGGCGGTCTCTGCGACAGGGATCAGTTCGTGGAAGAGGTCGAAGACCGGATCTTCGACCCCCTGCACCGCGAGCAGCCCGGGGCGCTGCTGCTGCTCGACATCGACGGCTTTCACCTCGTCAACGACTCGCTCGGTCACGAGGCCGGCGACCGGCTGCTGGGCGCGGTCGAGGAAACGCTGCGCGACGAGGCGCGGGCGGACGACCTTCCGGCGCGGATCTGCGCCGACGAATTTGGCCTGCTGCTGCGCCGGGCGACGGCGGAGCAGGCGATGGCGGCGGCGGAGCGGCTGATCGCGCTGGTCCGCGAACGCGGCAAGCCGGCGGTGGGCGCCAGCGTCGGCATCGCCAGCTTCGGCGGGACCGGCGAGGCGGTGACGGCGGAAGGCCTGATGATCGCCGCCGACATCGCCCTTTGCGAAGCCAAGGAAAAGGGCGGCGGCCGGGCCGTCAACTGCGTCGACGGGCCGAACGGGAAGCTGACCTGGCCGGAGCGGATCCGCGAGGCGATCGAGCAGACGGCAGATCGTCGTCTACGCGCAGCCGATCTTCGACCTGCGCAGCCACTGCGTCGCCCGCGAGGAGCTGCTGGTGCGGATGCTCGACGACAACGGCGACGTGATCCCGCCCTCCTCCTTCCTGCCGATCGCCGAGCGCTTCGGCCTGATCGCCGAGATCGACCGGCTGGTGCTCTCGAAGGCGATCGAGCTGGCCGGCCGCTCGCGCCCGATCGCGGTCAACGTCTCCGGCGCCTCGCTGTCGGACCCGGGCCTGATCGCCGACGTGCGCGAGGCGATCGCCGACGGCCTCAACCCGAGCTGGCTCGACTTCGAGATCACCGAGACGGCGGCGATCTCGAACATGGCCCAGGCGAAGCGAGTTCGCCAAGGACGGTGACCGGGATGGGATGCGGTCTCGGCCTCGACGACTTCGGCACCGGCTTCAGCTCGTTCAGCTACCTGAAGGAACTGCCGGTCCAGCACCTCAAGATCGACATCGAGTTCATCCGCGACCTCCGCACCTCCCCGGTCGACCAGCGCCTGGTCCAGGCGATGGCCGAGTTCGCCAGGGCGTTCGGCCAGGAGACCGTCGCCGAGGGCGTCGAGGACGCGGAGACGTTGACGCTGGTGCGGGGCTGTCGGGATCGACTACGCCCAGGGCTTCCACATCGGCAGGCCGGTCGCTCGTCGACGGCCTGCCCCTCGGCGCCGCGGCCTGAGCCGCCCCAGCCGCCTCGGTGCTAGAGGCCGAGCGTTTTGGCGATGATGTTGCGCTGGATCTCCGAGGTGCCGCCGTAGATGGTGGAGACCAGGGAGGTGCGGACGAGGCGCTCCATGTCGTACTCGGAGGAGTAGCCGTAGCCGCCCATCAGCTGCATGCCCTCGAGCGTCGTGCGCTTGGCGACCTCGGTGACGAAGAGCTTCACCATCGAGGCCTGCTGGGGCAGCATCCGGTCGGGGTCCTCGTCGGTCAGGGTGGCGACCCAGCGGGTCATCAGGCGGGCCGCCTCGAGGTCGGTGGCGAGGTCGGCGAGGCGGTGCTGGAGCGCCTGGAAGGAGCCGATCGGGCGGCCGAACTGCTTGCGCTCCTTTACATAGAGCGAGGACGTCGTCGAAGGCGCGCTGGGCGATGCCGAGCATCGTCGCGGCGAGGATCAGGCGCTCGACGTTGAGGCCGGCCATCAGCTGCGTCCAGGCCTGGTCGACCTCGCCGAGCACGGCGTCGGCTGGGGCGGCGCAGTCGGTGAAGTAGAGGTGGTTGGTCTCGCGGCCGCCCATCGTCTCGATCGGGACGATCTCCATCCCCTCGGCCTCGCGCGGGCACCCAGATCATCGTCATCCCCTCGTGCTTGTTCTCGCCCTTGGTGGTGCGGCAGACGACGAGCACGTGGTCGGCGATGTGGGCGTTGGAGCAGAAGACCTTCTGGCCGTTGAGGACGAAGCCGCCGTCGACCCGCTCGGCCGCGCAGCTGAGGGCGCCGACGTCGGAGCCGGCCTCGGGCTCGGTCATCGCGATCGCCTCGACCGAGCCGGAGGCGATGCCGCCGAGGATCTCCTGCTTCTGCTCCTCGGTGCCGAAGCGCTGGGTGGCGCCGGCGACGATCAGCGTCGTCGCGTAGCCGCCGATCGGGGCAAGTCCGCGCGAGGTCTCTTCCATGAAGAGGCAGGCGTCGAGCATCGAGCCGCCGGAGCCGCCGTACTCCTCGGGGATCGTCACCCCGAGCCAGCCCAGCTCCGCCATCTGCTTGTAGATGTCGAAGTTGTGGTGCTCGCGGTAGCCGTCGGTGAGCCGCTCGCGCTGGTCCTGCGTGCCGCACTCGCGGTCGCAGAAGTCGCGGATCGCGTCGACGAAGTCGCTCTGCTCGTCGGTGAGGGAGAAGTCCACGGGGGGAGCCTATAAGTAGCCCTCTGCCCGTTGCTTACAACCCGCACAACGGGCGGTCCATATCTGGACCGCCCGTTGCATTCGATACCTACTGTGCACTGCTGTCAGCCCTTAGCCGAGAAACACCCCGAAGAGCTCTCCCGAAGGGAGCGAGGTGTTCATCGCTCCTTTGACCGTGACCAGATTGCTGCCGAATTTCATCGACGACCCCGACAACACGGTCGCAAGACCGCTTGCTTCGATTCCCGTCGCCGGCGTTTCGTCCTTCAGAGTTCCAGTCCAGGACACTTTCTGGGTAAACGCACAAGCCGCGCCCACGATTTCCGGGGTGAGCAGGACGACGCCGGCGCTTTCCAGCAGCCCTTTGTTGAGACTGCTGTGCAGTTCGTTCAGGCGGATCGTCCCGTTTGGAAATCCAGGGCTTCTCACCGTGCAGTTCACTGGGTCGTTTTTGAGCGTCACCCCCGTGCAGGTGATGACCACGTCTTCTTTCCCGCCGGCTTGGCCGGGGGAGCTGCCGACGAGCTTGCCCGTCGCGGTGCATTCGGGCATCTGCAAGGTGATGGTCGATTCCCAGACCATCGGTTCGGTGCTGGTCGCGGCGAACGACTTGGTCACGCCGGCGCCGAGGAACCAGCCGCCGACCTTCCAGCGCGACGCGGAGCCGCTACTCACCGAAGAGACCCCGACTGGTTCTTTCGAGTTGAGGGAGAAGGCGAATTTGCCGGTGAGCGTCGCGTTCACGGCGCCCACTTTCAGCTGCGGGAGCGTCTGTTTCGCCCGACTGGCTTCGTTGTTGTAGTAGCTGGCGATCGTCGTTGAAGGCAGGGTCGGCTGGCCCGTCACGGCGTTTTCTTCGACCGGCAGGATGTCGTTGATCAGTTTCGTCGTCAGGTTCACTTTTTGCGAAGCCGCGCATGCTGCGCCGCTGATTTCGATCGCTGTCAAGGCGGTGCCCGAAACCGGCTCGAGCAAGTCGCCCGCGGCGCCGCCGGTCGGATTCAGCCAGACGAGCGTGCTGTTGACGGGTTTGGTCGTGATCGTCCCCGCTTCGGCGCCAATGCTTTTGACGGTGCAGAAGGTCTGCTCTACGCCGGAGGCGAAAAGTTTGACGTTTTTGCAGGTGAGGACGACGTTTTTCCTTTTGCCGGGAGCTTCGGCGGCGCTGCCTTCGATTTCGCCGGTAGTCGTGCATTCCCCCGCCGGCGATTTCAAACTGAGAGTGCCGAAGGTGAGCACGAGCTCGGTGGTGCTGGTGGCCGTGAACGCTTTCGTCGCGCCGGCCCCGAGGTAGGAGCTGTTGACTTTCCAGCGCGGCGCTTCGGCAGCCGAAGCCGCCCCTGCGCCGAGCGCGCTGAGCGCCAGCACCGCCACGAGGGCGAGGCCGAAGAGCCCCGCGCCCCCCTTGAATGATCTGCGTTTGCTAACCATCGTCTTGCGAACTCCTTCTCCCAGGCGCATCCCTGGGGTTTGGTTTTCGTTCAGTGCGCGGCCCACGGGCCCGGTCAGGTGCAACTGGCCGGGCGCCGGGGTCGCGACTCCCCTGCTACGAAGGCATTTGACCGTTGGGTCGAGCGCCTTCCGATGGGAGACTGGAAAGGTCATGAGGAAGCCGCCGCGCCCTGGGCGCTAGCGGGAGGCCTTGCGTTTTTTGGCCTTGTGCTTCTTCTTGGCCTTGTGCTTGCAGGCGTTGGCGATCGGGGGCCGGGTCTTTTGGACCTTGCCGTTTTGGCCGACGAAGTCGGCGATCGCCTTCTGGGGTTTGCCGCAGAGGTTTTCGCTGTTGACCAAAAGGCCCTTGTCCCCGCCCTGCATCGTCAAGACGAACTTGGAGACCGGGGCGTCGGGAGTCGCCTCGAAGGTGTTTCTGATCCCGCCGCCCTTGCCGGTGTCGATGCGGCCGACCAGGTCGATCTCGATCTGGCCGTCTAGAGCGGCGACGAGGTCCGGCAGTTCGTGGCTGGAGGACCTGAGGTAGACCGGGCCCTGCAGCGGCTGGTCCAAGAGCGGCGTCGTGGCGCTGGCGTAGCCGTAGACCGCTCCTTTGGGGCAAGTATCTGCGGCGAACTGCACCCTGGTGCAGATCGTCTTGATGTGGGACTGATCGAGGAAGGCGGAGTGAGGCAGGGTGACCTGGGCGCGGGCGATGTTGGCGTAGGCGCCCTTGGGGTAGGTCAGCACCGCTTTGAGAGCGGGGTTCTTGTCGCGCTTGGTCCCGCCCTTGAGCGATAGCGCCAGCTTGGGCTTGAAGCCCAGGGCCGAGCAGCCGCCGACCTGGAAGCGCTCTGAGAGCGGCGCGCTTTGCCCCGTCGCGCTCAGGGTCTGGCCGAGGATCGCCATCGGGTCGCAGGAGGTCGGGTTGAGGACGAAGGCGGGGCGGTCGACCCGCAGGGCGATCGAGCGGACGTTCAGCGGGATGCCCTGGCGGATCGTCGGCAATGGGTCGCTCACCGCTTTGACCTGGGCGGACTCCGAGTCGACCTGCAGGGCGGTTCTGACCGTGACCGTGCCGAGGTCGTAGGGGCCGGCGACGGCGGGGGTGATCACGACCAGGGAGAGCGGGGCTCCTTTGTAGGGGCCGGCGAGGTAGGCCTTGCCGGCAACGTGCAGGGGGGCGATGCCGGCGCCGGCGGCGACGTCGACCGTCCCCACCTCCGAGGCCGCCGGGCAGGAGGGGCTCTGCTGCTCCGCGGCTCCCAGGTTGGGGGCTTCGCGGCTTTGGGCCACGGCGATCTGGGCCTCCGAGCAGTAGGGGACGCCGGCGAGCTTCGCGGCCAGGCCCTTGGGCAGGGTGGTCTCGAGCGCGGTCAGGCGCTGGGAGCCGTCGGGTCGGGCGAGCTTCAAGACGAAGGGCGAGTAGGCCCCGGCCGCGGGGGCGATCGTGCCTGCGCTGAAGGACGGGGCGTTGGGGGCCTGGGCTTCGCTGCTTGGGCAGGGGCCCGAGCCGGCGGCCGCGGTCGTGGTCTGGAAGGAGTCCGAGGGAGTGGCATCGGCGCCTTCGGGGGTCGACCAGGGAGTGAAAGCGGAGGTCGTGGTGTGGCTCCCGCAGGCGAGCGGCGTCTGCAGCGCCGCCCGGGGGCCGCCGAAGAAGTTCAGCTCGAAGTCTTCGAAGGGCAGCTCCGGGTTGTCCTTGAAGGTCGCCGTCAGCTCGCCCGTCTGCGGATCCGCCTCGACCTTGCCGGCGAGCTTGATTACCGTGCCCGACTCTTTGTCGTCGATCGCCAGGTAGATCGCCAGCAGCGAGCCGAAGGGGTTCTGGTAGGGCTCGGCGACGTAGATCGCTCCCGGCAGGGGGTGGTCGAGCAGCTGGGTCCTGACCTCGAGGGCGCCGATCTTGGCGTTGTCGGGGCAGGTGGCCGGGTTGGCGTCGGTGCGGACCGGCAGCTGATTCACGCCCGAGGTCAGCCCGAGCTGGGCCGGGGAGCAGGCGCCGAGGTTGTTGGCCCCGGAGGGGTTGACCGCGACCCCGGCGGGCAGCGTGACCCTGGCGTCCTTGAGGTTTGCCTCGGCCAGGCCGTCGAAGGATTCCTCCTGGGGGATGTGGAGGCTGAAGTCGAGGCCGGTCGGGGCGTCTGAGAGGTCGGTGGTCGGCTTGGCGGAGATCGTCGGTCTCGAACTCCAGCGCGTTGCAGCCGTCGGTCGGGGTGGGCAGGCCGGTGCCCGGGTCTTCGAGCTCGGCGCTGCGGCTCACCTTCGTGGAGGGGTCCTCCCAGGAGCTGGCGATCGCCGTCGCCGTCAGCGAGGGGCGGCAGGAGCTCGGCATCGTCAGGAAGGGAGTGTCGGGGCGCTCTGGCAGCGGGCAGGTGCCGCCGTAGAAGACGCAGTCGCCGCGCATCCCGTCGTGGCTGGAGTCCGAGGGGCTGCCCCACAGCGTCGTCTGCACGGCGACGAGCGGGTTGTTTTCGAGCGCGAGGGTGTCATGGGAGCCGGCGAAGAGCTCGTATTCGCCCGCCGAGTTGACGCCGCCGATCAGGTGGACGTAGACACCGAGGCCGAGCGCTTCGAAGCCCGAGCTGGGCCGCCGCGCCGGCTGGCGCCACCATGTTGTAGAGGGGGGCGGGTTGGGTCTCCAGCGCGCCGGGGAAGGCGGTCTGCGCCAGAACCGTGCCGACGGCGGCGGCGTCAGGGCAGCCATTGCCGGTCAGCTGCACCTCGGTGCAGAGCACCGGGGTCGCCGTCGGGTTGGCGACCATGCCGCGCGGAAGGCGAACGTCGAGGTCGCGGAGGTGGCCGGTGGAGATCAGGATCGGGTTGCCGCCGGCTTCCTGCAGGGCGGTGGGAAGGCCGTTGTCGATCGTCAGCTGGGCCGGGTGGGAGGCCGCCTGGGTCTCCGGGGCCCCTTCTGGGCCGGTGGCCGCCAGGCTCAGCCCCGCCGAGCCTGGGATCAGCTCGAACGGAGCGGTCAGGGTGTCGATCGGCGTCGTCGTCCGCGCCACCGCTTCCCCCGCGCCGCCGCCGCTGACGCTCGCTTCGTTCACCACGCTGGGCGGGGCGGCCGGGTCGACCGCGACCTGGATGGCCACCCGCGCGTAGCGGCCGGCCGGCACTGCTCCGATTCCGCTGCAGGTGACCGTCTGTTCGAATATGGCGCAGGGAAAGGTGGAGCCGACGGAGTTTCCGAGCCGGACATTGCCGAAGGCTTTGACCGGGACCACGCCATCGGGCAGCGTGTCGACGATCGTGGCCGCGCCGCTCGTCGGGGCCGAGCCGATGTTGGCCGCGAGGAGGAAGTACTGGGGAAAGCCCGGGGTTTTCGAGCCGGGGACGAAGTGGGTCGGATTGGAGGCGACCGTCAGCTTCCAGGCCGGCGCTGCTGCCGAGGCCGCGGCCGGTAATAGCACGGCGCCGAGGGCGACCAAAGCGGCGATCGACGCCGCCCGGACCGGTGAGAAGGGACGGGTGGTCCTCTGGCTGCTCATCGTCATCGTCTCCCCGCTCCGCGCTTGCCGGCCGCCTGGCGTTTCTTTTGCCGCTTCTTCTTGTGCTGTGACTTCTTCTTTTTCTTCTGCTTCTTCTTGCCCTGGGGGGGTTTTTGGTTGCCGGGGCCCGAGAAGCCGGAGCTGCCGGGGGACTGGGTGGCCGGGGGCGCCGGCACTGCTCCCCTGCAGCTGGTCTCGCCGGGGCAGGGTTCTGGTTCGGGCGGCGGGTTCTGGGCGGCGATGCCGCCGCCGGCCCGCGCGTCGTAGATGTCGACGAGCTGATCTTTGTCCTGACCCACCAGAGGCTGCAGGGTGAAGAAGAAGGCGTCCTCGCCGTCGGCGCTCGCGTCGGCGAAGTAGGAGGGATCGGGGCTGGCGCCGGTGGAGATCAGATACAGGCAGCCGCCGTTTTCGGCGTCGCCAGCGCATGAGCCCGACCCTTTGGCCTCCCACTCATAGACGTCCTTGACGCCGTTGGTGTCGCCTGCCACCAGCTTGTCCGCCGTCTCGAAGAACACCCGCTCCCCGTCGACCGAGAGGTTGCGCGTTTGCACCGGCGCCGGCCGGATCGGGCTCGAGATCACCACGCTGATGCTCCGCAGGCTGGCCGGCCCGACCGGCGCGGCGCCGGTCGGGTTGCAGCTGACGCAGATCAGGCTGGCGGTCTCGGCGCGGTAACGGTAGAGCTCGGGGAGCCCTTTGTTGTCATAGGCACTGAGCTTGTCGGGGGACTGGAAGAGCAGCGTCTCCCCGTCGGCGCTGACCCGCGCCGTCTTCTCCCCCGGTTCGAGAGCCGGCTTGCGCACCCAGTTCCAGGCGGCGCTTTTGAGTTCTTGTGCGCCATTCGAGGGACCCGTCGCCCGCTGGGAAGCGATGTAGGTGATCGTGCCTTCGTGCCAGAGGTAGAGGTTGCAGTCGCCCACGGTGTATTGGATGAGTTCCGCCTGGCCGCCGGTCTGTTTGTTGATGCAGTCGCCCAGCGTCGCCTGGGATCCGTCGGCGCCCTGATTGGCGGCGAGCACCCCGTTGGCGGCGAAGTAGACGTGGGAGCCGTTTTCCGAGATGCCGAGGACTCCCTGCACGTCGGCGCCGTTCGGATCGACCGGATCGGGGGTGAGGTCGGCGAGTTTGCCCGTCGCGGCGTCATAGCGGTAGAGGTCGCTGCCGTCGGCCCCGGCCGTCGCGTCGTCGGTGAGCTTCCCGGTGCTCGTGAAGAAGGCCTGCGAGCCATCGGCCGTCGCGAACCAGAGGGTGGCGGGTTTTTCGTCTTTCAGCGGCGCAATGGTCCGCTTGGAGGCGGAGACCTGCACCGTGCAGGCCAGTTCGGGGTCGGTGCATTTGCCGGCCAGCAGGGGGCTCTGGGGTTCGGTCGGGTTTTGGCGCACATAGATCTGGTGGCTGCCCATCGAGCTGAAGAAGACCCGCGAGCCGTCGGCGGAGATCGCGCGCTCGTAGGAGGTGTAGTTGGCGGGGCCGCCGACGTCGTAGGAGCCGGGGGAGGCGCCTTGGGCCGGCGCCTGGCCGCTGTTCAGCACGCCCGCCAGGTGCAGCGTTTCGGTGCTCTTGTCCCAGACGAAGGCGTTTTGACCTTTGACCGCGCCGGGCGGAGGGGTCGAGCCGTAGACCAATGCCACCAGCACCTTCGAGCCGTCGGCGGACTCGCCGGCGTAGGAGTTGTGGATCTCGCTGGGCGCTACCCCGCCGGCGATAGCCCGCAGCGCGCGGGAGACGCTGTCGCGCTGGTAGAAGGTCTGGGGTTGGGTTGGGAGTTTGCCCTGGGTGACGTAAGCCTGGGAGAGGTCTTCGCTGAAGCCCCGCACCATGGCGCTGGAGCCGTTGCTCGCCGGCGGCAGCACGCCCTGGGTCGACCAGCCGCCGCCGTCGGCGTTGCGGCTGGAGAGATACTGGGGGAACTGCTGGGCGCCTTCGCCGCCGGGGATGCCACCGTTGGAGAAGAAGGTGATCCCGCCGCCAGTATTGGCGGCGCGGACGTAGTCGACCACCCCTTGCGCGCCGGCCCCGCCCTTGTCCACAGGCGTCGCCTGCTCATAGGCCCGGCAGTCGGGGAGGAAGGTGGAGCCCAGCCCTTGGCGGAGCGCTTCGTTGGGGCACTCCCCGAAGGCAGGCGGCGCGGCGTAGGTCGCGAAGGTCACATCGGGGCCAAAGGCGGTGCCGGAGGCGTTGGTGGCGGCGATCCGGAAGCGATAGGCGGTGGCCGGGGCGAGGCCGGAGATCCCCTGGGCGACTTTGACGTCGTCGGTTCCGCCGCCGATCGCCTCTCCGCCCAGCGGCGCGCTGGTGGCTTTCGCGTATCCGTCGGCGGCGAAGTCGGCCTCGGAGACGTACTGGAAGACGTAGGTGGTGTCCTGGCCCGCCGGGTTGACGGCGCCTTCGAGCCTCACCGCGGTGTCGGTCGTCCCGGAGAACGACTGGGCGCGGACCCGCGGCCCAAGGGTGGTGAAGCTCGCGTCGGCGCCTACCGACGGGCCTTTTTCGTTGGGGACGGTGGTGTCGCTGGTGGCGACCAGGCGGAAGTGGTATTCGTTGCCCAGCCCGAGGCCGGAGAGATCGACGTGGACCGGGACCGGTGCGTTGCCGGCGCCGATCTGGGCCGGGCTCTCGGCGCAGGGGGCGATTTTCCCGTAGGCGGTGGTCATGCCCCATTCGAACTTGCATTCGTCGACTTCCGAGCCGGAGGGGTCGACGCTGCCGTTGAGCGTGACGGTCGTGCCGGTGACATCGCTGGCTGCGGCGGTGAGCGCGCCCGGCACGATGACGGTGGGGCCGAAGACGGCGACGTGGGGTTTGTCGCCAAAGATCGATTCCGTGGTATCCGCGACGTAGAGGCGGCCGGTGGCGGAGTTGACCGCCAGCGAGCGGACGTCGCGGAAGGCGCCCAGGCCGAATTCGCCTTCGCGGACGCAGTGTTCTTCGCTCCCCTCCCCTTCCGGCGCGCAGGATGCGTCGTACTGATCGACCTGCGTATTCACCAATTCGAGATTTCCCATCCCCACGTAGAGGTCGTCGGCGCCAAGATCGACTGCCAGCGCTCTCGCGCCGAGGCCTTCTCCGACCTTTTTCCTGACCAGCTGCACCGGCTCCGTGCCGGCTTCGATTTCGCCGGCGCCGTTGGCGTCGAACCGGTAGACCGCGCCGCCTGCGCCGATCAGGAAGAGGTCCCCGGCGGAGTCGACGGCGAGCGAGGCCGGCGCCTCGATCGAGGCCGAGAGATCGATACGGGCGAGCTGGGCGCCGGTCGGAGAGAACTCGACCACCGCTTCATTAGGAAAGTCGCCGACGAAGAGATTGCCTTTGGAGTCCACCGCGAGGTTGGTGGCTCTGACGAAGGCGGGAGAGGCGCTCAGCTGTTCTTTCAGCTCGTATTTTTCAGTGGTCGGGTTGAGGACGAACTTCTTGACCGTGCTGCCGGCTTCGCTGACGTAGAGGGCGCCTTTGGAGGGGCTGGCAGCGGAGTTGTCGACCGCGATGCCGCCTTCCAATTTGCCGACGCCTTCGATTTTGAAGGGGGAGGCGACGCCGCTCGGCGCGCCGCCTTCGGGGCCGAAGACCCTGACCGCCTGGGCGCGGGCGTCGACCACGAGGACGTTGCCGCTTTCTTCCTCGACCGCGATGCTGGCGGAGTAGCCGGCGTCGAAGGAGACGATGTGGTGGTGGGTTTTGGCGGCGAGGGCGGGGACGGCGGCGAAGGACATCAAGGCAGCTATGGCTAGTAGAGATGCGAGCAGGCAAAGCGCCACGCTCGTTGCCACATCCGAGCTGCTTCTCCCTCTCCCCTGCTTGCCTCTCATCCTCTTCCGCCTCCCCGCGCCCGAGGGCGCTGCCGACTCTTGCCGAGCCACCTGGGTTTCGGCGACGGATGGCTACTCGCGCTTGGCGCCATCCGTCGCATCCGAATCGCCTCGATCTCCCGAGCCGCCCTAGGGGGCCAACTGGGCGGTAACCGCCCAGCTGCCTTCGGCCACTGCGATTTCCGTTTCGCTAGATACTGAAAACGCGAGCGCGACACCGCTCCTCGGATCGAAATTCGACCCCGGACCGAACGGAGGGTTGAGGTTGAACAATTGCCTCTCGTACAGACATAGATTTCCTGGTTCGGCCTCAGGTTTGACGAAGGTGAATCCTTCGTCTTCGGTGAAGACGCCAGGACACTCCGGCGGCGCCGTTTCTTGTTCAACTTCTTCCTCGGTGACGTAGTGATATTCCGGTACCTCGCTGAGGCGAAGCGGATAGGAAATCGAGGTCCGGACAATCAATGAGTTTTTGCCGCTGCTCGCCGCCCAGATTCCGGTCTGGGTCGCCCCCGGCGGCAGTAGGCATTCGCCTTCTTCGTTGCAGCTGGGACCGGGAGGCCCGGGCGTTCCCGGCGCGCCTTTTTCGCCGTTGCAGGCATAGGTCGGTTCGGGGCTGGCGGAGGTGAATTTGGAGCCGCCCTCTTTGCATTTGAGGCCTTTGGACTCGATGCTGCTGGTGACGCTGACGCCGTTCGCTCCATTGGACCCGTTGGCGCCGTCTTTGCCGTTGGCGCCGGCGGGGCCCTGGGGCCCGGCCGGACCGGCCGGGCCGGTGTCGCCTTTCGCGCCTTTGGGACCTCTGGGACCTTTTTTGGCTTTGGCCGAGGCGGTGGCCTTGCCCTCGCCGTTGCCGTTGCCGCCGCCGTTGGCGGCGATCGCGCCGCCGGCGAGGGCGGCTACTAGCGCCACGATCGCGACGATCAGTCCGGCGCTGCCGAAGTGCTCGCGGAGTCTCGAGAACATCATTTCTCTCCTTGTCCCGTGAGCCCCTCTGCCGCCGCTTCCCTTAGCGACGTCTCCCTGAGGCTCGGTTGTCCCTGTGGTGCTGACTGCTGTCCCTGCCCGTCCGGGGACGGGTTACTTCTGAACTACGTCGTACATGAAGTAGCCGTCAAGGTAAACGAAGAGATACCGAGATGTCAAGTCTCGGCAAATTTCTAAGTCCGGCGACGGAGCGGCGAACGGCCGCTGCAGCGCTCTGGCAAGCCAGAGCGCGCGTGCGCTAGAGGAGGCGAAAAGCCCTGGAGGCGGATCCAGAACCGGCGCGTTTCTGATTCCCGGAGGCGGCGGGCGGCCTCACGGACCGGAAGGGGGATCGGCTCTTCAAGCCGATGAAGCCCGGAACGAGACTCGAACTCGTGACCCCTTCCTTACCATGGAAGTGCTCTACCAACTGAGCTATCCGGGCGCAGCGCTCAACTTTAGCGGCGATTCCGCTGAGCGTCGGTGTCGCTCACTCGCTGTCGATCCCGCCACCGGGTCGATCGAGCGCTTCGCCGCGGGCGCGGGAGCCGTAGAGATACCGTAGGGGCGTGACGGCGCCGATGAAGCCGAGCGGAAACTGGACACCCGACGGGAAGACGGACCGCGCGGCCTTGAGAAGGGACTTCCTCGAGCTGACCCCGGCCCAACGCGCCGAACAGGTCTTCGAGCTTTCGCGGTTCATGGCGCAAGTCGCAGAGGCGGGCCGGCGGCGGCGCGGTGGCTGAGCTCGATATCCGGGGCATCCTCGAGGAGCTCGTCCAAGCGGGAGTCGAGTTCTTGGTCATCGGCGGAGTCGCGGTCGGCTATCACGGTCACGTCCGAGCCACGAAGGACGTGGACGTGGTGCCAGCCCCAGACACCCCCAATTTGGAAAGACTCGCCGGGGTGCTCAGAGGGCTCGACGCCAAGGTCGAGGGCGCAGGCGAGTTCGAGAGCGAGGAGCTCCCCGACCCTCTCGACCCGCAAGGGCTGGCCCTGGGCGGCAACTGGGTGCTGCTGACGCGGCTGGGGCGACTCGACGTGATGCAGTGGATCGGCGACGACCCCCTGTGGGCGAAGCTCTCGCCCGCGGCGCTCGAAGACGAGATTGGGGGCCTGCCGATCAAGATCGTGAGCTACGAGGATCTCATCGCCCTCAAGGAGCTGGCTGGGCGCCCTGAGGACGTCATCGACTTAGAGCGCCTCAGGCAAGCCCGCGAGGGATAGCCTGCGGGCGCCTAACCCCTGGCGCCGCAGCTGCGGGTCAGCGTCGAGCTGATGCTGCCCTTGCCCGCGAAGGAGAAGCTGGCGCGGGCGAAGGGGAAGACGGCGCCGGGGAAGCCGGCCGGGGCCGGGCAGCCGGCGCTCAGGTAGCTGCGCCGCCTGCCCCGGTAGCTGAAGCTGCGACCGAGGGTCAACGAGAGGCCGGTGATGTAGCCGGACTCGCCGGTGACGCCGGGCAGAGAGGCCCGCAGGACCGTGCCAAAGGTGCCCTTGGCGGGCGCGATCTCGAACGGCAGCGTGTAGGAGGTGGGGACGGGATCGGTGCCGTAGACGTGGGCGAGGATCGCCGGCTTCCCGTGCAGGGTCCCGTTGAAGGCGAAGACCTTGCCCTCGGCCGGGAAGGGCGCCTGCTGGGAGAGCAGGACCTTGGCCGAGAAGCGCCCTTCGCCGACCAGGGAGCCCGCGGCAGGCCTCGAGCGCGTTGGCGGTGGTGGCCGGCTGGATTCTCCCTCAGGCGGCAGACCGGCAGGCCCCTGGGGGTCGAAGTGGCCGTTGCGGTTGATCGCGATCGCCATCTGGCGCAGCTGCGGCGGCGAGCCGCCGTCGGTGGCCGCGATCTTCGCGGCGACGCTGACCTTGACCGGCGCCGAGCCCTTGCGCGGCAGCGTGTGCGGGGTCAGCTTGCCGTCGAAGCTGACCCGCAGCTTGCCCCGCTGGACGACCTCCGAGGAGGTGGCCACCGGGCCTCTGCCGGCTTCGTCTGGCCACCGGGCTGAGCGGCGAAGGGGTATCGCCGGGCGTCGCCGCGACGGCGGCGGCGGCGGGCGGCGGCGGGCTCAGCGCGAATCCGGAGCCAACGCGTAGGGGCCGAAGAGGAAGACGTTGGCTTCTTCGCTGTTGCCGCTGGTCGCGTAGAGGTTCGCGCCGCTGAAGGCGAGGCCCGAGGGTTCGCCGTCGATCCACCGTGTCCGCGAGCTGGCCGAGGAAGGCGCCGGCGGCGTCGAACTCGTCGATCGCCGCTTGCGGGTGCTCGAAGTCCGGCTGCAGGTTGTCGAGGACGAGCAGGTGCCCGTTGGTGGGATCGACGGCGACGGCGGCGTCGACGAGCGAGCTGAAGCCCTGCTGCGGAGTCGCCGCGCCGTCGATCGCCAAGCGCGGGGCTGACGGGATCGACCGCTGGTTCGTAGACCTTGACCGTGTTGTCGGCGGCGTCGGGGACGTAGACCCTGCCGGCCGAGACGGCGACCCCGTAGGCGTCGCCAAGGCTGCCGTCGCCGATCCGAAGGCGGGTTGCCTTTGTCGGGAACCGGTTCTCCCGCAGGGTCGTAGACGGCGACGTAGGTGCGGTCGTTGACGTAGACGTTGCCGGTCGCCTGGTCGACCGCGACGCCGGTCGATTCGCCGCCCTCGTCGATGGTCAGCGGGCTGGGAAGCAGCCTGACCACGCTCTCGTGCCAGATGTTCGCGTAGAGGGCGCCGGCCGTGGAGGTCGCCAACCCGCAGGGGCCGTTGGGAGCGCCGACCGGGATCAGGCTGCCGCCGCCAAAGACGTCGACGGCGTGGTGGTAGTAGTCGGAGACGTAGATCTCGCCGCCGAGGATCGCCACGCCGCAGGCGCCTTCGATCTGTTTTTCCGGCACCTGGCTCGATTCCATCGCGGGGTCCACCACCTGTTCGTCGAGCAGAGCGCGACTCGCCGCGGCGGGCGCCGCCGCCAGGGCGAGCACGAGCGCCAGGAGCAGCGCGCAGAGCAGACTCCAGCCTCGAGCCATCGGTCGAACCCTCATCCCTCGTGCCCCTCTCTTGCCGTGGTGCTTGCGGTGGTGTTTGGCGCAGCGGACCTTGAGCCGCGGCCGCAGCCTCTCCCCCAGGTTGTTCTGCCCGATCAAGCGCGCGATCGCGACCTGCGGAGCGGCGCAGAGGTTCTCGGCGTTGGCGAGCAGGCCCGTGCTTGCCGCCGCTTGAGCTTCATCACGAACTTGCTGACCGGCGCGTCGGGAAGGACGTCGAAGGTGCCGCGCAGGCCGCCGTGGAAGGAGTCGATGCGCCCGACGACGTCGATCGCGATCCCGGCGCCGCCGCCCGCGCAGCGCCGACCAGGTCGGGCAGCGGGTTGTCGGAGGAGCGCAGGTAGACCGGGCCTTCCAGCGGTTTGCCGAGCAGCGGCGTGAAGGCCCGGGCGTGGCCGTAGACCGACCCCGCGGGCAGGCTTCGCGGCGAACTGGGGCCGGGTGCAGATCGTGTCGATGTGGTTCTGGGCGAGGAACTCCGAGGGCGGCAGGGTGACTGGGACGCGGGCGATGTTGGCGTCGCCGGGGCGCGGACGCACTTCGGCCCGCAGCGAGGGGTAGTCGCCGCGCTTGGTCCCGCCCTTCAGGCTCAGGCGCAGCTTCGGGGCTTGAAGCCGAAGCGCGCCGCAGTTGAAGGCCTGGAAGGGGCTGGTGGCGCTGGCGGTGGTGTCGTCGGCGGGATCGGCGAAGCGCTGTCCGGAGCCGGTCAGGGTGGAGGCGACCGAGAAGCGCGCGCAGCTGGTCGGGTTGAGGGTGAAGTCCGGGCGGTCGATGTAGACGCGGACGTCGCGCAGGTGGATCGGGATGCCGTCGATGATGTGGGGGATCGGGTCCGAGCCGGCGGAGTCGATCGAGACCTGGGCGGTCTGGGGGTCGACCTCGATCGCCGAGCGGACGACGACCATGCCGAGGTCGAAGGGCCCGACCGTGGCGGAGTCGATCGCGACGATCGAGAAGGGCGAGCCGTGGTAGGGGCCGGCGAGGTAGAGCCCGCCGGGGGCGTAGGAGAGCACCGGGCCGAGGCCGTAGCCGGCGACGGTGTGGCCGATCTGGCTTGCCGCCGGGCAGGAGGGCTGTTCCGCCTCCTCGAAGCCGCCGCGGAGCTTGGCGGCTTCGATCGCCGCCTCGGGGCAGAAGGGGATGCCGGCGAGTCTTGCCGGTCAGCCCCGGCGGCAGGGTCGCCGAGTAGGAGGTGATCTCCTGCTCGGTGTCGGTGCGGGTCAGGTGCAGGTAGAAGGGGGTGTAGGAGCCGGCGTTCGAGTTGAGCATGCCCGC
This sequence comes from uncultured Actinomycetes bacterium, assembly GCA_963832065.1. Taxonomy (GTDB): domain Bacteria; phylum Actinomycetota; class Thermoleophilia; order Solirubrobacterales; family 70-9; genus VAYN01. Next base: position 22,078 of record CAWHSV010000004.1, read on the forward strand.
CTGGGCCTCCGGCGCGAAGGGCGCGGCGCCCGAGGGGCAGGGCCCGCCGCCGACCCCGGCGGCGATCGTGAACGGGGAGCTCGCGCGCAGGACCGTGCCCGCGCGCCCGCCAGGGGGTGAGGTCGATCGCGACGGCGTAGGCGCCGCAGGACCCCGGCGTGGCCAGCGGGCTGCGCTGGCCTTCGCGGAAGTGGACTTTGAGGTTGGTGTAGGGCAGCTGGGGCAGGTCGTCGAAGGTGGCGATCAGCCGGCCGCTGCCCGGGTCGGCCCGAGCTCGCCCGCGACCTTGACCAGGATGCCGCGATCGGAGGCCTTGGCGACGAGGTAGACGCCCAGCAGCGAGCCGAAGGGGTTGTCGAAGGGCGCGGCGAGGAAGAGCGAGCCTTCGACTCGCTCGTCGAAGAGCGGGCTGCTGACCGTGAAGTCGCCGATTTTCGAGGCGTTGGGACAGCCCGCCCCCGGCGGCGAGGCTGCGGTCTCGGCGGCGTACTGGGCGGGCGTGCAGACGCCGAGCCCGGCGCCGACCGAGGGGTTGATGGTCATCCCGTCGGGCAGGGTGACGACGGCCTTGCGGACCGGCGAGGCCGCCAGTCCGCGGGGATCGAGGAAACCGCCGCTGTCGACGTCGAGGTTGAAGTCAAAGCCGCTGGGCGAGGACGCCCTGGGATTGGTCACGAAGCCCGAAGCGACCGGTTTGAAGCCGAGCGCACCGCAGCCTTCGAGGCTCTGGCCGGCGAAGGTACGGCTGACGGCGCCGGAGGGCTGCTGCCACGAGGTCGCGGTCGCGGCGAAGGCGAGCGGGCCCTCGCAGGCGGTCGGCAGGGTCAGGTAGGCGATCGGGGGACTGGTTTTCGGACGCCCAGGCGAGCATTTGGCCCAGCCGAATCCGGGTCCTCCTCGTTGAGGCAATCGCCGCGCTGGGCGTTGTGGACGACGCCCAGGGGGTCCCCCAGATCGTCAGCGAGAAGCCGTAGAGGTCGACCAGCTGGGGGATGTTCCGCGCCTCGAGGCTGAGGCCGTATTCGCCGTCGGCCTGGCGCACGTGGGGGATGAAGACGATCGGGGCGCCGTAGGCGTTGAAGCCGAGCTGCGAGGGCGCGCCCGGGGGCGGCACGAGGTTGAAGACGCCGAAGGTGCGGGTGCTGCCGCCGCCGTAGGACGAGCGGACCTCGACCACGCCGATCTGGGTGCGGTCCGGGCAGCTCTCGCCCGAGAGGCTCTCTTCGAAGGGGGACTCGCGGGGGGTGTGGAACTGGGCCAGGGCGCAGCGGGGGACCGCGGCGGGGTTTTCGATCAGGCCCGGCGGCAGGTCGAGCCGGAGGTCCTTGAGGTCGCCGTCGGTGAACGGCACCCCGGGTTCGCCCGGGGATTCGGGCCCGAGGTTGAAGTTGACCTCGGTGGTGAGGGCGAGGGGGTGCGAGCCGGCCTGGGTCTCGATCTCGCCGCCTTCCTCGGTGGCGACTGACCCCGAACCCTTCCGCGCCTCCGCGGAAGCCGAAGTCGGCCTGGGCGGCGGGGGCGAGCAGGGCCAGCAGGGCAAAGGCGAGGCCCAGGGCGGCGGCGGGGCGGCGGCGCCTCATCTCCCCCCTCCCCTCTCGCGATGCTGCTTCTTGGCGCCCTTCTTCTGACCCTTCTTCTTCTGACCCTGCTTCTTGTTGTTCTTCTTCTTGGCCGGCTTGTTGAAGCGCAGGGGCGGGTTGCCGCCGTTGGGGACCAGGGTGCCGGGGGTGGGGTCTTCGGGGGACGCGGGAAGGCTCTGGCAGGCGTCGCCGAAGCAGGGGATCGGTTTCGCCGCGACCGGGAAGCCGCCGCCGACGCGGGCGTCGTAGAGGTCGTAGGAGCCGGGGTCCTGGGGAACCAGCGAGCCGTCGGTCAGGAAGAAGACGTCGACGCCGTCCGCGGAGGCGTCGATGAAGGACGCGGCTTCGGGCTGCGGCCGCTGGAGATCAGGCCGATGCAGCCGCCTGCGCGCGAGCAGCCGCCGGTTCCCTGGGCCTCCCACTGGTAGACGTCGGGTCGCGGTTGGTGTCCTGGACGCAAGCGAGTCGGCCGAGTCGAAGAAGACCCTGGTCCCGCTGGCGGAGAGGGCCCGCGGCTTGTAGTGTGGGTGGCGGTGGGGCCGACGCCGTTGGCGATCGCGCCGGGAATGGAGGCGGGGCCGCGGGGGCGTTCGCCGGTCGGGTTGCAGGAGACGCAGGTGAGCGCCGGCGGGCCGCCGCCGACCGGCGGGCCGTAGAGGAAGACCTCCTGCAGGCCGTCGTTGTCGTAGCCGGTCAGTTCGGCCGAGGAGAGGAAGAGGAGGTGGGCGCCGTCGGCGCTGACCCGGGCGGTGCCGGTCGTCGGCGGGTAGCTGTTGGAGGCGACCGCGGTGGGCCCGGGAGCGACCTCCGTGGTAGTGCCTTCCCGCCAGAGCTGCAGGCCGCCGGCGCTCCTGTAGTAGACGTAGGCGCCGTCGGCGGAGGCGCCGAGGACCCCAGCACCCCGCCGCCGGGAGTGAGGTCGGTGGCGACCTCGGTGGCGGCACGTAGCGAAAGAGGTGTTCGGCTTTGAGGAAGAAGGCGACCGAGCCGTCGGCGGCGGCGGTCTGGAAGGCGCCCCCTCCCCGCGTCCACCTGCTTGGTCTGACCGCCCTCGCGCAGGTAGAGATCGCCGGCCCCGGGTCGACCCAGTAGATGCGCGAGCCGCTCGGCGGAGATCGCCCCGCTCTGGGCGGCGAGGGCGGCGCCGGGGGTGCCTTCGGTTTCGCCGGGGAGCAGGTTGATCAGCGAGAGGACGCCGCCGCTCCACGCGTAGAGGTTCTGGGCAGACGGCGCAACCGCCGGGGGCCGGGACTTCGGTCGCGTCGGGGGTGAGCGCGGCGCAGCTGGAGAGGACGACGTGGGCGAGGTCGGGGGTGGCGCCGGCGAAGCTCAGCTCGAACTCCTCGGGGCCCAGCGCGAGTCCGGCGAGGTCGGTTTCTCGCAGCAGCGCTCCGAACGTCCCGGCGGCGTTGTCGCGCAGGTAGTAGTTCACGTAGCCCGGAGGCGCGCCGCTCCCCGGCAGCGGCGGGTTGGCGACCGGGCATTCGCCGCCGGAGCCGCGGCAGCGCTGGCCGTTCAGACCAGCGCCCGGGAGAGATCGGTCGAGAAGAGCTGGTAGGGGACGCCGTCGGGCCGGTCGCCGTAGGAGCCCGAGAGCAGCGGCGTGGTGATGTTCTCCGTCGACCAGCCGCCGGCGCCGCGACGCGAGAGGTACTGGCTGGCGCCCGGCGCGCCCTGCGGGCTGGCGCCGAAGGAGGCGGCCGAGCTGTAGGTGAGAGCCCCCCCGGCACCGCGGCCTGGAAGACGCCGCCGCCGAAGCTCGCGCCGAAGCCCTGGATCGCGCCGCCGTTTTTGTCGACCGGGGAGACCATCTCCCAGCCGCGGCCGTCGGGCAGGCTGAAGACGCTCGTGGCCGCCTCGGCGCCCAGCGTGTGAGCGGGGCCCAGCGTCGTGCCGGCCGAGTTGGTGGCGACGGGCCGGTAGTGGTAGACGGCGAGCGGGGCGAGGCCGGTGATGTGCTGGATCGCCTCGAAATTCGTCGTGCCCGAGCCGATCCCCGAGGCGCCGCCCGGCGGCGCTTTGGCGGCGCCGAAAAATCCGTCCCGCGGCGGTTCGGCCGCAAGGTTGGCCTGGTAGGCCGTGTCGCCGATGTACTCGAACCGGTAGGTGGTGCTGAGGCCGTTGGCGTTGATCAGGGCGTGGAGATTGGCCGAGGTGGCCGTTACGTCGGTCACCCAGGAGGAGGGAATGAGCGGCTGCCCCGCGGCGGCGGCTCGCCCGGTAGAGCCGGCGAGACAGGCAATGGATAGGAGAAGGGCAACGAGGAGCCGTGCAGCCATCGTCCGTGCCAGTGCCACTAAATGTCCCTTTCCGCGTCCCTCAGCCGCTTCCCTAGGCGGCTGTCTTGCGAGTCCTGCGCCGGTCCCTTGCCCAGCCCTTGGCGCTTCTTCCCCTGAGTTTTAAAATACCAGCGTGTCAAGCAGATCGCGAATCGAGCGATCTGGGGTCCGGCGCGCCGCGGCGGACCGCGTAGGTCAGCGTCCTAGATGCCGATGCAGGCGCGGATCACTCAGCCGCCGCGGACCGCCTTGCCGGCGATGTTCTTGAGCCGCGTGCGGTCGCGCTGGGAGAGCGTTCCCGGTCGTCCCCCCGAGCGCCTCAGCAGCTTCCAGAATTCGCTCTGCTCCTTCTGGGTCAGGTTGTCCTGGACCCGCTCGCGGCCCTTGTTGCCGAGCCAGACCACGACCGCCCACACCATCTTCCACGGGATCCGCTTCCAGACGGCGGGGGCGGTGCGGCGGGCGATCCAGAACGGCATCCGGTCAGCGCCGGGTGACGGGACGATTCGTGGTCCGGTTGCCCACGACCATCCGGTAGATCGCGAGCAACAGGAGCGAGCCGGCGATCGCGATCAACCAGGTGCCGATGTCGAAGAACTCGTCGAGGTCGCCGATACCGAGGGCGCTGGCAATCAGGCCTCCCACGATCGCTCCGGCAATGCCGATCAGCGTCGTCACGATGATGCCGCCGGGATCCTCGCCGGGCATGATCAGCTTGGCGATCATCCCTGCGAGCAGTCCGAGCACTATCCAGCCGATGATTCCCACAAGACTCTCCTTTCGGTAGCTAACCCGTCAAGGAATCCGTACCCGTAGGGGCGGGGGCGAAACGAGAAGCGGGAGCGGCTAGGCGTCGACCGCGGCGCCGTTGGCGGTCAGGAGAACCTCCATGCTGCCCCGCGTCGCGTTCGAGTAGGGGCAGACGCGGTGGGCGGCGCGGACCAGCTCGACCGCGTCCGCCTCCTCGAGCGAAGGCAGGCTCACGTGCAGCTCGGCGGCGATCGTGAAGCTGCGGTCCTCGCCGGTCCTCAGCTTCACCTTGGAGTCGACCGCGACGAGGTCGAGCTCGAGCTTCTGGCGACGGGCGACGGCTTCGACGGCGCTCTCGAAGCAGGCCGCGTAGCCGACGGCGAAGAGCTGCTCGGGGTTGGTGCCGCCGCCCTCGCCGCCGGTCTCGGCCGGGACGCGGAGGTCGACCTCGAGCTGGCCGTCGCTGGTGCGGCCGTGGCCGGCGACGCGCCCTCCGGTGACGTGCGCTTCGGCGGTGTAGAGGTCCTTCGCCATTGCTCCTCCTCTGGTCGGTGCGGTGCTGGAGCCCGACTGTAGCCGGCTAGCGCCGGCGAACTTCGACCCTGACGAGGGCCGGGCTCGGATCGGCGTTGCCGGCGGCATCGACGGCGCGGATGCGGATCGCGTGGCGGCCGCGCGTCAGGTTGTAGGCACGCGGGGAGGCGCAAAGGCGGAATGGCTTGCGGTCGAGCTTGCAGCGGAAGGTCGAGCCGGACTCGGTGGCGGCAAAGCGGAGGACGACGCGGCGGCTGAAGCGAGCGGTCGTCAGCACCGCTGGGGGACGGCCGGTGATCTTCGTCTGGGGCGGTTTCGTGTCCCGCGGCGGGCGCACCGGCGGCTTGGGAGCACGAGGCGAGGAAGAGGGCGGGAGCGGCGGCGGGGTCGGAACCGGGAAGTCGGGCAGGAGCTGGAAGCTGTTCGGGTCGGCCTCGACCACCGCCTCGCAGTTGACGGGGGTGGCGTCGTTGCCGTATTGCGGGTGGTCGACCAGGGCCCTGTCGACGTCGGCGCCGCAATCGATCACCGGGTCGGCGTCGTTGAGGGTGAGCGCGCCGGAGTTGGCGAGGATCGTGTCTGCGCCCGCGGCGGCGAAGTAGGTATCGGGGCCTTTATGGCCGAGCAGCTGATTGGGGCCCGCGTCGCCGTAGAAGCTGTCGCCGGCTTCCGAGCCCTCGAGATCCTCGATTTCCTGCAGGGAGTCGAGGTCGCCCACGGCACACCCGGGCGTGCCGCCGGGGCCCGGTTCGCCGGCTTTGCCGCTGCCGAGGTTCGCGCCTGCCGCTTCGTCTTTGAGTCTCGCCCAGGAGGCGTTGTCGCGGCCAGCCTCTCCCCTGATGAGGTCGCCGTCGCAGATCGAGACGGAGAGGAAGAGGTCGTTGCCGACGCCGCCGAAGCGCTGGTCGGCGCCGCCGTTGTGGAGCAGGGCGTCGTCGCCGGCGAGGGCGGAGAGCACGTCGTCGCTGCCGCCCCCCGTGCCGGGGCCGTCGACCAGCACATCTTCGCCGGCGTCGCCGCCATTGAGCGAGTCGCTGCCTTTGCCGCCAAGGGCGACGAGGGTCGTTGAGCTGGGGAAACCGTTGGCGGCGATGATGTCGTCGCCGTCCATCCCGGCGAGCAGGAGCGAGTCGAGCGGCCTCGTCAGCGGGCAGGTCGCCTGGGTCGGGGCGATCGTGCAACCGGCGGCGGCCGAGGCGCTCTGGTCGAAGGCGCCGGCTGAGAGCGTGAAGGCGACGGCGCCGGACGAGTAGGTCGCCGTGACCGCGTCTTTCCCATTGCTGCCGGTCAGGTAGAGCTGAGAGTAGGCGCCGGCCCCCGGCGCCATGAAGCCGACGCTGACCTTGGTCGCGTCGCGCTGAGCCGCGCTGCCGGCGCCGTCGAGGTAATCGCCGTCGGCGCCGCCGTCGAGATCGCCGTCGCCGAGGATTATGTCGGCGCCGCCGCCGCCGTAGATCGTCTGATCTTCCTCGGTTCCGGCAATGAGATCGGAGAACGGGGTGCCGATCACCGTCTCGAAGTTCTCTCCTCCGATTTTGTCGACCCCGCCCCCGAAGGAAGCAAGGCCATTGTTCCCGTTCAGCGCTTCGGGGTCGGTGACTTCCAGCTCGAGCTTCACGCCGCGGCCTTCCTCTTCATCGGGAAAGTCGCCGAAGCCGGCGGCGACGGAGCCGTCGAAGCCGGGCGTGATCCCGGTCGCGTAGCTCAGCGTGTCGTTGCCGCCACCCGTATCGAAGATGCGGTCGATCGTGCCGTCGCCGTGGACGTAGTCGTCTCCCTCGTCGCCGTCGATCGAATCGGCGCCGAAGCCGCCCCCGAGCCGGTCGTTGCCGGGGCCCCCGCGCAGCACGTCGTCGCCGATGCCGCCGAAGAGGTGGTCGTTGCCTTCGCCGCCGCGGAGGGTGTCGTTGCCGCGCTGGCCGAAGACGATGTCGTCGCCGGGGCCGCCATCGAAGGTCTGGCTGCCGACCCCGAGGAAGCAGCCGCTGGGGCAGGGCGCGCTCGCTGCCGCGATCGGCGCCGGGACGATCGTGTCGTCGCCGCCTCCTCCCTGGACCGCCGCGACGCCGGCGGGGGCGACGATGACGTCCGCGCAAGGAGTGCCGTGGATGGCGCCATCGACCGTGACCGGACCGGCGGCGCACGCCGGCGTCGGCGGGTCCGCGGCGCTCGCCTGTGCAGGCGCGAAGCCGACAAGGAAGGCGGCAGCAACCAGGGTCCCGAGTAACGCAGGCATCGCTTGCAGGTACCCGCGGCGAGAGCATTCGATGCGGGAGGCGAAGCGGCGCGGTCGGAACGGCAAGGGCCGCCCGGAGGCGGCCCTTGCGCTGGTGCATAGGAACGAACGCGGAAACCTCGGCCGGGTGGGACAACGCCCGGTCTTCCTTTGCTCGCCGGTGCCCGGGGCGGATTCCGCCGGGCGCCCAAACCAGTGCGGCGCCTAGCGGCCCTGCACCTCCAGAGTCCCCTCAAGCATGTGACTCAAAATAGGACCACCTCCTTTCTCTGGTGATCCAATTGAAGCAAACGAGCCAGTCGCGGGCCGGGCTCTGTTTCGGGTCAAAACGGTTGCTCGACCGGCGAGCGGGTAGGCAAGGAGAAACTACGAGGGGGAAAAAGATGTTGATCGCGGCGGTAATAGGGATCTGCGTGCTCTTGGCAATTCTGGGCTTCCTCGTGCCGAGGCTCTCGAACCACGCCCGGCGTGGCAGCGACAAGGGGTTCTCGCTCGGGCAGCGCGCCGGGGGCAAGGCGCCGGGACCAATCGGCCGCCTGTTGAGCAAATCGTTCGGCAAATCGCGGAACGCCGCCGGCAAGAGTCACTCGGCCGGCAAGCGGGCGCGCGACAAGGCTCCGTTCTAGGCATAGTGGCCCGCGGGTCCGCAGCCGCTCTGGCGCTCGTCGCCGCGCTGGTCGCGGTCGCGCCGGCGCAGGCCAGCTTCCCTGACCTCTACGACGGCGACCTCAGCTGCGCGTCGCAGCCGGGCAACGGCAACGTCCGGCTCTGCGCGGGAGCGACGACCACCTGGGACGGGGCGACGAAGATCGACATCAACGTGATCCTGCCGCCCGAGCCGGCCTCGGGCCCCGACGGTCCCTATCCGACGATCGGCAACTTCCACGGCTGGGGCGGCTCCAAGATCGAGATCGACCCACAGACGCAGGGCTGGGCGCAGAGCGGCTACGCCGTTTTCAGCATGAGCGACCGCGGCTGGGGCAACTCGTGCGGGGCCAAAGATCCCGACAGAGTCCCCTTCAGCCCGGCCTGCGCCGCCGGCTACAACCACCTGATGGACACTCGCTATGAGGTTCGCGACGCCCAGTACCTGATCTCCGTGCTGGCCGACGAAGGCGTCGCCGAGCCGCAGAGGATCGGCGCTACCGGCGTCTCCTACGGCGGCGGGCTCTCAATGGCGCTGGCGGCGCTGCGCGACCGCACGATGCTGTCGGACGGCTCGCTGGTTCCGTGGAAAAGCCCGGCCGGGATCCCGATGGCTGTCGCGGCCGCCGTGCCGCAGTGGCCCTGGACCGACCTCGCCTACTCGCTGCTGCCCAACGGGACGACGCTCGACTATGTTGCCGACGCTCCCTATCTGGGACCCAGCGGCACCGCCCCAATCGGGATCGAGAAGGCCTCCTACGTCTCCGGTCTCTACGCGACCGGGCAACTGGAAAGCAATTACGCGCTACCGGGGACCGACCCCGGCGCCGACCTCGTCACCTGGTTCACCCTGATCAGCGCCGGCGAGCCCTACGACGAGAACCCGGCGACCGCATCGATCGTCGCCGAGGTCACCTCCCACCACTCGTCCTATTACATAGACCATGCACAGCCGCCAGCGCCGCTGCTGATCCAGAGCGGCTGGAACGACGACCTCTTCCCGGTCGACGAGGCGATCCGCTTCTACAACCGCACCCGCTCCCAGTTCCCGGGTGACCCGATCTCGCTCTTCTTCATGGACGACGGCCACGCTCGCAGCCAGAGCAAGGCGGCCGACGTCGAAGCCTTCAAGGCACGTCAGAACGCCTGGTTCGACCACTACCTGAAGGGCCTCGGCCCGGCCCCGAGCACGAGCGCGACGGCGCTGACCACGACCTGCGGCGCCGCCTCCGAAGGCCCCTACACGGCCGCGACCTGGAAAGACCTGGCGCCCGGCGAGATCCGCTTCGCGAGCGCCGCGGCGCAGACGATCGTTCCCGGCTCGGGCGACCCAGCCATCGGCCAGGCCTTCGACCCGATCGCCGGCGGCGGCGCCTGCGCCACGGCCTCGAGCGCCGACCAGGCCGGGGTCGCCACCTACCGCCTCCCCACGGTCCCCGCCGCCGGCTTCACGCTGCTCGGCTCGCCGACGATCGTCGCCGATATCTCTTCGCCGGGCCCGCAGTCGGAGCTTGCCGCCCGCCTGCTCGACGTGGCGCCCGGAGGCACGGAGACGCTCGTCGCGCGCGGCCTGTTGCGGCCCGACGGCGGTGGCGCCGACGTGGTCTTCCAGCTGCACCCACAGGCCTACCGCTTCGCCGCCGGACACGTGCCGAAGCTCGAGCTGCTGCCCTCCGACGCCCCCTATGCCCGACCCTCGAACGCCCAGGCGCCGATCACGGTCTCCAACCTGGAGCTGCGCCTGCCGGTGCGCGAGCAGCCGGGCTCCCTGGACGGGACGGTGCAACCGCCTGCGCCGAAAGTCGTGCCACCGGGCTACGTGCTGGCGATCGACTACCCGGTGAGCAGCGGCAGCGCCGGAGTCGGCGCCGGAACCCGAACCGTTGCCGGGGCGATCGAACTCGCGGGCAGACGGATCCTCGCTACCCGCAAGGCATTGCTCCTGCGCCTCCGCTGCGCCGGCCCGGGCGCCTGCACCGGCGCCCTCGCGGTCAGCATCGCGCCGCGGCCCGGGCGCTCGGCCCGGCGAGTGCTCACCCGCGGTCCCTACTCGATTTCCGGCCAGGCGACGAGGCGACTGAAGCTGCCGCTAACCAAAGCGGGCCGGAGGATCGTCACCAATCGCCCCGGACTGCGCCGCCGAACCGGCTTTCCCGCCCAGCTGACCTTCGACGACTCCGGCCGCGCAACGCGCTTCGAGCTGACGCAGCGGATCCACGTCAAGGGCGCCGGCCGACGGCGCTAGCTCGTCCGGAACAGCGAGGAACGCGCCTGACAGGATTCGAACCTGTGACCTTCGGTTTCGTAGACCGGGAGGGTGCCGCTCAAGAACGACGATCGCGGCGACGGTGTGACCGGGATGCGACCCTCCCTGAAAGCGGGCGCTAGAAGAAGCGGAGGGTGGCAGCGCTCTCGTGTGAGCCGGCCGAATCCTCCCACGACACGACGCATTGAGCCTGTGACGCAACCCCTGAATGCAGATGCAATTGAGTCTCAGCGCTTGACTCTGGCGGAAGAACCTCTAGCTCACGATCACCCTCGAAATCCATCGGTGGCTCGCCTTCCCCATCGGGCTCAAGCAAGTACCTGACGTGCTTAGCGGGCTCTCGCCCGGTGTTAACCAAGACCAAGAACCAGCGATTCTTGGTCTTCACTCGCCCGCGACTATCCGTTTCGACCCCTTCTCTGCGATCAAGCCGCGCCCAGACCTGAGCTGGAGACTCGCCCTCCAGCAATTTGTCGGACGCCTTCTCAGCCTGGGCCTCTGCCTGGGTCGCAGCCGTGCTGACAACCCGGGTAAGAACAGCCTCCACTTTCTCCCGTAAACCATTCTCATCCCGATATTCCAGAACGAGCGCTTTGTCTTGAATCGTCGATAAATACTCGTCGAGCCGGTCCATCTGACCGCCATCTAGATTCTCGGCAGGAATGTCTCGTCTACAGCGCAGAACTGCGACGTGAGCACCCCGGGCATGAGCCCTTTCGATCTCCTCTACCGTTCCCGAAACGGCCTCGCCGGTGTCGGTTCCTAGTCGGTGCCAGAACAAAGCGATAACGATGTCCGCCTGCTCAACTAGCTGCTTGTTGAGGGTCTCCTGCGGACGTACGCCGTACTCAGCCACAGCATGGCTCGACCAATGAAGTGGCAATACGCTTGCTCCGAACTCCTTCCCGTAGATCGCATTCCAGCGAAGGACCGCATCGGCGACCGAACTCACATCGCCCGCAACATCGCTAGGCGATGAGATGAGTAGGGGGTAGATCTGAGCGCTGAAAGGCACGGCGACGGGCTCAGGCTACCGCCCGCGCTTCGGCCTCTCTTCCGAGGACACGAAGCCAGCGGTCGGTGTGATCGAAGGAAGGGAGGTCCCGCAGGTTCCCGATCAAGCTGCGCCTGACTTGGCGACCAAGTTCGCGCGCGTTTCGCAGCTCCTCATGGACTGCGTCAAGTTTCATCGAGGGAGTTTGTAGCTCCCGAATGACGCGGACCTCGTCGTTCCGGGTCCAGAGGAAGTGCTCCCGAGAGCGTTCGTGTAGTTCATCGAGACCCTGAAAGCGGCAACAGCCAAGCTGACAAGCAAAGTGCCCGCGGAGACTGGAGTTCAAGATGAGCTGTGCTTGGCGCATCGGCATGGTCATCCGAAGCGGCGCCAGATAGAGGCGCCGGCTGCCCCTTGGTCCTTTCTTCTTTCTCTCTTTTTTGGTCTTTTTGCGATTGAGAGAGCTGAGATCGGAGGCCTCCGCCAAACCGAGGCCCGAGTCGAAGGCAGAGATCCCCAAAGCCGCCAGCAGAGAGCCGAAGGCACCTATCCGGCCAGCAACCACCGGCAGACCCGCTTTCTCAAACGCCTCCAGCATGCGCACGAATGCGACGAGCTTCTCGACGCTGTCCTTTACCGGATGAAGTCGGAGAGGCTGCACGTACACCCCGTCTACAGGGAGGTCCATCAGCGCGTCGATCAGTCGGTCGGGGTCCTCGCGCACAGCGCGCCCCGGCGCAACCTGCGCAAGGAGGGGACGAGCCTCCACGTCGCCGCTACCGTTGGCGGAGCAGGTTGCGTGTAGCAGGCGGTGGCTGGCATCCGACCAAGCTGCCAGGTCGCGGTCGTCAAGCGGCCACGCAGGCGCAATGAAGGCGGCGGCTCCACGCTCCTGCTCAAATTCGAGCACCTTTCTTGCAAAGTCGTGCTGGCCTATATCTCTGGCCGTGGCAGCCGTCACCACCTCGGTTGGGGTGTACGGAAGACTTGAGAAGGCGCTGGTTTCCAAGAATGCCTCCCCTGCAAAGCGCAGCGTCTGAGGCTCCACGAGAAAGGGAACCGAGCATGCACGTAGACGCCGCAGGATTGCTGGGTCCTCAGCGGCATACGTCGCCTCCACCAGTGCTCCCCGTAGCTCGATGCCTTGGTCGAAGAGGGTGCTCGGCGCAAGCGCCTCTTCCACTACGCGACTTGAATGGCGAGTCACGCGAGGGAGATAGCTCGCTTCGCGGAGAAAGGCCGGGACCGTCTTGAGGGAATGCAGGGCGTCGTCCATTTGATGTGCCAGACTAGAAGTCACAGCGGACGACAAAAGGAGGACGTTTTGCAGGACCTAGTCGAGAGACTTGAGAACGCGAGGGAAGGGGTCGGCGTCGATCGATCCGATGTTGCGCGCGTTCTTGAAACCAGCCCTCGGACGGTCTCTCGCTGGATTCGTCGTGAAACTGCCCCTAGAGCAGAGCAGCGGGAGCGACTGCTGGAGACCTTGTACGTCTTCGATCAGCTCTCGCGGGTGCTCAGGCCAGAGGCTGCTCATGACTGGCTTCTAGCACCGAATGCGATGCTGGATCATGAAAAGCCAATTGACCTTCTCGCCGCTGGTGAATACCGACGGGTTTTAGGCGTCGTGGAGGCTCTTGCTGAGGGCGTCTTCGTCTAGTCCAACCAACTTTCTCGTGGCGTCAAGACCCCCCACGGCGGCGATTGATGGCCTTCCACTCGTCGCCTTCTCCGGCCGCGCGTTCCGCCATCAGGCTGTCGAGTGGCAGTACTCGCAGCCGGGCGCGGGAGCTCGCACGTTAGGAGGGCGCTGGAACCCTCCCAGCAGCTTCGCCACGCTCTACCTAGCGCTATCTGTTGACACCGCAGCTGCAGAGCTACATCGGCTAGCAGCTCGCGCTGGTAGGACCGTTGACGACTTCATGCCGCGCCACCTTCTTGAGTTCGACATCAAGCTCAAGGGGCTTCTCGATCTAACTGATGCGGAAACCGTCAGTGCCCTAGGGATGGAGGAGGAGCAGCTACGCGCAGACGATGCAACTTTGTGCCAGGCGATTGGGGAGGCCGCTCATCACCTTGGACGAGAGGGAATACTGGCACCGTCGGCCACTGGCGCAGGGGTGGTCCTCGCCGTATTCGTCGAGCGCCTGCTACCGGAATCCCGATTTGAAGTTGTATCGACGGCCGTGTGGGAGTCCATCCAGGGGAATGCTGACCGGGACTGAGGCAGCAGGGCATCCTGTCCGAGTGTCGCCTCAGCAGATGGCGTTTCGTACGTTCTCGAAGCTTTCGCCGACTGCATGCACGTACCTCGCGAGCATCGTCTCCACCCGATGCCCCGCGATCTCGGCAAGGTCGGGTCGTTTATGCCGGCAACTCGTAGGTGCGTGACATAGCTATGGCGGCACTCGTGAGGACGGATGTCTAGGCCGGAAGCTTCTTGGGCCGGCTTCCAAAGGTCGCGGTAGAAGTTGCGCTCGCGCCACATGCGACCGGTCGGGGTCGTGAAGAGCAGCTCGCAGTCGGGGTCGTTCAGATTGACCTGCGCTTCCAGCATCCAAGCCAGAGTCGCCGGGACTGGGACGACGCGGCCGGCGTCGGGCTCGCCGTGGTCGGTCTTGGTTCCCTCGAGGATCACTCCCTCGTGCGCCGTGCGGCGGACCTGGAGGGTCTCGCCGTCGAAGTCCTCGCGACGGAGCGGCAGGACCTCGCCGAGACGTAGACCGGTGTCGGTGAAGACGCGGACCATCACCCCGTAGCGGCCGGCCGCTTTGGCGAAGCGGTGCATCTCCTCAAAGCTGAAGACGCGGATCGGGCGGGGCTTCTTCTTCGCTCGCGGGTCGTTGGCTCGGATGCGGAGGCCCTTGAAGGGGTTGAGGTCGCAGACTTCATCAGTAATCGCGTCCTCAGCCATCGCCGAGAGAGAGCGGAGGATTCCGACCGCGCCGGTGGTGGCTCGGGCTTCGACACGCAGCATGTGGTCGACCAGGGCGAGGGCGTGGCGGCGGCGCAGCTCGCGCATCGGCCAATCCATCAGGGCGATGCCCTCAATCTCCACGTCCGCGACGCGGCTGATCCGGTGCTCGTTGGTGGCATTCGTCCGCTCCGACCTTGGGTGGCGCTCGGTCCAGGTCGCGGCGTAGTCGCCGAGGGTGTCCGGCCGATCTGAAAGGCCGTAAGCCTCATCAATTGCTTTCTGCGCTTCGCCCTTTCGTTTGAAGGTTCCCCGGCCGCGGTTCCAGCTCGGCTTCGCGACACGGCGCTTGCCGTCCCTTCCGGTGTAGCGGGCGAGCCACACGGTCTCGCCGGAGGGGTTGCGGCGCTTGGTCGGCGACTCGCGCCTCACGCCGCCTCGTCTCGGTGGCGAGCAAGGAAGTCCTCGACGTCGGCGGGATCGATTCGCCTGGCGGCGCCAAGCTTGTAGCTGGGAAGCTCGCCCCGGCGAATCCAGTTTCGGACGGTGCGATCCGAGACGGCGAGAAATTCGGCAAGGGTTCGCTCGGTGTAGAAGCTCGGCTCGGTGGCTTTCCTCTCCATGCCACCTATGTCCAAGACAGAGGCTGTCTGCATCGGGGCCATCTGGAGTCCGCGCAGCCGACCGAAGGTCAGACCCCTGCCGCCCCTCCATACAGGCGGCCTTCGCACGGCGAAGCCGTGCCACAATCGGCCGCCCGGAGGGGCGGTAGGGAAGCGGCGGCTCAAGCACGAAACCGGAGGGTTCGTAGTGTGTCGGGGTGCTGGGGTTGGTCCTGGGGCATGGGCTTGAAGGCCTGCCTCAGCGCCTCGCTGGAGGGGCATCTCGTTTTCTCGCTTGGGCTAGTTGCTCGCTGAGTCGCTAGGGAGTGCTGGATGCCCTTTCTGGATTAGTGGATGTTTGGTCTGGGAATTCGAACTTGCCAACGGCCAGTGCCGGCGCATTCCATGCGATGCCCTCCAGCAGCTCGTCCAGCGTCGTTTCCAACACCGCGGCGAATTTCAGGGCTGAGTCGAGACCGGGCAGGCTGATACCTCGCTCGATCTGGCTGATTGCCGTGCGGTGAGTCGAGGAGCGACAGGCAAGCTCGTCCTGGCTCACGTCGGCCGCTCTCCGAGCCCTTGCGAGGTTTGCTCCAAAGCACTCGGCCAGGTGCTCGCGCTCCAGGCGCGATCGGCGGCCCATCGCTACAGCCCCTTTTCGAGGAGCTCATCGAAGCGGAGTGCCGCCCGAGTCGGCAACACCAGCTCGTCGTTGCGAAAGAGCAGGCCGGCCGCGACGAGATCCCGGACCGCTCTTTCGATCGCGTCGGTCTGCTCGAAGTCGGCCGCGCCAGCGCCGATCTCTCGGATGAGTTCGGACAGCCGCATCTGAGCCGGGTGCTGCGTGAGAACCTCGACCAGGACGGCGCCCTGGTCGCGTAGGTCTTGCAGGGCGGGGGTCGCGGCGCGTTCATCAGAGCCCGCGCCTCTAGGCTTGTCGTGCATGGGAGGTCACTCTCCTGTGCCATGCCCCCGGCTGTTTGCGCAGCGCGGGGGCGCTTTTCGGATCGGAGGAGAGTAGCAGGGTCCGTAGACCCCTCTCTACACCTAGCTACTTGTCGCGGAGGATCTGCGCCACGCGGGTGAAGTGCAGGCCGGTCTCCTGCGCGATGTCTCGCGTCGAAAGGCCCGCTGCCTGCGCCACTTCGAAGCTCTCGCGCCGCGCCTGGCGAAGCTGCTCGACTTTCGCCTGCGCTCGCTCGAAATCAGAGTGAGCGCGGCGAACCGCCTTGCGCGCATTTGCCTGAGCCTTGCCCTCCATCCCGGGGGACCCTATTGGCCGCCGAAAAATGTGACCAGGATGCGACCACGACGACGCGGAACGCTCCGGAATCCAATGGAATCCCTCGGAACGCCGATTCACACCGAAGCCGACGATCTGGCTCTGCGCCAGGAAAAGCGCGGCACTCCCCGGAGCACAGGGGAACGCGCCTGACAGGATTCGAACCTGTGACCTTCGGTTTCGTAGACCGACGCTCTATCCAACTGAGCTACAGGCGCGGGATTGGGCCGGGCGGCCCGAGGGGCGATTCTAGGGGTTCGGCGGGGTGGCTAGGCGACGGCCGGCTTGTTGAGCCGGACGTGCCAGCGGATCGTGGCTGAGGCGACCTGGGCGCTGGCGGCGTCGGTGAGGACCACGTCGCAGGGGAACTCGACCTTGCCGTCGTTGTCGAGGGCGGCGAGCGCCTCGTCTTTGGGCATGCCGAGCGTCGCCGTGGCGACGATCGGGCCCTTGGCGATCTTTTCGTAGGCGATGTCGGCGCTGCGGGCGAGCGGGGTGACGTCGCCCATGCGCTCGGCGAAGGCGCCGACGAAGGCGGCGCCGGAGGCCGTCTCGGCGGCGGTGAAGAGGGCGCCGGCGTGCTGGGAGCCGACGTGGTTGGTCAGCTCCTGGCGCTCGGGGAGGACGACGGTGGCCTTACCCTCGGCGACGCTGGCGATCTCCAGGCCGAGGTGGCCGGCGAACGGCACCGCCTGCGTCATCCCCCGCGCGATCGCATCGAAGTCCGTCACGGCGAGAACTCTATCGATGGGCCGATAAGTCGACTCTGGGTCGACTTATCGGCCCATCGGCCGGGGTTAGCGGCCCTTGAAGGTGGCTTGGCCGGAGGGGCCGTGCTCAAGGAAGGTTTTGACGGCGTTTTGGAGGTCCTCGGTGGCGAAGAGGTCGGCGGCTTCGGTGCGGATCGCCTGGTCCGCCGCCGGCATGCCGCCCTCGCGGAAGCGCTTGAGGACGTGCTTGGTCATCGCGTGGGCCTGGGTCGGGCCGGCGGCGAGCTCGGCTGCCAGGGCGCGCGAGCGCTGCTCGAACTCCTCCTCCGGGTAGATCGAGTTGACGACGCCCCAGCGCTCCATCTCCTCGGCGCCGAAGAGCTCGCCGGTCATCACGAACTGGCGGGCGCGGCCGCTGCCGGCGCGCTCGGCGAGGCGCTGGGTCCCGCCCATCGAGGGCGTCAGGCCGACCACTTTCTCGACCAGGCCGAACTTCGCCGTCGGCGTGGCGACGATCAGATCGCAGGCAAGGGCGATCTCGAAGGCGGCGGTCAGGGTCAGGGCGTGGGCGGCGAAGACGATCGGCGCCGGCAGCGCCTCCAGCCGGTCGATAGTCCCCAGCAGCTCGTCCCAGAGCCGGCGCCCCTGCTCCGGCGTCAGTCCCTCGAAGACGTGGACGTCGACGCCGCCGGAGACGGCCCGGCCCTCGGCGCGGATCAGCAGCGCCCGCGGCGGCGAAGCGACGAGGTCGCGGATCGCCTCCTGGAAGTCGTCGATCATGCGCTGGTCGAAGAGGTTGAGCGGCGGGCTGTCGAAGTTGAGCACCGCCAGGTCGCCCTCTTCGCGCTCGAGTCGTGCCGCCGGGCTCATTGCCCCGGCACCCTATGCACCTCGAACAGATTCGTGCCCAGCTCCTGGCCGTCCAGCCCGGCGGTGATCGCAACCAGGTCGCCCGGCTCGGCGACGCCCCGATCGGCCGCGAGGCCGGCGCAGTGGTCGAGCAGGCCGCGCAGCTCGGTCCCGAAGTCGCTTCGCACCGCGGTGACCCCGAACAGCAGGCTGAGTCGCCGCACGGTTTCGATCCGCGGCGAGATCGCCAGCACCGGCACTTCGGGCCGGTGGGCCGAGACGAGGCGAGCGGTGCGACCGCTGTTGGTCGGCACCACCAGCGCCTTCAGCCCCAACCGGTAGACCGCTCCGACGGCGCTCTGCGCGACCGAGTCGGCGACGTCCTGCGTCGTCTGGTCGGTGCGGGTGAAGAGCCACTCGCCATAGCGAAGGTCGGGCTCGGTGGCGCGCGCGATCCGGTCCATCACCCGCACCGCCTCGACCGGATGCTGCCCCACCGCGGTCTCCTCGGAGAGCATGATCGCGTCGGTGCCGTCGTAGATCGCGTTGGCGACGTCGGTCACCTCGGCCCGGGTGGGGCGGCGGGCGGTGACCATCGAGGCCAGCATCTGGGTCGCCGTGATCGCCGACTTGGAGCGCTGGCCAGCGATGCGAATCAGCCGCTTCTGGGCGACCGGCATCTGCTCCAGCGGCAATTCGATGCCGAGGTCCCCGCGCGCCACCATGAGCCCGCCGGTCGCGGCGCGGACGATCTCCTCGGCGTTGGCCGCCGCCTCCTGCTTCTCGATCTTCGCGACCAGGGGGATGTCCGAGCCGAGCTCGCGCAGCCGCTCCGCCGCCGGCGTCAGATCGGCAGCCGAGGACACGAAGGACACGGCAAGAAGATCGACGCCGTGCTCGACCGCGAACTCCACCCAGTCGAGGTCGACATCGGTGGTCGCCGGCAGGGGCGCGCCGCCGGGGATGTTCATTCCCTTGTGGGAGGAGAGCGTCCCCCCACCTCGACCTCGCAGTCGACCTCGCCCTGGTCGGGGTCGTTGACGCGCAGCCGGATCGCGCCGTCGGCGAGGTAGACCCGCTGGTCTTCCTGCAGCGTCGAGACGCCCGGCCAGGAGACCGGGATCGTCTCGCCGTCGCCCTCGACGTCGCGGGGCGTCAGCGTCACGTGCGTCCCCGTCTCCAGCTCGGCGAAATCTCCCTGCAGCGAGCCGATCCGCAGCTTCGGGCCCGGCAGGTCGCCGAGCACCGCGACCTCGCGGCCGACCCGGGCCGCGGCGGCGCGGATCGCTTCGATCGTCTGCGCGTGGCGCTCGCGCCCGGCATGGGAGAAGTTGAGGCGAAAGACGTCGACGCCGGCTTCGACCAACTGCTCCAGCACGCCGGGGTCCCAGCTCGCCGGGCCGACCGTGGCGATGATCTTCGTCCGCCGCTCGATGTGAGCGCCGCCGCTTGCGGAATTTGCCTGCATCGCCTGACTGTAGACGGCGCGATCTCGCTGCCGCATGCACGGCGCCACCGATCATCGCCGGCACTTCGGCGTCGAGAGGCGCCTCCGGGAGGACCCTTCGGGGCACCCGCCGCCCCCTGCGCGACGGGTGCCCCCCGGGGTGGGACGGGTCCTTGCCTCGGTGCGAGTCGTGCGGACTCGTACTCTCCCTAGGAGGCAAGCCTGGCCGGGGGAGACTTGCTGCATGCTTGCGGGTCCCAGGCCCGAGCGCTACCCCAAAGCTGTTGACCGGCCAGGGCATTTATTGTCCGATCCGTAGCTAAAAGAGCAAGCTAGGAGGACTTCTTGGCTAAGCGAGGACCAGAATTAATCGACCGTCGTCTGGCGAAGGCGCTGGAGCATCCGCTCCGGATCGAAATTCTCAGCATTCTCCGGCACGGTCCCAGCAGCCCGGCTCGGATCGAGCGGCAACTGGAAAACGTCAGCCTCAACCTGGTCTCCCACCACATCAAGGTGCTGAAGGAACTGGGATGCGTCGAGCTGATGGAAACGGTGAGCAAGCGGGGGGCCCGGGAACACATCTATCGCATCGTCGGAACCCTCATCGTCAACGACAAGGAGTGGGAGGAGCTCACTCCCAAGATGCGGCATCGAGTGACCGTCTCGATATTGCGCTCGATCTCCAACGACCTCTCGGCCTCGCTGGGCACGGGGAGATTCGAGGAGATTCCCGACCACCACCTCAGCCGCTCGCCGCTGAAGCTCGACCGCGAGGGCTGGTCGGAAGCGGTGGACCTCCTCTCCCGAACCCTGGATGAAGTGCTCGAAGTAGGAAGCAGAAGCTTGAAGCGGATCGAGGCCAGCGGCGAGGTCCCCATGCCCGTGACCGTCGCGATCATGCAGTTTCCGACAGTCGACATCGACGCAGATGTCGATGCGGACTGACCATCGGGGTCAGGGGCACGAGCGGGGCTGATGAGACGCTATTCGAACCCCGAGATCAAGAAGAAGCTTGACCGTCTTGGGAACTAGAGCCGGGCGAAGATTGCGTGACTTTCTCGCCGTCAGTTCGGTCAAGAGGGAACTCGTCTTCGTCCTCCTTCGCGCTGAGCACCACCCGCGTATGCACCGGATTTCCTTGAAGCCTTTCGAGCCCGAGGACCTCGCGTAGCTCGGTTCGCAAGGAAAGCAAGAGATCATCAAGGCTGGCCTCGCCGGTACTAGCCATCAGGTAAGCGATGTGCCGAGCCATTTCGGCCTGGGGTCTCGACCCCAGCAGTTGGATATCCGCAAGTCCTTCCTCAAATGCGCGGGCGTCTCGATAGGAGCCGCCGAGATCTCGATTGGCCATATTCGCGATAGCGCGGTATGCGCTCAGCAGATACTGAATCCGCAAGTGGCTGCGACGATTGATGAGGTCTCGGCGGGACGTGAAGCGATGAGCTAACACCGCCGTGCAGGCAGCGGCGAGCAAGCCTCCCATGATGGTTAGAACAAAAGCCATGCGATCGAATCCTAATTTCAGCTCCGAAAAACGGAGAGGGAGGGATTCGAACCCTCGAGAGAGCTTGCGCCCCCTACTCGCTTAGCAGGCGAGTGCCTTCAGCCACTCGGCCACCTCTCCGGGCATTCGCCTCGATTGTAGGAAGTAACCGGGCACGACGGGGATAGGCTGCTGCCAGTGTCGGCGCCGCCCAGCCAGTCCCACGAGCGCTACGAGCGGATCTTCGCCGAGGTCGAGGCGCCCTTCGCCTTCGTCGACCTCGATGCGATGTGGGCCAACGCGGAGGCGATGCTGGAGCGCGCCGGGGGCAAGCCGGTTCGTGTCGCCAGCAAGTCGATCCGCTGCCGGGCGCTGCTGGAGGCGATCCTCGGCCGCGACCGGCGCTTCGCCGGGCTGATGACCTACACCCTTCCCGAGACCCTGTGGCTGGCCGAGCAGGGATTCGAGGACCTGCTGCTCGCCTACCCGACCGCCGACACCGGCGCCCTCGGCGAGCTGGCGCTGCGCTCGGTCGCAAACCCGGCGGGGGCGCCGATCGTGATGGTCGACTGCCGCGAGCACCTCGACGCGATCGAGTCGGTGCTCGGCGCCGGCGCGGCGCCGATCCGCGTCTGCATCGACCTCGACGCCGGCTGGTGGGCTCTGGGCGGGCGGATCAAGGTCGGGCCGAAGCGCTCGCCCGTGCACACGGTGGAGCAGGCGGTCGAGCTGGCGCGCGAGATCGAGCGCCGGCCGCAGATCGAACTCGACGCGCTGATGGCCTACGAGGGCCAGATCGCCGGCGTCGGCGACCGGCCGCCGGGCCGCCGCCTGCGCGGCGCCGCGATCCGCTTCATGCAGCGCCGCTCCGCCGCCGAGCTGGCGCGGCGCCGGGCCGCGGTCGTCGCGGCGCTCGGCGAGTTCGTCGAACTGGAGGTCGTCAACGGCGGCGGCACCGGCAGCCTCGAGCTGACCGCCGCCGAGCAGGCGGTGACCGAGGTGACCGCCGGCTCCGGCTTCTACGCGCCCGCCCTCTTCGACCACTACAGCCGCTTCACGCTGACGCCGGCCGCGGGCTTCGCGCTGCCGATCGTGCGCAAGCCGGCCGCCAAGGTCGCGACCGCGCTCGGCGGTGGCTACCTCGCCTCGGGCAGCGGCGACCCGGCGCGGTTGCCGGCGCCCTGGCTGCCCACCGGCCTCCGCCTCGATCCCGAGGAGGGCGCCGGCGAGGTGCAGACGCCCCTGCTGGGAGACGCCGCCGCCGACCTCGAGATCGGCGACCGGGCCTATCTCCGCCACGCCAAGGCGGGCGAGCTCTGCGAGCGCTTCGACTCGTTGCACCTGGTCGAGGGCGAAGCGATCGTGGACGTCGTGCCGACCTACCGCGGCGACGGCAAAGCGTTCCTCTAAGACCCTCCTACTAGGGACCGAGGACGCGCGCCGCGTATTCGTTGGTGAAGGCGCGCCCGGGGTCGAGCTCGTCGCGGGCGCGCTGGAACTCCTCCCAGGCCGGATAGCGCGGCGCCAGCGTGGCGGCGGTCTGGAAGTGGCGCTTGCCCCAGTGCGGCCGGCCGCCGTAGGAATCCATGATCTCCTCGACGGCCTCGAAGTAGGGACGCCACTCCATGCCGCGGTACTGGTGGACGGCGATGTAGGCGGTGTCGCGCTCGTGCGAGGGGCTGAGCAGCGCGTCGTCGCCGGCGGCGACCCGCATCTCGATCGGGAAGAAGACCGGGTAGCGGTTGGACCGCACCCACTCGATCACCCGCCGCGCCGCCTCCGGCCCATGCTCGCGCGGCACTCCGTACTCCATCTCGGTGAAGCGGATGCGGCGCTCGTTGGCGAAGACGCGGTCGCTGCGGTCGACCGTGCGGCCGCCGGAGGCGAGCCGGCCGGCGAGCCGCGAGAGCGATGGGATCGCCGCCGGCAGGCGTCGCCCCGTCGCCGCGAGCGCGCCCAGCGCCCAGTTCTCCAGCACGACGTCGTTGAGGTAGGCGCCGACCCGGCCGCGGGGCCGGGCGGGGGCCTCGGTGCGGTTGCGCTCCAGCACCAGGGCGGTGTCGGCGTAGGGGAAGGTGAAGAGCTCGAAGTGGTCGTTGGCGTCGGCGCGCTCGCTGGAAGGAGTCGAGCACCTCCTCGCGCGGCCGCGGGCGTGTCGACGCGCTCGAGGCGGAAGGCGGGGACGCAGCGCAGGGTGACGGCGGCGATCGCTCCCAGCGCGCCGATGCCGACGCGCGCCGCCCGCAGCAGCTCGGGATGGGCGCCGGCGCCGAGGTGGCGCACGTTGCCATCGGCCAGAACCAGCTCCAGCCCCTCGACCTGGGCCGAGATGTTGCGCAGGCGCGCGCCGGTGCCGTGGGTGCCGGTCGAGATCGCGCCGGCGATCGTCTGCCGATCGATGTCGCCGAGGTTCTCCATCGCCAGCCCGAGCCGGGCCAGCTCCTCGTTGAGGTCGGCGAGAACCGTGCCGGCCCCGACCCGGACCAGGCCCGGACTCGCGGTCGGCGTCGAGCACGCCGCTCAGCGCCTCGATCCGCACCATCGTGCCGTCGGTCATCGCCGCCTCGGTGAAGGAGTGCCCGGAGCCGGCGACACTGACCTTGCCGCCGCCGCGGCGGCGGCGGCGACCGCTTCCGCCAGCTCGTCGCGGCTCCTCGGCCGCACGACCTGCGCCGGCCGGCACGACTGATCCCCGGCCCAGTTGACCCAGTCGCGCGACACGCTGCCCGCCTGCCCGAGCGCCATCGGAGCAGCCTAGCCCTCGGCCGGCTGGGGGGTCGCCGGCGGCTCCAGCGCGCGGAACGCGTAGGCCGACGGTGATCAGCAGCAGGATCGCGATCCCGATGCTGGGCGCCGCGTTGCCGGTGAGCGTGGCGACCACGCCGCCGCCGATGCCGCCGACCACCTGCCCGGAGGCCCAGGCCATGTTCGAGAGCCCGGCGGCGAAGCCCTGGTGCAGATCGCTCGAGTCGGCGACGTCGGAGAGCAGGGTCAGCGCCGGCGCGAAGCAGAGGCCGGCCCCGAGCGAGGTGACGATCAGCGCGGCGAGGACCGTGCCGAGGGTCTGCGCGACCGCGATCCCGACCATCGCCAGGGCGCAGATCGTCAGCCCGGTGACGTAGGGGCTGCGGCGGCCGACGCGGTCGGAGAATCGCCCGGCGAGCGGCGCCAGGATCGCCTCCAACCCCGCCCCGGCGATGAAGCCGGCGGCGATCACCGCGTGGCCGCCGCCGAGCGAGTCGATCCGCAGCGGCACCAGAACCTCGATCGCCCCGAACATCACCGAGGGGACGGCGACGAAGGCGGCGGCGTCGAGAACCGGCCGGCTGAGCATCGTCGCCCCCACCTCCCTCAGGGCCTGCTGCTCGCGGACGGGCACGCTCGATCTCGGGGAACCGCGAGGCGACGTAGAGCGAGCGCGGCGGTGACGATCAGCACCGACGCCGAAGACGAGCTCGGTGCCGATCGAGGCCGCCAGCGCGCCCAGCACCGGGCCCAGCAGGGCGCCCGCCACCGCGGTCCCGAGCGCGGCCCCGATCACCGAGCCGCGGCTTTCGTCCGGGGAGGCCGTGATCAGCCAGGTGAGGGCGCCCGGCCCAGATCAGGGCGCCGGCGATGCCCTGGGTGAAGCGGGCGGCGTCGAGCAGGTCGATCTCCTCGACGAGGCCGAAGACGAGGCTGGACGCGCCCAGCAGCAGCAGGCCGTAGATGGCGGTGCGCCGCGGGCCGATGCGGCTGGCGACGAAGCCGGCCGGCAGCGAGGCGAGCAGCGTGCCCGCGGCGTAGGAAGCGGAGAGGACGCCCGCCTCGCGCCTTGCTGAGCCCGAGATCGTCGACGTACTCCGGCAGCAGAGGGGCGATGGCGGCGAAGAAGGCGACGTCGAAGAAGATCATCGCCGAGGCCAGCAGGAGCAATCGGCGCATACCTGAATCCAATCAGTGAAAGCAATGTTGAGTGGCGACCCGCCGTCTAGCATTCGCATTACCGCACTCCGGAGGGGTGGCAGAGCGGTTGAATGCGCCGGTCTTGAAAACCGGTGGCCCTCGCAAGGGGGCTCGTGGGTTCGAATCCCACCCCCTCCGCTTCACGTCCACCCTCTCCGGCTTCGGCACGAGGCCGGGAAGCGGAATATCCTCGCGGCTTCGTAGCGCCGACCTCCACGCCAAAGGGGATCCATTCGATGAGCGACCCGCAAGCCACCCCCTCGCACCCGGAGCCCAGCCAGCGAGGCGCCGGCGTCGCGAAATGGGGCGTGCTCGCGGTGCTGGCGGCGGCGCAGTTCCTGATGGTCCTCGACCAGGCGGTGATGAACGTCGCGATCTCGCAGCTGGTCGAAGACTTCGACACCACGGTGACGACGATCCAGGCGGTGATCGCCCTCTACGCGCTGGTGATGGCGGGGCTGATGCTGACCGGCGGCAAGCTCGGCGACATCTGGGGGCGCCGCCGCGCCTTCGCGGTCGGGCTCTGCATCTACGGCGTCGGGTCGGCGCTGACCGCGGCCTCCTGGAGCGTGCCGTCGCTGACGCTCGGCTGGTCGGTCCTCGAGGGGATCGGCGCCGCGCTGGTCCTGCCGGCGATGGTCGCCCTCGTCGCCGCGCAACTTCGGGGGCAAGGACCGCGCGGTCGCCTACGGCGTGCTCGGCGGCGTCGCCGGCGCCGGGATCGCCGTCGGGCCGATCCTCGGCGGCTGGGCGACGACCGAGCTGAGCTGGCGCGTCGTCTTCGTCGGCGAGGTCGTCGTCGCGATCGGCATCCTCTTCGGGACGCGGTTGATCCGCGAGCCCGAGCGCGAGCGGGCAACGCCGCGGCTCGACTGGGTCGGCGGCGTGCTCTCGGCCGTCGGCCTGGGCATCGTCGTGCTCGGCGTCCTGCAGGCGAGCAACTGGGGCTGGCTGCGGCCGCGCAGCTCGCCGATCGAGCCCTTCGGCTTCTCGCTGACCCCGTTCGTGATCGCCGCCGGCGGCCTGGTCCTCGCCGGCTTCGTCGCCTGGGAGCGGCGCCGCGAGGAGCGGGGCGAGGACCCGCTCGTCCACCTGCCGCTGCTGCGGATCCCCTCGCTGCGCGGCGGCGTCTCGATGCTGCTCGCCCAGAACCTGATCCTGATGGGGATCTTCTTCACCGTGCCGCTCTTCCTGCAGATCGTCCAGGGCCTCGACGCGCTCGAGACCGGGGTGCGCATGCTGCCCGCCTCGGTCGGCCTCTTCGTCGCCGCCCTCGCCGGCTCGGCGCTGGCCAGCGCTTCGCGCCGCGACCCTCGTCCGCGTCGGCCTCGCGATCGTCTTCGTCGCGACCCTGCTGCTGCTGGGCACGATCGAGCCGGAGCTCGACAACGCCTCCTTCCTGGTCGCGATGGGCGTGCTCGGCGTCGGCATGGGCCTGATCGTCTCCCAGCTCGGCAACGTCGTCCAGTCGGCGGTCGGCGACGAGGACCGCAGCGAGGCCGGCGGCCTGCAGAACACCGCGCAGCAGCTCGGCTCCTCGCTCGGCACGGCGCTGCTCGGCGCGATCGTGATCACCGGCCTGATCGCCGCCTTCACCGCCAACGTCGCCGACGACCCGCGGATCTCCGGCGAGGTCCAGGCAGCAGGTCGAGGTGCAGCTCAGCGCCGGCGGCAGCTTCGTCGCCTCGGAGGAGGTCGAGCCAGCCGCCGACGCGCGCCGGGATCGATCGCCGCCGACCACCGACGCGCTCGTCGAGGACTACGAAGACGCCCAGCTCGACGGCGCTGAAGACCGCCTTCCTCGTCGCCGCCCTCCTGGTCGCTGGCCTCCTTCGCGACCACGGGGCGGCTGCCGCGACAGCGATTCGACCAGTTGAGCGCCGGGAACGGCCCGCCGGCCGAGCCGGTAGCAGGAAACCCGCGCCTGAGGCCGAACGAGCCGACATGAACCGGGCCGCCATCCGCGCCCGCCGCCGCGAGCGCTGGGTGCAGCGGGCGGAAAAGCAGCGACGCCTTCGGGCTCGTCCTCCTGCTGGTCCTGGTGACCTACGTGCTCACCTCGCTGCTCGCCAACCGCGGCTGGTCGGCGGTGATCCTGATCGTCGCCACCAGCGCCACCTCGGTCGTCGCGCTGACCAGCTCCCACGTCAAGCGCCCGGTTCGTGCGCCTGGCGATCTGGCTCTCGGCGCTGACGGTCGGCCTGGCCGTGGTCGCCGCGATCAGCGACGCCCACCTCTGGCTCAACTTCGCCTCGGTGATCCAGATCGCTGCTGGCGGTGGCGATGGGCGCGGTCCTGCGCCGGGTCGTCACCACCGCCGAGGTCGGCTCCCGCACGATCCTCGGCGCGATCAGCGTCTACACCGTGCTCGGCATCCTCTTCACCTTCCTCTACGGGACGATCGAGCGGATCCAGGGCGGCGCCTTCTTCGAAGGCGTCCCGCACCCGCCGGCAGCGACTTCCTCTTCTTCAGCTACACGACCCTGACCACGACCGGCTACGGCAATCTGGTCCCGGGCGGCCAGCCGGGCCGGATGCTCGCCGGGCTGGAGATGATGATCGGCCAGATCTTCCTCGTCACCCTGGTCGCCGGCCTGGTCAGCCTCTGGCGACCGGGCGAGGCGCTGCGCCGGCGCCAGGCGCAAACGCGCCGCAGAGCTTGAGCCTAGTCGGAGAGCTCGACGCGCTCGATCGTCTGCGGCTCGAGCGGCTTGTCGGAGCCGTCGGTCGCCGTCGACTCGATCGCGTCGACGACGTCCATGCCCTCGACGACCTTGCCGAAGACGGTGTGCTTGCCGTCGAGCCAGGGCGCCGCCCCGGTGGTGACGATGAAGAACTGCGAGCCGTTGGTGTTCGGGCCCGGCGTTGGCCATCGCCAGCGCCCCGCGGACGACCTTGTGGTCGTTGAACTCGTCCTCGAAGGTGTAGCCGGGGCCGCCGCGTGCCGGTGCCCTCCGGGCAGCCGCCCTGGATCATGAAGTCGGGGATCACGCGGTGGAAGATCAGCTCGTCGTAGAAGCCGTCGGCGGCGAGCTTGCGGAAGTTCTCGACCGTCTTCGGCGCGTCCTCGTCGTGCAGCTCGAGGACGATCGCCCCGGCGTTGGTGTGGAGGGTGGCCTGCGACATCGGCGCCAACCCTACCGATCGCGCGCTGACGCGGACGCGTCACCGGCGCGCGAGGACGCCCGGCGCATAGGGCC
The DNA here is from genome assembly GCA_963832065.1 of uncultured Actinomycetes bacterium. GTDB lineage: Bacteria > Actinomycetota > Thermoleophilia > Solirubrobacterales > 70-9 > VAYN01. Next base: position 49,794 of record CAWHSV010000004.1, read on the forward strand.
AGCGCTCCTCGGCCAGCGCCGTCGCGCGCAGCCGGATCGCGGCCGCGCCGCTGACGTAGCGGAAGCGGTAGCGGGCGCGGAAGCGGCCGCCGTGGTCGCTGCGGGTGACGAGCACCGGGCGCCAGCGGTCGCGTCGCCGCCTCCAGGTACTGGATCGCGACCAGCTTGCCGCGCCGCGGGCATCGGCGCGCCGCGGGTGCGGACCCGGCCGCTGAGCCGCACCGCCTGGCCGGTGCGCAGCGGACGCGGCGCGGCGTGGAGCGAGACGCCGCGCGCGCACCCGCAGCGCCAGCGAGCGGCGCGGCTGGCGCCGGCTCGAGCCCGGCGTCGCCGGCGAAGCTGACGGTGATCCGGCGCGAGGGCCCCGGCGGCAGCGCGAGCTCGAAGCCGCCGTGCTCGCCGGTCACGACCGGTCGCGCCGGCGGCTCGGCGCAGGGCGCCGCGCGAGGGCCGGGCGACGACCCGCAGCTCGCGGCCGGCGAGCCCGGCGCCGTCGGCGCGAGCAGCCGGCCGCTGAGCAGCGCCGGCGGCGCCGAAGGGGACCGTCAGCGCGTCGCCGCGCCCGTGGCCGCCGCGCAGCCGGGCGAAGAGCCGCGTCTTCGCCCGCGGCGCGCAGGTCGCCCTGCCTCGGCGCCGACCGGGCGGCGGCGTCTTGCGGAGCGCCATCTCGGTGCCGTCGGCGCGCAGCGTCGTCGAGGCGGCGTTGCCGGCCCCGTCGGCGGCGTCGGCCCGGAAGACGTAGGTGCCCGGCGCGAGATCGGGCATGCGGCGCGGTCAGGGCCGCCTGTCCCGGCCGTCCGCGCTCGGCCGCGAGCTTGCGTCGGCAGCTCGATCCAGTGCGTCGGCGTTGAGGCGCCGGTAGGAGATCTCCCCGCGGCCGGGCCGGAGTGCGCGTCGGTGACCGTCGGCGCGGATCTGCTCCGGGAATGCTCGGCGCCGTCGCCGGCCTCGAAGGCGACCCCGGGCGGCACGTCGTCGAAGCGCAGCGGCACCTCGACGCCGAGCCGACGGCGCGTCGTTGCCCGCTTCGTCGCGCAGCCAGAGGTGGCAGAGCGAAGACGCCGGCGCCGGCACCGAGCGGTCCGCGAGCGCGGCGATGTCCGGCGCCGGCCGCGAACTGGACGCCCGGTGTCGTAGCCGGCCGGGCCCGGTGATCCGCCAGGAGGCGCCCGCAGATCGGGCTGGCCGCGACCCTGGTCGGGGTTGGCCCAGGAGAGGTCGAAGTCGTTGACGCGGCGCCAGCCCTCGCCGCCGGCGAGGGTGAGGGCGCGCGGGTGGGCCGGCGGGTTGTTGTCGATCAGCGATCGTCTGCGGGGCGGTGCAGCCGACGTTGCCGGCGAAGTCGGTGACGCAGTGACGGATGCTGTGCGGGCCGTCGCTGAAGCGCGGTGGTCGTCGATCGACGGCGGCGCCGGCGACGCGGTGAGCGGCAGGGCCGCATCTGGGTCGCCCGCCATTCGCCGCCGATCAGGGCCTTCGCGCAGGGGTACTCGGTGAGCGCGACGCGGGCGCCGTCGATGCAGGTCTCGCCGAAGCGGATGCCGCCGCCGGTGTCGCCGCCCCAGAAGCCGACGCCCTGCGACGCCGCGCCGCCAGCCGCCGGCGAGGATGTCGCCGCCGATCCCGGCGCCGGCGGCGGCGGTCGTCCTCGACGGTGATCGTCAGCGCCCGCAGCGCCGACCAGGAGCCGGCGTCGAGGCTGCACCACTTGCGTCTCCGCCCTGGCGCAGAGCAGGCGGTCCTCGAGCGCCGGCTGCGGCGGCGAGAAGCCGGCGACGAACTCGCGCGGGGCGACGTCGGTGCCGGCCGGCGGCGGCGAAGACGTCGAAGCCGCCGCTCCAGGTGCCGACGCCGATCCGCTGCTCGAAGCCGTCGTGGAGCGCATGCCACCAGGTGCCGCGCACCTGGGTGATGCCGGTGCCGGGCGGCGCCTCCCAGCGCCAGCGGGCGAAGCGGGTGCCGGAGACGGTGTCCTGGCCCTCGCGGGTGAAGCTCTTCAGGTGGGCGCCGTCGAAGGGGTCGGCGCCGGCGGGCGGCGCGCAGCAGGCAGTCGGGGCGGAACTTGGCGCCGCCGGTGGTGTCGGCCCAGTCGGCGTCGGCGCCGACGTACCAGCCGCACTGGGCGACGGCGTACTTGCCCGCCCGCGCCTCGCTCGCCGACCAGCAGCAGCAGCGCCAGCGCCAGCCCGATCCCCATCGCCACGATCCGTCCCAGCCCACCTCGCGTCCCCGACATCCGCCCTCCTTCGCTCGCCTGCATATGGGGCGCCAAGGGCGCGGGCCGGCGAACTCTCCCCCCTGCGGCGGATCGGGCTGCCGCGCGCCGTCGCCTTTGCGAGAATGGCCGCGATGGCACTTCCGACCAAGGACCAGATCACCGAGAAGCTGCGCGCCGTCATCGACCCCGAGCTGCGCCGCTCGATCGTCGAGCTCGGCATGGTGCGCTCGATCGAGATCCAGGAGAGCGGCCGGGTCGAGGTCGTCGTCTCGCTGACCACCGCCGGCTGCCCGATCCGCTCCCACTTCGAACAGGCGGTCGCCCAGCAGGTCTCCGAGCTCGACGGGGTGACCGAGGTCGGGGTCGGCTTCGACGTCCTCTCCGACGAGGAGAAAGGCGACCTGCAGCAGACGCTCGGCCGCGGCAAGCTGCCGCAGGGCGCGCTCGCCCAGGTCAAGAACGTGATCTGCGTCGCCTCCGGCAAGGGCGGCGTCGGCAAGTCGACGATGACCGCCAACCTGGCCGCGGCGCTGACCGCCGAAGGCCACCCCGCCGGCGCCCTCGACTGCGACGTCTACGGCTACTCGATCCCGCGCATGCTCGGCGTCAACGCGCAAGCCGGAGGTCAACGGCGAGCGCAAGATCCTGCCGCTGGACGCGCGCCGGCGGCGTCAAGGTGATGTCGATCGGCTTCTTCGTCGAGGAGAACGCGGCGGTCGTCTGGCGCGGGCCGATGCTCCACAAGGCGATCCAGCAGTTCCTCGAGGACGTCGCCTGGGGCGAGCTCGAGTACCTGCTGCTCGACCTGCCGCCGGGCACCGGCGACGTCTCGATGACCCTCGCCCAGCTGCTGCCGCAGGCCAAGTTCGTGGTCGTCACCACGCCGCAGCCGGCGGCGCAGTCGGTCGCCCGGCGCGGCGCCGAGATGGCGGCCAAGTTCGACCTCGAGATGCTCGGCGTGATCGAGAACATGTCCGGCTTCACGACCCCCGACGGCGAGCGCTTCACGATCTTCGGCGAGGGCGGCGGCCAGCTGCTCGCCGACGAGCTCGACGTCCCGCTGCTCGGCAAGGTGCCGCTCTCCGAGCCGCTGCGCGAGCACGCCGACGCCGGCACGCCGCTGGTCACTCGCCGAGCCCGACGCACCCGCCTCCCAGGCGATCCGCCAGGCGGCCCGCGGCATCGTCGCCGCGACGCCGCAGGAGCTGCCGGTGCTGCAGGCGACTCCCGCCGCCGCCGAAGCCGCCGCCGGTCAGCGGCACCCCGCTGCCGGTCGTCCAGAGCTAGCGTCCGGCTAGGCGCTCAGCTTTGCTCTTGTAGTACTCGGCGTTGATCTCGGCGTATTTGGCCCACTCGGCCGGGAGCTGGTCCTCGGCGAAGCAGGCGTCGACCGGGCAGGCCTCGACGCAGGCGTCGCAGTCGATGCACTCGTCGGGGTCGATGTAGAGCATCTCGACCGAGTCGTAGTCGGGCTCGTCGGGCGTCGGGTGGATGCAGTCGACCGGGACAGACCTCGACACACGAGTTGTCCTTGGTGCCGATGCACGGCTCGGCGATGACGTAGGTCATTCGGAGGCTTTCTCCTAAGTCGGCTTTCGGTGCCCGACGAGGCCGATGGCCCCGCCGAAGCGCGAGCGCACATTTTAGGGATATGCGGCGGCGGAGGCGGTCAGTAGGGTTGCGCTGCAATGCGACGGGCAAGACGATCAGGCGTGGCGACGATGCTGCTGCTGACGGGAGCGACCGGGAGCATCGGCTCGCGGCTGCTGCCGCTGCTGCTGGAGAGCGGCGAGGACGTGCGCTGCCTGGTGCGCGAGCCGCGGCGGCTCGGGCGCGCGGCGGGTCGACGTGCAGATCGCGCTCGGCGACCTCGGCGAGATGTCGGATCCCTACCTGGTGCGCCAGGCGCTGCGCGGGGTCGACACCGTGATCCACCTGGCGGCGACGATCCGCGACCAGCCGCCGAACCGGATCGAGGAGCTGAACGGGCTGGCGACGGTGCGGCTGCTGCGCGCGGCCGAGCGCAGCGGCGTGCGGCGCTTCGTCTTCTTCAGCGCCCTCAACGCCGCACGCGGCCCAGCGCACGCGCTTCTTCCGCGCCAAGTGGCTGGCCGAGCAGGCGGTCGCCTCCTCGCCGCTGGAGACGACCGTCTTCGCCCCCTCGATCGTCTACGACCACAGCGACCCCTGGATCACGCTGCTGCGCCGCTTCTCCTTCCTGCCGGTGATGCCGGTGTCGGGCGAGGGCCAGGCGCGGTTCCAGCCGATCTGGGCCGGCGGACGTGGCCCGCTGCGTCGTCGCGCTCGCTGGCGCGCGAGAGCGCGGCCGCGCTACGAGCTGGCCGGGCCGGAGACGCTCACCTACGACGAGATGTCGGACCTGGTCAGCCGCATCGCCGGCCGGCCGCGGCCGCTCGTCCACCTGCCGCTGCCGCTGGTCCGCGCCGGCCTGATCGGCGCTGCGCTCCGTTTTCGGCGAGGCCGTGTTTGCAACCTGGGAGGAGGCCGAGCTGATGGAGGTCTCGATGGTCAGCGAGCGCGGCACGGCCGACGTGCAGGCGCTCGGAGTCGAGCCGCGAAGGATGAGCGATGTGCTGGAGAGTCCCTAGCCGAGTCGTTGCGCTGGCCGCCGTGGTGACGGTCGTGCTCGTCGCGCAGGCGTCGGCGGTGAGCCTGGCGCCGCCGAAGCCGAACGTCTTCCTCGGCGTCAGCGACCGCGGCACGACCCCGGAGTTCAACGAGTTCGCCGACTTCACCGGCAAGCACCCGGCGCTGCTGCAGACCTTCCACCCCTGGGGCAACAGCCTCAACGAGGCCTACGAACGCTGGCGGGAAACGGCGACGCGGCCGATCCTGCGCATCTCCACCGCCGACGACCAGACGCTGGCCGAGCTGATCACGCCGCAGCAGATCGCCCTCGGCGGCGGCGACAACTACCTGCTCCAGCTCAACGACTTCTTCGCCGAGCGCGGGCTGCCCGCCTACATCCGGCCGCTGGGCGAGCCCAACCGCTGCCTCAACGCCTGGTCGGCGGTCAACTGCGACGGCAGTCAGAAAGGCGGCGAACACACCACCGGCTGGTACAAACAGGCCTTCCGCCGCATCGCCGCGATCGTCCGCGGCGGTCAGACGCTGGAAGGGATCAACCCGACCCTGGCGGAAATCGGGCTGCCGCCGCTGAACCGGACGAAAGGGCCGAACCCGGAAAGCCTGCCGGCGGCGCCGGTGAGCATCGTCTGGAGCCCGCTGCCGGGCGGCTCGCCGCGGGTGAAAGGGAACTTCCCGGGCAACTACTGGCCCGGGAGCCGCTGGGTCGACTGGGTCGGCACCGACTTCTACTCCCAGTATCCCGTCTGGAAAGACCTCAACCGCTTCTACGCCGGCAAGCAGTGGCGGGGCAAGCCGGTCGCGATCACCGAGTGGGCGGTGCACGGCGAGGACGAACCGCGCTTCGTCAAACAGCTGATCTCCTGGGTCGTCAAACGTCCGCGGGTGCGGATGCTCGTCTACTACGGCGGCTTCGACGCCGGCAACCAGTACGACCTCAGCCTCTATCCCCGCACGGCCAACACCCTGCGCCTGAAGATCCGCCGCGCCAACTTCCTCTCCTACGCCGACTACAACGCCGGCGCCCTGCCGCCGCTGCCGCCGAAGCCGAAGAAAACGAAACCGGCCCCGACTCCGGTCCCCGCGCCTACGCCGACGGCGCCCTAGCCAAGAGGCCGCGGATCGTCTCGGCGAGCCGCCGGGGTTCATGTTCGATCTCGTGCCAGGTGCAATGGGAGACCCGCCAGCCGGCCAGCTGCAACCGCTGTTCGCGACGGCGGTCGCTGAGGAAGGCGGAATCGGTGTCATGAAACTGCCGGCTGTCGGCTTCCACGATTAGGTTGGCGGCGCGCCAGAGGAAATCGGCCTGGAGGCGGCCGTTGCCAACGTCCAGCCAGGCGTTGACCTCCGGCTCCGGCAGGCCGCTCCGAGTGCACATCCGCAGAAACAGCCGCTCCATCTCACTGCGCGTCCGCTTCGTCTGGGGGTGGATTTCGTCGAGCACCATTCGCAGCCGGGCGACGCCCCGACGACCAGGACTGCGCTTGATCAGCCGTCGAGCCTCCGCGTGATTCAGCAACCGCTGTGCCTCCGCCTCCCCAACGACCTGCCGCAGCTCCCAAACCGGCGCCACGCCTGCGAAGTCAAGAAGCGTACGTGCCACGGTCGTGCAGGGAACTCCCCGCTCTGTCGTGCGATCGGCGGCTGTGAGCGACCCGTGCCGATGAGCGGCGATTCCCGTCGGCGCCCGACCGCGCCGACCGCCCGCGGTGACATCAATCGCGGCACGCCGATCCTCCCGCAACCGCCAAAGATCGACTGCCGACCGATGCGACAGCACCGCATCCGGCCCACAGGCCAGCACCGCCGCCATATACCGCGCCTCCCGGGTCTGGGGCAGATGCCCAACCGCGTAAACACCCTCATACAGTCGGTACAGCGATCCCTCCTCCACTCGGCTTCGGACGGCGCTCGCACTCAAGCCAAGCTGCCGAAGTTGTGAAAGCGTCACCAGCCCATGCTGCTCCTCAGCCATCTCGGCGATCCGCGTCCCGAGCCGCCGACGGGCCTGAGACGTCCAAATGGCGGACGTTTGAGGCCCATCGGCGGGGTGTTCGGCCTGGTGCAGGGGCATGGGGACAGCCTTTCGCGCCGCGGCGCGCGTGTGCTGCGCTCAATGTGCCGACTCGGATACCGATGCTTGTCGGATCTGGGAAAGCGGTCGGGCAGCGCTCCCGGCGGCTTGTACTTTTTTGTTGCCGCGGCTCGCGGACGGCCAACCACACTTCTCAAAAAAGTTGAGCCGGGAGCGCTGCCCGACCGCCCCCGGCCCCAGACATAAAGAGGCCCCCGGTCACCCGGGGGCCTCTGAAGCCAACCACCACTCGGCGGGCCTGAAACGTCCAAATGGCGGACGTTTGAGGCCCATCGGCGGGGGGTGGTTACATCATGCCGCCCATGTCGGGCATGCCGCCGCCGGGCATGCCGCCGCCGGCGCCGTCTTCCTCGGGCGGCTCGGCGATGATCGCCTCGGTGACGAGGATGTTCTTGGCGATCGAGGCGGCGTTCTGCAGCGCCGAGCGCGTGACCATGGTCGGGTCGATGACGCCGGCTTTGATCAGGTCGCCGTACTCGCCGTTGGCCGCGTTGAGGCCTTCGCCGGCTTTCAGGTCACGGACCTTGTTGACCACGACCGAGCCCTCCAGGCCGGAGTTCTCGGCGATCTGGCGGACCGGCTCCTCGAGCGAGCGGTGGATGATCCGCGCGCCGGTGACCTCGTCCGGGTCGTCGGCCAGCTTCTCCGGGTCGAGACCGGACTGGGCGTTCAGCAGGGCCACACCGCCACCCGGGACGACGCCCTCCTCGAGCGCGGCGCGGGTCGCCTGCAGCGCGTCCTCGACGCGGTGCTTTTTCTCCTTCATCTCGGTCTCGGTGGCGGCGCCGACCTTGACCACGGCGACGCCTCCGGCGAGCTTGGCGAGGCGCTCCTGGAGCTTCTCGCGATCGAAGTCGGAGTCGGTGTTCTCGATCTCCTGTTTGATCTGCTTGATCCGGCCCTTGATGTCGTCGGCGTCGCCGGCGCCGTCGATGATCGTGGTCGTGTCCTTGGAGACGACGACACGCCGGGCCTTGCCGAGCTGGGAGAGCTGGGTGTTCTCGAGTTTGAGGCCCATCTCCTCGGTGATCACCTCGCCGCCGGTGAGGATCGCGATGTCCTCGAGCATCCGCTTGCGGCGATCGCCGAAGCCGGGCGCTTTCACGGCGACACCGGTGAAGGTGCCCCGCAGCTTGTTGACGACCAGGGTCGCCAGGCACTCGCCCTCGACGTCCTCGGCCACGATCAGCAGCGGCTTGCCGCCCTGCATGACCTGCTCGAGCACCGGCAGGATGTCCCGCACGGAGCCGATTTTCTGGTTGGCGATGAGGATGTAGGGGTCCTCCAGCACCGCCTCCATGCGGTCCTGGTCGGTGACCATGTACGGGGAGATGTAGCCCTTGTCGAACTGCATCCCCTCGGTGAACTCCAGCTCCATGCCGAAGGTCTGGCCCTCCTCGACGTTGACGACGCCGTCTTTGCCGACTTTCTCGATCGCGTCGGCGATGACGTTGCCGATCTCGTCGTCGGCGGCGGAGATGGCGGCGACGCGGGCGATCTGGTCCTTGCCGGCGACCTCTTTGGACTGCTTCTCGCGCAGGTTCTCGACGACCTCGTCGACCGCCTTCTCGATCCCGCGGCGCAGGGCCAGCGGGTTGGCGCCGGCGGCTACGTTCTTCAGCCCCTGGCGAACGATGATCTGGGCCAGCAGGGTCGCCGTCGTGGTGCCGTCGCCGGCCACGTCGTTGGTCGCCGTGGCGACCTCGCGGACGAGCTGGGCGCCCTGGTTCTCGAAGACGTCCTCGACCTCGACCTCGCGGGCGATGGTGACGCCGTCGTTGGTGATCGTCGGTGCGCCGAACTTTTTGTCGAGCACGACGTAACGGCCTTTCGGGCCGAGGGTGACCTTGACGGCGTTGGCGACGGCGTCGACGCCGGCCTGCAGTGCCCCTCTGGCCTCCTCTGCGTACTTCAGCTCCTTATGAGCCATGTTTATTCAGTCCTCCTTGGTTCTTCTAAGTCCGGTGTGACGGCTAGCTGAGCTTCGCGAGCACGTCCGACTCGCGCATCACCAGCAGGTCGTCGCCCTCGACGGTTACCTCGGTGCCTCCGTATTTGGAGTAGAGGACCTCGTCGCCCGCGGCGACGTCGAGCGGGCGGCGATTGCCGTCCTCGTTGATCGCGCCATCGCCGACGGCGACGACCTTGCCCTTCTGCGGCTTCTCTTTGGCCGTGTCGGGGAGGACGATGCCGCTTGCGGTCGTCTCCTCCTCCTCGATCGGCTTGACGATCAGCCGGTCCCCGAGGGGCTTCAGCTTCATCCGTGAACCTCCGTTATCGGTGCGTGATTTGCTGGCAAAGTCAGGAATTGCCGCTGTGGAGCCAAACTCGGCGCTCTAGCGGCCTTGGCACTCTCTCAATGGGAGTGCCAGCACCAGAAAGATAGCGTGCTCAGTCGCTCGCCAGCAGCCTGCAGCCGAGAAGCCGAGCGATTCCCTCGCCGCCCCGGGCCATCACCCAGTCGTGGTTCCACTCGAAGGCCGGCCGCAGCAACGGCGCCATCAGGTTCATCCAAGGCTTGGTGGTCGTCACGTTCCACTCGTAGAGCACAGCGGTGACGCCGTCCTGCTCGTACAGGCGCCAGCGGCCGATGCCCTCCAGCTCGCCCATGGCGTGCCCCTCCAGCAGGTGGGGAGACTCGACCCGAGTCGTCGTCACCTCGAACTCGACCCGGTAGGGCAGCAGGCTCTTCCAGACCATCCGCGCGACGCTGCCGACGTCGCCGTTCTCACCCGCCTTGATCTCCTCGGCGACCTCCACCCCGCGCCACCACTGCGGCCAGCGCTCCTGGTCGTGGATCGCCTCCCAGACCGGCTGCCGCGGGCAATCGAGCAACCAGGTCGTGAGGAACGCGTACTCGGCCATCAGTTGCGGTGCGGGGTCTCCCCGTTGCCGAGATGGGCGCGCGGCGGCTCGACGATCTGGGAGAAGCGGATCACGGTCACCCCGTCGTCCTCGGAGATCGGCCGGCTGTAGATCTGTTCGAGGAACTTCTTCTCCTCTTCGAGCCGGCGAAACTCGGGGTTGTCGTGCTCGATGTCGCGCCGGGAGAGGTCGCCGAGCCGCTTCACTTCGACGTCGTCGATCACCGCGGTGAAGATCTTCTCGCGCGGGCTGTGGCGGAAGCCGACCGTCACCCAGACGACCTGGCCGCGCTCGTACTTGCCGCTCTTGTCGCCGAGGCGGATGGTCGCCGTCTTGCGTCCCCGCTTCAGCTGATCGACGAAGACGGCCGAGTAGAAGTTGAGTACGTAGGTGCCGCCCCTCATTTGCGCTGCGAGCGTATAGGAGACCGTGATCTTCGTGAGCGCCTCGTGTCTGGACGACTGACCCCGCTTTTGCGCTGGACATCTGTCCGTGTCCCGATTTCAGTTTTTCGGCTGGGGGACCGATGTGGGTACTCGTGGCCCAGGCACACACGTTCACTCGGCCCCTCTTCGCGGCGCTGATCTGCGCCTGCGGCCTGCTGCTCGCTCCACTCGCCGGCAACGCCGCGGCGATGACCTGCGGCGGCAAGAAGGTGACGATCATGGGCACGGCCGGCAACGACAAGATCGTCGGCAAGGGCGCCAGCGACGTGATCTACGGCGGTGGCGGCGACGACCGCATCGACGGCGGCCGCAACGGCAACGACACGATCTGCGGCGGCCCGGGCGACGACAGGCTTCAGGGCGGCCGCGGCTTCGACGGCCTCTACGGCGAAGAGGGCGACGACGACCTCTTCGGGGAGACCGGCTCCGACATGCTCGACGGCGGCGCCGGCGACGACAAGCTCTCCGGCTTCAAGGGCGCCGACAACCTCTACGGCAACGGCGGCGAGGACTCGCTCAACGGCGCCAAGGGGCCGGACACGCTCGACGGCGGCGCCGAGAACGACTTCATCGACGGCCAGCAGGGCAGCGACGAGATCGACGGCGCCGGCGGCGAGGACAAGCTGCTCGGCGACAAGGGCAACGACCACGTCGACGGCGGCCCGGACAACGACCTGATCGAAGGCGGCGCCGGCGACGACAGCCGACTCGACGGCGGCGGTGGCAGCGACGCGATCTTCGGCGGCGCCGGCACCGACAACGCCGACGGCGGCGAGGGCGACGGCGACATCGTCCGCGGCGACGCCGGCACCGACACGCTCGCCGGGGGCGGCGGCGGCCAGGACATCGTCTCCTACGCAAGCGCCACCCGCAGCGGCATCATCGTCAGCCTTCAGTCCAGCAAGGCGAAAGGCGACGGCCACGACGACCTCAGCGGCTTCGAGGACGTGGTCGGCTCCCCGCAGGGCGACACGATCGTCGGCGACGGCAGCGCCAACCGGCTCGACGGCGGCGTCGGCGACGACATGCTGGCGAGCGGCGGCGGGGGCGGCGAAGCGTTCGGCGGCCCCGGCAGCGACAGCTGCGACGGCTTCTCGGTCGAGAACTCCTGCGGCCCGGAAATCGGGCCGCCGCCCGGAACCGCCTCGGTGATCCTCAACCAGGGCCTCGACGAATCGAGCCTGATCGTCCAGGGCGGCCCCAGCGCCGACGAACTCCGAATCTCGACCGGCCCCGGAGGCTGGACGGTCTTCTCCGGCGCCCCGGTCTTCGCCGGCGACGGCTGCGCCGTCTCGGCCAGCGACGCCAGCGTCGTCACCTGCCCGGGCGACCCCGGGCTGGCGCTGATCGTCGTCACCGGCAACGACGGCGGCGACACCCTCGTCGCCGACGCCAGCATCCCCGCCAACGCCAAGGTGCGGATCAACGGCAACGCCGGCGGCGACACGATCGTCGGCGGGCCCGAGAACGACGTGCTGGAAGCGGGGGAGAACTACAACGGCCCCGACAACGGCAACGACACGCTGATCGGCAACGGCGGCAACGACGTCCTCTACTCCGACCCCGGCGGCGACCAGCTCAACGCCGGCCCCGGCGAGGATCTGCTCGTCTCCTCCGTGCCGACCTGCCAGGGCCACACCTACGACGGCGGCGACGGCGACGACACCGTCTCCTACGCCCGCTCCAACGACAACCTGCGAATCGAGCTGGGCGGCAGCGGCGGCCCTCCCGGCTGCGGCAACGCCGACCGCATCCTGCCGAACAACGAGAGCCTCGAGGGATCCGACGGGCCCGACGTCCTCACCGGCGACAACGGAGACAACAGCCTGATGGGCCACCTCGGCGCCGACGTCTTCCTCGGCAAGGGCGGCGACGACTTCATCGACGCGGTCGACGGCCAGCACGACAAGCAGATCGTCTGCGGCGGCGGCGACGACGAAGTCGTCAAGGACGGCAGCGACCCCACCTCCGGCTGCTAACCGCCGCCCGGGCTCAAACGTCCACTATTGGACGTTTGAGGCCCATCGGCCGGCGGTAGAAGCCTTCGTCGCCGAGCAGGGGGACGAAGCGGCAGGGGGCGATCGTCTCGGTCTCGAGCTGCTCGCCGCGGCGACGCATGACGGTCAGCAGGTCGGCCTCCTCGCCGGTCGCGATCGGGACGACCAGGCGGCCGCCTTCGGCGAGCTGGGCGATCAGCGCCGCGCGGCGCGGCCGGGGCGGCGGCGTGGACGGCGATCGCCTCGAACGGAGCCCGCTCGGGCACGCCGCGGCTGCCGTCGCCGACGATCAGCTCGACGTTGGTGACGGCCAGCGAGGCGAGCGCTTCGCGCGCGCCGAGAGCGAGCGCCTGGTGGCGCTCGACGCTGACCACCTCCGCCGCCAGCAGCGAGAGCACGCCGGCCGAATAGCCGGAGCCGGTGCCGACCTCGAGCACCCGCTCGCCGCCCTTCAGCTCCAGCGCCTGGCAGATCGCGGCGACGATCCAGGGCTGGGAGATCGTCTGCTCCTCGGCGATCGGCAGGGCGCGAGTCGGCGTAGGCGCGGTGGCGCAGCTCGCGCCGGCACGAACGCCTCCCGCGGGACCTCCCCCATCGCCGCCAGCACCCGCTCGTCGGCGATCCCGCGCCGCCGCAGCTGCCGCTCCACCATCCGCGCGCGGATGGTGGCGGAGTCGGCCATGGCTAGAAGATGTAGTTGTGGAGCTTCGCGGGGTCGCAGACCGTTACGCGGCCGCGGCCGGAGCGGACGACGCCGGCGCGCTCGAGGTCGGCGAGGAAGCGGCTGACGCTCTCGCGCGAGGTGCCGGCGAGCTGGGCGAGGTCGGCCTGGTTCATCCGGATCGTCACCTCGCCGTCCTCGCCGCTGCGCGGGCGTTTCGGAGACCAGCTGGGAGAGGACGCCGGCGACGCGGCTGGGCACGGTCTGGAAGGACTGGCGCGAGATCCGCTCGTTGGCTTCGCGCAGGCGCCGCACCAGCGCCGCCACCAGCTTCACCGAGATCTCCGGGTGGCGGGCGAGCAGGCGCCCTGACGTCGTCGGCCGGCAGCGCCAGCAGCTCGCCGTCGCTGAGCGCCTCGGCGCTGGCCGAGCGGGTGTCGCCGTCGAGCATCGCCAGCTCGCCGAAGATCTCGCCGGGCCCGAGCGTGGCGAGGGTGATCGCGCGACCGTCGGAGTGCTCGCGGGTGACCCGGAAGCTGCCCTCGCGGACGATGTAGCAGGCGTCGGAGCGGTCGCCCTCGTGGAAGACGCGGGTGCCGGCCGGGAAGGAGCGAGGCACGGCGACCCGCGAGAAGCGCTCCAGCTCCTCCGCTTCGAGATCGGCGAAGAGCGGCACGCTGCGCAGCAGCTCCGCGCTCGTCTCAACCTCCTCCATCCCCATCGCCATCGATTATCCCACCCCGCCCTTTCCGGCCGATGGGCCGATAAGTCGACTCAGGGTCGACTTATCGGCCCATCGGCGGCGTGGCTTACGCCGAGGCGGTGAGTTTGCGGGGGCCGCGGCTGAAGCCGGCGCCGATCAGGGCCTCCTCGTGGCCGGAGCCGATCACCGGCTCGCCGTCGAGCTTCTCGATCGCCAGTTTCGGCAGCTGGCCGGCGCTGACGGCGTCGGCGAGGGCGCGCATCGCCGCCTCCAGCTCGGCGCCCGCGAGCGGCTGCAGGCGCAGGAGACCGCGGCCGCCGCGCTCGAGGAAGACGAGCGGCTCGCCGTCGCGCAGCAGCAGGTGGGCGCCGGGGGTGCGGCCGGGGCGCCGGCCTCCCTCCAGCTTCGGCCAGGGCAGCGAGGCGCCGTAGGGGTTGGCCGGGTCGGTGGCGGCGAGCAGCAGGTAGGCGCCGTCGGCTTCGGGCAGCGAGCGCAGGCGCTCGACCGCGCCGGGGAGGGCGAACTGGGCGCCGCCGAGACCCTCGACGAAGTAGCCGCGGCGGGCGGTGCCGAGCAGCTCGAGGTTGCCGAGCTCGGCGTAGAGGGTGGCGAAGCCGCCGGGGACGCCCTCGGCGAGGACGGTCTCGCGGGTGACGATGCCGTAGCGCTCCAGCATCAGCTCCGCCTGGGCGCGCAGGCGGGCGCCGGGGCCGGGCGCGTCAGCGAACAGCGGCTCGGCCAGCGACCAGCGACCCTGGACGGCGGCGCCGGCGGTCGAGCGGCGGCGGCCGAAGCGGCGGCCCTGGCGCTCGCTCGGCGGCACGGCGCGCAGGCGCGGCGCTCGCAGCGGCGCGAAGGCGTCGTTGGTGACCGCGCCCGACCAGGCGAGGTCCCAGAGCGCGTTGTGCAGATCCTCGGCCGGGTGGTCGAGGTCGGCGAGCAGGTCGAGCCAGAAGGAGGGGCCGGCGGCGAGGCGCTCGCGGATCGCCTCGTGGACCTCGCCGGCGGGCGTCTCCAGCTTGGCGTTGGCGGGGGGCGGGCCGGCGAGGCGGACGTCCTCGCGGAAGTAGAGGGCGACGCGCCCGTCGGAGCGGCCGAGGGCGCCCGCCCCAACCCAGACCAGCTCGCCGCTGGTGCAGAGCTCGTCGAGCCAGCTCGGCGAGTAGGCGCCGAGGCGGCGCGGCAGCACGTCGTTCTCCCAGACTTTGGGGGTCAGGGCGACGCCCTGCAGCGGCACCAGCGCCTCGCGCAGGCGGTCGGGGCCGGCGCCGGCGGGGCGGAAGGCGTCGACGTTCTGCCAGCTCGGCAGGAAGCGAGCCAGCTCGGTGCGGTCGGCCGCCTCGACCTCCTTGCGCAGGCGGGCGAGGCTGGCGCGGCGCACCCGGCGCAGGACTTCGGAGTCGCACCACTCGCGCTCGGTCCCCCCCGGCAGCAGCTCGCCGCGGACCATTGCCCCTTCGCCCTCCAGCTCGCGCAGGGCCGGCAGCGGGTCGATGCCGTAGCGCTCGGCCAGGCGGGCGGTCGGGAAGGGCCCGTGCGTGCGCGCCCAGCGGCGGACCAGGGCGCGCATCGCGTCGGGGTGGTCCTCGAGGAAGGTCTCCGGCAGGCCGGCCGGCGGCGGCACGCCGAGCGCATCGCGGTAGAGGCCGGCGTCCTCGGCGGCGATGCAGCGCTCCTCGCCGGCGATCCGGACCTTGGCGACGCGGCGCTCGGCGACCAGCTTCTCCAGCATCGAGGCGGCCGAGTAACCCTCGGCGACCCGCTCCTCGCACTCCGCCGCGGTGAGGTCGCCGAGGTTGCGCAGCAGCTGCTGCAGGGCGTCGCGGTCGCCGGCCCGGCCGGCCTCGGTGCGGTGCTGCAGCTGCGCCTCGACCTCCTCCAGGGCCTCGGGGTCGATCAGCTCGCGCAGCTCCTCCTGGCCGAGCAGCTCGCGCAGCAGGTCGCGGTCCAGCGCCAGCGCCGCCGCCCGCCGCTCGGCGCTCGGCGTGTCGCCCTCGTACATGT
The DNA here is from genome assembly GCA_963832065.1 of uncultured Actinomycetes bacterium. Taxonomy (GTDB): domain Bacteria; phylum Actinomycetota; class Thermoleophilia; order Solirubrobacterales; family 70-9; genus VAYN01. The sequence goes on from CAWHSV010000004.1 coordinate 65,390, forward strand.
AGGTGGCGACGTAGTCGAACAGCAGCGAGGAGGCGAAGGGCGAGGCCGTCGGCGTCTCGACCTCGACCAGGCTGAGCTGGCGCGAGTGCAGCTTGCGCAGCAGGTCGCCGAGGGCGGGCAGGTCGAGCACGTCCTGCAGGCACTCGCGGTAGGTCTCGAGGATGACCGGGAAGCGGGGGAAGTCCCGCGCCACCTCGAGCAGGCTCTGCGACTTCAGCCGCTGCTGCCAGAGCGGCGTGCGCTTGCCGGGGTAGGCGCGCGGGATCAGCAGCGAGCGCGAGGCGTTCTCGCGGAACCGGGCGCCGAACAGGGCCGAGCCGGAGAGCTCGGCGACGACCAGGTCCTCGATCTCCTCGGGATCGATCAGGACCAGGTCGGCGGGCGGCGGCTCGTCGGCGTCGGGGAGGTGGATGACGATGCCGTCGTCGGACCAGATCGCGTCGGCCTCGAGGTCGCGCTCGTCGCGGATCTTGGCGGCGAGGGCAAGGCCCCAGGCGGCGTGGACGCGGCCGCCGTAGGGGGAGAGGATGCAGAGGCGCCAGTCGCCGATCTCGTCGCGGAAGCGCTCGACCACGATCGTCTCGTCGGAGGGGACGACGCGGGTCGCCCGCTGCTGCTCGCGCAGGTAGCTGACGAGGTTGTCGGCGGCGCGGGGGTCGAGGTCGTACTCGGCCGCCAGCTCCTCCGGCTTGCGCGAGACCGCCTCGCGGGAGAAGGCGCCGATCGCCCGGCCCAGCTCGGCCGGGCGGCCGATCCCGTCGCCCTTCCAGAAGGGGACGGCGCCGGGGGCGCCGGGAGCCGGGGTGACGATGACCCGGTCGCGGGTGATTTCCTCGATCCGCCAGGTGGTGGCGCCGAGCAGGAAGGTTTGGCCAGGACGGGCCTCGTAGACCATCTCCTCATCGAGCTCGCCGACCCGGCGGCCGTCCGGCAGGTGAACGCCGTAGAGGCCGCGGTCGGGGATCGTGCCGGCGTTGGTGACGACCAGCGAGCGGGCGCCTTTGCGGCCGTGGATCGTGCCCTGGGTGCGGTCCCAGACGATCCGCGGCCGCAGCTCGGCGAAGCGGTCGGAGGGGTAGCGGCCGTCGAGCATGTCGAGCACGTTCTCCAGCTGCTCGCGCGAGAGCTCGCGGAAGGACTCGGTCGCGGTGACCAGCCGCTCGACCTCGTCGACCTCCCACTGGTCGAGCGCGGCCATCGAGACCAGGTGCTGGGCGAGCACGTCGAGCGGGTTCTGCGGGATGACCGTCTCCTCGATCTCCCCTTCGCGCATGCGCCGGGCGACCACCGCGCACTCGAGCAGGTCACCGCGGTATTTCGGAAAGATCCGCCCTTTCGAGGTCTCGCCAAGCCCGTGCCCGGCGCGCCCGATCCGTTGCAGGCCGCGGGTGACCGACTTCGGCGACTCGACCTGGATCACCAGATCCACGGCGCCCATGTCGATGCCCAGCTCGAGCGAGGAGGTGGCGACAAGGCACGGGAGCTGGCCGGACTTCAATAGCCCCTCGACGAGGGTGCGCTCCTCATGCGAGAGCGACCCGTGGTGAGCGCGGGCGATCTCAACGGGCTCGGCCGCGGCAGGGTGCTCGGGGGAGGGCTCGGCGGAGCCTCCCCGCTGTTGCTCCGACGAGCCCTCCCCCGAGTGCCCCCCGTGCTCAGTCGCCGGAAGCTCCTGCTCCCCTTCCCCGTTCGCAAGCTCGTTCAAGCGCTTCGCGAGACGCTCTGACGCGCGGCGGTTGTTGACGAAGATGATCGTCGACGTGTGTTCCTGGACCAACTCCAGCAGCTTGGGATAGATAGCGGGCCAGATCGAGCGCACATGAGCTGAAGGCTCGATTTCCGTCGGAGGCGGCCCATCCTCGCTGGGGTAAGCGGGAGCGCCAGGGTCCGACATGTCCTCGACAGGCACCACGATCTCTAGGTCGAGGTCCTTTTTGTGCCCGGCATCAACAATCCGGCACTGCCTCTTGGGGCCGACAAGAAACTGAGCTATCCGCTCAAGAGGCCGCTGCGTGGCGGAAAGCCCTATCCGCTGAATCCCAGGGCGATTCGGAGCTGGGGACCGTGACGAGGAGTCGGGGGAGGGGTCTTCGGAGCCTCCCCGCTGTTGCTCCGAAGACCCCTCCCCCGACTCCTCCCTCACAGCCCCCTGAACCAGATCGTCCAATCGCTCGAGCGTCAGCGCCAGATGCGCCCCCCGCTTGGTCTGCGCAACCGCATGAATCTCGTCCACGATCACCGCTTCGGTGCTGGCGAGGATCTCGCGCACGTTGGAGGACAGCATCAGGTAGAGCGACTCCGGCGTGGTGATGAGGATGTCGGGCGGCGTTTTCGCCATCGCCCGTCGCTCTTTCTGCGAGGTGTCGCCGGTCCGCAGGCCGACCGAGATCTCGGCGCCGATCCCCCGCAGCGGCGCCCGCAGGTTGCGCTCGATGTCGTAGGAGAGCGCCTTCAGGGGGGACACATATACGAGCCGCACTCCGGTCCCCAGCCGCGGCGAGCGGGCCAGCTTGTCGATTCCCCAGAGGAAGCTGGCCAGGGTCTTGCCGGAGCCGGTGGGGGCGCAGATCAGCGCGTTGTCCCCCCCCGAGATCGCCTCCCAACCCCCGACCTGGGCGGGCGTCGGCCCCTCGAACGACGCCTCGAACCAACGCCGAACCGGCGCGCTGAACGGCGCCAGCGAATCGGATTTCGCACTGCTTTTAGCCCTGGTGCTCAACCCACCGATCTTACGCAGTGGCCCGCTTGGCCTCCGGCGTTCGTCCTTGGGCCGAGATACGCGTCCTAAGGACGAACGCCGGCGTGAAGGAGCGCTAGGGCGTTCCGCCGGCGAACTTCACGTAGGCGTACCAGGCCGGCTTCGGCTTGAACCCCGCGCCGAAGAGGCCGGAGCCGTCGCAGAAGTTGCAGCTGCCCGGCGAGTCGTCGACGGAGAACCAGAACACGCTCTTCAGCTTCCATTTCGCCTGCTTGCTCCGGAGCAGCGTGAAGGCGGCTCGCAATTCCTTGGCCTGTCCCCCGGGACCCTTCGCGAAGAGGTTGCCGGCGCTCGACTTGCCGGAGCTCCAGCCGAGCTCGGTGATCCAGAGGCCCTTGCCGCCGTCGCCGCTCTGCTGCATGAAGGTGCGGAATTCTTCGATGACTTCCGGCAATTCGCGGGCGAAGATCGTGTACGGATGCAGCGAGAGGCCGCTGAACTTCGCCTTGATGCCCGGCGTCCGCCTGTACATCTGCGCGATGAAGTCGCTCGCGTACCAGTTGAGGCTTTTGTGCTTGCCGGTGCGGCGGTCCCTGGCGCCTTTGGGGCGCGCGAAGAGGCCGGCCAGGACGATCTTCGCGCCCGGGTCCGCGGCTCGCAGGGCGGCATGGGAGATCTTCACCAGCTGGCCGTATTCAGCTCGGGTTCGGCTTGGCGATGAAGTACTTGAAGTTGGGCTCGTTCCAGATCTGCCATTCCCGAATCGGCCGCAGTGGCACGCCGGGGTGCTCGGACCAGAAGCTGCCGCTCGGCCCGTAGCGGGCGACAGCGGCGGTGAGGAACGTGGCCCAGGCGGACCGTCCAGGTCCCTTCACGGGAAGACGAGCCGGGGCTTTCAGCTTGCCGCCGGCGCCGGGGACGACCTTTGCCGGAACCGCCCATTCGGGCGCGCCGGAGAGGAACGGCAGCACCTTGATCCCGGCTTTCGCGGCCTCTTCCACCTGGTTGTCGAAGCCGCTCCAGTCGAAGTGGCTGCTCCCCGAAGGCTGCACGGCAGCCCAGCTGACCGGGATCCGCACCGTTTCGACGCCGCCGCGGCCGATCCGCTGGAACTGTTCGGCATTGAGCCCGCTCTGGGGATCGGCGCCCCAGAAGCCCGCCGGCAGCGCCTGGGCGCCAGCGGCGAAGACCGCGAAGAAGGTCGTCATGGCCAGTGCCAGGGTCCAGGCACGCCACTTCCTGCTCATGTACTCGCTCCTTTTTCGCATCGGCTCAGCTCGCCTTTGGCGAGATCGGCGAACCGGAGCCCTGCCGGCGCTGCCGGTAGTAGAAGGCGCCGATCGAGATGGCGGCGAGGATGACGACCGCGATCAGGATCGGAACCAGCGGCGAAGAAGAGTCGTCGGAGGTGTTTGCCGCAGGACCTGCCTGGTTGACGCCGGACTTTCCCCCGTCGCCCTGGCCTGCAGGGCCGGAGCCAGGCGATCCCTGACCGCCGTCGGCTCCAGGCGCTTGGCTACCCTGCCCGGTGTTGCCTCCCCCGGTCCCCTGCGAACCGTCGTTGCCACCCGACCCGCTGCCGGGAGGGACTCCCGAGGCGTCGGCTTCCCCGTTTTCCTGCCCACCGGGTTCCTCGGCGCCGCCTGCCCCGTTCTTTTCGTTGGAACTTTTGTGCTTGGGGACGTTTGGTATTTCAGGTTCGTACTGCGGGCCCGTTGCTTCTTCAGCGTGAGCCAAACCGGGAAAGCAAGCCATTGCCAGCACAACAAGCACTGACAACAGCGAGAAAGCAGGTCGGGTCGAGCTCCGGGCGCGGGGATGGCGGGTCCAAGACATGGCGCGCAAGGTTAGAGGAATCATCGGCGCTGATAAGTCCGCTGGCTTTGATCCTTGGCCTGGCGCTAGCGGGAGGGGGATTCTTCCTGGGCGAGCGTCACATCGCCGGCCTCGCCGCCTGGCTGATCGTAGTCGGGATGCTGGCGCTGGGCGCCGGCGGACGAGCGAATCTCGGTCGGCCCTTCTACCTGGCGACGGGGCTGATCGGGGCATTTGCGCTTTTCTCCGCATTGTCTTCTCTCTGGTCCGGGTCGGTTGAGCTCAGCGTCACCGAAGCCGACCGCGTCCTGGTCTACCTCGGCTTCTTCCTTGCCTCGTTCCTGATCGCCCAAACCGAGCGGAGGCGCCAACGTTTCGCTGAAGGCATCGGAATTTCCTTAATTGCGATCGCGTTCCTTGCCCTGGCCCCGCGCCTGCTGCCCCACGTGATCGAGCTTGGGCCCGGCCTGGGAGGCAACGCTCGTCTTGGCTATCCCCTCGGCTACTGGAACGCAAACGGCCTTGCCTTCGGCATCGGCGCGGCGCTCTGCCTCTGGATGAGCAGGCGCTCGCTCAACGCGCCCCTGCGCTGGCTCGCCGTCGCGGCGCTGCCGACCCTGCTCCTCGCCCTCTACTTCACCTACTCGCGCGGCGGCCTGCTGGCGCTGCTCGTCGCCTGTGGCTGCCTGATCGCCCTCTCCAACGACCGCCTCTGGCTGCTGGCCACCCTCGCGATCGGCGCCCTGGGAGCGCTGCCGGCGGTTCTGGCGGTGCAGGCAAGGCGCAGCATCGCCGACAACCTCGCCAACCAGGCGGCGGTCGACCAGGGGGTCACCGTGCTGCTGATCCTGCTCGCGGGCACCGCCATGGCACTGGGGCTGTTCGCGCTTCTACGCCAGCTCGAGCGCAGAGACCACGGGGTGACCGGCCGCGCCCTGGCGCTCTCCCGCAACCCGGTCGCGCTGAAACGGCTGGCGCTGGCGCTGGCGCTGCTGGCGATCGGCGCCGCGATCGCCGTCGGCGGCCGCGCCTGGGACCAGTTCTCCAGCTCCGACCTGCAGTTCCCGAACCAACCCGAGAAACACTTCAGCGAACTCTCCAGCGGCGGTCGCCATGAATTCTGGCGGGTCTCCCTCGACGCCTTCGGCGAAGAGCCGCTAATCGGCCACGGAGCCGGCGCCTACCGCTTCTCCTGGGACCAGCTGCGGCATACCCCACAGCGGGTCCTTGACTCCCACTCCCTCTATCTGGAGGCGTTCGCCGAGCTGGGGGTGGTCGGCGGGCTGCTCGTGCTCGGACTCGTGCTGACGATTCTCGCCGCCGGCTTCGCCGCCTGGCGCGCGGCCAGCGGCGCAACGCGGGAGCTGCACGCGGCCCTGCTCGCCGCCTGCCTCGCCTTCGCCGTCGGGGCCGCGCTCGACTGGTTCTGGGAGATCGCCGCGCTCGGCGCGATTTTCTTCGCCGCCGCCGGGGCGCTGGTGGCGGCCCGCTGCGGGCAGCTTGCGAGCCAGCGGATCGGGAGCAACGGGCAGGGCCAGCAGCGCCGCTTCGGCCTCGCCGTCGCCGGCCTCGCCGTCGCCTGGATCTCGGCGCTGGCGCTGATCGGCCCGCTGCTGGTCGACCGCGAGATCGATTCCAGCAACGCCGCGGCCGCCGACGGCAACCTCGCGGGGGCGATCGACCATGCCGAGACGGCGCGCTCGATCGAGCCGTGGGCGGCGACGCCGTACCTCCAGCTCGGGCTGCTCGCTGAGTCCGACGGCGACTACGCGACCGCCGTCCAGAGGCTGAGCGAGGCGATCGACCGCGAGGAAGGCAACTGGCAGCTGTACTACCTGCGGGCGCGGGTCGAGCACGAGGCCGGCGACGATGCCGCCGCCAGCGCAGACCTCAGCCAAGCACAGCGGCTCAACCCCGAAGAAAAGTGCCTGCGCGAAGGGTTTGAAGGGTGCGGATGAGCAAGGCCCCCGACATCGAGCCCGACGTCGCGAAGGCGGCTGCGCCGGGACCGGCGGCCCCGGCGCCCTTCGGCGCCGAGGGCCATGGGCCCCAGGAGCTGCGTCGGCGCGGGGCGCTGCTGCGTCGCCTGCTGGCGCTGAGCGACTGGGGAGCGCTGCTCGCGGCGCTCTGCGCGGTCACCCTCGCCAGCGCGACGACGGACGTCGCCGACCTGTTCTGGGCGGTGCTCTTCAGCCCCTCCTGGGTGATCGTGGTCAAGCTCCACGGCCTCTACGACAACGACCACCGCCGGATTCGCCACAGCACCCTCGACGAGCTTCCGGCGCTGATCTCGGCGAGCGCGCTCGCGACCCTGGTCCTCGACGGGCTGCTGGCCTTGAGCCCCGCCGGCCCGCTGTCCCCGACCAGCGCGATCGGCGTCGGCGTCGGCGCCATCGCCCTCACCTTCGCCCAGCGCGGCGTCCTGCGCTTCCTCTGGCACCGGCTGACGACGCAGGCGACGGGGCTCGTGATCGGCCCCCCGCGGGCCGTCGACATGATCGCGCGACGGGTCTCCACCCACCCGGAGACGCGCCTGGCGCTGGTCGGCTACCTCTCCGCCGAGACCGAGGAGACGGCGACCGAGCTGCCGCGCCTGGGGTCGCATGCCGACATCTCGCGCGTCGCCCGCGAGCAGGCGATCGAGCGGGTCGTCGTCACCGAACTGGGGATGAGCGAGGTCGACGCCGAGCGGCTGATCGAGCAGTGCAAGGCCGAGGGCCTGGCCCTGACCTTCCTCCCCCAGCACTACGGCCTCCTGGGGCCGGGGATCGAGCTCAACCGGCTCGCCGAGCTGCCGGTGCTCGACTTCCGCTTCAGCGACCCCCCGCGCTCCACCGTGGCGATGAAGCGGGCGATGGACGTCGCCGTCGCCGTCGCCGCGCTGGCCTTGCTCTCGCCGCTGCTGCTGGGGATCGCGCTCTGGATCCTGCTCGACGACAGCCGGCCTGTGTTCTTCCGCCAGCGCCGGGCCGGCAAGGACGGCGAGCCGTTCACGATGGTCAAGTTCCGGACGATGGTCGCCGACGCCGAGCAGCGCCTGCCGGAGCTGGTCGACCTCGAGAGCCTCGACCAGCCCGCCTTCAAGATCCCCGACGATCCGCGCGTGACCCGCAGCGGCCGCTGGCTGCGCCGGACCAGCTTCGACGAGCTGCCGCAGCTCCTCAACGTGCTGCGCGGGCAGATGTCGCTGGTCGGGCCGCGGCCGGAGGAGGAGAGCGTCGTCGCCCTCTACGACGAGCGCCAGCGCGGGCGGCTGGCGGTCAAGCCCGGAATGACCGGGCCGATGCAGGTGTACGGCCGCAGCGACCTCACCTTCGAGGAGCGCCTGGCGATGGAGCGCGACTACCTCGACAACCTCTCGCTGCTGACCGATCTGGCAATCCTGCTGCGGACGCCGCGGGCGATGATCCGCGGCGAAGGCGCCTACTAGCCGCCATGCTCGAGCTCGAGGTGGTCGTGGTCAGCCACGGAGCAGAAGCGCTGCTCCGGCGCTGCCTGCGCTCGCTGCAGCGGCACCCGCTCGCCAGCGGCGAGATGCGGGTCACCGTCGTCGACAGCGGCAGCCCCGACGGCGCCCCCGACATGGTCGCGCGGGAGTTCCCGGCGGTGCGGCTGCTGCGGCGCCCGAACATCGGCTTCTCCGCCGCCAACAACCTGGTGCTGCGTGAGAGCGAGGCGGCGGCGGTGCTGCTCCTGAACCCCGACACCGAGGTCTACGACGGGACGCTGGACGCGGCGCTGGCGCGGCTTCGGTCCGATCCGCGCATCGGCATGGTCGGGGTGAAGCTGGTGACCGAGAGCGGCGAGCTCGACCACGCCTGCAAGCGCTCCTTCCCCACCCCGCTCAGCGCCTTCGCCCACTTCACCGGCATCGGCCGCGGCGCCGGCGCGGGCGCCGCCCTCAGCCAGTACCGGGCAACCGACCTCGGCGACGACGAGCCGGGCACGGTCGACGCCGTCAACGGCGCCTTCATGCTCTGCCGGGCGGAGGCGATCGCGGAGGTGGGCCTGCTCGACGAGGGCTACTGGCTCTACATGGAGGACCTCGACTGGTGCCATCGCTTCTGGGACGCCGGCTGGAAGGTCTTCTACGAGCCGGCCGGCGTCGCCCTCCACGTCAAGGGAGGCTCGAGCGCGCGCCGCCGCGCCTGGCGGCAGGAGATCGCCTTCCACCGCGGCATGGGCCGCTTCTATCGTCGCTTCGATGCGCCGCAGGGCAAGCCGCTGCTGAACGCGGTCGTGTACGCCGGCATCGGGGCCAAACTGGCCGTCAGCCTGGCCCGGACCGCGCTCGGCTCCAGATGAGCCCTCCTCCGGCCCCGCCTCCCGTCTCGCTACCGTTCCCTCTTCGATGAAGCGCCGCCTCGCCGCCTCCCTCCTCCTCGCCTGCCTGCTCGTCGCCCTCGTCGCCGGCGCCCAGCAGGGCTCGGCGAAGCCCTCGCTCCAGGCGCCGGTGGGCTTCTTCGGCGTCGCGCCGCAGTCGACCCTGAGCGACGAAGACGCGCGCTACATGAAGGCCGGCGGGATCGAAGCCGTCCGCTGGCCGCTGCCCTGGGAACTGATCCAGCCGACGGCGAGGGGCGGCTACAACTGGGAAGCCTTCGACCCCGTCGTCGCGGTCGCCGCCCGCCGCGGCCTGCAGGTGCTCCCCTTCGTCTACGCGACCCCGCGTTGGGTCGCGGGCAAGTACACGACGATGCCGATCGACAGCGCCCGGGCCCGCACGGCCTGGACCGCCTTCCTCGAAGCCGCGGTGAAGCGGTACGGCCCCGGCGGCGAATTCTGGGCGCAGCATGCTCCCGGCGTGGTCCGGTACGAACCGGCGATCTCGAGGCCGATCCCGATCCGCAGCTGGCAGATCTGGAACGAGGCCAACTTCTTCTACTTCGCCTACCCGGCCTCGCCGCAGCGCTTCGTGCGGCTGCTGAAGATCTCCTCGCCGGCGATCAAACGGGTCGACCCGCGGGCGAAAGTGGTCCTCTCGGGCCTCTTCGGGGAACCGACCGCGACGGGGAAGCGCGGCATGCCCGCGACCCGGTTCCTCAGCACGGTCTACCGCTCTCCCGGGATCAAGCGGCTCTTCGACGGCATCGCCCTGCACCCCTACGCGGTCGACGCCGAAACGCTCGAAGAACTGGTCGAGGGAATCCACGAGGTCACGGTCGAAAACCACGACCGCGTCCCCCTCTACATCACCGAGATGGGCTGGGGCTCGCAGAACAACTTCGAGCAGGTCGCCTTCGAGCAGGGGGTGCGCGGCCAGGTCGAGCAGCTCCGCGCCTCCTACGGGTACCTGCTGGAAAACCGCAACCGGCTCGCCCTCAAGCAGGTCTACTGGTTCTCCTGGAAGGACCTGGGCGGCTCCTGCAACTTCTGCGACTCGGTCGGCTTCTTCCGCGCCGGCCCGCGCTTCAAGGCGAAGCCCGCCTGGCACGCCTTCGTGGCGCTGGCCGGCGGCCGCGCCCGCCCGTAGGCGGCCGGCGCTAGAACGGCAGCGTCTCGGCGATTTCGGCGAGCTTCGGGGCGGTCTTGTCGCGCTCGCTCAACAGCGGCGCCTCGACCTGCCAGTCGACGCCGACGTCGGGGTCGTCCCAGGCGATGCCGGCCTCGGTCAGAGGGTCATAGAGGCTGGAGAGCAGGTAGGTGACGTCGGCGACGTCGCTGAGGACGGCGAAGCCGTGGCCGAAGCCGACCGGGACGAAGAGCTGGCGGTGCTTCTCGTCGTCGAGCACGTGCGCCTCCCACTGGCCGAAGGTCGGCGAGCCGCGGCGCAGGTCGACGGCGACGTCGAGGATCGCGCCGCGCGGGCAACGGACCAGCTTCGCCTGGCCGGGCTCGGTCTGGAAGTGGATGCCGCGCAGCGTCCCCCGCGAGGAGCGCGAGTGGTTGTGCTGGACGAACTCGACCCCGACGCGGTGCTCGCCCCAGGTCCCGCGCCGGTAGGTCTCGACCATGAAGCCGCGGGCGTCGCCGTGGACCGCCGGCTCCAGCAGCACCACCCCGTCGAGCTTGGTCGGCAGCGCCTCCGGCATCAGCCGAGAGCCTTCCCGTACTGCTTTTCGTAGTACTCGCGGTACTCGCCGGAGCGGATCGGGCCCCACCAGTCCTCGTTGTCGCGGTACCACTGCACCGTCTTCTCCAGGCCCTCGGCGAAGTGGACCTCGGCCTCCCAGCCGAGCTCCTCCTTCAGCTTGGCCGAGGAGAGCGAGTAGCGGCGGTCGTGGCCGGGCCGGTCGGTGACGTACTCGATCAGCGACTCGTCGGCGCCGGTCAGCTCGATCACGCGCTTGATCACCTCGATGTTCTCGCACTCGTCGGGGCCGCCGACGTTGTAGGCCTCGCCGGCCTTGCCCTTGGCCAGGACCGTGTGGATGCCGCGGCAGAAGTCCTCGACGTAGAGCCAGTTGCGGACCTGGCGGCCGTCCCCGTACACCGGCAGCGAGTCGCCGTGCAGCGCGTTGAGGATCGTCAGCGGGATCAGCTTCTCCGGGTATTGGCGCGGGCCGTAGTTGTTGGAGCCGCGGACGATCGAGGCGTCGGCGCCGTAGGTATGGACGTGGGCGGAGACCAGCAGGTCGCCGGCGGCCTTGGTCGCCGAGTAGGGCGAGGAGGGGTCCAGCGGCGAGGTCTCGGTGAAGGAGCCGGACTCGATCGAGCCGTAGACCTCGTCGGTGGAGACCTGCAGGTAACGCTCGACCCCGAGCTCGCGGGCGGCGTCGAGCAGCGTGCCGGTGCCGATCACGTGGGTGCGGGCGAAGGCGTCCTGGTCGTCGATCGAGCGGTCGACGTGGGACTCCGCGGCGAAGTTGACGACCGCGTCGGCGCCCCGCATCGCCTCGCGCACGATCGCCGGGTCCTCGATCGCCCCCTCGATCAGCTCCGTGCCCTCGGGCAGGTTCTCCGGGCGCCCGGCGTAGGTGAGCTTGTCGAGCACGACGACGTCGTGCTCCTGCCCGGCGAGCCGGACGTAGGTGGAACCGATGAAACCGGCGGCCCCGGTTACCAGGAGTCTCATGCAGCCTCCTCCGCTTGTCGTTGGGTGAGATAGCCGGCCAGCCCGTCCTGCCAGGACGGCAGCCGGATCGCGTGTTCGCGCTGGCTGGTCAGGGCCGAGAAGGGCGGGCGCGGCGCCGGCCGGCCGAATTCCTCGGTCGTGATCGAGAGCACTTTGCACTCGACCTTGGCCTGCTCGAAGATCTCGCGCGCGAACTCATACCAGGAGCACTGCCCAGCGGCCGCCATGTGGTGGATGCCGAACTCGATCCCCTCGATCAGGCGCACGATCCCGTAGGCGAGGTGCCAGGTGTAGGTCGGCGAGCCGACCTGGTCGCGGACGACGAGGACCTCGTTTCCGCTGCCAGCCAGGCGCAGCATCGTGGCGACGAAGTTGGGCCCGCCGATCCCGAACAGCCAGGCCGAGCGGACGACGAAGTGGCGCTTGTTGGCGGTGACGGTCGCCTCCTCCCCGGCCAGCTTGGTGCGGCCATAGGCCGAGAGCGGCGCCGGCTGGTCGCTCTCCACGTAGGGCGCGCCCTTGGCGCCGTCGAAGACGTAGTCGCTGGAGACGTAGACGACGCTGGCGCCGACCGCGGCGGCGGCGGCGGCGACGTTGCCGGCGCCGCCGCCGTTGACGGCGAGGGCCGCCTCCTCTGCGTCCTCGGCGCCGTCGACGTCGGTCCAGGCGGCGCAGTTGATGACGACGTCGGGGCGCTCGAGCTCGAACTTCTTCGCCACCGTCGCGGCATCGGTGACGTCGAGCTCGGCGCGGCCGAAGCCGACCACGTCGTGACCGGCGTTGCCGGCGGCGAGCATCACGTCGCGGCCGAGCATCCCCGCCGCGCCAGTCACCAGCAGCTTCATTGGGTCCCGGGCCTCGCCTTCTCGATCATCACGAGCCGGACAGGCTAGTCGCTACGGACAACTGCCCCCGACGAGGCGGCGGGATCGACGCCGGGATCGCCGCGGATACGGCGGTGCTGCTGGATGAGGGCGCCCAAGAGGAGGCCCGACAGATGCACCACGGCTGCAAGACAGATGAACATGAGGACGGAGATCACGCGACTCGCAGAGGTGGACAGGTGCCAGTCGAGCGGATTCGGGCTGATCCAATAGCTCCAGACGAGCCCGGCCCAGGCGAGAGCGAAGGAGGCCAGGTAGAAGGTGGCAACGCGACGGCCCAACCCGGAAACCAAAGAGGCGGTTACCACCAATGCGGCAAGCGGCAGCAGTCGGTGCCACCGGCCCTGATCGGCCAGTGCGTTGGCGATCGCCTCGATCGCAGGCCATACCCGGTCGATCCGGTCGAGCAGGTATCCGGGGTCGGCGATGCTCTTCGACACCGGCAGATCTCCCTCGATGCCCTGCGCGGCAATCCAGATCCGCCACGGCAGGATCGCCACGACGACCGCACCGGCGGCGAGGGCGACCCGGCGGAGGGAGAGTCCGCGTGCGAAGGCAATCGAGCCGGCGACGAGCAGCAGTGCGCCCGCGGCCATCAGTCCCTCGTTCTTGACATTGGCCGCAGCCGCAAGCATTACCGCGGCTAGGGCCAGCAATCGTCCGTCCCCATGACTCAGCCACAGCGCCAGCGAGATCGCCCCGAGGCAGGCGAAGATCGCCATTGGGACGTCGGCGTAGCCGGTGAGCAGCTGCTCCCACATGCCGGGTGCAGCTACGGCCAGGAGCAGGAGCGGCGCCCAGACAACCGGTCGCACCTGCTCCCGCAGCAGGTAGGCAACCGCCCAGACGAACGCCACGAGAAGGAGCCAGACGTGCCGGAGCAGCACCTGCGTGTCGAAGCCACCGGCGGCGCGAAAGTGGAGCGCCTCCCAGACGGGGTATTGCAGGGGGTAGTCGAGGTGAATCCAGGAATAGCTCGATGCCGTCCAGAACCCGCCGATTAGAGAATCGTGCACGGTCAGCATCTGGGCCTTGCGCGCCCATATCGACCACGCATCCCACTCGACAAGGGGCATCTCGAAGGCGCTCAGCATCCCCACGACTGCGAATGCGCCGAAGAGAGCGACGAAGGCTCCCGCCACCCAGACGTCGGCGGGCCATGACTGCCAGGGCTGGCGCCACCAGGCCTTGCGTGGCGACGTCCGATCTTCGGGGCGCGCCTGCGAGCGCAGCACACCGATGCCCATGCAGATAAAGACGACGACGGCGAACGTCTCGAGGGCGAACGGGACGCCGACCACGAGCAGGGCAATGAGGATTATCGGAACAACGGACGCACCGGTCAGGTAGGCAAGGCCGAGCGCCGCCGCCATGGCGGGCGCACGCCGGGGCACGAGCCCGATCGCCAGGAGGATCCCCAAGCCAGCGAAAGCCAGCAGAACATCGACCGCGAACGGAGCGAGCTCAGTGCGCAAGCGTGCCCCTCGCGATCGCGAAGCTCGGCGCGTAGGTCCGGATGTCGCTGAGCGGCCCGGCCGGATGATCCGCTGGGTTCAATTCATAGAAGACGAGCCAATCCGCATTGAGGCCTTCGCCGGGCTTGAGGTCGCGGGCTGCCGCAGATTGTTCGACCGCGAGGTGAGGGGCGAGCTGGTAGAGGCTCCACTGCAGGATCGCTGCCTGGCGAACCCCCACCCCCGCCACATAGACTTCGTCGGGGATACGGCCGATCTCCAGGTGAAAGGTGTCTCCTTTGGCGAACTGCTCTCGCACCCATGCCAGGAAGGCCACGTTTATTCCGAGTTCGGCCCCAGGCTGTAACTGCGCTTGTTCGGCGGTAAGAGGGGCGTTGTTCTCGCGCTGATCGAGTAGGTTCGATGCGCCATCGCGAAGAGTGGGTGCTGCCAGTAAAGCCGCGACGGCGACCGGGACGAGCGCCACCGCGCAAACGGCGCTTTGGACGCTGGCGCCGACCTGCCGTGCGACAACGAACACCAATACACCTGCGCCCAGCGCTCCCACCACCTCACTCGCCAGCCGCACGCAGTTACCTTATAACACTGCCTGGACTGCCTGGGAGCGATGGAGTTGGCAGGCGTTAAGCTACGCGCGCGTGCCGGACCTATCGATCCTCATGCCTGTGTTCAACGAGCGCGAAACCGTGCGGATCGCGGTCGAGGAGGTCCTTGCGGCAAGCTACCCGACCGATCGCATCCAGCTGGTGATCGTCGACGACGGCTCCACCGATGGCACTGCCGATGTGCTGGCCGAGCTCTCGCGAGACCCGCGGGTAACCGTGGTCCGTCATCAGCGAAATGCCGGCAAGGGGGCGGCCGTGCAGACCGCTCTGCAGCATGCAAGCGGCGCCTATGCAGCGGTCATGGACGCTGACCTGGAGTACGACCCGTCGGACATCGGCAAGCTGCTGAAGCCGATTATCGACGGCGAAGCCGACGTCGTATACGGAACGCGCGGATTCGAGTCACACTCCGCATTCAGCTTCTGGTACGTGATCGGCAACAAGACCGTCACGCTTGCCGCGAACGTGTTATTCAACAGTTACCTCGGGGACATCATGACGTGTCACAAGGTGATGCGGACCGACATATTCAAGTCGCTTCGACTGAAGTCACGCGGCTTCGACATCGAGCCCGAGATCACCGGGAAGCTGCTCGCCGGTGGCCACCAGATCTACGAGGTGCCGGTGCGCTACCAAGCCCGCGGACGGGCCGAGGGCAAGAAGCTGACCGCCGTCGACGGCGTGCGGGTGCTGCGCACGCTGATCGAATGTCGGCTGGGGGCGGGCTTGCGGTTGCCTTCACGGCCACGCATCCCCGCGCCGGTCACGTCCGAGTCGGAGCAGGGAAGCGCGGCAGCCGTGAAGCTGTTCAGACGAGTTTGATCTCGGATTTGTCGCCGACTAGGAGGCGCAGGGTCTTCGGCATGCCGTCGCTGCGGGTCAGCTTCACGTCCTTGCCGAGCAGGCTGGCCTCCAGCCTCGTGTCGAGGTCCTCGACCACCGAGCCGGAGAGCACGATCGAGTGCTCGACTTCGGAGCGGCAGACGCGGACGTCTCGCCGATCGAGGTGTAGGGGCCGACATAGGCGTCCTCAACGCAGGCGCCGGCGCCGATCACTGCGGGGCCGCGGACGACGGAGTCGGTCAGGGTGGCGCCGGGCTCGACCACGACTCGGCCCTCGACCTTCGAGCGCTCGTCGACGTCGCCCTCAATCCGGGTCTCCAGCTCCTCGAGCACGAGGCGGTTGGCCTCGAGCATGTCGGCGAGCTGGCCGGTGTCCTTCCACCAGCCGCGCACGACCTCGGACTGGACCCTGTGGCCATCGTCGATCAGCGCCTGGATCGCCTCGGTGATCTCCAGCTCGCCGCGCCAGGAGGGCTCGAGCGCTGCGGGCGGCGTCGAAGATCGCCGGCGTGAACAGGTAGACGCCGACCAGGGCCAGGTTCGACGGCGGGTCTTTGGGCTTCTCGATCAGCCGCACGATGTGGTCGCGGTCGTCGAGCTCGGCGACCCCGTAGGACTGCGGGTCGTCGACCGGGGTGAGCAGGATCAGCGCGTGCGGCCCGTCGTCGCGGAAGGTGGCGACGAGGCCGCGCAGGCCGTCGCGCAGGAGGTTGTCGCCGAGGTACATGACGAAGGGCGAGCCGCCGATGAACTCCTCCGCGGTCAGCACCGCGTGGGCGAGGCCGGCGGGCTTGTCCTGGACGATGTAGGTGATCTTGGCGCCGAAGGCCGAGCCGTCGCCGGCCGCGGCGCGGATCTCCTCGCCGGTCTCCGGCGCGATGATGATCCCGATCTCCTCGACGCCAGCGTCGACCAGGGCCTCGATCCCGTAGAAGAGCACGGGCTTGTTGGCGACGGGCACGAGCTGCTTCGCCGAGGTGTGGGTGATGGGGCGCAGCCGGGTGCCGGCGCCGCCGGAGAGGATCAGTCCCTTCAGGGGCTCCATGCGAGGCTGCAACCCTACTGAGCCTCGGAAAGAGCGTGCGACCCGCCGTCTACATCCCCAACTTCAATGGCGCCCAGCGCATCGGCCGCGCCCTGCGGCAGCCTGCGCGAGCAGAGCCGGCCGGTCGACGTGGTCGTCGTCGACAACGGCTCCAGCGACGGCTCGCTTGAGCTGCTGCGCGAGCGAGTTCCCCGAGGTGGCGGTGCTGGCGCTGGAGCGCAACCTCGGCTTCGGGCCGGCCCTGAACCGCGCCGTCGCCGAGCACCCGGCCGATCCGCTGATCCTGCTCAACGACGACGCCGAGGCGGAGCCGCGCTTCGTCGAGGCGCTGCTCGACGCCGCCGCCGAGGGGGTGCAGGCGGTCGCCGGGGTGCTGCTGCAGGAACGGGCGCCGGCGCTGATCGACTCCGCCGGCGTCGTCGCCGACCGCACCCTGATGGGCTTCGACTACCTGCACGGCGAGCCGCTCGCCGCCGCGCGCGGCGGCGCCCGACCCGCTCGGCCCGACCGGCGGCGCCGCCCTCTATGACCGCGCCGCCTTCGAGGCGGTCGGCGGCTTCGACGAGCGCATCTTCCTCTACTACGAGGACCTCGACCTGGCGCTGCGGCTGGCCGCCGCGGGCGGCCGCTGCCGGCTCGCCGCCGGCGCCACCGCGGTCCACGCCTACTCGGCCAGCCTCGGCGCCGGCAGCGGCCGCAAGTTCGCCCACACCGGCTGGAGCCGCGGCTACATGCTGCGCCGCTACGGGGTGATGTCGCAGCCGCGCCTGGCGCTGCGGGCGCTGGCCTGCGAGGGCGCGATCTGCGCCGGCCAGCTGCTGCTGGACCGCACCGCGAAGGGGGTCGGCGGCCGCCTGCGCGGCTGGCGCGACGGCGACGGGCTCCCCGAGCGCGAGCTCGAGGGCGCGCCCCTGCTCGACATCGGCGCCCGCGAGGCGCTGGCGCTGCGGCGCCGGCGGCGCGGCTGACCGGCCGATTTCGAGCCGGCGTTCGTCCTTTATCGGGATACAGCCGACAAAGGACGAACGCCGCGAGGGGTCCGGCTAGACTCGCCCGTTGATGGCTGAGGGCAGCGAGGACGCGGCGGCGCTCCGCCAGGAGGTCGCGGATTTGCGCGCGGAGCTGGCGCGCCGCGAGGAGGAGACCGCCAGGCTGCGCGACCTGCTGATCGCCCGCGACGCCGAGCTGGGAGCCGCCCGCGGTCGCCTGCTCAGGTACGAACGGCGGTTTGGGAGGATCAAACGCACCGTCGACGAGCTGCGGGCGGGGGCGCCGGTCAGAGGCGTCGCCGGCAAGGTCATGCGGCGGCTCCTGCGCGGCCGTCACTGAGGCCGCGCCCTTGCACGCTCCCCGCTTCTCGATCGTGACGCCGGTGTACGAAACGCCGGCGCCGGTCCTCGCCCGGATGCTGAAGTCGGTCCGGCGCCAGAGCTTCCGGGACTGGGAGCTCTGCCTGGTCGACGACGCCTCCGGCGAGGCTCACGTGGCGGACGGGCTCGCCGCCGCCGAGCGGGACGACCCGCGGATCCGGGTGCGGCGGCGCGAGCGCAACGGCGGCATCGTCGCCGCCTCCAACGACGCGCTGGGGATGGCGACGGGGGAGTTCGTGGCCCTGCTCGACCACGACGACGAGCTGCACCCCGATGCGCTCGCGCACGTCCACGAGGCCCTGCTCGGCAACCCGGAGGCGGACTACGTCTACACCGACGAGGACAAGATCGTCGGCCCCGGCCTCCACCTCGGCCCCTTCTTCAAGCCGGACTGGTCGCCCGAGCGGCTGCGGACCCAGATGTACACCTGCCACCTCAGCGTGCTGCGGCGCTCGCTGGTCGAGGAGGTCGGCGGCTTCGACTCCGGATTCGAGGGCTCCCAGGACTGGGACCTGGTGCTGAAGGTGACCGAGCGCGCCCGCGCCGTCCTCCACGTGCCGCGGATCCTCTACCACTGGCGGGCGATCGCGACCTCCGCCGCCGCCGGCGGCGGAGCGGCGAAACCGTGGGCATTCGAGGCCGGCGCGCGGGCGGTGCAGGCGCACTGCGAGCGGATCGGCCTGCAGGCCCGGGTCGAGCGCGACGAGGCCCACGCCGGCCTCTACCACCTGCAGCCCGAGCTGGCGGCCGAACCGCGGGTCAGCATCGTCATCCCCACCGCCTGCCAGACCCGCGAAATCCGCTACCAGCCACAGGTCCTGGTCCACAACTGCGTGCGCAGCATTCGCGAGCGCTCCAGCTACGAGAACTACGAGATCGTCTGCGTGGTCGACGCCGGGGGCGCCGGCGGAGGCGGTCGAGGAGCTGCGCGAGCTCGGCGGCGAGCGGCTGCGGATCGTCCCCTACGAGCGGCCCTTCGACTTCTCCGCCAAGGTCAACCTCGGCGCCGCCCACAGCGAGGGCGAGCACCTGGTGCTGCTCAACGACGACATCGAGGTGGCGACCCCGGACTGGATCGAGCGGATGGCGATGTACTCGAGCCTGCCCGAGGTCGGCGCCGTCGGCGGCCGGCTCCTGCTGGAAGACGAGCGCATCCAGCACGCCGGCGTGCGCTTCCAGGGCGGGCTGCCGGGCCACCCCTACCACGGCTATGCCGGCGACTTCCAGGGCTACGCCAACGACGTCGTCGTCGCCCGCAACCCGCTCGCGGTCACCGGCGCCTGCCTGATGACCCGGCGCGAGCTCTTCGAGCGGCTGGGAGGGCTCTCGAGCGACTTCCCGGTCAACTACAACGACGTCGACTACTGCCTGAAGCTGCGGCACGCCGGCCACCGAGTCGTCTACGACCCCGACCTGACCATGCTCCACTTCGAGTCCTCGAGCCGCTCCTCCGACGTCGAGGAGTGGGAGAAAGCCCTGTTGAAAGCGAGGTGGCTGCCGCTGACCGCCGTCGACCCCGACTCCAACCCGAACCTCCTCGACGAGCGCCCGAAGCTGCGCGCCAGGCTCAACTTCGCGCTCCGCCGCCCGCCGCGGGCGCGACCTCGCTAGCTTTCCGCCGGTGAGCGGACCGCTGGCGATCCAGGTCGAGGACCTGCACAAGTCGTTCCGCATTCCCACCAACCGGGTCGACTCGCTCAAAGAGCGCGTGGTGAGGCCCTTCGCGGCCCGCGACTACCGGGAGCTGAGGGCGCTCGACGGGATCTCCTTCGAGGTCGGCCGGGGGGAGTTCTTCGGCATCGTCGGCCGCAACGGCTCCGGCAAGAGCACGCTCCTCAAGCTCCTCGCCAGCATCTACCGCGCCGATGCGGGAACCATTCGCATGGCCGGCCGGCTGGCCCCGTTCATCGAGCTTGGCGTCGGCTTCAACCCGGACCTCACCGCCCGCGAAAACGTCGTCCTCAACGGGGTGATGATGGGACTCTCGCCGCAGGAGACCCGCAACCGCCTCGATGCCATCGTCGACTTCGCCGAACTCGGGGAGTTCGTCGACCTGAAGCTGAAGAACTACTCCTCGGGGATGATGGTGCGGCTCGCCTTCTCGCTGATGATGGAGGTCGACCCCGACATCCTCCTGATCGACGAGGTGCTGGCCGTCGGCGACGCCGCCTTCCAGCAGAAGTGCGCGGACGCGTTCCGCGAGATGAAGGCCGCGGGGAAGACGGTCATCCTGGTAACCCACGAGATGGCGACGGTCGAGGAGTACTGCCATCGCGCGATGCTGATCGGCGACGGCCAGATCGCCCACCTCGGCGAGCCGGAGGAGGTCGGGCGGAGGTACCTGCGCCTCAACTTCGAAGGCGTCGGCACGACCGGCGGCTCCAACGCCGACGGCCAGAGCGAGGATGCGGCGGTGAAGATGCTGGACGCCCGCATCGTCGACGCGGGCGGCGAGCGGGTCAGCTCGGTCGAGCACGGCGAAACGATCAGGATCGAGATCGAGATCGAAGCGCGGCAGGACTTCGCTGCGCTTGCGATCGGCCACCTCATCGTCAACGGCGACGGCGTCGGCGTCTGCCAGAGCTGCGCGCGCCGATCGGGGGCGACCCGCCGCCTCCGGTCAAGGCGGGCGAACGCCTCAAGGTCGAGACCGCGGTCGACAACCTGCTCGGGCAGGGTCACTACTTCGTGCACTGCGGCATCAACCGCCTGCTGGAAGGGGGCGTGGCCCTGGACGTCGCCGCCGCGACCGACTTCGTCGTCTTCGGCGGGCCCGCCGACCGCGGCCTCGTCTCGCTGCCGCAGGAGACGACGACGACCGTGATCGACAGGGCGGGAGCATGAGCGAGGCGGCGAGCCCCACCCTGCGCGAGGTGCGCGGGCCCTCCGCCCTCGGCGGCGGCCGGCAGCGCTTCTTCGACCTGCTCTGGCTGATGTCGGTGACCGAGTTCAAGCGCGTGTACTTCGGCACCGTTCTCGGCTATCTCTGGTCCCTGGTCAGGCCGCTGATGCTGTTCGGCGTCCTGCTCTTCGTCTTCACCCAGGTCTTCAGGATCGGCAGCGACCAGGTCGACCACTACCCGGTGATGCTGCTGCTGGGGATCGTCCTCTACACGTTCTTCCAGGAATCGACGACGGAGGCGGTCACCTCGGTCGTCACCCAGGAGGGGGTGGTCCGCAAGACCCAGTTCCCGCGCCTGGTGATCCCGCTGGCCACCGTCCTCACCTGCGCCTTCAACCTCGGCCTCAACTTCGTCGTCGTGATCGCCTTCCTCCTCGCCTTCGGCATCGACCCGACCTGGACCTGGCTGCTGGTGCCGGTGGCCTTCCTCCTGCTCTTCGTGCTCACGGCTGCCGTCAGCAGCGCCCTCTCGGTGCTCTACGTCCGCTTCCGCGACGTCGCGATCATCTGGCTCGTTGTGGCGCAGGTGCTGTTCTACGGAACGCCGATCCTCTACCCCGTCACCGCCTTCGAAGACCCGACCGCCGAACAGTTGCTGATGATCAACCCGCTGGCGGTCATCCTCGAGCAGGTGCGGGTCTGGGTCCTCGCCGAACCGCAGGCGCCGACCGCCGCGGAGGCCGCCGGCGGCGCGCTGGGCCTGCTCCCGGCGCTGGCCATCTTCGTCGGCCTCTGCGTCTTCGCGGTCTGGATCTTCAACCGCGAGGCGCCCCACATCGCCGAGGATCTCTGAGCGCGAATGCTCACGCGCGACCAGGTCGTCTCGGTGTACCGGCAGGTGCTCGAGCGCGAGCCGAGCGAGGAGGAGATCGAGGCCCAACTCGCCGGCATGCCCGACCTCGACGCGCTGCTGCGCGTCGCCCTCGAATCCGAGGAGTACGCGGAGCGCCTGCGGCGGCGAGGGCTGAACGCCTCGCATAGCCCAACCGTCGTCAACGTCTTCCACCCCGACCTCGCCGAGTGGGGGCTGCAACCCGGCGCCCGCTCCGCCGACGGGATCGCGATCGTCGGCCGGGAGGGATGGCTGTTCCTCTGCGGGGGCACGAACGCCAACCTCGACCAGTACGTCGGCGCCGTCGAATTGGGCCCCGGCTGGCTGCAGGAATGGCGGGAGGTGATCGGCCGCCGCGAGGCCGAGGCGCGTGAGCTCGGCCTCGCCACCGCGATGCTGGTCGTGCCGGACAAGCTCGCCGTCTACGAGGAGCGCTATCCGGAGGAGCTGAGGCGAGAGGGGCCACGCCCGGTCGAGCGCCTGCTGGCCGTGCCCGACCTGCCGGTCGTCTACCCGCTGGCCGAGCTCCGCGCCGCCGCGAGCGCCGGCGAGGAGGTCTACATGCGGACCGACACGCACCTCACGTTCCGCGGCAACCAGCTGCTGTTCGCTTCGGTCCTCGACGCGCTCGAGGTGGAGCGCCAGCCCGACCTGGACGCGCTGCCGTTCCGCTCCTACCCTGTCGCCGGCGACCTCGGCGTCAAGTTCGACCCGCAGGTCGTGGGCATCGTCAGCGAGCCCGCCTCACTCCACCACGCCCGCATCGTCGAGGACAACCGGGCCGAGATCGCGGCGGTCGACGGCCACATCGGGACGCGGCGCGTGTTCCGCAACGAGCGGGCGCCGGACCCCCGCGTGGCGGTCGTCTTCGGCGACTCCTTCGGCTTCGCCGCCGCCCACTACCAGGGGGTCTCGTGGTTCCTGGCGCAGGTCTTCCGCGAGGTGCACTTCGTCTGGGTCCCGTTCGGATGGGACGCCGACTACGTCCGGCGGGTGGGCGCGGAGGCGGTGCTGGTCCAGGGAGCGGAGCGCTTCGTCGCTCGCGTCCCGCACCTCGGCGTCGACGTCTCGCGCCTCGCCGAGGAGACCCTGCGCCGCAAGCGCCCGGTCGGCATCGAGGGCGTCTCCGGCCAATTGCGGCGCAGCTAGACTCCCCGCGCATGCAGGAGGGCAGCCGGCCAGCCCCGGGGGCCATCCCCAAAACAGCGGAAGTGCCGTCACCGGATCGAGGAAGGGGGGCTGGGTGAACATCTGCACGATCGTCGCGAGGAACTACGTCGCCTTCGCCCGGGTCCTCGCGGAGTCGTTCAAGGAGCATCATCCCGACGGCGCCTGCAGCGTCCTCGTGATCGACGACCCGACCGGCTTCATCGACCCCGCCGAGGAGCCGTTCGAGCTGCTCACGATCGACGAGATCGGCCTCCCGGATCCCGCCCGGATGGCCGCCGCCTACGACGTGATGGAGCTCTCGACCGCGGTCAAGCCGTGGCTGCTCCGGCGCCTGCTGGAACGGCCGGGGGTCGATTCCGTCGCCTACCTGGACCCGGACATCCGGATCTTCGCCCCGCTCGAGGGGGTCGAACAGGGCCTGCAGGGCCAGGACGTGGTCCTGACGCCGCATTTCAACAAGCCGCTTCCCCGCGACGGCCGCAAGCCGAGCGAAGAGGACATCCTCATCGCCGGCAGCTACAACCTCGGCTTCATCGCTCTGCGGACCGGAGATACCGCCGACGCCCTGCTCGACTGGTGGTCGGAGCGCCTCGAGAACCACTGCCTCAACGAACCCGAGGTGGGGCGCTTCGTCGACCAGCGCTGGATCGACCTCGCGCCCGGCCTCTGGCCGAGCATCGAGGTCCTCCGCGAGCCGGCCTACAACATCGCCTACTGGAACCTCGCCACGCGGAATCTCGAAGACGACGGCAGCGGCGGCTACCGGGTCGACGGCGAACCGCTCCGCTTCTTCCATTTCAGCGGCTTCGACCCGCGCCGGCCGACCGAGCTGAGCAAGCACCAGGACCGGATCGAGGTCGACGGCGACCCCGCCTTGACCCGGATCTGCCGCCAGTACGCCGGCGAACTGCTCGATCGCGGCTTCAAGGAGGCGATCGGCTGGCCCTACGGCTGGAACGAGATGCCGAACGGGGTCGAGCTCGACCGCACCGCCCGTCGCCTCTTCCGCGAAGCCGACGAAGCCGGGGGAATCCACGAATCCGTCTTCACCCCGCAGGGAGCGGAGCGCTTCAGCGACTACCTGAAGAAGGGCGAGGGCGGCCAGGGCGCCGGACTGCCGCGGTCAGTTCCCAAGCCCGGCGTCAACGTCGTCGGCTACGTCAGCTCGGAGCGCGGGGTCGGCGAGGTGGCGCGCCAGCTCGCCGTCGCCCTGCGGGACGGCGACGTCCCGGTCGCGGAAATCGACGCCCCCGCCGAGCCCGACAGGATCTCCGAGGGCCTGGCCGGGTTGACCGACGCCAACCACCCCTACGACTTCAACCTGGTCTGCGTCAACGCGGACATGCTCCCCCTGATCGCGATGGGCCTCGGCCCGCGCTTCTTCGAACGCCGGCATTCGGCGGGGCTCTGGTTCTGGGAGGTCTCCCACTTCCCGGAGCAGTGGCTGCGCGCCTTCAACAACGTCGACGAAGTCTGGGTCGCCTCCGAGCACGTCGCCGAGGCCCTCCGCCCGCTCTCGTCGAAGCCGGTGCACACGATCCGGATGCCGATCGCACCCGGGTCGCCGGACGAGGCGAGCCGGGCGGAGCTCGGGATGCCCGAGGGCTTCTGCTTCCTCTTCATCTTCGACTACCGCAGCGTCTTCAAACGCAAGAACCCGCTCGGGCTCGTCGAGGCGTTCGGCAAGGCGTTCGAGCCGGGCGCGGGGCCCTCGCTCGTGATCAAGTCCATCTGCGGCGACGAATTCCCCGAGGAGCGGCAGAAGTTGGCGGCGGCGGTGGCCGACCGTCCCGACATCCACCTGATCGAGGACACGATCACGACCGGGATGAAGAACGCGATGATCGCCAGCTGCGATTGCTACGTCTCGCTGCACCGCTCCGAGGGGCTCGGCCTGACGATGGCCGAGGCGATGTACTTCGGGCGGCCGGTGATCGCCACCGCCTACTCCGGCAACCTCGACTTCATGACCGAGGCGAACAGCTATCTGGTCCCTCACGGCATGGTCGAAATCGGCCCCGACGCCGTCCCCTACCCGGCGGACAAGGAGTGGGCCGAGCCGGATCTCGAGCGCGCCGCCGAGCTGATGCGGCAGGTCTTCGAGAACCCCGAGGCAGCCGCCGGGAAGGGTCAGCGCGCTGCCGAGGACGTGCGCCGCACCCACTCGCCCGAGGCCGCCTCCGAGGCGATCAAGCTGAGGATCGTCCAGGCCAGGCGCGCCGGCCTGATCGAGCGCCTCGAGGGTCCCAGCCCCGCCCAGGCCGCGGGTGGGGCATCGAGCGGGCGCGCCGAGCTCGCGCACCTGCTCAACCTGCCCGCGCCGCCGCCCCGCCCGGGGAGGGCCGGCAAGGTCCGCGCGCAAGCGAAGCGTCTCTACATGCGTTTGCTGCGCCCCTACGCGGCCCACCAGGAACGCATCAACGTCAGCATCGCGCAGTCGCTGGACGAATTGCGCGAGGTGCTGGGCGAGACGGTCAACATCGCCGTCGAGCACGACCAGAAGCTGCAGGAGATCGCCCCGGAGACGGAGATGCTGATCGAGGCCGCCGCGGCCGAGCCCTTCATGGCCGACGACCGCCTCGGGCAGAAGGCCCACCCGGTCCTCGGCAGGACGATCGGCTTCCGCACCGCCGCCGGCGAGATGGATCGCGACGGCTACCGCGGCTTCGAGGACATCTTCCGCGGCTCCGAGGAGATGATCCGCGACCGCCAGCGGGCCTACCTGGACCTGATCGCCGGCCACGAGCCGGTGCTCGACGCCGGCTGCGGCAGGGGCGAGTTCCTCGACCTGCTCGAGGAGAGCGGGATCGCCTCCCGGGGCGTCGATCTCGACCCCGACATGATCGAGCGCTGCCGCGAGAAGGGCCACGAGAACGTCGAGCAGGGAGACCTGATCGAGGTTCTGGAGCAGACCGAGCCCGGCTCGCTGGGGGCGATCTTCAGCGCCCAGGTGATCGAGCATCTGCAGCTCGCTCAGCTGCAGCGCTTGCTCGAGCTCGCCCTCACGCGCCTGCGCCCCGGGGGTCTCCTGATCGCCGAGACGGTCAACCCCCATTCGCCCGCGGCGCTGAAGGCCTTCTGGGTCGACCCCACGCATCGGCACCCCCTCTTCCCGGAGACGATGCTCTCGCTCTGCGCGCTCGCCGGCTACGTCTCAGGCGACGTCTTCGCGCCGGTCGGGACGGGCAGCTGGGAGGAGGATCGAACCCGAGAGGGCGAGTACGCGATCGTCGCCGTCGCGCCCGGCGGCGAGTCCTGAGCGGAGGCAGAGCCCCCTAAGCGGTCGAGACCGGGCTGCCTTCGCCGAGCAGGGCGAGGTCGGCGTCGACCATCACCTTCACCAGCTGCTCGAAATCGACGCCGGGCGCCCAGCCCAGCTCCTCCCGCGCCTTCGTCGGGTCGGCGATCAGCAGGTCGACCTCGGCCGGGCGCATGAACCTGGGGTCCTGGCGCAGGTACTCGGACGGGTCGAGGTCGAGATAGCCGAAGGCGATGTCGACCAGGTCCTGAACCGAGTGGTCCGCACCGGTGCCGACCACGTAGTCCTCGGGCTCGTCGCGCTGAAGCATCCGCCACATCGCGTCGACGAAGTCCGGCGCGTAGCCCCAGTCGCGACGCGCGTCGAGGTTGCCGAGGGACAGCTCCGAGGCCAGCCCGAGCTTGATCGCGGCAGCCGTGTGGGTGATCTTCCGGGTCACGAACTCGAGGCTGCGGCGAGGGCTCTCGTGGTTGAAGAGGATCCCGGAGCAGGCGAAGAGGCCGTAGCTCTCTCGATAGTTGACCGTGATGAAGTGCGCGTAGACCTTGGCCACCCCGTAGGGGCTGCGCGGGTAGAAGGGGGTGAGCTCGTTCTGCGGGGTTTCCCTGACTTTCCCGAACATCTCGCTCGAGGAAGCCTGGTAGAAGCGGGCCTCCGGGCAGACTTCCCGCATCGCCTCGAGCATCCGCGTCACCCCGAGGCCGGTGAACTCGGCGGTCAGGGTGGGCTGGTTCCAGGACGCCCCCACGAACGACATCGCGGCGAGGTTGTAGATCTCCTCCGGCTCGGAGGCCCTCATCACGTCGCCCAGGGAGCGCTGGTCGAGGAGATCGCCGGTGTGGATCGCGATCCGGTCCCGAATCGGCTCCAGGCGGTGGTGGTTCTCGCTGGAGAGGCGCCGCACCATGCCGTGGACCTCGTACCCCTTGTCGAGGAGAAGTTCCGCCAGGTAGCTGCCGTCCTGCCCGGTGATGCCGGTGATCAACGCGCGACGTGCCATCGTCAGCAAGGTTACAAGTCTTGTCGCTACCGTACGCTCGCGCCATGAACCGCAACCTGGCCATCGTTCCAGCCCACAACGAGGCAGAGGCGATCGACTCGACGATCGCCTCGATCCGCCGCTGGGCGCCCGACTTCGACGTCGTCGTGATCGACGACGGCTCGACCGACCGCACCGCCGAGCTGGCGGCCGCGACCGGCGCGACGGTGCTGCGAATGCCGTACAACCTCGGCATCGGCGGGGCAATGCAGGCTGGCTACATCTACGCGAAGGAGAACGGCTACGAGGTCGCCGTCCAGGTCGACGGCGACGGGCAGCACGACCCGCGCCAGATCAGGGACCTGCTCGACTGCCTCGAGTCCAACCGGGGCCTGAACATGGTCACCGGCTCCCGCTTCCTCGACCCCGAGGGGGAGGGCTTCCGCTCCTCGGCGGCGCGGCGGATCGGCATCCGGATCTTCGCCCGGGTCCTCTCGACGATCACGGGCCAGAGGGTCACCGACCCGACCTCGGGCTTCCGCCTCACCGACCGGCGCGGGATCGAGCTCTTCGCCAACGACTACCCGATCGACTATCCCGAGGTCGAGGCGATCGTGCTGATGCACGCCCACCGCCTGCGCAGCTGCGAGATTGCGGTTGTGATGGGCCCGCGGCTGACCGGCGAATCGGCGATCTCGACGGCGCAGTCCATCTACTACATGGTCAAGGTGCTGCTGGCCGTCTTCGTCGCCCTCTTCCGGGCCCGGCCGGTCCGCGAGGCGGCGCCGACGGCCCCGGCGGTCGGGCAGGCGCGATGATCCTCGCCGCCACCGAGGTCTCCTCCGCCCTCGGCCAGCGGCTCGAGGTGATCCTCGTCGCGATCCTGATCTGCGGGGTGATCTTCGAGCTGGTCCGCCGCAAGCACCTGATGGAGCGCTACGCGATCCTCTGGCTGGCCCTGGGGGTCACGATCCTCGTGCTCGCGGCCTGGAAAGGGCTGCTGACCACCCTCTCCCACGCCGCCGGGATCTACTACCCCCCGGCCGCGCTCTTCGCCGTCGCCTTCGTCTTCGTCCTGGCGCTGCTGCTGCACTTCTCGGTCGTTCTCTCGCGCCTCTCGGATCAGAACAAAATCCTCGCCCAGCGGCTGGCGCTCCTGCAGCAGCGCCTCGACGAGAAGGGCGCCCCGGCCGCCGAGCAGGCGGAGGACGAGCCCGCCGTTCCCGAGTCCAGCCAAGCTCCTTGACCGCGACCCACAGCTGCCCGATCTGCGGCGGGGCGATGCGCCCTGCCGACGTCCACGCCCGCGACAATCTGGTCACCGGCGAGGGGCCCTTCGGCGTCGTCGAGTGCAGGGTCTGCGAGTTCGGGCTGACGATTCCCCAGCTGCAGGGCGAGGAGCTTGGCCGCTACTACGCCGACAGCTACTACGAGGACTTCTACGAACACTCCGGCGCGGGCGGCGGCGGGCTGCTGGCGCGACTGCGGGACACGGCCCGGCGGCGAGGCGCCGAACAGCGCCACTCGCGGCCCCCCTTTCGCTTCGACGGGGTGCGCCCCGGGCGGCTCCTCGACGTGGGCTGCGGCGCCGGCGAGCTGCTGGAGCACTTCGCCGCCCAGGGCTGGGCGCCCTACGGGATCGACCCCAGCGCCGCCGCCGCGGACGCCGCCCGGCGCCGTGGCGCCGAGGCCCACGAGGGCACGCTGCTGGACCACCCCTGGCAGGGCGAGACCTTCGACGCGATCGCCTTCGAGCACTCCCTCGAGCACGTCGTCGAACCGGTCCCGGCGCTCGAACAGGCGCGGGCGCTGCTGGCGCCGGGGGGCGTGCTGGCGATCGCGGTCCCGAACTGGTCGAGCTGGCAGCGGCGCCTGTTCGGCGACCGCTGGGCGATGCTCGACATGCCCCGTCATCAGCAGCACTTCTCGCCGCGGGCGCTGACCCGCCTGGCGGACAAGCTGGGGCTCGAGGTCGAGGAAGTCGGCGCCAGCTCGACGGCGATCTCGACCGCCTACAGCGTCCACTTCCTGATCGCCGGCCGCTGGACGCCGGGCTGGAAGCTCTGGCTCTCCTACGCCGTCAGCGCCCCGCTGCTGCCGTTCATGTTCCTCGGCGACCGGATCGGCGGCGGCGACTCCTGCTACGCGGTGATGAGGAATGCCTGAAGGCGTCGGCGGCGAGCCGCCGCTGTGCCTCGTCTACCTCGCCTGGACTCCCTACGGCGTCGAGCGCGCGGAGGACTTCCTCTCCTCCTACCGCGCCCACCCCGCCGGCACGCCCCACCGCCTCCTGCTCCTGCTGGCGGGGCCCGAGCAGGACCGGGCGCCGTGGAAGCGTCTCTTCGCCGCGGTCCCGCACGAGGCTCTCGAGGTCGGCGAGGGGATGGACCTCGGGCACTACCGGGCCGCGGTCGACCGGCTCGTCGCCGAGCGCTACTGCTTCCTCAACACGGTCAGCGTCGTCCTCGCCGACGACTGGCTCGGCCGGCTCGAGCGGGCGCTGCGAGTCCCCGGAGTCGGCATGGTCGGCGCCACCGGCTCCTACGAGAGCCCCAACGCGGTGCGGCCGGGCCCGCTGCGGCGCCTGCGGCCGGGCTTCGAGCCCTTCCCGAACCCGCACCTGCGGACCAACGGGTTCGCGATGGAGCGGGAGACGATCGTCGAGCTCGACTGGGGCTCGAACCTGACCAGGGAGGAGACGGTGATGCTCGAGGGCGGCAGCCGCAGCCTCACCCGGCAGGTCCGCGAGCGCGGGTTGGAGACCGTGGTGGTGGGGCGCGACGGCGCCTACCCGCCCGAGCGCTGGCGCCAGAGCGCGACCTTCCGCAGCGGCGATCAGGCGAACCTGCTGCTGTCCGACAACCGCACGCGCCACTACCAGGGGGCCGGACCGCTGGTCCGCCGCGGCCTCGCCTGGCTGGCCTGGCACACCTGGCGCTGAGCCGCCGATCCCGGCGCTCAGCCCTGCGGGGGCTCGATCCCGCGGCGCCAGGGCAGCGGCCCGTCCGGGCGGAGCGCGTCGCGAAGCTCGGGGGGCGCCATCCCGATCAGGAGCCCGACGCCGAGGAAGACGAGGCCGCTGAGGCCGGCGGCGAGGAGGTCGGGCAGCCCCGGCGCGAAGAGGGGGACGAGCGCGACGACGGCGGCCACGGCGACGCGAGCGAGGAACCCGGCTCGCACCGTCACCTTCCCGGTCGAGAGGTGCAGCCGCCAGTAGATGAGGCCGGCGAGGACGGCGTCGGCGAGGACGGTCGCGGCGGCGCCTCCCTCCGCCCCCAAGGGCGGCACCAGGATCGCGGCGAAGACCCCGACGGCGAGCAGGCCCAGCGCGTTGGTGAGGATCAGCTGGCGCTGCTGCCCGAGGGCGATCAGCCCGACCGTCCAGATCTGGTAGAGCGCGATGAAGAGCAGCGCGACCACCTGGATCCGCAGCACGTCGCCGGCCGGCCCGAACTCCGAGCCGCCCAGCAGCGACATCACCGGCTCGGCGGCGCGGAAGGTGACGAGCGCCACCAGCACGCCGGCGATCACGGCGCCCTCGCTGAGGCCTTCGATCGCGTAGCGCAGGCGGGCGAGGTCCTCCCGCGCCGCCGTCATCAGCGGCAGCGCCACCCCGGCGACCAGCACCGGGATCACGATCAGCGCTTCCATCGCCCGCAGCGAGCCGCCGAAGTAGCCGGTCTGCTCGGCGGAGGAGACCAGCGACATCAGCACGATCACCAGGCGGAAGTAGATCTGCCCCAGCGCCAGCGCCGCCGCCACCGGCAGCGCCGTCCTCAGCAGGCTTCGCTGCTCGGCCCGGTCGAAGCGCGGCCAGACCAGGCCGCCGCGGCCGACGAGGAAGGGGACGAAGGCGATCACCACCAGGCCGACCACCATCTGGACCGCGAAGAACGGCGTCAGGGTCGCCCCCCACGCCACCAGCAGGGCGATTCCCGCCAGCGTCACCACCTGCCGCAGGACTTCGACGAAGGCGAGGCCGCCGTTGCGCAGCTGCACGGTGAGCGGCACCAGCACGGCGTTGGCGACGGCGACGAGCAGGACGCCGGCGCCGGCCAGCGCCGTGCCCGAGACCATCTCCGCCGGGTAGCCGGCGACCACGGCGAAGGCCACCAGCGCCACCAGGGCGACCGCGGCGACCAGCAGCCGCTGGCCGAGGACGTTTCCCAGCAGCGGTCGGCGAGCATCGACCTCGCGCCGCGCCAGCTCGCTGCTGGCGGTGACGTTGAGGCCGGTGTCGACGATGCTGACGGCGATCCCGACCAGGGAGAGCACGGTGACGTAGCGGCCCGATTCCTCGACGCCCAGGTGCCGCAGCAGCAGCGTCGCCGTGATCAGCCCGAGGAGGAGCCCGGCGACGTTCGCGGCGACCCGCAAGGCGCTGCCGCGGATCACCTTCCCCCCGGCCTCGCTCGAGGTGAGGACGTCCTCGGTCATCGCGCGGCGCCCGGTACCAGTCGACGTAGCGACCGCAGGCGCGGTCGATCGGGACGACCCGGTCAGCCCTTCCCGCCGGAGTGGCGACGACGTAGCTGGGGGTCGCGACAGCCGTCGGCGGCGCCAGCAGGGTGTCCTCGGGGTGGAAGGAGATCGAGAACGGCCGCTGGCGGCGGATCGTGAGGCGGCCGATCGGCAGGCGCGGGCCCGGCCGGTCGAGGTTGGCCGGGAGGACCGCCCTCAGCCCCGGCGCCGTCACCTCGACCGGGCGGTGGCTCGTGTAGGGCGCCGCCAGCTCCCAGGTTCCGACCGGCAGGTCGAGGCGAGTCGAGACGGTGTCCCCTGCGGCCACCGGCGCCACCGGAGCGACTATCGGCAGCCGCCTGACCGCCGCCACCCCTCCCGCCGCCAGGATCGCGCGTCCCCTCTTCGTGTCGCACCGGAGCACCGCGCCAGGCCATTGGCCCTCGGCCAAGACCGATCGTTCCGGGATCTGCCCGGTCCGCTTCCACAGCTGGAAATCCTCCGTGCTGCGCACCAGGCGCAGCCCCGGCGGGGGCGCGCTGGAGGCGGCGTCGCGGGGAGCGACGATCCATTCGTATTCGTTCAAGGTGGAAGCCGGCGCCGTGTCGAAGTCGACCGCCTGCCCGAACTCCCATTCCTTCTGGGGGCGGAGCGGCACCTGTGGGACGGGGCCCAGGGAGATGGCCCGAAACTGGGCGCCGGCCAGCTCCCAGATGGTGAACTCGTCTTCGCCGAGGAACAGCGTCGGCTTGCCGGCGAGAAGCGGGCGAAAGCTCATCAGCTGACGCGAGTGGTCGGTCGGGCCGACGGGGCTGAAGCGGAGCGCGCGCAGGTCGTCGCCGGCGACGCGCAGGAAGAGGACCAGGCCCAGCAGCGGCGCCAGCAGCCACAGCCAGCGCGGCCGGCTTGGCCAGCGCCCCGGCTCGCGGTCGACCAGCGGCAGCACCGCGAGCAGCAACACCAACGGCGAAGCGATCATCAGCGCCTTCGCGGCGACGTAGATCGACTGGGAGCGGTCGGAGTACTTCCAGATCAGCATTGCCGCCAGCGCCGCGAGCGGCAGCAGCCAGCGGCCCCGGCGGAACGCCCAGAAGGTCCCGAAGAGGATGAGCGCGACCACGAAGTAGCTCCACGCCCCGCCGATGAACGCCTGCGAGGCGGGGAGCCGGTAGTCGGCGCTGTCCCAGATGCCCAGGGCCTCCCAGCCCGGCAGGCGGGCGACCAGGTTGCCGATGTCGTCGACCGCGATGCCGGTGCCGTCGCGGAGAGCGATGAACTCCCACATCCGCTGCGCCTGCGGGAGCAGGACCGCGACCAGGACGGCCAGTCCGATCCCCAGGGCCGGCAGCTCGCGGCGGACGATTCCGGGCACGTCGCGGAGCCGTCGATGCCACGCCTGGATCGCCAGCAGGCCGGCCAACCAGAGAGCGAAGATCGCGAACACCCAGGACAGCCCGGCGGGGGAGTAGGCCGAGACAATGCCGCCGATCAGAAGCGCGAAGGGAACCCAGCGGCCCCGCCCGAGCCGTGGGCCATAGCCGCTCAGATACAGCACGACCGCCAGCACGAGACCCGCCTGCGCCACCTCCTTGAACGAGCCTTGTCCGTAGTAGGCCGCCACCAGGAAGGGCATGCCGGCGACGGTCGCGGCCACGGCCTTGCCGAGCCAGGGAGCGCGGCGGGCAGCCATGAGGACGGTCCAGGCATTGATCGCCGGGAGCGCCAGCGTCCAGCCGGAGAAGGCGAGATCGGCCTCGATCCCGAGCCCCCTGCTGAGCGACGCCGCGAGCGCATGCGGCCCAAGCGGGTAGTCCTGGGGCAGCGGGAAAGCGTCGGCCACGGCGGAGGAGAGAAAGCCCTCGACGAAGGCCAGGTGCACCGTCATGTCGTTGTTGACGGTGACTCCGAGGATCCCCCCGCGCGCCGCCGCCAGGAAGGGCACTATCGCCAGGAGGACGACCGGGAGCGCGGCGAGGAGGTCGGAGAGCGGCGGGCGGTGCCGCGGCGAGCGCAGGCACCAGACGGCCGCGGCGATCGCCAGCGCCGCGAGCAGGATCGCGGTGGTCGTGGCGCGGCCCGGGATGTGGATCGTCGGCGTCGCCACCAGCATCGCGATCGACAGTCCGACGGTCGGCGCCAGCCAGCTCCACTCGCGCGCTCCCGCCAGTCGCAGCGCCGCCTGACCGAGGAACAGCGCGACAAAGCAGGTGACAGCGGCGCTGAGGAAAACGGCTGCCAACGCCTACGCCCGCCGGCGCAATCGCGACTGGACCGTCTGTGCCGACACGCTCACCGGCCGCAGGCTAGTGCCCTGGGCGGCGTGGTGAGGCCGACGAAGCCCGCCGGGCGTCTCAGCTAACTTGGGGACCTTGATTAGAGCGATAGGAATCGTCGCGGCATCGCTCGCTCTGCTGGGCGCCGGCAGCGCCCAGGCGCTGACGCTGCAGCCTCTCGGCGATTTCGACCAGCCGATTTACGTCACTTCCGACCCCGCGAACCCGAATCGCCTCTACGTAGCCGAGCGCGAGGGGAGGATCGTCAGCGTCGAAGACGGCGTCAGGACGACCTTCGCCGACCTCGAAGCGGAAGTCGGCTGCTGCGCGGAAGAGCAGGGCCTGCTCTCGCTTGCGTTCGCCCCGGGCTTCGGCGCGTCCGGGCGCCTCTACGTGTTCTACAGCGGGACCGAAGAATCGCCCGGGGAGATCCACGTCGCGGAGCTGACCGCGAGCGGCTCGACGGCGCCGCTGAGCAGCCTCCGCGACGTCCTCACGATCGAACATCCCGACAACGGCAACCACTACGGCGGCCAGCTCCAGTTCGGCCCCGACGGCTACCTGTACATCTCCACCGGCGACGGCGGCGGCGCCAACGACGTCCACCACAACGCCCAGGACCCCAACTCGCTGCTCGGCAAGATCCTGCGAATCGACCCCCGCAAAAGCGGCCTTCTCCCCTACACCGTCCCCGCCGGCAACCCCTTCCTCGGAGCAGCCGGCAAACGGGACGAGATCTGGAGCCTGGGCCTGCGCAACCCGTTCCGCTTCTCCTTCGACCGGCTCGGCGGCGGCCTGGCGATCGCCGACGTCGGCCAGGCGGCGCGCGAGGAGATCGACTTCGCGCCGGCGCTGGGACCCGCCGCCGTCGGCGGCGCCGGGGCCAACTACGGGTGGAACTGCCGCGAGGGGCTGCTCCCCGGCCCCGCGACCGACCCCCAGTGCCTCTCGGTCCCCCCGTCCGCCTTCGTCGAACCGGTCTTCGACTACGACCACTCGCCGGACCCGGATTCCGGCCAACCGCGCTGCTCGGCGATCGGCGGCTACGTCGCCGCCGACCCCGGCCTCGGCGCCCTCTACGGCAGCTACGTCTACAGCGACCACTGCTCCGGCACGGTGCGGGCCCTGCGGCTGCCGGCGGCCGGCGGCGCGGCCAGCGGCGATTGCTCGCTGGACCTGCAGGTCGACAGCCCGGTCTCCTTCGGCGAAGACTCGCGCCGCCAGCTCTACGTGGTCGAAGAGGGCGGCACGGTCTCCCGCCTCGCGGGAGCGCCGCCGGCGGACTGCCCGCCGCCGCTGCCCGAGCCGCCGCAGGAGACGCTGCCGCCGCTCTCCCCCACCTTCGTCGGGATCAAGGCGCAGCGGCGCCGGGTCGAACGCGGCAAGACGGCGGTGCTGACGGTATGGGTCTCCCCCTGCCGGGAGCGCAAGGGGGACGTCGTCGCGCTCCTGCGCAACGGCCGCCGCAACGGCTCGAAGTTCCTCAGCCGCGCCTGCACGACGCGCTTCCTGCGCCGGGTCCACCGCGGCGTCAGGTTCGCCGCCGCCACCCACGAGGAAGACGGCTACCTGCCGGGCGAGTCGCGGCGGCTGCAGATCCGGATCGCCCCGCGGCGCCGCGGCTGAGCAGCGCTAGGAGGGGCGCAGCTCGCCCGAGCCGCTCAGTAGGTCCCACCGAGCTTGCGGTGGTCCCAGCTGGCGGTGCGGACGGGCCGGAAGTGGATCGCGACGCGCTTCGGCGCCTGCGCTTCCAGGGCGGCCCTGGCGTCGCCCTCGACCGAGGAGATGCCCTCGGCGTAGCGCAGCGTCAGCTCCTCGGCGAAGCCGATCACCGTCTCGAAGTCGCCGTGGATCTCGGCCTCGGCCTCGATCATCGCCCCGCGCAGCTCGCCGTACTCGTGCCCGGTCTCGACCAGCACCGTCGCCCGCGGGTCCCGTTCGAGGTTGCGCACCTTCTGCGACTTGGCGTAGGTCCAGATCCAGACCTCGCCCTCGCGCGGCACGAACCAGAGCGGCATCGAGTGCGGCCAGCCGCGGGGCCCGTGGCTGGAGACCACAGCGACCCGCTCCTCGTCCAGCAGCTGCAGCAGCTCGGCGTCGCTGAGGACGATCTGGTCGCGGCGGCTCACCCTGGGGACTTTAGGCATTGAACCGGCACGGAAACGCTTCAAAGCAGTCGTATCCGTTGCGCCCGCGCGGGCTAGCGTGTCCGCCCATGTCCACGGCCGCCGTCGCTGATATCGTACGTACCTCTCCCTTATTAAACGTACGTACATCAGAAAGGCCGGACATGGCTCTCACCGCCTCGAAATTACGCGCCAACGTCTATCGCCTGCTGGACGAGGTCCTGGAGACGGGTCAGCCCCTGGAGATCGAGCGCAACGGGAAGACGCTCGTGATCGCGCCCAAGGAGGAGCGATCGATCTGGGACCGCTTGCCGCGACGCCAGGGCTTCATCGTCGGCGATCCCGACGAGCTGATCCACATCGATTGGTCCCCGGAGTGGAATCCTGATCCTTCTTGACACCCACGTGGTCTGCTGGCTCTACGGGGGGGCCGACAGTCGCATCCCCGCCGCGGCGCGGGCGCTGCTAAGCGCCCAGCCAGCCCTGATCTCCCCGATCGTCGAGTTGGAGCTGACCTACCTCTTCGAGGTCGGTCGCGTGACCGAGCCCGCCGCCGTGCCGCTGGCGGCCCTCAGACGCAGCATCGGGCTCGAGGTTGCCGACGTTCCAGCTGCCACCCTGGTCGACGCCGCGTCCGCCCTGTCTTGGACGCGCGATCCCTTCGACCGTTTGATCGCCGCCCACGCGATCGTCGCCGGCGCTCCGCTCCTCACCGCCGACCGGACGATCCTGCAGCACCTGCCGCAGGCCGCGTGGGACTGAAGGGCGCGCCGTCTGGCCGCGCCGCCAGTCGGAACGCCTGCGCCGGCGCCGTCAGGTCGAAGGCGCCAAGATCGCCGCATGAAGACTTCGATCCTGATCTTCGACGGCATCACCGCCCTCGACGCCGTCGGCCCCTACGAGGTGCTGCGCTCGGTCCCCGGCTGGGAGGTCGAGTTCGTCGCCGCCCGCAGCGGCGAGGTGCGCACCGACAGCGGCGCCCTCGGTCTCCACGCCGACCGCGCGCTGGCGGACGTGACGGACCCAGACGTCGTCCTCGTCCCCGGCGGCGCCGGCAACCGGCCGCTGCTGAGCGACGAGGAGGTGCTCTCCTGGCTGCGCGAGGTCGACGGCCGCACCAGCTGGACGACCTCGGTCTGCACCGGCTCGCTGGTGCTCGGCGCCGCCGGCCTGCTCGACGGCAAGCGCGCGACCGGCCACTGGCTCTACCTGGAGCCGCTGCGCGCCTACGGCGCCGACCCGGTCGGCGGCCGCTTCGTCGAGGACGGCAAGATCCTCACCGCCGCCGGCGTCTCCGCCGGAATCGACATGGCCCTGCACCTGGTGGGCCTCGAGGCCGGGCCGGAGGTCGCCCAGGCGGTCCAGCTGGCGATCGAGTACGACCCCCAGCCACCCTTCGACGCCGGCTCCCCAGCCAAAGCCCCGGCCGCGATCGTCGAGCTCGTCACCGCCGTCGCCGAGTCCGGCGACTCGACGCTGAGCCTGCGGCTAGCGGGGGACTAACTCCAGCTCCTGCCAGGGGCCCTCGCCGGCCATCGGCTGGGTGCGGCCCTCGAGCCAGTCGGCCTGGAGGTCGTCGTAATGGCGGCTGGCGGGGTGGCCGGACTGGCCGGTGAACATCTGCCAGCGCGAGCGGCCGGGGTCGGTCGGGTCGGCGACCATGCGCCAGCTCGGCGCCCAGACGGCTCTGTAGGGGTCGTTGGGGTCGTAGGCGATCTGGCTCACCGTCTCCTGGGCGCCGCCGGCGCGGAGGCGGCGGTTGAGCAGCCGGCGCAGCAACGGGTTGGCTTCGCCGAGCGGGTGCGGGAACTCCATCTCGTGCACGCGACCCCAGCGCCAGCCCTCCGGGTCGGGGCCGAAGCGCTCCTCGAGGTCGTCGAGGGCGCCGGCCAGCGCCTCCAGCGCCAGCTCGTCCCAGGGGCGGCCGATCAGCTCCTCGTCGGCCTCCTCCCAGAGCCGCATCAGGTGCGAGTGCCAGCGCCAGGGCGAGGTGATGTGCGGCGTGAAGCCGTTGTCGGCGCGGTCGAGCCAGCGCTCGCTGAGGTCGCGGTCGCCGATCGCCGACCGTGCCACCTCGCGCGCGAGGCGCAGCAGGAAGGCCTGGTAGATCGTGCCGGCGATCGTCTCCGGGTCGAGCCGCCCGTCCCAGCTGCGCAGCCGCTCGAGCGCGCTCAGCTCGCGCTGGCCGCTGGGGCCGAGCCGGCCCAGCCGCCGCGCCGCCTCGATCCCCGGCAGGGAGAGGTTGTCGGACTGCATCGCCTCGAAGCTCTCGATGTCGTGCTCGTCGCTCTCGCCGAGCAGCTGCTCGATGCGCTTGGCGCGGAAGCCGTCCAGCCATTCGCTGGTGATGTGATGCGGGTACTCGTCGCCGACGATGCGGTTGTTGGCGGTGACGAGGAAGCCGCTCTCGGGATCGACCTTCTCGGGCAATTCGTCGTAGGGGATCGTCCCCTCCCACTCGAACTCGCCGCTCCAGCCCGGCTTCGGCAGGTCGGGACAGCCGCCGCGGCGCAGCGGCAGGCGGCCGATCAGCTTGTAGCCGATCGAGCCGTGCCGATCGGCCCAGATCAGGTTCGAGGCGGGTGCCGTGTGGCCCTCGAGCCGGGCGACCAGCTCCGGCCCGGAGCCGATCTCCAGCAGTTCGAACATGCCGGCGAAGGCGGTCGGTTCGCGCAGCGCCTGCCAGCTCAGCGCCAGCGGCTCGGCCTCGTCGGCACCCAGCGCATCGTTGACGAGCGGGCCGTGATGGGTGATGCGCACGTCGAGCGCGAGCGGCGCCGAGCGCCCCTTGACCGCGATCTCCTCGCGCACCGTCTCCAGCGGCAGCCACTCGTCCTCGAAGAGGTAGGCGCCCGCCTCGACCCGCTCGACGAAGAGGTCCTGGACGTCGGCCATGACGTTGGTGAAGGTCCAGCAGACGTCGTTGTTCTGGCCCATGTAGATGCCCGGCATGCCCGGCAGCGAGGCGCCGCGGACGAAACGGTCGCCGTGCTGGAGGCCGACCTGGTACCAGATGCCCGGCATGCTCGGCGGCAGGTGCGGGTCGCCGGCGATCAGCGGCGAGCCGGTGGCGCTGAGCGAGCCGCTGATCGCCCAGTTGTTGGAGCCGCTGGCCTCGGCGGCCAGCCCCATCGAGCGCCGCACGGCGTCGATCTGCTCGACGATCGCGAGGCCGTCGCCGCTCCACGCTTCTTGGGTGACGACCGGGTTGTCGGCCGGGTAGGTCGGGTCCAGGCGCGCGCTCAGCTCCGGCCCCAGCGCCCGCAGCATGTCGGCTCGCAGCAGCTCCCGCTCCCAGTTGGTCGAGAGGCCGAAGGCGAGCAGCTTGCCGAGGCCGAGGATGTCGACCGGCCGCCAGGGCTGGAAGTCGAGGCGCAGCAGCTGCATCTCGAAGGGCAGCGCCGGCGCCTCCGCCGCGGCCGCGTTGACGCCGGCGCAGAAGCGCTCCAGGGTGGCGCGCAGGGCGGGGTCGAGCGCCGCCTCCTCGCGCTCGGCGACGCGGTGCATGCCGAGCGTGCGCATCAGCCGGTCGATCGGCAGGCCCGTCCTCGCCCGGCCATCTCGGCGACCCGGCCCTCGACGACGCGGCGGTAGAAGTCCATCTGCCAGAGCCGGTCCTGCCCGTGGACGAAGCCCTCGGCGAAGTAGAGGTCGTGCTGGGCGTCGGCCTCGATGTGGGGCACGCCCCAGCGGTCGCGGCGGACCCGCACCCGACCCTCCAGGCCCTGCAGCTCGATCGTGCCCTCGCTGCTTCGGCAGCGGCCGCCGCGCCAGCCAGTGCCAGGCGGCGGCCACGCCTGCCGTGGCCAGACCGGTTCCCGCCGCTCCAGCCAGCAATCCCGCCCGTGCCGCCCGCTCCGACTCATCGCAGCCAGGGTACCTGGCCAGCTAGCCAGACAGCCCCCTCGCCCCGGGATCAGGCGACCAGGTCGCCGGGCAGCCGGCCCTCGTCCTCGAGCTTTTCGAGGTGGGCCTCCATCGCCATCGCCGCCATCGGCAGCAGCTCGATCGGGATGTCGTCCCAGGCCTCGGCGAGGAGGGCGGCGCGGGAGCGCTCGCCGCGCTCGAGGGCGGCGAGCAGGCGGCGCTCGCGCATCTCGCGGTGCTCGACGTACTCGGCCAGCTTGGCGGCGGGGTCGTTGACCCAGGGGCCGTGGCCGGGGGCGATCAGCTCGATCGCCTCGGCCTGCAGCAGCCGCAGCGAGTCCATGTAGGCGGCCAGCGAGCCGCCGCCGGGCGGCGACGATCGTCGAGCCGAGCCCGAGCACGAGGTCGCCGCTGAAGCAGACGCCGTCGTCGCTGAGGAAGCAGACGTGGTCGGCGGCGTGGCCGGGGGTGGCGAGCGCGCGCAGGCCGGCGTGGGTCTCGCCGCCCTCCGGCAGGACGACCTCGGCGCCGAGCCGGTCGGCGCCCGCGGCGTGGTCGCCATGGGAGTGGGTGAGCAGGACCAGCCCGATCCCGCCCCGCTCCGCCGCCGCGGCCCGGATCGCCTCCAGGTGCGCGTCGTCCTCGGGGCCGGGATCGATCACGACGCAGGGATCGGCTCCGTAGACGTAGGTGTTCGTCCCTTCCAGCGTCATCGGCCCCGGGTTCGGCGCGACGATCCGCAGGATCTCGGGATGGCCCGGCGCCGCTCCGGCATGGACGAACGTCTGCATTTGCCGTCAGCGTGCTGGCGATGACAGAACGCGAGTCGTTCGGTCAGTCCGGCGACCTCTTTGGCGATCGCCTCGCGCGCGTCCTCGGGCTCGAGCACGACCAGGTCGCCGGCGCCGCGCAGGATCTCCCGCACCAGCCAGGGCTTGCCGGCGTAGGGCAGCTCGACGACGACGGCGCCGTCGGCCAGCTCCTCGACCACGGTCCGCTCCTCGCGCAGCCAGCGCGCCCGCTCGGGCGAGACCCAGACGCGGGCGACGTCGGCGGTCGGCACCTCGCCGTGGGTCATCCAGCCCTCGACCCCGGCCAGCTCCTCGACCTCGGGCCGCGGCTCGAAGGTGCTCGTCGGAGAGCGTCGCCTCCTTGATCCGGTCGAGCTTGAAGTGGCGGACGCCCTCTTTGGTCAGGTCGTAGCACTCGACGTACCAGCCCTCTTTGCCGTTCTCGAGCCGGTAGGGCTCGACTTCGCGGTCGGTGAACTGGTCCTCGTTCTCCTTGTAGTAGCTCAGCTCCAGCACCTTGCGGCCGGCGATCGCGTCGTTGACCTTGCGCGCCACCTCGGCGTCGCCGCCGCCGGCCGAGGCGATCTCCAGCCCCTCCTCGGAGGGGTCGTGGCCGAGCGCGTCGACGATCTTCTTGCGCGCCTTCTGCAGGTCGGTCTGCGGCAGGTGGTCGCCGAAGAGGTCGATCGCGGCGACCAGCGCCTTCGCCTCCAGCGGCAGCAGCCGCGCCGGGCGGGCGAAGTTGTCGCCGTAGGGCTCGGAGTCGACCTCGATCTCGTCGCCGAGGATATTCCGCGTAGAGGACGTAGGTGCCGCCGCCGAAGTTGACGACGTTGAGCAGCTCGACGTCCTCGCGCAGCTCCTCGTCGGTCAGTTCCAGCCGCTGGCGCAGCTCGGCGACCTGCAGCCGCTCGCCCTTTTTCGCCGCTTCGATCAGCATCCCGGCGAGGGTGACGAGGCGGGCGAAGCGCTCGGGCCGGATCGCCGCCTCGCCGCGGCCGTTGGAGCGGCTGCGGCGGGGGCTGTCGCGCAGCGGGCCGGTCGACGATCTTGGCCGGGGCGAAGCCGTTCTCGTGGCGGTCGCGCAGCAGGGCGAGGCGCTGCTCGGCCTCCTCGCGCAGGGCGTCGGGCCCCAGCACCTGGGCGTTCTGGCGCCAGCGCAGGACCCAGGCGATCAGCTCGCGCACCGAGGCGTAGCTGGTTTCGAAGATCTGGCCCTTGCCCGGCGCGCCGTCGGACTTTTTCGCCGGGCGCAGCGTCCCGTAGGAGCCGAAGTCGCGCTCGATCAGCCAGGCGATCCGCTCGCGGATCCAGATCTTCGCCGTGCCCTGCGTCTCCCCCAACTGCCAGTCGGCGCGACTGCCGTAGTCGCGGCGGTCGAAGTCCTCGGGCGGGGCGAAGTCGTGCTCGGCCTTGGAGGCGTAACCGACCTTGCCCTGGATGCGGGAGAGGCGGAAGACCCGCACCGCGTCACGCTCGTGCGAGTGGCCGATCAAATAGAACTGGCCGCCGCGGAAGACGAGGTGGTAAGGGTCGACCTTGCGCTTCTCGGTCTCGCCGCGCTCCATCGTGTAGTAGGTGAACTCGATCGTCTTGCGACGGCTGATCGCGGTCTCGATCTTGGAGAGCCGCTGCGAGAGGTCGCGGCCGCCGGCGGAGGCGGTCATCGCCATCTCGACCGGCGCGCGCTCGGCGTCCGAGAGCGGGTTGGGGTGGCCCCAGGCGACCTGCTGCAGGGCCAGCCGCAGCGGCTCGGCGTAGGCGAAGCCGCCGTCGGTCAGCAGCAGCAGCGCCGTGCTCAGCGCCGCCAGCTCGTCGTCGGCGAAGTAGATCGCGTCGAGGTAGAAGTTCTCCGGCGGTAGCGAGTAGAGCTCGGCCTCGAAGAAGCCCTCGCCGGGCTTCTCGACCCCGAGCAGGATGCCAAGGCTCTCGAGCTCGGCCCGGTCCGCGTAGAAGCGTCGCGCGAACGCGTCGTCGTTCATGTCGCTGTACCCCTCCACCTCTCGCTTGATCTCGAGCGCCGAAACCGGCCTGCCCTGGGCCATCAGAAACGAGATCAACGAGAGCTGGCGAATCAGCTTCTCGGTGTCCTTCGCCACGTGGCGCAGGATAGTCTGCGGGCCTCGCCATGGACATCCTGCGCAACCTCTTCGGGAACCTGACTTCCGGCTTGATCCGGCTTTTGGTCACGGTTGGGATCCTCGCGGCGGCCTATTTCTTCATCGTCAAGCCGGTCCTCAGCACCACCGACAAGGCCTTCGACACGGCGAACAAGAGCATCGAAAAGTCCTTCGGCGCCGGCGGCTTCGGCGCGATCGACCAGACGATCGAGGACGTCAACAAAAAGGTCCAGCGCGAAATCCGCCGCTCCTTCCACACGGCCGAGAGGAAGGGCAATCCGAAGCGGCTGGTGCGCTGCGTCAGGCGGGCGGGCGGCGACGTCCACCGCATCCAGAAGTGCGCCGCCAGATTTTGAGCGCGTCGCCCTGACGCGGTCCGGACGGGACCGTCAAGCGGCGCGCTGGCCGAAGTAGGCGGAGCCCGACAGCGCCCGGTCGAAGCCGGACCAGGACTCGCCGGCGGGGAGCTGGCGCTCGAG
Organism: uncultured Actinomycetes bacterium; assembly: GCA_963832065.1. Lineage (GTDB taxonomy): Bacteria > Actinomycetota > Thermoleophilia > Solirubrobacterales > 70-9 > VAYN01. Next base: position 108,399 of record CAWHSV010000004.1, read on the forward strand.
ACGGTCGAAGCTGCCGAGGCGGCCGCCGAGGTTGTCGATCATGTGGACGAGGACGGCCTCGCGGGTGGCGGGGACGACCGGGGAGCCGTGCTCGAGCTGGCCGTGGTGGCTGAGGATGATGTGGAGGACGGACTGGGCGAGGCTGGGGTCGAAATCCGTTATCGCCTCAATTTTGCGGCGCACCAGGTAGTAGCCCAGCGGGATCTCCCCCTGCAGGCGGCCGAGGTCGGTGAGGTCGATCGCCAGCGGGTCGTCGTTGTAGGCCTCTGTCTTGCCGATGTCGTGCAGGAGCGCGCCGGTGACGGCGACGTCGCGGTCGATGCCGGGGAAGAAGTTGGAAGCGGCGCTGACCGCCTGCGCGACCGAGAGCGTGTGCTCGAGCAGGCCGTGGCGGTAGGCCTGGTGGTAGACCTTCGCCGCCGGCGCGTCGCGGAAACGGGCCCAGGCCTCGCTTCCCGCGGCGAAGAAGGAGTCGAGCAGAAGCCGCAGCTGCGGCGCCTGGATCGTCGCCAGCAGCGAGCGCAGGTCGGTCTCCAGATGCTCAAGCGAGACGTGCGACGCGGGCGCCAGCTCGCTCGGCTCGTACTCGTGCGGCGCCGCCTCTCGCAGCTCGGCGATCTTGATCTTCGCCCCCCAACGTTCGCTCAGCTCGAAGACGCCGCTGACGAAGACGGCGCTGCCGGTCGCGCAGAGCGCATAGCGGGGCTCGGCCTCCTCCCAGCAGACCGCCTCGGCGCTGCCGGTCGCGTCGCCGACCGAGAGCCGCAGCCAGGGCTCGCCGTTGCGCTTGCGCCGCAGCTCGCGCTCGCGCACCGCATAGACGCCGGCGACCCGCTGGCCGTCCGCGAGGTCGCGCAGGGCCACTCGTTCGGACGGGGTCGGAATCGCCGTCTGCTCGGGAGTCGGGATAGCGGTCTGCTCAGCCATCTCGGAAATCAAGGTAGAGGCGAGAGCGGACGGCCAACCGCGGGGCCGACGGGCCGCCGCCAGACGCGTGCGGGGGTTTCGCCAGACCCCTAGACCTGCGTCACGATCAACCCAGCGAGCGCCGCGAAACCCGCCAGGAAGGCCCCGCTGAGCGTGATCGCCCCAAACGCGATCAGCCGCTGGATCGAATCGAGGCGGGAATCGATTCGATCGAGGCGGGAATCGGTTCGATCGATGCGGGAATCGATTCGATCGAGGCGGTAATTCATCTCGCCGCGCAAATCCCCGATCTGCCCTTCGAGTCGCTCGAAGCGCTCGGCCGTCTGGCGAAAGCCGTCGCTGACCCGCTCGTTGAGATCGTCGAGGCGCGCGTCGGTCCAGCTCTCTCTCATCGTCTGCATTCTGGCAGCGTAAGCTTCTGTCTGCAACGAGACAAGACCGGAATCTGCCAACTCTCGCACTCAAAGCGCGCGCGTTTGCCAATCCAGACTCCAATAGGGTCCCGACGATCAAGGCCATGCGCTACATCGCTCTCGCCGAGGCGACCAGCTTCATCGCCCTGCTGATCGCCTCGTTCGTCAAAAGGACCGGCGGCGGCGAGCTCGGCGTCCACGTGCTCGGCCCGATCCACGGGTTGCTCTTCCTCGCCTACGTCGCGATCGCCCTCAACGTCCGCGCCGATCTCGGCTGGAGCGGCAGGACGACCTTCTGGGTGCTGGTAGGCGCAGTGGTCCCGTTCGGCGGCTACGTGGTCGATTGGCGCCTGCTCCGCGACGCCGAGCCGAGCGCGAGCAGGTCCTCGCCTCAGTGAACGGTACCCCTGGCGGGTCGTACAGTGAATATCTTTGATTTCTAAGTATGTGACCGTTACGGTCACTCGATGGCTCCGCCCGCCGGCCCGGTAGAAGATCGCTTTCGCATCCTCGCCGTCGACGGTGGCGGCATTCGCGGGCTGATCTCCGTTCTGGTGTTAGTGGAGCTCGAGCAGCGGCTCGGCGAGAAAGCCGGCGGCGACGCACGCCTCGCTGACTACTTCCACCTCTTTGCGGGAACCTCCACCGGCGGCCTGATCGCGCTCGCCCTCACCGCCCCCCAGAAGGTGTCGGCCGAGGAGCTCGCCTCCTTCTACACCGAAGACGGGCCGAGGATCTTCCGGCGCAGCTTCGCGCAGGAGCTTGGCAGCGCCTGGGGTCTCGCCGGGCCCAAGTACTCGCTCGGCCCGCTGCGTGAGGCGGTCGAGCGCAGACTCGGCCGCAGCAGGATCTCCGATGCCACCCGCGACCTGCTCGTGACCGCTTACGACATGACCCGGAGCGAGCCGTACTTCTTCAAGCGCTGGCGGGCGCTGGAATCGCCACAGCGCGACTTTCCAATCGCCGAGGCGGCGCTTGCCACCTCGGCGGCGCCGACCTACTTTCCGTCGCACGAGGTGCAAGGCCGCGCCTTGGTCGACGGTGGCGTCTTCGCGGCCAATCCCTCCGTTGCGGCGATCGCCGAAGCGCTGGGGAGGCAGAGCGACCCGCCGGCCAAGCTCACGCCGGACGATCTCTTCCTCGTCTCGATCGGGACCGGGGAGTTCGAGACCGGCTTCAGCCAGAACACGGTCAGGAAGTGGGGCAAGCTCGGCTGGGTGACCGGTGGCGATAAGGAGCCGCCGATCCTGGGAGCGATGCTCGGAGGCGCCTCCGACGGCGCCGATTACTGGACGCACATGCTGCTCAACCACGCCCCCGGCGAAGGCGTGCCCGAGCCGAACGAGATCGGCCGGGGCCCTCGCTACTACCGCCTCCAGGCGAAGCTGCCAGAGCCGATCGCCATGGACGACGCGGGCGAGAAGACCCTTACAGAGCGCCTGCCCGCGGCCGCCGAGCGGTTGATCGCCGACCGCGGCCCCGAACTCGACCGGATCGTCGATCGCCTCCTCGCCGCCCCGCCCTGATCCGCCCCAAGAAGAGGCACGAGGGGTCTAGGCTCGCTCGATGCCTTCCCCTGCCAGAGAGGCGATGGCTGTGCTGGGCGCCCTTGGTGTCTATAGGGGTGGCATCGTGCCTCTCGTGCGGCGGGAGGTCGGGCGCTGGCGCGAAGTCGCCGCGACGATCCCGGACCCGGTGCTGCGCGACCAGGCGCTCGCCGCGCTGCGGGAGAAGGCGCTCAACGTCGAGGCGACCGCGGTCTTCGCGACGCTGGCGCCGCGACGGGCGCGGGCGAGCGCGGTCCGGGCGATGGTGGCGCTGCAGGTCGCGATCGACTACCTCGACACGCTCGGCGAGCAGCCGGTCGCGGCGGCGCTGCGTAACGGCCTGCGGCTCCACGAGGCGCTGGTCGCGGCGCTGACCCCCGGCGCCGAGCCGGGCGACTGGTATCGCTTCCACCCGCAGCAAGAGGACGGGGGCTACCTCGCCGCTCTGGTCGCGGCTTGCCAGGAGACGGTGGCCTCGCTGCCCTCGCACCGCATCGTCCTGCCGCTGGCTCGGCACGCCGCCGACCGCTGCGGCCAAGGCCAGAGCTACACGCACGCCGACGGGGACCCGCTCGAGGCCTGGGCCTCGCAGCTGGACGGCCCGCCGGTCTACCGCTGGTGGGAGGTTGCGGCCGGGGCCAGCTCCTCGGTTGGCGCCCACGCGCTGATCGCCGCGGCCGCGGACCCGCGCACCAGCGCCGCCGAGGCAGAGTCGATCGACGCCGCCTACTTCCCGTCGGTCGGAGCTCTCACCGTCCTCCTCGACGACCTGATCGACCGCGACGAGGACGCCGTCGCGGACGCCCACAACTACATGGCCTATTACCCAAGCGTCGAGGAGGCCGCCAGCCGCCTCGACCTGATCGCCCACCTGGCCCGCTCGCGCCTGGCGGAGCTGCGCCAGCCACATCGCCACGCGGCGATCCTCGCCGGCGTCGTCGGCTTCTATCTCGGCGAGGTGACGGCGGCGGACCCCTACGGCCGCCCCGTCCGCGAGCGGCTGCTGCGCTCGGCCGGCCCGGCGGTGCGGCCGATCGTCGCCTTCATGCGGCTGCGGCGCTGAGCGCCATGCAGCTGCGGCGACCGCCGGACGCAAACGCGCCGGGGCGCAAACGGCCCGAAGGCGCTGGGAGCGCCTCCGGGCCAGGGGTTTGCACGTGGACCGTGGCCGCCCAGGGACGAGCGGGACGATCCGAGCCTGGTACCAGGTTCCGCGGCTGCCGACGAAGGGACCCCCCGCCGTCAGAGCGGTTCTGGAATAAGAACATACACGGACCGGGCTGTCAAGTCTCCTCGGACCGGGCGCGGGCGGTTTTGTTCGCCCACTCCTTCGCTTCGCTGAAGCCGAGGTACGGCAAGAGTGTCAGCAAGACCAGCTCCGGTCGCAGCTCCGCCAGGCGGTCGAAGCGGCCGACGCGGATGTGGTCGCCGACCAGGCCGACGATTCCCGCCACCAGCGCCTCGTCGGTCGACGCCGGCAGCCGTGTTCCAGCCGGGGCGTTGACCTGGATGAAGCCCGCGAGCCTGCCGATTACCCGCTCATAACGCCGCATGCAGTCGGCCTCCACGGCTGCGTCGATGGTCAGGGCCCGGGCAACAGCGGGGTTCGCGATCGCGAAGTCGACCCCGGCATAGACGCCGGCGGCGATCCGTGCCGGCCATTCGCTCTCCGCCGTGCAGGCGTCGAGCACAGCGGTCTCGAGGCCCGCCAGCGCAAGCGGAAACTCGCCGCGCGCGGAACCGGCGCCGCGGGTACCCCCGTTCGTCTCCCTTTTTGGTCCTATCAGCGTCCTCGCCCCAGCCGCTTCCCGAATTAGGAACACTAACAGACCGAGAAGGGGATTTTTGGGGCTTAGCGAGCGCGGCAGCCGCGGGCGATGCCGGTGCCGATCCGGCGCCCCCCGGCTAGGGTCAGGCCGGCGCGGGCGAAGGAGAAGAAGCCGGCGGTGAAGCGGGGTGGGATCGGACAGGAGGCGCTGAGGTAGCTGCGTCGCTGGCCACGGTAGGTGTAGCGGCGCGAGAGCGTCAGCTCGAAGCTGGCGAAGCGTGGCCAGGGGCCAAGCGCCGACGGCAGGTCGGCGACCAGGGTCAGCCCGAAGCGACCGCTGCGGCGGCGCAGCACGACTGGCAGCACGGCGACGGTGGGCGGGCTGGCGGCGTAGGCGTGCAGGATCACCGCCCGCCGTTTCCCGGCGCGGCCGTTGAAGGCGAGTAAGCGGGTGTCGATCTCGAACGGCGCCTGCTCGGGGACCTTCACCTGGGCCTCGAGCCGGCCGCGGCCGACCAGCGCCGGCCGGCAGGCGGCGAGCGCTTCCGCGGGCTTGGCGTTGCGCAACCGGCCCTGCGCGCAGATCGGCAGGCCGCGAGTGGAGAGGACGCCCTGCGCCGGCAGCCCGAGCTCGATCCGCGTCACCCGCGGCAGCAGCTTGCCGTCGGCGGTCTGCAGGCCCCCCTCCAGGTGCACGGCCACCGGCGCCGGCCGCTCGCGCGGCAGCGCCAGCGGCGAGAGGCTGCCGTCGAGCGAGACGATCAGGTTGCCCTTCTGGCTGCGCTCCCCCGCGCCAGCCCGGCGCCGAGACCGGCGAGCAGGCCCAGCACCGCGAGCGCGCAGAGCACCCGGCGGCCGACGGGCCGAAGACCCCCGTGTATCGCCGGAAATCGGCCCATCGGCCTCATCCGTACCGGGAGAACTTGAAGCTGCAGTAGTTGAAGCCGAAGGCGAGGACGACGTTATTGGCGAGGTTGCCGTTGTGGATGAAGCGCGCGGTCAGGCGCTGCGCCGGAATCGCGCGGTCGGCCCGCAGCTGGGCGGTGATCTGCCGCAGGTAGGACTCCTGTCTCTGCAGGTAGCCGAACCACTTGCTCAGCTTGGCCGTGTCGGCAGGGGGCCTCGGCGCGGCGGCGATCTCCTTCACCGTCGAGCCGAAGATCCGCGTCGCCTCGGCGAACTTGCCGGCGGCGACGGCGAGGCGTTCGGCCCTGACGTCGGCGCGGGCGCCCTTCATCGCCCGCCGCGTCGCCTCGGCGTCGGGCTTGCAGGCAGTCTCCAGGCGGCTCACGTATTCGTCGCGGGTCGGGGCTTCGGCGGCGACGGCCGCGGTGGGGACGAGCAGGGTCGCGGCCAGGGCTGCGAGCGCGAGGCGGCCGCGCCGGCTCGCGCTTGCGGCTTGCATCCGTTTCGGTTCCTCTCCTTGCATCCGTCTAGGCCTCGCTTGCGCTAGCCCTTGGACTAAGAACGTCGCGGCGGGGAAGGATGCGGTTCAGCAGCGGCGGCACGTGCCAGACGCGGTCGCCGAGCAGCAGCATCAACGCCGGCAGCAGCACGATCCGCACCACCGTCGCGTCGAGCAGGATCGCCACCGTCAGCCCCACCCCCATCTGGCTCACGGTCGCGATCGGGGCCGTCGCGAAGGAGACGAAGACGGCGGCCATGATCGCGGCGGCGCCGGTGATCACCCCGGCGGTCTTCTCCAGCCCGTAGGCGATCGCGGCGCGGTTGTCGCCGTCGACGTCGTAGCGCTCGCGCATGCGCGCGATCAGGAAGACCGCGTAGTCGATCGAGAGGCCGAAGGTGACGCCGAAGATCGCCCCGGCGCCGACCGTGTCGACGTAGGGGTGGCCGCCCAGCGGGTAGCCCTCCGGGATCTTGCAGACCAGCGCCATCACCCCGATCGCCGCCGCCACCGTGGCCAGGTTGAGGCAGACGGCGAGCAGCGCCAGCAGCGGCGCGCGGAGGATGAAGACGAGGGCCAGCAGCGTGAAGAGGACGAAGGCGCCGATCACCAGCGGCAACCGGTCTTCGGTCGCCTCGCCGTAGGTGTTGAGGGTGGCGGCGCCGCCGGTGAGGCCGGTGCGCAGGTCCCCGGCGGCGCCCAGGCGCTCGGCGTCGGCCTGCAGGCGCTCGCCGACCTCGCGCGAGCCCCGGGTGTTGAAGGCGTGGGTGGAGACGACGAGCATCCGCGCCGCCTGGCCGCCCTGGTCGACGCTGATCGCCTCGCCGGCGACGGCGCGCTGCGGCGGCGGCGCCCCGTCGAGGGCGGAGAGGACGAAGTAGCCGGACTCGAAGAGGCGGGGCGAGTCGTGGCGGAGGCGGCGGGCGCCGATCTCGAGCGGGGCGGCGACGGCCGAGACCCTGACGCCGGCGCTGCGGAGCTTCTCCTGCAGGGGATAGGAGCGCTGGAAGCCTTCGGAGAGGCCGGCCTGGAGCGTGTCGGCCCCGCCCTGCAGTTCGATCAGGCCGCCGGAGAGGCGTTCGGCGCCGCCGCCGAGCCGCTGCAGACCGCTGCTCAGCCCGCCGGCTGCCGCCGACAGCTCCCCCACTCCCGCTTCCAGCCGCTTGCCGCCCGGGACGAGGCGGTTGACGCCGCCGTTGACCTCCTGGGCGACCGCGCGCAGCCGCCGCACTTCGTCGCGGTTGAAGGCGATCGTCCGCGCCAGCACCCGCGCCTGGTCGGCCTCGGCCCGCAGCGCGGGGTCGGAGGCGGCGGCACGTTCGAGCTCGGCGGCGAGCTTGCGCGCGCGGCTCAGCTCGCCGCCCTGCACTCGCGGCAGCAGCGAGCGCAACCCCAGGGTCAGGGTGAGGCTGCCGACCGAGACCTTGCGCTGGCCCTCGGCAAGCCGCTCGCTGCCCGCCTGCAGGCGCTCTATCGCGCCGGTCGCCTCTTCGCCGCGCACGGCGGCGCGGCCGAGTTCCTGCGCGATCAGCCCGGCGCCGGCGGCGGCGCGCTCGGACCCCTGCGCGAGCAGGCCGCTGCCGGCGGCGCCTTCGGCGATCCCTCCCCGCAGCCGCTCGACCGCGCGGGCCGCTCGGCGCAGGCCGGGGCCGAGGCGGCCCAGCTCGGCCGGGCCTTCCGGCCCCTGCGAGGCGAGCTTGGCGCCGAGCGAGCGCAGCGGCGCCGCCCGGCGGGCGATCGGGCCGGGGCCGATCACCGCCCGGACGCCCGGCTCGGCGGCGATCCGCCGCTGCCAGCGCCGCAGTAGCGTCAGCTGGCGCGGCGCCGTGATCGGCCCGCGCCGGGTCGCCGCCACGAGGACGAAGGGCGCCTCCCAGCCCGGCCCGACGGCGCGGTCGATCGTCTCGGCGCTCTGGCGGGCGTCGTTGGAGGTCGGCAGCTCGTCGATCCCCGGGGCGCCGGTGGCGAACCCCAGCACCGGCAGCGTCAACAGGACCAACGGCGCCGCGATCACGGCCGCCGCCAGCCCCGGCCGCCGCAGCGCCCCCGCCGCCGCCGCGGCAACCCCGGCGCGCGGCGAACCCGCCGCCGCGCCCGCCACCCCGGCGCGCCGCGGCGAACCCACGGCCGACGGGCCTGAAACGTCCGCCATTTGGACGTTTGAGGCCCGTCGGCCGATGTGGCCGGCGTTGATGCGCTCGCCTAGGAGGGCCAGGAGGGGGGGACTGCCAGGGTGGAGACGGCGACGCTGATCATGGTGACGACGCCGACCGTCGTGGCCAGTGAGAGCAGCAGCGAACCCGGCTGCAGGAAGGCGGAGCCGACCACGGCGACGACCAGCGTCGCGCCGGCGAAGAGCGTCGTGCGGCCGGCGCTGGAGCGCGCGACCGCCGCCGCCTCCCAGGGGCCGCGCCCGGCCTCGAGCTCCTCGCGGAAGCGGGAGACGATCAGCAGCGAGTAATCGACGCCGAGGGCCAGGCCCATCATCGTGCAGACGACCAGCGAGAGGGCGTCGATCGTCATCGCCTCGCTGAGCAGGGCGAGCACGCCGCGCCCGGCGAAGACCGTCAGCGCCCCGAAGGCGAGCGGGATCGCCGCCGCGACGACCGAGCGGAAGACCAGCAGCAGGACGAAGAGCAGCAGTGGCGCGGCCAGCAGCTCCGCCCGCTCGGTCGCACTCAGCGATTCCTCCTGCAGCGCCCGCGAGACGCTGGCGAAGCCCGACTGCGTCGCCACCACCGGGGGCCGCACCCGCGCCTCGAGCGTCCGTTCCAGCGCGGGGACCGTGTCCCGCATCGCCTCGGCTAATGGTACGTGGAAGTCAACCAATACCAGCGCCTTGCCAGGCGCCGGCCGCAGGGCCGCGACAGACCCCCGGTCCCAGGGGGAGATCGTCGTCGCGGAGCGGTCCCGCCGCAGGGCGGCGACGAGCCGCGTGCCCTGCCGGTCAACCGCCGCTGCTGGACCGCGCAGCAGGACTATGAACGGCGAGGAGTCCCCGAAGTGGCTCTGCGCCAGCGTTTCACCATCTGCTGCAAGCGTCCCAGGCACCTTCAGGGAGAGCGGCTCCAGCCTGCGCTCGACATCCAGCCCGATCATGCCGAGCACAGCCCCAGCCAAGAGCACGACGAAAAACCCCGCGAGGGGCCGTCGGTGCTTCACCAACCGCGAATCCCTCCCATCGGCGAGAAAGTCTACGTCAGGAAGCCATGTCTAGCGGTACGTCTGCGTCTCAATACGGGCGCTACAGCAGCGTCGCCATGAAGCCGACCAGGGCGACCAAGGCAGCGGTCCCAAGCGTCAGTAACAGCCGGTATAGGCGCTCGAACTTTTCGTCGACGCGTTCGAAGCGCTCATCGACGCGTTCGAATCGCAGCTCCAGCCGGTCGAAGCGCTGTTCCATCCGCTCGAAGCCGCGATCGACCTTCGCATTGAGGTCGTCGAGCCGCTCGTCGGTCCAGGCTTCGCGCATGGTCTGCATTCTGGCACCGTAACTTCCTGTCTGCAACGAGACAAGACGGGTATGTGCCAACTGCAAGACGCCGGCGCTACTTCTTCGTTCCCCGCCCCCCGGTAGGGGCCGGCGAATCGTGCAGCCCTACAGCTGCGTCGCGAGGAGCCCGAGCAGCGCCGCGAACATCCCTCCGCCCAGTTGCAGCATCAGCCGGTACAGAGCCTCGAAGCGCTTGTCGATCCTCTCCTCCATGCGCTCGGAGCGCTCGTCGACTTGGTCGAAGCGCCGATCCATCCGCTCGAAGCCGCGATCGACCTTCGCATTGAGGTCGTCGAGGCGCTCGTCGGTCCAGGCTTCGCGCATGGTCTGCATTCTGGCACCGTAACTTCCTGTCTGCAACGAGACAAGACGGGTATGTGCCAACTGCGAGACGCCGGCGCTACTTCTTCGTTCCCCGCCCCCCGCAGTCCGCCTTCGCGACCGGGTTGACCTCGTGCCGCTTCCCGTTCTGGGCGAGGAAGGCGACCGCGGCGCGATGCCGGCGGGCGCAGAGCCCGCCGGTGTTGACGAAGAGGCCCTTGTCGCCGCCCCGCATCGTCAGCTCGAACCTGCTCAGCGGCACGTCCGGGAGCGCCTCGAAGGTGGCGCGAAGACGGCCGCGCGCCGAGTCGACGCGAGCCGCCAGGTCGAGGTCGAAGCGGCCCTCGAGCGCGACCGCCAGGTCGGGCAGCTCGTGGTTGCCGGCGCGCAGGAAGACCGGGCCGGTCAACGGCTCGGCGAGCAGGGGGCTCCAGGCCCGCGCGTGGCCGTAGACCGACTGGGCCGGGCACGCCCGCGCCGTAAACGCCCTGCGGCTGCAGATCGTGCGGATGTGGGCGTTCTCGAGCAGCTCGGTCGGCGGCAGCGTCAACGCGATTCGCCTCACGTTGGCGTCCCCCCCGCGCCCCCTCAGCGCGATCCGCAGCCGCGGATGGGCGCTGCGGTGCGTCGGCCCGAGCAGGCGCAGGGAGAGCCTCGGCCTGAAGGCGAGGCGGCGGCAGCCGCCGACCTGGAAGCGACTGCGAAGGCTCGCGGCCTGGCCGGCGAGCGAGGTCGAGGCGCCGGTCACCGCCATCGGATCGCAGCTGGTGGGGTTGCGGATGAACCCCGGCCGGTCGAGGTCGACGGCGACGCTCCTGATGCCGAGGGGGATGCCATGGAGGATCGTCGGGAAGGGATCTGCGCCGACGGTCAGCTGGGCCGTTCTCGGGTCGACGAAGAGCGCGGCGCGCACGACCACGGCGCCGAGGTCGAAGGGGCCGATGACGGCCGGGGCGAGGATCGCCAGGCTCAGCGGCGCCCCCCGGTAGGGCCCGGCGAGATAAGCGCGCCCACGCAGATGGACGGGGGCGCCGGCGCCGGCGCCGATCGTGACCGCGCCGACTTCGCTCGCCGCGGGGCAGGAGGGGTCCGCCCGCTCGAGCGCGCCTTCGGCGAGGCCGCCGCGACCCGCGGCCGCCGCGATCTGCGCCGCCGAGCACTCCCGCAATCCGGCGAGCCGGCCGGCCACGCCCGGAGGCAGGGTGACGCCGAGGGACCGCAGCCGCTGCGAGCCGTTCTCGCGCTTCAGCCTGAGGACGAAGGGGCTGTCGGCGCCCGCCGCCGGCGTCAGGGTCCCCGCTTCGAAGGCGGGCTCGTTGGGCGCCCGGGCTTCGCTGGCCGCGCAGGGAGCGCCGCCAGGAGCCGCGCTGACCTCGAAGGAGCTGGAGGGCATCGCATCGGCCCCTTCGGGCGCCGTCCAGGGCGTCAGCACGGTCGTCGTCGCGTAGCCGCCGCAGAGGTGCGGGGAGGTGAAGATCGCCCTGGGGCCGGCGAAGAAGTCGAGGTCCAGGTCTTCGAATGGCAGCTGCGGCAGCTCCCCGATCGTCACGGTCAGCCTGCCCGCTCTGGGGATCCACCTCGACGCGACCGGCGAGCTTGATCGTCACGCCCCTGAGCGGGTTCTCGGCGACGACGTAGAGCGCGAGCAGGGAGCCGAAGGGATTGTCCCCCTGCCTGGCCAGGTAGACCGCTCCCGCCAGCGGCTCGTCGAGCAGCGGCGTGACGATCCTCGCGACGCCGACCTTGGCCGCGTCCGGGCAGCTCTGGGGCGCGGCGGAGAAGTGGATCCCCGGCGCCTCGGGCAGGTAGCCGATCTGCTGCTCCGAGCAGGCCTCCAGGCCGGCGGTCGCCGAGGGATTCAGGGCCATGCCCCGCGGCAGGGCGATCTCGGCGTCCCTGAGATGGGCGGTGGCGAAGCCTTCCGGGTCGTCGTTCTGTGGCAGGTGGACGTCGATGCCCAGCCCGCTGGGACTGTCGGCGAGGTCGGTGGTGGGATGGGAGGCGATCGTCGGCTCGAACTCCAGGGCGTTGCAACCGTCCAGGCCGGCGGGGACTTCGCCGCCGTCCAGGGATTCGACGGTCCTGCTCTGGAAGGCCCCCGGGTTCTCGATCGACTCGACCCGCAGGGTGGTCTTGAGCGGCCCGGCGCAGGAGGTCGGCAGGGTCAGGAAGGGCACCGGGTCGGCGTCGCTGGGGCAGCCTTCGACGATTTCGCCGTCGGGATCGGCGGGGGGGCAGAGCCGTTCGGAGTCGTGGGCTTCATCCATCGGCGCGCCCCAGAGGCGCGCGTCCACCGACACGATCCCGACCCGGGTCGGCACCGTCACGTCGCTCACCGTCGCCCCGAAATCCGAGGCGCCGCGCAGCGAGGCCTCCTGCAGGCTGTTGTTGTTGTCGATCGAGAGCCCCAGCGTCACCGGCGAGCCGGGGCTGGGGCTGAGGTTGTAGATGCCGGTGTGGAAGTTTTCGGCGATTCCGACGTCGATGTCCGCCACCCCGACCTGGGTGTCGCCGGGACAGCTCGGCAGCACCCCCGTGTCGAAGTCCGCCCTGCCGCAGCGTGGCAGCGCCCGCGGGCTACCGATCAAGCCGGGCGGCAAATCGAACGCCAGGCTGCCCAGCGTCCCTTCGGGCAAGCCTTCGCCGTCCTGATTCATCGAAAATTCGAGCGTGAGCTCGTGGGGATGCGAGCCGGCCTGGAAGTCGACCGAGCCATCCTCGCTCGTCGCGACGGCGCTGAAATCGGCGATGCCGAAGCTCGCGCGAGAGGGCGCGGCGAAGAAGAGCGTCGCTGCCGCAACAGATGTCGCGACAGCGACGCAGAGCGACAGTCTTCGAGGTGTCCCTGATCGATCGATGAGCCCACCCCAATACTAGCTCCGCCCGTTCTCCCAGGGAATGAATCGGTGGGGCGAAACCCGCCGGGCCGCGGCTTTGCGGCCCGGCGGTCAAGCGCGTCGCTACGGCGCCAGTTTCAACTCCTCACCAGCGTTCGTCTCGATGTGGATCCCACCTTCAACCCAGGTTTTCAGCCCGGCAAATTTGAGTTCGGCTCCACTACCGCTACCAAACTCCAACGACGAGTTGGCATTGTTAATGACGCCGTTCAAAGTGCCAGAGATCGTTTTGAAGCCTTCGAGGCTGCAATTAGTTATCTGAAAGCTGAACAGCGTTCCTCCATTGCTAATCGCTACTGAATGTCGGTCGGTTTTACCTTCGACAGCCGCCGAGGTGATCGATTCTCCCGAGACCTGGCATTTCGTCCCGGCAGGGGTGGTGAATTTGCACCCATTGAGGGCGAGCAGCGTGCTGCCGCCACTGAGGGTACCATCGCCTCCACCGGTTGGGTTTTTTACCGTCCCCGATCCGGCCCCCGAAGCACATTCGATGGTGTAGGTAATCGTACTGTGGATGAACTTCAGTTTTATCGGAGTCGCGTTTTTCGACGTAAAGCCGACCGAGCTACCCGCAGTCAACAGGCCCCATCCATATTTGCCTACGGGGCTCTCGCTCTGGCAGCCTGCATCTACGTACTGAGGCGAAAAAACACCTTCCTGACACGAATACCAATGGTATGGCCCAGGCTGAGGACCGACTATTTTGCTCGGTTTCGAGGATGCTGGAACTGACGATCCGGCAGGATTGGCCGCAGTGACCTCAACCGCCAGCGTCTGATACTCATCCGCAATTTCGGCGATATAAGTGGAGTTCGTTTTGCCAATCAATACTTGGCATTCCGTGCCTACCGAGTTGCATCTCTTCCACTGATAGCTATAGGAAGTGGGTTCGTGTGCCCAACTTCCATTTCCCGCAGTGAGAACAGTACCCACAAGCGGGTTTTCGGGCGAGGTCGTGGGTAGCACCGTGTTGACAGGCGTCGAAACACCCAACCTCAGTGCTTCTTTCGCCGCCGTTTCCACCTTAGCCGTACCTTTGATTACTGCTTTCCCCCCATTCATTTTCAGCGACGCGCTGCCCGCTTCAGTAAATTGAAGCGAGGAAGTAGCCTGGTTAACGAAGGCGGAGATGATACCGGTAACCGTCACCGTCACGTTTTTGAGGGCAGGTTTGTTACAGGCTTCCAGTTTAAATTTCGCGAACTGGCTTTCGACGGTCGATTGCAGTTCCACGGAATGGCCTTCGAATTCCGTGCCTTTACCTGTAAGCGCATTGAAGTTAATAGCGCCGCCTTGGATTTTGCAGCCTTCATCCTCTGCAACGGCGCAGCCGCTCAGAACCAACGACGAACCGGCCAGGGTCGATAGCGTCCCGGCTCCTTCGCCGGCGGGATTTGCAATCGTACCGCTCGCCTGTGCTGATGAACAGTTAATGGAAATTTTCGTAAGCGCGATCGTCGCTGACAGCGTGATCGGCGTGCTGCCTTCCAGTGCGAAGGCAGTTGGAGTAGCGGTCAGGCTGCTCCAGTCATAGTTGCCTTTGCCAGCGCTCTGGCATGCTGGATCGGTGTAGGCGCCTAAGCTGCTGCCGACGTTCTTGCACGAGTACCAGCGCTGCGGCGTGGCCGAAGCAGAGCTGGCGGCTAGGGCGCTGAACAGGAAGGACGCGATCAGAGCCAGAGCCAGGGCTGGGACCATGCGTCTCGATAAAGTAGGTTTACGAACCATGTTCTGTGAACTCCTTCTCCCAGGGCGTAACCCCGGGTGCTGGTTTTCGTCAGGCGCACGGTCCGACGTCGCCAGGTACCGCTGGCGAGGCGCCGTCCCCTGCAAGGACTACTGAGTTGATCCTCTCAGCGAGCCCCGATTCCCCGCCTAGCCAATGTGGGGAGTGTGAAGACCGGGACTACGCGGTTCGTAACCGAATTTGCCACACTTAAAAAACCTCGGGTACTATTCGCGGAATATCAGTGACAGTACCTATCTCCTGGAGGCGGAGAGCGGTTTCGATCTCTGCGGCGCAGGTGTCGATTGTACGACCAAGGCGTTGCTCGATCGTGCGCAGGCGGAGAGCAGCGGTCTTGCGGGTCACACCCACGATCTCGGCTGTGGATGTGATGTTACGCCCGGTCGAGAAATAGGCCCGCAGAGTCCGCCGCAGAGTTTTGCCTCGGTCGCGATCGGCGGCCAGGGGGGCGAGGTAGAGGTCGCGCAGGGAGGCGCTCAGGACCTCGTCTTGAATGGCCGAGGCCAGCAGGGCGACGTCGGCGTATCGAACGTGGGACTTGGAGCCGCGCCGGGCGATCGGCAGGGCAACGGCGGCCTGTCGGTGGGTTAGGCGCCAGCCAGAGACCCCCCGACCCGGCTCGCCGAGAGCCACGCAGACTCCCTCGGGCCAGCTCCACGTGGCAACAAACTCGAGTTCGTCGCGACTCACCTTCCGGGCGCTGCCCAGCCATGCCCAAAGAGTCTCGTCACCGTCGCGCACTAGCAGCGGCCGACGATCGAGCGTGCCGGCGAGATCGCGGATCGCTCGCTCGGCCTCCCCTCCCGCCGCTATCGCCCCGATGTGCCAGGCATCGAGCTCGTAGCCCAGTTCTCCCGGGTCAGAGAGCTCTCCCGCAATCAGCTTGCGCACTAGCTCATTACGCCGCTGGTGCAACGAACGAGTCTTGGTCTCGATCTCGCTGCGGTACTCGACGGCAACGGCGCCGATCAGATGGTCGAGGTTCACAGCCTCGGCTCGTAGCGCCTCGCGCAGGAAGATACTCAGATCCCTGCCGGAGTCCCCGGCCTCTTGGACGATGAACTCGCCGAGCAGTGCGTGCCCGGCCACGTAGCGGCGCAGAACCGTGTCGAGAGGAACACCGCTGCGGGCAGCACGGCGGGCCTGGGAGAGCAACTCTGCCGGCACCGGCGCGAGGCGACCCCCATCGTTCCCGAGGGCCGCGATCCCGTAGGCGACGGCGGCGGAAACCGCCGAACGCAGTCCCAGCGCATAGTCGGGGTCGGCTACGTCGCCAGGATCGGAGACCGAGTAGACGCGAGCCAGGACTTCCTGCTCGATCTCCGGACGACGGGCTCGCAGCCGCGCTTGGAGAGTTGCGCTGAGCTGAACGGCGCTCGGTGGGCTGCTGCTGATCCTGCGCGTGCCAGAAATCATGTCAGCTCACCTCACCACCCGACCCTGCAGCTCCGCGTCAACGTCGAGTTGAGCGTGCTCTTGCCGAATCCGAAGCTGGCCTTGGCGAAGGGGAAGACGGCCCCCGGGAAGCCTTTGGGCGCCGGACAGCTAGCGCTCAGGTAGCTGCGACGCTCGCCGCCGTAGCCGAAGCTGCGGCCGAGCTTCAGCGAGAGGCCGGTGATGTAGCCCGAGTTGCCGGTGATGGCGGGCAGGGAGGCGCGCAGGGTCGTGCCGAAGGCGCCCCGGGTGGGCTCGATCGTGAACGGGAGGGTGAAAGAGGTGGGGACGGGGTCGGTGCCGTAGACGTGAGCGAAGATGGCCGGCTTGCCACGCAGGCGGCCGTTGAAGGCGTAGACCTTGCCCTCGGCCGGGAAGGGCGCCTGCTGGGCGAGCAGGACCTTGGCCGAGAACCGGCCTTCGCCGACCAGGGAGCCACGGCAGGCCGCCAGCGCGTTGGCGGTGGTGGCGGGCTGGATGTCGCGCAGGGCACAGACGGGCAGGCCTTGGGGCGTGAAATGGCCGTAGCGGTTGATCGCGATCGCGATCTGGCGCAGCTGCGGTGGGATGCTGCCGTCGGTCGAGGCGATCCTAACGCCGACCGAAACCCTGACCGGCGCCTCCCCCCGGCGTGGCAGGGTGCTTGGGAGGAGCTCGCCGCCGAAGCTGACCCGCAGGTTGCCGCGCTGGACGACCTCCGAGGCGGAGGCCGAGGGGCCTTTCCGGGCACGCCGCGGAGCATCTGAGCCATGGGAGGCATCCGGGGCCGCGGCTGCAGGCGGCGCAGCGACGGGGCCGGCGGCGAGCGCAGCGAGACCGGTGGTGTAGGGCCCGAAAGCGAGAACGTTGGCGAACGAGTCGTTGCCAGTGGTCACGTAGAGGATGCCGCCGCTGAAGGCGAGGCCCGACGGTTCCCCGGCGACCAGGTGCTGGCCGACGCGGCCGAGGAATTCGCCGCCGGCGCCGAACTCGTCGATCGCCGCTTCGGGGTGTTCGAAGCCGGGCTGGAGGTTGTCGACGACGAGCAGGTGCTGATTGCTGGGATCGATCGCCACCGCAGCGTCGACGAGCGAGTTGAAGCCGCCGCCGGGCAGCGCGGCGCCGTCGATAACGGTAGATGGACTGTCCGGGTCAGTGGCCGGTTCGAAGACCTTCACCGTGTTGTCGGCGGCGTCGGGAACGTAGACCTTGCCCGAGGCGACGGCGACCCCGTAGGCGTCGCCGAGCGTGCCGACTCCGATCAGGAGCGGTTCGCCGCCGTCGAGGACCGGTGCGCCGGAGGGCTCGTAGACGGCGACGTGCCGGCGATCGTTGACGTAGACCCTGCCGCCTGCCTGGTCGACCGCGACGCCGGTCGATTCGGCCGAGTCGAAGCTGAGGGTGGAGGGAAGCAGCCGGCTGACCCCGCGGTGCCAGTCGTTGGCGTAGAGCGCCCCGCCCGGTGCGGTCGCCAGGCCGCAGGGGCCGTTGAACGGATTGCCGGGGATCCGCGACAGGTATTGGCGGCTACTGAGATCGAAGACGTCGACCGCGTGGTGGTAGTAGTCGGAGACGTAGATGGAGCCGCCGGCGACGGCGACGCCGCAGGCGCCTTCGATCTGTTTCTCGGGGATTGCTTCGGTCTCCAGTTTGAGCGGCGGGAGTTGAGCCCGCGCGGCCTGCGCGGCCGGGGCCGCCCACAAGGCCAAAGCCAAGGACAGGACGGCGAAGAGCGGCCAGAGCCGAACCCGCGCTGGAATGAATTCGTTGCCAGCTGCCCTCATCGTCCCGCTCCCTTCTTCGCCTTGTGCCTGCCATGTTTGCCGCACTTGACAGTCAACTGCGGGTGGAACTTGATGCCGCGGTTGTTCTTGCCGACGAACCTCGCGCTCGCATAGAGCGGCGCAGCGCAGATGTCTTCGGCGTTGACCAGGAGTCCATGCCTGCCGCCCCGCAGGGTCATCACGAATTTGCTGACCGGCGCGTCGGGGAGATTGGTGAAGGTGCCGCGCAGACCGCCCTTGACCGAGTCGATGCGCCCGGCCACGTCGATCGCGATCCCCTTGCCGCCGCCGCGCAGGGCCGCCACCAGGTCGGGCAGGGGGTTGTCGGAGGAGCGCAGGTAGACGTTCCCTTCCAGGGGCTGGTCCAGCAGCGGCGTGAAGGCTCGGGCGTGCCCATAGACCGACCCCTGCGGACAGGCTTCGCGGGCGAACTGGCCGCGGGTGCAGATCGTGTCGATGTGCTCCTGGGCGAGGAACTCGGCGGGCGGCAGCGCGACAACGGCCGAGCCGATGTTGGCATCACCGGGACGGGCTTTCACTTCGGCCCGCAGGGATGGGTAGGCGCCCCGCTTGGCGCCGCCCTTCAGCCTCAGGGACAACTTGGGCTTGAAGCCGAGCGAGCCGCAGTTGAAGACCTGGAAGGGGCTGGTCGCGGTGGCGGTTGTGTCGTCGGCAGGGTCGCCGAAGCGCTGGCCGGAGCCGTTGAGGATCGAGGCGACGGAGAATTTCTCGCAGCTGGTCGGATTGAGGGTGAGGCTGGGGCGGGAAATGTAGACGCGGACGTCGCGCAGGTGGATCGGGATGCCGTCGACGATGTGCGGGATCGGGTCCGAGCCGGTGGAGTCGATCGAGACCTGTGCGGTCTGGGCGTCGACCTTGATCGCCGAGCGGACGACGACGACGCCGAGGTCGAAGGGCCCCACAGTGGCCGAGTCGATCGCGACGACCGAGAAGGTCGAGCCGTGGAAGGGACCGGCGAGGTAGAGGCCGCCCGGAGCGAAGGTGAGGGCCGGGCCGACCCCGTACCCGGCCACGGTGCGGCCGATCTCGCTGGCCGCCGGGCAGGAGGGGTGTTCGGCCTCTTCGAAGCCGCCGCGAAGCTTGGCGGCCTCGATCGCGGCATCGGGGCAGAACGGAATCCCGGCGATCTTGCCGGTCAGCCCTGGTGGCAGCGTCGCGGAGTAGGAGGTGATCTCCTGCTCCACGTCGGTGCGCGTGAGATGCAGGTAGAAGGGGGTGTAGGAGCCGGCGTTGGAGTTGTGGGCGCCGGCCTGGGCCTGGGGGTGGAACGGGGTCTGCGCCGGGGGGCAGGGGCCGCCGCCGACGCCAGCGGAGATCGCGAAGGATGAGGTGCTGTGGCGAACCGTGCCAGGCGACCGCCAGGGGCTGAGGTCCATCTCGGTGGCGAAGGATCCACAGGCCGCCGGCGTCGCCAGCGGGCTGCGCTGGCCTTCGCGGAAGTGCACCTTGAGGTTGGTGTAGGGGAGCTGGGGGAGGTCGTCGAAGGTGGCGACCAATCTGCCGCTGGTCGGGTCGGCGTCGAGGCGGCCGGCGACCTTGACCAGGATCCCGCGCTCGGGGTTCTTGGCAACCAGATAGACGGCGAGCAGGGCGCCGAAGGGGTTGTCGTGAGGCGCGGCGAGGAACAACGCCCCTTCGACCGCTTTTTCGAAGAGCGGGCTGCGCACGGTGAAGTCGCCGATCTTCGAGGCGTTGGGGCAACCCGCCCCAGGCGGCGATGAGACCGTCTCGGCCGCGTACTGCCCCGGCGTGCAGACGCCGAGCCCGGCGCCGACCGAGGGGTTGATCGTCATTCCCTCGGGCAGCCTCACCACCGCCCTCTTGACCGGCGACGGGGCCAGTCGCCCGGGGTCGAGAAAGCCCTGGTTGTCGACGTCGAGGTTGAAGTCGAAGCCACTCGGCGAGGAGGCGCGCGGGTCGGTGACGGTGGCGGTCGGCAGCGGTGCGAACTCGAGCTCGCCACAGCCTTCGAGGCTGGGGCCGGAGAAGCTGCGGGTGACGCGCGTCGAGGGCTGCTGCCAGGAGCGGGCGCTAGCGCCGAAGGCCAGTGGTTTTTCGCAGGCCGTCGGCAGGGTCAGGTAAGCGACGGGTGGGACTCCGGCCCCGGCCTTGCATTTGGCCCAGCCGAAACCAGGTTCGAGCTCGTTCAGGCAGTCGCCGCGCTGGGCGTTGTGGGCGGCGCCCCAGGGGGTCCCCCAGATGTTCAGCGTGAGGCCGTCGATGCTGACCAGCTGTGGGATGTTCTCCGCAGTCAGGGTGAGCCCGTATTCGCCGTCGGCCTGGCGCACATGGGGGATGAAGACGATCGGGGCTCCGTAGGGGTTGAAGCCGAGCTCGGAGGGGGCGCCGGGCGGTGGGTCGAGGTTGAAGACCCCGAAGCTGCGGGTGGTACCGCCGCCGAAGGAGGAGCGAACCTCGACGG
This sequence comes from uncultured Actinomycetes bacterium, assembly GCA_963832065.1. GTDB lineage: Bacteria > Actinomycetota > Thermoleophilia > Solirubrobacterales > 70-9 > VAYN01. The sequence continues at coordinate 128,557 of CAWHSV010000004.1, forward strand.
CGCCGATCTGGGTGCGGTCGGGGCAGCTCTCGCCGGAGAGGGGGTCTTCTTCGTAAGGCGAGGTTCGGGGAGTGTGGAAGGCGAGCAGCGAGCAGCGGGGAACCGCGGCGGGGTTTTCGATCAGCCCCGGGGGCAGGTCGATTTCGAGGTCCTTGACGTCGCCGCCGGCGAAGTTGACTTCCGTGCTCAGCACCAGCGGGTGAGAGCCAGCCTCCTGCCCGAATTCGCTGGTCATGCCGACGGTGAGCCCTTCGGCGCCAGGCTCGAAGCCAAAGTCGGCGCCGGCGGCAGGGGCGGCGAGGGCCAGGAGCGCGAAGGCAAGCCCCGCACAGAGGGCGACACGGTGTCGGATCATCTCCGGCCCCCGTGCTTTGCGCCCCCGTGGTGGCGGTGCTTCCTCTTGTGCTTCCTGTCGTGCTTCTTCCTCCTCTGCGTGGTGAAGCGCAGCGGCGGGTTGCCCGAGTTCGGTACCAGGGTGCCGGGGGTGGGGTCTTCGTGCGCCGAAGGCAGGGCCTGGCAGGCATCGCCGATGCAGGGAATCGCCGACGGCGGGGGGGCAAAGCCGCCGCCGATGCGGGCGTCGTAGACGTCGAAGGAGCCGGGGTCCAGCGGGAACAGCGAGCTGTCGGTGAGGAAGAAGGCGTCGGAGCCGTCGGCGGAGGCGTCGACGAAGGTCGAGGCCTTCGGGCTGCGGCCGCTGGAGATCAGGCCGACGCAGCCGACCTCACGCGTGCAGCTGCCGGCCCCGGGCGCCTCCCACTCGTAGACGTCGGGACGGGCGTTGGTGTCCTGAATCGCCAGCGCGTCGGAGGAGTTGAAGAAGACGCGCGAGCCGTCGCTCGAGAGCGAGCGGGGCTTGTAGGCGCGGGTGGCGTTCTCGGCCTTTGCCGTTGGCGATCGCGCCGGGGATCGAGGCGGGGCCGCGCGGGCGTTCTCCGGTCGGGTTGCAGGAGACGCAGGTGAGCTTCGCGGCCCCGCCGCCCGGAGGTGGGCCATAGAGGAAGACCTCGGTGACGCCGTTGCTTTCGTACCCGGTCAGTTCCGCCGCGGAGAGGAAGGCGAGGTGGGCGCCGTCTGGGCTGACCCGGGCGGTGCCGGTGGCCGGCGGGTAGTTGCTCGCCCCCGCGGCGGCGGCGACCTCGGTGGCGACGCCGTCGTTCCAGAGGAAGAGGCCGGCGGCGGTGGCGTAGTAGACGTGGGAGCCGTCGGCGGAGGCGCCGAGCACACCCTGCACCGTGCCGCCCGGAGTGAGGTCGACGGCAGCCTCATCGCTGGCGTCGTAGCGAAAGAGATGCCCGCTCGCGATGAAGAAGGCGATGCGGCCGTCGGCGGAGGCGGTCTGGAAGCTCGCCCCTCCGCCCGTCGTCTCGGGCGCCAGCTTGGTCGGCCCGCCTTCTTCGCGCAGGTAGAGGGGCCCGGTGGCAGGCTGGAGAATAGACGCGGCGGCCGTCGGCGGAGATCGCGCCCGCCTGGGCGGCGAGGCGGCGCCGGGGGCGCCCTGCGTTTCGCCGGGCAGGAGGTTGACCAGCGAGAGCCCCGCGCTCGACCACTGGTAGAGGTTCGCCTCGGCCGGATCGCAGGCCCCTCCCCCTCCCCCGACTTCGGTCGCGTCGGGGGTCAGCGCCGCGCAGGTCGAGAGGACGACATGGCGCAGGTCGGACGTAGCGCCGGCGAGACGCAGGTCGGGCTGCTCGGGAGAGGGGGTGAGCGCGCCGGTTGCGTTGTCGCGGAGGGAGTAGCCGAGCCGGCACGGCTGGCCGGCTTCATCGCAGCGGCGGCCGTTCGAACAGCAGGCCCCGGGAGAGTCCGCCGAGAAGAGCTGGTAGGGGACGCCGTCGGGTTCGTCGCCGTAGCTGCCCGAGCGCAGCGGCGTGGCGATGTTCTCGGTGGACCAGCCGGCGGCGCCGCGCTTGGCGAGGTACTGGCTGGCCGGCGGCGCCCCCTGGGGCGCGGCGCCGAAGGAGGCGGCGGAGCTGTAGGTGACGCTGTCGCCGTCGGCGGCGGCCTGCATGACCCCGCCGCCGAAGTTCTGGCTGAAGCCCTGGATCGCGCCGCCGTTTTTGTCGATCGGGGAGACCATCTCCCAGCCGCGGTCGTCGAGCAGGCGGAAGACGTTGGTCGCTTCCTCCGTGCCAAGGCTGTGCTCCGGGCCGGTGACGGCGCCTTCAGCGTCGGTGGCGACCGCCCGGTAGAGATAGACGCTGCCGGGCTGAGGCCGGCGATGTGCTGGACCACCGTGACGGCGGCGGCGCCGGCGCCGATCGCGGCTGCGCCCCCGACCGGCGCTTTGGCGGCGCCGGTGAAGCCTTCGCGCGGGGGAACGGCGTCGAGGTTCGCTTGGTAGGCGGCCGCGGTGATGTACTCGAAGCGGTAGGTGGTGGCGGCGCCGTTGGGGTTGATCTCGGCGCGAAGGTTGGCGGAGGTCGCGGTGACCTCGGTCACCCAGGAGGCTTGGATCGACGGCACGCCCGCCGCCGAGGCGGAAGCCGCTCCCCCTGAGAGCACGCCGGCGCAGACGAAGACAGCAGGGAGCAGCCGTAGGGCCACCCTGCGTCTCACCTGCCCCTGCCCTTACCGCCCTTCCTGGCCTTCCTGCAGCTGTTCGAGATCGCGGCGTCGCCCTGTAGGTGGCGCCGTTGTGGGCGGTGAAGTCGGCTAGCGCGCGCTGGGGTTTGCGGCAGATGTTTTCGCTGTTGACCAGCAGGCCTCTCTTGCCGCCCCGCATTTCCAGGACGAACTTGGAGACCGGGGCGTCGGGGGTGGCTTCGAAGGTGTTGCTGATGCCGCCGCCCTTGCCGGTGTCGACGCGGCCGACGAGGTCGACCTCGACCTGGCCTTTGAGGGCGGCGACCAGGTCGGGGAGTTCGTGGCTCGAGGAGCGCAGGTAGACCGGGCCTTCGATCGGCTTGTCCAAGAGCGGCGTGAAGGCGCGGGCCTCGCCGTAGACCGAGGCCTTGGGGCAGGCTGTCGGCGGCAAACTGGACCCGGGTGCAGATGGTGCCGATGTGGGCTTGGTCGAGGAACGCGGAGTGCGGCAGGGTCACCTGGGCAGAAGCGATGTTGGCGTAGGAGCCGCCCTTGGGGTAGGTGACGACCGCTTTCAGGGCCGGGTACTTGTTGCGCTTGGCGCCGCCCTTGAGGCTGATGGCCAGCTTCGGCTTGAACTTCAGGGCCGAGCAGCCGCCCACCTGGAAGTGGCTGCTCAGCGCCGCGCTCTGGCCGGGCAGGGTGGTGGTGGCGCCGAGGATCGCCATCGGATCGCAGGAGGTCGGGTTGAGGGTGAAGGACGGCCTGTCCATCTTCAGGGCGACCGAGCGCAGATCCAGCGGGATGCCCTGCAGGATGCTCGGGCAGCGGATCGGAGACGGCGTGGATCTGGGCGCTCTCGGAGTCGACGTAGAGAGCGGTCCTGACCACCACCGCGCCGAGGTCGAAGGGCCCGGCCACGGCCGGGGTGACGATCACGAGGCTCAGCGGGGCGCCTTTGTAAGGGCCGGCAAGATAGGCACGACCTTGGACGTAGAGGGGGGTGATTCCCGCTCCGGCGCCTACGGTCACGGCGCCGATTTCGGTTGCCAGCGGGCAGCTCGGGCTGTCCCGCTCCACCACGCCTAGGCTGGGGGCTTCGTGCGCCTTTGCCGCCTCAATCTGAGCCTCCGAGCAGTAGGGGATACCGGCAAGCTTCCCGGTCAGCCCCTTGGGCAGAGTCATCTCGATCCCGGTCAGTTGCTGCGAGCCGTCGGCGCGGTTGAGCTTGAGAACGAAGGGCGAGTAGGCGCCGGCCTGGGGGGAAATCGTGCCGGCGCTGAAGGCCGGCTTGTTGGGAGCGGAGGCTTCGCTGGTTGGGCAAGGCCCCGAGCCCCCAGCGGCGACCGAGGTCTGGAAGGAGTCGCTCGGATGCGCGTCCGCGCCTTCCGGCGTGGACCAGGGCACTAGGGTCGAGCTGGTCGTGTAGAAGCCGCAGGCCAGCGGCGTCTTCAGGGCCCCCTCGGGCCGCCGAAGAAATGCACCGCCACGTCTTCGAGCGGTAGCTGGGGGTTTTCGGTGACGGTGGTGGTCAGCTGTCCGGTGCGGGGATCGGGTTCGACCCTGCCCGCAAGCTTGGCGACGATGCCTGCCTGGGGGTCTTCGACCGCCAGATAGATCGCCAGCAGCGATCCGAAGGGGTTGCGGTAGGGCTCGGCGAGATAGACCGCACCCTCGATCTTGTGATCGACCAGCGGCGAGGAGACCTCAATCGTGCCGAGCTTGGAAGCGTTGGGGCAGGTCTGGGGGACTGCGGAGAAGTGGACCCCAGGCGCTTGTGGAAGATGGCCAATTTGCTCGCTGGCGCAGGCCTCGCGTCCACCGCCCGCCGCAGGGTTCAAAGTCATCCCCTCCGGCAGCGTTACCTTGGTGTCCTTGACAGCGGCGGTGGCGAGTGGCAGGGCGCTTTCGGAGACGTGTATCTGCGGAGCCTGAATCGAGTCCGGCGGGACGACTGAGGGTGCTCCTGGTGCTCCTTCCTCCCCTTTCTTGATCGCGTTGGCACTGAAGGACACGACCGTGCCGCCGGTGTTCGTGCCCAACACCTCGCACTGCAGGGCGAGCGATTCTTTTCCGGGGATGGCATAGCTCGCTTCGCTCTCCCCGGGCGCCAGCGCGCCGTTCCTGAACCAGCGGTAGGAGAAGCTAGGCTCCCCGCCCCAGGCGCCGGGATCGCAGGTCGCGGTTTGTTCGCCTCCGGCTTCGATGTGCACCGTCGGCTTTGCCGGGGTCGGCGGGGCCGTTGCCGGTGGGGGCAAGACAAGCGCGACAGGACTGGCAGCGTGGCCCTCGCCACCTGGGTTGGTGGCGATCACTTCGCACTGCAGAGCGGTGTCAGCATCGGCTTCTTCGGTCACATATTCGCTCGCTTCGGCGCTGGGGATCGGGGCGCCGTTGCGCAGCCACTGGTAGGCGTACTCGCTCGGGTTCTCTTTCCAGGCGCCGACGCCGCAGACCTCGGTCTGTCCGACTTCGGATTGTACCGCTGGCGGCTGGGGTTGATGCAGATTGAAGTCCAAGCCCGATGGGGCATCGGCGAGGTTGGTGGTCGGCTGGGCGGAGATCGTCGGCTCGAACTCCAGCGCGTTGCAGCCGTCCATCCCGAAAGGAGTGCCACTTTCATCAGTGGAAAGCACGCTCTCTTCTATGAGGACGTCGGGTTCCTGCAAGGAGGCGACAAGCAGCGTCGTTTTCAGTGGGCCTTCGCAGGAGGTCGGCAGGGTCAGGAAAGGGGCCGAGGGGGCGTCGCTGGAGCAGCCGATCAGGGCTTCGAATTCGGGGTCGACTGGGTTCACGCAGGTCCGCTGAGGGTCGTGGGCGGGAGCCATGGGCGTCCCCCAGATATGCACGCTCACCGCCTGGATGTCGACTTTGGTCGGGATCGTGATGTCGGCGACCGTCACCCCGTAGTCGGATTCGCTGCGGAGCGAGGGCTCAAGGAAGCTGTTGTTGTTGTCAATCGAGGTTCCGATGGTGGCCGGCGAGCCGGGGCTCGGTGTCAGGTTGTAGAGCGGTGCCTGGGCGTGTATCGCGCCCTGTTCTAGTTCGATGTCGATGACGCCGACCTGAGCATCGCCCCGACAAGCCGGAATGAGGTTCATGTCGAATGCTGCCCGCCCACAGCGAGGCAGCGCCAGCGGGTTGCCGACCAGGCCCCGCGGCAGTTCGACAAAGGTCTCGATCAGCTTCCCTTCGGGCATGCCTTCAGAGTCCTGGTTCATCTCGAAGCTGACCGTGTATTCGTAGGGGTGGGAACCGGCCTGGAAGACGGGAGTGCCGTCTTTTTCCGTGGCCAGGACACTGAAGCTTTTGATCCCGAAGTCTGCTCGGGCGCCGGCTGGTACCAGCAAGGCGACGGAAAGGAGGGTCAGGCAGAGGAAGACAGCCAGGTTCTTGCGGTGCTTCATTTGGAGCCTCCTTTGCCGTGCCCAGCGGCTCGCTTGTTGTGTTGTTTTTTCTGTTTCTGGCGCTTCTTCTTGCGCACGCACTTGCCGTGCTTCTTGACGAAGCCCTTCTTGCAGCGCTTGGGATCGGGGGGGCCGACGAAGCTGGCGCTGCCCGGGCTCGGCAGCAGCGGCGCCTCTGAGAGCGGCCCGCTGCAGGCTTCCCCGAGACAGGGCGGGATCACGATTTCGGCGATGCCGCCGCCCACCCGCGCGTCGTAGAGGTCGAGCAGGTCGTCCTTGTCGGCGCCCACCAGCCGATCGCGGGTGTCGAAGAAGACATCGTCGCCGTTGGCGCTGGCGTTGATGAAGTGGGAGTCTTTGGGACTGGAGCCGCTGGAGATCAATTCCAGGCAGCCACGGGGGCGTTTGCAATCCCCGACTCCGTCTGGCTCCCACTGATAGATGTCCTGGATGTGGCCGTTGGTGTCGCGCGGGGTCAACGTGTCCTGGCTTTCGAAGAAGAGGCGGCCTTCGCCGGCGGGGGGGAGGTTGTCGGGTTGGGCGAAGAATTCGCGGCTGCTGTAGATCTGCGAGAGGTTGGACGGGCCCAGCGGCCGTTCCCCGCTCGGGTTGCACGACGGGCAAGTGAGCTTTGCGCTCTCGGCGTCGTACTCGAAGACCTCGAAGCAGCCGGGCGCGCTCCCATTTGAGCCCCGGCAGTTGCCGCCGCCGTGGACCGTGTTGTCATAGCCGGTCAGGCTCGCTCTCGACTCGAACGCCACGAACCGCCCGTCCGCAGTCGCCTGCGCGAGCCGGTTGCCCGGCGCCGCCCGCCAGGTGCCGACCATTTCATTGCTGTTGTCCTGGCCCAGCAGGGTCCCGATGAAGGTCGTATCGCCCTCTTCGGAGAGGTAGAGGTTGAACTCGCCGGCCTCCGCGTGTTCGGGACTCACGGGGTTCTCGTTGACCTCGCTGGGCGGCGTCAGCGCTTCGGTGTCGACGAAGTACACGCGCGAGAGGTCCTCGCTGGCGCCGAGGATGCCCTGGAAGCCGCCCTGGCCTCCCGTCAGGTCTGCCGTGCTTTCCTCTTCGAGGTCATAGACGATCCCGTTGCTGAGCAGCACCTTCGAGCCGTCGGGAGTGGCGGTCAGGAACTTGCCGGAGTCGGGAATTTCGACCGTGCTCGTCGCGCCTTCGCGCACATACACCTGTCCGCTCGGTCGCTCGCTCCAGAAGATCCGGCTGCCGTCCTCGGAGATCGCGTGGTCGAAGTTGAAGTTCTCGCCCCCGACCTGCAACAGGTCGCCTGAACCGATCACCGCGTTGGCCGCCGCTTCGGAGTTACCGGGCAGCACGTTGACGAGGTGAAGCTCTCCGCCGCTCCATTCGTAGAGATCGGTTTCTCCCGCCCCCACCGGCGGCGCTTCCGGCGCGACCCCTGCGACCGCTTCGGTCAGCGCGTCGTTGGCCTGGAAGATCACGTGGCTGAAGGGGGGGACGATGTCAGTTCCCGCGTTGGCGCCGGCGTACGAGAGTCGGAGGCGGTTCGGGTCCAGGCCCGGCTCCCGGTTGGGCGGCGCCTGGGTGACGAGCGGCTGCAGCGCCCCGTCCTCCTGCCAGAGGTAGAGGTTGGCGAAGTCCGGCGGCGCCTCTGGGCCCAGAGACGGTTCGGTCTGGGCGAGGATGCCGCGGGAGAGATCGGCCGAGAAGGCCTTGAAGCCCTCGTCGGTGGTGTCGGGGTACTGCGGCTTGCTGAGCGCGTTGGTCGCCCAGCCGCTTGGGCTCCGCTTTGCGATGTACTCGTTCGCTCCCGATGCCAGCCCGCCCGAGAAGGGGCTTCCCTCATAGGACACCGCGTTGCCGTCGGGACTGCTCTGCATCGCCATTTTGTTCTTGTCGAAGCCGGGAATGCAGCCGGTGCAAGTGCCGCCCAGGCCCGCTCGCGGTCCCGGTTCGGGCGGGTAGACCTCGCCGAGCTTGAAGGGCGGCGAGACCATCTCATAGGCGCGGCCGTCGAGCAGGCCGGTGGAAACGGGGAAGCTGGAGAACCGGCTGGCGCATCCGAGGGTGGTCCCGGCTTCGTTGGTCGCGCGGAGGCGGAAACGGTAGCCGGTGTCGGGAGCGAGGCCGCTGAGCGGCTGGGTCGCTTCGACGAAGCCGTTTGCCGAGCCGATGTCTTTAGCAGGGACGGGGACAGTGCTTGCGTTGGCGTATTCGCTTTCGTCGAACTGGGCCTCGGTGACGTATTCGACGGCGAAGGTCGTGGGCAGGGCCCCGGGATTTATTTCGCCGGAGATCTTGGCGGCGGTATTGGTGATCTCCGAGGCCGAGCAGTTTTTGAGCTGCGGTGGGCCGGCGGTTTCCAGGCTTTCCGGGTCCCCCACGCTTGGGATGCCGTTGGCGTTCTCGCCGACGATGCGAAACTCGTATCTACCGGCGATTAGGAGACCGGTCGCTTTGCCGCTGACCGCGTTGATCGTGTCGCCGGTGAAGGGGCCCGTGGGTTCGCAGGCGGCCGTTGAGGCGCCGGCGAAAGCATCTTTTTTTTCTTCTTTGTTTTTTTGGAAGGAAGCCTCGGCGAGGTACTGGAACTCGCAGGTCGCGCCGGGTCCGTTGTCGGCGCTGATCGTGCCGTTGAGCGTGGCCGTGGTGGCTTTGACTTCGCTGGCGCCTTCGGTCACGACGTCGGGGACGACCACCAGCGGTCCGTAGACTTCCAATTGGGCAGAGCCGGCGCGGGAGATATAGAGCGTGCCGCCGGTGCCGGCAGCGCCGTCGACGGCGAGGCCGGTGACCGCGCTTTTGGCGAGAGTGGTGCGGAGCAGAGTTGCGGAACTTGGCCCTGAGGCGTCGTACTCCCTTACTTGACTTCCGGTGCCAGACCCGGTGAGGACATGACCGCTGATTGGATCGACCGTGGGGCGAACGTTTCCATCGGAAATTTTGTACTCGAATGCACCCGTATTGGCATTGCGTTTGGATAGTTCGCCGTTGTTCCGGTTGGCAAAGAGAAAACCCGCCGTTGGACCTGCGCCCGCCGCCAGTCCGCAAGGACCACGCACAGCGAGCAAGCTGTTTAAGTTGGCGACATTGTCACCATTCACCACCGGGTTGGCAGTCGGCGCATACTTATGGATCAGATCTTCTTCGCTGAAGTCTCCGACAAAGAGGTTGCCAGCAAGGTCTGCGGCTACACCGCAGACTTGGTTCAAGGGTTTCAACGGTCCCGTGGCAGCGTCCCCTTCCTTGTATTCAGTTAGCTGGCCCAGGTATTCACCGCTCGAGGCGAAGATATCTATTAGCCCACTGCTGATTTGGGTGACGTAGATGTCGCCGTCGGTTTCACCGCCTGATTCGTCAATGGCCACCTGGGTTACGGGGTTGAGAGCGGCAAATAAGGCGAGGCCATTTTGGGGAGTCTGGTCGATACCGGGACCCCGGCCGTCGATCGAGTTCCCGGTTAGGCCGGAGAAGTTTGACGGGGTGCCATCGGCGTGGTAACGGTTGATCGTGCCGTTGACGCCGTTCGTGGTCGTGGTCACCGCGCAGCCGCTGCCGCCGCTGAGTGGCGTGCTGCCAGCTACGCATTCGATTTCTTCCACGTCGGCGCTGTCGAGGGTGTCCCGGAACCGGACTACGTAGGGTTTAGATCCGCTGGCATCGCCTGGGCCTCCATTAACGTTCACGCAAGGACCCCCGGCACAGGCGACGTTGCTCAACGCTTCAGCTACCTGAACTTCACTTACGTCGAACGACAAGTCGCCCGTGGTCGATTCCCCGAACTTGAGTTTGAACTGCCCTGCTGCGGCGGAAACCGTGATCTGCTGCACCTCCGAGAGCCCGTCCAGCACGTAGACGTCGTGCGTCTCCTGGTCGACCGCGAGCCCCTTCGGTTCCGCGAAGGCGGGCGGAGCTCCGCCGCCGAAGGCTCCGAGCGGAGGCCGGACTTCCTTCGCCGCCGCCGGCCCCGCCAGCGCCAGAGCGGCGAGGGCAAGAAACAGGCTGACGGCGCTGGGGGTGTGTGCGCCGCGCCGCCGCGCAGTCTTCAGCTGGCGGAGCATCTACTTTTTCCCCTTCGACTTGAAGGTCACCGTTTTCGTGCTCGTCCCTGGGCTGCCACCGGTGGGGGTGAAGACGATCTTCACCTTGACCTTGAGCTTGCCCTTCTTCTTCAGGGCCTTCTTGCCGGCGGCGGTGAGCTTCAGCTTCAGGGTGACGACGCCGGCGCCCTTGGCGCTGCCGTTGGCGGTGGCCAGATTCTTGCCGGTTGCCTTGAGCGTGCCGGCGCCAGGTACCGTGATTTTTAGAGCGATGCTCTCGCCCTGTGGCTTGGCGGCGCCGGGCACGGCCTCGTTGGAGGGCGGAGCGCCGGGCCCTGCCCCTCCTCCGCCACCGCCGGACCCGCCGCCATCCGGGGGCGGGTTGGCGGTGAAGGTCGCGGTGACCGTGACGGGCGCTTCGATCGTCAGCGTGCAGGGGCCTGCTCCCGAGCAGCCCCCAGAGGAGAAGCCGGCGAAGGTCGAGCCGGTGTCCGCCGTGGCGGCGAGCGTCACTTTGGCGCCGTAGTCATAGGTCGCCGCGCAGGGACCGCCGTTGCAGGTGACCGAGCCGGCGCCGCTTCCGACTTTGCTCACCGTGAAGGCCTGCGGTGCCACGTAGGTGTAGTCGTCGGCGGCGGTGTTAGCCGAGGCGCCGCCGTTGGGGGTGGTCACGGTGACGTCAACCGTGCCGGCGGCGCCGCTCGGGGTTTCGACGACGATCTGGGTCGAGCTGTTGCTTTTGATCGCGGCAGGGTTGGCGCCGAATTTCACCGAGCTGGCATTGCCGAGGCTGGCGCCGCTGATCGTCACCGTCTGTTTTCCCGCAGTAGGCCCTTTGGTGGGGTTCAGTGAGGTGATGTTCGGCGGAGCGACGTAGGTGTATTTGTCAGCGGCCCCCGTCGCCGAGGTGCCACCGGGAGTGGTGACGGTGACGTCCACCGTTCCGGCGCCATGGGCCGGGCTCGTGACCTTGACTTCGGTCGGGCTTTCGACTTTGCAGGTGACGACCGTTTCCGCACAGGTGACAACCGTGGCGCCGAATTCGACTTTGCTGGCCGCGGCCAGGTTGGTACCGGTGATCGTCACCAGGGTGCCGCCTGGGGCCGGCCCCGTTTTGGGGTTGATCGCAGTTACGGTCGGAGGGGGCGGCGAGAAGCCGGCCTGCAGTCCGACCGCGGCAGAGATCGTCACCTGACAGGGCGAGGTGGCGCCGGTGCAGGTGCCGGGGTCGCCGGCGATCGTGCTCCAGCCGGTGAAGAGGAAGGAGCTGTCGGGGGTGGCGGTCAGAGTGACGATATCGCCTTCCGTGAAGCTCGCTGAGCAGGTGGCCCCGCAGGAAATTGCGGCGGGCGAGCTGACCACGCTCCCCGTGCCTCCACCGGTCTTTTGGACCGTCAGCTCGAATTTGGGGATCGGCGCGAATACCTCAACGTTGGGATTGCCTTCCCAGGTCGCATAGAGCTTGCCTGAAGCACCGTCGACGGCGACGCCCAGAGGCAGGTTGCCGGCCGCAGTGGTGGAAACGTGCTGGGCTTCGCTCGCACCGGAGACGTCGAACTCTTGGATTTCAAAAGGTGCTTCGGCAGCAGCAATAGCAGCGAAGAGATGGCCGCTGGCCGGGTCGATGCTCAGGTTCCCTATGGACCTTTCGATGACGTACTTTTTCGCCCCTTCTTCCGCACCTTCGGCGTCGAATTTGGTGACATCGGTAAGGAAGCTTTCGGCGTAGACGAAGCCGCTGTCGGCGGCGACATGGCAGACGTTGCCGAGTGCGAAGGGACTGCCGGCACTCTCGCTGAAGGTGGTCGCGCCAGTGGGGGTGTACTTGTGGACACCTTCTCCAGGGCCTGATTTGACTCCAACGTAGACGTTGCCAACCTCGTCGACCGCGACACCGCAGGGAAAGCTCGGGGCGGCTTTCTGGCCGAGGAATTTGCCGGAGGGGGCGAAGATGTCGATCACCCCGTTGAAAGCATCGGTGACGTAGATGTTGCCTTCGGTGCCGCCGGCGGCGCCGGGTGGGGCGACGGCAACCTGGGTTTCGGCGAAGCCGAGGAAGCCTTCGTTGCTGAGGATCGCCCCGAACACGGGGACTTCGTCTTCTCCGCCCGCGTGGCCGTCGATCACGTTGCTGCCGAGGGCGGAGAAGTTGTCCGGGGTGCCGTCGGAGTTGTAGCGGTGGAGGGCGCCGGTTTCGGGTTCTTCGAGGTTGATCACGTAGAGGTCGCCGGTGGCCGGGTCTACCGTCATCCCGGCGGCCCTGGTGAATTCGGGGTCACAGGGAGCCGTGCCAACGCCGCTCGGTTCGCAGAAGGCGCCGAGGGATGGATGTTCGGGCACAGCGAGGGCGGCGGTTGGGACCAGAAGGAGCGCGAACAGGGCCGCGACAAGGGTTCGCCCAAGCAGGTTCCTGCCCATGCTCGAAGTCGATCCCGCGGACGATGCCTTCGCGTGGCGTCTCACGTATTGCTCTCCTTGTCCCGTGGTCGTCGCCTCTGTCCCGACCCGACTTTCGTGCGGATCCCCTGACCGAGGCAGCGGCCGTTTTTGATCTCTCCTGCCGTCGGGAACACCCTGGCTTCCTCGATCGGGAGGCCTGTTCCGTGGGCGACGTAAATAAGAACAGACGCGGACCAGAATGTCAAGAACTCGTTTACGCCCTATCGGTCTGGAGCTGTCGAGAGGGGTGCGAATTCTGCACTACAATGGGTAATAGGGCCGCTGAAGAGGAGGCGTGAAGATTTCCTGCATCGAGTCGATTACGTACCACTTGAGACTTTTCGGGTGGTCGCGGTGAGCGGCCTGGAGATGCCCGGATATGGTCCGCCTGCGATGGCGCGAACTCCGTGGGGGGATGCCGCTCAGCTGCGGGACAAGAAGCTCCGCCCGGGGCGCGGTACCCCGCGCGAGGAGGCCGAGCGCAACCAGCGCGAGCGGCTCTTCGCGGCGATGGTGGCGACGGTCGACGACAAGGGCTACGAGGCGACCACGGTCGCCGACCTGGTCGACCTCTCGGGCGTCTCGCGCAGCGCCTTCTACCGCCACTTCGACGACAAGCAGGCCTGCTTTTTGGCGGCGATCGAGACGATGATCGAGCCGACCCTGCAGAAACTCGGCGGCGACGAGAGCGCGCCGGCCGGGCATCGAGCGAGCACGGCGGGCGTTCGACGCCTTGATCAAGCTGATCGTCGACCAGCCGGCCGCGGCGAAGATGTGCATCGTCGAGGTCTACGCGGCCGGCCCGGAGGGGGCGGCGCTGGTCGACCGCTCGATGGACTCGGCGACGGCGCTGGCGGCGGGGCTGCTCGAGCAGGTGCCCGAGCGCAAGGGCCTGCCGCTCGAGCTGGTCCGGGCCCTCGTCGGCGGCATCCAGAAGGTGATCCACAAGCGCCTCTACCGCGGCCAGGAGCAGGAGCTGCTGGAGCTGGCGCCGCAGCTCTGGGACTGGCTCTTCTCCTACCCGGTGCCCCCCGGTCCGCTGAAGGCGACGCGCCGGCGCACGGTGAAGGCGATGCCTTTCGAGGAGCGCCAGGCCCAGTCGAGCCCGCCCGAGCGGCTGCTGCGGGCGCTGGCCGCCGTCGTCGCCGAGAAGGGCTATCCGGACACGACCGTGGCCGAGATCGTCGAACGCGCCGCAACCTCCCAGCGCACCTTCTACGAACACTTCAAGAACAAGGAGGACGCGATCGTGGCGGCGCTCGACAGCGGCTCCGCCCACATGCTCGCCGCCGCCCTGCCGGCCTTCCGCCGCGCCCCCGACTGGCCGCATGCGGTCCACGACACGCAGGAGGCGATGTTCTGCTTCGGCGCCGAAGAGCCCGAGTACGCGCGGCTCGGCGGGGTCGAGATGTACGCGGCGGGCAAGCGGGCGCTGGACCAGCGCGAGGTGGTGACCGAAGGCATGGAGGGGCTGCTCGCCCCCGGCTACGAGCTCAAACCCGAGACCGCCGCCGATCGCCGCCGAGGCGATCGGCGGCGCCCTCTACTCGCTGCTCTACGACCACGTCAACAAGAAGGGTCCGGAGACCCTCCCCGACCTGGTCCCGACCCTCGTCTACGTCACCCTCGCCCCCTTCCTCAGCGGCGAGGAGGCCTACGAGGTGGCGATCGGCTAGGTCGCGCTCCCCGTCGCTACTCCTCGGGCGCCGAGGCCGGCGACCAGTAGCTGAACAGCAGGATCAAGGACCCGGCGGCGGCCGAGGCCAGCGCGGCGCTGAACAGGGCGAAGTAGTCGCTGCCCGAGGAGAAGTTCAGCTTCGGGTCGTAGACCTCCTGCTTGATGGTGAAGAGAGCGAAGAGGAGGATCGCGGCGGCCGCGAGGATGCTCAGCAGCATCGCCAAGCTCCTGGACGCATCCCAGTCGGCGCCGCCGAGCTCGGTCGCCTCCGGCGGCAGCGGCGGCACCGGCGCCGCTGCCAGGGCCTCCGGCGCCGCGCCGGCGGGGCCGCCCAGATCCCGCCGCCGCTGCGCTGCTTTCACCTGCTCCTTCGCCCGCGCGTTCTCGACGCTGTCGCGGACAGCATCGAGCAGGACGGCGATCCGCCTCACGTCGGCCGGTTCGGTCGCCTCGCGCGCCACCTGCTCGGCCCGAGCCAGCGCTTCGAGCGGGGCCTGTCTGTTCTCCGGCTCGCGAAGCTGCGCGATCGCCGCCTGCAACTTGCCGATGTAGGCGAGGTCTTTGACCAGCTCCTCGACCACCTGGAGGAATTCGGTCGCCGGGTGCGCGGTGGGCTCCCCCTCGGTGTCGAGGAAGTCCTCGACGCGATTGTCCTCGCGAGCTGCCTCCTTGCCGGCGACCCCCGCCAGCGGGTACGCGGCCAGGGTGGCGCGGTGCTTCTCGAGCGCCTCCCGCAGGCTCTTCCTGTTCTCCGCGGCGATCGCCGGACCGTTCTTGCGCAGCGCCGCCACCTTCGGCGCAAGGGCGTCGACGGCTTCGCCAGCGGCCAGACGGGCGCGGACGAACTTGGTCAAGTCGACGATCTGCGCCGCACCCTTCGCTCCCTCGTTCTCCCGCAGGCTGCTTTCCCAGCACGGTGCTGCGGATCGATTGCCGGAAGGGCGCTTTGAAGTACGCCAGGGCCGCGCCCAGCGCGAGCCCGAGGAGAAGGATCCAGAGGGGTCCGGAGCCGAAATCGTCGCGCCGGTTGACGGTGAGTTTCAGGCTGCGGGCGCCGACTTTGTCCGGGTCCCCTCCGCTCGCCGCACCCGACAGCTCATGACCCTTGGCGACGTCCTCGAGCTTCAGGCACCAGGTCGTGGCCTGGTCGGGAAAGGCCACGCGCGGTGGCGAGGGGCAGCCCTGGGCGGGCGCCACCTTCGCCGTGTGCACGCCGGTGGCGTCGCGCAGCGTCGCCGGGCCGGCAGGGGCGGCCCCGTCTGCCGTGACCGCAAACAGATATGGATGCCCGGCGGCGCCCTCGTCGCCTTCGAGGTTGACGGTGAGCGCGGCCTCCTTGGCCGCAGGCTTGTCTTCCTCGGTCGCCTGCGCGACGAGGCCGGGCAGGACCACCAGCACCACCACCGCGGCGGGTATTCCGAATGCACGCGTCATCTGACCTCCTCGGTCGTCACCTCAATGGACTGCGATCGTCGTCAGCGGGTCGCCGTAGAAGCAGTAAGCGGCCCAGGAGTCGGCCCCGCCGCCGTTGTAGGCCCGGCCCCGCAGTCCCCTCAGGGCGGCCGCGGGGGTCGTTCCGGGATTCAGGCGGAGCTCGTCGTATAGCTCGGTTGCAAGGGTGTGGGCGATTTCGTCGTCGACGCTCCAGAGCGGCGCGACCACGCAGGTAGCCCCGGCCATCACGAACTCGGTGGCGAAGCCTCCGACCCCGACCAGGGCCGGCTGGCCACGGCCGACCTCGCAGGCGTTGAGGAAGACGAACGGGCGCTTGGCGGCGAGGGCGCCGCTGAGGCCCGGCATCGCCGCGACCTGGTGGGACTGCAGCTTGCGCCCGTCCTCGAGCCTCAAGACCTGGGAGGTAGTGGTGCTGGTCTCGCCGTGGCAGGCGAAATGGGCAAGGGCGACGCCGCGGTTGCCGAATGTCGAGTCCAGCGGCTGGTAGTTGCCGGGGACGATCGCTTCGCCGTTGAGGTTCTGGCAGACGTAGCTGGCCTCGGCGGCGGAGTTCGGCAGCGCGTATTCGGGTGGATAGTCGGGGGCGAAGACGTAGCTGTCGACGACGTCCACCCGCTGCGGCGGAGAGACCATGTCTTCGGTCACCCATCGGCCCAAGGGGAACTCGACGCCGAGCGGCTGCCGCTCCTCGCGCTCGGCTCCCGCCCCCCGGTGCGGCACCACCAGCTCCCACGGAAACGACCACTCGTCGCTGGCGACGAAGATCGAGTGCGGCGGCGTGCCGGCGTCGATCAGTTCCCAGAAGACCTGACGGACCTCCTCCGGAACCGCCTTCCAGAGGGCCATCCCGGCGCCGCGCAGCCGGCTGATTCTTTCCTCGTCGGAAAGTCCTTCTTCGGTGAACCCCTCCATGAAGCCCTGGACCAGGTCGGGCGCGCGGGTGCTGAGCCGCCACCGGGTGGGGGGTGGATCGAGCCGGTCGGGCAGGAGGTCGGTGATCGCCCGGCAGGCGAACTCCTGCTCGCTGTGGTCGCTCGCTTTGATCTCGATCGCCAGGCCGGCGCGCTGGGTGTAGGCGCGCGGGGCGACTCGGGGCGATCGGGGCGGCGGCGCGTCGCCGCCGGCGCCGCCATCTCGCGGCTCGGCCGCCTGTCCGCCGAGCGGGACCGCTCGAGTCACCTGCCCGCACGGCCGCCCGCCATGGTGGAAGACGGCGCTGATCTGCCCCGGCCCCGGCGGTGGGTCGGCGGCGACGACGAGGTCGAAGCTTGCCCGCGTCGACGCTTGCTCGTCGGCGGCGACGACGACCTCGCCGACCAGCGAGGCGCCCTCGAAATGCGGGGAGAGGGCCAGCCAGGCCTGCAACGGGACCTCGTCCTGGCCCGGCGGCAGCTCGAAGACGATCTCCTCGACCCGCTCGCCGGCCCGGGCCGGCGCGAGATCGCAGAAGACCTCGACCCGGAGCTTCGCGCCCGGGCGCAGGTCGCCGTCCGGCATCACCTCCAGATGGGGCGTCCGGTGCAGTAGGTCGGCGGTTCCGTCGGGGAGGATCGGCGCCTTCTGGGTCGGCATCTCCAGCCTGGCAAACAGGTCCAGCCCGGCCGCGGACCGGAAGCGGGGCTTCGCCCACCCCTCGCCGCGGACAACGTCGGCTTCGGCGGCGCGCGCCCATGCATCGCGCCGGGAGCGGCTGCGTGCGGGAACCCAGATTGCGCCGGACTCGGACTCGTACGCCGGGCCCTTGGGCGCCGTGCCCGCGCGGATCGACGGCGCCGGAGCGCCGCCGAGGAAGATCCGCCCGACCTCCTCGGCCGCGAAGTCGAACCCGGCGGCCTCCTCCCACAGCTTTCTGAAGATGGGGACGGGGAAGACGTACCGCTGAATCCGGTCGCCGCCCGTGTACTCGATCCCATAGGCCCCCGGCCCGCCCGGGCGCAGATGACACAGTGCCGTCGCCAGCTGCTCGGTCGAGCTCACCGCAAGCCAGGTCACCTGACCCTTGGTCACCCGCTTGAGACCGGCGCTCATCCTCTCCCCCTTACGCACGACCGCCGCATGCTATAGACAATTAGCGCGATCTAGATTCCCTGACGATGGCGAGGGTGGGAATCGAACCCACGACACCACGATTTTCAGTCGTGTGCTCTACCAACTGAGCTACCTCGCCGGAGGACGCGCGGACCTGCCGACGCTGCGGGAAGGCTAGCGGCCGGAAGGGCATCGCGGCTGATTGCATGGAGGCGTGGCTCGGACCCGCGCAGCGCTCGTGCTCCTGCTCGCGGCGGCGGTGGCCGTCGCGGCGGTCTCCGGCGGTTCTTCGGCCGACCCGCACACGCCGGCGGGGCTGCCGGGACTGCCGGCGCCCTTCCTCGGCACGGCGCTGGTCGGGGGCGGCGGGTCGGCGGCGGCGATCGACTCCTACGGGGATGTGGTCGATCTGCGCGAGCCCGGGCCGGCCGGGACGGCGCTGATCGACAACCCGGTTGCTCGGCAGGTCGCCGGGACCGTCGCGGCGGACACCGGGATCGTGCCTCTGGTGCGGCTCGGCGCCGGCCCCGCCCTACCGTTCTGGCGGGCCGACTCGGTGTCCCAGCGCTACCGGGCGGGGACCAACGTGGTGGTCACCGAGG
This sequence comes from uncultured Actinomycetes bacterium, assembly GCA_963832065.1. Taxonomy (GTDB): domain Bacteria; phylum Actinomycetota; class Thermoleophilia; order Solirubrobacterales; family 70-9; genus VAYN01. Next base: position 146,711 of record CAWHSV010000004.1, read on the forward strand.
CCAGGTTCGGGTCGGCCCACGTGAAGGTGACCTACGCGATCCAGGGCACACGGCTCGCCTGCCTCACCCGCTCCTCCGGAGGCGCGGCGGTCTCCGTCGGCGTCGCCGCGGCCGCAGCGGCGTCGCGATTGCGCTGCGACGACCGGACCGCGCGCGGGGCGGTCCGCGCGGCGACCCGGTCGGATCGGCGCTGGCTCGGGCGGGCGCGCCGGCTCGGGCGCGGGGCGCCGCGCTGGGCACGGGCGATGTACCGGCGCTCGCTGCTGACCCTGCGGGCGCTCACCGAGCGGCGCACCGGCGCGGTCGCGGCCGGGGCGCGGGACGGCTGGGCCTTCGTCTGGCCGCGGGACACCGGCGCAGCGGCGCTCGCCTTCGCCGCGGCGGGCTACCGGCCGCAGGCCCGCCGGGTCGCGCGCTTCCTGCTCGGCCTCGAGCTCAACGCCGCCGCGCGCTTCCACGGCGACGGCGCGCCGGTGGACGGACGTGAGGCGCAGGGCGATGCCGCCGGCTGGGTCGCGGTTGCCGCCCGCGCCACCGGCCTGCCGCCGCCAAACCGATCGCCCCCTGGCGCGACCGCGCCGAC
>CAWHSV010000005.1:0-9064 GCA_963832065.1 uncultured Actinomycetes bacterium
ATGCCAGCGCCTCCGCCTGCGCCGAGATCGTCACCCGGTCGGCCCCGTCGCTCTCCTCGAGGCTGACGTTGACCCGCTCTCCGCGCGCGGTCGGCAGGTTCTTGCCGACGTAATCGGGGCGGATCGGCAGCTCGCGGTGGCCGCGGTCGCAGAGCACGGCCAGCGGCACCCGGCGCGGCCGGCCGTAGTCGAAGAGGGCCTCGATCGCGGCCCGCACGGTGCGACCGGTGTAGAGGACGTCGTCGACGAGGACGACGGTGCGCTCGCTGAGGTCGAAGTCGATGTGCGAGGCGTGGACGACCGGCTGTGTGTCGGGCGCCTTGGCGCCGACGTCGTCGCGGTAGAAGGAGATGTCGAGGTCGCCGATCGGCAGCTCGGCCCCGGTCAGCTCGGCGAGCAGCGTGCGCAGGCGGCGGGCGAGCACGGCGCCGCGGGTGTGGATCCCGACGATCGCCAAGCCAGAGGAGTCCGGGTTCTTCTCGGCGATCTCATGGGCGATCCGCTTCAGCGTCCGCCGCAGGTCATCGTGCTCCAGCACGACCTTCTCACTCACTTTTTCGCTTCCTTCCTGGCCTCACGGGACCGGGTTAAAGGACGGCCGCAGCGTAGCACTGGCGGAGGCGGGTCCGGTACGGCCTCGCCCTCACGAACTGCGGGAAGGTTCGGTCGAGTCCGTGCCGGACCCGCCTCTGTCACGGGCTCCGTTTGGCACGAGCTCGGGGTAGCCGCGCTCGGGGAAGGGGATCTCGATCACATCGAAGTCCTTGGGGGCGACGGTCGGTTCGTAGACCTCCTGTGCCTCCTCGAGCACCTGGCCGACGTGGTAGCGGGAGGAGATGTGGACGAGCGCCAGCATCTTCACGTGCGCCTCCTGCGCCACCGCTGCCGCCTGCCCCACCGTCGAGTGGCCGGTCTCGGCCGCGCGCTGCGCCTCCTCCTCGGCGAAGCTGGCGTCGTGGATCAGCAGCTCGGCGTCGGCCGCGGCGGCGACGGTGGCCGGGGACGGCGCAGTGTCGCCGGTGATCGCCAGCGTGCGCCCGGGGCGGCTGTCGCCAACCACCTGCTCCGCGCGGACGGGGCCGGAGGCGCCCTGAACCTCCTCCCCGCGCTGCAGCGCCGCGAAGGCGGGGCCTTCGGGTACGCCGAGGCTCTTGGCCGCCTCGACGTCGAAGCGGCCCGGGCGCTCGTCCTCGCTCAAGACATAGCCGTTGGCGCGCACGCCGTGGGCGGCTTCGAACGGCTCGATCGCGTAGCCGTCGTGGGCAACCGAGTCGCCCGGCCCCAGCTCGACCAGCGTTATCTCGAACCCGAGCCGGCCGACGAGCGGCTTCAGCACCGCGAACAGGTCGCGCAGCCCGCGCGGGCCGTAGACCGAGAGCGGCGCCTCGCGATCGGTCAGGTCGTAGCTCTTCAGCAGCCCCGGCAGCCCGAGGATGTGGTCGGCGTGGAAGTGGGTGAGGTAGATCTCGTCGACCTGGACCAGGCCCAGCGAGCGCTGCAGCTGCCGCTGCGTCCCTTCGCCGCAGTCGAACAGCAGCCGCTCCCCCCCACGCGCGATCAGCACGCTCGCCGTCGAGCGGCGCGCCGAGGGCGCCGAGCCGCCGGTGCCGAGGAAGATCGCCTGCAGATCCATCGCCGGCGAGCCTACGGGACCGTCCCCGCAGGAGCGCGTCTAGACTGGCCGTGAGCGCCCGTAGCTCAGCTGGATAGAGCGCTTCCCTCCGGAGGAAGAGGCCACAGGTTCGAATCCTGTCGGGCGCGTAGCACTCGTGGCGCCAGCAAAACGGCGAGCGCGAGCCGCCCGGCGATTCCAATACTGTCGCGCCTGTGACCGAGGCGCCGCTGGACAGCCGCATGCCGCGTGGGGCCCTGGTCGTGGTCGCGGTCGGCCTGCTCGCCTGCCTCGCCGCCGCCGTGCTCGCAACCGACAAGTCCGGTGGCTCGGCTGCCGAAGTGGAATGGGCTCAGAGGACCCCGCTGCCGGACTCCGCCCCGGCCCCGGCGCCGGGAGGCAGCGGTCAAATGCGCCTGGTCGAAGCCGGCATCCGCGATACCGGCGTCAACGTCAGCGGCTACTCGCTCTTCCGCGTCGCCGCTGTGCTGGAGATCGACGCCGGCTCGGCGGTCGGCAGCGCCCGCCTCCGCTGCGCGATCCAGGCCCCCCGGCGCACCGAAGTCGCGCAGACGCCGGGCTCGCGGGCCTCCTACCCGCGCTCCAGCGAAGACCTCTTCGCCCAGGAGGCGCCGGAAGTCGTGCTGGCCGAGTTCAGCTCTCAGGGCAGCGCCCTCGCCGTGCTCGAATTCGGCGACCTCTTCGAGGACGGCTTCTCCTCCGAACGCGGGCTCAAGGTCGAGTGGCCGCCCTACCGGGTCGGGAAGGAGCGCTGGGAATGGTTCCTCCCACCCGGCCCTCCGGCCAGGACCCTCGTGCTTCCGTTCGCGTCGGTCTGGAAAACGACGGCGATCCCGTCGGCGAAAATCGCCTGCACCCTGACGACGAGCGGCGGCAGCGCCACGGTACGGACCGCGGGCGCTCAGAAGGACCGCTCGGGGCCGATCGACGAAGACGAGTAGCGGGACCTACGGGGCGACGAGCAGCTCCGGCCCCTCGATCCCTTTGCCGACTTTGTTCAGCTTCGGGTTGGCCGGGGCGCCCTCCATGCGGCGGGCGTCCAGCGGCGCGCACATCGCCACCGCATCCTCGACGCTGAGGTCGGTGCGCAGCCAGGCGGCCTCGGCCTCCGCATTGGGCAGGATCGCCGGCATCCGGTTGTGGACCGGCGCGACGACCTCGTTTGGGGTCGTCGTCACGATCGTGCAGCTGTAGAGCCAGCCGTCCTCGAAACCGCGATCCTCCTCGTCCCCCCACTCCTTGCGGGTGCAGAGGCCGGCGAAGGCGAACGGCTCGCCACCGTCGACGGTGAAGCGCCAGGGCTGGCGCGGCTGCTTCGGATCCTCCGCCTTCATCCACTCGTAGAAGCCGTCGGCGACGATCAGGCAGCGGTGGCGGAACTTGCCGACCAGCGGCCCGTAGGCCCTGCTGCTGGTCAGGTTCTCCGCTTTCGCGTTGATCATCTTGTAGCCGACCTTGAGGTCCTTGGCCCAGCGCGGCACCAGGCCCCAGCGCATCAGCCGTGCCTCGCGCTCGCCCTGCTCCACCTCCTCGGGGACCGGGGAGGCGCGCACCGTAAAGATCTCCTGGGTTGGCGCGACGTTGAAGCGGCCCAGGCCTTTGGCCGCTTTCTGCGCCCGCTCCTTCGTCGGGGCCGGCGCCTCGCCGTCGCCGCCGCGCTCCAGGGCCTTCTCCAGCTCGACCTGGAAGCGGTCGGCGATCGTCTTCGTGTCTTTGGCCGTGACCGTGAATCGTCCGCACATCAGGGGCGCGCCTCCGGGTGGTTGCGATACCACTCGAGGGTACGGGTCAGGCCTTCGCGGAGCCCGACTCCCGGCGTCCAGCCGGTGAGCTCGCGCAGCTTCGACGAGTCGACGTATTGGCGGTCGATCTCGCCGGCGGGATTGCCGGTCCCGTGGTATTCGGGGTCGATGCCGCCGGCGAGATCGGCGATCGTCTCCAGCACCTCGGCCACCGAATGGGGCCGCTCGCCGCCGGCGTTGAAGGCCTCGCCGGCGCCGGGGCCGCCCGCTCCAACCGTGTGCTCGATCGCCAGGTAGGCGGCGACGGCGTCATCGACGTAGAGGAAGTCGCGTTCGGGGCTGCCGTCGGAGCGGATCTGCGGTCGGCGGCCGTCGAGGACTGCCGCGACCGCTTCCGGGATCAGACGTGAGAAGTTGAGGTCGCCGCCGCCGTAGATGTTGGCGAAGCGGGTCACCGCGACCGCGAGGCCGTAGGCGGGGCGATAGCTGAGAGCGATCGCGTCGGCCGCAGCCTTGCTCGCCTCATACGGGGAAGCGGGCCGCAGGCTGCATCCCCTCCCGGTAGGGCAGCTCTTCGCTGGGGCCGTAGGCCTTGTCGGAAGAGGCGACGACGAGCGCCGGCACGTCGGCGCGACGGCAGGCCTCCAGGAGGTTCCAGGCGCCGAGCACGTTGGCCTCGAAGGTCGCTGCCGGCTCGGCCATCGCCGGTCCGACCAGGGTCTGCGCAGCGAGGTGGAAGGCGACGTCGAACTCCCCGCTCTCGACGGCTGTCGCGACGCCGGCGGCGTCGCGCAGGTCGACCTCGACCAGCTCGACCTCTGGCGCGACGCCCTGCAGCACCAGCCCCGAGAGCGCCGGCGCCGGCAGGTCCAGCACGGTCACCGAGTCGCCGCGCTCGAGCAGGACACGCACGAGGTGCGAGGCGACGAAGCCGTGGCCGCCGGTGACCAGGGTCCGCTTCAACCGATCTCCGCCCCGGCCGCGTCCCAGATGCGCCAGGGCGCCTCGCCGCTCGCCCAGAGGTCGTTGAGCACGACGGCGTCCTTGTAGGTGTCCATGCAGTCCCAGAAGCCCTCGTGGCGGAAGGCGTGCAGCTGACCGGCGGCGGCGAGCTGCTGCAGCGGCTCGCGCTCCAGCACGCTGCCCTGGTCCAAGTAGGAGAGCGCCCCGGGCTCGAAGCAGAGGAAGCCGCCGTTGATCCAGTGCTCGCTGCGGGGCTTCTCGGCGAAGCCGGCGACCCGGTCGTTTTCCCCCAGCTCCGCCACGCCCCACTGCAGGTGCGGCCGGACCACGGTCAGCGTCGCCAGGGCGTCATGGGCGTGGTGGAAATCGAGCTGACGGCCGAGATCGACGTCGGCGACACCGTCGGCGTAGGTGACGCAGAAGGTCCCATCCGCCAGTCGCTCGCCGAGCCGGGCGATGCGGCCGCCGGTCGGCGTGTCGATGCCCGTGTCGACGCACTCGACCTCCACCCCGTCTGGCCAGCGCTCGGCGGCGGCGAACTCCGCGACAGCCTCCCCCATGTGGCCGGTCGCGAGCAGGAAGCGATCGAAGCCCTGGGCGGCGTAGATCTGGATCACGTGCCAGAGGATCGGCCGGCCGCCGATCTCGACCAGCGCCTTGGGCACCGACTCGGTCCGCTCCCGCAGCCGCGTCCCACGCCCGCCGCAGAGGATCGCCACCGGAGGTTTCATCGCTTGATGCCTTGAGCCGCCTATGGCCGGCTTAAGGCATCGCTCGTCAACCGCCGGCGACCGCCGGCAGGATGGTGACCTCGTCGCCGTCGTCGATCGACGTCTCCAGGCCCTGCTGGAAGCGGATGTCCTCGCCGGAGACGTAGACGTTGACGAAGCGGCGCAGGTCGCCGTCCTGGGTGATCCGCTCGCGCAGGTCGCCGTGGGCGTCGAAGACCGCGTCGAGCACCTCGCCGACGGTCGCGCCTTCGACCTCGACCTCTGCCTCCCCTCCGGTCGCGGCGCGCAACTGGGTCGGGATCTTCACGGTGACGCTCATGGGACTGTTGCCTCCTGGCGGAACTCGGCCTCGAAGCTGCCGAGGTCGGGGTCGATCTCGTGCATACGGAACGTATCGCGGGTGGCGTCGAGCGTCTTCAGCCCCTCGCCGGTGATGTAGACGACGACGCGTTCGCCGGCGCCGAGCTCACCGCGCTCGGCCAGCTTCTTGAGCACCCCGACGGTCACCCCGCCGGCGGTCTCGGTGAAGATCCCCGTGGTCTCGGCCAGCAGCTCGATTCCCTCGCGGATCTCGGCGTCGGTGACCGAGTCGACCGCGCCGCCGGTGCGACGCGCCTGCTCGACCGCGTAGGGGCCGTCGGCGGGGTCGCCGATCGCCAGGCTCTTGGCGATCGTCTCCGGCTTCTGCGGCTTGCAGACGTCCCAGCCTTCGGCGAAGGCGGTCGCGACGGGGCTGCAGCCCTCCGCCTGGGCGCCGTTGAAGATCGGCTGCGCGCCCTCGACGAGGCCGAGGTCGAGCCACTCCTGGAAGCCGCGACCGAGCTTGGTGAAGAGCGAGCCCGAGGCGATCGGGCTGACCACCCGGTCCGGCAGCTCCCAGCCGAGCTGCTCGACCGTCTCGTAGGCGAGCGTCTTCGAGCCCTCCGCGTAGTAGGGGCGCAGGTTGACGTTGACGAAGGCCCAGGGCCTGCTCTCGGCGAGCTGGGTGCAGAGCCGGTTGACGTCGTCGTAGTTGCCGCGGACGCCGACCAGATTGGTCCCGTAGATGCCGGTGGCGAGCAGCTTCTGCTCCTCCAGGTTGGCGGGGACGAAGACGTATGAGTCGAGGCCGGCGGCGGCGGCGTGGGCGGCGACGGCATTGGCGAGGTTGCCGGTGGAGGCGCAGGCGACCGTGGAGAAGCCCAGCTCCTGGGCCTTGGCGACGGCGACGGCGACGACCCGGTCCTTGAAGGAGTGGGTCGGGTTGGCGGCGTCGTTCTTGACCCACAGCTCCGCCTCGATCCCCAGGCGCTCGGCGAGGCGATCGGCGCGCAGCAGCGGCGTCAGGCCAGGCTCCAGCGGGTCGCCTGGTCGTCCCTCGAACGGAAGGAAATCGGCGTAGCGCCAGATCCCCTGCGAGCCGGCCTGGATCCTCCGCTTGACCTCGACCGGGTCCAGCGCCGAATAGTCGTAGGCGACCTCCAGCGGGCCGAAACAGTTTTCGCAGACGTAGCTGGCGTCCAGCTCGTAGGCGACGCCGCACTCCTTGCACTTCAGGCTTTCTATTGACATCCGATCCTCTTTTCGCTTCTGATGAAAGAACCTCCGCCTGTGGGGCAGAGGTCCGGATCGGACATCCCCCACATCTTCCAGGTCTCTTGCGACCTGCTGGAGTTGGCACCTGTCTCGAACCGGTAGGTCCGAGGTGGTTGCCGGGGCTTCGCTGGGCCAGTCCCTCCACCCCTCTAGATGTGGCGCTTATGTTGGGAGAAGCGTACCAGGCAGGGTCCGATCCATTACAGGCAGGCGCTGCGTTTAACCTAGGCCGGGAGATGACCGCGCCACGCGACGAGAAAACGAGCCCGAACGATGCCGAACCTTCCGAAGCCGAGGCTGCGACGGCCCGGGCGGCGCGGCGAGCTCGTCGAGTCGCCGGCCCCGCCTGAGCGGCAGACCCCGAACGTCGAGCAGATCGACTCGGCCGGCCTGCGCTGGGTCAACATCGAGCGCCCGGGAGCGCTGGAGCGCGCCTGGCTCGAGGAGCACTTCGACTTCCACGCGCTCGACCTCGAGGACGTCCTCTCGCGCAACCAGCGGCCGAAGATCGACGTCTACGACGACTACCTCTTCATCGTCCTCCACTTCCCGATCTTCGACAGCGCCGCCGGCCGCCTCGGGACCGGCGAGCTCGACCTCTTCGTCGGGCCCGGCTATGTGGTGACGATCCCGAACCAGCCGCTGCAGCCGGTCGAGTACCTGTTCGAGCGCTGCCGGGCCAAGGAGGAGCTGCGCGACCAGCTCTTCTCGCGCGGCTCCGGCTACCTGCTCTACCGCCTGGTCGACGACAGCTTCGACTACTGCTTCCCGATGCTGCGCAAGATCGGCAACAAGCTCGACGCGCTCGAGGACGTGATCTTCGAGGAACGGGCCGACGAGGTCGTGCGCGACATCTCCAACGTCAAGCAGGAGATCATCAACTTCCGCAAGGTGATCCGCCCGCAGCGGCCCGTCCTGCGCGACTTGGAGAGCGTCAAGCAGCGCTACCTGGCGACCGACCTCGACCTCGAGATCTACTTCGACGACATCGTCGACGCGCACGAGCGGATCTGGGACATGCTCGAGAACTACAAGGAGGTCGCCGAGGCGCTCGAGGAGACCAACGAGTCGGTGATCTCGCACCGCCTCAACGACATCCTCCGCGTGCTCACCTCGATCAGCGTCGTGATCCTGCCGCTGACGCTGATCGCGAGCATCATGGGGATGAACACGTGGGTCCCGTCCGAGGGGCACGAGACGGGCTTTTTCCTCACCCTCGGCGTGATGGCGATGGTCCTGATCGGGCTGGTCGCCTACTTCCGCCGCCGCCGCTGGCTTTGAGCAGCCGCCCCTCTCATAGGATGGGGAGCCCGTGGCAAATTTCCGCATCTGGGCGCCGTGGCGCCTCGCCTACGTGAAGGACGCGTCCAAGGACAACGAGGAGGAGTGCATCTTCTGCGCCAAGCCGGCGGCGGAGGACGACGAGGCGAACCTGATCGTCCACCGCGGCGAGCGCTGCTTCGCGATGCTGAACCTCTTCCCCTACACCAACGGACACCTGATGGTGGCGCCCTACGAGCACATCGGCGCCCTGCAGGAGATCCCGGCCGAGACGCTCACCGAGATGATGGCCCTGGTCCAGAAGGCGATGGGCGCCTGGAGGAGATCTACAGCCCGCACGGCTACAACGTCGGCTTCAACCAGGGCCGAGTCGCCGGCGCCGGGGTCGAGCACCACATCCACATGCACGTCGTCCCCCGCTGGGCCGGCGACAACAACTTCATGCCGGTCATCGCCGACACCAAAGTGATGCCGCAGACGATCGAGCAGAGCTACGAGGCTTTGAAGGACGCGTTTTGAGCGAGCGGTCGCCCCGGCGCCGCCGGGGATCTTCAAGGCCTACGACATCCGCGGCCTGTACGGCTCGTGAGATGGACGAGAGGCAGCGCGGAGGCGATCGGGCGCGCCTTCGCCCGCGTGCTGGCCAGGCTGCGCGGCAAGGCGCCGGGCGAGCTGCGGGTCGGCCTCGGCCGCGACATGCGGCTGACCGCGCCGGCGATGGCGGCGGCGCTGCGGGAAGGCCTGACCGCCGAGGGCGCCACGGTGCTCGACGCCGGGCATGGTCGCGACCGAGGTGCTGTACCACCTGGTCGGCTCGCGCCAGCTCGACGGCGGCGCCATGGTCACCGCCTCCCACAACCCCAAGGCCTACACCGGGGTCAAGCTGGTCCGCGAGGGGCGCTGCCCGCTCTCCGGCGACGCCGGCATCGGCGACGTCCAGGCCGAGATCGAAGCCGGCCTCGGTCCCGCCTCCCGGCGGCGGCGCCTTCGAGCAGGTCGACGTCTGGGACGGGTTCCGCGCTCACGCGCTCTCCTTCATCGACCCGGCCAACCTCAAGCCGATGAAGGTGGTCGTCGACGGCGGCAACGGCATGGCGGGGCCGATGGCGGGGCCGATCCTGGCGAAGCTGCCGCTCGAG
>CAWHSV010000006.1:0-201950 GCA_963832065.1 uncultured Actinomycetes bacterium
GAGGCACTGGCATTTGGCGCGACAATCCGACCGAAGAGCTCTACGAGCTCCGCGACCCAAGCCTTCTCAAGCTCTTCTGTGGTGGGGACCCCGTGGCACTCGCGGGCGGTCGAATTCGCGCTCACCAACGCAAGCTGGCGGAGTTCGAAGAGTTAGCGAAAGGGGCCGATATGCCTGAGGGGATGCAGCCCATCGTCGATTTTGGCGTCAAGCAGGAGCGCGCGTTTCTGGGCTTCTGGAGCAACCTGCTGTCGCCGGAGGCCTACGACGGGGTCTTTCCGACTCGGCGCCCGTGAGTGGCGAACCCGAAGAGTTCCTCGAGGAGACGACCCGCTACGACCCGGCAGAGGTCGAGGCGCGCGTCTTCGCGGAATGGGTCGAGGGCGGCTACTTCCATCCGACGGCCGAGGGCGCGCCGGAGGAGAACTTCTCGGTGGCGATCCCGCCGCCGAACGTGACCGGCGCGCTGCACATGGGGCACGCGCTGAACGGCTCGATGCAGGACGCGCTGGTGCGCCTGAACCGGATGCGGGGCCGCAACGCGCTCTGGATCCTGGGCACCGACCACGCCGGCATCGCCACCCAGGCGGTGGTCGAGAAGGAGCTGCGGGCCGAAGGCACGTCGCCGCCAGGAGCTCGGCCGCGACGCGTTCGTCGAGCGGGTCTGGGAGTGGAAAGAGGAGTACGGCTCGCGGATCGTCGAGCAGTACAAGCGGCTCGGCGCCTCCTGCGACTACGAGCGCGAGCGCTTCACCCTCGACGAGGGCTACGTGCGCGCCGTCTACCGCGTCTTCAAGCAGCTCTACGACAAGGGCTACATCTACCGCGACAACTACATGGTCAACTGGGACCCCGGCTCGCACTCGGCGATCTCCGACCTCGAGGTCGAGAACCGCGAGGTCGAGGACACGCTCTACTCGATCGACTACCCGGTCGAGGGCTCCGACCGCGTGCTCACCGTCGCCACCGTGCGGCCGGAGACGATGCTCGCCGACACCGCGGTCGCCGTCAATCCCGAGCGACGAGCGCTACGGCGACCTCGTCGGCCAGCACTGCGTGCTGCCGCTGGTCGGCCGCCGCCTGCCGATCATCGCCGACGAGCACGTCGACCTCGAGTTCGGCACCGGCGCGCTGAAGATCACCCCCGGCCACGACCCCAACGACTTCGAGATCGGCCGCAAGCACGGGCTCGAGGAGATCGTCGTGATCGGCGACGACGGGCGGATGACCGAGGAGGCGGGGGAGGCTTCGCCGGGCCTGACCGCCGCCGAGGCGCAGGACGCGGTCGTCGCCGCGCTGCGCGAGCGAGGGCCTGCTGCGGCGCCGAGGAGCCCTACACCCACTCCGTGCCCTTCTCGCACCGCTCCGGCGAGCGGATCGAGCCGCTGATCTCGCTGCAGTGGTTCTGCCGCATGGACGAGCTCGCGGCGCCGGCGATCGAGGTCGTCGAGCGCGACGAGGTGCGGATCACGCCCGGCGCAGTGGAAGCGCGTCTACCTCGACTGGATGCACGAGATCCGCCCCTGGTGCGTCTCGCGCCAGCTCTGGTGGGGCCACCGGATCCCGGTCTGGTACTGCGACGCCTGCGAGGAGACGCTACGTCGCCGAGGAGCGCGCCCGAGCGCTGCGGCGCCTGCGGCGGCGAGCTGCGCCAGGAGGACGACGTGCTCGACACCTGGTTCAGCTCGGCGCTCTGGCCGTTCGCGACGCTCGGCTGGCCCGACGACACGCCGGAGCTGCGCGCCTTCTACCCGACCAGCTTCCTGACCACGGCGCGCGAGATCCTCTTCCTCTGGGTCGCGCGGATGGTGATGATGGGGATCGAGTTCGCCGGCGACGATCCCGTTCCGCGACGTCTACGTGCACTCGGTGATCCAGGCCCGCGACGGGCGGCGGATGTCGAAGAGCCTCGGCACCGGCATCGACCCGCTCGAGGAGATCGACGTCCACGGCGCCGACGCGCTGCGCTTCGGCCTGCTGGCGATGTCCTCGACCCAGGACGTGCGCTACTCCGACGCCAAGGTCGAGCAGGGCCGCGACCTCGCGAACAAGCTCTGGAACGCGTGGCGGCTGATCCTGCTCAACGCCGCCGAGGTCGAGCCGGCGCCGCGCGCCGCTCCGCGTCGAGGACCGCTGGATCCTCTCGCGGCTCGAGCGCGACGATCGCCTCGGTGACCGAGAAGCTCGACGCCTACGACTTCGCCCACGCCGCCCAGGAGCTCTACTCGTTCTTCTGGTCCGAGCTCTGCGACTGGTACCTGGAGATCGTCAAGCCGCGCCTCTACGACGGCGAGGAGGAGGTCTCGGCGACGCTGCTCTACGTGCTCGAGCGGGTGCTCGCCCTGCTGCACCCGTTCATGCCCTTCGTCACCGAGGAGATCTGGTCCTACCACCCGGCCCGCGAGCGGCCACCTCGCCGTGCACCCGTTCCCGGAGGCCGACGAGCGCTGTTCGACGAGGCCGCCGAGGCCGAGATCGAGGGCGGCGATCGAGCTGACCCGGCGCCTGCGCGCCTGGCGCGACCTGGTCGGGGTCGCCGGTCGCGAGCGTCCTCGCGGCGCGCGTCGACGGCGCGAGCCGCAGGAGTTCGTCGGCCGGCTCGCCCGCTTCGAGTTCGGCGACGGACGGCGGCGACCCGGTCGCCACGGTCGGCCCGGTCGGGTGCTCGCCTCGGAGCGAGCTCGACGCCGAGGCGGTCGCCGAGCGGCTGGAGAAGCGCGCGCGAGGAGCTGCGCTCCGAGGTCGAGCGCGGCGAGCGCAAGCTCGGCAACGAGGGCTTCGTCGCCAAGGCCCCGGCCGAGGTCGTCGAGGAGGAGCGCGGCAAGCTCGAGCGCTACCGCGCCGAGCTCGAGCCGAGCTCGGCTGAGCCCTCGACCCCGAGGCCTACCTCGACTCGCTCGAGCCGATCGGCTGGAAGCTCGGCCTCGAGCGGATGCACCGGCTCACCACGGTGCTCGGCATGCCCCAGCACCGGTTCGGCTCGATCCACGTCGTCGGCACGAACGGCAAGTCCTCGGTGACGCGGATGACCGCGGCGCTGCTGGAGGCGCACGGGCTCGCGCCGGCGCCTACCTCTCGCCGCACCCGGCGCGCTGGTCGGAGCGGATCCTGATCCGCGGCGGGAGATCGGGCGCGGCCGAGTTCGCGGCCGCGGTCGAGCGGGTCGCCGAGGCCGCCGAGGCGCGTCAACCGCGACGCTCGAGGAGGGCGAGGCGGTGACCCAGTTCGAGGCTGGCGACCGCCGCCGCCTTCGTCGCCCTCGCCGCGGCCCGGGTCGAGGTGGCGGTGATCGAGGCCGGCCTCGGCGGCCGGCTCGACGCGACCAACACGATCCCCTCGCGGGTCACGGTCCTGACCTCGATCGGGCTCGATCACACCGAGTGGCTGGGGGAGACCGAGCTGGAGATCGCCGCCGAGAAGCTCGCGGTCCTGCGCGACCAGCACGACCCTCGTCCTCGGGCCGGGTCTCGCCCGGCGGTCGAGGCGCTGGCCGAGCGCACCGCCGCCGAGCGCGGCGCGCGGCTGGTGCGTCGCCGCCCGAGGACCCCGGCGCCGAGCTGCGGCTGCGCGCGCCGGCGCCTTCCAGCGCCGCAACTTCGCCCTGGCGCTGCGCCGCCGCCGAGGCCTTCCTCGGCGAGCTCGACCCCGAGCGCGGTCGCCGAGGTCGCGGCGACCGTCGCCGTCCCCGGCCGGCTCGAGCAGGTCGCCGAGCGACCCGCCGACCTTCCTCGACGCCGCCCACAACCCCGACGGCGCCCGCGCCCTGGCCGAGGCGCTGCCGGAGGTCGCCGGCGGCCGCCGGTCGTCGCCTGCCTGGCGGTCCTCGCCGACAAGGACGCCGGCGGCGATCGTCGCGCGCCCTCGCGCCGGCCCTGGACGCGGGCGGTCTGCACCGAGATCCCCGCCGCGGCGCTGGAGTCGCGCGGCCGGCCCGGCGCCGCCTCGCGGCCGGCCGCCGAGCTGGCGCCGCCTGCGAGGCGGCGGGGCTGGCGGCGGAGGCCGAGCCCGGACTTCGACGCGGCGCTCGCGCGCCCGCGAGCTCGCCGCCGAGCCGCCGCGGGCGTCGTCCTGGTCACCGGCTCCCACTACGTCCTGGGACCTGCCCGGGCCGCGCTTTGCGTAGTACGCTCTGTGCGACGATTCAGCGCATGGACCGAGAGCGCCGGCTCGGAACTGCTCTCGATGATGGGCCTGGTCGCCGCCGTCGTCGCGGTCGTGATCCTGGTCTTCTTCGGCATCGGCTACCTGTTCGGGCGCCTCTTCCTCTGAGCGGACGCGCCCTCCAGGCGCCGACAGGGTTCGCGGCCGCCGCGGCGAAGTAGACTGCCCGTCCCCTCAGGCGGGCGCCCCAGCCATGGCACTCGCGATCTTCGGCATCACCAACAACGGCCTCAACCTGGTCGTCACCCTCTTCGTCCTGATGCTGGTCGTCGTCTGGCTGGCGCTGATCGTCTACACCTACCTCGACGCCCGGCGCCGCATCTCCGACCCCTTCCTGGTCGCCTGCGCGACGATCGCCTCCTTCTTCCCCTACATCGGCACCGCCGTCTACGCGATCCTGCGGCCGCCGGAGTTCCTCGAGGACGCCCACGAGCGCGAGCTCGAGATCCGCGCCGCCGAGCTGCGGGTGCGGCAGCTGACCGAGCAGTCCTGCCCCAACTGCGAGTACCCGGTCGAGAAGAACTACCTGCGCTGCCCCAACTGCCAGCGCCGCCTCAAGGACCCCTGCCCGACCTGCAGCAAGCCGGTCGACCCGCGCTGGGCGCTCTGCCCCTACTGCGAGACCGACGCTCGCGGCGGCGGCGCGCGAGCGCCCGCGCGCAGGCCGGCGCGCGCCCCGAGCAGAGGAGCGCAGAGCGCCGACGCGCCAGACGCGAGCCCGAGGAGCGCCGCCGAAGCGCAGCCGCCGCGCAAACGACGCCCCGCCGCCGAAGCCGCGAAGCCGACGCGCCAAGAGCCGGCCCGCGCGCCGCCGCAAGAGGCGCCCGAACCCCCAAACGACAGCAAAGGAGCCCCAGCCGTGAGCCGGACCCTGATCCTCGTCAAGCCTGACGCGTTCGAACGCGCCCTGACCGGCGAGGTGCTCGCCCGCTTCGAGCGCAAGGGGCTGCGGATCGCCGCCCTGAAGACGATGCGGCCGACGAGGCGATCGCCAACGAGCACTACGCCGAGCACACCGAGAAGCCGTTCTTCGGCGAGCTGGTCTCGTTCATCACCGGCGGCGCCGCTGGTCGCGATCGTCCTCGAGGGCGCCGAGGCGGTGCCGGCCGCGCGCCAGCTGATCGGCGCCACCAACCCGGTCGAGGCCGCTCCCGGCTCGATCCGCGGCGACTTCGCCCTCGAGGTGACCTTCAACATGGTCCACGGCTCCGACTCCGACGAGTCCGCCGAGCGCGAGATCGGGATCTGGTTCCCAGAGCTGGCGTAGGCGAGGCGGGCGCGGGCAGGGGCTTCCACTTAACTTTTTCGGTGGATCGCCTGTCGGCCGTCCGAGGTCGCTGCAGCGAAAAAGTACAAGACGTTTCAGCCCTACCCGCCCACCTCCGAGCGCGTCGGAATCCGGCTGATCTCGAAGCGTGGTGCTCGCTTCCGGGTCGCCGCAGCGGACGGAGATTCTTGCGCAAGCTGGGGGTCGAGTTCGAGGTCGTCGTGCCCGGGGTGGAGGAGCTGACCGGAGGCGACCCGGAGGTCGAGGTGGTCGAGAACGCGCGGCTGAAGGCCCGGGCCGTGGAGGCGCGGCGACGATGGCGCTGGTGATCGCCTGCGACACCGACGTGGTGCTCGACGGCAAGGCTCTCGGCAAGCCCGCCGATGCCGCCGAGGCGCGCGCGTACCTGGACCGGATGTCGGGGCGGGCGCACGAGGTGCTGAGCGGGCTGGTGGTGCTCGAGGACGGGGAGGAGCGGTCGGGGTTGGAACGGACCACGGTCGTCTTCAAGCGAGCTCTCCGAGGCGGAGAAGGAGCGTTATGTGAACTTCGGCGAGTGGCGGGGGCGCTCGGGCGGCTACGCGATCCAGACCCTGGGCTCGACCCTGGTCGAGCGGGTCGAGGGCAGCGTCTCCAACGTCGTCGGCCTGCCGGTGGGGCTGCTGGTCGAGCTGGCGCCGGGTCTTTTCGATCGCGCCTGAGCGAAAACGCAGGCCGATTTGGTGCGTTTGGGATGATTTCCCCTGGAAATCGCCACATGGGCATATTCAGCTACCTGAGACGGCTCGGCGGCCGCGACATGGCCGTCGACCTCGGAACCGCGAACACCCTCGTCTACGTCCGGGGGCGCGGGATCGTGCTCTCCGAGCCCTCGGTGGTGGCGATCGACTCGCGCAACGGCCAAGTCCACGCGGTCGGGGTCGAAGCGAAGCGGATGCTGGGCCGCACGCCGGGGACGATCACCGCGATCCGGCCGCTCAAGGACGGCGTCATCGCCGACTTCGACGTCACCGAGCAGATGCTGCGCCACTTCATCAAGGCGGTCCACTCCAACCGCTTCGCCCACCCGCGGGTCGTCGTCTGCGTGCCCTCCGGGGTGACCGGGGTCGAGAAGCGGGCGGTCGAGGAGGCCTGCCTCTCGGCCGGCGCCCGCGAGGCCTACCTGATCGAGGAGCCGATGGCGGCGGCGATCGGCGCCGGCCTGCCGGTCGCCGAGCCGACCGGCTCGATGGTCGTCGACGTCGGCGGCGGCACCACCGAGGTGGCGGTGATCTCGCTCGGCGGGATCGTCGTCTCGCAGTCGATCCGGATCGGCGGCGACGAGCTCGACGACGCGATCGTCAGCCACTGCAAACACGCCTACAAACTCGCGATCGGCACCCAGACGGCGGAGGAGGTGAAGCTCGAGGCGGGCTCGGCCTCGCCGTTGCCGCAGGAGGTGCGAGGCCGAGATCCGCGGCCGCGACCTCGTCTCCGGCCTGCCGAAAACCGATCACGCTCGGCTCCGAGGAGGTCCGCGAGGCGCTCGACGAGACGGTCGGCCACATCGTCGACGCGGTCAAGGAGACGCTCGATCGCACCCCCCCGGAGCTGGCCGGTGACATCATGGACCGCGGCATCACCCTCGCCGGCGGCGGCGCTCTTTTGCAAGGACTGGAGCAACGCCTGCGCGACGAGTGCCAGATGCCCTGTCAACTGGCAGAGTCGCCGTTGACTTGCGTGGCGGTCGGCTCGGGCATCTCGCTCGAGGAGTTCGAGGCGATCCACCGTGCCGGAAAAAAGCAACGAACTAGGTCTCCCACGTGTACCGAAAGCAAGTACGCCGCCGCCGGGCGGTGCTCGCGCTGTTGATCGTCGGCTCCTTCGTGTTGCTGACGATGACCTATGGGTCGGGGTCGAACGGGCTCCAGCGCGGCGTCAGCGCCGATCTTCAGCCCGGTCCAGTCGGTCGCCGACGGCGCCCTGAAGCCGGCCCGCGACCTCGTCAACTGGTTCGACCAGACCTTCGACGCGCGCGGCCGCAACAGCCGCCTGCAGGAGGAACTGCGGACGGCCCGCGAGGAGGCGGTCGGCGGCCAGGCGGCGCTGGCCGAAAACGCGCAGTTGCGCAAGCTGCTCGAGCTCGACCGCAGCGGCGCGATCCCTTCCGGCTACGAACCGGTTACGGGGAGGGTGATCGCGCGCTCGCCGACCGTCTGGTTCGCCGACGTCACGATCGACGCCGGCAGCGAGCGACGGCGTCGAGGTCGACGACCCGGTGGTCAACGGCGACGGCCTGGTCGGCACCGTCTCGGCGGTGACCGGCGGCTCGGCCCAGGTGACGCTGATCGCCGACCACTCCAGCGCCGTCTCGGCCAAGGTGGTGCCCGGTCGCGATTCAGGGCGTGATCCGGCCCAACGTCGGCGAACCCGGGCGACCTGATCCTCGACTTCATCGACTCGACCAAGCACGTCCACAAGGGCCAGGCGGTGGTCACCGCCGGCTGGCGCGGCGCAGGAAATCGAGTCCCGCTTCCCGCCAACATCCCGATCGGCGAAGTGATCAGGCCTCGATCGTAGAGCAGGAGGCGAGCCAGCAGGTGCACGTGCGGCCCTACGCCGACCTGCGCGACCTCGACTTCGTCCAGGTCCTGACCGGGGGCTCGCGCGGATGATCCTCACCCCGAAGATCCTCGCCCGCCTGGTCGCGATCGTGCTGCTCGGCGTGATCCTCCAGCTCTCCTTCTTCTCCCAGGTGACGATCTTCCACGTCAGCCCCGACCTGCTGCCGGCCCTGGTCGTCTCGCTGGGCCTGCTGGGCGGCACCATGACCGGCGCCGTCACCGGGTTCTCGGTCGGGCTTCCTGCTCGACTGCCTGCTGGTCGCAGCCGCTCGGCGGCGGCTCGCTGGTTCTGCTCAGCAGCGGCTACCTGGCCGGGCTCTTCCGCGAGCGCTTCGAGATCCACAGCCCGCTGGTGCCGCCGCTGCTCTGCATGGGCCTGACCGTCTTCGCCGAGCTCGGCTTCGGCGCGGTCGAGCTGATGCTCGGCGCCGACGCCACGGTCAGCGCCCTGGTCTTCCGCGACATCCTGCTCAAGGGCGTCTTCGCCTTCTTCCTCGGCTGGCCGCTCTACCTGGGCCTGCGGCGGGCTACTGCGCCCGGCCCTGGTCGACACGCAGCCGCTGCGCCGTAGCCGGCGGCCGACGGTGCTGGGAGCCTAGGGGGCATGTACCGGCGCTCAAACGACCGCCCCGGTGCCAGCCCCCGGCTGGCGCTGCGAACCGCGGTGCTCGGCGGCGTCGCCGTCGCCCTCTTCGCGGTGCTCTTCTTCCGGCTCTGGGACCTGCAGGTGCTCTCCGGGGACGCGTACCTGGCCGAGGCGAAGAACAACCGCACCCGCGAGTTCAAAGTGATCGCCCCGCGCGGCGACATCCTCGACCGCGACGGCGACGTCCTGGTCGACAACCGGACCAGCCTGGCGCTCCAGCTCAACACCCAGAAACTGCCCGAAGACCGGGCCGAAGAACGGGCCGAGCTGGCCCGGCTCGGCAAGCTCGCCGCAGATGTCGCTGCGCAAGGTGCGGCGGACGATCCGCGAACCGAAGAGGTGGCGGCGGGGGCGCCGGTGACGCTGCGCAAGGACGTCGACTATGACCTCGTCTACTACCTGGAAGAGAACCAGCGCGACTTTCCCGGCGTCGCCGTGCAGCGGGTCTTCGTCCGCGCCTACCCGCGACGGCACCCGCGCCGCGCACGTGGTCGGCAGCGTCGGCGAGGTCACCGAAGAAGAGCTGAAGGAAGCCGCAGTACGGGAACCTCGAGCCGGGCGACGAGGTCGGCCAGGACGGGGTCGAGGACGACCTACGACCGCTACCTGCGCGGCGACCCCGGGCTGACCAGGATCCAGGTCAACGCGCTCGGCCAGCCGACGCCCGGGCGGCCAGCTCGTCTCGCAGCCGCCGACTCCTGGCGACAACCTCAAGCTGACGATCGACTCCGACGTCCAGGCGGCCGGCGAAAGCGCCCTCGCCTCCCGCGGGCTGCCCGGCGCCTTCGTGACGATGAACGTCCACAACGGCGAGATCCTCGGCGATGGGCTCGTTCCCGACCTTCGACCCGGCAGTCTTCACCAAGCCGATGACCCAGGCCCAGGTCAACGAGCTCTGTCCGCGACCCCGTGCTGGCGCCGCTGACCAACCGCGCGACCGAAGGCTATTACCCGACCGGATCGACCTTCAAGATCGATCACCGCCCTGGCGGCGCTCGAAGGCGGTGTGGTCACCCCGTCGACGTCGATCGTCGACAGCGGCTCGATCACGGTCGGCGGCCAGAACTTCCAGAACGCCGGCGGCGTCGCCTACGGGACGGTCTGACCTGGTCTCCGGCGCTGCAGGTCTCCTCCGACGTCTTCTTCTACACGCTCGGCCTGGCAGGATGTGGGAGACCGACCAGCTGCAGGACTGGGCGCGCAAGCTCGGGATCGGCAAGGACCGGGCTCGACCTGCCGGGCGAGACCGAAGGGCTGGTCCCGAGCAAGAAATGGCGCGACCAGCTCTTCGCCGAAGGCAAGACCGACGTCCCTGGTCGGCGGGCGACAACATCCAGCTCGCGATCGGCCAGGGCGACCTGCAGACCAACCCGCTGCAGCTGGCGATCGCCTACGCCGCGCTCGGCAACGGCGGCACGATCGTCACCCCGCACGTCGGCATGCGAAGTCGAGGACGCCGCCGGCCGCGTGCTGAAGGAATTCGACCCGCCGGCGCGGCGCCAGGTCCAGATCGACCCCGGCTACCGCGGCGGCGATCCTCGAGGGCCTGCACCAGGCGGCCCAGGCCCCGGCGGCACCTCCTACGGCGTCTTCGGCGGCTTCCCGGTCGCGGTCGCGGGCAAGACCGGGACGGCGGAGCGCCCCGGCCACGCCGACCAGTCCTGGTACGCGGTCGCTCGCTCCGTACCCGACCCCGCGTATCGTCACCGTCGTGACCGTCGAGGAAGGCGGCTTCGGCGCCGAATCGGCCGCCCCGGCCGCGCTGCAGATCCTCGAAGCGTACTTCCACAAGCAGGCGACCGAGCCGGCGTCCGCGAACGGCGGCAGTCGCCGAATGATGTACGCGACCCGCAGCCCGCCAGGCCCGCCCGGAGCCGTTCGCGGTCCGCGCCGGCATCGCCGAGCGGCTCGGCCTCGCCCACATGGACTGGCCGCTGGCGCTCGCCGCGGTCGCCCTCGTCGCCTTCAGCGTCTTCACGCTCGGCCAGGCGACGCTCAGCGACGTCCCCGGCAGCCCCCGCTACTTCGTCGATCGCCAGGCGATCTACGGCGTCCTCGGGCTGATCGGGATGCTGCGTGCTGACCCGGATCGACTACTCGCGCTTCCGCGAGCTGCGGGTCGGCATCTACACCTTCCTCTGCGTCAGCGTCTCGCTCGTCTTCGTCTTCGGCTTCGCCGCCCGCGGCTCGCGGCGCGCCTTCGAACTTCCCTTCTTCAGCTTCCAGCCGTCGGAGCTCGGCAAGCTCCTGCTCGTCCTCGCGCTTGCCGGGTTCGTCATCGACGGCGCCAGGCGGGGCTCGGCGAGGCAGCGCACGGTGCGCTACCTCTGCCTCGGCCTGGCTCCGGCTGCACTCGTCTTCCTGCAGCCCGACCTCGGCACCTCGTTGGTGTTCGTGGTCGTCACCCTCGCCGTGATGTACTTCGGTGGCGTTCCCTGGACGCACTTCGCTGTGATCGGCGCGGCTTCGCCGCACTTGATCGCGCTGGTGCTCGTCGTCGCGCCCGCAGTCGGGGCGCCCGATCCTCAAGGGCTACCAGGAGGAGCGACTGACGTCGTTCCTGCGACCCGAGCGCGGACCCGAGCGACGCGGGCTACCAGCAGAATCAGGCCAAGATCGCCATCGGCTCCGGTGAGAAGACCGGCCGCGGCGACCGGGCCACCCAGACGCGGCTCGACTTCGTTCCCGAGCGGCACACCGACTTCATCTTCGCGGTGATCGGTGAGCGCTACGGATTCATCGGCGCCGCGTTCGTCCTATCCCTTTACGCCCTGCTGATCTGGCGGGCGCTGCGGATCGTGACGCTCTCGAAGAACTCCTACGGGACCCTGGTCGCCGGCGGCATCGCCGCCATGCTGCTGTTCCAGGTCTTCGTCAACGTGGGGATGAACCTCGGCATCATGCCGATCACGGGCATCCCCCTACCGCTGATGAGCTACGGAGGGTCCTCCGTGCTCGCCACCTTCCTGGCGGTCGGAGTCCTGCAGAGCATCACATGCAGGCGCGCCTCAGCCAGAAGGGCAGGTTCGCCTGGTGAGCCCTCGAAGCGGGACCCGGCGATGCGTACCTATCTGAACTGAGCTGAACACAAATGAAAAAAACAATTCTGGTGTCCGCCGATCGCGGCGAGACCCGCGTGGCCGTCCTCGAGTCGAAGACGAAAGGCGGCAAACGCGACGTCGCGGAGCTCTACATCGAGCGCCGCGGCCGGCGCTCGATCGTCGGCAACATCTACAAGGGCAAGGTCGACAACGTCCTTCCCGGCATGGAGGCCGCCTTCGTCGACATCGGCCTCGAGCGCAACGGCTTCCTCCACGTCGACGAGATCGTCCTCCCGGACGGCGAGCAGGCGCCGAAGCGCGGCCGCGGCAGCGGCCGCCGGATCAACGAGCTGATCAAGCCGGGCCAGGAGATCCTCGTCCAGGTGGTCAAGGACCCGCTGAAGACGAAGGGGGCGCGGCTCTCGATGAACGTCTCGATCGCCGGCCGCTACCTCGTCTACGCGCCGCAGGGCAGCGGCGTCGGCGTCAGCCGCCGGCTCGCCGACTCCGAGCGCGACCGGCTGCGCAAGATGGTCGACCGCACCTACAAAGGGCCCGGCGGGCTGATCGTCCGCACCGCCGCCCACGGCGCGAAAAAAGCCGACTTCGTGCGCGAGATCGGCTACCTGCACAAGCTCAACGAGGTGCTGGAGCGGCGCGGCGAGACGACCAAGGCGCCGGCGCTCGTCTTCCAGGAGGCCGACCTCCGGTGCGGGTCCTGCGCGACGTCTTCCTCAGCGACTTCGAGAAGGCGATCATCGACTCCGAGAAGCAGTTCGAGCGGGTGACCAGCTTCTTCCAGCGCACCGCGCCGGAGCTGGTCGACGGCGTCGAGCTCTACAAGGGCAAGAAGCCGCTGTTCGAGAAATGGGGGATCGACGAGGAGATCGAGTCGACCCTGAACCGCCGCGTCGACCTGCCCTCCGGCGGCTACCTGATCATCGACTACGCCGAGGCGCTGACGGTGATCGACGTCAACAGCGGCAGCTTCACCGGCCGCGGCAAAGGCGGCCTCGAGGAGACGATCACCCGAGTCAACACCGAGGCGGCCGACGAGGCCGTGCGGCAGCTGCGGCTGCGCGACATCGGCGGCATCATCGTCATCGACTTCATCGACATGGCGCGCGCCCGCAACCGCGACAAAGTGCTGAAGACGCTGCGCAAAGCGCTCGACGCCGACAAGTCGAAGAGCTACGTGGTCGAGGTCTCGCCGCTCGGCCTGGTCGAGATGACCCGCCAGAACGTCACCGACGGCGTGCGCGAGATCCTCACCGCGCCCTGCCCGACCTGCGACGGCGAGGGCGTCGTCCTCTCGGCCGAGACGGTGGCGCTGGAGGGGCTGCGGCAGATGCGCGAAATCGCCGCCGAGCACGGCGAGGCCGAGGCCTTCCTGATCCGGGTCAACCCGAAGGTCGCGGCGGAGCTGATCGACCCCGACAGCGGCCTGGCCGAGCTCGAGGCAGGAGACCGGCAAGCAGTTCCACTTCGAGGGCGGCGACGCGCTGCTCGATCGACACCTTCGAGCTGGTCGAGATCGGGCAGCCGCGAGGCAGATCGAGGAGCGGGCGCTGCCGTTCAAGGTCGGCGAGGAGGTGCTGGTCAAGATCGAGGAGCCGCACATGTACAACGCCGACGACGCGGTCGCCCGGGTCGACTCCTACATCGTCAGCGTCAGCGGCGGCGGCCGCTTCGTCGGCGAGCGCAAGCTGGTGCGGATCGAGCGAGGTCGAGCGCGCGGCGGCGGTCGCCTCGCTGCTGGCGGCGAGCCGACGCCGGCAACGGCGCCGGAGGCGGCGAGCGGAGACGGCTCCGAGCTAGAATCCGCGCTCCTCGCGCAGACGCCGTCGCGGCCGCAGAGGCGGTCGGGGTCGGTCGCGCGCCAAACACAGGCAGCAAGGACGAGACTGAGCATGTACGCAGTCGTAGAAAGCGGTGGCAAGCAGTACAAGGTCGAGAAGGGCACGTCCCTGCTCGTCGATCGCCTCGACGCCAAGGAGGGCGACAAGGTCGCCCTGCGCGCCGGTGATGTTCCGCGACAGCAGACGTCGTCGCCGAGCGCCGAAGGAGCTGGAGAAGGTCAAGGTCGAGGCGACGGTCGCCGAGCACCTGCGCGGCCCGAAGATCAAAGTCTTCAAATACAAGCCCAAGAAGGGCTACCGCCGCAAGCGCCGGGCACCGCTCCGAGCTGACCAGGCTCGAGGTGACCGAGCTCAAAGCGCGGCAAAGCCGCGGCGAAAAAAGCCGCGAGCGACAAACCCGCCGCGAAAAAAGCCGACAAAGCCGAGAAAGAGGAGGCCAGCGATGGCTCATAAGAAAGGCCTCGGCTCCAGCCGCAACGGCCGCGAATCGAACCCGAAGATGCTCGGGGTCAAGGTCTTCGCCGGCCAGAAGGTGACCGGCGGCGAGATCATCGTCCGCCAGCGCGGCACCCGGTTCTGGCCCGGCGAGGGCACCGGCCTCGGCCGCGACCACACGATCTTCGCCACCCGGCCGGGGGTCGTGGAGTTCAAGCCGGCCCGCAAGGGCCGCACGATCTCCGTCCTCCAGGACTAGGCAGGACCTCCATGAGTCTCGCTCTGAGCTCCGGTCTCCCGGCGCTACTTCGCGATGGGCCGTTGCTGCACTCGCCCTCGTTCTGCTGCGCTGTCGCGTCGACGACGCGCGCGCAGGCCGCGGAACTCCTCTACTGGGACAACTACCGGCGGAACCCCACGCGATCGCGTTCGCCAACATCGACGGCAGCGGTGGCGGTGCCCTCAACTCACCGGCGATCACGCTCGACAACCCAGAAGGCATGGCATTCGACCCGGCGACCGGACCGGCTCTACGTCGCGAGCAGCGATCAGGTGGCCCGCGAAGGCAACGGCGAGATCGTCTTCGTCAACCTCGACGGCAGCGGCGCCGGGGTGCTCAGCGCGCCGGGCGCGACGGTCAACGAGCCCGAGGGCGATCGCCATCGACCCGGTGACCCGGACCATCTACTGGGTCAACAACCAGGCGACCCCGGCGGCAAAGGCTCGATCGGCTACGCCAAGCTCGACGGCAGCGGCGGCGGCCTTCTCAACACGGCGGGGGCGACGTTCGAAGATCCGTACAGGCTCGCGGTCGACCCGGTCAGCGGCCGGGTCTACTGGGGCAACACCGACGACGGCTCGATTCCATCTCCTTCGCCAACCTCAACAACACCGGTGGTGGCGCACTCTCAACCTGACCGGGGCGCCACCCCTTCGAAAGCATCTACGCGGTCGGCCGTCGCCTACGGACCGGGTCTACTGGTCGAAACCGACGAAAAACGCGATCTCCTTCGCCAGCCTCAACGGCGGCGGCGGTGGCGAACTCAGACCTGCTCCGAGACGATCGACGGCGCCTACGGGCTTGCGATCGATCCCGGTCCGGGACGGGCTCTACTGGGCCAACTACGGCCTCGGACGAACCGCACCGGCGCGATCGGCTTCGCCGACCTGGCGGCGGCGGCGAGCGCCATCAGCCCGGCCACGGCGCCGGTCAACGGCCCGCAGGACCCGGTGATCCTGAAGAGCCCGACCGGCACCGCGGCTCCGTCGATCGCCAGGTCCGCGACCTCCCGCTCGCTGCTGACCTGCTCGCCGGGCAGCTGGGCAGCGGATTTCGCCGGCTCGTTCGTCTACCAGGCGCCGCGCACGTTCGCCTACCAGTGGACGAACAACGGCGCGCCGGTCGCCGGGGCGACGGCGACCACGCTGGAAGCGACCGTCGGCCGGCACCTACGCCTGCGCCGTGACCGCGACCAACCAGGCCGGCGCCGCCAGCCAGACGAGCGCTGCCGTCGACCGTCAAGGCGGCCGAAGTGAAACTGACGGCGAAGAAAAAAGCGCACGTCCAACCGGGCGGGGTGGCGACGTTCAAGGTGAAGGCGGTCAACCAGGGCGATCTCAAATCCGAAGAGCGCACGGGTCTGCGTCAAAGTCGCGAAAAAGGCGAAGAAGGACCTGAAGGCGAAACCGAAGTGCAAGCCGTTCGGCAAGGTCAAAGCCGGGGGCAAAGACACGGCCAACACTGAGGATCAAGGTCGGCCGAGCCGCGAGCGGCACCTACAAGGTGAAGTTCCACGGTCAAAGGCAGTGCCGGCAAGCCGGCCAAGGCCAAGATCATCGTCACGCGCCGAAGAAGAAGTAGGGCGTCGAGATTGCGATGGCTGAGCGGGAGGGGTCGGATGCCCCTCCGCTCAACTTTTCGAGGGGGCGGTTGCGGCCGTCCGAGTTGCGCTCCGCCAAAGTACAAGCCGCTCCGAGGGGCACCCAACCCCTCCTGGCGAGCCGTCACGGCTATGCCGTCTAACCTCAGCTAGCTGATGTACGACAAGGCGAAAATCTGGGTCGAGGGCGGAGCTGGCGGAAACGGCTGCATCTCGCTTCCGGCGTGAGGCGCACGTGCCGCGCGGCGGGCCCGACGGCGGCGACGGCGGGCACGGCGGCGACGTGGTGCTCGTCTGCGACCCCTCGCAAGCGCGATCTCGGGGCGCTGACGGGGCAGCAAGCACTTCCGCGCCGGGCGGGGGCGGCACGGCGAAGGGTCCAACCGCCACGGCGCCCGCGGGGAGGAGCTGGAGATCCCGGTGCCGCCGGGGACGCAGGCGGTGACCGTCGACGGCAGCGCGATCGACCTGGTCGAGCCGGGGCAGCGGGCGGTCGTCGCCCACGGCGGCCGCGGCGGGCACGGCAACAAGCGCTTCGCGAACTCGACCCGGCAGGCGCCGCGCTTCGCCGAGAAGGGGACCGGCGGGCGAGGCGGACTGGATCGAGCTGCGGCTGAAACTGCTCGCCGACGTCGGCCTGGTCGGACTGCCCAACGCCGGCAAGTCCTCGCTGCTGGGCGCGGCTGACGCGGGCGGCGCCGAAGGTCGCCGACTACCCGTTCACGACGCTCTCGCCGGTGCTGGGGACGATCGAAGGCGAGGACCGCCAGGCGGTGGTCGCCGACATCCCCGGGCTGATCGAGGGGGCCGCCGAGGGCGCCGGCCTCGGCCACGAGTTCCTCGCCCACGTCGAGCGCTGCTCGATGCTCGTCCACCTGGTCGAGCTGGCGCCGCTCGGAGGGCGACCCGGTGGCGAACTACGAGACGGTGCGGGCCGAGCTGGCCGCCCACGGCGCCGGGCTCGAGCGGCTGCCCGAGCTGGTCGTCCTCTCGCAAGCGCGACCTGCTGCCGGCGGACGAGGTCGAGGCGGCGGTCGCGGAGTGGGAGCAGCGGCTCGGCGACGCGGACGCTCGGCGTGCTCGCGGTCTCCTCGGCGACCGGCGAGGGGCTCGAGGAGCTGCGCGCGCGCGGATCCTCGCCGAGCTGCCCGAAGCTGGCGCCCGAGCCGGCGCCGGCGGCGGAGCCGGCGCGCCGAGTTCGAGGCCGAGCACCGCGTCTACCGGCCGGCGGGCGAGGGCGGCTACTGGGTCGAGCGCGAGGACGACGGCGGCTTCCGGGTCCTCGGCCGCGGGGTCGAGCTGCTGTTCGAGCGCCACGACACCAAAAACGAGGAGGCGCTCGCCTACCTCGAGCAGCGGCTCGGGCGAGATCGGCGTCATCGCCGCCCTGACCAAGGCCGGCTTCGAGCCCGGCGACGACGTCCGCATCGGCGAGCACGAGTTCGAGCTGCACATCTGAGCCCGCGGAGGCCCGCTCGCCTCCGCTCCGGGACGACGCTGGGATCGAGGAGCCCGCGGCCACGGCGAAGCCGAGCGACGGTCGACGAGGCCGGCGCGCGCGGCCGGCTTCGTCGCGGGCGTCGGGGATCATCGAGTCGATCAGCATCACCAGCAGGGCGCCGGCCGCGAAGCCGTCGATCGCCGCGCGCGCAGCTCGCCCGTCGCCGCGTCGGCGACCGCGTAGCCGGCGACGGTCGCCAGCGTGCAGATCGCGGCGACGAGCGCCCAGAGGCGCAGGATCGCCGCGCGCGGGCCGTGCCGGCGCTCGCGCATCTCGCTCGGCCGAGCCGATCGCCTCGGGCAGGTTGGAGACGAAGATCGCGACCAGCAGCGCGACGCCGACTCCCTCCGCCGGCCGCCAGGCTGATCCCGAGCACCAGCTGCTCGGGGATCCCGTCGAGGAAGGCGCCGAGCGCCAGCGCCGTGCCGCCGCTCGGACGCCGCTCGGCTCGTCCGCGCCGGCCCCTGCCGGCCGCGTAGCGGCGCGGCGATGAGCGCCGTCGAGCCCGAAGTAGGTGAGCGCCCCGGCGCCGAGGCCGATCGCCGCGCGACCCGACGCCGCCGACCGCCAGCCCCTCCTGCGGCCAGCTCGAAGCTGACGGCGCTGATCAGCGCCCCGGCGCCGAAGGCGAGGACCAGGCCGACCTGCCGCTTCGACCAGCGGCGAGCGAAGGCGAGCGCGGCGCCGATGACGAGCGAGCTCGCCGCCAGGGCGCCCCAGCCGAGTGCGGCAATCATCCGCGCAGCCTAGTCCGCGCCACGCTCATACACTTGCCCGGCCATGACCCTGGTCGTCAAGCTCGGCTCCTCGATCGTCGCCGCCGACGACGGCGAGCTGCGCGCCGACGTGCTCGACTCGGTCTGCGAGCAGGTCGGCGCGCTCGAGCAGGGCGGCGAGCGGGTGGTGATGGTCACCTCGGGCGCGATCGCGCGGGGGATGCGGCTGATGGAGCTGCCGGTGCGGCCGCGGGCGATGGACGAGCTGCAGGCCGCCTCGGCGGTCGGCCAGGGCGACCTCTTCCGCGCCTACGAGAGCCGGCTCGCCGAGCGCGGGACGCGGGCGGCCCAGGTGCTGCTGACCGCGGCCGACATCGCCGCCCGCACCAACTACCTGAACGCGCGCCAGACCCTGCGGCGGCTGATCGAGTGGGGCGTGGTGCCGGTCGTCAACGAGAACGACACCACCGCGACCGACGAGATCACCTTCGGCGACAACGACTTCCTCGCCGCCCAGGTGGCGATCCTGCTCGACGCCCGGCTGCTGGTCCTGCTGACCGACGTCGACGGCCTCTACACCGCCGACCCCGCGCACGACCCGGCGGCCGAGCTGATCGCCGAGGTCGACGACTTCGCCGCAGCTGGAGCGGCTGCAGATCGGCGACCGCACCTCGGCCTTCGGCTCCGGCGGCATGCGCAGCAAGGTGGCGGCGGCGGAGATGGCGAGCGAGGCCGGCATCCCGGCGGTGATCTGCAACGGGACCAGCGCCGGGGACGCTGGCGGCGGCGGCGGCGGGCGAGCGCGGTCGGCACCCGCTTCGCCGCCCAGGCAGGGCAAGGCGTCGAGCTTCAAGCTCTGGCTCAAATACGCGAAGCCGGCGCGCGGGCAGATCGCTCGTCGACGACGGGCGCGGCCCGCGTCCTGCGCGAGCGCGGCTCGAGCCTGCTGCCGGTCGGGATCGTCGCGGTCGAGGGCGGCTTCGACGCCGGCGACGCGGTCGAGGTCGTCGGTCGACGGGGACGCGATCGGCAAGGGCATCGTCGACTACTCGGCGGGGGAGCTGGCGCGGGTGATCGGGATGAAGAGCGACGCAGGTGCGCGAGCTGCTGCCGCACGCCGCCGACGAGGTGATCCACCGCGACCGCTTCGTCCTGATGTGAGCTGCTGACCAGGGGCCCCCAGCTACCCTTGTGCTGATGGCCGTGACCGACGACCACCGTTGCCGAGACCTGCGCCGCCGCGCAAGCGGGCGGCGCGGGCGCTGGCGAGCGCCTCGACCGAGACGAAGAACGCCGCGCTGGAGGCGACCGCGCGGCTGCTCGAGGAGCGGACGGCGGAGATCCTCGAGGCGAACGCCGCCGATCTCGCCGACGAGCGCGCCGGCGGGTCTGACCGACGCGCTGCGCGACCGGCTGGCGCTGACCGCGGAGCGGGTCGCGGCGATGGCCGACGGGCGTGCGGGCCGTCGCCGCGCTCGACGACCCGGTCGGCGAGGAGCTCGAGCGCAAAACGCTGGACAGCGGCCTCGACCTGCGCAAGCTGCGGGTGCCGCTCGGCGTCGTCGCGGTCGTCTACGAGGCGCGGCCGAACGTGACGATCGACTGCGCGGCGCTGACGATCAAGAGCGGCAACGCGATCGTCCTGCGCGGCTCCAGCTACGCGCGAGCGCTCCAACGGGGCGCTGGCGGCGATCGTCCGCGAGGCGCTGGCCGAGGCGGGGCTGCCCGAGGACGCGGTGCTGCTGCTGGCCGGCGGCGGCCACGAGGAGCTGGCCGAGCTGGCGACCCAGGAGGGACTCGGTCGACCTGCTGATCCCGCGCGGCGGCGAGGGCCTGAAGGCGGCGCTCAAGGACGTCGCGACGGTGCCGGTGATGTACGCGGCCGCGGGCAACTGCCACGTCTACGTCCACGCCGACGCCGACCTCGAGATGGCGCGGCGGATCGCCGTCAACGCCAAGGTCGCAGCGCCCCGGCGTCTGCAACGCGGCCGAGACGCTGCTGGTCGACGCCGCGGTCGCCGAGCGACTTCCTGCCGGCGGTCGCTCGCCGACCTGCGCGAGGCCGGGGTCGAGCTGGTCGGCGACGAGCGCGTGCGCGCGCTCGCCGGCGACGTCGAGGTCGGCGCCGCGACCGAGGAGGACTGGGACACCGAGTACCTCGACCTGAAGCTGGCGGTCGCGGTCGTCGACTCGCTCGAGGAGGCGATCGAGCACGTCAACGCCCACGGCACCGGCCACTCGGAGGCGATCGTCACCCGCTCGGAGGAGGCGGCCGACGAGTTCGCCGCCGGGGTCGACGCCGCCGTCGTCTACATCAACGCCTCGACCCGCTTCACCGACGGCTTCGAGTTCGGGATGGGGGCGGAGATCGGCAACTCGACCCAGAAGCTGCACGCCCGCGGGCCGATCGGGCTGCGCGAGCTGACCACCTACAAGTACGTCGTCCGCGGCGACGGCCAGGTGCGTGAGTAGCGCGCGGCCGGCGGCCGGCATCGGCGTCCTCGGGTCGGCCTTCAACCCGCCGCACCTCGGCCACCTGGCGCTGGCCCAGGAGGCGCTCTGGCAGCTCGGCCTCGACGAGGTGGTGCTGGTCCCGACCGGCGAGGCGCCGCACAAGCGGATCGCCGACGACCCCGGCCGCGAGCTGCGGCTGGCGATGACCCGGCTCGCCGCCGCCGACGACTCGCGCTTCTCGGTCTCCACGCTCGAGGTCGACCGCGAGGGGCCGTCCTACACGTATGAGACCTTGGAGCTGCTTGCCGAGAGAAGAGGCGACACGGAGCTGGTGTTCGTGATGGGGGCGGACGCCGCCGTCGGGCTCGAGAGCTGGCGCGAGCCCCGAGCGGGTGGTCGAGCTGGCGCGGCTGGCGGTGGCGCGGCGGGCGGGCATCTCCGACGCCGAGGTCGGCGCGGTGATGCGCAGCCTCGGCGCCGAGGGCCGGGCGACGATGCTGGAGATGCCGCAGTTCGGCGTCTCCTCCTCGGCCGTGCGCGAGCGGGCGGCGGCGGGCCGGCCGCTGCGCTACCTGGTGCCCGAGCCGGTCGCCCGGTTCATCGAGGAGAAGGGGATCTACTCGTGAGCGCAGCCGGCAGTCGGAGGTCGCTGGCGCGGCGCCTGGCCGAGCTGGCCGACTCGAAAAAGGCGCGAGGAGATCGTCGTCCTCGACATGCGCGAGCTCGTCTCCTACACCGACTTCCTGGCGATCTGCACGGCCCGCAACGAGCGCCAGGCGCGGGCGATCGTCGACGAGGTGAGGGTGCGGCTGAAGCAGGAGCACGGGCTGCTGCCCGGCGGCATCGACGGCGCGGGCGCGGCCGGCTGGATCGTCCTCGACTACCTCGACTGCGTCCTGCACGTCTTCACCGCCGGAGGCGCGGGAGCGCTACCAGCTCGAGGATCTCTGGCGCGAGGCGCCGCGGCTCGAGCTCGACCTCGACGCGCCCGAAGCGCCCTCGGCCGCGAGCGCCTGACCCGTCGGACCGCCTGCGCGACGAATGCCGTCCGAGGCCCTCTACGGTGCCGCGCATGGGTAGCTTCAAGAGGGCGTTCCTCGGCTACCGCCGCCCCGAAGTGGACGCGGCGATCTCGGCGCGGGACGCGCGGATCGGCGCGCTCGCGCCGAGAGCCGCCGAGTGCGAGCGCCAGGCGACGTCGCGAGCTGCGAGGCCGAGCTCGCCTCGCTCTCGGGGATGGTGATCGAGCGCGAGCGCGAGATCCGCGGCCTGACCGAGCGCTTGCGCGAGGCCAACGAGCGCCACGACCGCAGCATCGCCTCGCTGGACGCGGTCTCGGCCCGGCTGGAGGAGATCAGGCGCAGGCCCGCGGCCAGGCGACGCGGATCCGGATGAAAGCGCTGCGCGAGGCGGTCGAGGTGAGCCGGCGCGCGCAGGAGCTCGACCGAGGCTCACGAGACGCCGCGGCCGAGACGGCGCCGCCAACGGCTGCCGCGGCCAACGGCGACCGAGGCTGCGACTCCAGGCGACTCTTCGAGGGCTGATCAAGCTCGAGATCGGCCCGCTCGGCGACTTCTCCCAGCTGGTCGGCTTCGAGGACGCGATCGGCCAGCTCGGCGCCTCCGAGATCTCGGTCGAGCGCTTCTCCGAGGGCCGCGCGACGCTCTCGATGCACCTCGACGAGCCGGTCGAGCTGCTGCGCGAGCTGGAAGAGCACTCGCCGCTCGACTTCAACGTCCGCCGCACCGCCGACGACAACCTGATCCTCGACGTCGACGAGGACCAGGGCCCCGAGCAGCGCGCCGCCTAGCAGCTCCGGCGCTCGCCGCCACGCTAAACTCGGCGCTCACCTGGGGCTGTAGCTCAGCTGGAAGAGCGTCGCGCTGGCAGCGCGAAGGTCAGGGGTTCGAGCCCCCTCAGCTCCACTCACTAGTCCGCTCACCAGGTACTTGGCGGAGCGTCGCCACTCCACCTTCAGCTCGCGACGCCAGAGGGAGTCGTCGAGTCGGCGTACGGGTAGGTGCGCCGAGTCGAGGTAGTAGTCCTGCGAGATCGGCTCGTTTCGCGGCGCTGGGGCTGGCTTTGACCGCGTCCTCGTCTGCGCCGAGTCGATCGGCGGTGTAGTCGCCGCCTTGAAGAGCGTCGACCGAGGCCAGCGCGGGCATCGGCGCCGCTGGACGTTCGTCTCGAGGTAGTGCGAGCTCGCCGCGGCCGAGTCTGACAGACGATCTGGTCGTAGTACGAGTCCCTGCCGCCATTGGTGGCGGGTGCCTCAGTACCAGCGCTGTTGGGGATCGTGGAACCGGCCTCGAGCGCGCGTCGCATCGAGCGCGTGCCGCGGACCGACGATGTTGAAATCGGCGCCAGCAGCATCAGCGAACGGCCGGCGTCGAGCGCCTTCGCCCGTCTGCCGACAGAACTCGCCGATCGCGCTGGATCTCTGCGACTCGCTTCGCGAGCTGCGGCGCCGCTCTCGCGCCCCGTAGTAGATGTGGACGGTGCAGATGTCGAACTTGAACCAGCTCGACTGGAACGAGCGCGACGAACGGGGAGCGAGCGGAACTGGCGGGCACGATCTCCTCGCCGGCGACCTCGGCGGCCAACGCCGGCACGTCGTGACGTCGCTCCGGGTCCACGTTCTGGCTGACGAGCTTGTCCGGCAGGCAGGCACGATCTCGCCGGCGATGTGCCGGAACGTGGACCTTGCGTCGGTCGAAGAGGTAGGTGAGGCGCTCGCCGTTTGCGCCCAGCTTCTGGAGTCGGTGACGTCGGTGGCGATGAAGTCCCAGGTCGGCCCGAGGATGCGCATCGATCGCCTCCCACTCGGGGAGTTCGTTGACCTCCTGGACGGCGACGAAGTCGTCAGCGCGAGAGGGTCTCGGCGAGTACGAAGTCGCGCTCGGGCTGCAGCGCTCCGACCTGCCGCGCTCGGTCAGCTGCCGAGTCGCGGATGTTCCGGCGCCAGCACGCCGGTCGCGAGTTGCAGTGCTTCGCGGGCACCTCTATCGTCGAGCGGCGAGGCACCGAGGCGCGGCCCGGTCGCCGAGCCACGCGCTAGCGCATCCGCCGGCGGCGAGAACGCAGCCTGTCGATCGCCCGTACTCCATCGCCGCAGTTACGACTCTCCGCACCACGTGCTCCAGGCAAAGCACTGAGCCTCTCACGGAATCGAGCGTCGCTGCCGATGAGGGGCGATGAGCGCGGCCAACCAGCACGTGTTCTCGCACGGGATGCGGGACACGCGGGAGACCTTCGAGGCCTGGAACGAACGCCCGTGGGCCGTCCTGCGGCGGCTGGCTGGCGCTGAGCCTGGCGATCGCGCTGGCGCTGCTGGGGGCGGTCTGGGTCGTCGCCGGCTTGCTCACGCCCGACCTCACCCCGATCCACCTGCCCGGGCCTGACCGTCCCGTCCGAGCCCGGCGACCTGCTGCCGATCCTCTGGCGCAACTCGCTGGTCCTGGCCCTGCACGGGACCGCCTGCGTCGCCGGCTTCATCGCCGGCGCCTCGATGCCGATCGCCGCCGCCCAGCGCACCGGCTTCTCGCGCTGGGTCCACGTCAAGGCCGGCGAGCTGGCGATCCTCTTCGTCTGCGCGGTGACCCTCTTCTCGCTGGCGACCCAGGCGCTCTACCTCGGCTTCCAGGGCTCGACGATCGCCTTCCAGCTCGAGATCTCCCACGCCGCACTGATCCTCAGCGTCCTGCCGCACGCGATCCCCGAGCTGACCGCGCTCTTCCTGCCGCTCGCCGCCTGGCTGATCGCCAGCCGCCGCGGCGAGTGGAACCAGCTGCTGGCCGCGACCTTCATCACCGTCGCCCTGGCGATCCCGGTGCTGGTCGCCAGCGCGACGATCGAGGTCTACGTCTGGCCGCAGATCCTCGAGGCGCTCTCGCCGCTCGCCTAGGCTGAAGCCATGGATGCGGACGCGGGCTATTCCGGCAAGCCGCTGTCGCAGAAGCTCGGGCTCAAGGCGGACTCGACGGTCGTCCTGATCGACGCGCCGGTGGGGATCGAAGGTCTGCTGGCGCCACTGCCGGACGGGGTGACGCTGCGCCGCGGCAACCGCGGACGACGCGAGATGACGATCTGGTTCGTGACCTCCCGCCGCGAGCTGGAGCAGCCGCTTCGACGCCGTCGCCAAGGCGGTCGGCGAGGGAACGCTGTGGATGGCCTGGCCGAAGCGCTCCTCGGGGGTCGAGACCGACCTCACGCGAGGACGTGATCCGCGAGGTCGCCCTGCCCGCCGGCATGGTCGACACCAAGGTCTGCGCGATCGACGAGACCTGGTCGGGCCTGCGCCTGACGCGCCGCCGACCCGGCCCTCGTAAGATCGCCGTCCGATGAGCGGCTACGACCCGAAGGCGATCGAGGCGAAGTGGCAGCAGGTCTGGGCCGAGGAGGAGACCTGGGAGGTCGCCGAACCCCGGCCAGCCCGGCTTCGACGACGCGAAGCCGAAGTCCTACGTGCTGGAGATGCTGCCCTACCCCTCGGGGGAGCCCCACGTCGGCCACCTCAAGTGCTACGCGGTCGGCGACGCGATCGCCCACTTCCGCCGCCGCCACGGCTTCGAGGTGATCCACCCGATGGGCTACGACTCCTTCGGCCTGCCGGCCGAGAACAACGCGATCAAGACCGGCGAGCCGCCGCGCGTGGCGACCGAGCGCTCGATCGAGTCCTTCCGCCGCCAGTTCCGCGAGTGGGGGATCTCGATCGACTGGTCGCGCGAGCTCGCGCACCCACACGCCCGAGTACTACCGCTGGACCCAGTGGATCTTCCTGCGCCTGTTCGAGAAGGGCCTCGCCTACCGGACCGAGGCGCCGGTGCAGTGGTGCCCGAAGGACGCCACCGTGCTCGCCAACGAGCAGGTCGTCGACGGCCGCTGCGAGCGCTGCGGCGCCGAGGTCGATCCAGCGCAGCCTCGAGCAGTGGTTCTTCCGCATCACCGACTACGCCGAGCGCCTGCTCGCCGACTTCGACCTGCTCGAGTCCTGGCCCGAGCACGTGATCACGATGCAGCGCAACTGGATCGGCCGCTCCGAGGGGGCGGAGGTCGTCTTCCGCTGCGAGGAGGTCGACCTCGACTTCCCGGTCTTCACCACCCGCCCCGACACCCTCTTCGGCGCCACCTTCTTCGTCCTCGCGCCCGAGCATCCGCGAGCTGGAGCGGCTGGTCGCCGGCACTCCGGCCGAGGAGGAGGTGCGCGAGTACGTCAACCGGGTCGGCCGCGAGTCGGCCGAGGAGCGCGGGGCCGAGGACCGCGAGAAGACCGGCGTGGCGCTCGGGCGCAGCGTCGTCAATCCGGTCAACGGCGAGGAGATCCCGATGTTCGTCGCCGACTACGTGCTGATGGAGTACGGCACCGGGGCGATCATGGCCGTGCCCGGCCACGACAGCCGCGACTACGAATTCGCGAAAGCCTTCGATCTGCCGATCAGGCGGGTGATCGAGGGCGCCGATCCCGAGGACGCCCGCGACGAGGCGGGCCTGCCCTACCCCGGCGACGGGCCGATGGTCGGCTCCGGCCGCTTCGACGGCAAGGACAACCGCGAGGCCTACGAGGAGATCGTCGCCTGGCTGCAGTCGGAGGGGCGCGGCAAGCCTTCGGTCAACTACCGCCTGCGCGACTGGCTGGTCTCGCGCCAGCGCTACTGGGGGGCGCCGATCCCGATCGTCTACTGCGAGCAGTGCGGCATCGTCCCCGTGCCCGACGATCAGCTGCCGGTCGAGCTGCCGGAGGTCGAGGACTACGCGCCGCAGGGCAAGAGCCCGCTGGCCGCCGCCGAGGACTGGGTCGCGACCGAGTGCCCGCGCTGCGGCGGCCGCGGCCCGGCGCGAGACCGACACGATGGACACCTTCGTCGACTCCTCCTGGTACTTCATCCGCTACCTCGACCCGCGCAACGACGAGGCGGCCTGGGACCGGGCCGCGGCCGACCACTGGCTGCCGGTCGACCAGTACATCGGCGGCGTCGAGCACGCGATCCTGCACCTGATGTACGCGCGCTTCTTCACCAAGGCGCTGGCCGACATCGGCCAGCTCGACGTGCAGGAGCCGTTCGCCAACCTCTTCGCCCAGGGGATGATCACCCGCGACGGCGCGAAGATGTCGAAGTCGCGCGGCAACACGGTCAGCCCCGGCGAGTACGTCGAGCGCTACGGCGCCGACACCGCCCGCACCTACGTCTGCTTCATGGGCCCGCCCGAGCGCGGCGGCGACTGGTCCGACGAGGGGGTCGAGGGCGTCAACCGCTTCCTCTCGCGGCTGTGGCGCCTCTGCGAGGAGGTCGAGGAGCGGACCGAGCCGGGCGAGCCGGGCCGGGCCGTAGAGGGCGAGGCGCGCGAGCTGCTCGCCAAGGCGCACTGGGCGATCGACAAGGCGACCCGGGACTTCCAGCGCGGCTTCCAGTTCAACACCGTGATCTCGGCGGTGATGGAGCTGGTCAACGACGCCTACCGGCTCAAGGACGGCCTCTTACGGCGACCCAGCCGGCGCCGCCGCGTTGCGCTTCGCGACGGCAACCGCCGCCTCGCTGATCTTCCCCTTCGCGCCGCACCTCGGCAGCGAGGTCTACGAGCGGCTGACCGGCGAGCGGGTCTGGGAGCAGCCCTGGCCGCAGGCCGACCCGGCGCTGCTGGCCAGCGACACGGTGACCCTGATCGTCCAGGTCAACGGCAAGCTGCGCGACCGCATCGAGGCTCCGGCCGAGGCCTCGCAGGAACAGCTGCTGGAGCTGGCGCGCGCGAGCGAGAAGGTCGCGCGGCACCTCGACGGCAAAGAGGTGGTCAAGGAGATCGTCGTGCCCGGCAAGCTGGTCAACCTGGTGGTGCGCTGAGCCGCGCCGGGTGCAACGGTCACCGACTCTTATCTGGTACAAAGCGCGCCGATGCTCGTTAGGCGTCTGGAGGACGCACCAGTTGAGGAGTGGCACCGGCTGCGCACGCACGTGCTCATGGACGCGGGCGAACTCGGCGCCCGCAATCTCTCCGTCACCTGGCTGACGCTGCCGGCCGGCGCCAAGCAGACTCTGCGCTCGCACGAGGAGTCCGAGCAGGCCTACGTCGTCGTCCGCGGCGCCGGCACGATGTCGGTCGCCGGGGACACGCAGCAGGTTGCCGAGGGGGACCTGATCCTGGTGCCGCCGGCGACCGAGCACTCGCTCGCCAACGACGGCGAGGCGGAGCTCTCCTGCGTCTCGATCCAGTCGCCGCCGGTCGCCGCCGAAGAGCTGTACAGCGACCAGCTGGCGGAGGTCGCCGGTTATGACGACGACGACGATCTTTGAGGTGAGCCCTCCGGCGACGCTCAGGGGGGGCTGGTGATGTCGTTGCGGCTGGGTCAGCTTTTCGGTTGAGATTTTTTGATCCTGCGCGCCACGCGTGCGGCGGTGGCAGGGAGCCTTGGGCGGTGCCCGAGCTGAGCCGCACTCAGGTTGTCGTCTACGGCGCGATCGCCGTCGCTCTGCTGTTGGTCGGGGCGCGGGCGATTCGGGCCGAGGGAGGGAGCGGGGCGTCGTTCTCGACTGAGCCGGCGGTGGGATCGGGTGGCGGCTTCAGCCTCAGCGGGCAGGCCTCCGACGTCGTCGTCGACGTCGCCGGGGCGGTCGCGCGCCCGGGCGTCTACCGGCTGCCGGCGGGGAGCCGGGTCGACGACGCCGTCCGGCGGGCCGGCGGCGTCAGCTCCCGAGGCCGAGCTGGAAGCGATCAACCGCGCCGCCCGGCTCGCCGACGGGCAGCAGGTCGTCGTTCCCGAGCGCGGTCCGGGGGGAGTCGCGGCGGCGGTCGGAGGGGAAGCGGAGGGCCCGATCGGCCTCGGCACGGCGACCGTCGAACAGCTCGACACGATCGACGGCATCGGCCCGGTGACGGCGCAGGACATCGTCGAGTTCCGCGACCGGCACGGCGGCCTCGCCTCGGTCGAGCAGCTCGACCAGGTCTCCGGGATCGGGCCGGCGACGATGGAGTCGCTGCGGGCCAGGCTGCAGCCCTGAGCGGCGTCGATGCGCTCGCCGCGACCGGCGCCGTTCGTCCTCGTCGCCATCGCGGTCCTCGTGGCGATCGCCCTCGCACGCAGCGCCGAGATCCGCGAGCGGGCGGAGAGCGGCCTGGGGCGGGGGATGCCAGCGCGCGAGGCCGAGCTGGCCCGCGGTTTCGTCCTCGGCGCCGACGAGGGCATCGATGCCCGCGACCGAGGAGGACTTTCGCCGCTCGGGGCTATCAGCCATCTGCTCGCGGTCTCGGGCCAGAACGTGACCCTCTTGGCGCTGCTCGCGATGCCGCTGCTGGCGGCGCTAGGCATCCCGCTGCGCGAGCGCCTGCTCTGGATCCTCGGGCTGATCGTCGTCTACGTGCCGCTGGCCGGGGCCGGCCCCTCGATTCAGCGGGCCGGGGCGATGGGAGCGGCCGGTTTGCTGGCAACCCTCTCGGGCCGCCGCGCCTCGCGTCTGTACGCGCTGTCGCTGGCTCTGATCGTCACCCTCGCCGTCGATCCCGGCGTCGCCGCCGACGTCGGCTGGCAGCTGAGCTTTGCCGCCGTCGCGGGGATCTTCCTGCTCGCGGGGCCGATTCGAGGCGCGATCGCGGCGCGAATCGGCAAGGGCGGCCTTGCGGCGGGCCCTGAGCGACGGCATCGCGGTCACGGTCGCCGCCACGCTGGCGACCGCGCCGTTGATCGCCTTTCATTTCGAGACGCTCTCGACCACGACTCTCGCCGCGAACGTCCTGGCGATGCCGGCGGTGGGGCCGGCGATGTGGCTGGGAATGGCGAGCGCCGCTGCCTCTCAGGTTCCCGGCTTGCCGACCGAGCCGCTGAACGCGCCCAACGCCCTGCTGCTCGGCTACATCGCCCAGGTGGCCGCCTGGTGCGGGCGCCCAGGCTGGGCCGAGATCGAGGTCTCGCCTGGCGCCGCCGGCTTGGCCGGCGCGTACCTGGCGCTGGCAGGGGCGACCGTGCTCGCCTTGCGGCTGGCTCGGGAGCGACGCCTGGCAGCGGTGCGCCGACGTCGCAGGACTTCCGGGTCCGCTCGTCGCGGCGGGCGCGGCGCTCGGGCCACGCGGGCAATCCGCCTTGCTCTCGGCCTGCTGGCCGCCCTCGTCCTGGCGGCGACGATCGCGTCGCCGGGAGCGGCGCCCACGGCCGCGCCGCGGTCTGGCTTGCGGATCGAAGTCCTCGACGTCGGCCAGGGAGACGCGATCCTGCTGCAGCCGCCGCGGGCGCCGGCGGTGCTCGTCGACGGCGGCCCGGCCGGGAGGGGGCTGGACGACAAGCTCGAGGCGGCCGGCGTCGAGCGGCTCGCGGCCGCCGTGATCACCCACGACCAGGCCGATCACAGCGGCGGGGTCGAGGAGCTGCTGGGCCGCGTTCCGATCGCACGGCTGGGCTACGCCCGGCTGGGACGGGCGCCGCTGGCGATGAGCAGGAAAGCCGGCGCCGCGCCGGTGCGGCTTGCCGCGGGCACGCGAGCTGCGCTCCGGCCGGCTTTTCCTCGACGTCCTCTGGCCGCCACGGGAGCTGCTCACGGAATCGACGGCCGGGGCCGACCCCAACCACCTCGCGGTCGTCCTCCTGGTCCGCTGGCGCGGCTTCTCGATGCTGCTGGCGGCCGACGCCGAGGCGGAAACGGTTCCAATCGACCCCGGTTCGCTCGACGTGCTCAAGGTCGCCCACCACGGCAGCGATGACGCTGGACTCGGCGCCCTGCTCGATCGCGCCAGGCCCAAGCTGGCGGTGATCTCCGTCGGTGAGGACAACCCCTACGGGCATCCCACCGCCGCCACCGTCGCGACCCTGGCCGACCATGGGACCCGCACGCTCAGGACCGATCGCGACGGAAGCGTCGTCATCGCTGTCCGCGCCCGGTCGTTTCAGGCGTGGGGGACGGATTGAGCCGCCTCAACGAATAACCCAATCGATAGTGGGAGTTCTCGGCCCGGGTCCTGTGGAGATAGCCGCCGGCGGTCGATGCCAGTCTCGAATGCTCTCTCGGAGAGGACAGTCGCTGGCCCGGCGCATCGGCAAGCCAAGCTTCGCCGGCGCCGGCCTGCTGGAGCGGATGCGCAGCACAACCTTCGCGCTCCTCGGCATCACGGCGGCGATGGGCCTCGGCCTGGTCGCGGTCGTTTCCCAGCAGGGCTTCTCGCTGCTTCCCGCCGCTCCCATTCCGGGCCTCACGGCAGAGCAGGAAGGCGTCCACGACGCGATCGAGCTCGGTCCCCCCGCCGTCGGCGCGACCGTTCGCCGCCCGTCGGCTCGGCGCTCTGGCGAGGAGCCGAACCCCGAGCGTCCGGCCTCGAGGCGCGAGGCGCGCGAGCCCGGCTCGCAGGTCTCGGGGTCGCGCCGGCTGGTGGCGGCGCCGCCGCCTCGCTCGCCCGCTGAGCCGCCCGACGCCACCCCAGCCGCCCCTGCGGAACCGGCCCCGATCGAGCCGTCCCATTCTTCCCCTTCGCCTCAGCCGTCGCCGGCCCCCGCTGCGCCGCCGCCGTCTGCCCCTTCTCCCCCCACGCCGGCGCCGGCAGCGGTGACCGTTTCTGCCCACCCGGGGAACGGCAACGCCTACGGGCAGTCGAAGGCTTCAGGCGCCGCGAAAGGCAAGCCATCGAATCCAGCTTCGCCTGCTCCGACCCCCGCCCCGGCGCCGCCGCCGGCTGCGACGGAACCAGGCGCCGGCGAAGCCCCGCTCGCGCCGTCGCAGGCCGAATCGCCCGGTGCCAAGGGCAAGGGCGGTCGCCACGCCTACGGGCACGGCAAGTAACGCCGCTGTTCGGCGGGGGCCGTAGCGGCATCTAAACTCGCCCGGTGGCCGAGCAGATGCGAGCGCTGTACCTGATCGCCGGCAGCGACGGAGCGAAGATCGACGCCACGCGAACCCGGCTGCGGGCGCGCGCCGAACGCGAGGCGGGCGCGGATGCGCTGGAGGTCTTCGAGCCGGGCGAGGGCCGGGGAATGCCGGACCACGAGGCGCTGCTGGCGGCGATCCCGGCGATGTCGCTGATGGAGTCGCGCCGCTACCTGCTCGCCGACGGGGTCGAGCGCTGGCGCGAGCGGCAGCTCGAGGCGATTGCGGCGGCGGTCGCCGAGCTGCCCCCTGACCTGACGCTGGTGCTGATCTCCCGGGCCAAGGCGCCGCCGAAGCTGGTGAAGGCGGTCAAAGCGGCGCAGGGCGAGATCCACGAGTTCGAGGCGCCGAAAGCGCGCGAGCTGCCACGCGTCCTCGTCGCCGAGGCGCAGCGGCTGGGGTTCCAGCTCGAGCCGGCCGCTGCCCGCGTCCTGGTCGACCGCATGGGCGCCAGCCCGGTGCGGCTGCAGCACGAGCTGGAGCGGCTGGCGCTCTGGGCGGGGGAGGGGGGAGAGGTCAGCGCTGCCGATCTGGAAGCGATGATCGCCGACACCTCCGAGGCCGCGGTCTGGTCGCTCTCCGACGCCCTGCTCGAACGCGACGCCGCCGCCGCCCTGCGGATCGGCGAGCGACTGATCGATCAGGGGGAGAACGTCACCGGGCTGGTCTACGGCCTTGCCTCACGCCTGCGCAGCGCCTGCGCCGCCGCCGCTCGGCTCGAGGAGGGCGTTCCCGCGAAGCAGGTCGAGTCCTCGCTGAAGATGCATCCGTACGCGGCCAAGCAGCTGGTCTCCCGGCTGCGCGATGTCAGCGTCGCCGATCTGCGCCTGGCGACGGAGGCCCTGGCGGAACTCGAGCTGTGGTGCCGCGGCGGCGCCGACTACGGCGACGAGCTGGCGCTGACGCTGGCGTTGCGGCGAGCGGCAGGCGCCGCGGCCACGACCTAGCTGGGAGGGCCCTAGCTATTTGGCAGCTGCGGAAGCGGCGATACGGGCGGCTTTGGCCTTCTTGCGCG
The DNA here is from genome assembly GCA_963832065.1 of uncultured Actinomycetes bacterium. Taxonomy (GTDB): domain Bacteria; phylum Actinomycetota; class Thermoleophilia; order Solirubrobacterales; family 70-9; genus VAYN01. Next base: position 32,414 of record CAWHSV010000006.1, read on the forward strand.
ATCCCGTGTTCAGATGCATCGCGCCCTTCTGCACGGCCTTGTCGATCTTCGAGACGAGGTCGCGCTGCTCGCTCGCGATCGCGCTGGCATCGCCGCCCTCGACGGCGCTCTCGAGGCGGCGAAAATGGGTCTTCACGGTGCTGGTGAGCAGCCGGTTCTCCGTGCGCTCGCGCTCGCTGCGTAGGATCCGCTTCTTCTGTGAGGCTATGTTGGCCATGAGTCAAGTGCCTGAGCCGACGCCGTGCCAGCTCCAGGCGGCCGCCGACTATAGCGACTGAAACGCAGATCTAGCTTGGAGACGCCCAAGGCACCTGACAGCCCCGCCCCCGACCGCCAGGCGGGGCGGATCGCCCGCTCGACCGCCTTCTTCTCGATCGCCACCGCCGCCTCGCGCGTCGCGGGCCTGGCCCGAGAGGTGGTCGCCGCCGGCTATTACGGCATCAGCGGTCCGATGTCCGCCTTCACGATCGCCTTCCAGGTTCCCAACCTGATCCGCGCTCTTTTTGCCGACGCCGCCCTGCAGCCGGCCTTCGTCCCGGTCTTCACCGAGCAGCTGGAGCAGAAGAACTACCGCGAGGCGTTCCGGCTCGCCTCGACCTTGCTTTTGATCGTGACCATGGTCCTGGGGGCGATCACGGCCCTCTTCGTCCTCGCCGCGCCGGTCGTGATGCCGCTCTTCGCCCCTGGCTTCGAGGGGGAGATCCTCGACCTCACCGTCACCCTCTCCCAGGTCCTCTTCCCGATCCTGGTCCTGCTCGGGGTCAGCGGCATCGTCGTCGGCGTCCTCAACAGCTACGACCGCTTCGGCGCTTTCGCGATCGCGCCGCTGTTCTGGAACCTGACGATCATCGCCGTCCTGGTCGTCGTCGAGCCGATGCTCGAGGGTCAGGACCGCATCTACGCCTACGCGATCGGCATTCTCGCCGGCACGCTGGTGCAGCTGCTGATCCCCGCCTTCGACCTGCGCAACACGCCGTTCAAGTTCAGCTGGAGCTTCGAGTGGCGCGACCCCGGCGTGCGGCGGGTGCTGCTGCTGATGCTGCCGGTGACGATCAGCCTTGGCCTGATCAACTTCAACCTGGTGATCAACAGCTTCTTCGGCAGCCTCGTCAGCGACCAGGCGCCGGCGGCGATCGACAAGGCCTTCCGCATCTACCAGCTGCCGCAGGGGGTCTTCTCGGTGGCGATCGCGACGGTGCTGTTCCCGACGCTGGCGCGCTTCGCCAGCCGCGGGGCGCTCGACGACCTGCGCGCGACCATGGCCAACGGGATGCGCCAGATCCTCTTCATCCTGGTGCCGGCCACCGCCGCGGTGCTGGTCCTGTCGGAGCCGATGATCCGGCTCGTCTACCAGCGCGGCGCCTTCGACGCGGCCGAGACGACGGTGGTCGCGACGGCGCTCTTCTGGTTCGCCTTCTCGCTGCCGACCAACGGCCTCTTCCTGCTCCTGACCCGGACCTTCTTCGGCCTCCAGCGTCCCTGGATCCCGACCGCGATCGCCGCCGGCAACCTGGTGGTGACCGGGCTCGGCGCGCTGGCCCTCTACCACCTCGGCGTGGCGGGCATCGTCGCCTCGACCGCGATCGCCACCACCGCCAGCGTTGTCGCCCAGTGCGTGATCCTGCGCCGCATCCTCGGCGGCCTCGAGCTCGGCCGCCTGCTCGATGCGAGCATCCGCATCTGCGTCGCGGCAGCGGCCCTTGCCGGCGTCAGCTACGGCGTCTGGGACGTCCTCGACTCCGCCCTGGGCCGCGACCTCCTTGGCCAGATCGTCTCGCTGGGCGCCGCCCTCGGCGCCGGAGGGCTCGTCTACGTCGGCGCCGCCCGCCTCCTGCGCATCGCCGAGCTGGAGCAGATCATGCGCCTGCTCCGCCGCCGCTAGATGCTCGGGCCCGGCCGCTACCTGCTCGGCGCCCTCGAGATCGCCCTGCTTGTCGGCTTCGCCTGGCTGGGCGCCGCGCGGGCGCGCGCCGGGTTGCTGCCCCGCTTCGCGGGCGCGCCAGCGCACCTGGCGAGCGCCGTGATCGCGCTCGCGCTTCTGATCTGGGTCGCGGAGGTCCTGGGGACCGTCGGCCTCTTCGAGCCCCTGCCTTATCTGTTTGGCATTGCTCTGCTCGGCATCGCGCTGCGCCTTGGAATCGCCAGTGCAGACGCCCCTGCCGCTGCGCCTGGTCCTTCGCTGGTTCCGACGGCTATCGCTCTCGCCGTCGCGGCAATTGCGATCGCGCATTTCGCGGCCGGGGTCAAGACCCGGCTGTCGACGGGAATGACCGGGTTCGACAGCACCTGGTACCACGGGCCGTTCGCGGCGGAGTTCTTCCAGAGCGGCAATACCCTGGACCTGCGCTTCATCGCGCCGCAGTTCCTCGCTTGGTTCTATCCAGCCAACGGGGAAATCTTCCACGCCGCCGGGATGCTGGCGTTCGGACGGGACATCCTTTCGCCGCTGCTGAATCTCGGTTGGTTTGCCGGGTGCCTGCTGGCGTGCTGGTGCATTGGACGGCCGTATCGGGTCGCCCCGTGGTCGCTCGGCCTGGGCGCGATCGCCCTCAGCCTGCCGGCCTTGTCGGATCAGGCCGGGGAGGCGAGGAACGACATCGTCGGGATCTTCTTCCTGCTTGCCGCTGTCGCGATCGCCGCGAACGCCTGGGCGGCTCGGGGGGAAGAGGAACGCTCGCTCCCGACGGGGTCCCTGATTGCGATCGGCCTCGCCGCCGGTCTGGCCGCGGGCGCCAAGCTCAACTTCCTGCTGCCGGCGGGGGTGCTGGTGCTCGGGCTCGTCGCGATCGCTGCGGGCGGCACGCGGCTGAGAGCCCTTGCCGCGGCGGGTCTGGCGGCGCTCGCCGGTGGCGGCTACTGGTACCTGCGCAACCTCGTCCACACCGGCAACCCCTTGCCCTGGATCGACGGCCTCGGGCCGATCTCGCTGCCGGCGCCAGACCAGGCTCTCGGAGGCCGCGAAGCGCACAGCGTGCTTGGCTACCTGGCCGACGGCGCGGTCTGGTCGGAATGGTTCCTGCCCGGGCTGCGGGACGGGCTCTGGTTCGTCTGGCCGCTGCTCGTAGTCGCCGCGCTGGCCGGCCTGGTGCTCTGCCTCGACTGGCGGGCCAGTCCGGCCGACGATTCGCCCGCAGCGCGTGGCACGCGAAGGGGACGCCTTGCGGAAGCGGACCCGGTTCTGCCGCTCGCCGGCCTGGTCGGCCTCGCCACCGCCCTCGCCTGGCTCGTCGCGCCGACCTCCGCCTCCGGACCCGACGGCATGCCCCGCGGCTTCGAGTCCGGCCTCCGCTATCTGGCGCCCGCGCTGGTCCTCGGCCTGGCGCTTCTACCCGCGACGCCGCTTGCGCGCCGGCTCTCCTCTCGATCCCCAAACCGGCGTTCGTCCTTTGTCGGGAATAGACCGACAAAGGACGAACGCCGCCGGGGGCGCCGGCGGTGGGCCTTCCCCGGCGCCTTGCTGCTCCTCCTCCTGGCAATTGGCGCCGGTAACCCCGTCCAGCGCCACTACCTGGAGAGCCGCTACGCGGACCCGTCCTTCACGACGCCAGGCCTCAACGCGGCTTTCGCCTGGTCCCGCGACGTCTCCGATGCCCGCATCGCCACCACCAGCACCCGCCAGTACCCCCTCTTCGGCGCCGACCTCTCCAACGAGGTCCGGTTCGTCGGCGTCGAACGCCCCCACGGCGGCTTCCAAGCCCCCTCCTCCTGCCAGCAGTGGCGCCGCGAGCTCAACAAGGGCGACTACGACTACGTCGTCGCCAGCCGCGACCGCATCGAACCCGGCAAGTCGCCCTACCCACGGCAAGCAAGGTGGACTGAAGGCTTCGCAGCCAAACCCATCCTGAAAACGCCGCCAACGGTTGTTTTCAAGCTGGCGGGAACCCTGGATCCCCTGGCGTGTCCTCACTGAGCACGCTCCTCCCAAAGGACCTGCCGGCCGGAGCCACCCGTCGGCCATACTGCGCACGCCCATGGACCACATCCGCAACTTCTCGATCATCGCCCACATCGACCACGGCAAGTCGACCCTCGCCGATCGCATCCTCGAGGTCACCGGCGCCGTCGATCCGACCAAAATGCAGGCGCAGATGCTCGACTCGATGGACCTCGAGCGCGAGCGCGGGATCACGATCAAGGCACAGGCGGTCCGGGTCGAGTACAGGGCGGCCAACGGCGAGGCGTTCCACCTGCACCTGATCGACACGCCGGGCCACGTCGACTTCTCCTACGAGGTCTCGCGCAGCCTCGCCGCCTGCGAGGGGGCGCTGCTCGTCGTCGACGCGGCTCAGGGGGTGGAGGCGCAGACGGTCGCCAATACCTACCTGGCGATCGAGAACGGCCTGGAGCTGATCCCGGTCATCAACAAGGTCGACCTGCCCGGGGCCGAGCCCGACCGGGTCGCGGCCGAGATCGCCGACCTGCTCGGCGGCGACCCGGAGGAAGCCCTGCGGATCTCGGCCAAGACCGGCGAGGGCGTGGTCGAGGTGCTGGAGGCGATCGTCGAGCACATCCCGCCGCCGAAGGGCGAGCCCAAGGCGCCGACCAGGGCCCTGATCTTCGATTCCGAGTTCGACCAGTACCGCGGCGTGATCGCCTACGTGCGGATGGTCGACGGCTCCTTTCGCAAAAACGAGCGGATCCTGGCGATGCAGAACGGGACCGAGGCCGACATCGACGACATCGGCTTCTTCCGGCCGGCGATGACCGCGGTCCAGGGCATGGACGCCGGCGACGTCGGCTATCTGATCACCGGCATCAAGGACGTCGCCAAGCTGCGGGTCGGCGACACCGTCACCACTCTGGCCGGGCCCGCCGAGGAGCCGCTGGAGGGGTATCGCGAGGTCCGCCCGATGGTCTTCTGCGGCCTCTTCCCGATCGACACCGACCGCTTCGAAGACCTGCGCGACGCGCTCGAGAAGCTGGCCCTCAACGACGCCGCGCTGTCGTGGGAGCCGGAGACCTCGGAGGCGCTCGGGTTCGGTTTCCGCTGCGGCTTCCTCGGCCTCCTGCACATGGAGATCGTGCGCGAGCGGCTGGAGCGCGAGTACGACCTCGACCTGCTGGCGACGACCCCGAACGTCCGCTACGAGGTCCACCTCACGAACGGCGAGGCGGTGGAGGTCCACAGCCCGACCGACCTCCCCGACCCCGGCTCGATCGAGGCGATCGAAGAGCCCTACATCCGGGCCACGATCATCTGCCCGAAAGAACAGGTCGGCGCGGTGATGGAGCTCTGCCAGGCGCGCCGCGGCGCCCACGTCGACATGCACTACCTCAGCCCGCAGCGGGTGCAGATCCGCTACGACATGCCGCTGGCCGAGATCGTCCTCGACTTCTTCGACCTGCTGAAGTCCTCGACCCGCGGCTACGCCTCGCTCGACTACGAGCCGATCGGCAACCGGGCATCGGACCTGGTCAAGGTCGACATCCTCCTGGCCGGCGACAAGGTCGACGCGCTCTCGATCGTCGTCCACCGCGAATTCTCCTACGAGCAGGGCAAGCGCCTGGTTGGGCGGCTGCGCAAGACGATCCCGCGCCAGCTCTTCGACGTGCCGGTGCAGGCCGCGATCGGCTCCAACATCCTCGCCCGCGAGACGGTCAAGGCGCTGCGCAAGGACGTCACCGCGAAGCTCTATGGCGGCGACGTCACCCGCAAGCAGAAGCTGCTGAAGAAGCAGAAAGCGGGGAAGAAGCGGATGAAGTCGGTCGGCAGGGTGGAAGTTCCACAGGAGGCGTTCCTGGCGGTGTTGGAGATCGATGAGTGACGGGCCGCCGTGGTCTCCAGCGCCGCCTCGTGCAAGCTGAATAGACTGCCGCGCCATGCCGATCAAGACCGATGCAGTAGGTAAGGAATGGCCCGGGACGACGTACCAGGTCGGGCGGGAGAAGATCAAGGAGTACGCGAACGCGCTGGGGATCGACAACCCCGTGCACTTCGACGTCGAGGCGGCGCGTGCGGCCGGTTTCCGCGACGTGGTGGCGCCGCCGATGTTCGCCGTCGTCTACAGCGGCCCGGCGATGGGGCCGGTGATGTTCGACCCCGAGGTGGGGATGAACTTCGCGACGATGGTTCATGGCGGCCAGGTCTTCGAGTGGGGCGAGCCGGCCTGCTCCGGCGACGAGATCACGACGACGCCGAAATGCCTCGAGATCTACGAGAAAGACGGCAAGGGCTTCTACGTCTTCGAGTCGGTGTCCGTCAACCAGGACGGCGAGCAGGTCGTGCGCGCCGTCTGGACCAACATCGTCAGGGGGGTATGAGATGGCCGAGCTGAACGTGGGCGAGCAGGCGCCGGAGCTGAGCGTCACGCCGGACAAGTACCTGCCGCACCGCTACGCCGGCGCCTCCGGCGACTTCAATCCGATCCACATCGACCCCGAGTTCGCGAAAGCGGTCGGGCTGCCGAACAACATCCTCCATGGCCTCTACTCGATGGGCCTCGTCGCCCGCGCCAACACGGCTTTGGCCGGCGGCGATCCGCGGGCGCTGAAGCGGCTCTCGGTCCAGTTCCGCGGCATGGGCGCGCCCGAGCAGGAGATCGTCGTCGCCGGCACGGTCAAGTCCGTGGATGGCGACACCGTCGTCATCGACACCGTGGCCAGGCAGGGCGAGACCGAGATCATCAAGAACGCCGAAGCCGAAGTCCAGCTCTAGCCGTTCCTACAATGGAAGGCCGATGCTTTCCGCGCGGCAGGAGCTGATCTTGCAGTTGGTCGTCGACGCCTACCTGGCGTCGGCGCGGCCGGTGCCTTCGAAGGAGGTGGCGGAGCGGCCGGAGGTGGAGTGGGGGCCGTCGACCGTGCGGGCCGAGCTGGCGGCGCTGGAGGCCGCCGGGCTGCTGACGCATCCGCACACGTCCGCCGGGCGCGTCCCGACCGACTCCGGCTACCGGTGCTACGTCGACCTGCTGATGTCGTCGGGCGCGCCGCCGGCCGAGCGGCAGGTGGAGCTGGAGCTGTCGCGCCTGCGGCGCGAGGTCGACGAGGCGATGCGGGAGACGACCGCGGCGCTGGCCCAGGTGACCGACCTGGTGGCGATGGCGACGGCGCCGTCGCCCAGCTTGGCGGCGACGATCCACCGGGTCGAGGTCCTGCGCCTGCTGCCCGACAAGGTCGTCGTCATCGCGATCGCTTCCACCGGCGACGTCGCGCGGCGCGTCTTCGAGTTCGATCGGGCGGTCGATCCCGGCCTCGTCGAGTGGGCCTCCAGCTACCTGAACGAGTCCCTCTCGGGCCTCGGCGTCGGCGCCCGGATGATCGCTGGCCGCCTGTCCGATCCGGAGCTCGCCGGCGTCGAGGCCGAGTTCGTCGCCACCCTCGGCCCGGCCTTCACCGAGCTGGAGCGGGAGACGGGCGTCGACCTCTATATGGACGGCGCCTCGCGCCTGCTCTCACGGGAGCATCTGCCCGACCTGCCGCGCGCCGACGAGCTGATGACCGCGCTCGAGCGCCGGGCGGGCGTCCTGCAGATGCTGCGCTCCTCGCTCGACGAGCGCTCGGTCTTCCTCTGGATCGGCGAGGAGAACCCGCAGCCGGAGCTGCGCTCGGTCAGCGTAATCGGCGCCAATTACGGCCTCGGTCATCGCAACCTCGGCGCGGTTGGGGTCGTGGGACCGCTGCGGATGGACTACGCGACCGCGATCGCCTCCGTCCGCGGCGCCGCCCGCGAGCTCTCGCGCTACTTCGAGACCGTGTACGACGGCTAGCGCGATGCCGCGCGACTACTACGACGTGCTCGGGATTTCCCGGGATGCCGGCGAGGCTGAGATCAAGAAGGCCTTTCGCGGGCTCGCCCGCGAGCTGCACCCGGACGTCAACGACCACGATCCCGAGGCCGAGGAGAAGTTCAAGGCCGCGGCCGAGGCCTACGAGGTGCTCTCCGACGCCGAGCGGCGGCGCACCTACGACGCCTACGGGCACGAGGGTCTGCGCTCCGGCGGCTTCGATCCGCGCAGCGCCTCCTTCGGCTCGATCGACGAGATCTTCCAGGCCTTCTTCGGCAGCGAGGCATTCGGCTTCGGCGGTGGCGGGCGAGCGGGGGGCGGGGACGTCCTCGCGGTGGCCGAGGTCGACCTCGACGAGGTCGTCTCCGGGGCGCAGCGGGAGATCTCGTTCGACGCCGTCGGGCGCTGCGAGCATTGCCACGGCAACGGCGCCGAGCCGGGCACGCCGATCTCCACCTGCGAGCGCTGCGACGGCGCCGGTCAGCTGCGCCAGGTGACCCGGACGCCGTTCGGTCAGATGGTCCGCGGCGTCGCGTGCGAGGCCTGCGGGGGCGCCGGCAAGATCCCCGAGACGCCCTGCTCGGAGTGCGGCGGCCGCGGCCGCACCCAGGGGCAGCGCACGCACGCGGTCGAAATCCCGCCGGGAATCGAAAGCGGTCAGCGCCTGCGCGTCGCCGGCGCCGGCCACGCCGGCGAGTCGGGCGCCCCGGCCGGCGACCTCTACGTCGAGGTTACGGTTGCCGAGGACGAGCGCTTCCAGCGCGACGGGACGGATCTCATCAGCGTCGTCTCGATCCCCGCCACCGAGGCGATGCTCGGCTCGGCCGTCACCGTCCCCACCCTCGACGGCGAGCGCGAGCTCGAGATCGCGGCCGGAACTCAGCCCGGCCACGAAGAGGTGCTGCGCGGCGCCGGCCTGCCACGGCTCGGCGGCGGACGCCGCGGCAGCCAGCGGGTGCTGCTCAACGTGGTCGTTCCCACCAATCTCGGCGAGGAGCAGCGCGAGCTGGCCGAGCGCCTCGACGAGTCGCTGGGGCCCGACAACCTCGGCCCCCAGCACGGCGAGGGCCTTTTCAGCCGCGTCCGTCGCGCCTTCGGGTGATCCGCCTCGCGGTGCGCTGCCCGCCGGGGCAGGCGGAGCTCGTGCTCGCCGAGCTGACGGTGCTGGCGCCCAACGGCGTCGAGGAGGAGCGGGGGCCGGGCTACGTCGAGTACGCGATCTACGGCGGCGAGGGAGAGCTGCCGGACCTGGGCGAGATCGACGCCGCGGTCGGGGAGGGCAGGGTCGAGGTCAACGCCACCGAGGTCCCCGACGACTGGGCCGACCGCTGGCGCGACTTCCACAAGCCGCTGCTGGTCGGCGGCCGGCTCTGGCTGCGGCCCTCCTGGGAGGGGCCCCGCGACGGCGCCATCGACGTCGTCGTCGACCCAGGTCAGGCATTCGGCACCGGCGCGCACCCGACCACCCGCCTCTGTCTGGAGCTGTTGCTGGATCTGGAGGCGGCCGGCGAGGCCGGCGGTCCGCTGACCGACCTCGGAACCGGCTCCGGAGTCCTCGCGATCGCCGCCGCCAAGCTGGGCTGGAGACCGGTCCGCGCCTACGACCACGAGCCGCCTGCGCTGAAGGCGGCGGCAGCGAACGCAGCCGCCAACGGCGTCGAGATCGAGCTCGAACGCGTCAATCTCCGCGAACGCCTGCCCGACCTCGCGTCGACCGTCGTGGCCAACATGACCGCGCCGATCCTTGCCGCCGTCGCTTCGCGACTAGCGGCCGACACGCCCGACACGCTCGTCTGCTCCGGTTTGCTGCCCAGCGAGGTCGACGACGTGGCCGCTGCGTTCGCCGAGGTCGATCTGGGCGAGGTCGAGCGGCGCCGGGACGGGGATTGGGCGGGGCTGCTGCTCCGTCGCGTCTGAGGGATAGGGTTTCGCCGATGCCCTCCGCGTCGATCGTCGACCCCGGCTACAAGTTCGCGTTGTTCCTGCACATCCTCGCGGTCGTGCTCGCGTTCGGGCCGACCTTCGGTTACGCGCTCTTCTTCTCCCTGGCGCCGCAGTATCCGCGGGCGACGCCGGCAATTCTCGCGGGTGTGCAGAAATGCGATCGCTACCTGGTCAACCCGGGGATGATCCTCCTGCTGCTGGCGGGGATCTACCTGTTGACCGACGGCGACTGGGAGACCAGCGAGGCGTTCATCGGCATCGGATTCCTCGCGATCATCGTGCTCTTCGGGCTTCAGCACGCGTTCTTCCAGCCGCAGACGCGCAAGGCCAAGGAGCTGGCCGAACGAGATCTCAAGTCCGGGGACAGGCTGAGCGAGGAGTTCGAATCGGTCTCGCGGCGAGTCGGCCAGGTGGGCGGGCTGGCGGGGCTGATCGTGGTCGTGTCGATCTTCTTCATGTCCTACAAGCCGTTCCTCTAGCCGGCTCTCCGGTTCGCTGATCGCCGCCGCCTCTCAGCTCGACGCCTCGTTGCCGGTGGCGATGTTCGACTCCGGCGTCGGCGGCCTCACGGTGTTGCACGAGTGCCTGGTCTCGCTGCCGGAGGAGGACTTCGTCTACCTCGGCGACACGGCGATGTTCCCTTACGGGAGCCGCGATACCGACCGCCTGCGCGAACGGATCGCGCAGATCTGCGAGCTGCTGCTGGCCCGCGGCGCCAAGTTGCTGGTGATCGCCTGCAACACCGCCACCTCGATCGGCGTCGACGTCGTGCGCGAGGTCGGGGGCAGCGAGGGGGTCGAGGTGGTCCCTGTGGTGGCGCCCCAGGCGGAGATCGCCGCGGCGATCACGGACAACGGCAAGGTCGGTGTGCTGGCCACGCCAAACACCGTCGCGAGCGGCGCCTACCGCAGCGCGCTCGAAGCCGAGGGACGGGCGCTGGAAGTGACCGAGGTGGCGGCGCCCGACCTCGCCCCGTTCATCCAGGAGGGCCTCGCCTTCGACGGGGACACGATGGCGATGGCGCGGCGCTACTGCACGCCGCTGAAGCAGGCCGAGGTCGACACGCTGATCCTCGGCTGCACCCACTACCCGCTGGTGGCGCCGATGCTGCAGCGAATCCTCGGCCGCGACGTGCGCCTGGTCAGCGGCGGCCACGCCGTCGCCGCTGCCGTCCAGCGCACCCTGGTCGGCCGCGGCATCGCTCGCGAGCGCGACGGCGAGGGCGAGTACCGCTTCCTCTGCACGGGCGACGCCGAGTCCTTCCGCGAGCTCGGAACCCGCTTCCTGCAGATGCCGCTGGGCGAGGTGCAGCGGATCGAGATCGACCCGAAGTAGCGACTCGGTATGGCCACGGTCACCGAATTGGCACATTCCACGCGCCACCCGCGCGGGGGAATCGGCGAGCATCGCCGCCATGACCGCTCTTACCGCTGGCAATACCGTATATACTCACCCTGTGGCAAAGGTGATGATCTCGATTCCCGACAATCTCCTCGAGCGGCTCGACGCCCAGGCCCGCGCCAACCAGGAGACCCGCAGCGGCTTTCTGCGCCGCTTGGCGGAGCGCGAGCTCTCGACTGAGGACACCAGGCGCCGCAAGGAGCTCGAGGAGCTCTTGGGGCCACCCCTGGATCTTGGCGGCGATGCCGCCCAGCTGGTCCGCGAAGACCGCGAATCGCACTAGCGTGCTCCTGCTCGACGCCAGCGTCTGGATCGCGGCGAAGGACCGCGAAGACCGCTATTTCGAGGCCGCTCGTCTGCTCGCCGTCGATCCCGTTCGGCCGGTCGCTGCCCTGGATCTCACCCTTTACGAGGTGGCGAACGGTCTCGGAGTGCGGCGTGGCCAGTCGGTCGCGGCCGCGGACCTCTGTCGCCTGGTCGAGGCCCGCTGCGGCGAGGGCCTGTTGCCTGTCGACGTCGGACTGATCGGGTCTGCGCTCGAGCTCGCGTCCGAGCACGGTCTCACGGCCTACGACGCGACCTATGTCGCCGCCGCACGGCGCCACGACTGGACCTTGGTCAGCACCGACATTCGCGACCTCGTCTCCGAGGGCCTGGCGATCGCGCCCGACGCCGCCGACTACCCTTAGCGCATGAGTGTTCTTGAGCAGGTGCAGGTAGACGTGCGGACGGCGATGAAAGCGCGCGACCGCGAGCGGGCGGGGGCGCTGCGGTTGGTCGTCGACGTGCTGCAGCAGGATGCGAAGCTGGGCAAGGGGGACGAGGTCGCGGTGCTGCAGCGGGAGCGCAAGAAGCGGATCGAGGCGGCCGAGGCCTACGAGGGCGCCGGACGAGCCGAGCAGGCGGCGGCCGAGCGCTTCGAGGCGGAGCTGATCGAGGGCTACCTGCCGCAGCAGCTCTCCGATCGAGGAGCTGGGCGAGCTGGTCGATGCCGCGGTCGCCGAGACGGGCGCCAGCGAGCAGAAGCAGATGGGACAGGTGATGTCGGCGCTGATGCCGAAGCTGGGCGGCCGGGCCGACGGCAAGCGGGTCAGCGCGGCGGTGCGTGAGCGGCTTGGCGCGTAGGCAGCTGACGCTCGACAACACCGTCGCCGCCGAGCTGGCCGGCTCGGAGGACACCGTCCTGCGGGCTCTGCGCGGCCGGCTCGACGGCGACCTGCACCTGCGCGGCAACGTGCTTACGCTCGAGGGCGAGCCCGACGACGTCGCCCAGGCGGCGACCGTGGTCGACGAGATGGTCGAGCTGATCGAGCAGGGCCACGACGTCGCCCCGGGGACGATCGAGGCGGTGACCGGCGCCCTCGACGCCGACGAGAGCCCGTCCGAGATCCTCGACGACGTCGTCTGGCGCCACCGCAACACCAAGGTGGCGCCGAAGACGCTGAACCAGAAGCGCTACGTCGACTCGATCCGCCGCCACACGATCACCTTCGGCGTCGGGCCCGCCGGCACCGGCAAGACCTTCCTCGCGGTGGCGATGGCCGCGGCGGCGCTGACCGAACGCAAAGTGCAGCGGATCATCCTCACCCGGCCCGCGGTCGAGGCCGGCGAGCGCCTCGGTTTCCTGCCCGGCGATATCCAGGCCAAGGTCGATCCCTACCTGCGGCCCCTCTTCGACGCCCTCTACGACATGATCGACCCCGATCGCGTCAACGGCTACTTCGAGCGCGACGTGATCGAGGTGGCGCCGCTCGCCTTCATGCGCGGCCGCACCCTCAACGACTCCTTCGTCATCCTCGACGAGGCGCAGAACACCAGCCCCGAGCAGATGAAGATGTTCTTGACCCGGCTCGGCTTCAACTCGCGCATGGTGGTGACCGGCGACATCACCCAGATCGACCTGCCGAGCGACCAGCGCTCAGGCCTGATCGTCGTGCGCGACATTCTCGACTCGGTTCAGGACATTTCCTTCGTCGAGTTCGGCGGGGCCGACGTGGTCCGCCACAAACTGGTGCAGCGGATCGTCGCGGCCTACGACGCGCACGGCAATCGCGACGGGGCGGCGCGGAGCGAACACGGTCCGACGCCGGGCTCTTGAGCCTCGATCTCTCCGACGTGCCAGCGGAGTTGCAGGGGGCGGTCGCGGCGGCTCTCGCCGCCGCCGGCGTCGGCGACGGTCACCTCGGGCTCGAGCTGGTCGACGCGGACCGCATCCAGGAGCTCAATCGCGAGTATCGTGGCAAGGACGCGCCGACCGACGTCCTCGCCTTTCCGATCGATGGACCCGGGCCGACCTCGGGGCCGCGCGAGCTGGGCGACGTGGCGATCTGCCCCGAGCACTGCTCCGACCTCACCGAGGCCGCGGTCCACGGCGTGCTCCACCTCTGCGGCTATGACCACGAGTCCGACGCGGGCGAGATGCTGGCGCTGCAGGCGAAGGTGCTGGCCTCGCTGCGATGACCCGCTCGGGCTTCATCGGACTCGCGGGACGGCCCAACGTCGGCAAGTCGACGCTCGTCAACGCGATCGTCGGCGCCCATGTCGCGATCGTCTCGGTGCGCCCGCAGACGACGCGGCGGGCGATCCGCGGTGTCGCCACCGACCTCGATGCCGGGCGGCAGCTAGTCCTCGTCGATCTGCCCGGGGTGCAGCGCCCGCGCGACGTCCTGACCGAGCGCATGCAGAAGCGGGTCGAGCGCGAGCTCGCCGACTCCGACGTGGCCCTGGTCGTGATCAACGGCGAGGAGGGCGTCGGCCCCGGCGACCGCTTCATCGTCCGCGCCCTGCTCGACGCCGGGGCCAAGTTGCCGGTGATCTGCGCCGTCAACAAGGCCGACCGGCTCGGCCCGAACGAGCTGGTGCCCGTCCTGGCCGCTGCCGCCGAGCTGGAGGGGGTCGACGAGGTCTTCCCGATCAGCGCCCGTACCGGCGAGGGGCTCGGGGCGCTGGTCGAGCGGCTGGGGGAGCTGATGCCCGAAGGGGCCTACATGTACCCGCCGGAGGAGAGCAGCGACCAGTCGAGCGAGCTGCTGCTGGCCGAGCTGATCCGCGAGCAGGTGCTGAATCGGACCCGCCAGGAGATCCCGCACTCGGTCGAGGTCGCGGTCAAGGAGATGGCGCCGCGCGAGGACGGGCTGGTCACCGTCAAGGCCGAGATCTGGGCCGAGACCGAGTCCCAGAAGGGGATCCTGATCGGCAAGCGCGGGGCCAAGATCGGTGAGATCGGCAGCGCCGCGCGGCGTTCGCTCGAAGATGAGCTCGGCGCCAAGGTCCATCTCGATCTCAGCGTCCGCGTGCGCCGCCACTGGCGACGCGACGAGGACCTGCTGGACCGGCTCGGGATCGAGTAGCCGCCCGCGCTCTACGATGGACCGATGTTCGAGCGAAATCGAATTCGATCAGCGCGGTCTGGCGCCTGCGTCGTCCAGGACTGGACCAGCGGCGAGGTGCTGATGCTTGCCTACGTCAGCGTGGAATCCCTGGAAATGACGCTGGAGAGCGGCGACCTGCACTTCCACAGCCGCTCCCGCGACGAACTCTGGAAAAAAGGCGAAACCTCCGGCAGCTTCATGCACCTGCGCCAGCTCCGCTACGACTGCGACGGCGACGCCCTGGTGGCGATAGTCGACCCCGCCGGGCCCGCCTGCCACACCGGGGAGCGCAGCTGCTTCTACCGCGAGGTGCTGGGCTCGGCCTCCAGCCGCAAGGACGCGCCGCCGGCTCCCGGCGAGCCGTTCCCGGTCAACCACGAAGCGCTGGCGGCGCTGGAGCGGACGCTGCGCGGCCGCGCCGTCGAGCGCCCCGACGGCAGCTACACCGTGAAACTGCTCGACGATCGCACTCTGATCGGCGAGAAGGTCGAGGAGGAGGCGGAGGAGGTGATCCGCGCCGCGCGCGAGGAGTCCGACGAGCGCGTCGCCGAAGAGGCGGCCGACCTGCTCTACCACCTCAGCGTCCTGCTGGTCTCGCGCGGTGTCTCCCAGGCGACGGTGATGGAAGTGCTGAATGACCGTAGCCAGTGACTCCGAGCTGAAGCTCGAGCCCACTCTCGAGCGGGCGCGCGAGCTGGCCCGCGAGGGCAACGTGGTGCCGGTGCGGGCCCGTTTCGTCGACGACTGCGAGACGCCGGTGTCTGCCTTCCTCAAGCTGCGAGCCGGCGAGCCCGACGGGGCGCCCTGCTTCCTGCTCGAGTCGGCCGAGCAGGGCCAGGTCGGGCGCTACTCGTTCGTCGGCCTGCGCCCGCGCGCGGTGCTGCGCTGGAGCGACGGCACGCTGGCGGAATGGAGCGGCGAGGAGGCGGCTGCCGGCGAGGCGCCCAGCCGCACCGAGCCGGCCCCGGACCCCTATGCGGCGGTCGCCGCGCGCCTGGCCGGGTTCCGCCCCGCGCCGGTCGAAGGGCTGCCGCCGTTCGCCGGCGGCGCCGTCGGCTTCTTCGGCTACGACCTGGTGCGCGCCGTCGAGCCACTCGGCGAGCCGAACCCTGACCCCCTGGGGCTGCCCGACATGGCGCTGATGGTGACCGACGCGATGGTGGTCTTCGACCATCTGCGGCACGAGCTGACGGTCCTCGCCTGTGCCTTCGCCGACGCAGATGGCGGCATCGACGCCGCCTACGAGCGCGCCGCGGAGACAATCGCCGAGATGCGCGAGCGCCTGCGCGGCGCCGTGCCCGTCCCCGCGAGCCCTTCGATCGCCGCGCCGCCGCGCTTCGTCTCCAACATGGAGCGGGAGGAGTTCGAAGCGGCGGTGGAGCGGATCGTCGAGTACGTCCACGCCGGCGACGCCTTCCAGGTGGTGCCCTCCCAGCGCTTCTCCGCTCCCGCGCCAGTGGAGGCTTTTTCCGTCTATCGCGGCCTGCGCGCCGTCAATCCCTCGCCCTACATGTACTTCCTCGAGTTCGGCGACTTCCAGATCGCCGGCGCCTCGCCGGAGCCGCTGGTCAAGGTCAGGGGCGATCGGGTGGAGACGCGGCCGATCGCCGGCACCTCGCCGCGCGGACGCAGCGAGGACGAGGACCGCCGCTTCGCCGAGCGCCTGATCAACGACCCCAAGGAGCGGGCCGAGCACGTGATGCTGGTCGACCTCGGCCGCAACGACCTCGGCCGCGTCTGCGAGTACGGCTCGGTGGCGGTCGACGAGCTGATGACGGTCGAGACCTACTCGCACGTGCTCCACATCGTCAGCCAGGTCTCCGGCGCCCTGCGCGAGGGCGTCAGCGCCATGGACGTGCTGCGCTCGGCGCTGCCGGCGGGGACGCTGTCGGGGGCGCCGAAGGTGCGGGCGATGCAGATCATCGACGAGCTCGAGAAGGTCAAGCGCTGCTCCTACGGCGGCGCCGTCGGCTACCTCTCCTGGGACGGCGACCTCGACACCGCGATCCACATCCGCACCGTCGTCTGCAAAGACGGTCAGCTCCACGTCCAAGCGGGCGGCGGCACGGTCGCCGACGCCAAACCCAGCCTACGAGTACAACGAGTCGGTGAACAAGGCCAAGGCAGTCTTCCGTGCCGTCGAGGTCGCCTGCGAGCAACCGGACTGGAGCTAGGCGATGCGGGTGCTGGTGATCGACAACTACGACTCCTTCACCTACAACCTGGTCCAGTACCTGGGCGAGCTCGGGGCGGAGTTGGAGGTCGTGCGCAACGACAAGGCCGAGGTCGGCGAGCTGCTGGAACGCTGCCACGACCGGCTCGTCGTCTCGCCGGGGCCCTGCACGCCGGCCGAGGCCGGTATCTCCGGCGCTGCGATCCGCGCCTTCGCCGAGGCCGGCACGCCCGTGCTCGGTGTCTGCCTCGGGCACCAGGCGATGGTCGAGGCGTTTGGCGGCCGCGTCGTCCAGGGCGAGCCGATCCATGGCAAGGAGGCCGAGGTCGAGCACGACGGCCGGACGATCTTCGCCGGGCTGCCCAGCCCGCTGGTCGCCGGTCGCTACCACTCGCTCGTCGCCGATCCCGATCTGCCCGAGGAGCTGGAGCTGAGCGCCACGCTGGGAGACGTCGTGATGGCCGCGCGCCACCGCGAGCTGCCCGCGGAGGGAGTCCAGTTCCACCCGGAGTCGGTGCTGACGCCGCAGGGGAAGCACCTGCTGAAGAACTTCCTCGCAGAGGAACGAAGCTGATGCCGAACGACGTCGTCAGCCGGGCGATCGACGCCGTCTGCGGCGGCGATCACCTCACCGCCGACCACGCCTCGGCGGTGCTGAAGGAGATCATGGAGGGGCGCGCCGAGCCGGTCCAGACCGGCGCCTTCCTGATCGCGCTGCGGGCCAAGGGGGAGACCGTGCCGGAGCTGGTCGGGCTGGCGCGGACGATGCGCTCGCTGGCCGCGCCGGTCTCCAGCGGGCGGGCGGATCTGGTCGACACCGCGGGCACCGGCGGCGGCCCTTCGACCTTCAACGTCTCGACCGCGGCGGCGCTGGTCGCCGCCGGCGCCGGCTGCGCGGTCGCCAAGCACGGCAACCGCTCCAACACCAGCAAGTGCGGCTCCGCCGACCTGCTGGAGGCGCTCGGGGTGAACATCGAGCTCGACCCCGAGCAGGTCGGGCGCTGCATCGACGAGGTCGGCTTCGGCTTCATGTTCGCTCCCCGCCATCACGCTGCGATGGCGCACGTCGGGCCGGCCCGCAAAGCGCCTGGGCGTGCGGACGATCTTCAACTTCCTCGGTCCGCTGACCAACCCGGCCGGCGCCAACAGGCAGCTGCTCGGGGTCGCCGACCGCCATTACCAGGAGACGATCGCCGAGGCACTGGTCGGGCTTGGCAGCGTCCGTGCCCTCGTCGTCTCCGCCGAGGACGGCCTCGACGAGCTCTCGATCTCCGCTCGCACGCGGGTGATCGAGGTCGCCGACGGAGGCACCTCGGAGTGGTTCGCCGAGGCGAGCCAGTTCGGGATCGCGCCAGCCTCGCTGGACTCGGTCGCGGGGGGGACCCCCGCGGAAAACGCTGCCGCCGTGCGCGGCGTGCTCGCTGGCGAGCCGGGGCCGCGCCGCGACCTGACGCTGCTCAACGCCGCCGCCGCAATCTACGCGGGCGGCCTCGCGGCCGACATCGGCGAGGGCGTCGCCAAGGCGGCAGACGCGATCGACTCCGGGGCGGCAGGAAACGTGCTGGAGCGGCTGGTCACGGCGACGGCCGGCGGCGGCGACTAGGCTCCAGCAGTCAAGTGGGCATGATCGAGCAGCTCATCGCCGGGGCAAGGCAGGGGGTCGACGCGCGTCGCCGCGAGCTGCCGCAGGCCGATCTCGAGGCACAGCTGTCCAGCCGCGGCGAGGACCGTCCCTTCAACGAGGCGCTGGTGCGCCCTGGCCTTTCGCTGATCGCCGAGTTCAAGCGGCGCTCTCCCAGCGCCGGCGAGATCTCAGCCACGGCGGTCGTCGCCAATCAGGTCGGCGCCTACGAGCGCGGTGGCGCCGCGGCGCTCTCGGTCCTCACCGACGAGTCCAACTTCGGCGGCTCGCTGGAGGATTTACGGGAGGCCCGCGCGGCCTGCAGCCTGCCGATCGTCCGCAAGGACTTCATCGTCGATCCCTACCAGCTGCTCGAGGCGGCGGTGAACGGCGCCGACGCGGTGCTGCTGATCGTCCGCGCGCTCGCCGACGAGGAGCTGCGGTCCCTCTACGAGCAGGCGCGCGCACTCGACCTGGACTGCCTGGTCGAGGTCCACGACGGCGAAGAGCTGGAGCGCGCGCTGGAGGCCGACGCCGAGGCGATCGGGATCAACAACCGCGACCTCGACACGGGCGCCGTCGACCTGGCAACGACTTTCGACCTGATGCCGGACGTGCCGGCCGGTAAGACCGTGGTTGCCGAGAGCGGCATCTCCGGTCCGTCCGAGCTGCAAGAGCTGGAGCGGGTCGGCGTCGACGCGGTCCTGATCGGCAGCGCCCTGATGGCCGCCGCGGACCCGGAGGCGAAGACGCGTGAACTGACCGGGGCCGACGAAGGCACCCGCGAGCACCTTTTTTAGGGAACCTTTCAGGATCGTTTAGGGCCAGCTCAGTCCGGCGCGCGATCATCGAGTGCGAATGACCAAGGCACGGCGAATCCTCTGCGCTCCCTTTGGCTCGGCGCTGCTTGG
The DNA here is from genome assembly GCA_963832065.1 of uncultured Actinomycetes bacterium. Lineage (GTDB taxonomy): Bacteria > Actinomycetota > Thermoleophilia > Solirubrobacterales > 70-9 > VAYN01. Next base: position 51,559 of record CAWHSV010000006.1, read on the forward strand.
CGGCGCCGTCGTCGCCGCCTTCGGCTGGATCGCGATCGCGGCCGGTTGGATCCAGTCCGAAGGCGGCTCGACGACCACCATCGCCGCGCCGCTGGCAGCGCCGGTGGCCGACCGCTCGAGCGGCGATGGGGAGGGCGACGGCAACGTCGTCAATCGCATCTACCGCGAAGACGGCGAAGGCGTCGGCTTCATCGAAGCGGATATCGCCGCTCCTGAAGCGCAATCCTTTTCTCCCTTCGGCGAACCGGAATCCGAAGGCGGTACCGCCACCGGCTCCGGCTTCGTGATCGACAAAGAGGGTCACATGCTGACCAACAACCACGTGGTCGAAGGGGCTGAGCGGATCCAGGTCAAACTCGGCGATTCCGAGACCGCCTACAAGGCGGAAGTCGTCGGCGCCGATCCGGCGATGGACCTGGCGCTGCTCGACGTGAGCGCTCCGGCCGAGAGGCTGCGTCCGCTCGTCCTCGGTCGCTCGGCGGAGATGGAAGTCGGCGACCCGGTGGTGGCGATCGGCAACCCGTTCGGGCTCGATCGCACGGTGACCAGCGGCATCGTCTCGGCTCTGCAGCGGCAGATCGAAGCGCCCGACGGCTTCTCGATCACCAACGTGATCCAGACCGACGCGGCGATCAACCCCGGCAACTCCGGCGGCCCGCTGATCAACGCCGCGGGCGAGGTGATCGGCATCAACTCGCAGATCGCGACCGGGGGCGGCGGCGCGGGCAACGTCGGCGTCGGCTTCGCGATCCCGATCGACACGGTCCGCGCCGAGCTCGGCCAGCTCGAAACCAAGGGCGAGGTCGAACACGCCTTCCTCGGCATCAGCGGCGCCACGATCACCCCGGATCTGGCCCGCGCCGTCAACCTTCCCGTCAAGCAGGGCGTGCTCGTGCAGAGCGTCGTCGAAGACGGGCCAGCCGACAAGGCGGGGATCGAGAGCGGCGACACCACGGCGACGATCGAGGGGCAGCAGGTCAGCCTTGGCGGCGACGTGATCACAGAGGTCGAGGGCGAAAAGGTCACGGACATGGAAGAGATCGTCGAACTCATCAACGAGGCGGCGCCTGGGGATGAGCTCGAGCTGACGGTTCTGCGCGGAGGGGAGACGGAGACCAAGACCGTGACGCTTGGGGATCGGCCGGATTCGGTCGAAAAACGGAGCGAATAGTTAAGGAGGGGTCGGGCACCCCTCCTCGCTCAACTTTTTCGAGGTCGAAGGGGGCCGTCCGAGGTCGAGCTCCCGCGAAAAAGTACAAGCCGCGCGGAGGGGTGCCCGACCCCTCCTTCCCGTACGCTGAGTTTGTGCGGGTCAAGTTCTGTGGGATCACCAATCTCGACGATGCGGCTGAGGCTGTGCGGCTTGGCGCTTGGGCGATTGGGTTGATTCATTTCGATGGCAGCCCAAGGTGCGTGGAGCCGGGGGTCGCGGCTGAGATCGGGGCGGCTTTCAGGCGCAAGTGCGAGGTGGTGGGGGTGTTCGTGAATCCGACCTTGGAGGAAGTCGACAAGGCGGTGGAGAACGCTGCTTGCACGATGGTGCAGCTGAACGGGGCGGAGGGGGCGCAGTTCTGCGGCGAGGTGGCGCGGCGGACGGGGGTGAAGGTGATCAAGGCGGTCCACGTCGCCAGCGCCGCCGACGTGCACGCGGCCGAGGCCTACCGGACCGACTACCACCTCTTCGACCGTCGCGGCAAAGGTCAGTGGGGCGGGACCGGCAAGAGCTTCGACTGGGAGCTGCTGCGCGGCCATCGCTCCGATATTCCGGACATCCTCGCCGGCGGCCTGCGGCCCGAGAACGTCGCCGACGCGATCGCGGTAACCCAGCCCTATGCCGTCGACGTCGCCAGCGGCGTCGAGATCGAGCCCGGGCGCAAGGACCACGCCGCGATGACGGCATTCTTCGAGGCCGCGCAACCGGCCGGCGTCTCCGCCCCATGAGCGCGGTCGAGCAGCGCTTTGGCCCCTACGGGGGCCGCTACGTGCCGGAGACGCTGATCGCGGCGCTCGACGAGCTGACTGCCGCCTGGGAGGAGGCGCGCGAGGACGCCGAGTTCATGGCCCGTCTGAACCTGCTGCGGCGCGACTTCATCGGCCGCCCGACGCCGCTGTATCTGGCAGGGCGGCTCTCCGAGCGGGTCGGCTCGAAGGTCTACCTCAAGCGCGAGGACCTGGCTCACACCGGCGCCCACAAGATCAACAACGCGATCGGCCAGGCGCTGCTGGCGCAGCGGATGGGGAAGCCGCGGGTGATCGCCGAGACCGGGGCCGGCCAGCACGGCGTCGCCACCGCCACCGCCTGCGCCCTGCTCGGTCTCGAGTGCGTCGTCTATATGGGGACGGAGGACATCCGCCGCCAGGCGCCAAACGTCGAGCGGATGAAGCTGCTGGGGGCCGACGTGGCGCCGGTCGAGGCCGGCGCCCGCACGCTGAAGGAGGCGGTCAGCGCCGCGATCCGCGACTGGGTCGCCAACATCGAGTCGACCCACTACGTGATCGGCTCCGCGGTCGGCCCGGCGCCCTACCCGGCCTTGGTCCGCGACCTGCAGCGGGTGATCGGCGAGGAGTCGCGAGCGCAGGCGCTGGAGGCGGAGGAAGCGCTGCCCGCGCGGGTGATCGCCTGCGTCGGCGGCGGCTCCAACGCGATCGGCATCTTCACTCCCTTCATCGACGACGCCGAGGTGGCGTTGATCGGCGTCGAGGCGGCCGGCGAGGGCCTCGACAGCGGCCGCCACGGCGCCTCGCTTGGCGCCGGCAGCACCGGGGTCCTGCACGGCTCGCTCTCGGCCGTGATCGCCGACGAGGAGGGCCAGATCCTCGAGGCGCACTCGGTTTCGGCCGGTCTCGACTACCCGGGCGTCGGCCCCGAGCATGCCTACCTGCGCGATAGCGGCCGGGCCAGCTACGTGGCGATCTCCGACCGCGAGGCCCTGGATGCCTTCGGCGAGCTTTCGCGGCTGGAGGGGATCATTCCGGCGCTGGAGTCCTCGCACGCGATCGCCTGGCTGCTGGAACACCCGGGCGCCGACGAGGGCTTCGACGTGCTCTGCCTTTCGGGGCGGGGGGACAAGGATCTCGCGGAGGTCGTTGCGCGCACCGGCGGTGGGGGGTCCGGGGGGTGACTCGACGGAGCAACAGCGGGGAGGCTCCGTCGAGTCACCCCCCGGACCCCGTCGCGGGGGCAGCGACTGGCGAGGAGCTGGCAGGGGCTACCGGTAGGGAGCGGATTGCGGGGGCGTTCGAGGCTGCGGCGGCCGATGGGCGGGCGGCGTTGATGCCTTACATGATGGCTGGGTATCCCGACCGGGAGACGGGGCTTGCGGTGGCTGCGGCTTATGTGGATTCGGGGGCGGATTTGATCGAGCTGGGGGTTCCTTTTTCCGATCCGCTGGCCGATGGGCCGACGATTCATGCGGCGGCGACGGCGGCGTTGGAGGCGGGGGCCACGCTGGCGACCGCGCTGGAGGTTTGCCGCTCGGTCGCGGAGCGCGTCCCGGTGGTCTTCATGGTCTACGCGAACATGGTCGTCGCTCACGGTGGGGCTGCGGAGTTCGCTCGCATCGCGGCTGCCGCCGGAGCCTGTGGGGCGATCGTCCCGGACCTGCCCTTGGGCGAGGCCGAGGAGGTGCGCGAGGAGTTCGCTGCGGCCGGCCTGGCGCTCGTGCCGCTGGTGGCGCCGACGACGCCGCCCGAGCGACGGGCACGGATCTGTGCCGTCGCCCACGGCTTCGTCTACGTCGTCTCCACGGTCGGCACGACCGGCGAGCGAGCCAAAGTGCCCGCCTCGCTGACGGATCTGGTCGCCGCGACCAAGGCCGATTCGGAGGTTCCGGTCGCCGTCGGCTTCGGCATCGGCACGGCGGAGCAGGCGGCCGAGGTGGGGCGGATCGCCGACGGGGCGATCGTCGGCAGCCGGCTCGTCCGCGCCGCAGGCGAGGGAGGATCGCCCGAGGCGGCGGCGGACGCCGTAGCCGCCTTTCTCAGCGAGACGCGCGTCGCCCTCGCTCGATAGGCTGCCGCCGCAATGGGAATGGTCGTGACGCTCTTCCTCGCCCTCGCCGCAATGACGGTCTCCTACGCCTTCGGGCAGGGCGGACCAATCGCCGGCATGGTCTTCTTCCTGGTGCTGCTGATCGGCGCCGGGATCCGCGTCCTGCAGCCTCAGGGTTCATAGCCAGTACCGCCACGGCGTCGATCCGCGCTAGGGATCTGCGAATCGGACTAGGCGCGGGTCGCGATCACCTCGAGGTAGTCGGCCTCCAGCACCATCGCTCGGTCGCCGGCGGCGTTCTCCGCTTCGAGGAAGGCGCGCAGGTCGTCGGTAAGGGCCTGTTCGCCGTCGGCGCCGACCCGTTCGTAGGCCGCCTGGGTCGGGCCGAAGTAGGTGCGGAAGAACTCGATGTAGTGGTCGGCGGAGCGGAACGGCTGGCGCGAGATGCGGCGCTCGAATCGCACCTCGGCGATGCCGTCGCCGAACAGCTCGCGCACTCGCTCTTCCGTGCCCCACAGCAGCGGCGAGTCGATCCCGGGCGGCGGCGGCGCGTGCTTGGAGATCGTTTTGAACATCGTCCCGACGCTGCCGCTGGGCGTCCAGTTGGCCATGCCGATCCGGCCGCCCGGTTTGACGACGCGCAGCAGCTCGGCCGCGGCCTTCTGCTGGTCGGGGGCGAACATGGCGCCGAAGATGGACATGGCGACGTCGAAGCTCCCGTCCTCGAAGGGCAGGTTCTGCGCGTCGGCCTCGACGAATTCGATTTCCAGTCGCTCGGCCGCCGCGCGCTCGCGCCCGCGCTCCAGCAGCGAGGGCACGTAGTCGGCGCCGACCGTGCCGCCCCAGCTCCGCCGCGCCGCCGAGATCGCGCCGTTGCCGCTGCCGCAGGCGACGTCGAGGACGCGCTCGTCGGGGACGATGTCGAGCGCCTCGGCGAGGTTCTCGCTGGCGTTGTAGACGATGTTGGCGACCATCGCGAAGTCGCCCTTGGACCAGGTCTGCTGCTGCACCTGGGTTACCGCTTTGAGATCGGGTGCGTCGTTCATCTCTCCTCCTCGTCGGTTCGGGTCCGAACTTACTCTTACCGCCGCGCCTGGACAACTTCTAAGCTGAGCCGATGCGAATCGGAGTCCTCACCGGCGGTGGCGATTGCCCCGGCCTCAACGCGGTGATCCGCGCGATCGTGCGCAAGGGCGTGGGCGAGTACGGGCACGAGTTCGTCGGCTACCGCGACGGCTGGCGCGGGCCGCTCGAGGGCGACAGCGGACCGCTCGGGGTGCCCGAGGTGCGTGGGATCCTGCCCCGCGGCGGCACCATTCTCGGCTCCTCGCGGACGAACCCGTTCGCCGACGCGGGTGGACCCGAGCGGGTCGCCGCAAACATGGCCGCGGCCGGCGTCGACGGCCTGATCGCGATCGGCGGCGAGGACACCCTGGGCGCCGCTTCGCGCCTCCACGAGGAGGCCGGGATCGCGGTGCTCGGAGTCCCGAAGACGATCGACAACGACATCGGCGCGACCGACTACACCTTCGGCTTCGACACCGCCGTCAACATCGCGATGGAGGCGATCGACCGGCTGCACACGACCGCCGGCAGCCACCACCGCGTGCTGATCGTCGAGGTGATGGGACGCCACGCCGGCTGGATCGCCTTCCACGCCGGTCTCGCCGGCGGCGCCAACGTGATCCTGATCCCGGAGCGGAAGTTCGACATCGAGCGCGTCTGCGAGCTGGTCGGGCGGCGCTTCGCCAGCCAGTTCGCCCCGATCGTCGTCGTCGCCGAGGGGGCGCAGCCGGTCGGCGGCGTGCCGAGCGCGGAGGACGACAAGCTCGACGCCTTCGGGCACGTGCGCCTGGGTGGGGTCGGGCACTGGCTGGAGGGCGAGATCGAGCGGCGGACCGGCAAAGAGACGCGGGCGACGGTGCTCGGACACGTCCAGCGCGGCGGCACCCCGACCGCCTTCGACCGGGTGCTGGCGACCCGCTTCGGGCTGCACGCGATCGACGCGGCCGATGCCGGCAAGTGGGGGACGATGACGGCGCTGCGGGGAACCGAGATTCGGCTCGTGCAGCTGAGCGAGGCGACGGCGGAGCTGAAGACGGTGCCGGAGGGGCTTTATGCGGAGGCTGAGGTTTTCTTTGGGTAGGTGGGCGGGGCGGGGCGAGGGTTCCCTCCCGCTGCGCTGTGTCTCGCGCAACGTCGCCCTGGTGGCGGTGTTCGGCGCCTTGCTGGTGGCTGGGGGGGGCTGTGGCGAGGAGGGAGGGGTTGCGGATGGGGCCGAGGTGACGGCGTATGTGGTGAAGCCGCTGTGCGCTGGGGCGAGGGCTGAGCTGGCGCGGGAGGATGGGAGAGCGGGCTCTGTGCGGATCCGCATGTTCTGCCTGCCGGGTGGCTGGAGCGGGGGCGAGCTGGACCTGGCGGCGATCGGCGACGGCGCGCGACGGGCCAGCGAGGACTCGACCACGGTCGGCTACCTCGAGGCGCCGGGTCCCGCCACCCGCTTCTCGGCGCCGATTCTCGAATCCGCCGGCATCGCTCAGGTCGCCGGCGATTCCGGGAACGCCGCGATGGCGCGGGTGCTTCGGGCGCTGCGGGACGCCGGCGATGCGGCCTCTCTGCGCGCGGGAGTCGCGGATGCGCTCGGCGGGCCCTGACGCCGAGCCGGCCGCCCGCTAGAGCAGGTCCCGCAGGGCCTCGTCGAGGTCCGGGTGGCGGAACTCGTAGCCCAGCTCCAGCGCTCGCTTCGGCACGACGCGCTGGCCGCCCCTCAGCACCGCGCCGAACTCACGGCCGAATTTGAGGTCGAGGACCAGACCGGGGACCGGCATCACGGCCGGCCGTCCCAGCGCCCGGCCGAGGGCCTTGGAGAAGTCGTGGTTGGTGGCCGGGTTGGGCGCGGTTGCGTTGACCACGCCGGACACCTCCTCCTGGTTCAGCGCCCAGAGCAGCAGCCCGACCTCGTCGTCGCGGTGGATCCAGGAGAGGTACTGGTCGCCGCCCGCCAGCGGGCCGCCGACCCCGAGCTTGAACGGCGTCAGCAGCTCGCCGAGCATGCCGCCGCCGGCATCGAGGATCTGGCCGCTGCGGAGGATCGCCAGCCGCACGCCCGTGCCCTCGATCTCCCGCGCCGCCTGCTCCCACCCCTGGACGACCTCGGAGTCGAAGCTCGATCCCGGACCGGTCGACTCGTCGACGACGGCATCGCCGCGGTCGCCGTAGTAGCCGACCGCGGACTGGCTGACGAGCACCCGCGGCCGCCGCTCGAGGCCGGCGACCGTCCCGACCAGGTTGTGGGTGGCCGTGCGCCGGCTCTCCACGATCTTCCGCTTCGCCTCGTCGGTCCAGCGCTGGGCGATCGTCTCGCCGATCAGGTTGACCACGCCGTCGACGCCGTCGAATGCTTCCGCCGGCGGCCGTTCCAGCGTCGGCGCCCAGGGATGCCACTCGACGCCGGGCTTCGCCTGCCGGGCCCTGGCAGGGTCGCGGCTGAGGCCGACGACGGCGTCGCCCCGGGCCAGCAGCGCGTCACACAGGGCCGAGCCGATCAGGCCGGTGGCGCCGGTGACGAGGACCTTCACGGCCTTAGCCGTCCTCCACCGTGGCGAAGGTCCCGGTCTCCTCGTTGAGGCGGGCGATCCCGTCGCGGCGCGCCTCCTCGACCACCGCCGCGGCGACCTTGGGCGCCACCTCGCGGTTGAAGACGCTGGGGATGATGTAGTCCTCGGCGAGGTCGTCGTCGGTGACGACTTCGGCGATGCCTTTGGCCGCGGCCAGCTTCATCTCCTCGGTGATCGCTGGGGCGCCGGCGTCGAGGGCGCCGCGGAAGATGCCGGGGAAGCAGAGCACGTTGTTGATCTGGTTCGGGTAGTCGGAGCGGCCGGTGGCCATGATCCGCACGTAGGGGGCGGCGTCCTCGGGCATCACCTCCGGCGTCGGGTTGGCCATCGCGAAGACGATCGCGTCGTCGTTCATCTTCGCCAGCGACTCGGCCTCGATGATCCCGGGGCCGGAGAGGCCGACGAAGATGTCCATGCCGTCGATCGCGCCGTCGGGCTGGCCGCTCACCTTGTCCGGGTTGGTGTTCTCCGCATACCAGCGCTTGGCTTCGTTCATCTCGCCCGACTCGTAGTCCTTGCGCTCGGTCGAGAGCGCGCCCTTGCGGTCGCAGCCGACGATCTGGGTGACTCCGGAGGCGAGCATCATCTTGGTCACTGCTACCCCCGCCGCGCCGAGGCCAACCACCAGCACCCGCAGCTGCTCGATCGGCTTGCCGACGATCTTCAGCGCGTTGAACAGCGCCGCCATCGTCACCACCGCGGTGCCATGCTGGTCGTCGTGGAAGACGGGGATGTCGAGCGACTCCTTCAGCCGGTCTTCGATCTCGAAGCAGCGCGGGGCGGAGATGTCCTCGAGGTTGATGCCGCCGAAGGTCGGCGCGATCAGCTCGACGGCCTTGACGATCTCGTCGGCGTCCTGGGTATCGAGGCAGATCGGGAAGGCGTCGACGCCGGCGAACTCCTTGAACAGCATGCACTTGCCCTCCATCACCGGCATCGCCGCCTCGGGGCCGATGTTGCCGAGCCCGAGCACGGCGCTGCCGTCGGAGACGACCGCGACCGTGTTCTTCTTGATCGTGTACTCGAAGGCCTTGGCGCGGTCGGCGTGGATGTCCATGCAGACGCGGGCGACCCCGGGCGTGTAGGCCATCGAGAGGTCGTCGCGCGTCTTCAGCGGGTACTTGTTGTGCTGCTCGATCTTGCCGCCGCGGTGCATCTGCATCGTGCGGTCGACGTAGTCGAGCACCCGGGCGCCGCGGGTCGAGCCGATCGCCCGCAGGATCTTCTCCCAGTGCTCGCGGTCCTGGGCGTCGATCGTGAATTCGCGCACCCGTTTGCCCTCCGGCCCGGCGCCGGGCACCAGGTCGACCCCCTGCAGCTGCCCGCCCGCCTCGGCGATCGACGCGGTCAGTTTGCCCAGGGGCTCCTGCCGCGCGTCGAGCTCGACGCGGATCGTGACGCTGTATTGCGCGCTGACGGCCATGGGCGGCTATCGAATCAGATTCATCGCCGCGGCTCGTGCGTCGGCGACCGCATCGAGTACGGTCGAGCGATGAAGGTCGGTGGGGCGAGGGGGTGGAGGAATGGACTCGTGCTTGCGGTCCTTGCCCTCGGCACGCTGTTGGCGCCGGTCCACGCCGTCGCCCTCGACTCCGACCTCAAGGGCTCCGCGATCTTCTGGCTCAAGGCGAGCAACGACTACTCGATCCTCGCCCTTGCCGCTTCCGAACGCGCCGATGGGCGCGGCGACATCGTGCTGTTCGTCGGCGGCAAGCGCGGCGGCGCCATCTATGGAGCGCCGGCCACGATCACGCCGACGAAGCTCGAGGCCGATCTCGGCGACCTCGGCCGGATCTCTCTCGACATCGTGCCGTCAGGCGTCAAGAGGACGCTGAAATCGCGTTGTCGCGACAGACCCGTCACCTTCGAACCCGACTCGTATCGGGGTACTTTCGAATTCAACGGCGAGGAGGGGTATACGGCGGCGAGCACGCAGAGGCTGGAGGAGTACGCCCGCTTCTGGCTCGACCTCGGCTGCGGGGTGTTCAGCAGCGGGGAAGGGAGCGGCCACGGTTTGCCCGGCGCCCGGCTGAGGCTCGTTCGCGGCAAGCGTCACCATCGCCTCAGCCTGCAGGCGAACAAGAACGGTCCCGGAGCGCGCTCGCGGTTCGAAGTCGAGATCCACGAAAAGCGCGGCAGGATCGAGATCTCGCGCAGCACGACCCTGTGGGCGGGCGCCGCCGCCTTCGGCTACGACCCGCTGCTGCGCACCGCGACGCTGGCGCCACCCGCGCCGTTCTCTGGCCAGGCGACCTTCCACCGCGGCGCCGCGGCCGCGAACCGCTGGAGCGGGAACCTCAGGGTCGACCTCCCCGGCCGGTCCGGAGTGCCGCTGACCGACACCGGCGTACGAGCCACGCTCGTCCCTGCCTGCCGGCACGAGGGCAGCGGTTTCCGTTGTTGAGCCCGTCTCAGCCGGCCTGGGTTCTGACGTTCCGCTAGCGTTGCGGCGGTTATGCGCAGCCGGCGGGCAAATCCCTCGCGAGGATTCCGGGCGATGTTGGCCATCGTCTGCGTTCTGCTGCTGTCTGCGATCGCCAGCCCGGTCGCCGCTGCGGCCGACGAAGTCGCCTGGATGTTCGATCCCGACGCGGTCGTCGAGATCGAGCTCGGGGGGCTGTCCGAAGAAGAGCTGGACGCGCTCGAAGCGGAACCGGACGAGTACCAGAAAGGGACGTTCGAGCTCAAGGTCGACGGCGTCACCAAAGGCGTGCCGCTGGTCGACGTGGGGATCCGCCGCAAGGGCGGATTCGGGTCTTCCCGACCGATCAAAACCGGGAAGTCGGGCCTGAAAGTCAGGTTCGACGAGTTCGTCAAAGGCCAGATCTTCTTCGGGATCAAAAGGCTGACGCTCAACAACATGGTCCAGGACGAGTCGATGGTCCACGAGACCCTCACCTACGAGCTCTTCCACACGCTCGACCTGCCGGCCTCGCGCACGGGGTACGCCTTCGTCGACCTCAACGGCGCCAAATACGGGCTCTTCCTCAACATCGAGACCCTTGACGAGATCACGCTGCCGCAGTGGTTCCCGACCACCGGTCACCTCTACGAGGCGGACGCGGCTGGAGTCGACGTCAGGCCCGGGTGGGCCGAAAAATTCGAGGTCGACGAGGGCGACGACGAGGATCTGAGCGACCTGGAAGCGCTGATCGCCGCCGCCAACGACGAAGGTGGCGACTGGTCCGACGGCATGGACGCTGTCGCCGACCTGGATCGGATGACGGCGCAGTGGGCGGTCGAACGCTACGTCGGCCACTGGGACGGGTACGCCGGCGGCGCCGAGGACACTCCCGATCCGGAAGATCCGATCCGCCCGAATAACTACTACCTGCACAGCGACGAAGCGGGGATCTTCGAGATGATGCCGTGGGGCGCCGACCAAACCTGGGAATTCCTCGGGCTGGGTTTCGAGGACCCCGCCGGTGGCCTCATGTTCAACAACTGCCTCGCGGACGCCAGCTGCAAGGAGCTCTACCTCGACGGCCTGACCGACATCCATTGCGTCAATCAGGAGCTCGACCAGCGCGCGCACGCTGCCCAGCTGGCCGCGATGCTGGCGCCGTACCAGGACGAAGAAGAAGACATCAGGCGCGGGTACACGGACCTGGCGATCGAAGAGGAAGTGGAGAACACCGAAGACTTTGCCGTCGATCGCGCCGAGCTGCTCGAGGACTACCTCACCGCACAAGGAAGGCTGGGCGCGACCGACGACCCGTGCCCGCCGCCACCGACGGATCCGGGCGGAGGGGCCACCGGTGGCGGCAGCTCCGGAGGAGCGCCCGCTGCTCTTCCCGGGCCACCCCCGCCGATCGGTCCCAAGCTCCTCCGCTCGAGGCTGGTCGGCGGCGTCCGCGTCGTCACTCACTTCTGGGTTCCGGGGCCCGGCCAGGTGGCGAAGGCCGTCAGCGCCCGGATCGGCAAACAGCGCAAGAGGGTCTGCGGCGCGTCCAGGCGCGCCAAAGCCGCAGGTACGGTCAAGCTGCAGTGCCGTCTTTCCCGTGCGGCCAGAGAGCTGCTCGAGCAGGGCGCATTGCCGCTCCGGGTAGCGGTCTCGTTCCAGGCGGACGGCGCGGCAGCCCGCTGGACCGATCGGCTGCCCGTGGCAAATGGCCGCTGAGCGCGGCGAGCTCTTCCTGATCGACGGCAACTCGCTCGCCTACCGGGCGTTCTTCGCGCTGCCGGAGTCGATCGGGACCAGCGACGGGCGGCCGACCAACGCGATCTACGGGCTCGCCTCGATGCTGGTGAAAATCATCGACGAGCACCACCCGGCCGGGGTCGTCGTCGCCTGGGACGCGGGGATGTCGGGGCGCGAGGTCACCTACGACCTCTACAAGGCCCAGCGCAAACCGCGCCCCGACCTGCTGCGCGAGCAGTGGCCGCACCTGATGCCGCTGGTCGAGGCCTTCGGCTACACCAACGTCAAGGTCGAGGGCTACGAGGCCGACGACGTGATCGCCTCGCTGGTTCGCCAGGCGCGCGAACAGGGGATCGAGGTGATGGTCGTGACCGGCGACCGCGACGCCTACCAGCTGGTCGACGAGGGGGTGCGGGTGATGAGCACCTCGCGCGGGATCACCGAGACCAAGATCTACGACCGCGAGGCCGTGGTCGAGCGCTACGGCGTCGCCCCGGAGCTGATCACCGACCTGATGGGGCTGCGCGGCGACACCTCCGACAACATCCCCGGCGTGCCCGGGATCGGCGAGAAAACGGCGACGCAGCTGCTGCAGGAGTTCGGCTCGCTGGAGGAGGTGCTCGCCAACGTCGACAAGGTCTCCGGCGCCAAACGCAAGCAGAACCTGGTCGAGCACGCCGACGACGCCCGCATGTCGAAGCAGCTGGCGACGCTGCAGTACGAGATCGAGACCGGGGTCGACCTGACCGAGGCGATGGGCTCGGAGCCCGACCGCGGCGTCCTCCGCGACTTCATGCGCGAGTTCGAGCTGCGGGCGGTGATGGAGCGGCTGGAAGAAGCGCTGCCGGAGGGCCAGGCGGTACCCGGCCGCAGCGTCGAGCAGGAGCTGGAGGTCGAGGTCGAGGAGGGGATGCCGGCCGACCTCGGCGAGGGGCCGGTGGCGCTGGCGATCGCCGGCGAGCGCTGGGCCGCGGCCGAAGGGGAGCGCATCCTCGCCGGCTGCTCCAGCCACGACGAGCTGGCGGCGGCTCTGGCCGGCCGCGCCTTCCTCGCCCACGACGCCAAGTCGGTCGGCGGCGGCCGCCACGGCTTGCTCGCCGCCGCGGCTCGCGCGGCGGCCGAGCTGGAGCTCGAGCACGACACGATGATCGCCGCCTACCTGCTGGAGCCCCAGCGCCGCACCTACGAGCTGACCGAGCTGGCGGCCGACGCCGGGATCGGCCTCGCCGAGGGCGCAATCGCGGCCGCGGGCGAGGACGACGGCCAGCTCGGCGTTAGGCGAGGAGGTCGAGGCCGGGCTCGACCCGCCGGAGGAGGCGCGCCTGGTTGCCGCCCTCGCCGACGTCCAGCGGCCGCGGATCGACGAGTTCGGCCTGGAGAAGCTGCTGCGCGAGGTCGAGCTGCCGCTGGTCCACGTGCTGGCGGCGATGGAGCGCGAGGGGCTGAAGCTCGACGCCGAGCGACTGGCCGAGGTCGGCGCCGGCTTCGGCGAGCGCATCGCCATCCTGGAGAAGGAGATCTTCGAGCTGGCCGAGGAGGAGTTCACGATCGGCTCGCCGCAGCAGGTCGGGCGCATCCTCTTCGAGAAACTGGAGCTGACCCGCAAGCGCCGCGGCAAAACCGGCTTCTCGACCGACGCCCGCGTGCTCGCCCAGATCCGCGACGAGCACCCGATCGTCGAGAAGATCGAGTCCTGGCGCGAGCTGACGAAGCTGAAGAACACCTATCTCGACTCGCTGCCGGACCTGATCGACCCCGGGACCGGCCGCGTCCACACCACCTTCAACCAGGCCTCGACGACCACCGGCCGCCTTTCCAGCACCAATCCCAACCTGCAGAACATCCCGATCCGGACCGAGATCGGCCGCCCGGTCCGCGCCTGCTTCGTCGCCGAAGAGGGCGCGCAGCTGCTCTCCGCCGACTACAGCCAGGTCGAGCTGCGGGTCCTCGCCCACGTCGCCGACGAGAAAGTGCTGAAGGACGTCTTCCATGCCGGAGAAGACGTCCACGCCGCCACCGCCGCCGAGGTCTTCGAGATCGGCCGCGACGAGGTCGACGTCGGCCAGCGCTCGAAGGCGAAGATGGTCAACTTCGGGATCGTCTACGGCCTCACCGGCTTCGGCCTCGCCGACCGGCTCAACATCCCCCGCAAGGAGGGCGAGGAATTCGTCGCCCGCTACCTGGAGCGCTTCCCGGCCGTGCGGGCCTTCCGCGAGCAGGTGGTCGAGCGGGCGCAGGAGGAGGGCTACGTGACCACCCTGATGGGGCGGCGGCGGCAGATCCCCGAGCTGCGCTCGGGCAACCCCAACACCCGTCGCCTCGGCGAGCGGTTGGCGGTCAACACGGTGATCCAGGGCACGGCGGCGGACATCATCAAGGTGGCGATGGTCCGCTGCCAACGAGCGCTGCGCGAGGCGGTCGGGGAGACGCGGCTGGTGCTGCAGATCCACGACGAGCTCCTGTTCGAGGGCCCGCAGGGGGAGATGGAGGCGGCGACCGAGCTGGTCGAGTGCGAGATGTGCGCCGCCTACCGGCTCGATCCACCGCTCGAGGTCGACATCGGCGTCGGCCCCGACTGGCTCACCGCCAAGTAGGGCTAGCCGCCGCCGGGACCGCTGTTGTCCGACTCGGCCTCGAAGTCCGAGCCGCCGCTGCCGGGGCCGCTCGAGTCGTCCTCTGCATCGTCGAGCGTTTCCGGCGGCGGACTGATGGTGGCGGTCGACCCGGCGCCGCTGCTGCCCGAGCCGCTGCTCCCGGCGCCGCTGTTGGAGTCCTCGTCGAGGTCGTCGGACCCGGAGGGGCCGCTCCGCTCCGGCTCGTCTCCGCCATGCCCGGAGGTGGCGTCGACGCCGCGTCCACGGCCGCGGCCTGACCGATCGTCCAGCCCGTCGTCATCGGCGCCGCCGCCCTCGTGGCCGCGGCGATCCTCATCTCCCTCATTGCGATCGTCGCCCCCCTCGGGTCCCTCGTTCTCGCCGTCGCCCCCGCTGTCTCCGCCGACCTGGCGCGACGGTCCCGAGCTGGAGCCGCCGGAGATGTCCCCCGAGCTCGCTGCGCCGCTCCCGCCCGGCGCCTGAGAGGCGGATGCCGCCGCCGGCTGCGGTCCGTCGCCGTCGCGGTTCTGCTGTACCGCGACTCCCGCCCCGACCGAGCCGGCGACCAGCGCCGTCGCCATCCCGGCTTTGAGCGCGCCGCCTGCGCTGAGACCGCCCAGCGTCGCCGCGCCGCCGCCGGCGGCCGAGGCAGCGCCCGCCGCAGCCGCGGCGCCGCCCGCCGTGGCGGCCTCGGCGCCGTGGTCGAAGAGCAGGCGCAGCAGCGGCAGCGGCACCAGCAGCCCGAGGCCGTCGCGCAGCGCCAGCCGGGCTCGGTGGATCGCCTGCCGCGCGGCGCCGCCGCTGACCCCCAGCGCCGCCGCGATCTCCTCGTGGCTCAGCCCTTCCAGCTCGCGCATCACGATCGCCGCCCGCTGCGGCTCGGGCAGCGCCCGCAGCCGCTCCATCAGCTCGGCGATCTCCTCCCGGCGCTCTGCTTCCACGGCGGCGCTGCGGCCGCCGGCGACGGCCTCGCCCAGCTCCTCGGCGAGCGGCGGCGCGTCGCGCAGGTCGTTGAGGGCCGTGTTGCGGACGATCCGGTAGAGCCACGGCCGTAGCTCGATCTCCGCCTCGGCGCCGCGCAGAGCCAGTAGCGCCTTCGAGAAGGCGTCCTGGGTGACGTCCTCGGAGCGGTTGCCGACGATCGCGGCGGCGAAGCGGTCGAGCGGCTGGCGGTAGCGGCGGACGATCTCCTCGAAGGCCGCCTCGTAGCCCTCGCGCACGAGCTTGACCAGGCGCCGGTCGGGCTGAGTGCGCAGCGCCGGTCCGAGGAAGATCCGGGAGGCGAGGGGCTCGGCGGGAGGTGGAGGCATGGCTTGCGTCGCGTTGAGGGTCTTGACTGCGGTACTGATATGACAGCAGGGCGGTTCAATCGCCGCGCCGTACCGATGCAACCCATCTCCAGCCCGAAGATCACGCGCAGCCGAGGCCCTCTTCGTGGATAAGGGACTGGCGGTGATCCTGACCGCGGTGGCGGGCGGCTTGATCGCGCTGCAGGCGCCGATCAACGCCGAACTGGGCAAGGCGACCGGCGGCCTCGCGGCGGCGCTTGTCTCCTTCGCGGTGGGGACGATCGCGCTGGCCGCGATCGTCGTCCTCAGCGGCAAGGCCGGCGGCCTCGGCTCGACCTTCGACGTCAGCTGGTACTACCTCGTCGGCGGTCTGCTGGGGGCGATCTACGTGACCAACGCGCTGCTCGCCGTCTCGACGATCGGCGCCGGCGGGGTCGCCGCGCTGACCGTCGCCGGCCAGCTCACCGCTTCGGTCGCGATCGACCGCCTAGGCCTGTTCGGCCTCGACCAGGTCGCGCTCACGCCCGAGCGCCTGCTCGGCGTCGCCCTGCTCCTGGTCGGGACGGTCCTGGTCATTCGCTGAGGGGACGAAGTCCGGCGGAGCGATCCGCAGGTAGTGCCTGAAGGACCAGTCGACGAACAGCTTCGTCCCCATCAGCCGGATCGCCGGCCCGAGGATCCGCGGCGGGATCTTCGGGATCAGCCGCTGCACCCGCAGCATCCAGCGGAACTTCCACTCGTGCGAGTCGTTGAACTCGGCGTAGGTCGCGGCGGCCTGCTCGCGGCTCTGGCGCCCCTCGACGACGCCGCGCAGCTCGCGGCCGAGGGCGATGCCGAAGTAGAGCGCGGTTCTGATTCCCTCGGCGCTCAACGGCAGGCAGTGCCCGGCCGAGTCGCCGGCGAAGAAGACGCCGCCCTCGGTCGCCTTGCGCAGCTTGTGCGGGATCCAGTTGCCCTGGTACGCGTTGGGCGCCTTGCCGAGGTCCTCGGCGAGCAGGACGGTGGTGTCCTTGACGTGGAACCGCGGGTCGAAGGAGCCGATCCCGATCCGCAGCTCGTCGCGAGCGGGGAACGACCAGCCGTATCCAGCCGGCACGTAGCGGCGGTCGATCCAGATCTCGAGGTCGTCGCTGCTGCCGGCAGGGTGCACCTCGAGCCCGCGCGAGAGCGGCGCGTCGGGCGGCTGGTAGCCGTCGCCGCTGGCCAGCACGCGGCGCCAGCCGAGCGCGTCGATTACCAGGGGAGCGGAGATGACGCCGCGGTCGGTCTCGACGGCGATCTCGCCGCCGCCGTTGGCCGGCGCCGCCCGTCCGTTCACCTTTGCGGTCTCGAAGCTGGCGTCGCAGTCGCGCCAGAGCAGCTGGCAGAGCTCGCGGTAGTCGAAGGTGGAGAAGGTCCACGGGAGCCGGTAGCGGGCGTCGCCATGGGCGGTGTGCATGACCAGCGTGTCGAAGCGCTGGCGCTCGCAGTCCATCAGGTCCAGCCGCCGCAGCCACTCGGTCGGGATGCCGCAGGCGGAGGTCTGGCGCTCGCCGATCTCGTAGCGGTCGACGATCATCACGTCGGCCCCGGCGCCGGCCAGCTCGCGCGCGATCGCCAGCCCGGCGAAGCTGGCGCCGCAGATCAGCACGTCGTGCGATCCGTCGAGGGGCGTCCGCTCCTCACCGCGTTTCGTCGCTCTGGACGGCATCGAAGGCAGCGTATCTATCTGGGCATGGCTGGACACCGAGCGGCCGATTCGTTTCTGGCATGATGGGCGGCCGTGTCCGCGACCGAGACCATGTCCCCTGCGCCCAGCGCCACGCCCGTCGACGGATCCAACGGCCTGCTGCTGCAGATCGACGGCAAGATCGTCCCCAACTACGCGGCGACGATGGTCTCCTTCGAAGAGGGCGACGTCGTCAACGGCAAGGTCGTGCGGATCGACAAAGACGAGGTCCTGGTCGACATCGGCTACAAGGCCGAGGGGGTCATCCCCTCCAACGAGCTCTCGATCCGCAAGTCGGTCGACCCGGCCGAAGAGGTCGAGCTGGGCGAGGAGGTCGATGCCCTTGTCCTCACCAAGGAGGACGCCGAGGGTCGCCTGATCCTCTCCAAGAAGCGCGCCCGCTTCGAGAAGGCCTGGCGCCGCATCGAGGTCGCCGCCGATTCCGGCGAACCGGTCGAAGGCAGCGTCATCGAGGTCGTCAAGGGCGGGCTCATTCTCGACCTCGGGGTGCGCGGCTTCCTGCCCGCCTCGCTGGTCGACATCCGCCGCGTCCACAACCTCGACGAGTTCATGGGCCAGACGCTCGAGTGCAAAGTGATCGAGCTCAACCGCAGCCGCAACAACGTCGTCCTCTCGCGCCGCGCCGTGCTCGAGGAGGAGCGCAAGGAGGTGCGCGAGCAGATCCTCGGCCGCCTCGAGCCGGGCCAGGTGGTCGAAGGCAAGATCTCCAACATCGTCGACTTCGGCGCCTTCGTCGACCTCGACGGCATCGACGGTCTGATCCACATCTCCGAGCTTTCCTGGAGCCACGTCAACCATCCCTCCGAAGTCGTCGCGATCGGCGACACGGTGCGGATCAAAGTGCTCGACATCGACCGCGACCGCCAGCGCATCTCGCTGGGCCTCAAGCAGACCCAGGAGGACCCGTGGCAGCGGGTGATCAGCACCCACCGCCCCGGCGACGTGCTCGAGGGCGCGGTGACCAAGGTCGTCGCCTTCGGCGCCTTCGTCGAAATCCTGCCCGGGCGTCGAGGGCCTGGTCCACATCTCCGAGCTCGCCGACCACCACGTCGAGAACCCGAGCGAAGTGGTCGAGCCCGGCACCAACCTGAACGTGAAGATCCTCGAGATCGACGAAGAGCGGCGGCGCCTCTCGCTCAGCATCAAGCGGGTCGAGGGGCAGAACATGCCGATGGGGGACCTGGGCGAGCAGCTCGCCGAGGCGGCTGACGTCGAGGGACAGGGCGAGGAGCCGTCCTCCCCGCCACCCGCGGGTGAGTCCGCTGAGGCTGAGACGCCGGCCGAGCCGGCTGCTGACGAGCCTCCCATTACCGAGCCTGTGGGTGAAGAGGACGAGGCTTCCGAGTCCGCGGATCCGGCTCCGGTGGCCGAGGAGAACGGGACTGACTGAGGACGGCAACGGCGGCGAGGATGCCGGCGAGGTCGCTCAGGAGGGGGAATCGGTCGAGGAGCGGCCCGACTCTCCCGACGACGTCGACGAGGCGTCGGGCGAAGACGCGCAGACGGGCGAGTCCGAGCAGAGCTGAGCGGCGGCTCGCGATGCCGCTGACGATCGGCCTCACCGGCGGCATCGCGGCGGGGAAGTCCGAGGCGCTGGCCGCCTTCTCCCGACTCGGCGCCGCGACCCTGTCCAGCGACGCGGTCGTGCACGAGCTGCTCGACTCCGAGCCGCTGATCGGGCGCCTGGTCGAGCGCTGGGGCGCCGACGTCGCCCCGGGCGGCAGGGTCGACCGCGCCCGCGTCGGCGAGATCGTCTTCGCCGATCCCGAGCAGCTGACCTGGCTCGAGCAGCAGATCCACCCGCTGGTCGGCGAACGGATCGGCGCCTGGCTGGCGGGGCTTCCCGGCGGACACCGAGGTCGCCGTGATCGAGGTGCCGCTGCTGTTCGAGTCGGGGATGGAGAAGGTCTTCGACACGACGGTCGCCGTGGTCACCGAGGACGAGCTGCGGCGCCAGCGGGCCGCGGCCCGGGGCCATGCCCTCGTCGACGAGCGCGAGGCGCGTCAGCTCGCCCAGGACGAGAAGGCGGCGCGGGCCGAGCACACGGTCGAGAACGACGGCTCGATCGAGGACCTGGAACGGTCGCTGTCCGCCCTGGTCGAAAGGCTGCAGCGATGAGGCAGAAGACGCGGCGGCGGCTGGTCCTGGGCACGGGTGTGGTCCTGGCGGGGCGTGGTTGCGG
The DNA here is from genome assembly GCA_963832065.1 of uncultured Actinomycetes bacterium. Classification (GTDB taxonomy): domain Bacteria; phylum Actinomycetota; class Thermoleophilia; order Solirubrobacterales; family 70-9; genus VAYN01. The sequence goes on from CAWHSV010000006.1 coordinate 71,103, forward strand.
GAGCGGCCCTGGGCGTTTTCGGCGAAGTCGACCAGGCGATCCAGGAGCTGACCTTGCCCCTGCGCCACGAGGACGTGATCCGCCAGCAGGCCGATGAAAAGGGCGTCGACGCGTCGCTGATCGCCGCCGTCATCTACTCGGAGTCGAAGTTCAGCGACCAGACCTCGAGCGCGGGCGCTCGCGGTCTGATGCAGATCACGCCGGAAGCGGCGAACGAAATCGAGCGCCTCAGCGGCGGCACCTCGTTCAAGCTCGAGGATCTCTCCGACCCCGAAATCAACATCCGCTACGGCACCTTCCTCCTGCGCGAATTGCTCGATCGCTTCGACGGCGATGAGGTCGCCGCGCTCGCCGCCTACAACGCCGGGCCCAGCAACGCCGAAGAGTGGGGCGGCAGCGAGCTCGACGATCGACGGCATCCGCTTCCCGGAAACGCGTGCCTACGTCGAAGAGGTGCTCGACAAGCGCGGCGCCTACCGCGACAAGTACGCGCAGGAGCTGGGCTACCGATGAGCGACGGCGCCCCGAGGCCGCGCGTCGCCGCCCTGGCGCTGGCGGTCGGTCTCGTCCTGGCCGATTCCTCGATCGTCGTCCTCGCCCTGCCGGAGATCTACCGGGACCTCGACACCAGCGTCGCCGGCGTCACCTGGGTGCTGATCTCCTTCAATCTGGTGATGGCCCTGGCGGCGGTGCCGGCGGCGTTGCTGGCGCGGCGGGCCGGGCCCGGTCGCACGGCTGCCGTCGGCCTCGCCGTCTTCGCCGGCGCCGGGCTCGCCTGCGGCATCGCCGACGACCTCTCGACCCTGATCCTGGCCCGCTGCGTGCAGGCCCTGGGCGGCGCCGCCGCGGTCACGGCGGCGCTGGAGCTGCTGCCGGCGACGGTCGGCTCCGAGCGTCGGGCAACGGCCATATGGGCAAGCACCGGGGCGACGGGCGCCGCGCTCGGGCCGGCGCTGGGCGGCCTCCTCACGGAGCTGGTCTCATGGCAGTCGATCTTCCTGATCCAGGTCCCGGTGGCGCTCGCCGCCGCGGTCCCGATCCTCGCCGTGGCCAAACACGAGGCCGCCACGGGCATCCTCCAGACCGAGCTGCGCCGCACCGGTCGCCCGCACCTGTGGGCCAACCTGGCGCTAGCGATGGTCTCGGCGGCGATCGCCGCCGCCCTCTTCCTGCTCGTCCTGCTGCTGATCGAGGGCTGGCGCCTGACCCCGATCGGCGCCGCGATCGTCGTCACCGCGATGCCGGTCGCCGCTCTCCTCGGCAGCCGCATCGGCCCGGTCGTCCCCAGCGCCAAGGCTCGGGCGGCGGCCGGGGCGATCCTCGTCTCCGGCGGCCTCGCCGGTCTGGCCTACCTGCCGAAGGCCGAGGTCGCCCTCACCCTGCCGCCCCAGGTCCTGATCGGGATCGGCCTCTCGCTGGTGCTCTCGGCCCTGACCGAGACCGCGCTCGGGGGACGCGCTCCGCGAGCGATCCACGGCGGCTGGACGATCTCGGCCCGCCACGCCGGCGTGGTGATCGGGCTGCTGGCGCTGACGCCGATCTTCACCGCCGACATCGCCGACCAGCGCGAGGACGCGATCGAAGCGGGCACCGCGGTCATCCTCGACTCGCGGGTCAGCCCGCTGTTGAAGATCGACCTTGCGCAGCGGATCGGCGACCGGCTCGAAGGCGAGGAGGGGAAAGTGCCGACGATCGGCCCGGCCTTCGAGCCGCTGCCCGAGGATCCCGAGCCGACGCGCGCGGAAGTGGTCGGTCTGCGCGAAGAACTGCAGGACCAGCTCGACCGCGGCGCCACCCATGCCTTCAGCCCCTCGTTTCTGCTCGGCGCCCTGCTGGCTCTGCTGGCTCTGATTCCGATCGGCCTCTCGCGGAGGGTCGAGCTGTGAACCCGGCGCTGCGCGCGCAGGTCCTGGTCGGCGCCGGGGTTCTCTCCGCCGTTGCTCTGGTCGGCATCTACCTGGCGGCCGGCGGCTCCTCCTACACGCCGGAGAAGACCCAGGACCCCTGCGAGCACCGGGCCTGGAGCGACCCGCGAGGGTTGGGGGAAATCGCCAACCAGTTCTCGATCTCGGCTCTCGACGGGGCCGCCTGCCAGCTCGGGGTGAGCCGCGAGGAACTGGCCCGGGCGCTGGCCACGCCGGAGGCGCGCGAGCGCTTCAGCGAGCGCTACGGGATCGACGACGCGGAGCTGGCGCGGGCGGTCCGGGCCGGGTTGCTGCGCGCGATCGACGATGCCGAAGAGGCCGGCGCGCTCAGCCCACTCGTCGGCGGGCCGCTGCGCGCGACGGTCGAGGAGATCCCGCTCGACCAGGCGATCGAACTGATCCAGAACGCCCGCTCGATCCTCGGCAACGTCGAAGGCCTCCTCGGCCCGGCGGGCGACCTCCTGGAAGAACTGCTGCCCTAGCGACTACCGGCGCGTGGCGCGCCAGACCCAGAGCATCGCCAGCGGCTGCAGCGGCAGCCGCGCCCAGAGCGCCCAGCGAGGGATCCGCCGCAGGTCCAACCCCTTGATCTGCTCCGGGTTGACCGCCATGTGGACGTTGGCGGGGAACACCGGCAGCAGCAGGCGCCAGCAGCCACCAGCGGCCGAAGCGGCGGCTGGCGGGGTGGAGGACCGCCGCCGCGCCGGCGATCTCGGCGACGCCGCTGACGGCGACCGCCTTGCGCCTGTCGGGAACCCAGGGCGGCACGATCGCCTCGAAGCTGCGGCGGATCAGGAAGTGCAGCGTCCCGGTCAGGGCGAAGAAGGCCGCCAGAGCGGTGCGGGAGAGGTTCATCGGCGGCAGTCTTCCAGGTGCGGGAGCTGCCGCGCGGCGCGAGAGGCGCGACTAACGCGCCAGCTATCGTCACGCTGTGCCCGAGTTCGAGCTCAATCCCGCCTACACGCCGACCGCCGACCAGCCAAAAGCGATCGCCGGCCTGGCCGAGGGCCTGGGCGCGGGCGAACGCTTCCAGACCCTGCTCGGCGCCACCGGCACCGGCAAGACCTTCACGATGGCGGCGACGATCGCCGCGGTGCAGCGGCCCACGCTGGTGATCGCCCACAACAAGACCCTGGCGGCGCAGCTCTGCAACGAGTTCCGCGAGTTCTTCCCCGACAACGCGGTCGAGTACTTCGTCTCCTACTACGACTACTACCAGCCCGAGGCCTACGTTCCCGCCCAGGACCTCTACATCGAGAAGGACTCCTCGATCAACGACGAGATCGACCGCCTGCGCCACGCGGCGACGGCGGCGCTGTTCGCCCGCCGCGACGTGATCATCGTCGCCTCGGTCTCCTGCATCTACGGGATCGGCTCGCCCCAGGTCTACAACGAAAAAATGCAGCTCTTCAAGGTCGGCGCCGAGATCGACCGCGACGAGGTGCTGCGCAAGCTGGTGAAGATGCAGTACCAGCGCAACGACCAGGTGCTGGGGCGCGGCTCCTTCCGGGTGCGCGGCGAGGTGCTGGAGATCATGCCGTCCTACGCCGAGTCGGCCTACCGGATCGCCCTCTTCGGCGACGAGATCGAGGGGATCCAGCACTTCGACCCGCTGACCGGCGAGGTCCTCGACACGATCGACCACGTCTCGGTCTGGCCGGCGTCGCACTACGTGACCAAGGACGAGACGCTGGAGCGCGCGGTCGAAGAGATCCGCGCCGAACTCGAATCCCGCACCGCCGAGCTGGAGGACGAAGGCAAGCAGCTGGAGGCGCACCGGCTGCGCCAGCGCACCGCCTACGACCTCGAGATGCTGAAGGAGGTCGGCTTCACCTCGGGGATCGAGAACTACTCGCGCATCCTCGACGGCCGCCCGCCGGGCAGCCCGCCGCACACGCTGATCGACTACTTCCCCGACGACTTCGTCGTCTTCGTCGACGAGTCCCACCAGACGATTCCGCAGATCGGCGGCATGTACGAGGGCGACCGCTCGCGGAAGACGACGCTGATCGACTACGGCTTCCGGCTGCCCTCGGCGATCGACAACCGGCCGCTCAAGTTCGACGAGTTCCTCGACCGGGTGCCGCAGCTGGTGATGGTCTCGGCGACGCCGGGCCAGTTCGAGCGGGCCGAATCGAGCCGGATCGTCGAGCAGATCGTGCGCCCGACCGGGATCATCGACCCCGAGATCGAGCTGCGCGAGACGAAGAACCAGATCGACGACCTGATGAACGAGGCCCGCAGGGTCGTCGCCGAGGCCGGCGAGCGGGTCCTGGTCACCACCCTGACCAAGAAGATGGCCGAGGACCTGACCGCCTACCTGCTCGAGTACGGGATCAAGGTCCGCTACCTGCACTCGGAGATCGACACCCTGGAACGGATCCAGATCGTCCGCGACCTGCGCCTCGGCGAGTACGACGTCCTGGTCGGCGTCAACCTCCTGCGCGAGGGTCTCGACCTGCCCGAGGTCTCGCTGGTGGCGATCCTCGACGCCGACAAGGAGGGCTTCCTGCGCGGCGAGACCAGCCTCGTGCAGACGATCGGCCGCGCCGCCCGCAACGTCAACGGGCGGGTGCTGATGTACGCCGACAGGGAGACCGACGCGATGCGGGCGGCGATGAGCGAGACCGACCGCCGTCGGGCGATCCAGCTCGCCTACAACGAGGAGCACGGGATCACCCCGGCGACGGTGCGCAAAGGGATCTCCGAGATGGCCGAGTTCCTGGCGATGGAGGACCGGGCGCCGGCGCAAGCGCCGCCGCAAGCGCAGCGACGAGTTCGCCAGTCCCGGAGGAGCTGGAGAGGACGATCGTCGCCCTCGAGGAGGAGATGCTGGCCGCGGCCGACGACCTCCGCTTCGAGGAGGCCGGCCGCATCCGCGACGAGCTCAAGGAGCTGCGCCGCGACCTCGACGGGATGACCGCCGGGGCCTGAGCCTCCAGCCAGGCCAGCAGCTTCGCCGCCTTGGCGCTGTCGGTGAAGAATTCGCCGCGCACGGTCTTCCCGTTCTCGATACTTGAGGACGTGCACGAAGGGCGCCTCGAAGCTGCCCTTGTCGTTGCCCGCGCGCTGGGTGCCGCGGACGATCACGTAGTCGCCGGCGTCGATGAACTCCTCGGGCTCGACGCTGAATGAGGTCCAGTAGTTGGGGATCTGAGCGAAGTTGCCCAGGATCTGGTCGCGGCCTTTGACCTCGCCTCCGAGCGGCAGCTCATCCGAGGTGATCCAGACGGCGTCCTCGGCAAGCGTGTCGGCCAGTGCTTCCAGGTCGCCGCGACCAAAGGCCTCGTAGGCGGACCGGGCGGTGTCGACGTTCGACATGTCTCCTCCTCTGTTTGGCCCCGCCTGCAACTACGTAGCGCCGTCCGGCCCGCGGCACAAGTCGAGCGGGATCGTCCCCTCACTAGTCTGCGGTCCATGGCCATCGACGTGACCGAAGCGACCTTCGATCGCGACGTGATCGAGCTCTCGAAGAAGACCCCGGTCGTGGTCGACTTCTGGGCCGAGTGGTGCGGTCCCTGCAAGTCGCTGACCCCGGCGCTGGAAGCGGCGGAGGCGAGCCGCGGCGGGCGGGTGCTGCTGGCCAAGGTCGACGTCGACGCCAACAAAGCGCTGGCCGGGCGTTACGGCGTCCAGGGAATCCCGGCGGTGAAGGCGTTCCGCGACGGCAAGGTGGCGACCGAGTTCGTCGGCGCCGTGCCGCCGGCGAAGGTCGAGGCGTTCTTCGACGCGTTGCTGCCTTCGCGAGCCGACGAGCTGCTGGCGAAAGGCGACGAGCTCTCGCTGCGCGAGGCAGCCGAACTGGAGCCCCGCCGCGCCGACGTCGCCGTCGCCCTGGGCCGGGCGCGCCTGGAGCGCGGGGCAGAGGACGAGGCGCTGGAAGCGGTCGAGGCGCACGAGGGCGACTTCGCCGCCGCCGGCATCGCCGCCCGGGTTCGCCTCTCGCAAGCGGGCGTCGGCGCCGACGCGTTCACCGCCCTCGATCGCGGCGACCGTGAGGCCGCCCTGGATGCTCTGCTCGACGAGCTCACCAACCTCGATGGCAGCCAGGCGAGAACGGCCTCGACCCGGACGGAGCCCGTGACCTCCTCCGCCGCGCCGTCGTCGGCATCCTCAGCGAGCTCGACCCCGCCGACCCCGAGGCTCGCGACTACCGCCGCAAGCTCGCCACCGCCCTCGGCTGACCCCGAACGCATTTCGTCCCCGCATACGCGGGGACAAGTGCGTTCGGCGTCAGGAGGCAAGCTCGGCGCGACGCTGGACGAGCAGGATTCGCAGGCGTTTTGCGACCTGGCTCGGTTCCCTTTCGATCCGCCCAGCGGTGATCCGGACCGAATCGATTCCAGCGAGCTTCAGGTTCTCCTGGCGCAGCCGGTCGCTCTCGAACGACGCTCTCGTCTGATGGCTATCCCAACCATCGACTTCGACCGCGAAGCGCTCAGTCTCCCAGTAGGCGTCGAGCTCGTAGCCGGCAACGAACGTGTTGATGGCGGGCCTCGGCAATCCCTCCGCTTCGACGGCGGCCAGGAAGAGCAGCTCCGAGCGGGCGCGATCGAAGACGGGAAGGCGATAGAGATCCAGCGCATCCCGCAGCCGCCCTGCGCCCGCGACTCGGCCTCGCCGCGCGAGCATGAGGTCGATCTCATCTAGATCGAGATCGCCATGTCGCTTGGCCCGCTCGATCGCGTGCTCGAGGCGGCGGCTCGGGCGGCTTGCGGCGAGGTCGAGCAGCGTGCGGGGGAGGGAGGTCACCGGGATCCCTGCCATCCTGCCCCAGTCTCGATCCGCAAGAGCCCCCACTCGGTGGACACGCATCCCCGCTCGCCGATGGCCGCGACCGCGCACCGTCACGTCTGACTTCGAGGGGGCATGGGCGAAGCAGGCCCCAGAGCCATGCCGCTGACGCGTGGCTGAGTACGGCGCCCTCGGAACAGGCGAGGACGGCAGCCATGCAGCGGGCGTGGTCCGTCAGCTTCGCGTGACCGACGGCGTAGACGCCACGGTGGACCTTATGCAGGCGGTCTGCGGCGCTCGAGCGCGCGATATGACCCTTCGAGAAGTGGAGCTTGCGCAGCTGGCGATACGAGACGACCCCATGCTGCGCCTGCGGCAAGGGCAGCCAATCCCTCATGCGAACGCATTTCTCCCCGCATACCGGGGACAAGTGCGTTCCGGACCCACCTTTCTCCCCGGGGAACATCTGTTCGCCTGCGTAGAATCGTTGGTCAGTGGCTGCCTCTGAGCGAATCGTCATCTCGGGCGCCCGCGAGCACAACCTCAAGGACATCGACGTTGAGCTGCCGCGGGACGCGCTGATCGTCATCACCGGGCTCTCGGGCTCCGGCAAGTCGAGCCTTGCCTTCGACACGATCTACGCCGAGGGGCAGCGCCGCTACGTCGAGTCGCTCTCGGCCTACGCGCGCCAGTTCCTGGGGCTGATGGAGAAGCCCGACGTCGACTCGATCGAGGGCCTCTCGCCGGCGATCTCGATCGACCAGAAGACGACCTCGCGCAACCCGCGCTCGACCGTCGGTACGGTGACCGAGATCTACGACTACCTGCGGCTGCTCTGGGCGCGGATCGGCGTGCCGCACTGCCCCGAGTGCGGCGAGGAGATCACCGGCCAGACCCAGGAGCAGATCGTCGACCGGCTGATGACCCTGGAGGAGGGGACCAAATTCATGGTCATGGCGCCCGTCGTGCGCGGCCGCAAAGGCGAGTACGGGAAATTGATCGAGCAGCTGCGGCTCGAGGGCTACTCGCGGGTCAAGGTCAACGGCGAGCTGCGCCGGCTCGACGAGGAGATCGTCCTCGACAAGAAGTTCAAACACGACATCTCCGTCGTCGTCGACCGGCTGGTGATGAAGACGGACCTGCGCCGGCGCCTCTCGGAGTCGGTCGAGGCCGCGGGCGGGCTCGCCGCGGGCCTGATCGAAGTCGAGATCCTCGACGGCGCGCAGGCCGGCGAGACGCTGCTGTTCAGCGAGCAGTTCGCCTGCCTCAACTGCGGCACCTCGATCCCCGAGCTGGAGCCGCGGATCTTCTCCTTCAACTCGCCCCACGGCGCCTGCGAGCGCTGCCACGGGCTCGGCTTCCAGCGCGTGATCGACCCCGAGCTGGTCGTCCCCGACCCGACGCTCTCGCTCTCGGAGGGCGCGCTGCAGCCGTGGAATCGCGGCATCACCGCCTACTGGAAGCGGCTGGTCGCGGCGGTTGCCGAGGAGTACGGCGTCGACGCCGAAGGCGCCGTGGGCGAAGCTCAAGAAGAGCGACAAGGAGATCTTCCTCTACGGCACCGGCGACGATCGCCACCACGTCACCTACACCAACCGCTTCGGCCGCCGCCGCTCCTACAAGGTCCGCTTCGAGGGCATCGTCAACAACCTGCAGCGGCGCTACGAGGAGACCGACTCGGAGACCAACCGCGAGCGGATCGAGGGCTACATGGCCGAGCAGCCGTGCCCGCAGTGCGACGGCGCCCGGCTGCGGCCGGAGAGCCTCGCGGTCAGGGTCGGCGGGATCAGCATCGCCGAGTACAGCGCCCTCTCGGCGCGGGCGGCGGCGCAGTGGATCGCGGAGCTGGAGATGACCGAGACCGAGCGGGCGATCGCGCGGCTGATCGTGCGCGAGATCTCCGAACGGCTCGCCTTCCTCGAGAACGTCGGCATCGGCTACCTCTCGCTGGCCCGCTCGGCTCGCTCGCTCTCCGGCGGCGAGGCGCAGCGGATCCGCCTCGCGACCCAGATCGGCTCGCACCTGGTCGGCGTCATGTACGTGCTCGACGAGCCCTCGATCGGCCTGCACCAGCGCGACAACGAGAAGCTGATCGCGACCCTCGACCGCCTGCGCGACCTCGGCAACACGGTGATCGTGGTCGAGCACGACGAGGGGACGATGATGGCCGCCGACCACCTCGTCGACCTCGGCCCCGGCGCCGGCGAACACGGCGGCCACGTGATCGCCGCCGGTCCGCCGGCCAAGGTCGCCAAGGACCCCGCTTCGCTGACCGGCCAGTACCTCTCCGGCAAGCGCAAGATCGAGGTGCCGGAGGAGCGCCGCCAGCCGCGGGGAGCGCTGCGCGTCCGCGGCGCCCGCGAACACAACCTCAAGGACGTCGACGTGGCGGTCCCGCTCGGCGTCTTCTGCTGCGTCACCGGCGTCTCCGGCTCCGGCAAGTCGACGCTGGTCAACGAGACGCTGCACCACGCGGTCGCCAACCGGCTGCACCAGGCGAAGCTGCGACCGGGCGCCCACGACGGCATCGACGGGCTCAGCCAGATCGACAAGATCATCAACATCGACCAGTCGCCGATCGGCCGCACGCCGCGCTCCAACACGGCCACCTACACCGGCCTCTTCGACCACATTCGCCAGCTCTTCACCCAGACCCAGGAGTCGCGGGCGCGCGGTTACAAACCGGGCCGCTTCAGCTTCAACGTCAAGGGCGGCCGCTGCGAGGTCTGCAAGGGCGACGGCCAGATCAAGATTGAGATGCACTTCCTGCCCGACGTCTACGTCCCCTGCGAGCAGTGCCACGGCAAGCGGTACAACCGCGAGACGCTCGAGGTCCGCTTCAAGGGCAAGAGCATCGCCGACGTATTGGAGATGTCGGTCGAGGAGGCGGTCACTTTCTTCGAGAACATCCCCAAGATCGCCCGCCGCCTGCGCACCCTGCACGACGTCGGCCTCGACTACATCCGCCTCGGTCAGCCGGCGACGACGCTATCGGGCGGCGAGGCGCAGCGGATCAAGCTCGCCACCGAGCTCTCAAAAGTCGCCACCGGCGACACCCTCTACATCCTCGACGAGCCGACCACCGGCCTCCACTTCGCCGACGTGCAGCGCCTGCTCGACGTGCTCGGCCGCCTGGTCGACGCCGGCAACACCGTGGTCGTGATCGAGCACAACCTCGATGTGATCAAGACCGCCGACTGGCTGATCGACCTCGGTCCCGAGGGCGGCGAAGAGGGGGGAGAGGTGGTCGCCACCGGCACCCCGGAGGAGGTCGCCGCGGTCAAAGGCTCCTACACCGGCAGCTTCCTCGCCAGGCTGGTCGAGGCGAAGCCGAAGCGCGGCTCGAAGCGGCGTCGCGAGCCGATCGCCGCCTGAAGGGCAGCCGGGGCTTAAGAAGCTCTCTAGGGGGTACAGGCAGGGCGGAACAGGCAGGAGACCGGAGGATGACATGTCTAGTTCTGCACTTTCGAAACGCGTCGCGCTCGTCGCGGCGGCGCTGATCGCGCTTGTTCTGGTGGGGGTGGGTTGCGGTGGCAGCGACGGAGGCGGCGGTCCGAAGATCGGGTTCCTGCTGCCCGAAAACGAGACCCCCCGCTACGAGTCGGACGACCGCCCGGACTTCGAAGAAAAAGTCGAAGAGATCTGCGAAGACTGCGAAGTCCTCTACAGCAACGCCGGCGGCGATGCCTCGAAACAGCAGAGCCAGGCGGAAGCGGCGCTGACGCAGGGGGCCGAAGTCCTGGTCCTCGACCCGATGGACGCCAAATCCGCCGCGGCGATCGTCGAAAAGGCGAAAGCCCAGAACGTTCCGGTCCTCAGCTACGACCGCCTGATCGAAAACGCCGACGTCGACTACTACGTCTCCTTCGACAATGTCAAAGTCGGCGAACTCCAGGCGGAAACGCTGGCGAAAAAACTGAAAGAAGACGGCAGCGCCAGCGGCCCGATCATCATGATCAACGGCGACCCGGCCGACAGCAACGCGGCGCTGTTCAAGGAAGGCGCCCACAAAGGGTTCGACGCCGCCGGGGTCGAGGTCGCGAAAGAATATGACACGCCCGAATGGTCGGCGGAAAACGCCCAGAACGAGGCGCAGCAGGCGATCACGGCGCTCGGCAAAAACGGCTTCGCCGGCGTCTACGCCGCCAACGACGACACCGGCGGCGGCGCGATCGCGGCGCTGAAATCGGCCGGCATCGACCCGGCTGAAAGGCCGGTGACCGGCCAGGATGCGACCGTCGCCGGCGTGCAGCGGATCCTCGCCGGGCAGCAGTACATGACCATCTACAAGGCGATCCAGCCCGAGGCGGCGCTCAGCGCCGAAATCGCCGTCGACCTCGCCGAAGGCAAAGAGATCCCGCAGGACGAAGTCACCGAGGAAGTCGACAACGGCAAAACGAAAGTGCCGTCGACGCTGCTCAAACCGGTCGCCGTGACCAAAGACAACGTCAAAGACACGGTGATCGACGACGGGTTCATCTCGGCGGGTGAACTCTGCACCGGTCCCTACGCCGCCGCCTGTAAAGAAGCGGGAATCTCCGGCTGAGATGAACGCCGGCGCTCCCCTCCTCGAGTTGGAGGGAGTCAGCAAGCGATTCGGCCCGGTCCAGGCTCTGGATCGGGTCGACTTCGCCGTCCATGCCGGCGAGGTGGTTGGCCTGGTCGGCGACAACGGCGCCGGCAAGTCGACGCTGGTAAAGACGATCGCCGGCATCCACGGCGCCGATGCCGGCCGCATCCGCTTCGAGGGCGAAGAGGTCTCGATAGGCAAACCGCAGGACGCCACCGGGCTGGGAATCGCAACCGTCTACCAGGATCTCTCGCTCTGCGACAACCTCGATGTCGTCGCCAACCTCTTCCTCGGCCGCGAGGAGGTCTCGCCCGGCCCGGGACGGGTCTCCCGGCAGCTCGACGAGGCGCGGATGGAGCATCGGACCGGGGAGCTGCTCTCGAACCTGGCGGTGACGATTCCCAGCCTGCGCAGCGAAGTGGGCACCCTCTCCGGCGGCCAGCGCCAGCAGGTGGCGGTCGCGCGCTCGCTCCTCGGCGAGCCAAGGGTCGTCCTGCTCGACGAGCCGACCGCAGCCCTGGGCGTCGCCCAGACGGCCCAGGTGCTCGACCTGATCCGGCGCCTGCGCGAGCGCAAGCTCGGCGTCGTTGTGATCAGCCACAACCTGGTGGACGTCTTCGAGGTCGCCAACCGCATCGTGGTCCTCAGGCTCGGGCAGAACGCGGGCGAGTTCGATGCGGAAGCGACCACCGAGGAGCACGTGGTCTCGGCGATCACCGGCGTCGGCTCGGAGGAGGAGAAGAGGAACCGCGCCGCCGAGGAGGAGGGGGAGGAGCGATGAGCGACACGGCCGTCGACGCCGCCGATTCCGACAAGGGGGGGACCAGGCCCAAGGAGACGATGCGCCGCCTGATCCAGGGCGACCTGGCCTCGCTGCGAGTGGTGATCGGGCTGGCTCTGATCTGGGCGATCTTCCAGTTCCAGAACGACCGCTTCCTCTCAGCCGAGAACCTGACCAACCTGATGCTGCAGATCACCGGCATCGCGTTGATCTCGATCGGGGTCGTCTACGTGTTGCTGCTGGGGGAGATCGACCTCTCCGTCGGCGCCGTCAGCGGCCTGGCCGCCGCGGTGATGACCGTGCTCAACGTCAAACACGGCTGGAGCCCCTATCTGGCGATCGCCGCCGCCGTCCTCGTCGGCGCCGCGATCGGCCTGCTGCAGGGCTCGCTGTTCAGTCGCTTCGTCGTGCCCTCGTTCGTGGTCACCCTGGCCGGCCTGCTCGCCTGGCAGGGGGCGCTGCTGCAGGTGCTCGGCTCCACCGGCTCGATCAACCTCACCGACCCCAAGATCACCGGCCTCGCCAACACCTTCTACTCCGGCGCCACCGCGTGGATCTTCGCGGCGATCGCGATCGCGGCTTTCGGAGCGGTGCTGCTGTTCAGCCACAGGCGGCGGATCGCGGCCGGTCTCGATGCCGAGGGCTCGACCGGGCTGCTGATCCGCTTCGTCCTGGCCGCCATCCTCACCGTCGTCGCCGTTGCAGTCCTCAACTCCGATCGCGGCGTGCCGCTGGCGCTGCTGATCCTGCTCGCTTTCGTCGTCGGCATGGAGTACGTGGCCAAGCGGACGGGCTTTGGCCGCCACGTCTTCGCCGTCGGCGGCAACGCCGAGGCGGCCCGGCGAGCCGGCATCGACGTCAACGGCGTGCGGATCGCGGCCTTCGGCATCGCCGGGACGATGGCGGCGATCGGCGGCATCATGATCGCCTCGCGGCTGCTCGCCGTGAACCAGAGCTCGGGCGGCAGCGAACTGCTGCTGCTGGCGATCGCCGGCCCGGTGATCGCCGGCACCAGCCTCTTCGGCGGCCGCGGCTCGGTCTGGACCGCGCTGCTCGGCGCCCTCGTGATCGGCTCGATCTCCAACGGGATGGACCTGCTGGCGCTGTCCTCCGCGGTCAAGTTCATGGTCACCGGCGGCGTCCTGCTGCTGGCCGTGATCGTCGACGCGATCGCCCGCCAGCAACGCCAGGCTTCGGGACGGGTCTGAGTCAGCGCGCGACCAGCAGCGAGGCGCCGATCGCTCCGCCGAGATCCCCGAGCGAGGCGACTCGCACCGCCGGCGGCCGTTCGTCGACGAAGAGGTGCTTGCCCATCTCCTTCGTCAGCGGCTCCATGTAGCGCTCGCCGAAGCGGACCCCGAGGCCGCCGCCGAGGACGATCGCTTCCGGGTCGATCAGGTTGACCGCGGAGGCGATGCCGGTCCCGAGCGCCTCGATCGCGCGGTCGACCAGCTTGTTCGGCGAGATCGTCGCCATGGTCGAGGGCGCGCTCCCAGATGCCGCTGGTCAGGCGCGGTTTGCCGTGCTTCTCCATCAGCTTGAAGAGGTCGGTCTTATGGCCTTCCTCGTGCTGCCGCTGCGCCTCCGCTTCCATCGCCGCGCGGCCGGCGTAGGCCTCCATGCAGCCCCTGCGCCCGCAGGGGCACTTGGCCCCGCCGCGCTTGACGACGACGTGGCCGATCTCGCCGGCGGCGCCGCGGCCCAGCCACGGTTTGCCGTCGAGCACGAGGCCGCCGCCGACGCCGGTGCCCCAGAAGACCCCGATCAGGCTCTGGAACTCGCGCCCGGCGCCGAGGTGGAACTCGGCCTCGGTCGCGACCTGGACGTCGTTGCCGACCCGGACCTCGGCGCCGAGGGCTTCCCGCAAGCGCTCCGCGAGCGGAAAGCTTCCCTCCCAGCCAGGCAGGTTGCGGGCGTTGGAGACGATGCCGGCCTCCTCGTCGACGTCGCCCGGAGAGCCGACGCCGATCCCCTGCAGGGACGCGGTCTCGACCCGCGCCTGTTCGGCCGCCTCGCGCAGCGCCGCCGCCATCTCGTCGGCCACGTCCTGCGGTCCGCCGCCGGTGGGCGTCGGCCGCCGCGCCTCGCCCGAGACTCCGCCGGCGGAGTCGACGATCGCCGTCTGGATCTTCGTCCCGCCCAGGTCTATCCCACCGCGCAGCTCAGCCACGCGGGCAGTCTACGCTGGGCGGATGAGCGAGAGCCGGGGGCAGCGGGGCTGGCGGGTCTGGTGGAGGAAGCGGCGCTGGTATGAGCGCAATCGCCGCTGGTTGCGGCGCCGGCGGATCGACCGCCACGCCGCCCGCGGCGGCTTCTTCGTCCGCCATCCGGTCGAGGGCGAGGTCCTCGAGGCGCTCGACGGGGGGCGGCTGACGATCGGCGAAGGCACGCTGCTGGAGCCGGGATGTTGGCTGACCCTCGCTCCCGAGGCGCGGATCGAGATCGGCGCCGGCTGCTTCCTCAACCGCAACACGATGATCGCCGCCCACGAGCGGGTGACGATCGGCGACCACACGATGCTCGCCAACGGCTGTTTCGTCGGCGACGCCGACCATCGCTTCGACGATCCGGAGAGGCCGATCACCGAACAGGGCTTCACCACCAAGGGCCCGGTCGAGATCGGCGCCAACTGCTGGTTCGGCGTCAACTGCGCTGTCACCAGCGGCGTCACGGTCGGCTCGCGTTGCGTGATCGGCGCCAATTCCGTCGTCAATGGCGACTTACCGCCGGCGACGATCGCGGCTGGCGTTCCCGCTCGCGTGATCAAGCCGGTCGAATTCCGTGACTGAGTCCCTATAATCGGACACCCCAATGGCCGTGACCCTGAAGGGCATGGACCGGATGACTCTGAATCTCAGCACCGCCAACTCCCCCCGGACCGACGGCGCTCGCGTGCTGCGCGCCAAGGCTGCGCTGCGCGCGGAGCTGGAGGAGCCGCGCCGGCATGGGCGGACGATCGGCCTGGTTCCGACGATGGGCTACCTGCACGAGGGGCACCTCTCGCTGCTGCGCGCGGCCCGCGCCGAGTGCGACGTGGTCGTGATGAGCCTCTTCGTCAACCCGACCCAGTTCGGCGCCGGCGAGGATCTCGAGCGCTATCCGCGCGACGAGGAGCGCGACCTGCGGCTGGCCTCCGAGGCGGGCGTCGACCTGGTCTACGCGCCGGCGGTCGCCGAGGTCTACCCGGAGGGCTTCGCCACCTCGGTCGCGGTCGGCGGCAACCTGACCGAGGTCCTCGACGGCGATCCCGGCCGCCGCGGTCCCGGCCACTTCCGTGGCGTTACCACCGTCGTCGCCAAGCTCTTCAACAGCGTCGGCCCCGACGTCGCCTACTTCGGCCAGAAGGACGCCCAGCAGGCGACGGCGATCCGCCGCATGGTCCGCGACCTCGACTTCCCGGTGCGGATCGAGGTCCTCCCGACCGCGCGCGAGAGCGACGGGCTGGCGATGAGCTCGCGCAACGCCTACCTCGACGACGACGCCCGCGAGCGGGCCGTCGCGCTCTCGCGGGCGCTGCACGCTGCCGAGCGCGGGGCCCGCGAGGAGTCGCTGCAGGCCGGCCTCGCCGCCGCCCGCCGCGAGCTGGAGGGCGCGGGCATCGAGCCCGAGTACCTGGAGGCGCGCGACGCCGAGCGGCTGGAGCCGGTCGCCGAGCTGAACGGGCGCCCGGTGCTGGTCGCGGTCGCCGCTCGCGTCGGCGGCGCCCGCCTGATCGACAACGTCTTGATCCAACCTTGACCACGCGGCACGGCGAAGGGAGAAGCCAATGCAAAGACAGATGCTGAAGTCGAAGATCCACCGAGCGACCGTCACCGACTGCGACGTCGACTACATCGGCAGCATCACGATCGACACCGAGCTGATGGCGCAGGCGGACCTGATCACCAACGAGCAGGTCCACGTCTGGGACATCGACAACGGCGCCCGCTTCGTTACCTACGCGATCGACGGCGAGCCCGGCTCCGGCACGATGCAGGTCAACGGCGCCGCCGCGCACCTGACCGCGCCGGGCCACAAGATCATCGTCGCCTCCTTCGGCGCCTACGACGAGAGCGACCTCGAGCGCTACTCGCCGGTCGTCGTCCACGTCGACGAGGGCAACCGCTCCGTCGCCGTCGACAGCCATCCCGAGGTGCTGCTCTCATGAGCTCCGGTGGTCGCTCGCACACCGCGCCTCCCTCGCCGGGACGCCAGCCGGTCAACCTGCCGCGCCTGGCCGAGATGAAGGCCAACGGCGAGCCGATCGTCATGGTCACCGCCTACGACTACCCCTCAGCGACCGTGGCCGAGGAGGCCGGCGTCGACATCGTCCTCGTCGGCGATTCGGCGGCGATGGTCGTGCTCGGCTATCCCGGAACCGAGCCGGTCTCGATGGAGGAGATGATCGTCCTCGGCAAGGCGGTCCGCCGCGGCCTGAAGACGCCGCTGATGGTCGGCGACATGCCGATGGGCAGCTACGAGTCGAGCAACGAGCTGGCCGTGCAGAACGCCCAGCGCCTGGTCAAGGAGACCGGCTGCCAGGTGGTCAAGCTCGAGGCCGGCGGCGTCGCCGTCGAGCGGGCGCGGGCGATCGTCCGCTCCGGCATCCCGGTCATGGGCCACGTCGGTCTGACGCCCCAGACCGCGACCGCCCTCGGCGGCTACAAGGCCCAGGGCAAGACGGCGAAGGACGCGATCAAGCTCTGCGAGGACGCCCTCGCCCTGCAGTCCGTGGGCTGCTTCGCGATCGTCTTCGAGGCCGTCCCCGCCGCGATCGCCGAAGCGATCGTCAAGAAGCTCGAGATCCCGACGATCGGGATCGGCGCCGGCCCGTCGACCTCCGGCCAGGTGCTGGTCTTCCACGACCTGCTCGGCATCAACACGGGCCACATGGCCAAATTCGTCAAGCGCTACTCGAACATCCACGAGCAGATGGTCGAAGCGGTCGGGCGCTACGGCGACGAGGTTCGCAGCCGCCACTTCCCCGAGCCCGAGCATGTCTACAGCGTCGAGCCGGCCGAGCTCGACGAGTTCCGCCGCTACCTGGACCAGGAGAGCCTGTCGTCCCAGAAGGCCTGGGACTGGGAGCCCCTGCCCTGAGCGAGCCAGCGCCTGAGGTCGATGGCCCCGAAGGTCTGCTCGGTCAGCCGATCCTGACAGCGGTCGAAGCTCCCCCCGTTGCGGCAGAGGGTAGCCCTGAATCCCTCCCCGGCCAGCGGGACGATGCCCTTTCCGAGGAAGCGGACGGCGAGGTCGCCGCTCCAGCCTGGGGGAGAGCCGGCCTCTTTCCGGTAGGTGGCCGTCCCCGAGAACGGTTCCGGCGGTAACACCTTCGCTCGGTCCGGCTCCCTGTCTGGGTCGCCGGCGATGAGCACGGCGTCGCCGCCGATCGCGAAGGCGTCCCGCGAGATGCGGATGGCGCCCACGCGCGCCCGGCCCCGTGCTCTATAGGTCGTCGATGCCAGGCCCTTCAATGCGGTCAGCTCGACCTGCTTGTGGCCGCGGCTGGAGACGACGATCAGGTAGTCGTTGCTGCCTGCGAGCAGCAGCCGGGACTTGAAGCCCCCGGCTTCACCTCGGAAGCCGGGGCTCGCCGCTGCGGACGCGGGCAGGACGAGGGCGGAGAGCGCAGCCGTGCAGCCCGCCAAACGCCAACCGACCCCCCTGCCCATCATTCCCCAGACTATTGGAGGCGTCCAGCCGACCGAACTACGATAGGCGGAGCGATGCCGATCTACGAGTTCGAGTGCGAGGAGTGCGGGGTTCGCTTCGAGGAGCTGGTGGCGGCCGGCGCCTCCGCTGTCGCCTGCGCGGAGTGTGGGTCGGCACGGACGCGACGGCTGATCTCGCCGGTCTCGCCGCCGGGCAGGCAGCCCCGGGGCGCTGCGGTGCGCTCCGACGAATCGCGGCGGCGCGAGCGCGAAGCCGCGCGGCAGGACCGGATCGTCGAGTCGCGCAAGAAGCGAACGGCGGGGGAGTCGGCCAGGACTTCTGCCAAGAAAGGGGCGAAGTGACGCCGACTCCAGAGCAGCGGCGCGAGCGGCTCGTGGCGCTTTACAAAGAGGTCTCGAGCTGCACCAAATGCCCTTTGCACGAGACCCGCTCCAAGACCGTCTTCGGGGCCGGCAACGCCGACGCCGAGCTGATGTTCGTCGGCGAGGCGCCGGGCGCCGAGGAGGACCGGCAGGGGCTGCCCTTCGTCGGCCGCGCCGGGCAGCTGCTCAACCAGCTGCTGGAGGAGATCGGGCTCTCGCGCGAGGACGTCTTCATCGCCAACGTGCTGAAGTCGCGCCCTCCCGGCAACCGCGACCCGCAACCGCTGGAGATCGCCGCCTGCGAGCCCTACCTGTTCGAGCAGGTGCGGCTGATCGAGCCGAAGGTGGTCTGCACGCTGGGCAACTTCGCCACCAAGCTCCTCACCGGCAGCCCGGCGGGGATCACCAAGGTCCGGGGCGCCCCGCAGGTGCACGCGCTCGGCGGCCGCGACGTCTTCCTGTTGCCGCTCCTGCATCCGGCGGCGGCCCTGCGCACCCCGGCGATGAAGGAGACGCTGCGCGGCGACTTCGCGACGATCCCGGGCCTGCTCTCGGGTCCCGCGCCGGCGCCGGCGCCGACCCGGGAGGAGATCGCCGAGGCGGAGGCCGCAGGCGGCTCGACGCCACCGCCGCCGGTCGACCAGCTCGACATGTTCGGCTGACCGTGGAGCAGATCGTCACCGCTTCCGCGGCGGAGACCGAAGCGCTCGGAGCGCGCGTCGCTGCGCGCCTCTCGCCCGGCGATCTCGTCGTGGTCGCCGGTGAGGTCGGCGCCGGGAAGACGACCCTGATCCGCGGCGCCTGCCGGGCGCTGGGAGTCGAGGAGCCGGTCACCTCGCCGACCTTCACGATGGCCAGCGCTACCGCGGCGGCCGCCTCCCGGTCTCCCACCTCGACCTCTACCGGCTCGAGAGCCTCGAGGGCGAGGATCCGGCCCTGCTCGACGACTACCTCCGTCCTGACGCCGTCGCCTTCGTCGAGTGGCCCGCGGTGGGAGGCGAGCGCCTGGGCCGGCCGGCGCTGGAGATCCGGCTCGAGCACGCGGACGGAGACGCTCGCCGGATCGAAGTCGACTGGTAGCGATCGCGCCCGATCGCCGCACCCAGTTGTCCCAACCGGTGTTCCGGGTACAGCGAACGCAACTTGTAGCATCGCCCACGAAAACCGATCCAGGAGGGATGGACGCGATGAAGGGACTGAAAGCGCTTTCGGCGGCATTGGCAGTCAGCGGGCTGCTGATCGCCGCGGCGCCCGCCACGGCCTCGGCGGCGGCGTACAAGCACTACGTCGGCTGCGGCGTCTCCCGCAACGCGACTCCGTCCCACGTCTGCCCCAAGGGGAGCAAGAAGGGCGCCTTTTTCAAAAGCCTCAAAGGCGACGTCAGCTACAGCGTCTGCGTCAAGTTCCCAAGCGGGAAAAACCTCTGCGCCCAGAAACAGGCAGCCGAACAGGGCACGCTGTACGTCAACAAGATCACCTCGACGATTCCCGGCAAACACCGAGTGACCTGGTTCGTCGAAGGCAAACGGGTCGGGTCCTTCGCCTTCAGGGTCAAGGCCTAAGCGCGTCCTGGTCGTCGTCGGCTTCGACACCGCGACCGCCGACACGGCGGCCTGTGCCTGGCGCGACGGCGAGGTTCTGAACGAGTCGCTGCTCGGTCCCTCGGCAGAGGGTCCTCGGCATGCGACGGCGCTGCTCGAGGAGGTCGAGAGCTGCGCCGCCGCGGCAGGGGGGTGGGAGCACGTGGACCTGCTGGCGGTCGGTCTCGGCCCCGGCTCGTTCACCGGGCTGCGAATCGGCATCGCCACGGCCCGTGGCCTGGGCGCCAGCCTCGGCCTGTCGGTGGCGGGCGTCTGCACGTTGGATGCGCTAGCTCGCGGGATGGGGGAGCGGGCCTCTAGCAGTGTTCTTTCTTCTCGCATGGCGAGAGAAAAGAACACTGAAAACCTTGCCGTCATCGACGCCCGGCGCGGCGAGGTCTTTGTCGCTCTCTATTCGGAGCGCGGAGAACGGATCTGGGACCCGTTGGTCTGCCGCCCCGAGGAGCTGGAGGAGCGGGTCGCCGCTTTGGCGGCCCCGCTGCGGGCCGCCGGTTCCGGGGCGGTACGATTTCGTCACGAGCTGGCCCGGCACGGCGTCCGGATAGCGGACGATGCCGACCCCATTCACCGGGTCGCCGCGCGCCACATCTGTGCGCTCGCGGCGGCGTCGGGGGGCGGGGGCTCGCTCGCACCGATCTACCTCAGACCCCCCGACGCGGAGCGGTGGCGTGAGCGAGATTCTCTCCCAAGAGCCAAGTGACCTGACCGAATCGGTCCAGGTGCGCCGGCTCGCCTACAGCGATCTGCCCGCCGTGATCGCCGTCGAGCGCCGTTCCTTCCCGACCCCGTGGTCGCTGGCGATGTTCGTGCTCGAGCTGTCGAAGCCGTCGGGCATCTGCCTGGCCGCCAGCGCCGGCGACGGGCTGCTCGGCTACGTGATTTGCTCTCGCTACGACCAGGTATGGCACCTGATGAACATCGCGGTGACGCCCGAGCATCGCCGTGTCGGCGTCGCCGGCAGGCTGCTGACGCGGCTCTTCGAGGAGGCGCGTGGCGAGCTGCCGTTCACGCTCGAGGTTCGTGTCTCCAACCGTCAGGCGATCGGAATGTACGAAAGGTTCGGCTTCCGCTCCGCCGGCGTTCGCCCTCGCTACTACCACGACAACGGCGAGGACGCCTTGATCATGTGGCTCGACTAGGCCTTGATTCTCGCGATCGAGACCTCCTGCGACGACACCTGCGCGGCCGTGCTCGACGGTCCGCGGATCCTTTCGAACCTGATCTCCTCGCAGGCGGCGGCGCATGCCCACTTCGGCGGCGTCGTCCCCGAGGTCGCCTCCCGCCATCACCTCGAACTGACGGCGCCGGTGGTCGAGGCGGCGCTGGCGGAGGCCGACGCGGGTCTCGACCGGATCGAGGCCGTCGCCGTCACCGCCGGCCCCGGGCTGATCGGCGCCCTCTTGGTCGGCGTCAGCTCGGCCAAGGCGATCGCCGCGGCGCGGCGGCTGCCGCTGATCCCGGTCGATCACCTGCAGGGCCACGTCGCCGCCAACTTCCTCGAGCCGGCGCCGCTGGCGCCGCCGTTCCTCTGCCTCGTGGCGAGCGGCGGCCACACGTTGCTGGCGGGGGTGCGCGACCACAGTGGCCACGAGGTGCTGGGGGAGACCCTCGACGACGCCGCCGGAGAGGCCTTCGACAAGTCTGCGCGCCTGCTCGGGCTCGGCTACCCCGGGGGGCCGGCGCTGGAAAAGCTCGCGGCGGAGGGCGATCCGGGGGCGTTCGAGATGCCGGTCGCGATGGCCCGCGATCCCAGCCTCAATTTCAGCTTTAGCGGCCTCAAGACGGCGCTCGTCTACCGCTGCCGCGAACTGGGCGAGGAGGGAGTGGCGGAGCGCCGCGCCGACCTCGCCGCCTCCTTCCAGGCGGCTGTGGTGGGCCAGCTGACGGCAAAACTGAAGCGAGGGCTGAAGAAGGGCGACTGGAGCGCGGTGGCGCTTGGCGGCGGCGTCGCCGCCAACGGCCCTTTACGCGAGGCGGTGGCACGGCTCTGCGAGGAGCGTGGCGTGCGCCTGAAGCTGGTCCCGGGCAAGCTCTGCACCGACAACGCCGCGATGATCGGCGCCGCCGCGCGCTTTGCGCCGCGGCTCGCCTATCCCGAGTACCTCGGCTACGACGCCTTCGCTACCGGCGAGCGCCCGGCCGCGGCAGCGACGTGACCGACGTCGTCGTCTACTCGCGCCCCGGCTGCCACCTCTGCGAGGAGGCGATCGAGGCGATCGCCGCCCTGCACGGACAGGGCTACCGCTTCGGCCTGCGCGAGATCGATATCGAGAGCGACGACTTGCTCCTGCGCCGCCACCTGGAGCGGATACCGGTCGTCGAGGTCGACGGCGCGGTCGTCTCCGAGCTCGTCCTGGACGAAGCGGCCGTGCGTGCCAGGCTCGATACTGTGGGGGCGTGGTCGAGTTGATCGAAGAGTTCGAGGCGTCCGACGGCTTCCCGGTCGAAGGAGAGCGCCTTTCGCTGGGCGTCGCCGCCCGCCTCTCGCGCTACCTA
Source organism: uncultured Actinomycetes bacterium (assembly GCA_963832065.1). Classification (GTDB taxonomy): domain Bacteria; phylum Actinomycetota; class Thermoleophilia; order Solirubrobacterales; family 70-9; genus VAYN01. The sequence goes on from CAWHSV010000006.1 coordinate 93,224, forward strand.
CAAGTGCTGACGCAGGCGCGCAAGATGGGCCGCGACACGATCTCCTCGCAGGAGCTCTCGGAGTACACGCACATCAACCCGACCCAGATCCGCCGCGATCTCTCCGGCTTCGGCAAGTTCGGCAAGCGCGGCGTCGGCTACAACGTCGAGTCGCTGGTCTCGGAGATCCGCAAGATCCTCCGCACCTCCGGCCAGCACAACATCGCCCTCTTCGGCGCCGGCAACCTCGGGCAGGCGATCGCCAGCTCGACGATCTTCGCCGACCATGGCTTCCAGGTCGTGGCGGTGTTCGACCGCGATCCGAGCGTGGTCGGCACGCAGATCGGCGATCTGGAGGTGCGCGATCTCGGCGACCTGCAAGCGGTCGTTGCCGAGGAGGAGATCGTCGTCGGGGTGCTCGCGGTGCCCGCCGGGGCCGCCCAGGAGGTCGCCGACCGGCTCGTCAAAGCCGGCGTCAAAATCATCTTCAACTACTCCGAGCAGCTGCTGCAGGTGCCGCCGGAGGTGACGGTCCACACGTCCAGCCCGGCGGTCGACCTGCTCTACGCGCTCTACTTCTACTTGGCCTGAGCACTTTGTCCCTCGACCTCGACCTCGTCCGCGAGAGATTCGAGTCCTCGACCGACTTCACGGTCGGGCTCGAGGAGGAGTTCGCGATCCTCGACCCGGGGACGCTGGAGCTCGAACATCGCTTCGAGGACGTCTACGCCGCCTGCCAGGAGGACGAGGTGCTTGCCGAGTCGGCGGCAGGGGAGCTGATCGCCTCCGAGATCGAGATCCGCTCCGGCCGCTCGAAGACCTTCGCCGAGGCGACAGAGCGCCAGCAGGAGCGGCGGCGGCGGCTGTTCGAGCTGGTCGCCGGGATGGACCTGGCCCTCGGGGCCACCGGCGCCCACCCCTGGGCGAATTACCTCGACCAGCGGATCATCGACACGCCCCACTACAACCGGCTGCGGCATGAGCTGGGCTGGGTGGCACAGCGCAACAACACCTGGAGCATGCACGTCCACATGGGCGTGCGCGGCGCCGACAGGGCGATCGCGGTCTGCGACTGGATGCGCGAGCTGCTGCCCCTGCTGCTGGCCGCCTCGGCTAACTCGCCCTTCCTCGACGGTCGCGATACCGGCCTGCACACGGTCCGCACCGAGATCTTCACCCGCACCTTCCCCCGCTGCGGCGTGCCTTCGCCGTTTCGCGACTGGGCGAGCTATGCCGACTTCGTCACGACCCTCGAGCGGATGGGCTCGATCGTCGAGTCGACCCAGCTTTGGTGGAGCGTCCGCCCCCATCACCAGTTCGGCACCGTCGAGGTGCGGATCTGCGACGCCCAGACCCGCGGCGACGAGTCGTTCGCGCTGGCGGGCCTGATCGCGGCCTGTATCGCCCAGGCGGCGCTCGACTACGACGAGCACGGCTACGAGGGGGAGGGAGCGCCGCTCGCCGACCGCGAGATCGAGGAGAACCTCTGGCGGGCGATCCGCCACGGCCTCAGCGGCAAGCTGATCGATTTCCGACGCGGGACCGAGGTGGAGGCGCGCGCGATGCTGGAGTCGGTCCTCGCCTGGGCCGAGCCGGCCCGCTCGCAGCTCGGGATCGGCCTCGTGCCCCCGCAGCGCAACGGCGCTCAGCGGGCGCGCGAAGCGCTCGACGCGGGCCTGTCGATCGGGGACATCTACCGCGACGCCGTGGCCGAAACCAGGCGTACCTATGCAGGGGCGGGCGAGACCGCAAAGTCCGCCTGAAGCGGGTCTATGGGCGGGGACGCCGCCTTCGTCTATAGACTCCCGCGCCGCTAAATCCACCGGAGGAACGAAACTTGACCGACTTCTTGACCGATTACGGGGTTGTCGTCGCGCTTGTATGCGCAGGCGCCGCCGTCGTCTATGGACTCATCGTCACCCAGCGTCTGCTTGCCAAGTCCCCTGGCAACGAGCGGATGCAGGAAATTTCGGCTGCGGTGCAGGAGGGCGCACAGGCTTACCTGAACCGCCAGTACACGATCATCGCCGCGGTAGCGATCCCGCTCGCGATCGTCTTGCTGCTCCTGCAGGACTGGAAGACCGCCCTCGGCTTTGTCATCGGCGCGGTGCTTTCGGGCGCGACCGGCTTCATCGGGATGAACGTCTCGGTGCGGGCCAACTCGCGCGTCGCCGAGGCCGCCCGCGGCGGTGTGCCGCCGGCGCTCGACGTCGCCTTCAAGGGCGGTTCGGTCACCGGCCTCCTGGTGGTGGGACTGGCCCTGCTCGGCGTCGCCGGCTACTTCGGGATCCTGGTTGCCACCGGCAGCAGCGACAAGGAGGCCGTCGACGCGCTGATCGGCCTCGGCTTCGGCGGTTCGCTGATTTCGGTCTTTGCCCGGCTTGGCGGCGGCATCTTCACCAAGGCCGCCGACGTCGGCGCCGACCTGGTCGGCAAGGTCGAGGCGGGCATCCCCGAGGACGACCCGCGCAACCCGGCCGTGATCGCCGACAACGTCGGCGACAACGTCGGCGACTGCGCCGGCATGGCCGCCGACCTGTTCGAGACCTATGCGGTCACCTCGGTCGCCGTGATGCTGCTCGGCGTACTCACCTTCACCGGCGCCGGTGGCGATTACCTGCGCGAGGTCGCGATCTTCCCGCTGGTCATCGGCGGCGTCGCGATCATCGCCTCGATCATCGGAGCGCTCACGGTGCGGACCAAAACCGACAAAGTCGAGGGCGCGCTGTACGTCGGCATGATCGTCTCCGGCCTGCTCTCGATCGCCGCCTTCTATCCGATCACCGACTGGCTGATGTCGGACGCGCTCGCCTTCGGCCTCGAGGCCGGCGCCGAGCCCTTCAGCGTCACCGACCTCTGGCTCTGCGCCGTGATCGGCATCGCCGTCACCGGCCTGCTGTTCGTGATCACCGACTACTACACCTCGACCCGCTTCCGGCCGGTGAAGACGATCGCCGAGGCGTCGGAGACGGGGCACGCGACGAACATCATCCAGGGCCTCGCCCAGGGCTTCCAGTCGACCGCGGCTCCGGCCCTGGTGCTGGCGCTTGCGATCCTCGCCGCTAACGACCTGGCCGGGATCTACGGCATCGGCATCGCCGTGATGGCTCAGCTCTCGCTCTGCGGCCTGATCGTCGCCCTCGACGCCTTCGGGCCGATCACCGACAACGCCGGTGGTATCGCCGAGATGGCGGACCTGCCGGAGGACGTGCGCAACGTCACCGATCCGCTCGACGCGGTCGGCAACACGACCAAGGCGGTCACCAAGGGCTATGCGATCGGCTCCGCGGCCCTGGCCGCGCTGGTGCTGTTCGCCGCCTTCAAGAGCGAGCTCAAAGACGAGGCGCCGGTCGGGTATGACCTCGACAGCCTCTTCAACCTGACCAGCCCGGACGTGCTGATCGGGCTGATCATCGGCGGCATGATGGTCTACCTGTTCTCGGCGCTAGCGATCGAGGCGGTCGGCCGTGCCGGCGGCCAGGTCGTCGAGCAGGTGCGGAAACAGTTCCGCGAGCACCCCGGGATCATGGAGGGGACCGAAAAACCCGATTACGGGCAGACGGTCAGCATCGTCACCCTGGCGGCGCAGAAAGAGATGATCGCCCCCTCGCTGATCCCGATCGTCATTCCCGTCGTCGTCGGCCTGCTCAGCGTCGACGCGCTCGGCGGCTTGCTGATCGGCGTCATCGTCGTCGGTCTCTTCGCGGCGATCTCGATGACCGCCGGCGGCGGCGCCTGGGACAACGCCAAGAAGCTGATCGAGGATGGCGCCCACGGCGGCAAGGGCTCCGAGGCCCACGCTGCCTCGGTGACCGGCGACACCGTCGGCGACCCCTACAAGGACACGGCGGGGCCGGCTATCAACCCGATGATCAAGGTGGCGAACATCGTCGCCATCCTGATCATCCCGATCGTTCACTTTTAGAGCTCTGGGCGGGGAGGGGTCGATAGCCCTTCCCGCTCAACTTTTTCGACGACGGCTGCGGCCGTCCGAGACTCGCCGCGGCGAAAAAGCACAAGCCGCGCGAAGGGGTATCGACCCCTCCCTCATCGGGCTGGTCAGGGAACGATTCGGGATGGTCGGAAAGCGCCCGTTCGCTTGGCCGCGGGGCGTCCAGCACCGAGTTCGCTGGCTGGGCTAAGCAGCGTCGCCGGTGGTGGTCGGCGAGGGGAGGGCGGCAATCAGCTCGGCGGGGAGGCATTTGCTGGCCCCCCAGATCTCAAAGCCCTTCAGACGGTTGTCATCTGGGTCACGATCGATCAGACCCCAAGAGTGCTCCTCGCTGCGGGCAGGGCCGGGCTCGAGCACGATCAGAGCTATATCTATGTCAGCGTCGTAGTGAGCGCGCATGGTCCGAGGGTAGCGCTGGGTATCAGGTGGCGCTACAGAAGCCATGCGCTGACAATCCGTGCCGCACGGAAGTCCCTGCCATGGGGATGGTCATAGACCACCACTACGGTCTGGCCCCGAGCCATCGAACCGCTAACCCGCCATTGCGCCCGACCTCGATTGATTGCTCGTTCCGGATGGCGCTGTTTGATCATCCGCTCGACCTCAATCCGATCCAGCCCACGTTCTCGGATTCGTATCTCGGCGTGCTCGGTCCACGCGAACCGTTCGATTGGCGGCAGGTTGCTCGGCGATCGCGACGGAGGGCACTGCCCGATAAGCCAGCGGAGCCCCAGGTTCTTCCCCTCGAGATGGTGGAAGTTCGGCAGTCGAAACCCTGAGCGGCTAGGGTCGCGCTCGCCGTGATCGAGGAGCTAGTCAACGTCGCCGACTTCGAGCGGGTCGCCGCGGAGAGGCTCGAGGCTGGGGTGTTGGGGTACTTCGCGGGCGGGGCGGGGGACGAGGAGACGCTGCGGGACAACGTCGCGGCGTGGCGGCGCTGGCGGCTGCGGCCGCGGGTGTTGACCGGCGTGAGCGAGGTGAGCACGGGGGTGGAGCTGCTGGGGGCGCCGCTGGAGATGCCGGTGCTAGTGGCGCCGGTCGCCTACCAGCGGCTGGTCGATCCCGAGGGCGAGATCGGGATGGCGCGCGCGGCCGCGGCGGCGGGCACGGCGATGTGCCTTTCGACCCTGGCGACGGTGCGGCCGCGAGAGCTGGCTGCCTCGGCGCCGCCGGGACGGCGCTGGTTCCAGCTCTACTGCTTCCGCGACGAGGCGGTGACCAGGGCATTGACGGAGGAGGCGGTCGACTCCGGCTTCGAGGCGATCGTCGTCACGGTCGATGCGCCGCCGGGCGGCAACCGCGAGCGCGACCGCCGCACCGGCTTCAGGATCCCCGCCGGTCTGGGCGTGCCGAGCGTGGCGGCGGCGATGGGGGTCGAGCGGGCGGTGACGATCGAGGAGACCTTCGGCCTGATGGACCCCGGGCTGGGCTGGTCGGACCTCGAGAACCTCGTCTCCGAATGCGGGCTGCCGGTGCTGGTCAAGGGCCTGCTGACGCCGGAGGACGCCGAGCTGGCGGTGAAGCACGGGGCGGCAGGCGTGATCGTCTCCAACCACGGCGGTCGCCAGCTCGACCGGGTGCTGGCCAGCGGCGACGCCCTGGCCGAGGTGGTCGACGCCGTCGACGGCCGCGCCGGCGTGCTGGTCGACGGCGGCATCCGCCGCGGCGTCGACGTCGCGGTCGCCCTCGCCCTCGGCGCCGATGCGGTCCTCGTCGGCCGGGCGGCGCTCTGGGGCCTCGCTGCGGCGGGGGCGGAGGGCGCACAGCGGGTGCTGGAGCTGCTGCGGGCCGAGTTCGAGCTGGCCCTCGCCCTCTGCGGCTGCGCCTCGCCGGCCGAACTCGACCGCACCCACCTGCGGAGAGCACCGGCGACGTCCGTATATTCGGCCGAGTGACTGGTTTCGGCAGGCTCTAGATGGCTCAGCGCATCCCCAGAGACGAGTCGCTGAGCCGTGTCCACGGCGTCGGCGCGCTGTTCTCGGCGGCCTACGGCAACGTCGGCTCCTCGATCTATTACGCCCTCGGCGTCACCGCGGCTTTCGCCCTCGGGCTGACGCCGGTCGCCTTCGTCATCTCCGGCCTGATCTTCGCCGCCACCGCCGCCACCTACGCGGAGGCGACGGTGATGTATCCCGAGGCGGGCGGCTCCTCCAGCTTCGCCCGCCACGCCTTCAACGAGCTGGTCAGCTTCGTCGCCGCCTGGGGGCAGATGCTCAACTACACGATCACGGTCGCGATCTCGGCCTTCTTCGTGCCCCACTACCTGGCCGTCTTCTGGCCCTGGCTGGGGGACAGCCCGGGAGACATCGTCGGCGGCGCCGTGCTGATCGTCGCCCTCGCCCTGCTCAACATCCGCGGCACCGAAGAGTCCTCGAAGCTCAACCTGATTCTCGCCATCGCCGACCTCGCCACGCAGGTCGTCCTGGTCGGGATCGGGCTGGTGCTGGTCTTCAGTCCCGACGTCCTCGTCGGCAACGTCGAGCTCGGCGTGGCGCCGAGCTGGAGCGATTTCGCGCTCGGAGTCGCGGTCGGGATGATCGCCTACACCGGGATCGAGACGATCTCCAACATGGCCGAGGAGGCCAAGAACGCGGCCCGGACGATCCCCCGCAGCGTCGGCCTCACGGTCGCCGCCGTGCTCGGCCTCTACCTGCTGATCCCGATCGTCGCCCTCTCGGCGATGCCCGTCACCCAGGACGCCGCCGGCAACTTCGCCACCGAGCTCGGCAGCACCTTCGCCGACGATCCGATCCTCGGCATCGTCGAGAACCTCGGGCTCTCCCAGGTCCCGACCGAGATCATGCGCTACTACGTCGGCGTCCTCGCCGCCGTGATCCTGCTGATCGCGACCAACGCCGGCCTGATCGGGGTCTCCCGCCTCACCTACTCGATGGGCCAGCACCGCCAGCTGCCGGAGGCCCTGCGCCAGGTCCATCCGCGCTACCGCACCCCCTACATCGCGATCCTGATCTTCGCGGTGATCGCGATCGTCACCCTGCTGCCGGGTCAGACCGAGTTCCTGGCGACGATGTACTCCTTCGGCGCGATGCTGTCGTTTACGATCGCCCATGTCGCGGTGATCCAGCTGCGACGGGTGCAAACCGACCGCGAACGCCCCTGGAAGCCGCCGTTCAACTTCCGCGCCTTCGGCTTCGAGCTGCCGCTGAGCGCGGTGTTCGGCGGTCTCGGCACCTTCTCCGCCTGGATCGTGGTGATGGCGCTGAACCCGCGCACGCTCTTCGTCGGCCTCGGCTGGATGGCCTTCGGGATCGCCGTCTACGTCCTCTATCGCCGCAGCCAGAAGCTGCCCTTGACCGAAACGGTCAAGGTCGTGCTGCCGGAGCCGCTCGGGGTGGAGGAGGTCGAGTACCGCAGCGTCCTGGTTGGCTTCGAGGACGACGGGCCGTTCTCGCCGGAGATGGTCGCGACGGCGGTCAAACTCGCCTCCAAGCGCCGGCGCGGCATCCACGTCCACTCGATGCTGACCGTCCCCACCCATCTGCCGCTGAAGGCCGAGATGCGCGAGCAGGAAGCGGAGGCGCAGCGCAAGATCGAGGAGGCGAAGCTGATCGGCGGCCAGCGGGTTACCGGCCATGTGGCCCGGGTGAGACCGGGCCAGGCCGGCTACTCGCTGTCGGAGGAGGCGAAGCTGATCAAGGCGGCGGCGATGGTCGTCGGCCTGCGCTACCGCGCCGGGGCGCCGCTCTACGACAAGACGTTGCAGACGGTGCTCGGCGAGCGTCCCTGCCGCATCATCGTCGTCTCCGACCCGACCGAAAACCCGGTGGCCGTGCCGACGCCGGCCCTGGCCGAGGCGCACAGGTGATCTACCAGCGGGCAGTGCGGGGCTTCTCGCTGGGCTTCGTCCTGATCGGCCTGGTCGTGCTGGCGGTGACCCTGGCCAACGGCGGCGGCCCGGCCTCGGTCGGCGTGCTGATGGGAATCGCCTTCGTCGCGGTGGGGGCGGGGCGGCTGTGGATCGCCACCCGGATGGAGCGATGAGCGAGCCGCAGCCGCCGCGGCCAGCTCGCCCGCGCGAGGGACAGTCGGACCGGTTCCTCAAACGGGGCCTCGGCGTGCCCTGGCTGTTCGCCGCCGCCTACTCGGCGGTCGGCTTCTCGATCTACTTCGCGCTCGGCGTCGTCGCCGATCGCGGCCTCGGGCTGACGCCGCTGATCTTCCTCGCGGCCGGGCTGCTCTTCGGGCTGACCACGCTCAGCTACGTCGAGGGCGGGGCGATGTTCCGCGAGCGCGGCGGCTCCTCGACCTTCGCCCGCCACGCCTTCAACGAGCTGATCGCCTTCATCGCCGGCTGGGCGATCCTGATCGACTACCTGATCGTGATCGCCCTGGCGGCGATCTCGGTCCCGCACTACCTCTCGCCGATCTGGAGCGGGTTCGCGAGGCCGGGTTGGGAGATCGGCATCGCCGCCGCGGTGATCGCCGCGGTCTGCGTGCTCAACATCCTCAACGTCACCGGCCGCGAGCGACAGCGCTCGTTGGCGGTCCTGGCCCTCGCCGACCTCGGCCTGCAGCTGGCGGTGATCGTCGTCGGCGCCCTCGTCGTCATGCACCCCGACCGGCTGACGGAGGAGCTGCAGCTCTTCTCCGATCCCAGCTTCCGCGACATCGTCTACGCGGCGGTGGTGGCGATGCTGGCCTACGCCGGGATCGAGGCCGCCTCCGACCTGGCCCCCGACATCGACGTCAGTCGCCGCGACCTCAGCCGGATCGCTTCGCTCGGGGCGATCGCGGTGCCGCTCGTCTACGCTGGCATGGCGGCGATCGCCCTGATGGCGGTGCCGGTGGTCGCCGGGCCGAACGGTCCCGAGACCGCGCTCGGCAACCAGTTCGTCGAGGAGCCGGTGCTCGGGGTCGTCTCGTCTTTCAGCCCCGGCTGGGTCGCCGACACGATGCGCTGGATGGTGGCGCTGGTTGCCGCTCCGGTCCTCTTCTGGGCCGCCAGCACCTCGATGCTCGGGGTCTCCCGCCACATCTACACCCTGGCGATCAATCGCCAGATCCCCAGCTGGCTGGGCAAGCTCGAGAAGCGGCGGGCGACGCCCTACGTGGCGATCACGATCTGCGGCGTCATCGCCATCGGCCTGGTGATCCCGACCAACGTCAAGCTGCTGGCGGGGATCTACGCCTTCGGCGCCACCCTGGCGATCACGATCGCCCACCTCTCGATCATCCGCCTGCGAGTCCGCGACCCGGACCGGGGCCGACCCTTCCGGATCCCCTTCGGGGTCCCCTGGCGCGGCGCCGAGCTGCCGCTGCCGGCGATCGTCGCCGCGTTCCTCAGCGGACTCGCCTTCATCAGCGTCCTCGCGTACCACTCGACCGCGCGCTGGGTCGGCCTCGGCTGGATGGTCTTCGGCCTCAGCTTCTACGTCGTCTACCGCAAGGTCTTCGAGGGCACGACGCTGACCCGGCGGGTCTCGGTGCCCGAGCATGCCCTGACCAAGCAGGTGCCGGAGGTCGAGTTCCGCAACATCCTCGTGCCCGTGTTCGGCACCAAGCTCGACGACGACATCGTCGCCACGGCCGGCCGTCTGGCGGCCGCCGAGCAGGAGGTGTCCGGCGGGCGCGAGGACGATGCCCGGCTTGACGTGGTCTACGTGATCGAAGTGCCGCTGACGCTGCCGCTGGACGCGCCGCTGCCGCCGGAGCGCGAGGCCGAGGCGCAGCGGGCCCTGGAGCGCGCCCGCGAGGTCGGCGAGGAGTACGAGTACGTCGACGTCACCACCGAGACGATCCGTGCCCGCAAGGTCGGCGCCGGCATCGTCGAGGCGGCGCGCCGCGGCGGCGCCGAGGCGATCGTGATCGGCGGCGAGCCGCCAACCAAGATCCGCGGCGGGGCGACGATCGGCGGGATCGGCGCCGCCAAGCCGGCCGAGATAGGCGCCGCCACCGAGTACGTCCTGAAGAAAGCCCCGTGCCGGGTCCTGCTCACCGCGCCGCCGGAAACTGCGCCAGAGCCCGAAGCTGTTCCACCTGACTCGAAGGGTTGAGCGCGGGCGGGGCAGGTGGGCATCCGCTTGCGCCTAGCACCGGCCTGACGGCCGGTGCAATGAGGACGGCGCCTGGCGGCGCCGGACATACGCGACGAGTCGTGGAGGCTTAGCGGACGCCCACCTGCCCCGCCCAATCTCGACCGTCTCGGCAGCTCGCCTCGGGCTGAATCCAGCTGAGGAGACAAGGGACCGGGGAGTCGTGATGCTTCAAGCACCCGGTTTGCTCGAGCTGGAGATGCGTGATGCCGTCCCTGGGCTGCGGAGCGTAGGTGGGTCTCCGGGGTGGGTCCGCTAAGCCTCCACGACTCGTCGCGTGTTCCTGCCGCCGCCAGGCGGCATCGAGGTTGCACCGGAGCGAAGCGGAGGTGCTAGGCGCAAGCGGGCCCACCCCGGAGACCCACCTCACTGAGTGCCCGCGGACTAGTATCCGGCCCATGTTCATTTTGATCGTCGGCTGCGGCCGCGTCGGCTCCTCGGTGGCGCGGGCGATGCTTCAGGAGGGCCACGAAGTCTCCTGCCTCGACGAGGATCCGGAGTCCCACGCCCGGCTCGAGGTGGGCCTGGAGAGGAGCTGGGAGGATCTGGGCGGCCAGTTCACGGTCGGGGCCGGTCTGGAGACGGAGGCGCTGCTCGCCGCCGGCATCGAGAAAGCCGATGCCTTCATCGCCTCCACCGACGGCGACAACACCAACATCGTGATCGCCCAGATCGCCCAGAAACGCTACGAGGTGCCGACGGTGATCGCGCGCGTGCTCGACCCGCTGCGGGCCGAGTGGTACTCGCGACAGGGCCTGCACACCGTCTGCCCGACCAGCGTCGCGATCGACATGCTCGAGAACGCGGTCCGCGAGGGCGCTGAGGGCGGCAACCCGACGGACGGGGCGGCGGAAGCCGCATAGGGGGCTGAGGCGTGTACATCATCGTCATCGGGGCGGGCAAGGTCGGCTGGAACCTGGCGCGCGAGCTGCTGGAGAAAGACCACGAGGTGACGCTGATCGAGAACAACCGGCGCCGCTATCTCACGGTCGAGCAGGAGCTCGAGCACAACGTCTCCTACGGCGACGCCTCCGAGCTCTGGGTCCTCGAGCGCGCCGGGGTCCAGCGCGCCGACATGGTGATCGCCCTGACGGGCGACGACGAGGACAACATGCTGATCTGCCAGGTCGCCAAGGAGAAGTACCTGGTCAAACAGATCATCGCCAGGGTCAACAACCCGCGCAACCGCCAGCACTTCGAGTTGCTCGACATCAAACCCTCGGTCTCCGCCACCGACCTGATCCTGCGCCTGCTCGAGCACGAGGTCCCCGAGTACGGCCTGGTCCACCTGCTCGATCTGCAGGAGGAGCAGCTGGAGATCATCGAGATGCTGCTCGGCAAGGACTCGAGCGTCACCGGTCGCCGCGTCGGCGACCTGCAGATGCCCGACGGCAGCCTGCTGATCTCGGTCCTGCGCTCCGGCAAGGGCTTCGTCCCCACCGCCGACACCGTGCTGGAGGAAGGCGACGAGATCCTGGCGGTGCTGGACCCGGGCAAGGAGGACGACCTGAAGGCGCTCTTCGGGCCCGAAAGCAACGGCAGCAACGGTGGCTGACCGCGAGGTCGATTTCCTGCTCATAGGCGGTGGCATGGCCTCCGCCCACTGCGCGGCGGAGCTGCGCAAGCGCGGCGCCGAGGGAACGGTGCTGCTGGTCGGGCGCGAGCCGGAGCCGCCCTACGAACGACCGCCACTCTCCAAGGAGTACCTGCGCGGCGAGGCGGACCGGGCCGATGCCCACGTCAACCCGCCCTCCTGGTACGAGGAGAACGGGGTCGAGCTGCTGACCGCGCGCAACGTGATGTCGCTCGACGCCGAGAGCCGCACCGCAAAGATCCAGGGCGGGGAAGAGGTGGCCTTCGGCAAGGCGCTGATCGCCACCGGGGCGGTGGTCAACATCCTCCGCGTCGAGGGCGCCGAGAACGAGGGCATCCACTACCTGCGCGCCTTCGGCAACTCAGATGCCATTCGCGCCGACGCCGAAACGGCCGAGCGCGTGGTGCTGATCGGCGGCAGCTACATCGGCGCCGAGGTCGCCGCCTCGCTGACCGCCAAGGGGGCGAAGTGCTCGATCGTGGCGATGGAGGACGTGGCGCTGTCGCGCAGCTTCGGCGAGGATGCCGGCCGCTGGTTCCAGCAGACGATCGAGTCCAAGGGCGTCGAGTTCCACGGCGGCGAGGAGCTCGAGGCCTTCGAGGGCGACGGCCGGGTGCGAGCAGTCGTGACCAAGAGCGGGCTCAGCATCGAGTGCGACACGGTCGTAGTCGGCGCCGGCGTCCGCCCCGACGCGGTGCTGGCCCAGCGAGCCGGGATCGAGGTCGACGGCGCGATCGTCTGCGACTCGAAGCTGCAGACCTCGGTCGAGGGCATCTACGCGGCCGGAGACTGCTGCTCATATGAGAGCGTCGTCCACGGCCGCCGCATCCACGTCGAGCACTGGGACGTGGCGATGCAGCAGGGCATCCACGCCGCGACCAACATGCTCGGCGACGATCGCGACTACGAGGTCGTCCCCTATTTCTTCAGCGACCTCGCGGACTGGGCCAGCCTCGAGTACGTCGGGCCAGCGCAGGACTGGGACGAGGAGATCTGGCGCGGCGATCGCGACGCCGGCGAGTTCTCGGTCTGGTACCTGAAGGACGGCCGCGTCGCCGGCGCCCTCAGCGTCGGGCGCTCCGAAGACCTCGCCGAGGCCCGGCGCATGCTGGCCGAGCGGGTCGACGTCTCCACCGCCCGCGACCGCATCGCCGATGCCAGCAGCGACCTCGCCGAGATCGCCTAGAAAGCACTTCTGGCCGGAAGCGCGCGGTATCCTCCCGGAGTTCGTCTTTGCGGCCTGGTGTAATGGCAGCACGCCTCGCTCTGGACGAGGTAGTCGGGGTTCGAGTCCCTGGGCCGCAGCTACTTGATGAGACTCTCCAAGACCTGGATCTTCGCTGTGCCGCTGACCGCGTTGGCCATTGCCGGCTGCGGTGGGGGCGACGACGACTCGACCGACTCGACGGCCGCGACCACGGAAGCGGCGGCGCTGAGCAAAGCGGAGCTGATCTCCCAGGGCGATGCGATCTGCGCCGAGGTCAACGCCGCCGTCGGCTCGGTCGCCGGCTCCGGGGCCGACGTCCCGGACCAGATCGTCCAGGTCTCCGATCTCTACATCGGCATGGTCGACAGCCTCAAGGACCTCGGGACGCCCGAGGACGCCACCGGCTACCCCGAATTCATCGCTGCGGCTGAAGACCTCTCGAAAGTCGAGAGCGAAGTCAAACTCGCGACCGAACGCGAAGACACCGCGGCGATCGGCGCAGCGGCGAGCGAAGCCGCACCGGTGCTCGAAGAATTCGAGGAGGCGGCGGGGGAATACGGCTTCGAGGAGTGCAGCGCCGAACCCACCGCGCCGACGGCTTCCGGCACGGGAGCGGCGGTCGAAGGAGAAGCCGAAGAAGGCGGCGTCGAAGTCGCGCCCGAAGAACTCGAAGAAGAAGCGCCGCTGGAAGAAGAAGCGGCCCCCGAAGAAGTCGCGCCCGAAACCGGCGGCGCCGGTGGCGGCATCGAAGAAGCGGCCCCCGAATCCGGCGGCGGCGAATCGGGCGGCAGCTCCGGCGGGGTCGGGCCTGGCTGAGCGTGACGGGGAGGGGACGGGTCCCCCTCTCCCGGAGGCCGTCGCGCAGCTGGGTTGGCTGCCAGGGTTCGGTTTCGTGGTCCGGGAGCCTCCGGGAGAGGGGGACCCGTCCCCTCAGCGCAGCCGATCTGCCTCCCAGCTGCTGTCAGCTGGGCCGTCCTGCCGCTGCCTGTCGAGGAGTAGCCGGGCGCCCTCCCCATGAGGCTCAGGTGCCAACGATCCGAAGTATGGAGACGATCCAGCTGCGCGACGGCCTCATGGGGAGGGCGCCCGGCTACTCCCCAAGAGCAGCGTTCTCAGGCGGCGGATTCAGCCCACGCGCCGTAGAGCAGGGAGTAGGGGCCGCCGGAGGCGATCAGGTCGTCGTGCGTCCCCTGCTCGGCGATTTTGCCGCCTTCGAGGACGACGATCTTGCCGGCGCGGCGGATGGTGGAGAGGCGGTGGGCGATGACGATCGCGGTGCGGCCCTGGAGGAGGCGCTCGAGGCCTTTCTCGATCGTCTTCTCGGTGCGGACGTCGACGTTGGAGGTGGCCTCGTCGAGGATGAGGATGCGGGGCTCGGCGAGCAGGGCACGGGCGAAGGCGACGAGCTGGCGCTGGCCGGCCGAGAGCTGGACGCCGCGCTCGCCGACCTGGGTCTCGATCCCTTCCGGCAGGGCGGCGACGAACTCGGTCGCGCCGACGGCGGCGATCGCCGCCTCGATCTCGTCTTCGTTCGCCTCGGGGCGGCCGAAGGCGATGTTTTCGCGGATGCTGCCGGAGAAGAGGAAGCCCTCCTGGGGGACGATGCCGAGCTGCCGCCGCAGCGCCCGCTGCTGGACGCCGCGGAGGTCATGTCCGTCGACCAGCACTCGCCCTTTCTGCGGATCGTAGAAGCGGGCGACGAGCTTGGCGAAGGTCGACTTGCCGGCCCCGGTGGCGCCGACCAGCGCCAGCGTCTGCCCCGGCGGCACGTGCAGGTCGACGCCCTGCAGCGCCCAGGCGTCGGCGCCGGGCTCGTCCTTTTCGCCGTAGGAGAACCAGACGCCGTCCAGCTCGATCTCGCCGCGCAGCGCGCCGGGGTCGATCGCGCCGGCGGCGTCGACCATGTCGGGCTCGGTGTCGAGCAGGTCGAAGATCTTGTCCAGCGCCGCCATTCCCTGCTGGTAGGTCGTGTAGAGCTGGGAGAGCTGCTGAATCGGTTCGAAGAAGGTGGTCAGGTAGCCGACGAAGGCGACGATGACGCCGATCTGGATCTCGTTGTCGATCGCCTGCGAGCCGCCGTAGACGAGGATCGTCGCCGTCGCCACCGCGGCTAGCAGTTCGACCGCCGGGAAGTAGGAGGCGTTGAGGTAGACGGTCTTCATGTTGACCGCCCGGTTTTCCTCGTTGAGCGCGGTCATCGCGTCGACGTGGCGCGGCTCCTGGCCGAAGCTGCGCACGACCCGGACGCCGCTCAGCGACTCCTGCAGGTAGGCGGTGATCGCGGCGATCCGCTCGCGGGTGGCGCGGTAAGCGCCCTGGGAGGCGATCCGGAAGACGACGCTGGCGATCAGCAGCAGCGGGAAGGTGAGGAAGGTGACCAGCGCCAGCTGGACGTCGAGGACGAGCATGATCACGATCACGCCGAGCAGGGTCAGGGTGCTGGAGAACATCGTCACGACGCCGCTGGTGACGAGCTGGTTGAGCGCCTCGATGTCGTTGGTCATGCGCGAGATCAGCACGCCGGGGCTGCGCCGGGTGAAGAACCCGATCGACATCGACTGCAGGTGGGAGAAGACGCGCTGGCGCAGGTCCTGCAGCACCCGCGTCCCGACCCAGCCGACCATGTACGTCTGCAAGTAGGTGGCGGCGGCGTAGAGGACGGCGACGACGACGAAGGCGGCGACGATCAGGTCGAGCGCGGCGGTGTCGCCGGCGAGGATGCCGGAGTCGATCGCGCGGCCGGCCAGGTAGGGCGGGGCGAGCCCGGCCGCGGTCGCCAGCGCCAGGCCGAGGAACATCAGCGCGACCCGGCCGCGGTAGGGCCGCAGCTGCGTGACCAGCCAGCGCACCTTGCGGCCGCGCTGATCCTCGCCGCGGATCAGCCGCCAGAGCGCCGCGAAGAGGCGGCCGATGTTGCCCAGGTCCCTCACAGCCGCGCCATCTCCTCGCGCTGCTCGAGGTCGCGCTGGAGGAAGACGGAGTCGGCAAGGCCGTGCTCGGCGATCTCGCGGTAGAAGCCGCAGCCCTCCATCAGCTCCTCGTGGGGGCCGCGGTCGACGATGCGGCCGCCGTCGATGACGACGATCTCGTCGGCCAGGGAGACGGTCGAGAGGCGGTGGGCGATGATGAAGGTGGTGCGGCCCGCCATCGCCTCGCGCAGGCCCGATTTGATCGCCGCCTCGGTGGTCGCGTCGACCGAGGAGGTGGCGTCGTCGAGGATCAGGATCCTCGGGTCGGCCAGCAGGGCGCGGGCGATCGCCACCCGCTGGCGCTGGCCGCCGGAGAGGGTGAGCCCACGCTCGCCGACGCGGGTCTCGTAGCTCTCGGGAAGATCGCGGATGAAGTCGTCGGCCTGGGCGCGGCGGGCGGCGGCTTCGACCTCCTCCAGGGTCGACTCCGGGCTGGCGTAGGCGATGTTCTCGGCGACGGTCGCCGTGAAGAGGAAGCTGTCGTCGGCGACGAAGGCGACCTCCGAGCGCAGCGAGGCGACGTCGACCTCGCGCACGTCGACCCCGTCGACCAGGACCGAGCCCGAGCTGGGATCGTAGAGGCGGGCGATCAGCGCCACCAGGCTGGTCTTGCCCGAACCCGACGGCCCGACCAGAGCGACGGTGCGCCCGCCCTCGACGCGGAGGTCGATCCCCTCCAGCGCCGCTTCCGGCTTCGATCCATCCGGGCTGTGGTCGAGGCCGGAAGGACCGGCGCCTGCGGGCTCGTACTGCAACGTCACCCCGCGCAGCTCGACCTCGCCGCGGCCGGCCGGCAGCGGCGGCGCCCCGGGCGCGCTTTCGATCCGCGGCTCGCGGTCGAGGATTTCGAACAGCCGGTTGCCGGAGGCGATCGCTCGCTGCGCCATCCCCATCGTCACGCCGAGCATCCGCATCGGCCCGGCCAGCATCACCAGGTAGGTGTAGAAGGCGGTGAAGTCGCCGAGGCTGAGGTTGCCGTCGATCACCTGGCGGCCGCCGATCAGCAGCACCAGGGCGATCCCGATCTGCGGCAGCAGGCCGATCAGCGGCGAGAAGAACGCCTGCAGCTTGGTCGAGTAGATGCTCTGGTCGAAGACGCGGGAGACGGCGCGGGAGAAGCGGCGCAGCTGGTACTCCTCACGGGCGAACGCCTTGACGATGCGGACCCCGGAGACGTTCTCCTCGGCCTCCGCGGTCAGCTCGGCAAGCCGCTGCTGCACCTCCTGCTGGGCGGGGCGGGAGACGCGGTTGTAGCGGGAGGCGGTGTAGACGATCAACGGCGCCGGCGCCAGCGCGATCAGCGCCAGCAGGGGGTCGATCGCGATCATCACGGCGCTGGCGAGGACGATCGTCAGCAGGTTCTGGGTGATGAAGATCAGCCCGTAGCCGAGAAAGAAGCGGATCGCCCCCAGGTCGACGGTGGCCCGCGACATCAGCTGGCCCGTCTGCTGCGAGTCGAAGAAGCCCAGCTCGAGGCGCTGCAGGTGCGCGTAGAACGTCTGCCGCAGGTCGAATTCGACCGCCAGCGAGACCTTGCCGGCGACGAGCCTGCGAACCACGGTCAACCCCAGGCGCAGGATCGCCGCCCCGAGGATCGCCAGCGCCAGCGGCAGCAGGTCCGGCTTGGCGCCGCTCTCGATCGCGTTGACGGCGCGGCCGACCAGCCACGGAATCAGCACCGTCATCCCCATTGCCGCCCAGGCGAACACCAGCGAACCCCAGAGCTGAGGCCGGTAAGGGCGCAAAAAGCCCATCAGACGGCGGTACGTCTGCACCCCAGGCACTATACAAAGTGAAGTATTGGCCTTACGGCGGGTTCGTGCGCCCGCGGCGTTAGCCGCTGAGCCTGGCGGCGGCCTTGGCGCTGGGCACTTTGCCCTGAGTGCACGGCTTCGGACCGTGGCCGGGGCGGGGAAGGATCTGGAAGTTGGTGACGGCGTGAACCGGCGTGGGGGCGCCGCTGTTCTGGGCCAGATTGAGGATCAGGCGGTAGAAGCCGGGGGGGAGGCCGCGGTAGAAGATCTCCGGCCGCGTGGCGGGGGAGTAGCTGCCCACCGTGCCGACCCGCTCGGCGAGGACGCCGTTGGGTCCCGAGTAGCGCGGATAGTCGAAGGAGGCGCCGACCAAGCGCCCGTTGCCGATCGGACTGTCGATCGCGTTCTGGAGTTTGACCGGGTCGACGCAGTCCGGCACGCGCTTGAGGCTGAAGCGGATGTGGCCCTCGCCGAGCTGAGGATCGCGGCCGAATTGGCGCGGCGCCAAGCGGAAGTTGTGGACGACGGCCTTGACGACGACGGCGTGACTGGTTTGGCGGGCGCCGTTGCGGGGGGAGACGATGTCTACGCTGGGCTGGCCCGGCGCCGCCTCCGCGCTCGCTTGCGCGGGTTTGGAGTCGGGGCTGCCGCCGAACAGCAGCGCCAGGGCGAGGCCGACCGCGGTCGCCGCCAGCGCCGCCAAGGTTGCAGTACCTCTACGCATCGGAGCGGGAACATTACGCGCAACTCACAGATCCTCATGCGACGGGCCGGCGCGGCGATCCTGCCGCTGGCGCTGGCGCTCGCCGCTGCGGCGGCGACGGCCTCGGCGGCCGGCTTCGCCAGCCACGTCCACCCCTTCGCCGGCACGCGGCCCGGCCCGGGGACGTTCGGCGGCGGCCACAACTTCCCTGGCGCCGCTCTGCCTTTCGGGATGGTCCAGTGGAGCCCCGACACCACTCCCGCGGCGCCGCACTCGGGCGGCTACGACCACCGCGACAACCACGTCAGGGGCTTCGGCCTCACCCACCTCAGCGGCGCCGGCTGCGCTCTCTACGGCGACTTCCCGTTCCTGCCGACGACCGAGCCGCTGACCTCCTCGCCGGCCGCGCCGGGCGGCGGGCTCGACGGCAGGTTCCAGCCCGGCTTCTCCCACGAGGGCGAGCGGGCCCACCCCGGCTACTACGCGATCCGGCTCAACCCCGTCCGCGGCGCCGCCATCGACGTCGCCCTGACCGCGACCGTGCGCACCGGCATGGCCCGCATCGAGTTTCCCCCGAGCCCCCACGCCAGCATCCTCATCGACGCCGGCGGCAGCGCCCAGCCCAACGACTTCGCCGCCGTCGAGGTCGACCCGGGCCGCCGCGAAATCTCCGGCGCCGCCTCCAGCGGCCACTTCTGCGGCCAGCGGCCGCGCTACAGGGTCTACTTCGCGGCCGTCTTCGACCGCCGTTTCGACGCCTCTGGGACCTGGGAGGGCGACGTGCTCGCCAACGACGGCAGCGCGGCGGCAGACACCAAGACGCCAGTGACCAACCCGAGTTCCACCGCCCAGGCGGGCGCCTACGCCTCCTTCGACACCCGCCGCCGCCGCCTGGTCACGGCGCGCGTGGGCATCTCCTTCGTCAGCGTCGAGGGCGCCCGCGCCAACCTCGCGGCGGAAAGCCGGGGCGCCGGCTTCGATGCGCTCGCCTCGCGTGCCCGCAAGCGCTGGAACCAGGCGCTGGGCCGGGTCCGCGTCAGCGGCGGTCCCGAGCCGCTGGTCGACATGTTCTACACGGCGCTCTACCACGCTTTCCTGGCGCCGCGAACGTTCAACGACGTCGATGGCAGGTACCTGGGGATGGACGGGCAAGTCCACCGCGTCCGCGGTCGCACCCAGTACGCGGACTTCTCCGGCTGGGATATCTACCGCAGCCAGGTCCAGCTGCTTGCCCTGCTCGTACCGGAGCGGGCGAGCGAGATGATGCGCTCGCTCCTCGCCGACGCCGAGCAGAGCGGTTGCCTGCCCCGCTGGTCCTACGCCAACGGCCAGAGCATGACGATGGTCGGCGACTCCGCCGATCCGATCCTCGCCTCCGCGGCGGCCTTCGGCGCAGGCGACTTCGACCGGCAGGCGGCGCTGGACGCGATGCTCGAGGGAGCGTTGGCGCCGTGCCGCAGCGCCAACGGCGAATACCTGCAGCGCCAGGGTCTCGCCGAGTACCTGGCGCTCGGCTACGTGCCCTTCGACCTCGATACCAATACCCGCAACGCGAACTCGCTCTACGGCGATCCCGAGGCGGTGTGGGGCTCGGCGGCGACGAGCCTCGAGTACGCCGTCGACGATTTCGCGATCGCCCAGCTCGCCGCCCGCTCGCTGCGCGACCGCGCCACCTACCGCGCCTTCATGCGCCGCTCCGCCAACTGGCGCCGCCTCTTCAATCCCGCCAGCGGCATGGTCGAGCCACGGTTCGCCGACGGCCGCTTCCCGCCGCATTACGACAACCTCCGAGGAGGCGGCTTCGTCGAGGGCAACTCGGCCCAATACACCTGGATGGTCCCGCATGACCCCAGCGGCCCGATCCGGCGGATGGGCGGAGCGGCCAGGGCGGCCGCCCGGCTCGACCGCTTCCTGCGCCGGCTCAACGGCGGCGTGGGGGGGACGCATACCGACCACGCCCTGCTCGGCAACGAGCCGACGCTGCACACGCCCTGGCTCTACAACTGGATGCGGCGGCCCTACCGCACCCAGGCGACGGTCCGGCGCGCTCTGCTCGGCCTTTACGACACTTCGCCCGACGGGTACCCCGGCAACGACGACCTCGGCACTCTCTCGTCTTGGTATGTGTTCGGCGCCCTCGGCCTCTACCCGGAGGTGCCCGGGGTGGGCCTGCTGGCGATCGGCAGCCCGCTCTTCGAGCGGACCGCAATCCGCCTCCCGCATCGCCGGCGGGCGCTGATCGTCGGCCGTGGCCACGGTCCCTACGTGCAGTCCCTGCGCTTCGACGGCCGCGCCTACGCGAAGCCGTGGACGACCTACTGCGCCCTGGCCCGCGGCGCCAGACTCTCCTTCCGGCTCGGCCCGCGGCCGAACCGCCGCTGGGGCGCCTCGGCCGCGGCTGCGCCTCCGTCGTTCGACCCCGGGCGGCCGATGCCGAAGGGAGACTGCGTTCCATGAGCCATCGTTCGGCCGTCCTCTGGGCGCTCGCCGCCCTGACCGCCCTCGGCATCGCTGTGCGCATCGGCAGCCTCGGAGTGCAGAGCTACCACCATGACGAGGCGATCACCGCGCTGCGGGTCCTTCCCGGCAGCTTCGGAGACATGCTGCACTCGGTACGGGTGAGCGAGTCGAACCCGCCCCTCTACTACGTCCTCGCCTGGGCCTGGGCGAAGGTCTTCGGGACCGGCGAGGTCGGCCTGCGCTCGCTCGGCGCCCTGTTTGGCGCGGCGACGGCGCCGGTCGGCTACCTGATCGGCCGCCAGCTGGCAGACCGCCGTGCGGGCCTCATCCTGGCGGCGCTGATCGCCCTCAACCCGATGCTGATCTGGTACTCCCAGGAGGCCCGCTCCTACGCGCTGCTCGTCTTCTTCGGCGCCGTCTCGCTGTTCTTCTTCGTGCGGGCGCTGGACACCCGCCGCGGGCGAGACCTTGCGTTCTGGGCCCTCGCCTCGGCGCTGGCGCTCTGCAGCCACTACTTCGCGGTGTTCGCGGTCGGGATCGAGGCGGTCTGGCTGCTGGCGGCCCTGCGCGCTCGCTGGCGCCTCGTCCTCCCGGCGCTCGCCGCGGTCGCCGCGGTCGGCCTCGCCCTGCTGCCGTTGATCGGCGCTCAGGTCAACCCCACTCACATCGGCTGGATCGAAAACAGCCCGCTCTCGATCCGGGTCTGGGAGACGGCGGTCAGCTTCACGATCGGGGAAACCGGACACGTGATCGCGCAGCCACCGCGGCAGCACTACGCCCTGTTCCCGCTCGTTCTCCTCGGCGCGGCGCTGCTGTTCGTCGCCGTGCTCGGCGCCAGGCGCGAGCGGCAGGGGGCGGCGGTGGGAGCAGGGCTGGGGCTGGGCGTGGTGGCTCTGGCCTCCCTTGCCGCCCTCATCGGCGAGGACTACGTCGTCGAGCGCAATCTGTTGCCGGCGCTGGTCCCGCTTCTGGCCGCCGCGGCGGTCGGCTTCTCGATCGCCGGCCTGCGCCGGCTCGGGCTGGCGCTCGCTGTCGTCCTCTGCGCCTACTGGCTGGCCTTCGACCTTCACGTCATGCGGACGCCGAACCTGCACCGCCCCGACTTCCGCACCATCACCGAGGAGCTCGGCCCACCCCACAACGGGCGCCGGGCGATCGTCACCTGGAAGCTCGCCGCCGACCCGGTCCGTTACTACCTGTCCGCAGGGGCGGTCCGCATATACGGTGGGTCGGTACGGATCCGCGAGATTTCCGTGCTGCGCAAGCCGCTGGCAACCGGGAA
The DNA here is from genome assembly GCA_963832065.1 of uncultured Actinomycetes bacterium. Lineage (GTDB taxonomy): Bacteria > Actinomycetota > Thermoleophilia > Solirubrobacterales > 70-9 > VAYN01. Next base: position 115,177 of record CAWHSV010000006.1, read on the forward strand.
GCCGATTAACCTGCCGAGCTCCTTCCACCAGGTGGAGCGGGTGCGAGTCGACCGCCTCACCCTCAACACCTACGTTTCCAAGCGCCCCGTGAAGATCCGATTCCAAACCCTGCAGGACCTGCCAACCGGCTTTGGCGAAGACGGCGTGCTGATCGACGGCCCCGAGTCATGAGCCCCTCGGAATTCGCCGACAGGCTCGGGGCCGCCGCCCGCCGCCCGGCGAGCTGGTGGCAGCTGCTCAAGTTCGGGATAGTCGGCGGTTCCGGCTACCTGATCAACCTTGCCGTCTTCGCGCTGCTTGCCGGCAACCTCGACGTGCACCACATCCCCGCCGCGGTCGGCGCCTTCTGTGTTGCCGTCACCAACAACTTTCTCTGGAATCGTCACTGGACCTTCGGTCCCGGCGACGGATCGGCCGGCTTCCAGGCAGCCCGCTTCTTTGCTGTCAGCGTCGGCGCCCTCGGCTTGAACCTGATCGTGCTGGAAGCTCTGCTGGCCGGCGGCGGCATCGGCGAGCTGCCGGCGCAGGCTATCGCTGTGGCGGTCGCGATGCCCTTCAACTTCCTCGGCAACAAGCTCTGGACGTTCGCCTAAGCGCTCAGGGGGTCCGGCCGGCCTCGTGCCCCCCGAGCCACTCCATCAGCTCCGGGAGGCGCCGGCGCAGGCTGGGGCGCGGGGGAAGCCAGCTCGGCGCGGGCGAGGTGGATCGCGGCGCCGATCCGGAACGCCGCCTGGGTCGGCTCGCCACCGAGGTGCTCCTCTATCCATTTCAGTGTGCGCCAGTCAGCCTGCAACCGCCATAGCGCCGCCCGCACGCCCTCCGGATCCTGCTCGGCCATCGCGATCACCGCTTCGACCCCTGCCTTGACCGGTTCCGGCGAGTGTTCCGCCGCCTCCAGCGCCCGCGCCACCGCCCCGGGGTAACAGGGGTCGGGGACGAAAAGCAGGGTTTCTCTACTCTCTGGCAAGTTGGGACCTCCTCTTAAGGTCTCGGCCTGGCCTCGGGGTGTGTCCAGCACCGCCGGGGCCGTTACGTGTATGGACCCAACGAACGCAAGCGTGGTTGCGGACGCCCGGTACGGCAAGTTACTTAATCAAACTCGCGTGGAGTTCGCGGGGCGAGCAAGATCGCTGAGTTAGCCTTGACGCGAGATGAATAGGCAGAAGCCGAGCTACGACGCGGCCCGGATCGAGGCGGCGAGACAAGCGATCTGGGAGGAGCGCGGGGACTACCAGGCGCCGCGGCCGCAGGCGGGCCAGGCTCGCACCTACGTCAAGCCGTCGAGCCCGTTCACCTCCGGCAACCTGCACATGGGCCACGTTCGCGATTACTCGATCGGCGACGCCTACGCCCGCTTCCGGCGCGCCCGCGGCGATGCGGTGCTGCTCGGCTTCGGCTTCGACGCCTTTGGCCTGCCGGCGGAGCTGGCCGCGATCGAGCGCCAGGAGCCCCCGGCGGAGTGGGTGGCGCAGTGCGGCGAGCGCATGCTCGGCCAGATGAAGCGGCTCGGCTTTTCCTTCGACTACGACCGCGTCTTCTACAGCTCCGACGAGGGCCAGTACCGCTGGTCGCAATGGCTGTTCCTGACCCTGCTCGAGGCCGGTCTGATCTACCGCGAGGACGCCACCGTCGACTGGTGCGACACCTGCCAGACCACGCTCGCCTCGATCCAGGTGGAGGATGGCCGCTGCTGGCGCTGTCACAACGAGGTGCGGCTGATTCGCCGGCCGACCTGGTTCCTGCGGATAACGCCTTATCTCGAGGAGAACGACCGCAACACCGAGAGGCTGCAGAACTGGGATGAGCTCTCGCTGGCGACCCAGCGCTACATCCTCGGCCGCAGCGACGGGGTGGAGGTAGACCTCCGGTCGGCCGACGGCCGCTCCCTGACCGTCTTCAGCCCCCACCGAAAGGCGCTGGCGCGGGCCAGCTTCGTTCTGCTGTCTCCCCGCCATCCAGAGGTCGAGAGCTGGGCCGCGGCCCCCGGCGTCGGCGAGGAGCTGGAGCAGATGCGTTCCGGTGGCTGGGAGCGCAGCGCTCGCGACGCCCGCTCGGTGCCGATCCTCGACACCGGCGCCTCGATCCAGGGGCCGGCGGGGGAGGATCTGCCGGTATTCGTGACGCCGCTCGTCGACGCTCGCTACGGGCCGACCGCGGCGCTTGGCATCCCCGCCGTCGACGATGCCGATGCGGAGCTGGGCCGGCGGATGGAGCGGGCGCCCGCGGCGGAGGAGGCCGATGCCGACGGCGAGGACGAGGAGCTCGCGCCCGTCGCCGGTGTCGGCGAGGCGAAGCGCTACCGCGCCAACGACTTCTCGATCTCGCGCCAGCGGTCTTGGGGCACGCCGATTCCGATCGTCCACTGCGGCGCCTGCGGCGTGGTTCCGGCGCCGGAGAAGGACCTGCCGGTGGTGCTGCCGCGCGACATCGCCCCGACGGGGGAGGGCAACCCGCTCGCCGAGCGCCCGGACTTCGTGGACGTCGCCTGCCCCAAGTGCGGGGAGCCGGCTAAGCGGGAGACCGACACCCTCGACTGTCACTTCGACGCGCTCTGGCTCTGGGTCCCGGCGGCGGTGCCGCCGCAGGACCGCGCCGAGCAGATGTTCACCCACCCGGACCTGCGGGAGTGGCTGCCGGCCGAGCGCCTGGTCGCCGGCGGCGACAGCGGCGGCTTCGTCTTCGACCAGCGCATCGTCACCAAGGCACTGCGCGACATCGGTCCCTTCGCCTTCCTCGAGGATGGCGAGCCGTTCGCCGGCTGCCTCTTTCACGAGATGGTGATCGCCGATGGCCGCAAGATGAGCAAGCACCTCGGCAACGTGGTCAACCCGGACGAGCTGGTCGAGCAGTACGGCGCCGACACGGTCCGCCTCGCTGTCCTCTACGCGGCGGGTCCGGCCAAGACGCTGAACTGGAACGACGGAGCGCTGCGCTTCGCCAACCGCTTCCTGCGCAATCTCTGGACCTACTCGCACGACCGCTTTGCGGCGCTGGAGGAGACGACCGACGACGCCGAGGCCGCCGCCGACACCGAGTTCATGCGCGACAGGCTGCGCAAATGGTGTGAGAACGGCCTGACGCGGATCGACGACGACCTCGCCCAGCTGCAGATGCACAAGGCGGTCCGCAACATCACCCGCCTGCTCGAGCGAATCCAGGACTTCGAGAAGCGCGTGGTCAAGCGTCGCGGGCAGCTCGGTCGCGCCGACGCCGAGGCTCAGATCGCCGCCCTGGTCCTGCTCGCCCAGGCCCTGACGCCGTTCGCGCCCCACACGGCCGAGGAGCTGCTGCTCGCCTCGGGCCGGTTCACCGGCGCCGAACTGCCGGCGCCCTGGCCGGACTCGGCCGCGATTCCCGTTACCGGCAGTCCCGCCGCGGCCTCCTAGCCCCATTCGAATAAAAGTCTGCCTGAATGGGCAAGGGCCCTTGATTGCTACATGAGCGTATGTTATGAATGCCCTGCCGGGCGATCACCGGTGAAGGAGGCGGGGCCCTCAGGAAAAAGGAACCGCCTTGGGGTGGCAAAGGAAGGACCTATTCGTGAGCCAGGACCAGTCGTTACAGACGGCCCCTGGGGGTGTCGCATCGACGCCGCCCCGCCTCCCTTCATCGTGCCCTTGACAACTACTTGCCGCGATTGCCGGGCCGAACCTCGAAGCGTCGTTTTTTGGGTCGCCAGGCCATTCCTTCGCAGAGCGCTGCGGGTTCGATCTCCAGGGCGCCGGCGAGCTTGACGATCGTCGAGAGGCGCGGCTCGCGGCCGGCCCGCTCGAGCAGCGATATCTCCGTGCGATGCAGATCGCAGAGATCGCCCAGCACTTCCTGGGAGATGCCGGCCTTGAGCCGGGCCTGGCGAAGATTGGCGGCGAATCGCTCTTGGGGGGTCATCTAGAGATTCTTACTGAAGACAAGAACATTACAGACAGGACAGTTCGTTATCAAGCATGAGCTGTTCATTTCGCTACCTTGCAGTGATGTCCCTCCGCGTTGGACCGCAAATATTTACGCAGAAGCTATTGAGCGGCAGTGGCCCATGTGTTATACCCGTGCGACCCAACGGATGGGCGGCGACGCGGGCCGGGGAATCGATGGCCTGCCTGACGGCGGTGAAGGAGGAGGCATGAGCGAGGCGGCAGATCCGCATCCTGGGGCGCTTGAGGGGCCCCGAACCGACTCCTGCGCCACCGAGCTCGTCTGCCGCGATTGCGGCTACCGCACGCCGCTGCTCGATACGGCGTTCAAGTGTCCGGCCTGTGGCGAGGGGCTCGACATCGACTACGACTACGAGCGGGCGAAGTCCCTGATCTCCGAGCGCGGACTCGCCGATCGCCCGCAGAACATCTGGCGCTTCGAGGAGCTGCTGCCGATCGTCTCGCTGGGCGCGCGCGAGCGGGTCGGGCAGTTCGCCGGGCAGACGCCGCTGATCCGCGCCGACCGGCTGGGCGCCGAGCTCGGTCTCAAGAACCTCTATCTGAAGGACGACTCGACCAACCGGCCCACCCTCTCTTACAAGGACCGGGTGGTCGGGATGGCGATCGCCCGGCTGCTGGAGCTGGGCAAGGACGAGGTCGGATGCGTCTCGACCGGCAACGTCGGCACCGCCGTCGCGGCGCTCGCCGCCAAGGCCGGCGCGACCGCCTACATCTTCTATCCGGGCAACATGGAGAAGGGCAAGGCGAAGGCCTGCCGGGCCCTGGGCGCCCAGGTCTGTCAGCTCGACGGCAACTACGACCAGGCCAACCGGGCCTGCCGCGAGCTCTCGCTCGCCAGCGGCATCCAGTTCGCCAACATCACCCTGCGGCCGTTCTACGCCGAGGGCGCGAAGACGATGGCCTTCGAGGTCGTCGAGCAGCTCGGCTGGACCGCGCCGGACCACTTCGTGATCCCGGCCGCCGGCGGAACCCTCTCCTCACGCGTTCACAAGGGACTGAACGAGCTCGAGAAGGTCGGTCTGGCAGAGACCGCCGCGACCAAGATCAACATCGCGCAGGCCGGCGGCTGCGACCCGATCGCGACCGCGATCCTCGACGGCGGCGAGATCGTCTCTCAGAGCCCGGAGACCGCCGCCCACTCGCTGGCGATCGGCGCCCCGGGCGACGGCGCCCTGGTCCTCGACGCGGTGCGGGCGCGCGACGGCTCGGCGGCGGCGCCGACGGACGAGGAGATCTTCGCCGCGATCGACCTGCTGGGGGCGACCGAGGGGATTCTCACCGAGCCTGCCGGCGGCACCACCATCGCCGCCACGGCGAGGCTGGCGGCGGCGGGCAAGCTGGGCGCCGAGGAGACCGTCGTCGCGGTGATCAGCGGCAATGGGCTCAAGACCCTGCAGGAGCATCCCGACAAGCCGTGGCCGGAAATGGTCGCCTGCGACGTCGAGACGATGGGCGCGATGCTCGCCGACTTTCGCCAGGCCGCTGCGACCACGCTGAGCTGAGCTGACCGATCTACCTCAGGTCCCCGGCGTCACGCACCGGACGGTGCGGGCCCGCGGTCTCGACTTCCACGTGGCCGAAGCGGGCTCGGGCGAGGACGTCGTGCTCTGCCTGCACGGCTGGCCGCAGCACTGGTACGAGTGGCGGCGCCTGATGCCGGCGCTGGCCGATCGCCATCGTGTGCTGGCGCTCGATCTGCGCGGCTTCGGCTGGTCGGACGCGCCCCGCCACGGCTACGAGAAGGAGAACATGGCGACCGACGTGCTCGCCGTCCTCGACGAGCTCGGCCTCGAGCGGGTGAAGCTGGTCGGCCACGACTGGGGCGGCTGGATCGGGTTCCTGCTGGGCCTGCGGGCGCCACAGCGCTTCGAGCGCTTCCTCGCCCTCAATATCGTGCCGCCCTGGGTCAGCCTGCGAAACACCATCGGCCACGCCTGGCGCTTCTCCTACCAGCAGCTCATCCTCGCGCCGGGGATCGGCTACGGGCTGCACCGCCGCGGTAACTTCGTGCCGCGGGTCCTCGTCGGCGGCTCCGAGCGCAAGGACGTCTGGGACGAGCAGACGCTGCGCATCTTCGCGGACAAGCTCGCCGAGCCGGCTCGCGCCCGCGCCGCCGTGCAGGTGTACCGCGTCTTCAACTGGCGCGAGGTGCTGCCGATCGTGCGCGGGCGCTACGCCGGGCAACGGCTGGCCGTGCCGACGCGGCTCGTCTTCGGCGTCGACGATTTCGTCCTCCGCCCGCAGATGCTCGCCGGCTACCAGGACCATGCCGACGACATGCAGGTCGAGCTGGTCGAGGACTGCGGTCACTTCATCGCCGACGAGCGGCCGGAGCTGGTGGCCGAGCGGGCGCGCGAGTTCTTCGCCCCCGTCGCGCGCTAGGAACGGATCCGCGCCTCCTCGAGGTCGAGGTCGCGCTCGATCTGGCGCATCGTCGCGTTGCGGAGGCGTTCGCGGTCCCTCAGCTCCAGCAGGATCTCGCGCTCGACACCGATCAGCTCACGGCGCAGGGCGCCGTAGTCGGCGAGCCGCTGCTCGCGGGAGGCGACCTCGGGGTCCTCGCCGCCGAGCACCATCTGGCACATGCGGAAGCGGGCGCGGTAGAGGTCGCGCAAGCGGGTCAGCTGCGACTCGGTGGCACGCCCCTCGCGTTCGATCTCGTCGATGCGATCGAGCGCGGCCTGCGCCGCCTCCATCCGCGCCACCGCCTCCTCGTCGCTCCAGCGCCGCGGCGCCTCCAGGTGCAGCTTGCGGATCACGAACGGCAGCGAGAGGCCCTGGCCGACCAGGGTTATGAGGATCAGGGCGAAGGCGATGAAGATGATCTGGGGGCGATCGGAGACGCTGAACGGGACCGCGAGCGCCGCCGCGAGAGAGACCGCGCCGCGCATCCCGCTCCAGCCGACGGCGAAGCGTTCCCCCAGCGTTTCGCCGGCGGAGGACCCCATCGCGAAGACGAAGGCGAGGCGGACGCCGATCGAGACCGCGGCGATCGCCGCGATCGGCGCCAGCAGCTCGCCGATCCCGGACGAGCTCGCTTCCAGCTCGTCGACGATGCCGGGCAGCTGCACGCCGAGCAGGACGAAGAGGGTCATCTCGAGCGTGAAGATGAGGACGTTCCAGAAGGCCACCGAGCTGAGCCGGGTGTCGGCGTCGACGGCGCGCGGCGACTGGTAGCCGCCGTAGAGGCCGGCGACGACGGCGGCGAGGATGCCGGAGAAGCCCAGCTCCTCGGCGCCGATGTAGGCGCCGTAGGCGGTGAGCACGGTGAGGACGACGACGAGGCTGGTGTCGGCCTGGCGGCGGATGACGACTATCGCCAGGGCGCCGACGAGCAGGCCGGCGAGAATCCCCCCGGCCGAGATGACGAGAAACTCCAGCGCCGCGTCGCCGAGCGCGAATGCGCCGCCGGTCGCGACGCCGACCGCGATCCGGTAGATCACCAGCGCCGTGCCGTCGTTGATCATCGACTCGCCTTCGACCAGCAGCCGCACCCGCTCGGGGCCGCCGATGCGGCGGAAGACGGCGATCGCGGCGACGGCGTCGGTCGGCGCGAGGATGGCGCCGAGCACGGCCGCCTCGGCCCACCCCAGGCCGGGGACCACGGCATGGGCGACGAGGGCGACCGCCGCCGCGGTGAGGAAGACGAGGACGATCGAGAGCAGGCCGAGCGGCCGCATCACCGTGCGCAGCTCCCGCGGCGAGGTTCGCCAGCCGGCGGAGAAGACGAGCGGCGGCAGGAAGACGAGGAAGATCGTGTCCGGATCGAGCTCGATCTCCGGCAGCCCCGGCAGGAAGGCGATCCCCAGCCCGCCGAGCACGAGCACGATCGGCGCCGGCACGTTCCCGTAGTCGGCCACTCGTACGAGCAGCGTCGCCGCCAGCATCAGGATCAGGATCGACTCGATGTGGTCCATCTGGGCATAGCATCCTGTCAATGGACGCCACGCTCGTTCCCCCGCTCGAGGAGGTCGACCACATCCGGGGTGAGTTGGGGCGGCCGCTGGAGCTGGCGATGTTCGGCGACTTCCAGTGCCCGTTCTGCCTCGGCGCCCAGTCGGTGCTGCGGCGGGTCCACGAGCGGCTCGGCGACCGCCTCGTCTTCGCCTTTCGCCACCTGCCGATTCCCGAGCGCCATCCGCTGGCGCCGCTCGCGGCGGAGGCCAGCGAGGCCGCCGCGGCGCAGGGGAAGTTCTGGGAGTACCACGACGCCCTCTTCCAGGTCCAGCCGAAACTCTCGCGCGAGACGATGCTGGAGGTGGCGAGCGACCTCGGCCTCGACGCCGACCGCATGGCGGCCGAGATCGACTCCGGCGCCCACCGCGGACGGGTCGAGCGGGACCTGGGCTCGGCGGAGCGCAGCGGCGCCACCGGCACCCCCAGCTTCTACGTCAACGGCGTCCGGCACTACGGCGCATATGACGCTTCCTCGCTGGTCGAAGCGCTGGAAGCGGGCGCCGCGGCCGCCTGAGGTTCGCGATGAGAGCGCTCGTGCAGCGGGTCAGCCAGGCGGCGGTCGACGTCGAGGGCGAGCGCGTCGCCCAGATCGGGCCGGGCCTGCTGGTCCTGCTCGGGGTCGGCGTGGGGGACGGGGAGGCGGAGGCGGATCGTCTCGCCGACAAGGTCCGCGCCCTGCGCATCTTCGACGACGCCGAGGGGAGGATGAACGTGCCGCTCGGCGACCGCGAGGTCCTCTGCGTCAGCCAGTTCACCCTTTACGGCGATGCCCGCAAGGGCAACCGCCCCAGCTACGTCCAAGCCGCCCGCCCGGAGACGGCCGAGCCGCTCTACGACCGCTTCTGCGAACTGCTTGGCGCCAAGAAGGGCGTCTTCGGCGCCTGCATGGGGGTGGCGCTCGTCAACGACGGGCCGGTGACGTTGATGGTCGAGTCCGGCGGCCCGACGGCGTAGCGGACCGCGAAGAGGAAATTCCCTCCGCTACGATGCCGGCGATCCGGTGAGGCGGGGTGGTGCGCCGGAGGCAGGTCGAGGGGAGCCCCGACGCTAGGCGAGAGAGGCAATATGTTCCGTCCTCGGTTCCCTTTGTGGCGGCATCATCGACGAGGCCTGCGACCCCGGTCTTTGAAGAGCGTCGCCGCTGTCACCGGGCTGCTCATGGTGGCGACGATGGCCATCGCCCCGGCGGCGCACGCGGACGCCCGGCAGCCGGCGGGAGCTCACGCCAGCATTACGAATGGGTATGTGCCGGGCGCCGGACAGTGGCCTTGGATGGCCGCCGTGGTGCTGTCCACGAAGCCGACCACCGATTACTGCGGCGGGGCGGTGGTGGCGCCAACTCGCATCCTCACCGCCGCTCACTGCGTATATGGGATGGAACCCGGCGACTTCCAGGTCGTGGTCGGGCGCAGAAGGCTCAGCGACACGGCAGCGGGCGAAACCGTTCCGGTGTCTCGCGTTTCCGCCTTCCCTCAGTACTTCAAGAAGGCGAACGGGAGGGTGTTCAACGACGTCGCGGTCTTGACGCTGTCGCGCGCGGTCTCGGTGACTCCCGCCACGCTCGGCGTCGAAACGGATTGGGGCTCTGCCGTGACCGCCATGGGCTGGGGCCACACCGATCATCAGAGGAATATCTATTCCGACGATTTGCTTGCGGTGGACCTTCAACTCTGGTCGGACCAGCAATGCACGTCGGTGTACGGCGAGGACTACTACCCGACGGTCAACTTCTGCGCGGGTGGAAACGGGGGCCACGGCACTTGCCACGGCGACAGCGGCGGGCCGCTGATGGTGTCGCCCGATCGCGGGGTGAGCTGGAGGCTGATCGGCGTCGTCAGTCTGGGGCCCCGGCACTTGCCTCGTCTACGGGGAACCCGGCGTATACGCATGGGCCGCGGGGCCCGGCCTGCGTCCCTGGATCGCAACCGCGATCGCAGAGCCGGCCCTGACGATGTCGAGGGGCAACGCGATCTATGACCTCAAGTACCTCGTAAAGAGGAAGACCGGCCGTCGACCCAATGCCCTCCGGGCCAACTGCACGCGCACCAGCGACGTGTCCTTCTTCTGCAGAGCGGGCTTCTGGGTGAGGGGCTGGCGCTACAAGGGAAGCTTCCGCGTGAGCGTGTTCTCGGGCTCCGATGGAACGGTCTACTGGACCGGCAACTTCCGAGGCCGCCGCTCCAACGGCAGCTCAGTCAACTGGTCGATCTGAGTCACCACGCTTACACGCGGGCCCCAGGCACTCTTACGAGTGCTTGGCGATGCGCACAGTCGAAGCGACCGGCTCGATCTGAGCGATCTTCATCGGCTCTCACCCCCTTCCCCGGAAAGACCGGCCCGCTGACATGACTAGTTGTGCTTGGTGATATGCGCTGGGATCACGGTTTCTACAGTGCTGAGCCGCATGGCTCACCTCCTTCCCATGAGAGGCCCGGCTTCGCACCAGGCCTTGGAAGGAATGCGGGAGCGGTAGATGCACTCTATTTCCATCTCCAGGGTTCTAGTATCCTTTAGTCAATAAAACTTTGCTCGAGGCATCCTTGGACTGGGAGTGTGATCGCCGCCTTGCTATCGGTCGCACTCGTGCATGGTGTGAACCAAAGCTTGGCCGCCTCCTTTTTCCCGGCTGATTCGGTTCCCGTAGCGGAAGGCGGCGATGAAGATATCGAATGGGAAATATCCGTCTTCAAGGAAGGTAACCAGGAATGTTTCGCATCCAAGACCGTAGGAGGATCTAGCCCGGGCAACGGAATCAGTTGTGGGGGTGGGGGGAGCAACGCCTTTTGGAACGGTCCGGCATTTTTTCCGCTTGGTGACAAGGCAGGAGGCACCGTCGTTCTGGCCTTTTTCGTCCGCCGTATGGTCGATAAACTCAAGGTGCGCATCGCACGCCAGGAGCGAGGGCATCGTTGGATCGCAATCCGGGCGACCAGACTAAGCAAAGAGCTTTCAGAATCGGCAGGCTTTAGCCGCGCGGTGACCGTCGGGGTTGGGGTTGCGCCCGATGGGTCCGTAGCAAGAGGAATTCCATGCGTCGAAAGAGTTGCGGCGTTTTCCCAGCTAGGAGGGCTTCTAGAGAGATCGCCATTAACTCTTTGTCGCTGATCTGGTGGTGAAGGCAAGGGGAACCCGTGGTCTAGTTTTCGTCCTCGCCGGTCAGGTCCCCAATAGCTCGCCTTCCTGCCGCACCCGAGGTCGTCGCACTTTGCGCGAAGCTCGGTCTTGCCGCCTCCCGGGCTGCCTATACTGGGGGATCTCTTCGCAGGGACCGGTACCTCCTCTCATGGGAGAACCTCCTCCTTGTTGATTCATCGGACCGTCGGGCTAACTTAGGCCGATGGAGATAGAACCCGACCCGTCAGGTGACTTCCTCGGCATTGGCCGACCGAGCGCCAAGGACTGGAAGCTCAAGGAGCAGGAGCGCGAGCTTTTCGTCAGCGCTGAAGACGTGCCGAATTGGAGGCTCGCCGACAAGGCGCGGCGGTTGGTGCTGGACATGGGCTACTTCCTTTCCAAGGTGATCCAGCAGTACAACGAAACAGAGATTGAGGATCTGGAGCCAGGTCCCGCGCAGCAGATTGCCGCCATGTCGCTATCGACCCTGATGGTCCGGTCTGCGGGAAGCGGCTTGGTTCTCATCTCGGGTGGTTACGTACCGGAGTCGGCGGCGCCGATTCGACGCTGCGTCGAGGCGAATCTGCGAATTGGGGCCGTGCTTGAGGACCCGTCTGGGCAGCAGGCGCGAGCGTGGCTCAAGGGGCAGCCGCTCGGCACGGTCGGGAAGCTCGCACATAAGTACGGCAAAACGGAAGACCTGAAACTACTGAGCATCTATGCGCATTCCGATGTGCGCGGCCTAGCGCCGTTGCTCACCGGCCCGCCTCACGCGAAGGACCACATCGACCTTCGACCGAATCGCGATGACCCATCGGCCGCGCCACTGCTCCATGCCATCGCGTACGAATGCGCGTTCATGTGCATCAACCTCGGCGTGGCCTTTCACCTTCGGGTGGAGCTACCGCCCTGGGTTCACTCCGAGCTTGCCCGACTCAAGGACGTGACCGCCGAACTCAATGATCGGTACAAGCCGGACCGAGCCGCCGCAAGATAGGCGGATGTTTTAAGGGGTGGGGTCGTCGGCGGCGAATCGCGCTAAGCCATGACGACGCCGAAGCGATCATCAAAGCTGCCGCGATCCTCGACTGCGACTGCCTGGGAGAAGCGACTCGCGGCGATGGTGAAGTGGTCGAGGAAGCCGACGTTGCCGAGCAGGACTAGGCCGAAGCTGTGCCAGCCATCTACGAATCCCACCGGGGCTTCCCACTCGCACCGAGCGCTGGAATCGTCGTGTTGGTGTAGGCGCAGGGAGACGGTCTTGTAGCGGGCGACGACGGTACGCCCGCCGACGGCGTGCAGTTCCTCACCCTCGTTGTCGGCCAGGTCGAGGCCAAGCTCTCCGCCAATAGGTCGCTCGCGAGGATCGCGTCTGCTCCGGTGTCGATCAGTCCCTCTAGCTCGGGCGTCGATGCATCGTCCGTGGCGAGCGAGACGGGCACGAAGGGCCGAAACACCGGCTGCCCCAAGCGCGTCTGCTGGGGGTCCTCCCGATAGGGATAGAGCCAGGGGGTCTTCGGCTCAGCCAAGGCCGACGTAGATCGGCTCGTCCGCGTGGGGAACCCGCCCGCCGACGACGACGTGATCCAGCTTGCGGGCTTTCTCCAGCACGACTTTCAAGTCCTCGTCGGCAATCACGACCTGGCCCGTGCGGGTGTCGGTCGCCACGTACTTGCCCTCGTAGCCCTTGAAATCGGTGCGGATGGGTTTCACGCAGTCGATGATACCCATCGCCTCCACGGGCATTTCAGCACTAGGCCCTTGCCACTTTCCTTGCCACCCCGTGCCAATTTGGAGCCATGTGGAGGGCCGAATCGACTGCATTCCGCGCTGCGATGCGATGCCGGAGGAGGGACTCGAACCCCCGACACGCGGATTATGATTCCGCTGCTCTAACCAGCTGAGCTACTCCGGCGGGGACGGGGATGGTAGCGGCCGCTGCTTGCAGGGGAAACGGCGCATTCGGGGCGGTGGAAGCTAGCCTTGTCGGCGTGAGCACGGAGGAGCTGGACAGGGCGGTGCGGACGGTGGTTCGCGAGTGCCTGGCGATCTACCCGGGCGAGGAGGTGCTGGTCGTCTGCAACCCGGTGACCGAAGAGATCGGCGCGCTGATGCGGATCGAGGCGCAGGGCGACGGGGCCAGCGCGACGCTGGCGGTGATCTCCGAGCGCGACTCGCACGCGGCCGAGCCGCCCGACGTCGGTCGCGGCGGCGATGATCGCCGCCGACGTGGTGCTGGCGCCGACGATCCAGTCGCTCTCCCACACCGACGCGCGCCGCAAGGCGAGCGAACAGGCGGGTGCGGATCGCGCACGCTGCCCGGGCGTCACCGAGGAGATGCTGGCGCGGCTGATGAGCGCCGACATGCGCCGAGCTGCGGCGCCGCGGCTGGGCGCTCAGCGGCATCGCTCAACGGCGGCTCGGAGGCGCGGATCACCTGCCGCCACGGCAGCGACCTGCGGCTCGGGCTCGAGGGCCGGCTCTCGATCGTCGACGCCGGCGAACTCGAGCAACCGCGGCGCCTTCGGCAACCTGCCCTGCGGCGAGGGCTTCATCGCGCCGGTCGAGGGGACGGCGGAGGGGACGCTGGTCGTCGACGGCTCGATCGCCGGCGTCGGCCTGCTCGACGACGCCGGTCGAGCTGACCGTCCGCGACGGCCACCTGACCGACGCCACCGGCGCCGACGGGCGCGGCGCTGCTGGAGCTGCTGACCGCGCACGGCGCCGACGGCACCAACGTCGCCGAGCTCGGGCATCGGCACCAACGAAGAGGCGACTGCTGACCGGCAACATCCTCGAGGACGAGAAGATCCTCGGCACCGCCCACGTCGCCTTCGGCGCCTCGGCGGCGATCGGCGGCACCGTCCAGGTGCCGGTCCACCTCGACTGCGTCGTGCTCGAACCGACGGTCGAAATCGACGGCGAGACGATCGTCCGCGGCGGCGAGCTGCTCGTCTGACCGGCGCTCGTTGCGATGCCGCCGCTGCTCGCCGTCCCCAACGTCTCCGAGGGGCGCGACGCCGGCGCGCATCGCGGCCCTGGAGCGCGCCTTCGGCCGCGGCGTCGCCGCTGCTCGACCGCCACACCGACGCCGACCACGACCGCACCGTCTTCACCCTCGCCGGCGCGGCCGGCGCCGCTGGCGCGAGGCGCTCGCTCGCCGGCGCCGAGGAGGCGGTCGAGACGATCGACATGGCGCGCCTACGGCGGCCTGCACCCGGCGATCGGCGCGCTCGACGTCTGCCCGCTGGTCTGGCTCGACCCGGCCGATCGCGAGCGCGGCGCGCGCCGAGGCGGTCGCGGTGGCGGCGCAGATCGGCGGCCTCGGCGTCCCGGTCTTCCTCTACGGCGAGCTGGCGCGCGACCCGGGCCGCGGCCGAGCGCGCCTACTTCCGCAACGGCGGCCTGGCCGAGCTCTGGCTGCGGATGGAGGCGGGCGAGCTGCGCCCCGACTTCGGGCCCGACGCTGCCGCACCGCACGGCCGGCGCCACCCTGGTCACCGCCCGCCCGCCGCTGGCCGCCTTCAACGTCGAGCTCGACAGCGGCGACCTCGAGGTCGCCCGCGCGGTCGCCGCCGGGCTGCGCGAGTCGGGCGGCGGCCTGCCCGGGGTGCGGGCGATCGGGCTGCCGCTGTCCAGCGGCCGCGGCCAGGTCTCGACCAACGTCCACGACCCGCTCGCGGTGCCGCTGGGCGAGGTCGTCGAGCGGGTGCGCGAGCTGGCCGCGCCGCTCGGCGCCCGGCCCGTCGAGGCCGAGCTGGTCGGGCTGGTCCCCGCGGCGGCCCTCGCCGGCTATCCCGAGGACGTGCCGATCCGCGGCTTCGACCCCGGCCAGCAGCACTGATCGAGCGCGCCTCGGCCGTCGCCTGAGCCGCCGGACCGACTAGATTCAGGCCATGGCCCAGACGAAGAAGAAGCGCCGCCGCAAGCACCGCGGCACCCAGGGCGGCCGCGTCGACACCAACCGCGCGCCGTCCCGTCCTCGCAGCCGCGCCGAGGCGAAAGCCCGCGCCCGCGCCGACACGCAAGCCGCGCCCAGCGCGCCGACCTGCCGCCGACCTGGCGCAGCTCGATCATCCGCGGCCTCGTCGCCGCCGTGATCTTCGCCGTCCTCCTGCTGCTGATCTTCAAACGCCCGCTCGGCGTCGCGCTCGCGCCTCGGCGCCTTCATGCTCGCCTTCTACATCCCGGCCGGCTACTACATCGACATGATGATGTGGCGGCGGCGGGAGCGGGCGCGGATCCGCGCGCGGCGACGAAGAGCGGCGCCGATGAGCCTCGACGTCGAGATGCTCACCGTCGGCCCGATCGCCGAGAACTGCTTCCTCTTCCGCCGCGAGGGCTCCGACCGGGTCCTGATCGTCGATCCCGGCGAGGAGGCCGAGCGGATCCTCGCCGCCGTCGAGGAGATCGGCGCCAAGGTCGAGGCGATCCTGCTCACCCACTGCCACTTCGACCACATCGGCGCCGTCGCGCCGGTCGCGGCGGCGACCGGCGCGCCGGTCTACTGCCCGCGAGATCGAGGTGCCCGGTGCTCGCCGACATCATGGCCTTCGTCCCCTGGCCGGGCTTCGGCCCCTACGAGAGCTACGACGCCGACGAGACCGTCGCCGGCGGCGAGACGCTGGAGCTGGCCGGGCTCGAGCTCGACGTCATCTTCACCCCCGGCCACAGCCCCGGCCACGTCACCTACTCGGTCCGCGGCGAGGACGCGATCTTCTCCGGCGACGTCCTCTTCCAGGGCTCGGTCGGCCGCGTCGACCTGCCCGGCGGCGACGGGCCGACGCTGATGCGAGTCGATCCGCAGCCTGCTCGACTCCCACCCCGACGAGACCGTCGTCTACCCCGGCCACATGGGGATCACGACGCTGGGCGCCGAGCGCGCGACCAACCCGTTCCTCGCCGAGCTGGCCGCGGTAGGCGCCGGCGCCCGCGCAGGTAAGGTCGCGGCACCATGGCCAGCAAGTACCAGGCACCGCGCGGGACCTTCGACGTGCTGCCCGAGCAGGCGCGCGCGACGGGCGCGGATCGAACGCGCCGCGGCGGCGATCTTCGCCCGCGCCGGCTACGAGCCGATCGCGACGCCGGCCTTCGAGGACACCGAGCTGTTCGAGCGCGGCGTCGGCCAGCTCGACCGACATCGTCCGCAAGGAGATGTTCACCTTCGAGGACAAGGGCGGGCGCAGCCTCACCCTGCGGCCGGAGGGCACGGCGCCGATCTGCCGCGCCTACGTCGAGCACGGCATGCACAAGCTGGCGCAGCCGGTGAAGCTCTCCTACCTCGGCCCGTTCTTCCGCCACGAGCGCCCGCAGGCGGGCCGCTACCGCCAGTTCCACCAGCTCGGCGCCGAGGCGATCGGCACCGACTCGCCGCTGGCCGACGCCGAGGCGATCATGCTGCTCGCCGACCTGCTCGGCCGAGCTCGGGGTGCCCGGGCGTGGAGCTGCGGCTCGGCAGCCTCGGCTCGCTCGACGCGCGCCGCGCCTACCTGGAGGAGCTGAAGGCGCACCTGCGCGCGCACGAGGGCGAGCTCTCCGAAGGACGTGCGCGAGCGGATCGACGTCAACCCGCTGCGCGCCTTCGACTCCGACGACGAGGGGACGCGGGGCGGTGATGGCGAGCGCGCCGACGATCGTCGAGCGCGCTCGAGGGCGAGGACGCCGAGCACTTCGCCGAGGTGCGGGCGCTGCTCGACGCGGCCGGCGTCGCCTACGAGATCGACCCGACCCTGGTCCGCGGCCTCGACTACTACACGCGCACGATCTTCTCCTTCGTCTGCGACCGCGCTCGGCGCGCAGTCGGAGATCGGCGGCGGCGGCCGCTACGACGGCCTGATCGAGCAGCTCGGCGGGCCGGCGACGCCGGCGGTCGGCTGGGCGGCCGGGATCGAGCGGATCCTGCTGGCGCTGGACGAGGAGGAGCGAGGCGCCGGGCCGCGACGCCTTCGTCGCGATCGCCGACGAGGGCCAGCGGCAGCGGGCGATGGCGCTCGCGGTCGAGCTGCGCCAGGCCGGGCTCTCGGCCGAGATCGACCTCGCCGGCCGCGGGCTCAAGGGCCAGCTCAAGCACGCCGAACCGGATCGGCGCCCGCCGCGTCCTGATCCTCGAGGCCGACGGCTCGGCGCAGCTGCGCGACATGGCGAGCGGCGAGCAGCGCGCGGTCGACCCCGGCAACCTGGTCGACGAGATGACCGGGAGGAGAGCGGTCGTGAGCGAGGCGATTCCCGCCGCTGCGCGGCCAACGAGCTACCGCGACACCTGGTGCGGGCAGGTGCTCGGCGACCGGGTCGACTCCGAGGCGCGGGTCGCCGGCTGGGTCCACCGCCGCCGCGACCACGGCGGCCTGATCTTCATCGACCTGCGCGACCGCACCGGCATCGTCCAGCTCGTCTTCCACCCCGACACGCTCGGGCGAGGCCTTCGAGCTCGGCCCACAAGCTGCGGGCCGAGGACGTGCTCACGCGCGGCCGGGACGGTGGTGCGGCGCTCGGCGGAGACGGTCAACCCGGAGCTGCCGACCGGCGAGGTCGAGCTGCAAGGTCGAGCGGCGCCGAGCTGCTCGCCGACGCCGAGACGCCGCCCTTCCAGATCGAGGGCTTCTCCGGCGAGGTCGGCGAGGACGCGCGCCTGCGCCACCGCTACCTCGACCTGCGCCGCGAGCAGATGCGCGAGGCGCTGATGCTGCGCCACCGGGTGACCGCGGCGATGCGCGAGTTCCTCGACGCGCGAGGGCTTCCTCGACATCGAGACGCCGGTGCTGACCCGCTCGACCCCGGAGGGCGCCCGCGACTTCCTCGTCCCCAGCCGCCTGCAGCAGGGCTCCTTCTACGCGCTGCCGCAGTCGCCGCAGCTCTTCAAGCAGCTGCTGATGGTCGCCGGCTTCGAGCGCTACTACCAGATCGCCCGCTGCTTCCGCGACGAGGACCTGCGCGCCGACCGCCAGCCCGACTTCACCCAGCTCGACATCGAGATGTCCTTCGTCGACGTCGAGGACGTGATCGAGGTCAACGAACGGCTGCTCGCGCACGTCTTCGAGCGGGTCGGCGGGCCGCAGATCGAGCTGCCGATGCAGCGCATGTCTTACGACGAGGCGATCTCGCCGCTTCGGCACCGACCGGCCCGACACTGCGCTTCGGCCTCGAGCTGGTCGACCTCGCCGACGCCCTGCGCGAGACCGAGTTCAAGGTCTTCCGCTCGGTGCTCGACGGCGGCGGCGCGATCCGCGGCATCAACGCCGGCCGCCGCGAGATGCCGCGCTCGGAGCTCGACGGCCTGATCTCGCGCGCCCAGGAGCTCGGCGCCAAGGGCCTGGTCTGGGCCTTCCGCGAGGGCGACGGCTGGCGCTCGCCGACCGCCAAGTTCCTCAGCGACGGCGGAGCTGGCCGACGCTCAACGAGCGGCTCGGCGCCGAGGAGGGCGACCTGCTGCTGCGTCGTCGCCGACAAGCGCCAAGGTCGCCAACGCCGTGCTCGGCCAGCTGCGGCTCGACCTGGCCGAGCGCTTCGGCCTGATCGCCGAGGACGAGCGACCGCCTGCTCTGGATCGTCGACTGGCCGCTGATGGAGTGGAACGACGAGGAGCGGCGCTGGGACCCGCTGCACCATCCCTTCACCGCGCCCGACGGGCGACTTCGACCCGGACGAACCCGGGCGCGGCGCGGGCGCTCGCCTACGACGTCGTCTGGAACGGCCAGGAGATGGGCGGCGGCTCGATCCGCATCAGCGACGCCGACGTCCAGCAGGCAGGTCTTCGCCGCGCTCGGGATCGACGCCGAGGAGGCCGAGGCGCGCTTCGGCTTCCTGCTCGAGGCGCTGCGCTACGGCGCGCCGCCGCACGGCGGCATCGCCTACGGCGCTCGACCGCATCGTCCAGCGCCTCGCCGGCGCCGACTCGATCCGCGACGTGATCGCCTTCCCCAAGACCGCCTCCGGCGCCGACCCGCTGACCGGCGCCCCGGCGCCGGTCGACGAGCCGCAGCTGCGCGAGCTCGGCGATCGCCGCTCGCACCAGCGAAAACTCGCCGGCCACTGAGATGGCGCCTCCGGGACTGGCTTCCGACGCAGGTCGGCGCCCGGGCCCCGGCCCGGACAGACGCCCGTCCACGTCGACGACCCGAGCTTCGACAGCTGGGAGGTGGTGCGCGACTTCGGCGACTGCGGACGGCGCGGGCCTGGCACCAGGCGCTGATCGAGGCCGGGATCGAGGCGGCGCTCACCGCCGACTGGCCGCTCGACCGCTTCGGCCGCGGCGACATCGCCCTGCGGGTGCCGGCCCGAGCGACTGGAGCGAGGCCGAGCTGCTCCTCTCCAACCTCGACTCGACGAGACTGACGCCGGCTCCGGTCAGCGCTCAAGCGACCCGTCTCGCCAGCGGCTCGCCGCCGGTGGTACGGTTGAGCCGAGGCTCGAGCCCGTACGAGAGCCGTCTCACCGTTTGACCCAACACAAACGGCGCGGGAGCCGATTTCTCTCGGTCCCTTGGGGCCGCGAGCAGGCACCCACCCTTCACTTCAAGGGATCAAAGCCAGAGGCGGTACCGGCGGGCTGGGGCCTCTTTTGCGTTCCTCGCCACGCTTTCGGCACGAAGCGCGCGCCACGGGTGCGGCCGGCTTCGACACCCTCGAGGTCAAGGGCTGACGAGCGATGCATTTGTCATCCCACAGCTGACAAATGCATCGCTCGTCGCCAGGCACGGTCGAAGGGGGCGGCGTGGGGTTGGAGGTGGATCGTCTGATTGCGGAGCTGGCCACGCGGCAGCATGGGCTGGTGGCTCGGCGGCAGCTCCTCGATCGAGGCGTGAAGCGTGGCGCAGTTGCCGCGCGGATCGAGCGGGGCCAGCTGCACCCCGTGCATCGGGGCGTCTATGCCGTGGGGCATTGCCTGCTCGGGGTGGATGGACGACGCATGGCAGCGGTGCTCGCCTGCGGACCCGACGCCGTGCTCAGCCACCGTTCGGCGGGGCGGCTGTGGGGAGTGCTTCCGCCCGGGGATGGATTGCCCGAAGTGACGCGGCCGCACCTCGTCACGGCAGCGCAAGGGCATCGTCCTCCACCGCGCCTCCTTGCCCGCCGACGAGGTGACGATGGCCGACGGCATCCCGGTGACCTCGGCCTTCCGGACGCTGTTCGACCTCGCCGGGATGCTGACCCGGCGGCAGCTCGAGCGGGCGCTGCACGAGGCGGAAGTTCAACGACTGACCGACACGCTTTCCCTGCCGGATCTGCTGGCGCGCTATCCCCGGCAGCGGGGAGCGGCCAATCTGCGGGCGCTGCTGCGCGCGAAGGCGCCCGTCGGCGTCACCCAGAACGAGCTCGAGGAGCTATTCGTCGCCGTCCTGGACGAGCACGGATTGCCGCGGCCGCAGCTCAACGCGACGCTGGTGTTGCGGGCCGGTTCTTCGAGGCGGACTGCCTGTGGCGCGAGCAGAGGTTGATCGTCGAGCTCGATGGGCGCGCTGTCCACGGGACGGACCGGGCCTTCGAGGGTGACCGGCAGCGGGACCGGATCCTGCTGGCCGAGGGCTGGCGCTCGACCCGCGTGACCTGGCGGCAGCTTCACGACGAACCTGCCGCCATCGCGGCCGATCTGCGGGACCGTGCTGCGCGCTGAGGGCCCGCCTCCTACCCTGTAGCGATGGAGCGGGAGCTCTTCGAGCACTATCTGCGCGACGAGAGCCGGCGCGGGGCGCCGGCCGACGGCGCCTTCACCGGCGCGGCCGGGGGCGCCGCCTGCGGCGATCTTTCGCGGCTCTCTCTCGTGATCGAGGAGGAGCGGATCGCGGTCTGTCAGCTTCGACGCCGAGGGATGCGGGGCGACCAGGGCCGCGACGGCGGCCGTCGCCGAGATGGTCGACGGGGCGCCGGTGCTCGAGGCGGCCGCGATCGGCATCGACGCGGTGGACGGGGCGATCGGCGGCCTGACGCCGGCCAAGCGGCACGCTGCTCAGCTGGCCGCCGATGCGCTGCACCGGGCGCTCGCCGGCGCCGCGGCTTCGCCGCAGCGCCTCGCTCCGGCCCCGAGCCCGACCGGGGACCCGGCAGCAGCTCCGGAGCGCGTCGCCGTCGCGATGTCCGGCGGCGTCGACAGCGCCGTCGCGGCGCTGCTGGAGCGCGAGCGCGGGGCGGAGGTGGTCGGGGTCACGGTCAAGCTCTGGGCCGACCCGGAGACCGACGGCGCCAAGGCCTGCTGCTCGCCGGAGGCGGTGCTGGGCGCGCGCGCGCTCGCGCACTCGCTCGGGATCCCGCACTTCACCCTCGACCTCGAGGAGGAATTCCGCCGCCGCGTCGTCGGCCGCTTCATCGACGGCTACGCGGCGGGGCGCACGCCCAACCCCTGCGTGCTCTGCAACGGCGAGGTGCGGATCGCGGCGATGGTCGACCTCGCCGAGCGGCTCGGCGCCAGCCGTCTCGTCACCGGCCACTACGCCCGCATCGTCGAGGACGGCGAGGGCCCGCTGCTGGCCACGGCTGCCGATGCGGCGAAGGACCAGAGCTACATGCTGGCCGCATTGCCGCCGGACCTCCTCGGCCGACTCGCCTTCCCGCTCACCGAGCTGACCAAGCCCGAGGTGCGGGAGATCGCCGCCCGCCACGGTCTGCCGGTCGCCCGCAAGGCCGAGAGCCAGGACCTCTGCTTTCTCGCCGGCCAGGGCAAGCGCGGCTTCTTGCGCCGCCACGGAGGCCTGCACGACCGCGACGGCGCGGTGCTCGATCCCGCCGGTCGCGCCGTCGGCCGCCACCGCGGTCACCACAATTTCACCGTCGGCCAGCGTCGCGGTATCGGCGTCTCCGCCCCCGAGCCGCTCTACGTGCTCGCCACCGACGCGATCGCCAACACGGTCACCGTCGGCGGCCGCGCCGAGCTCGAGACCTGCCGCATCGGCGTCCGCGACGTCCTCCTGCACCGGGACGGGAGCTGCGTCGACGCGGTGCGCCTTCGCTACCACGCGCGGGCCTTGCCGGCGAGCGTGGGTGCGGCCGGCGCCGGCCGGCACGAGGCGCTCGAGGTCGAGCTGGGGGAGGAGTTCGTCGGCGCCTCACCGGGCCAGACGGCGGTGCTCATGGCCGGCGAGACGATCGTCGGCCACGGCACCATCGCGGCTTAGACCTGCAACCGCGGTTCCTCCTTGCGCATCTGGGCGACGCCTTTGACGCAGCGGCTGAAGGCCGTCCCCTTCTGCCCTTTGACGTGCTTCTTGCTCAACGCCTTACAGGCTTTCTTGGCGGTCAAGTTGGGGTTGCTGTCCGCCCGGGCCATCGCTTTGACGCAGCGGCTGAACGGGGTTCCCTTCTCGCCTTTCACGTGTTTCTTGCTGAATCCCTGGCAGCGTTTCCCGTACGCTTTCGCGTGCGGCGGCGGGGGCGGCGGCGCGGGGTGGTATTTGGGCCCTTCCGGGTGATATGACGGCGCCGCCATTGCCATGGCCGGCACAGCGGCCAGCGTGAGAGCGCCGGCCACGAGGGCGAGCTTCAAACGCAGTTTCATCTCATGCCTCCTTCGACTCGGTCGAACGGATGTGCTTCCAAGTGGACTTCCCTGCCGCTGAAACGGACCGAGCGTCAGTTCGTCAGGCCGAACTTTCCGGTTCGGCTAACTAGGCTCTGCACGAGATGAAGGCGCAGGAGATCCGCGACACCTACCTCTCCTTCTTCCGCGAGCGGGGGCACGAGGTCGTGCCCTCGGCCTCGCTCGTGCCCTCGGCCCACGACCCCTCTGTGCTGCTGACCACCGCTGGAATGCAGCCATTCAAGCCGTACTTCCTCGGCCGCGAGACGCCGCCGGCGTCGCGCCTGACCGACGTGCAGAAATGCTTCCGCACGACCGACATCGAGGAGGTCGGCAAAACGGCCCGCCACATGACCTTCTTCGAGATGCTCGGCAACTGGAGCTTCGGCGATTACTTCAAGGCGGAGTCGATCCCCTGGGGCTGGGAACTCTCGACCCAGGGTTTCGGGATCGACCCCGAGCGGATCTGGGTCACCGTCTTCGGCGGCGACGAGGAGCTCGGCCTGGGGCCCGACGAGGAGGCGATCGAGATCTGGCGGGGGGTCGGCGTGCCGGCCGAGCGCATCGTCCGCCTCGGCCGCGAGGACAACTTCTGGCAGGCTGGGCCGACGGGCCCGTGCGGGCCCTGTTCGGAGCTCTACCTCGATCGCGGCGAGGCGTTTGGGGCCGCTGGTGAGCGCCCGGGCGACGACAGCGACCGCTTCCTCGAGTTCTGGAACCACGTCTTCATGAGCTACGACCTGGCCGAGGACGGGTCGCTGACCGAGCTGCCGATGCGAAACATCGACACCGGCATGGGGCTGGACCGGATGGCGGCGATCCTCCAGGACGTGCCCTCGGTCTTCGAGACCGACCACGTGCGGCCGCTGATCGACCTCGCCGAGGAGCTCTCCGGCCACGGCTACGAGGAGGGCGAAGGGGTGACGCGGGCGATGCGGATCGTCGCCGACCACAGCCGCGGCGCCGCCTTTCTGATCGCCGACGGCGTCGTCCCCTCGAACGAGGACCGCGGCTACATCCTGCGGCGGATCATGCGGCGGGCGATTCAACAGGGGCAGACGCTGGGGCTGGACTCGCCGTGGCTGGGCCGCTTCACGGAGCTGACGATCGAGCTGATGGGCGACGTCTACCCCGAGCTGGCGGCCGAGGGCGAGACGATCGCCCGCTGGGTCAACGACGAGGAGGAGAGCTTCGGCCGCACCCTGGAGCGCGGCAGCGAGCTGTTGGGCCGCCTGGTCGCCGAGGCGAAGGAGGCGACGACGTCCTGGATCGACGCCGCCGACGCCTTCAAGCTGCACGACACCTACGGCTTCCCCTACGACCTGACCAAGGAGCTGCTGGCTGAGCAGGGGCTCAGCGTCGACGACTCCGGCTTCGAGGAGCTGATGGAGGAGCAACGCCAGCGCGCCCGCACCGGCACTGCCACCGCGCACGGCGCCGAGGACCGCCACGAGAAGGTGCTCGCCTTCGCCGCCGCGGCGCCGCCGACGCGCTTCGTCGGCTACGAGACCCTCCGTGCCACCACCGGCCTTGCCGCCGTCGCAGGCGAGGACGGCCGGGCCCTGGTCAAGCTCGAGGAAAGCCCCTTCTACGCCGAGGGTGGCGGCCAGGTAGCCGACTCCGGGGTGCTGCGCTGGGGCGAGGGGGAGGCGCGGGTCGTCGACGTCTACCGGGTCGGCGAGGATCAGGCGCTGGAGATCGAGCCGGGCGCAGGGGTCGAGGCAGGAGTGGCGGTCGAGGCGGTTGTGGACCACGAGGCCCGCCACGCGACGATGCGCAACCACACCGCGACGCATCTCCTGCACGCGGCTCTGCGCGAGCGCCTCGGCGCCCACGTGCGCCAGGCCGGCTCCGCGGTGCGCCCCGACAAGCTGCGTTTCGACTTCACCCACGGCCAGGCCCTCGGCCCGGCCGAGCTGCGCGATGTCGAGAACCGGGT
Source organism: uncultured Actinomycetes bacterium (assembly GCA_963832065.1). GTDB lineage: Bacteria > Actinomycetota > Thermoleophilia > Solirubrobacterales > 70-9 > VAYN01. The sequence continues at coordinate 139,625 of CAWHSV010000006.1, forward strand.
CAACGAGTGGATCAAGACGAGCCGCCCGGTGCGCTGGCTCAACATGGAGCGAGCCGAGGCAGAGCGGCTCGGCGCGATGGCCCTGTTCGGCGAGAAATACGGCGAGTGGGTTCGCGTGGTCGAAGTCGACGGCGTCTCGCGCGAGCTCTGCGGTGGCACCCACGTCGCCAACACGGCCGAGATCGGAATCTTCAAGATCGCCTCCGAGGGCTCGAGTGCCGCCAACGTACGGCGGGTCGAGGCGATCACCGGCCCGGTCGCCATCGACTTCTTCCGCGAGCGCGAGCAGCAGCTGCGCGAGACCGGGGAGCTGCTGGGCAATCCGCAGGACGCGCTGGCCGCAGCTCGCCGGGCGGCGGAGGCGCTGAAAGAGGCTGGCGCGGGGGCGGAGCAGGCCCGCCGCGATGAATTCAGCGCCGAAGCGGGCAAGGGAGTGGACCGCGCCGTCGATTTTACGATCCGCGACTCCAGCGGCGAGGTGGTCGCGCTTGTCGAGATGAAGACGGCGATGCGCGCCGACCAAAGGCAGCTCCTCGAGATCGCCAACAGGATTCAGTCAAAACTGGCAAAGCCTTCCGTGGTCGTGCTGGGGAGCGCTCCGGACGATCGGAAAGCGGCGCTTGTCGCCCTGGTCTCAAAGGAGGCGGTGGAGCAGGGGCTGTCGGCCGGGTCGATCATCAAGCTGATTGCGCCCATCGTCGGCGGCGGCGGCGGCGGCCGCGACGACATGGCGCAGGCCGGCGGCCGTGACCCGGCCAAACTCGAGCAGGCGCTCGCCACCGCGCGGACCGCGATCGAGCGGGAGCTGGGCTAGGACCGTGCGCGTGCTCGCCCTCGACCACGGCACTGCCCGCATCGGCTGCGCGATCTCCGACCCGACCGGCACCCTGGCCACGCCGCTGCCGGTGATCGAACCGCCGGAGGCGAAGCAGGTCGTCGAGATCGTCGCCGAGCACGGCGTCGAGCGGATCGTCGTCGGTCTGCCGTTGCACCTGAGTGGGGAGGAGGGGAGCCAGGCGGCGCTCGCCCGCAGCTTCAGCGCCGAACTGGAAGCGCTGCTCCCGATCCCGGTGGAGACCTACGACGAGCGGCTGACGACGCGGATGGCAGAGATAACCCGGCGGGCCGGCGCCAGCGCGGCGCCGGACTCGCTCGCGGCCGCTCATCTGCTCGAGGCCTATCTCGCCGGCGCCGCCGCCGTCGAAGAAGCGACCCCCAGGGTCGCGGAGCCAGGCGATGAGTGACGACTGGCTGAATGGCGATCCCTTCGCCGACCCCGAGGACCCCGCGGCGCGCGAGCGCGAGCAACGGCGGCGCGAGCGCGAGGAGCGCCGCCGGCAACGCGAGGCGAAGCAGGGCGAGGAGACCGCCGCGCCGCAGCCGCTGCAGCCGCGAGACCCCGAGCCGTCCCCGCCGCAACAGTCCGAGCCGCCGCAACAGCGCGAGCCGTCGCTCCCGCCGCGCACGCCGGAGCAGGAGTTCTGGGACGAGGAGCCCGAACCGGCGCCCGCGCCGGCGCCGCTGGCGATCGAACCCACCCGAACCTTCCCCGAGGAAGGCGAGCCCTCGGCCCGCGGTAACGGGCGACCCCGCGATCCCGGCGCCCGCGGCGCCCGCGGCGTGCTCGGCGCCCTGGCGCGTCACCCGTTTCGCATCTTCGCCGCGATCGCGGCCCTCTTCGTCCTCTGGTTCCTCTTCGCGCTCTTCCAGCCGTTCCACGGAGACGGCGCCGGCCGGGTTGTGGTGGCGGTGCCGAAAGGCGCCAGCGTCAGCGAAGTCGGCGACCTGCTCGGTGAGAAGGGCGTGATCGACAGCTCGACCCTGTTCCAGGTGCGCGTCACCCTCTCCGGCAAGCGCTCGCGAGCTGTACCCGGGCCGCTACACGCTGGCCGAGGGAATGTCCTACGGCGCCGCGATCGACGCGCTCTCCCAGCCGCCGATCAAGCGCACGCTGACGCTCACGATCCCGGAGGGCTACAGCCGCTCGCAAGCGGCGCAGCTGGTCGAGGAAGTCGGTCTCGAGGGCGATTACACCGAGGCGACCCTGCGCTCTCCCTATCTGAACCCGGCCAAGTACGGCGGCAAGGGCGCCGAGAACCTCGAGGGCTTCCTCTTCCCCGACACCTTCGAAATGAAGCCCGGGGCGCCGGCCGCCGACCTGGTGCAGCTGCAGCTGGAGGACTTCAAGCGGCGGATCGAGGGCGTCGACATGGGCTACGCGCGCTCCAAGAACCTGACGACCTACGACGTGCTCATCATCGCCTCCCTGATCGAGGACGAGGCCGGGATCCCGAGCCAGCGCAAGCAGGTCGCGGCGGTCGTCTACAACCGCCTGCGCGAAGGGATACCGCTGGGGATCGACGCGACGATCCGCTTCGCCACGGGCAACTACACGCAGCCGCTGACCGAATCCGAGCTCGCCGTCGATTCCCCCTACAACACGCGCGCCAACGCCGGCCTGCCGCCGGGGCCGATCAACAGCCCCGGCCTCGATGCGATCGAGGCGGCGGCCCACCCGGCGAAAAGCGACTATCTCTTCTACGTCAACGAGCCCGGGACTTGCGGCAAGCTCGCCTTCTCCAAGACCAACGCCGAATTCGAAGCCGACGTCGCCCGCTACAACGCGGCCCGCGAGGCGGCGGGCGGCAACGAGCCGGACACCTGCGGGGAATAGGATGCCGCGGCTCGCGGTCCTCGGCCATCCCGTCGCCCACTCGCGCTCGCCGGCGATGCAGAACGCGGCGTTGGCGGAGCTCGGGCTGGGAGAGGAGTGGAGCTACGAGGCGATCGACGTCGCCCCTGAGGGTTTCTCGGGCCTGGTCGACGGGATGGCCGACGAAGGCTTCGTCGGCGCCAACGTCACTGTGCCGCACAAGCAGGCGGCCCTGGCGCTGGCCGATGCGCCGACCGAGGTCGCGCGGGAGATCGGCGCCGCCAACACGCTCACATTCCTAGGCGGCGAGGTCCGCGCCCACAACACCGACGCCGACGGCTTCCTCGCGGCGCTGCCCGAAGCCCCCACGGGGCGGCGAACGCTGGTGCTCGGCGCCGGCGGCGCCGCTCGGGCCGTGGTCTGGGCGCTCGAGCGCGAGGGAGCGGAGGTGGAGGTCTGGAACCGGACCGCTTCGCGGGCGGAGGAGCTCTGCGCCGAGCTGGGCGGCACGCCGGTCGCCGCCCCGGACCAGGCCGCATACGAGCTGGTCGTCAATACCAGCGCCGCCGGCCTCGGCGGCGAGAGCCCGTTCGAGCACCTGCCACTCGTCGCCGATGGCTTCCGCCCCGGGCAGACCGTTGTCGACATGGTCTACGGCGCCGGGCCCACGCCGCTGCTGCGCGCCGCTTCGGAGGCCGGTGCCGCGACGGTCGACGGGATCGAGATCCTCGTCCAGCAGGGCGCTCTCTCGCTGCAGATCTGGACTGGCCGCGAGCCCCCACTCGACGCCATGCGCGCCGCCGCCCGGACCTGACCGCTCGGCGCGCCTATAGCCTTGGCGGCTGATGACCGCGTTCCGTTTCACCACTGCTGGCGAGTCGCACGGGCCCGGCTTGGTCGCGATCGTCGAGGGCATGCCGGCCGGGCTCGAGCTCGACCGCGAGGCGCTCGACCGCGACATGGCGCGGCGCCAGCTCGGCCACGGCCGCGGCGGCCGGATGCGGATCGAGACCGACACCGCGGAGATCCGCTCAGGCGTGCGTCACGGGCGCACCCTCGGCAGCCCGATCGCGATCCTCGTCGCCAATCGCGACTACGCCAACTGGGAGGAGCGGATGAACCCCTGGCCGGTGGAGGGGTTCGAGCCCGAAGAGGTGCACCTGCCGCGCCCGGGCCACGCCGACCTGGTCGGCGCCCAGAAATACGGCCACACCGACATCCGCAACGTCCTCGAGCGCGCCAGCGCCCGCGAGACCGCTGCCCGCGTAGCCGCCGGCACGATCGCCCGCGGCTTCCTCACTGCGCTGGGGGTGGAGATCCACAGCCACGTCACCCAGATCGCCTCGGTCAAGGCGGCCGAGCGCGACGACCTCGCCCCCGGCGACTTCGCCGGCGTCGACGAGGACCCGGTCCGCTGCCTCGATCCGGAGGCCAGCAAGGCGATGGTCGAGGAGATCAACCGCCTGCGCAAGGCCAACGAGAGCCTCGGCGGCGCCTTCGAGGTGCGCGTCTTCGGCCTCGTCCCCGGGCTCGGCTCGCACGTCTCCTGGGAAGACCGGCTCGACGGACGCCTCGCCGGCGCCGTCGCCTCGATCCAGTCGGTCAAGGGAGTGTCGATCGGCGAGGCCTGGGACGTCGCCTGCGCGCCCCGGCTCCGAGGCCCACGACGAGATCTTCTGGTCCGAGAAGGACGGCTACTTCCGCGAAACCAATCACGCCGGCGGCCTCGAGGGTGGGATGACGAACGGGCAGCCGCTCTCGGTGCGGGCGGCGATCAAGCCGATCTCGACCCTGACCAAGCCGCTGCGCTCGGTCGACACCGAGACCAAGCAGCCGGCCCAGGCGCTGCGCGAGCGCACCGACTCGACCGTCGTCCCCGCTGCCGCCGTCGTCGCCGAGGCGATGGTGGCGCTGACCCTGGCGCGCTGCTACCGCGAGAAGTTCGGCGGCGACCACATCGACGACGTCCTCGCCGCCATCGCTGCCTACAGGCAGCGCATCGACTTCAAGGGGTGATCCGATGAGGCCGGCGCTGGTCTTCATCGGCTTCATGGGGGCGGGCAAGAGCACCGCGCTGGCGGCCGCCCGCGACGCTGGCCTGGAGACGACCGAGATCGACGAGTTGATGGAAGGCGAGTTCGGCAGCTCGATCCGCGAGGCCTTCGAGCGCCACGGCGAGGAGGGCTTTCGCGCTCGCGAGGCAGAGGTCGTTGGATCGCTGCTCGAGCAGGCCGACGGCGGCGCGATCGCCCTTGGCGGCGGCAGCATCCTCTCCGAGCGGATCCGCACCGCGCTCGACCGCCACATCGTCGTCTGGCTCCAGGTCGACGCGGCGGAGACCTGGCGCCGGATCGCTCGATAGCGACCGCCCGCTGGCCACCGGCGCCGAGGACGTCGAGCGGCTGCTGGCGGTGCGCGAACCGCTCTACGAAGAGCTGGCCGACGCGGTGATTCCGGCGGGCGATCGCGAGATCGTCGCCCGCGCGATGCCGGCGATTCAGGCTCTCGCGGATCTCCCCGGCGGAACCCGGCTGCTATGGGCCGCGAGCGCCTCCGGCGAGTACCCGATCATGGTCGGGCGAGGGCTGCTCAAGGCCGGCTGGTCGCCCCTGGAGGGGCGGCGGTACCTCGTCGCCGACACGGTCACCGTGGGTCTGTTGGAGCAGGCGCGCCTCGACTCGTTCCTCGGCGTCGACGCGACCATCGCCGGCGAGGAGACCAAGACGATGAGTCAGTCGGCGCGAATCCTCGAAGGCATGGCCGGCGCAGGCATGACCCGCGAGGACCACGTAGTCGCCCTCGGCGGCGGTGTGGTCGGCGACGTCGCAGGCTTCTGCGCCCACGTCTACCAGCGCGGCGTCCCCGTGGTCCAGGCGCCGACCACCCTGGTTGCCCAAGTCGACTCCGCCTACGGCGGCAAGACCGGTGTCGACCTGCCGCAGGGCAAGAACTACGCCGGCGCGTACCACTTGCCCGCAGCGGTGATCGCCGACACCGAGACGCTCGAGTCGCTGCCCAAGGAGGAGCTTGCCGCCGGCTTCGTCGAGGTGCTGAAGACGGGGCTGCTCGCCGGCGGGGCGCTCTGGGAGCGCGTGCGCTCGCTCGAGCGCCTCGACCCGGCTGGTCTCGACGATGTCGTCTTCGCCTGCGCTCGCTTCAAGTGCGAGGTCGTGGCCGCGGACGAGCGCGACGGCGGACTCCGCCAGATGCTCAACCTCGGACACACCGTCGGCCACGCGATCGAGGCCGCCACCGAGTACAAGCGCTTCCGCCACGGCGAGGCGATCGGGCTCGGTCTGCTCGCCGCACTCCGCCTCTCCGACGCGAGCCCTCTGCGGATCGAGGTAGAGCGCTCGCTCGGTCAGCATCGGCTGCCTACCCGTCTCGACCGCGAGGTCTCGATCGAAGCGATCCTCGATGCCCTGCAACGCGACAAGAAGCGGACTGCGGCCGGCGTCGGCTTCGTCCTCCTCTCCGAGCCGGGCGAGCCCCGGGTGGGGCAGCTGGTCGACCCCGCTAGGGTCGAGGCGGCCGTGTCGGAGCTCTACGGATGACCACCACCCGCAATCGCGTCGCCGTTCTGCACGGGGTCAACTTCGACATCCTCGACCGCCGCGACCCCGAGATCTACGGCGGCCTCTCGCTCAACCAGCTCGAGCAGCGGATCTCCGGCTGGGCGCGCGAGCTGAGGCTGGAACCGCTCTTCTTCCAGACCAACCACGAGGGCGAGTTCGTCGAATACCTGCACCGCCTTCCCGACCTCGCCGACTCGGCCCTGATCAACGCCGGCGCCTGGACTCATTACAGCCGCGCCATCGCCGACGCGCTCGACGTCGCCCACCTGCCGGCGGTCGAGGTCCACCTCTCCGACGTCGAGAACCGCGACGACTGGCGCCGCGACTCGGTCTTCGACGGGCTGGTGCTGGCGAAGGTCTCCGGCAAGGGCCCGGACGGCTATCGCGAGGCGCTGGAGCTGCTCGCCGGCGAGCTCGACGCCGGCGACTGATGCGCGGTCGCGGCGACCGGCTGGAGCAGCTGCTCGCCGAGCTCGAGCTGGACCGGATGCTCGTCACCGACCTGACCAACGTCCGCTACCTGACCGGCTTCACCGGCACGAACGGGGCCTGTGTCTGCGGCCCCGGCGTGCGCCTCTTCCTCACCGACTTCCGCTACACCGAGCGCGCTGCCGCCGAGGTCGAGGGCTGGGAGCCGGTCACGGTCGCCAAGGACTGGCTCGGCGGCATCGCCGAGCGGCTCCAGGGCAGGTTTGGCTTCGAGGACGACCAGATGCCGGTGCGGGCGCTGGCAAAACTGAAGGAGAAACTGCCCGACGGGGTTGAGCCTGTGGCCGCCGGGGGGGCGGTCGAAAAGCTTCGCCGGGTCAAGGACAAGGAGGAGCTGGCGGCGATCGCGGCTGCCTCGGAACTGGCGGACGAGGTCTGGCGCTGGACGCTCGCGCGCGGTCTCTCCGGACGCAGCGAGCGCGAGGTCGCCGGCGCGGCGGAAGCGCGTATCCGCGAGCTGGGCGCCGAGCCGTCTTTCCCGGCGATCGTCGCGGCGGGCCCCAACGGCGCCCTGCCGCATGCCGAGCCCGGCGAGCGTGAGATCGCTCGCGGCGAGCTGGTCGTCTTCGACATGGGGGCGAAGCTCGACGGCTACTGCTCCGACGGCACGCGCACCTACGCCACCGGCGATCCAGGCGAGAAGGCGCGCGCCGTCTACGAGATCGTGAAGCAGGCCCAGGAGGCCGCGCTGGCGACGATCGAAGCGGGCGCCACCGGCGCCGCCGTCGACACCGTCGCCCGCAAGGTCATCGAGGAGGCGGGGCACGGCGAGCGCTTCGGTCACGCCCTCGGGCACGGGGTCGGCCTCGAGGTGCACGAGGGGCCGCGACTCGCGCAGCGCTCGGACGACGTGCTGGCGCCGGACGAAGTCGTCACCGTCGAGCCCGGCGTCTACGTGCCCGGAGAGTTCGGGGTGAGGATCGAGGATCTGGTCGTCGTCGCCGCCAACGGCTGCCGCAGTCTCAGCGGGCTCCCGAAGGAGCTGCAGCTCGTCGACTGAGGGACCCGCGGGGAAACGCTGAGTAACCCCGTTCAGATTCAAGCGCCTCGGCCCTGGCGTCGATGGGCGGGGATGAGCTGGACCGCACAGCCGCAGACCCTCAGTCCCGAGCGGGCGCAGTCGCGCCGGCGCCCGGCCGCCGAGACGCTCGTCTCGATCCACCAGGAGGCCCGGCGAGAGCGCCTGCTCGACATGGAGACCCGTGTGCGCCGCTACCGCACCGCCTGCTTTGCGATCCTCGCGATCTCGATCGCGCTGGGAGGATCCTCCGGAGTCGGCTGGTGGTGGGTGCTGCCGCTGGCCGCGGGCCTGGCCGGCTTTGCCGTCGCCGATCGCTTCATGCGGGCCAGCAGCCGCCCGGCGCTCTGGGTGGCAGGGGCCTGGGCCGCGCTGCCGGCGTTTCTCGGCGCCGCTGTCCTGCTTACCGGCGGCGCCACCAGCCCGGTGCTGGTCTGGTTCGCCCTGCCCGCGGTCACCCTCGGCTTTCGCTTCGAGCCACGGGGCATGGCCATCGGGACCGCCTACATCCTGGCCATGTTCCTAGCCTGCGCCGTCGTCCCCGATCCCGCCGCCGCGCTCGAGCATCGCCAGATACTGATCGCCGCCGCGGCGCTGATCCTCAGCACGGTAATCCTCTCCGGCGCCCTGGTCGAGTCCGACCGCGCCCACCGTCGCCGCTCCACGCTCGACCCGCTGACGGGGCTGTTCAACCGCAACGCTCTCGAGCAGCGCCTGGGGGAGCTGAATGGCCAGCCCTGCGATCACGACGAGGGTCTCTCGCACGCTTTGCTGCTCTGCGACCTCGACAACTTCAAGCGGGTCAACGACCAGCTCGGGCACGCCGCGGGCGATGCCGTCCTCCAGGACGTCGCCTACACGATGCGGGCGGCCCTGCAGGCGGGCGACATGATCTACCGCGTCGGCGGCGAGGAGATTCTGGTGATCCTGCCGGGAGCCAATCGCGAGGACGCGGTCGAGATCGCCGAGAGGCTGCGCCGCGAGGTCCACGGTCGCCGCCCGGTCGGCGTCCAGGTGACGATCAGCATCGGCGTCGCCGTCTCCGAGCCGGAGTTCGTCGATACCGACGACCTCGTCGCTCGGGCCGATGCCGCGCTCTACGCCGCCAAGGCAGGCGGCCGCAACCAGGTATCTGTCGATAGCTGAGGGCTAACGACTGAGGTCGACGTCGGCCGTGAGCCGCGCGGCGAAGGCCGCCAGCAGCTCGATCGTCGCCTCGACGTCGCGCAGGTCGACCATCTCGACCGGGGAGTGCATGTAGCGGAGCGGGATCGAGACGAGGCCGGTTGGGATCCCCGCCCGGGAGATCTGCAGGACGTCGGCGTCGGTGCTGGTGCCGCGACCGCTGGCGCTGATCGAGTACTCGATGCCTTCCGCCTCGGCGGTCTCGACCAGCAGCTCGAAGACCTTGGGGGAGAGGGTGGAGCCGCGGCCGATCGCCGGGCCGGAGCCGAGCGGATGGCTGCCGATCTCCTTCTCGTCGACCCCAGGGGCGTCGGTGGCGTGGGTGACGTCGACGGCGACAGCGATATCGGGGCGAATCTGGAAAGCGGCCGTACGGGCGCCGAAAAGTCCGATCTCCTCCTGCACCGCCGCCACAGCGGCGAAGGAGCCGCCGAGCTCGCCGCCCTCGTGGACGCGTCGCAGGCTCTCCAGCGCCACGTAGGCGCCGAGCCGGTTGTCCATCGCCCGGGAGACCAGCCGCTCGCCGAGGACCGCCATCGGCTCGGCGGCGATCACCACCGGGTCGCCGACGCGAACCAGCTCGGCGGCCTCGTCGCGGTCGCCGGCGCCGACGTCGATATGCAGGCCCTTCAGCTCGACCACCTTCTTGCGCTGGTCGGGCTCGAGCAGGTGGATCGGCTTGCGCCCGACCACGCCCAGCACCGGACCGTCCTTGCCGCCGACCTCGACCCGCTGGCCGACGAGGATCTGGGGATCCCAGCCGCCGACCGGGGCGAACCAGAGGAAGCCCTTGTCGTCGATATGGGTGACGACGAGCCCGATCTCATCGATGTGGCCGACGACGGCCAGCAGCGGCGGCGCGTCGCCGACGCGGGCGATCGAGGAGCCGATCCCGTCGACGCTCAGCTCGGCGAAGGACGCGGCCTCACGCCAGATCGCGGCGGCCGGTCCCTCGTATCCGGACGGGGCGCCGGCCCGGAGAAGGTCGTTGAGCAGTCGAGGCGTATCGGTCAAGGGATCGCAGTATGTCGAGTCGAATGTGCGTCCGTCGCGTAACTCATGCTGCAGCCGCTTCGTGTCGCAGCTGTTCGCGCCGCTCACCATAGCCACGGTGCTCGTAGGCGATCATCGACCAGAGCAGGACGTCGACGATCGCCACGCTGACCCAAGCCGGGACCGCGGTCGCCACCGGAACCAGGATCAGCAGCACGATCGCCAGCCCGAGCCGCTGGCGGTTGATCGTGTGGACGTGGCGGTAGCGGAAGCCGACCAGGCCGAGGAGATAGACGGCGGCGCCGCCTAGCAGGGCGAAAGCGGGGACCGTGTGCAGATGCTCGTCATGGTGGCCGATCGCGACCTTCATCCCCAGGGCCACGAGGACGACGCCGGCGACCAGTGAGCCAGGTGAATGTAGGAATAGGAGTCGCGGGCCAGCTCGTTCTGGACCCGGCCCGGTTCGGCCTCGCTCAGACGCCGGGCTGAGATCAGGGCGACGACGTCGAAGTAGATCCACCACAGCGCCGCGGCCACGCCCACTCCGAGCACCGCCACCGTGCCGATGCCGAGGTCGAGCGCGCCGGCGGCGCCGATCCCGATCGCGACGATCGACTCGCCGAGGGCGATGATCACGATCAGGCCGTGGCGCTCGGCGAAATGGCCGGGAACCAGGGGCCAGCCCTCGGCGTCGATGAAGTAGGGGCCGGCCATGTCGAGGAAGAGGGCCAGGGCCCACAGCGCCCCCTGGGCGAGGCCGTCGAAGAGCGAAGCGGTGGCGAGCAGGCCGACCGCGACCGCGGTGCTGACCCCGAGCCGGATCACGGCGTGGCGCAGGGCGTCGTCGTCGGGGTCGGCGAGCATGAAGAGGGCGATGTGGGAGACGCGGAAGGCGCCGTAGGCGAGGGCGAAGGTCAGCGCCAGGCCGTCGAAGGCCTCGGGGACGCAGAGAGCGACGATCAGCAGCGCGGCCATCGCCGCGAAGATCGCCAGCCGCACCGCGCCCTCCTCGGGGTCGATGACGCTGGTCAGCCACGCGTACCCGACCCAAGCCCACCAGAGAACGCCCAGCACCAGCAGCCCCTGCGCCAGACCCGACCAGGTCGGGTCGTCGGCCATCAGCGCCGTGCACTGAGTGATGGCGAGAACGAAGACGAGGTCGAAGAACAGCTCCAGCGGCGTTACTCGCTCTCCTTCGCGTTGCGTGGCGCCGAGGCGGGGCGTTCGTGGCTGGGAGGCCGCGGCCATCGCGCCATCCTTGCAATTCGCGGGCCCGGCCCCGGTTGACTACGGTTGGCCGATGAGCGTGGCGGTGGTGACGGGAGCATCGAGCGGAATCGGCGAGGCGACGGCGATCCGGCTCGCGCGCGAGCCGGGCATGGAGCTGGTCCTGGTCGCCCGCCGCGAGCCGCTGCTGCACGATCTCGCGACATCGCTCCCCTGCAAGGCGACCTACCTCGCCGTGGACCTGACCGACGAGAGCGCGCCCGAGCACGTGCGCGCTCACCTCGAAGCCAACCACGACGGCCTCGACCTGCTCGTCAACAACGCCGGCGGCGCCTGGCGCGGAAGCTTCGCCGAGAGCGGCTACGCCAACGTCCACCGCCACATGGAGCTCAACTTCGACGCCGTCGTCCGCCTCACCGAGGCGCTGCTGCCGCTGCTGCGCAGCTCGGCCCCGAGCGCGATCGTCAACGTCGCCAGCACCGCGGGACGCGTCTCGCGCGCACGCACCGGCGCCTACTCGGCCAGCAAGTTCGCTCTGATCGGCTGGAACGACGCGCTCTACGCGGAGGAGAAGCCGCACGGCGTCCACGTCGGCATGGTGCTGCCGGGCTTCATCGCCACCGAGGGGTTCCCGGCCACCGAGCTGCGCGAGAAAGCGCTCACCCGCTGGATTGTCTCCAAACCGGAGAAGGTCGCCGAGGCGATCTACGAGACCGGGCCCGGCGGCAAGGCCGAGCGCTACGTCCCGCGTCCTTACGCGCTCGCGGGGGTCGCGCGGATCCTTGCCCCCCGGCTGGTTCGCCGGGTGCTCAGCGGCGGCGTCGCTGGGAACCTCACCACCAGCACCGCGGGCGAAGAGAATCCTGACTCCTGAAAGCCGCCGCATGCGCGGGCAGGGCTGTACGCTCTTTTCGGTAGTGCTACCGGGAGACAAGGGGCGATGATCGGGATCGCGATCGGGGTCGTGGCAATCGCCTTCCTGGCGCTGCTCGTTCTCGCTGCCGTCTTCCGGGCACGCGAGAGAGGCGAGCCGCCGGCTGCAGATCCTCGGCGAGATTGCCCAGATCGCCGACGGCGGCCGCTCGCTGGAGGAGACCCTCGGCGCGATTACGGAGATCCTCGTCCCGGAGCTCGCCGATTTCTGCACGATCGACGTGATCGAGAGCAACGGTATGCGCCGCGCCGCGGTCCGCGCCAGCGGCCCCGACGCCGCCCAAATCGAGGCCGGGCTGCTCGCGCGGCCACCGAAGCTGCAGGAAGAAATGGCGAGCGCCGCCTCCGAGGCCCGGCAGGAGCCGCGCTTCTTCGAGCAGGTCTCCGAAGCCGATATGCGGGAGGTGGCGGCGGACGAGGAGGACTTCGAGTTCCTGCGCCGCCTCGACGTTCGCTCCGCGGTGACGGTCGAGCTGCGAGCGCGGGGAAAGCCGACCGGCATGCTGAGCATCGGGGTCAGTCACTCCGGCCGGCGCTTCCACGCCGACGATGCCCACTTCGCCAGCATCCTCGCCGGGCGGGTGGCGCTGGCCCTCGACAACGCCGGGCTCTTCTCCGACCTCGAGCGGATCGAGCGCGAACGTGCCGAGATCGCCGAGACCCTCCAGCGCGGCCTGCTGCCGCCGCCGCTGCCGCACATTCCGGGCTGGTCCGTTGCCGCGATGTATCGGCCGGCGGGCGCCGAGAACGAGATCGGCGGCGACTTCTACGACGCCTTTCGCATCGCCGGCGGCTGGATGGTGGTGATCGGCGACGTCACCGGCCGCGGCGCCAAGGCCGCCTCGGTGACCGCGCACGCGCGCTACACCCTGCGCACGGCGGCGGCGCTCACCGCCGACCCAGTCGTCGCCCTGGAAACCCTCAACCGCGAGCTGCTGGCGCGCCACGGCGCCACCCTGTGCAGCGTCGCGGCGCTGGCGATCGAGGAAGACTCGTCGCAGCCGGTGCGCGTGGCCGTGGCCGGCCACCCGGCGCCGCTGCTCGTCGACGGCGACTCGGTGACCGAGGCGACTGCCTCGGCGCCGGTGCTGGGCGCCTTCCGCGACGTTGCCTGGGGGGTCGAGCACACCGAGGTGAGACCGGGCCAGCAACTGGTCGTGGTCACGGACGGGGTCACCGACGCGGCCGGAAGCGAGGGTCGCTTCGGCGAGCGGCGGCTGCGCGCCGAACTGGTGGGCGTCGCCAGCCCCGCGATCGCCGCTCAGAAGCTCGAGGGGGCGCTGCACGGCTTCACCGCCGGCAACCTCGACGACGACGCGGCGATCGTCGCCATCGGTCCGGCCTCGCCCGCGGGGGAGCCGGCGCCCACGGGGGATCGGCGAGCTGGTCGAGCGACTCTTCGAGGCCTTCAACCGCCGCGACGCCGAGGAGATCGCCGCTGTCTGCGACGAGGGACTGGAGTTCTTCCCGGTCGGCACTGCCGAGGTGATCGGGCGCACCGCCCCCTACGTCGGGCCGGAGGGGCTGCACGAGTACCTCGACGACGTCGAAGAGGTCTGGGAAGAGCTGCGAATCTCACCGAAGCGGGTCGAACGCCGCGGCGATTCGCTGCTTGTTCGCGGTCGTGTCTACGCTCGCAGCCGCGAACTGGGGATACGCGACATGCCGATCGCCTGGATCTGGGACGTCGCAGGCGACCGGCTCGTGCGCGGCGAGGTCTTCATCGATCCCGAGCAGGCCGTGCTCCGTCTCACCGCTTCGGGCTAGCCCTCACAGATGCCGGCGTAGGAAAGCGATCTCGTCGGCGACCACAGCCTCGAACTCATGGCCGTCGTAGATGTCGAAATGGTCGACGCCCGGGTAAGTGCGCAGCTCGCCCAGAGGCGCCCGTCTGGCGGCGGCGATCGCAGGGCCGGGCCGGGCGACCCGGTCGGCATCGCCGACGCAGAGCAGCCACGGACAATGGAGCTTGGAGGCGTGGCGGACGGGCCGGTAGGGGAGACCGAGCAGCCAGCGCGAGGAGACCCGGTTGCGCCAGCGCGAGTCCTCGCCGATCTGGACCACGTGACGCCACCCCGCCTCGGCCTCCGGGGCGTTGATGAACGCAGCCTGGCCGGGCTGCCCGACCGCCGGCAGATGCTTGCCGCGGACCGCCGCGAGCAGCATCCGGCATCGTTACCGGCAGCGAGGAGCGATGCGCCTGGCGCCACGAGGTCCAGGAACGGGACCTGACTGATCGCCGCCGCGATCTGGTGGTCGCCCGCCGCCGCTGCGAGCGCGTTACCGCCCCCCATCGAGGAGCCGAACGTCGCCACGCGATCAGGGTCGACGTCCGGCCAGCGAGCGTGCGAACGCGATCGCCCGCCGCCAGTCCTCGAGCTGACGCGGTGGCTCGAACAGGTCCCGCTCCCCGCCGCTGTCGCCGAAGCCACGGTGGTCGAAGACCAGCGCCGCGATCCCCGCCGCCGCAAACCTCCCGGCGAATGCTCCCAGCCCGTCCCGGCGCGTCCCCGACAGGCCATGTGCCATAACCACGACCGGGCTCTCGGCCTTCGTTTGCCGCGCCGGATAGAGCCAGGCGGCACAGCTATCCCGGCCCGAGCGAAACTCGAGATCCTCGCGGTCCATGCCTTACCAACGTCGGCGAGGCCGCGAACGTGAGATTCAGCGCTCGCGCGCCACGGCTCTCTAGGATTCGCCGCCGTGATATCGACCAACCAGTTCAAGAACGGCTCCCACATCGAGATCGACGGCAAGATCTTCAAGATCATCGAGTTCCAGCACGTCAAGCCGGGCAAGGGCGGCGCCTTCGTGCGCACCAAGCTGCGGCGGATCGAGGACGGCGTCGGTGATCGACAAGACCTTCCGGGCGGGGGAGAAGTTCCGGCCGGTGCGGACCGAGTCGCGCAAGATGCAGTACCTCTACGACTCCGGCGACGCGGCGGTCTTCATGGACAACCGCGACTACGAGCAGATCGAGATCCCGCAGCGACGTCGCTCGGCGAGGCGATGCAGTGGGTGCTGCCCAACGCCGAGGTCGACGTCCTCTTCGTCGACGAGCGGCCCAGCGACGTCCAGGTGCCGAGCGCGGTCGACATGAAGGTGACCACAGACCGAGCCCGGCGTCAAGGGCGACACCGCCTCGGGCGGCGGCAACAAGCCGGCGACGCTGGAGTCCGGCGTGACGGTCCAGGTGCCGCTCTTCATCGAGGAGGGCGAGACGATCCGGGTCGACACGCGCAGCGGCGAGTACGTCTCGCGCGCCTAGAGCCCGCCGACTCGTCGATTGAGGCCGTGCGCCGATCCGACCAACGCCGCGACGCCGTCTTCGCCTGCTACCAGCGCGACGTCACCGGCCGCCCGCTCGAGGAGCTGGTCGCCGACGCGCGGCCGTTCACCCGCGAGCTGGCCGAGGGCGTCGAGGCGCACCGCGAAGAGCTCGACGACGAGATCGCCGCGCCACGCCAAGGGCTGGGCGGTCGAGCGGATCGCGCCGCTCGACCGCAACGTGATGCGGGTCGCGCTCTACGAGATCGAGCACGCGACGACGTCCCGGCCGAGGTCGCGATCGACGAGGCGGTCGAGATCGCCAAGGAGTACTGCGGCGCCGACGCGCCCGGCTTCATCAACGGCATCCTCGGCGCGATCGTCGCGCGAGCGGGAGGCCGGCGTGCAGTGAGCCGGCTGCGCGAGATCTCCGAGCGGCTGCAGGCGATCGCCGCCGAGCTCGAGGGCGAGCGAGGCCGAGCGACGAGCGCGCCGCCGAGCTGGCCCGCGAGGCCGCCGAGCTCTCCGCCGAGGCGGTCGAGGAGGCCAACCGCCGCCGATGCGCGAGGCCGGAGGCTCGCCGTCCGGCCGCTGAGCGGCCGAGGCACCGTGAGCTACCCGGAGGACCTGCGCGCGCTGGTCGACGACGCAGCTCGAGCGAGCTGCGCTTCTCCGGCGCCGACGCCGACCGCCGGCCTCGAGGAGGCGATGCGCTACTCGCTGCTCGCCGGCGGCAAGCGGGTGCGCCCGGTGCTCGCCCTGGCGACCGCGCGCGCGCTCGGCGCCGAGCCGGAGCGCTTCCTGCCGGCCGCCTGCGCGATCGAGCTGATCCACACCTACTCGCTGATCCACGACGACCTGCCGGCGATGGACGACGACGAGCTGCGCCGCGGGCATGCCGACCTCGCACGTCAAGTTCGGCGAGGACGTCGCGATCCTCGCCGGCGACGGCCTCTTCGCCGAGGCGGTGCGGCTCTTCTGCGAGCAGCCGGGGCGAGCCGGCGCGGGTGCTGGCCGCGCTGCGCGAGCTGAGCGCCGCGACCGGGGTCGACGGCATGGTCGGCGGCCAGTACGTCGACGTCGCCGGCGAGCCGAGCGCGACGCCGAGGGCCTGCGCGCGCTGCACGCGCTGAAGACCGGGCGGCTGATCGCCGCCAGCGTCGGCGTCGTGCTGACCCTCGAGGGACGTGCCGCGAACCTGAGACAATTCCCTACCGCCGGTTCGCCGGACGAGCTCGGCGTCCTGTTCCAGATCGTCGACGACATCCTCGACGTGACCGGGAGCGACGAGCGGCTCGGCAAGCCCCATGGAAGCGACGAGCGACATGGAAAACTCACCTACGTCAGCCTCTTCGGCCTCGAGCGGGCGCGCGAGCTGGCCGCCGAGTCGCACGCGAAGGCGACCGGCGGCGCTGGCCGAGGCCGACGGCGAGACCGACGACCTGAGGCGCGGTCGCCGACTACATCTTCACCAGGGACGAATGAGCGACGAGACGCGCCACGACAGAGGACGAGCGAGGCGCGAGCGCGCTGCTCGACGGCATCGACGGCCCGGCCGACCTGCACGGGCTCGACGACGAGCAGCTGCAGCAGGTCGCGCAGGAGATGCGCGACCTACATCATCGACACGATCGGCGAGATCGGCGGCCACTTCGGCGCCAACCTCGGCACCTGCGAGCTGGCGGTCGCCCTGCACAGCCTGCTCGACTCGCCGCGCGACAAGGTCCTCTGGGACGTCGGCCACCAGGCCTACCCGCACAAGATCCTCACCGGCCGCCGCGAGGGGCTGCCGACGATCCGCCAGTACGAGGGCCTGGCCCCGTTCTGCTCGATCTTCGAGTCCGAGCACGACATCATGGGCGCCGGCCACGCCTCGACCTCGATCGGCTACGCGGTCGGCCTCAAGGAGGCGATGCGCAAGGGGATCGGCGAGGACGGCAGGGTCGCCGCCGTGATCGGCGACGGCGCGCTGACCGGCGGCGTCGCCTACGAGGCGCTGCACGCGGCCGGCGGCCTGCAGACGCCGATCGTGATCGTCCTCAACGACAACGGGATGTCGATCTCGCCCAACGTCGGCGCGCTCTCGCGCTACTTCAACCGGGTCCGCCTCAACCCGCGCCTCTACCACGCCCGCGAGGGGGTCGAGGACCGGCTGACCAAGCTGCCGCTCGGGCTCGGCAAGCGGATCGAGCGGCTCGGCCCGGAGATCAAGTCGGCGATCAAGGCCTACTGGGCGCCGGGCCTCTTCTTCGAGGAGCTCGACCTCGCCTACATGGGCGTGATCGACGGCCACGACGTCCACGCCCTGCGCGAGGCGCTGAGCGAGGCCTTCGACGCCGACCGCCCGGTCGTCGTCCACATCCACACGGTCAAGGGCAAGGGCTTCGCGCCGGCCGAGGAGGGCGGCCTCGAGTCGATGGAGAAGTGGCACGCGGCCAAGCCGAACTCGATCGTCAACGGCAAGCCCGGCCGGCGCCGAAGCCGGTGCCGGTCACGGAGTCCGACTCGCCCGAGGCGATCGCCCGGAGCGGCTGGAGAAGCCGCCCGCCGCCGGCTCGCCGCCGCAGTACACGCAGGTCTTCGCCGACGCGATCGTCGCCGAGGCCGAGCGCGACGAGCGGGTGATCGGGATCACCGCGGCGATGGCGGGGGGGACCGGCCTGCAGAAGCTCGCCGACGAGCGTCCCCGAGCAGTACTACGACGTCGGCATCGCCGAGCAGAACGCGGTCCTGCTCGCCTCGGGCCTGGCGCTCCAGGGGGCGAAGCCGGTCTGCGCGATCTACTCGACCTTCCTCCAGCGCGCCTACGACCAGATCATCCACGACGTCTGCCTGCAGGAGCTCGACGTCACCTTCGCGATGGACCGCGCCGGGCTGGTCGGCGACGACGGCCCGACCCACCACGGCGCCTTCGACGTCTCCTACTTCCGCCCGATCCCGAACGTCGTCGTGATGGCGCCGCGCGACGAGGCGATGCTGGTCCACATGCTGCGCACCGCGATCGCCCACGACGGCCCGGCGGCGCTGCGCTACCCGCGCGGCGCCGCCGAGGGGGTCGAGCTGCCGGCGGACGCCGAGCGAGATCCCGATCGGCACCGGCGAGCTGCTGGCGAGCGGCGAGCGGGTGGCGCTGCTCGGCTACGGCTACGGCGTCCCGGTCGCGCTGCGAGGCGGCCGAGATCCTCGCCGACCACGACCTCAGGCCGACCGTCGCCGACGCCCGCTTCGCCAAGCCGCTCGACGGCGAGCTGCTCGAGCGGCTGGCGCTCGAGCCACGACCTGGTGGTGACGATCGAGGAGAACGTGCTGCCGGGCGGCTTCGGCTCGGCGGTCCTCGAGCACCTCGAGGACGCCTTCGCCGAGGCGCCCGAGCGAGCGCGCGCCGGGTGCTGCGGGTCGGGCTGCCCGACCGCTACGTCACCCACGGCAAGCCGGCGCTGCTGCGCGAGGAGGTCGGCCTCACCGGCGAGGCGGTGGCCGAGCGGGTGCTCGCCGCGCTGCGCTCGGCGAGCCGGCCCTGGGCTAGTCAAGTACGCCTGGGTATCTAATCAATTTTGAGGATTGATCCAATCGGCTCAATCGACTAGATTGCTCCCGAGTCTCTCCGGTGATGGTGGAAGGGGCAAAAGCCATCGGCTTCGCTTCTGGGGATCACCACAGGGAGGAGAGATGCGTATCTCTATATGTGTCGGCCCGCCGGGGGAATCGGGCCACTCGCGACCGGCCGCCTAGTGCGGTCGGTTTCGCGTTGCGGTTGGAGGCGCCGGCGCGCTTGCTCGCCCCAGTTTGCGGCGCTTAAGCGGAAATTTCTGTCTCACCAAAACGAAATAGCTAGGGTCGCCCATGGAGAAATTAGGCTTCGGCTTCATTTCTCTCCCTTGAGCGGACCGGGGCCTCGTGCCTCGGTCCGCCGTTTTGTCGCTCGGTTCGGGGGTAGCCTGTCCCCGTGAAGATCCTCTTTGCTCCGATCAGCATCGGCGCCGGCCTGCTGGCCGGCCTCCTCGCCCAAAAGATCTTCGAGCGCCTGTGGGCCGTGGTCGACGAGGAGGACCCACCCGAGCCCGACAACCGCGAAGCGCAGGTCCTGAAGCTGCTGGTCGCGCTGGCGGTCGAGGGGGCGATTTTCCGCCTCGTCAAAGGCCTCACGGATCGCGGCGCTCGCAAGAGCTTCGCGGCCCTCACCGGAGCCTGGCCCGGCGACGATCCCGCTCGCGAAGGCTAGGCCCTCCTCCTAGCAGTAGTCTCGCCGCCATGGAGGCAGGCCAGCCCGAGCGGCTGAATCAGGAGGGTTTCGCCAGGTTCGCGGAGCGCGCCGGCGATGGCACTTCTGTGGTGATGCTGAACCTCCTCGCTTTCAAGCCCGACGGCGGCAAAGAGCGCTACGTCGAATACGGCGCCGCGGTAGCCCCTCTGCTCGAGAAAGCCGGCGGTCGCATCGTCTGGGCCGGTCCTCCGGCCCGGGCGCTTCTCGGCGAAGACTCCTGGGACCTCGTTGCCTTGGTCGAATACCCGACCCGCCAGGCCTTCCTCGAGATGATCGGCTCACCCGAGTACCAGGAGATCGCCCATCTTCGCACCGAGGCCCTTGCCGAGGCGAGCTCCATCCGATGGACCCGGCTGAGGACCTTCCTTAGCCGGCGGTTCGCATCGTCGAACTGCGTCCACGCAGCCACGTTGCTAGGCCGGCAACCAGGTAAAAAATCGCCGCCGCGAGAAGGATGAACTTGCAAGCGGCGAAGATCGTCGCCAGCAGCGGGAACGCGGCGCCCGCATCGGCGAGCGTCAGCAGCAGGCAGACGTTCTCCAGCGCGTCGAAGGCGGCCCCAAGCGCACCGAACGAGATAACGACCCCACCGATCGCGGCAAGAGCTGCGCCATCTCCGTTCCCTGGCAACGTCGCGAACCGCGGCGAGGCCAAGCGTGAGGAAGGTCCCGTAGGCGAGCAGGAAGCCAAAGTCGATCCAGAGCGACTCCCGAGCAGCGTCCTGACCGTCCTCCCTCCATTCGGAGAGGATCTCGTCGGCCCGGTCCTGCCCGCCGGTCAGCTCGAAGGGAACCATCCCCGGGCCGCCGCTGTCCTTCATCCGATTCTCGGCCGGGGACATCGCCAGCAACAGCACCAGCGTCGCGATCCCAGATGCAATCAGTCCCCGCCGGCGCGTCACGCGAGGATCATCTCGCACCCGAACAGAAAACGCCCGCCGGGGGAGGCGGGGCGCTTCTGGGGTTACTACAAGGAGGAGAGGACTGAGGCTGGCCGCTAGGATGTGCCACTCACGGAGTCGATAGCGGGGGGAAAGAATGGGTCTTAGGACGCTGAGCCTAAGTGTCGCGGTGCTTGCCTTGGTGGCTGTCCCTGCCACTGCCGGCTCTTCAAGCAAACCAATTACGCCTAAACTTGGTGATTACCATAGCCAGGTGGTGGGGTCACCGGGAAACGGGGAAGTGAGTGTCCGCGAAACGGAAGTCAAGGTGGTCAAGATCGGCAAGCGCCGAGGTGCGCAAGTCCGAATAAGCCCCTTCCCGGCAACTTGTACCGGCGGACTGGAAGGCCAACCATTTGGGGTGTACGTACAGGAAAAAACCCCCATTCCAATCAAGGATGGGAAGTTCTCGCTTGATCGTACGACCCACGGACCTGTCGCTGCGGGTTCCGGGACTGCAACTACGAAGACGGAAGTCTCCGGCACGTTTACGTCCCCCACGAAGGTGGTTGTAAGAGCGTCTGTGAAGAGCTCCATAAGCATCCAATATCCAGAACAGCCGGAGATAAAAGGCACGTGTGCGGGCAAACAGACCGCCACCGCCAAGCACGATTAGTCTTTTTGCTGTCGTTCGGACTCGGCGGTCGAGCAGGGGCGATGCTCGGCCGCGTGAGATTCTGCCTCCTCGGGCTTCAAGCCGATTCAAGAATTTCGGGACGGGGCGAGAACCCGGCCGATCCAGTGGCCGACGTGGGCGAAGGGCACCCGATTAGCTAGGGGATATTCGCTGAACGCCTACCTCTATTCCGCTTGCTAAAGCCCTCCAGAACAGAAAACGCCCCTCCGGGGAGGAGGGGCGTTTCTGGGGTTACTACAGGGAGGAGAGGACTACGAGCGTCCGCATGGCAGAGCGGAATCCCGCTTGTAGAGCGAAATCAATTCCGGCTGAGTCCGGTTGAAGCCGACCGAATCCGTGGCTGACTGTGACACGACTGCGGCA
Organism: uncultured Actinomycetes bacterium; assembly: GCA_963832065.1. Taxonomy (GTDB): domain Bacteria; phylum Actinomycetota; class Thermoleophilia; order Solirubrobacterales; family 70-9; genus VAYN01. The sequence continues at coordinate 161,169 of CAWHSV010000006.1, forward strand.
CCGCGAGGCTCAGCGGATTAGCTGAACCTCGGCCCCAACGTCTGCTTTGGCCCATTCCTGGTCCGCCGTCACGGCCGGAACACCAAGGCGTTCCGCCAATGCCAGGCAGGCTCGGTCTGCCAGCGAGAGTCCTTGCGCCTTGGTAGTCAGTCGCAGGCGAGCAACCGCAATGCAGTCCGCCGCCGTCATGGGTTCTATCGACAGCGCTCGCCTGGACCCCTCGGCCTTGCGGGCTTCGGCTGCTGCCTGCTCAGGGTCACGGCCTCGTCGGCCAGCTTGGTCAGGACCTCTGCCCAGTTGGCGACGGAGATCGCTGCGCCGTTCGCGATTGCCTCCGCAGCCGCATCGGCTCCGTCCTCGTCGTGAAGGACGGCCATCAACGCTGAGGCGTCGAGTACCGCCGCGACTTCAGCTTCGGGCACGCCTATCGGCCTTGCCCTCGCGACCTTCAGCCCGCGCTTCCGCGCGCCGGTCCGCGATCAGCTCGTCAACCAAGCTCTCGTCCGGGGCCACGTCGGCGAACAAGCCGCGCAGCCGCGCAGCCGCCGCGCGACGTCGTTCTATCTCGGCGTTGGTGAGCTTGGTGGCGTGAGCCATGTTTCAAGGATATCGGCCGATACGGCGTTTCCAGGGCACTCCTTGGTCGCAGCCGCCTTGCAGACAAAAACCTTTTAAGCATATGGTTGTGACCACTTTCGTCCCTCGGCGCCGAACGTCCTGCTAACGCCCCACATGGCGGGTGATACCCCGCGTCGTTTCCGCCGCCCTTGGCGACTGGCTGCGGAGCAAGCCGAGCGACTGCGCAATGGCCATCTGCTTTCAAACGTTGTGCCTCGCTCTTAGGGGCGATTGAGGAGGAGCCATCGTGCGTCCCTGCTGCCTGACTGTGGCACCGACTGCGGCACCAGCACCCCGAAGCCGCTCGCGGGGCTGGTCAACGACGCAGCCAAACCGCCCGCATTCCGCTTGCTAGAGCCCTCCCCAACAGAAAACGCCCCTCCGGGGAGGAGGGGCGCTTCTGGGGTTACTACAGGGAGGAGAGATATGTATCTCTATATATGTGGATCGGTGGGAGGTGGGTGAATCCTGTTTGTGCCGCGGGCGCCGTTGTGGGAAGCAACGGGGCCATATGACGGCGCGGGATTCGACCTAAAAGTCTTGGTGCTCTTTACTCGGCACCTCCACCTCGATCCTTGAATAGCGTACGAACATACGTGCGATTTGTGTGTGAGGCCGATCACAGACACCTTGATCGGTCATTTCCGCTCGCCGCTCACGGTCGCATACCCTCATAAGCACGCGGTAAACGGGCGAATTCGAGGGTCCGCTGTAGCTTTCTGGGCGTGAAGAAGGCCCGGATAGACGCGGTTTTGGCGGAGCAGGGGCTTTTCCCTTCGCGCACGGCGGCTGCCGGCGCCGTGCGGGCCGGTGAAGTGCGCGTCGGGCGGGACGGGCCGGTGGCCCTGCGGCCAAGCCAACTGGTGGCGCCGGAGGCGACGCTGATCGTCGAGGCGGGGCCGCGCTACGTCTCGCGCGGGGGGACCAAGCTCGAGAACGCGCTGGATGCGCTCGGGATCGATGTCAGCGGCCGCGATTGCCTCGACGTCGGCGCCTCCACCGGCGGCTTCACCGATTGCATGCTGCAGCGCGGGGCGGCGCGGGTGGCGGCAGTCGACGTCGCCTACGGACAGATCGGCCAGCGCTTGCGAGAGGATCCGCGGGTGACCGTGATCGAGCGCCTCAACGCTCGCGAGATGCTGCCCTCCGACCTGCCCTTCGAGCCTTCGCTGGCGACCGTGGACGTCTCCTTCATCTCGCTGACCAAGGTGCTGCCCGCGGTCGGCCGTTGCCTGGCGCCGAACGGCGAGGCGCTGGCGATGGTCAAGCCGCAGTTCGAGCTCGGACGCGAGCGCGTCGGCCGTGGCGTCGTCCGCGACGACGGCGATCGCCGCGAGGCGATCCTCGCCGTCGCCGCGGCGGCCGCCGAGCTGGGACTGCCGGTGCGCGGCTTCGCTTCGTCTGGCTTGCCGGGCCCCAAGGGGAATCGCGAGACCTTTGTCTGGTGCGGCGGCGAGGGTCCCGCCATCGAGAACCTCGAGGCGGCGCTCGTCGCGGCGGAGGAGAACGGGTGAAGACCGCGGCGCTTATCACCCACTCGCACCCGCCGGCCGCCACCGAAGCGGTCGCGGTGGTCGTCCGCGTCGCCCGCGAGCAGGGCTGGCAGGTGGTCGCCACCGAGGACGAGCTCTCCAAGCACGGCAGCGCCGCCGCGGGGGTCGAGGTGGTCGCCGGCGAGGAGGGGCAGCCCGATCTCTGCCTGGTCCTCGGCGGCGACGGCTCGCTGCTGCACGCGCTGCGCCGCTTCGCTGGGACCGGCGTGCCGGTCTTCGGCGTCAACTTCGGCACCGTCGGCTTCCTCGCGGCGGTCGATCGCGACGGGGCCGAGGAGGGCATCCGCCGCGCCCTCGCCGGCGAGATCGAGCGGCTCGAGCTGCCGGGGCTGGAGGTCGCTTTCGCCGACGTCGCGGCGACCGGCCTCAACGACATCACTTTGGCTCGCCGCCCCCACGACCGCGTCGCCGAGCTGAGCTACCGGATCGCCGGCGAGGAGGTCGGCCACGTGCGTTGCGACGGCCTCGTCGCCGCCACCCCGGTCGGCTCCACCGGCTACAACCTCGCCAACCAGGGCCCGATCCTGGCCTGGGGAGTGAAGGGGTACGCCGTCAGCTACATCTCGCCGCACTCGCTCACCGCCCGCGCGCTGGTCGTCGCCCCCGGCGACGTCCTCCACGTCGGCAACGCCGAGGGCCGGGAGCCGGTCGAGGTCGCGGTGGACGGCGTCCACCTGGCCGACCTCGATGCCGGCGCCGCCCTCGAGGTTCGCTTCGTCGACGCGGTCAGCCTGCCTGGCGCAGCTGCCGGGGACCAGCTTCTACCAGCGCATCCGCGAGAAGTTCGGCCACCTCGCCGTCTGAGGCGGCCTGACCGGCGCATAATCCGCGTCCTCGCTGTCTCTTTCAGCGGGGCGCCTGGCTTCCTGCTCGTCCGTTCCAGCGACGTCGCGCAGCCGACCGCAGCCATGCCAAACGCCGGATGGCGGTATCGAGCGGTTTTCGCGGGCCGGGCGTCGAGGACAGTTGGTCGCGGATGAGCCTCATCCGCTCCTGCAGCTCCTCGTCGGAGTCTTCCTCGCACGACCCCGATAGCTCCGCTTCCAGGGCCTCGGCCAAGCGTGTCCAGATCCGTGCGGCCCGGAGCGCCTCCTGGCGCTCGGCCTTTGCTCGCAGGTGGCCTCTGGCATCGGCCCGGGCTTCGCCGGTCTCGAGTGCCCCGCGGACATGCCTGGCGCGCTCGTCGACCCAGCCGAGCACGCCCTCTGCTTCGGGTTGGCCGTTCGCGCTTGCCAGCGTCGCGAGCTCGTCGAAAAGCCCTTGGGACATCGAGTCTGCCGCCGCGGCCCCGCGTGCCTCGTGGCTGAAATCGACTTCGTCCTCCTTTTCGGCCGCCCGCAGTCGTTTCTGCAAAGTCTGGAGCCAGTTCAGGCGCTCCTGCCAGCTCAGATGCTCGCGGCAGGCATTTGCCAGAGCAGCCCACACCTCGGCCTCGACGCGCCACCAGTCCACGATCTGAGTCGCCGAAGGCTTGGATTGGCCTGCCCTGTCCAGCCAGGAGTCGGCGAAGACGCGCGCCCCTTCGTGGACGACACGGACGGTGAAGCGCTTGACGTCGGCTTTGCGCGAGGACAGGCCCTCGGGAAGCGCTCGCGGGAGGTGGTGGCTGGCCCAGAGCTTGAATTCCGACGACTCCCGCAGGCCCTGCAGGTCGGGGTCGTCGATCGCCACCCAGTCCGCCTGTGCCGCCACCCTGTCGCTGCCGGCGCGAAACGCATATTCCTCGAGCTGGGAGATCGCCTGACGCACCACGCTCTGCTCGTCGATTCCCTTGGGCAGCGCCCGCAGCTTGTCTTCTGTCTCCTCGGAGGGGTCTTCCAGCGACGACATTTCCCGCTTGAAGTTCCGCAGCACCGAGTCGCTGCGGAGGATCGAGGCGGCGGTGCAGGCTGCGTTGTAGTGAAGCTGCCAGGCGTCTTCGCGGCGATTGGTCCAGCGCCGCCGCGGCGCCAGCCACTGGGCGAGCTTTCGCCACCTGCTGACGGTGGCGAACGGCCAGCGCTTGGTCAGGTTCGTGTGCGCTTCGCGGATCTCTTCGATCCACTGGTCCCGGTTCCGAAAGCTCTGCGAGCCGGCGCTGCTGCGTTCGACCTGACTTTCCAGGCTGGCGGCAATCCGCATCCTGACCAAGAGCTTCGAGGTTCTGACCGCGCTCCTGGGGAACTCCGGCGAACGTCGCCACCACCACAGCAACCTCCAGCCCAGCCCTCGCCCCATCGCCCTCTCGAGTTGTTCCAGGCGATGCAGGCCGAGGACCTGCAGCACCGCTTCGATCCGCCGTTCCCGCTCCTCGTATTCGCCCCCGAGGCTGAACGCGTCGAGTGCGTCGCTCGGTCCCCTTGCTTCCGTGTCGATCGTTCTCAGGACCGAGAAGACAAAGCTGGAGCGGAAGTTGGCGATCACGTAGGAGACGGTCCCAGTGAACCGCTCGGGCACTTCGCTCTGAGAGAGATGGAACCGGTGGCTTTCGAACAGCGGATGGTGTTCGAGCGACCGCATCAGCTCACCCCGCCGTTGATGCCGCTCCTGGTCGCGCTTGGTCCCTTCGTCCTCGCCCAACGAGGCTCCTTTCACCCATTGCGCCGCCACGCGCCCGTTGCTGAGCATCACCGCCAGCCGGTAGAGCGCCAGCAGGTAGACGCGGCGGTCCCGACCGCGCCAGGCCTTGGGGTTGGACTCGTCGACGATGGCCTCGTAGGTGACCCAGGCGTCGAGGTAGAGTTCGAGCCGCTCCTGCAGCATCGCGATCTTCAGCCGCAGGTTCGGGTTGAGCGGATCCTGGTCGAGGGCCGCGTGGTATTCGGCCAGGGCATGCTCGAGCCGGTTCCCCTCTTCGTAGCGGCGGGCGGCGTGGTAATGGCCCATCAGCTTGAGGGGCACGATTCGCGGCCAGTTCGTCCACGGGCCTCGATCCGACTGCCTCACCTGTGGGTACAGAGCGCCGGCGACCGCCATCGCCGCCTCGCGGGCGCCGTTCTCCCAGCTGGTCTCTTCGAGGGCGACGTTGAGCAGCGTGCGGTTGCCGCGGCGGCGTTCGATCAGCTGCACCGAGATCCGGCCGCCGCCGCCCTCGCGCGGGCGCAGCGTGCCCCACACTTCATAGGCGGAATCCGGCCAGATGGCCTTGAACACGCGTCCGGCCGCGCCGGCGATGTCGCGCCCGACTCCCTGCCCGACCCCTTCCACTATCTCGACCAGGGGAGCGCCTGGCGCGCGCTCGGGGAGCGGGTCGAGGGCGTCGAGTCGCAGGGCTGCCAGCTGCTCGCGGAAGAGCGAGGTGACCCAGGTCGCCTCGCGGCTGGCGTCGTCGGACATCGCCCAGGCGAAGTTCGATATCTGGACCCGGGGCGTCCGCCCCCGCCAGAGCAGGAGCAGCCAGCGAACCGTGCGCAGCAGCGCGATTGCCGCGATCGCGGCGAGGACGGGCGGCCAGACCCGGGTGAGGATCTCGCCGACGGGATCGAGCAGATCGCCGAGCCAATCGAGCGCGCCTTCCAGCCATCGAACCGCATCCGCGATCCCGCCCCCCACCGACCCCAGCCAGGCAAAAGTCATGGTCAGGTTTAATTCTAGTTAGTAATAACAATCACATGAGTTTGTAGATAAGCCTTCTCATGGGTGTTCGTGTGGGTCAGTCCTCTCGCGCTGCTAATAAAGACGCGTGCTCCATGAGCTGCGAATCGAGAACCTGCTGCTGATCGAGCGCGCGGAGCTGCGGCTCGGCGAGGGGCTGAACGCGATCACCGGCGAGACCGGGGCCGGGAAGACGGTGCTGGCCCACTCGCTGGATTTGCTGATGGGCGGCAAGGCGAAAGCGCAGATCGTGCGGCCGGGGGCGGGGGAGGCCTGGGTCGAGGGGGTCTTCGACCTTCCGTCCGGGTTGAGGGATGAGCCGGAGTTTGCGGAGCTGGCCGAGCGGTTGCCGGAGGACGCCACCGAGATCGTGCTGGGGCGGCGGGTCTCCTCCGGCGGCAGGACCAGCGCCTTCGTCGCCGGACGGACGGCGACGGCGGCCGACCTAGCGCTCCTGGGGCGGCGGCTGCTCGCCTTCTACGGGCAGCACGAGCACCGCAAGCTGACGATCGCCTCGGCGCAGATGGAGGTGCTCGACGGGTTCGCCGGCGCCGAGCACCTGGAGACCCGGCAGCGGTACCGCGAGGCGCACCGCGAATGCGCGCGGCTCGCGGCCGAGCTGGGGGAGCTGCGGGAGGCGGAGGGCTCGCGCGAGCGCGACCTCGACCTCTATCGCTACGAGCTTTCCGAGATCGAGGAGATCGGGCCCGATCCGGAGGAGCGGGCGGAGATGGCGGGCGAGCGCGAGCGGTTGCGCCATGCCGAGGGTCTGCGCGAGGCGGCGGTCGGCGCCCACGCGAGCCTGGCCGGCGTCGACGAGGACGGCAGCGGCGCCGCGACGGCCCTGGCGCAGGCCGAATCGCTGCTCCAGGGCGCGGGCGGCCTCGACGCCGGCCTCGACGCGATCTCCGAGCGGGTGGCGGCGCTGGTGCTCGAACTCGGCGACGTCGGCGCGGAGCTGCGCGACTACGCGGACGGACTGGAGGCGGACCCGGGGGCCCTGCTGGCGATCGAGGAGCGGCTGGAGGCGATCGGTCGGCTGGAGCGCAAGCACGGCGGCAGCGTCGAGTCGGTCCTGGCCCACGCCGAGCGCTGCCGAGCCGAGATCGCGCGACTCGAGGGCGCGGAGCAGCGCGGCGCCGAGGCCGAGCTGGCGCTGGCAGCCGCCGAGCAGCGGCGGGCGGAGCTGGGCGAGCGGCTGAGCGCCGGGCGCGCCGAGGCCGCCGGGCCGCTGCAGGAGCGCGTCGCCGCCGAGCTGGAGCGGCTCTCGATGGCCGGCGCCACGCTCGACGTCGTGCTGGAGCCGCACGCCGACGGCTACGGGCCCAATGGGCGCGAGACGGTCGAGCTGCGGGTCGCTCCCAACCCCGGCATCGAGGCGGCGCCGTTGCGCGACGCGGCTTCCGGCGGCGAGCTCTCGCGGGTGATGCTGGCGCTGAGCGGACTCGGCCAGGCGAGCGCCGCCGAAACGCTGGTCTTCGACGAGATCGACGCCGGCGTCGGTGGCAACACGGCGCGCGTCGTCGGCGAGCGGCTGAAGGCGCTGGGGGAGGGGCGCCAGGTCGTCTGCATCACCCATCTGCCCCAGGTCGCATCGCTGGCCGACTCCCACTTCCGGATCGAGAAGCACGTCGCCGGCGGCCAGGCCCTTGCCACCGTCGAGCGGCTCGACGGCGAGGGCGTCGTCGAGGAGATCCGCCGCATGCTCGGCGGGGAGCGCTCGGATGAAGCCGCCACGCGCCACGCCCGTGAGCTACTAAAGGCTGCCTGATCAAGCAGAGCAAGGACGCAGGGAGCGTGGCGTGCTTCTGCACGCGAGCGACTGAGGACGCCGCTGCGCCCGGTCAGGCGGCCTTTGGCCTAACCTGAGCGGGTGGCTACTGCCAGTCGCCGTCGTCTTCCTGCGCTGCTCGGGCGTCGCAACGGGGCGCGGCCGCAAGCGCCGATCGAAGGCGCCGCCCGGCTGGGGGAGCGGACCAAGCACCTGGTCAAACGCCTGCGCCCCGGCGACGTCGCCGTCATCGACCACGTCAACATCGACCGGATCGCCGCCGAGGAGCTGATCGAAGCCGGCGTCGCCGCCGTCCTCAACGCGGCGGAGTCGAGCGACGGCCGCTATCCGAACTCCGGGCCGCTGATGCTGGCCCACGCCGGAATCCGCCTCGTCGACGCGCCCGGCGCCGGCCTCTTCGAGCTCCTGAAGGACGGCGACACGGTGCGGATCGACGGCGGCGTCGGTCGCGATCGGCGACCAGGAGGTGCTGCGCGGACGGGTCCTCGATGCCCCCGAGCTGGAACGCCAGCTGGAGGAGCAGCGCGAGCGGATCGACGAGGCGCTGGCCGAGTTCGCCGAGAACACCGTCGCCCACGTGCGCCAGGAGACCGACCTGCTGACCGGCAGCGGTCGAGTTCCCGCCACACGAAGGCTTCCTTCCGCGACCGTCACGTCCTGATCGTCGTCCGCGGCGACCGTCACCGCCGCGACCTGAAGGCGCTGCGCGCCTACATCCGCGACGTGCGGCCGCTGATCGTCGCCGTCGACGGCGGCGCCGACGGGGTGCTGGAAGCCGGGATGAAGCCGGACGTGATCCTCGGCGACATGGACTCCGCCAGCGACGCCGCCCTCGGCTGTGGCGCCGAGCTGATCGTCCACGCCTATCCCGACGGCCGCGCCCCGGGCTGCGAGCGGCTGCTCGCCGCGGGCCTGCCGCACACCGTCGTCCCGGCTGCCGGCACCAGCGAGGACGTGGCGATGCTGATGGCCTTCGAGAAGGGGGCGACGCTGATCGTCAGCGTCGGCGCCCACTTCAACCTGATCGAGTTCCTCGACCGCAAGCGCGGCGGCATGTCGTCGACCTTCCTCACCCGGCTGCGGATCGGCGAGCGGCTGGTCGACGCCAAGGGCGTGAGCCGGCTCTACAACCCAAGCTCCACCTTGGCGCCCGTCAGCCTGATCCTCGTCGCCTTCGCGATCCTGCTGACGATCCTCGTCATCACCTCGCCGGCGCTCAACGACGTCTTCGAGCTGGTCTGGCTGAAGATCCGCATCTGGCTTGGCCTCTAGCGGCGGCGGGGACGACCATCTAGCCTCTGGCCGCTGATGGGGTACAGCGCCCGCTACCACGCGACCTCGCTGATCGCCGTCTTCCTCGCGCTGGCGATCGGCATCCTGATCGGCGCCGAGTTCGGCGGCGACGCGCTGACCGACACCCGCAAGAACCTCGAGCACAGCCTCGTCGGCAACCTCCAGGACGCGCGCTCGCGCAGCCGACGAGCTGAACGGCCAGCTCGGGCAGGCGAACGAGTTCGCCGACCGGGTCTATCCGGTCCTGGTCCGCGACCGGCTGGAGGGCAAGCGGATCGCGATCGTCGCCCTCGGCGACCTGCCGAGCGAGGACACCGACGCGGTCGAGGAGGCGCTGGCGCCGACCGGGAGCGAGGCTGGTCGGCGTCGGGGTGGTGCGCGAGCCGGTCGACCTCAACGGGCTTGCCGGCGACCTCGCCAAGACCCGCTTCGCCGACCTGCAGCGCAACCCGGACTCGCTGACCGCCCTCGGCGTCGGCCTCGGGCGCCAGATCGTCCTCGGCGGGACCCTGCTCGGAGCTCGTCCGCGGCCACCTCTTCTCGCGCGCCAGCGGCAACTTCGGCGCCCTCGACGGCGTCATCGTCGTCCGCGACCAGCCGCAGGATCTGGGTCCGGTCCAGCGCACCACCGCCGGCGCGCTGGAGAGCGGCGCTGCTGAGCGGGATCACGGCGACGCGGGCGCCGGCCGTCGGGGTCGAGGCCACGACCGCGGAACCGTCCTCGATCTCCTTCTTCCAGGGCAACGACCTCTCCAGCGTCGACGACGTCGAGCTGACCGCCGGCCAGCTGGCGATGGTCTTCGCGCTGCTGGGGGCCGAGGGCAGCTTCGGGGTCAAGGGCAGCGCCGACCGGCTGCTGCCGGACCTGCTGGCGCCGGGCAGCTGAGGTGTACTGGGTCGGCTTGCCGCTGGCGGTCGCGGTCGCCGCTGCTGGTCGTGCCGGCGGGGGCGCGCGGACTGCGCGACGCCGGCCTGGTGCGGGAGAACTACCGCGGCGCCGCGCTCGCCTTCCCGCTCGGGGCGGTGCTGGCGACGGCGGCGCTGGTGGCGCTGGCGCCGCTGGCCTTCCTCGACGACCGCGCCGACCTCGACCTGCTCGACCCCGAGCTGCGGCGCTGGCTGCCGTACCTGCTCGGGATCGCCTTCCTCGGCTTCCTCGACGACGCGCTCGGGCAGGGCGCGGCGGCGTCGACCGCCGCGCGGCTGGCGCGGGCACTGCGCGGGCGCTGCGCGACGGCAGGCTCTCGACCGGGGCGATCAAGGCGATCGGGGCGCTGGCGCTGGCCGCCTACGTGGTCTCCGGGCGCGGTCTCGAGGCCTGGCGCTACCTCGCCGACGTGGCGCTGCTGATCCTCGCCACCAACCTCTTCAACCTGCTCGACCTGCGTCCGGGGCGGGCGGAGAAGGGGCTGGCGCTGCTGGGCGCCGGGCTCTGCCTCGGCGCCTGGACCTTCGCGCCGCTTCGAACTGCTGGGGATCTTCGCCGGCCCGGTCCTGGTCGGCGCCTGGCTGACCCTGCGCGAGCGGGCGATGCTCGGCGACACCGGCTCCAACCTGATCGGCGCGATCGCGGGGGTCTGGCTGTTGACCGTCCTCGGCGGCGACGGCCGGCTGATCGCCCTGCGCGATCGTCGCGGCCTTGACGATTTACGGCGAGTTGCGCTCGATTTCGGCGACGATCGATTCGGTTCCGCCACTGCGCTGGCTAGACTCGCTCGGCAGAGCATGAATCCCTCCCACAAAGGCGACACCCGGTTCATTTTCGTCACCGGCGGGAGTGGTCTCGGCTCTCGGCAAGGGCATCGCCGCCGCCTCGATCGGCCGGCTCCTCGTCTCCCGCGGCTACCGGGTCCAGCTGCAGAAGTTCGATCCCTACATCAACGTCGATCCCGGGGACGATGAGCCCGTTCCAGCACGGCGAGGTCTTCGTCACCGAGGACGGGGCGGAGACCGATCTCGACCTCGGCCACTACGAGCGCTTCACCGACGAGAACACCTCGCGCGCCTCCAACGTCACCGCCGGCGCGGTCTACAACTCGGTGATCAGGCGCGAGCGCCGCGGCGACTACCTCGGCGCCACCGTGCAGGTGATCCCGCACATCACCAACGAGATCAAGCAGCGGATCCTGATCGTCGCCGAGTCGCAGGCGGTCGATTTCGTGATCACCGAGATCGGCGGCACCGTCGGCGACATCGAGTCGCTGCCGTTCCTCGAGTCGATCCGCCAGCTCTACACCGACCTGGCGCCGAAGCGGAGCATGTTCGTCCACCTGACCCTGGTGCCCTACGTCGGCCACGCCGGCGAGCTGAAGACGAAGCCGACCCAGCACTCGGTCAACGAGCTGCGCCGGATCGGGATCCAGCCGCACGCGCTGGTCTGCCGCTCCGAGGGCCGGCTCGACCGCGAGATCCGCAGCAAGATCGCCCTCTTCGCCAGCCTTCCGGTCGACGCCGTCATCTCCGCCCACGACGTCGACAACATCTACAAGGTGCCGCTCGTCTTCCGCGCCGAGGGCGTCGACGACCTCGTCCTCGACCACTTCGGGATGGAGGCGCCGTCGCCGGACCTGGGCGAGTGGGAGGCGATGGTGCGCAGCGCCGACTCCGCCGAGGGCAAGGTGCGGATCGCCGTCGTCGGCAAGTACGTGCAGCTCGCCGACGCCTACAAGTCGGTGATCGAGGCGCTCGAGCACGGCGGCTTCCACCACGGCGTCGAGGTCGAGGTCGAGCTGGTCGACTCCGAGAACTTCGACGCCGAGCAGCTCGAGGGCATGGACGGGATCCTGATTCCCGGCGGCTTCGGCGAGCGCGGGATCGAGGGCAAGGTCCAGGCCGCGCGGATCGCCCGCGAGCGCTCGATTCCCTACCTCGGCATCTGCCTCGGGATGCAGATCGCCGTCGTCGAGTTCGCCCGCACGGTGGCCGGGATGGACGGCGCCAACTCGGCCGAGTTCGACCCGGAGACGCCCGTTCCCGGTGGTCGACCTGCTGCCCGAGCAGAAGGAGGTCTCCGACATGGGCGGCACGATGCGGCTCGGCGCCGACCCGGTGAAGCTGCACGAGGGCACGAGGGCGCGCGAGATCTTCGGCGAGGCCGTCATCTACAAGCGCCACCGCCATCGGTACGAGGTCAACAACCAGCTGCGCCGCCGGCTCGAAGACGAGGGCCTGGTCTGCGGCGGCACCTCGCCCGACGAGCGCCTGGTCGAGATGATCGAGCTGCCCGACCATCCGTTCTTCGTCGCCTCCCAGTTCCACCCCGAGTTCAACTCCCGGCCCAACCGTCCCGAGCCGCTGTTCCGCGAGTTCGTCGGCGCCGCCGCCGCGGCACGCCGGCGGCAAGCCCGCCGATGGGGCGGAGCTGGAGCCGGTCGAGGACGCCGAGGCGAGCGACGTCGGCGCTCCTCCCGCTCCGCCTGAGCGCTTAGCCTGTTCGGCGTGAGCACCTCACGCCTGCGACGACACTTTCGTCCGGCTCTGCGAGATCCGCAGCCCGACCGGGGAGGAGCGCGAGGTCGCCGACACCGTCGCGGCCGAGCTGCGGGCGCTCGGGTTCGAGGTGAGCGAGGACGACGCCGCCGGCCCGGCCGAGGCGGGCGCGGGGAATCTGCTCGCTCGGCTGCCCGGGAGCTCGGAGGACTGGGTGATGTTCTGCGCCCACCTCGACACCGTCCCGCACCGGGGACAGGTCGAGGTGATCGAGGACGAAGGCGTCTTCCGCAGCCGCGGCGAGACGATCCTCGGCGCCGACAACAAGGCGGCGGTCGCGGTCTTCATGGAGCTGGTGGCGCGGCACGCCTCCGAGCCGCCGCCGGTCGGGATCGAGCTGGTGCTGACGGTCGCCGAGGAGCAGGGGCTGCGCGGGGCGAAAGCGTTCGACGCCTCGGCGCTGCGCTCGCAAGCCGGCTTCGTCCTCGACCACGCGGCGCCGGTCGGCGAGGTGATCGTCGCGACGCCGACCCAGCAGAAGATCCTCGCCGACTTCTTCGGGGTCGAGGCTCACGCCGGGATCAGGCCCGAGGACGGCAGCAGCGCGATCGCCGCCGCGGCGGCGGCGATCGGTCGCATGGAGCTGGGACGGCTCGACGAGGGGACGACCGCCAACGTCGGCTTGATCGAAGGCGGCACCTCGGGCAACGTCGTCCCCGGCCACTGCTGGCTGCAGGCCGAGGCGCGCAGCCTCGACGCGGCTCGGGCCGCCGAGGTTGCGGGGCAGATGTCGGACGCCTGCGCCTGGGGCGCCAGCGAGCACGGCTGCGACGTCGACGTCCGCCTCGAAGAGCTGTTCCGCGGCTACGAGGTTCCCTCGTCCTCGCCGGCGCTGGGGCTGGCGGAGGCGGCACTGCGCGGCGCCGGGGTCGAGCCGGTGCGGGCGACGATCGGCGGTGGCAGCGACGCCAACGTTTTCCGCCTCGACGGCTTCGACTGCGTCCTGCTCGCCAACGGGACCGACGCGGTGCACACCGCCAGACGAGCGCGTCCCGGCGGCGAGCCTGGAGAAGATGCTGGAGGTCTGCGAGGGGATCGTCACCGCCGTGGCGGCCGGCGAGGACGCCGTCACGGGCGAGGCGTGAGCGGCCGCCTGCAGCTGCGCCGCGGCGTCCTCGTCTCCGTCGCGCCGCTCACCGTCGAGGTCGACGGCGAGAGCCGCCCGGCCTGGGCCGACACGACGCTGCTCGGGGAGATGCGCGTGGGCGACGAGGTCGTCGTCAACGTCGCCGCGCTCGACCTCGGGCTCGGCTCCGGCGGCTTCGACGTCGTCCACGTCAACCTGACCCGGGGCTTGGGCGCGGGCGCGGCCGGCGAGCGAGCACGTGATCAAGCTCAACTACACCTCGCTCCAGCACCCGGTGGCGCCGGTCGAGGAGATACAGGGAGCGGCGCAGCCATCGCTGGCAGCCGAGTCCGCGGCGGCATCGACGGCACGTTCCCGTCCTCGTCTTGCCGCTGCACGGCCATCTCGCTCCCGCGGCCTGGGCCGTCGCCCAGGCGGAATCCGACATCCGAGTCGGCTATGTCCAGACCGGCGGCGGCGCGTTGCCAGGGTCGCTCTCCCGCGACGTCGCGGAGCTGCGCGAGCGCGATCTGCTCTGCGGCCACATCGCCGCCGCGCCCGCCTACGGCGGCGAGCACGAGGCGCTCAGCACGGTCGGCGCCCTCGACGCCGCCGCCAACCGGCTCGGCTGGGACGCGATCCTGGCTGGCCCCGGCCCCGGCATCATCGGCTCCGGGACCGAGTTCGGCCACGGCGGTATGGCGGCGCTCGACAGCGCCCACGCCGCTCTCTCCCTGGGCCTGCCGACGCTGCTCTCTCCCCGGCTCTCATCGAGCGACCCCCGCGAACGCCACGTCGACGTCAGCCACCACACCTACACCGTGCTCGAACTGCTCTTGGCGCCGGTTGAGGTCGCGGTCCCCGCGGGAGAGGACGGCATCATCGCCGCCCTGGAAGAGGCCCCCGGCAAGCATCGTCTTCAGCGGGCGCAAACCGACCTTGCCGGCTACACGGCCACGGACCTCCCCCAACGCACCATGGGCCGAAGCTCAGCCGAAGACCCACTCTTCTTCCTCGCCGCGCTGGCCGCGGGCAATGCCCTGGCCCTGAGCGCATAGTCCCTTGCGCCTAGAGGGACCCCGACGAGTGGACCGAACCAGCCGTCATGGCGATCGCAGTCAAGCCCGCCCGGCCGTCTGCGCCCGCCGATAGCGGCGCCGACGCGCGCTTCCAAAGCCTGGTCCTGGACTTCCTCTCCTACCTCGAGCTGGAGCGCGGTCTCTCGCGCAACACGCTGAACGCCTACCGCACCGACCTGCTCCAGTACGGGGAATACCTCTCGGCTCACGATCGCGACGCCCTGACCGCCCGCGCCGCCGACGTCGCCGACTTCCTCGCCGAGCTGGCGACGGGGGAGGGCCGCCCAGCCTGCTCGGCCTCGACCATCCACCGCAAGGCCGCCTGCCTGCGCTCCTTCTACAAGCACCTGCGCCGCGACGAGCTGATCGGCGACGACCCGACCGCGGCGCTGAGCGCGCCGCGCCGGGCCAAGAAGCTGCCGCAGGTCCTCAACTACTCCGAGGTGCAAAAGCTGCTGGCGGCGCCCCGCGGCAGCGAGCCGACGACGCTGCGCGACCGGGCGCTGCTGGAGGTGATGTACGCCTGCGGGCTGCGGGCCTCGGAGACGATCGGCCTCGAGCTGGCCGACGTCGATACCCACGAGGGCTTTCTGCGCGCCCGCGGCAAGGGCTCGAAGGAGCGCCTGGTGCCGCTCGGCCGCCAGGCGATCGCGGCGATTGACGCCTACCTGCGGGGAGGGCGATCGAAGCTGGTCGGCGACCGTCACGAGCCGAAGCTGTTCGTCAACTTCCGTGGCGGACCGCTGACCCGTCAGGGCCTCTACAAGATCGTCCAGAAGCACGCCCGCGAGGCCGGCCTCGGCGGTCGCATGAGCCCGCACACCCTGCGCCACAGCTTTGCCACCCACCTGCTTGCCGGCGGCTGTGACCTGCGCGCCGTGCAGGAGATGCTCGGCCACGCCGACATCGCCACCACCCAGATGTACACCCACCTCTCCGGTGATCGCCTCAAGGAGGTCTATTTCCAGGCGCACCCCCGGGCCAGCGCCGACTGACCTCCGGCGTTCGTCCTTTATCGGCCTATTCCCGACTAAGGACGAACGCCATCCTGTAGAACGGGGCTGTGCCCGAGCTGCCCGAGGTGGAGACCGTCGCGCGCCAGCTCGAGCCGGAGCTGGAAGGGCATCGGATCGAGCGGCTGGAGGTGCTGGACGAGCGCTGGTCGCGGCCGGTCCCGGCCGTCGCGCTGGGGCAGGCGGTCAGCGGTCGCATGATCGAAGGCCTGGGACGGCGTGGGAAGTACCTGCTGCTAGGGCTCGACGGCGGCCAGACGCTGGTCATGCACCTGCGGATGACCGGCAACCTGGTCCTGGTCGAGGGCGAGGACGTGCTCGATCCCTCCGAGGGAAGGCGACTGTATGAGGCCGAGCGCTCGACCTCGGCCCGGCACCTGCGCGCCCGCTTCGCGCTCGACGACGGCCGCGAGGTCTGGTTCACCGACCCGCGCCGTTTCGGCGAGGCCTTCCTGATCGACGACGTCGACCTCGAGGCGCGCTTCGCCGGGAAGGTCGGCATCGAGCCGCTCTCCGCCGAGTTCACGCCCGCGGCCCTGGGGGCGATGGCCGCCGGCCGCACGGCGCCGCTGAAGTCGTTCCTGCTCGACCAGTCCGGAATAGCCGGCGTCGGCAACATCTACGCCGACGAGGCGCTCTTCCGCGCTCGCCTGCATCCGCTCTCGCCGGCGGGATCGATGAAGGCCGAGCATCTGGAGGCGCTGCGCGACGCTGTCGTCGCCGCGCTCGAAGCCGGAATCGACCGCGGCGGCTCCTCGATCGACGACTACCGCGACGGGCGCGGCGAGAAGGGGACGATGCAGGACGAGTTCCTCGTCCACACCCGCGAGGGGGCGCCCTGTCCGTCCTGCGGGACGGAGATCGTCCGCATCGTCGTCGGCGGCCGCTCGACCTACTACTGCCCGAGTTGCCAGGTTCGCCTGCGCCGCCGTCCGCGCCGCCGGGCAAAGTAGGAGAGTGGCCGGAAAGACCGTAAAGACCGAGGCGGTGGTCCTGCGCAGCATCCGTTATGGCGAGGCGGATCGCATCCTCCACCTCTACTCGAATACTCGCGGCCGCTTTGGGGCGATCGCCAAGGGGGCGCGCAAGCCGAGATCGCGCTTCGGCGGCCGCCTGGAGCCCTTCTTCCGCCTCGACCTCATCCTGCACGAAGGGCGAGGCGACCTGATGACGGTCACCGGCGTCACCACCTTGGACGGCTACCCCCGGCTGCGCTCATCCGGCCCGGCGCTCAGCGCCGGCGCCCGCGCCTGCGACGCGGTGCTGCGCCTGCTCGACTCGGCCGAGCCGAACCAGCCCGCCTACAGCCTCCTCTGCCGTTACCTCGCCCTGCTCGACGACCCCAGCGAGCCGGGCGCGGCCGGACTCGAGGTGGCGCTCTCCTTCCGGCTCAAGCTGGCCCTGGTCGCCGGCTTCGTTCCGGAGCTCGCCTCCTGCGCCCGCTGCGGCGAGGCCGAGCACCTGGCCGGTTTCTCCGGCGCCGCCGGCGGTGTCGTCTGCGCCGGCTGCGAAGCGGACTCGTTCGGCCTCTCGGAGGAGGCGCACCGCTTCATGGTCGAGGCGCTGGCCCAGCCCCTGGCCGCGGCGCCGTCGGCCGAGCCGCTAGCGCTGCGCCAGGTCGAGCGGGCGGTGGGCGAGACGCTGGAGCACCACGCCCACGTGCAGCTGCGCTCCGCGGCCTAGGGGAAGTGGGGGAGGGGTTCGTCGGAGCAACAGCGGGGAGGCTCCGCCGAGTCCCTCCCGTCTCCTTATGATCGACGGGTGCCCGCAACCGCCGCCTTCGAGGACCGCATCTCTTCCTGGGAGGAGGAGTTTCTCTCCCCGCAGGCGACCCGGTCCTATCCGGCGCGGCGCCAGGTCGAGGAGGCCGACAGCCCGTTGCGGACGCCGTTCCAGCGCGACCGCGACCGCATCGTCCACTCCAAGTCCTTCCGCCGGCTCAAGCACAAGACCCAGGTCTTCGTCTCGCCCGAGGGGGACCACTACCGCACGCGCCTCACCCACACGCTGGAGGCTTGCGGGATCGCTCGCACGGTTGCCCGGGCGCTGGGACTGAACGAGGACCTGACCGAGGCGATCGGGCTCGGCCACGATCTCGGCCATCCGCCCTTCGGCCACGCCGGCGAGGAGGCGCTCGACGCGGCGCTGCGCGAGCGCTGTGGCAGCGGCTTCAAGCACAACGAGCATTCGCTGCGAGTGGTCGAGGTGCTGGAGCGCGACGGCCACGGCCTCAACCTGACCGACCAGGTCCGCGACGGCATCCTCAACCACACCGGCTCCTCGAAGCCGGCGACGCCGGAGGGGCGGATCGTCAAGCTGGTCGACCGCGTCGCCTACATCAACCACGACATCGACGACGCTCTGCGCGCCGGCATCCTGCGGCCGGAGGATCTGCCGACAACTGAGATCGAGCTGCTGGGACCGACCGGCTCGCAGCGAATCGACACCCTCGTCCGCGACATCGTCGAGAACTCCGAAGACGGCGGCGACATCGTCCAAAGCCGGGAGATCGGCGGCGCGATGCTGCGGCTGCGCAAGTTCATGTTCGACCGCGTCTACCTCGGCCCCGACACCGAGCGCGAGCACGAGAAGGTGACGCGCACCATGCGCGGCCTCTTCGACCACTACCTCGAGCATCCGCAGGAGGTCCCGGAGTGGGATCCGCAGGCCGGCGACTGCCAGCGCGTCACCGACTACATCGCCGGCATGACCGACCGCTTCTGCATCGCCAAGTTCACCGAGCTCACCGTGCCCAAGGAGGCGCGCTTCTAGTGGCGCTGATCTCCCCGGAGAGCCTCGATCGCCTGAAGCAGACGGCGGACATCGTCGAGGTCGTCTCCGCTCACACCGACCTGCGCCGCCAGGGCGCCCGCTGGGTCGGGCTCTGCCCCTTCCACGAGGAGCGCACCCCCTCGTTCTCGGTCGACGCGCAGGAGAAGCTCTACCACTGCTTCGGCTGCGGCGTCGGCGGCGACGTGATCAAGTTCGTCGAGGAGAAGGAAGGGCTGGGCTTCGCCGAGGCGGTGGAGCTCCTGGCCGACCGCTACGGGGTCGAGCTCGAGCGCGAGCAGGAGGATCCGCGAGCGGAGGCGAGGCGGCAGCAGCGGCGCCGGCTCGAACAGCTGCTGGAACGGGCGGCCGGCTTCTACGCCAACTATCTCTGGGACTCGCAGGAGGCCGCCAAGGCACGCGACTACCTGGCCGAGCGCGGGCTGGGGGAGGAGGCGCTGCGGGGCTTCGGCGTCGGTTACGCGCCCAGCGCCTGGGACAAGATCCTCGTGCTCGGCCAGCGGGCGGGGTTCCGGGTCGAGGAGCTGCGCAGCGTCGGGCTGGCGCAGCGCGGGCGGGGCGGCGGCGAGTACGACCGCTTCCGCTCGCGGATCATGTTCCCGATCCGCGACCGCCGCGGCCGCACCCTCGGCTTCGGCGGCCGGGCGATGCGCTCCGACCAGGGGGCCAAGTACGTGAACACGGCCGAGACCGACTTCTTCCACAAGAGCCAGCTGCTCTACGGGGTCGACATGGCGAAGGCGGCGATCGCCAAGGCGGGGCGGGCGGTGGTGGTCGAGGGCTACACCGATGTGCTGGCGCTGCACCAGGCTGGGGTCGAGGAGGCGGTCGGCGTGATGGGCACGGCGATCACCGGCGAGCAGGTGGCGACGCTGTCGGGGATGGTCGAGGAGGTGGTGCTGGCGCTCGACGCCGACTCCGCGGGTCAGGAGGCGATGCTGCGGGCGCAGCGCGTGGCGGCGGGACGCAAGATGCGGCTGCGGGTGGCGGCGATGCCGGCAGGGGAGGACCCGGCCGAGATGATGGCCGAGCCGGAGGGCGCCGAGCGCTTTCGGGCCCTGGTCGACGCGGCGGTGGAGCTCAACGCCTTCCAGGTCGGGCTGGTGCTCGACCGCACCGACGTCGCCTCGCCGGCCGAGCGCGACCGGGCGCTGACCGAGGTGGCGCCGATCCTGGCCGCGATGGGGGAGACGGCGAGCCGCGACGACCTGGTGCGCCAGGTGGCGGAGCGGCTCGACCTCGAGCCGGCGATGGTGATGGGCCGGCTGGTGGCGGCGCGCCCGGCCAGCGGCGGGTCCGAGCAGGCGCCAGGCGCCGTTCGCGAGGCGCCGGGACAACCGCGCCACGCGGGGGAGCTGACCTCACGCGAGCGCCGCGAGCGGGCGCTGTTGGCGATGTGCGTGGCGCTGCCGGAGGAGGGCCGGGAGTACCTGGCCCGCCTCACCGACGCTCACCTCTCGCGCACCGGCCTGCGCGCCGCCGCCTGGCTGCGCGAGCACCCGGCGGACCCCGCCTCGAACCTGCCGCACGACGACGCCGAGCTGACCGGGCTGATCACCGAGCTGGTGATGCTGGCGCACGACGAGCCGGCTTCCCACGACGCGATGGAGCTCAACTACCTGCTGCTGGAGCAGCGCCGCCTGGAGGCCGAGATCGCGGCTGCCGGCGAGCGCGACGATTACGAGCAGCGCGCGGCGCTCAGCCGCGAACGCGCGGCGCTGGTCGAACGGATCGCCCACACCCAGCGAGTCGAGAGCTGATCCCCTCCCCGAGTCGGTAAATTCCGAGCGGTCCGGGCGGCGCTGCCGGATGCCGCGTTCCGGGGTAGCTCAATCGGTAGAGCACTCGACTGTTAATCGAGTTGTTGTGGGTTCGAGTCCCACCCCCGGAGCTTCCTCTCGCCGTCCGAGCCGGCGCGCAGGGCAAGCGCCTCGACCAGCTCGGCGCCCCGCTGAGCGCCGTCGTTCTGTCTTCCCCAAGCGGCGATCTCCTCCGCGTGGGTGGCGAAGGAGCGGTCGCCGAGGATGCGGCGGGCGGCCCAGCGCAGCGGGCGCGGCCGGCAGAGCCGCCAGGGCAGGGAGAGCCCCGCGCCGGTCCAGTCGACCCGCATCGCGGTCTCGCTCATGTCGCCGGTGATCGGGCAGATCAGGACTGGCGTGCCGGCGCCGAGGGCGCGGGAGACGGTGCCGTGGCCGCCGTGGGATACGACCAGCGAAGCCGCCGGCATCAGCTGGCTGTAGCTGAGCCAGTCGACGAGAAGGGCGTTGCGCGGGACCTCGATCGGCCGCTGCGGAACGACCCGGTTGGTGGTGGCGACGATTCGCACCGGCTCGTCGGCGAGCGCCGCCAGCGCCGTGCGCACGAGATGGTTGTCGGAATCGTGGGCGGTGCTGGGCGCGACCAGGACGAGCGGATCCCTCCCCGGCGGCAGCTCGATGTCGGGATGGGGGACCTCGAAGGTCATCGGCCCCGTCACCTCGACGCCGGGGGGCCAGCGCCGCGGGTACTCCAGTTGCGGGTAGGTCGCGACCAGCGCCAGCTCGGGGCTGATGCCGCCGTGGAAGCGCTCGGTCGGCGCCAGGCCGAGGCGCTCCCGCTGCAGGTTGAGGTCCCGCCGCCCGTGCTCGAGCCCGACATCGAGCGCTCGCTGTCCCAGCCGCCACGCGGCCCGCCCCAGCGGGGTCCGCGGCGGCCGCAAGCCGATCGCGAAGAACGGCAGCCCCGGCTCGACCACCGGATAGATGTGGGGGATCAGAGTCGCCAGCGGCACCCTGGCTCGCTCGGCCGCCAGCGCCGGGGCCAGGGTGAGGATGTCGCTGACGACGACGTGCGGGCGCATCTCCTCGAGCAGCGGCAACAGCGCCCGCGCCGCCTCGGCCGCGTGCTGGCCGTCGTCGGACTCCGGCGCGGGCGGCGGGAACATCTGGTATTCCTCGGCGGCGGCGAAGCCGAGCCCGGCAGCCTCCACCGCGACCCGGCGTTCCTCCCAGGTCTCGACCACGACCTCGTGCCCGCGCCCCACCAGCGCCCGCCCCAGCGCGATCGCCGGGAAGGCATGGCCCGCGTCGCCAAAAGCGGCGACCAGGACCCTCAAGGCGTGTCGAGGCCCTCGCCCGGTCGCGTGAAGACGATCTCCGGGACGTGGCAGTTGGGCGAGGTGCGAAGCAGGAAGCGCACCGCCTCCCCGAGGTCGGAGGGCCGGATCATGTCCTCGGGCGGGATCTGTCCCTGGACGAACTCGGTCATCGGCGTCTCGACGAATCCGGGGGCCAGCGCCGTGCACTGGATGCCGGCGCCGCCGGCCTCGCGATGGGTCGACTGCGTGAAGTTGATAACCGCGGCCTTGGTAGCGGCGTAGATCGAGAGCCAGGCCTGGCCCCCCTTGCCCGCGATCGAGGCGGTGTTGACGATCAGCGCCTTGCCGTGCTCGCCGCCGGCCTGGCGCAGCAGCGGCAGCCCCTCGCGGGTGCCGAGGATCAGCGCCCGCAGGTTGACCGCGAGCTGCATGTCGAGATGCTTGGTCTGGATTTCCTCCATCGGCGCCCCGATCCCGACCCCGGCGTTGTTGACGAGCACGTCGAGACGGCCGTAGGCCTCCTTGTGGGCCGCGAAGACGCTGAGGACGTCGTCCTCGTCGGCCATGTTGGCGGCGACGGTCGTGACCTCGAACCCCTCGTCCCGCAAACCCGTCGCGGCCCCCTCGAGCTTCTCGGCACGGCGAGCGGAGACGGTCAGCGCGTGGCCCTCTTCGCCCAGGGTCCGGGCGATCGCCAGGCCGATCCCGCTCGAGGCCCCCGTAATCAGCGCAGCGCGCTCCGCCATCTCGCTCTCCTCCTCAGTCGACGACGCCGCGCACCCTATCGGCCGTATCGAGCCGGCGCTGTGGCACACCGGTTCGATTCCCCGTCTCAATAACATGCCGCCGATGCGCGCCGCCCCCCGCCTCGTCGTTGTCCTCGCCTGCCTGCTCGCCCTCGCCACCGCGACGATGGTCGGCTGCGGCGGAGGCTCGGACTCAGACGACTCCACCTCGGGCTCGACCGAGGCCGAAAGCCGGCCGGCGCCGCCGAAAAGCGCATTCCCGAGCCCTGAAGGCCGGACGCTGCGCGAGGTCCTGAAAGCGGCGGACGCCCCGGCTGAACTCGTCGTCTCGCCGGCGGCGCTGGTCTTCTACAAGGGCCAGAATCGCTATCCCTTCGGCGTCTTCGAACGCGACCGCACCCAGGTGGCCGGCGCCGAAGTCGCTCTCTACTTCGCCAAGGCCCCGGCGCCGGGGCCGGGCGCCAAGTCGAGCTCGGGCGGCAAAGGCCCGGCCGCGAAAGCGCAGGCGCAGGCGCTCGACGAGCCGGCGATCGGCCCCTACCCGGCCGCGATCGAAAGCCTCGTCACCCAGCCCGCCTTCCGCGCCAAGACGACCAGCGACGACCCCGACGCGGCCAGCGTCGTCTACTCGACCCAGGTCGACTTCCCCAGCGAGGGCGAGTGGCGGATCGCGGCCTTGATCAAGCAGGACGGGGAAGTCAAAGGCACGCTGCTGCCAAGCGCGGTCGTCGGCGAGTTCAGCGGCGTGCCGCGCCCGGGCGAGAAAGCGCCGCTGATCCACACGCCGACCGCCGAGGACGCCGCGGGCGACCTGGCGCAGATCACGACCCGGATCCCGCCGGACACTCAGAACCAGGTCGACTACGCCGATGCGCTCAGAAAAGAACCGATCGTGCTCTTGTTTGCGACCCCTCAGTTCTGCCAGAGTCGGGTCTGCGGCCCCGTCGTCGACGTGGCCGAGCAGGTGAAGCAGGAATATGGAGACGAGGCGGCCTTCATCCACATGGAGATCTTCAACGACAACGATCCCGGCAAAGGGGTGCGGCCGCAGGTCCGCGCCTTCAACCTGCCCAGCGAGCCGTGGCTGTTCACGATCGACCGCCAGGGCAGGGTCAGCTCCGCCATCGAGGGCGCCTTCGGCCTCGAAGCGCTGACCGCCGCCGTGAAGAAGGCCGTGCGCGAATGAGCGACAAGAAGGCCCCCAAAGAGAAGGAGCCGGCGAAGGAGGATCCGGCCTCCAGAGAAGAGCTGCTCGCGACCTTCGCCGAGGAGGCGCGCCGCCGCTGCGACGTGATCTCCGCCGGCCTCGCCACCGAGTCGGCGGACTTCGAGACGATGCGCGCCGAAGCCCACGCCCTGCGCGGCACCGCCGGCGTCGTCGGCCTGCGCCGCCTCGCCGAGCTCGCCGGGCTGATGGAGTCCGACCTCGCCGAGGCGAAGACCACCGGCGTCATCCGCGGCGGCCGCGCCCACCAGGTAGCCGACGCCGCCAAGGCCCTCGCCGAGGGCGCCGTCGCCGCCGCCAAGGGCGAAGAAGAGCCCCCCGACGTCGGCCGCTCCCTCGCCCAGCTCTTCAGCGCCTAGACCCCTCTTCCCGCGCTACGCTCGGCCCTCCGGGGCGGTAGCTCAGCTGGTTAGAGCAGCGGACTCATAATCCGTCGGTCGAAGGTTCGAGTCCTTCCCGCCCCACTCTCTGTGGGTCCGAGCTCAGGCCCGCTTTCTCAGCACAAGCAGGCCAACCGCGCCCACGGCGAGGGCGGCCAGCGCGAGGGCGCCGGTGACGAGTCCCGGATTGCGCGCCGCGAGCGAGCGCGTGTCTGGGGGTGGCTCGAAGGCCGGGTTTTCACGCTCGGATCCCAACCGACCGGGCACAGCGCGCTCGACCCCGAGGGCGCTGGTCGGAAGGCGAGCGAAGTCATAGCTGGGGGCGTCCGCGCGAGAGCTTCCGTAGTAGACGGTGTAGGGGGGTGGATGGCCACCCTCGAGCAGGAGGGCGCGTGAGCGGCTCCAGGCCGAGACTTCGATTCCGCGTAGCGGCGCGTCGTCGCCGTTGTCGACCTCGATCCGAATGTAACGGTGATGCGCTCCGATTGAAATCGGCACCGAACCGGAGCCAGGGAAACGGAAGATCCTGGCTGCCGTCAGCGGCAGGAACCGCTGCCGAGTGTTTGAGCCAAAGATCGCTACGGGGCGTTCGTAGCGCGCGGTCTCGGCGGCGATTCGAAGCTCGTCGACCGGAACGTCGCGGAACCCGAGATCGAGGGTGACGATCGTGCGCGTCCCAACCTGGCGCTGCGATATCGACCTGGCTGCGCGTCGCAAGAGCGGCGGCCGCTCGTTGGTCCCGGACACATTCGCTCCAGTGATACGGCTGACGCCCGTGACTCTGACGAGCAGGTACCGGAAGTCGCTCGGCGGGAAGACGGCGACGGTGCTTCGCGCCGGCTGCGCCCCGCGGACGTCGTAGATCCCGGTCGCCGAAAGCCGCGTGAACGGACCCTGTCGATCGTCGGCGCCAAGGACCGCCACGCGACCGACGAAGTCCCGGTCGGGCGTCTCGAGCACGATCCGATCCCGGACTCTCCGCTGCGCCCCGAGGTCGAGGAGGGCGACGGCGAAGCGCCCCTGGCGGCCGCTGTTCAGGACCGCCGCCGGGGTGGGAGCGGCGCTCCGTCCACTCCGAACTTGCCGCCACGCCACCTCGTGCCCGCGCGCATCCGCGATCCGCAGATCGGCAAAGCCTGGCAGCGAGTGCTCGAAAAGCGCCCCGTCGGGCTCGACGAGGACAGGCGCTCCGTCGGGGCCTGCGACCAGCGGCCGCACGTAACCGAAGTGACCGCGGTCGACCGCGGCCGCGGCGGCCGGCTGGACGCCGGCCGCGAGCGGCGTGAGAAGAGCGATAGCGGCGATGACGGCCCTCATCGAACCGGCCTCCTCGCGTCATTTCCCACGCCGACCTGAATCCTTTGGTAGGCGAAGGCGCCCACCAGCAGAAGCAGCCCCAGCGCGATGAACGAGAGCACCCGCGCGAGCTCCTCCAGCGCGGCGAGGTCGTAGGTGTAGACCTTTGCCACGGCGAGCGCGAGCAGGGCCAGCCCACCGAGACGGAAGCGCCGGACGTCTCGCATCAGCCCGTAGACGACCGCGCCGAGGCCGGTCAATGCCCAGAAGGCCGAGAGCAGGACCTGGCCCGCTTGCCGCGAATCGCCAGAGCTGGTGACGCCGACCGTGTCGATGATCGCCACCGAAGCGAGATAGACGAGCGCGACAGCAGCGACTACCTCGCATATCTGGGCCACGAGGGGATCGAAGTCACGCAGGGCGAACCGACCGTAGAGCGCGGCAGCTGCGCACGCGCCGAGACCGGCGAGCGCATCGCCGAGATTGTCCACCCCTGCCAAGATCGCGCTGGGCGGCGCTTCGAAGGCGAGCACGTGGCCGAGCGCAAGACCGAGGTAGGCGGCCGCCGCGATCAGGAGGCGCTCGGCGTTTGAGCCGAAGGGTCCGGGCTCTCTGCTCGCTCGGGTCGCCAGGTACGCGAGCGCGACTGCCTGCACGGCCCAGCCGATGACGAGAGCGGGGCCGTCGAGGGCATCCGCGAAGCCAAACGCCGACAGGCCTAGGCCGACGGCGACGAGGAGCAAGCCGATCTCGCGGTTGACCGCCTGGCGGAGCGCAAAAGTCCCGAGCAGGATGTGGATGGCGGCGAAGCCCAGAAGCCACACGACCGCGGCACTCGGGTGGCCCGCGTCGTCGAGCGCGAAGTAACCGGCGCCTGCGACCAGGACGACGTTGGCGAGCAAGAGGAGCCAGGACGCGAACGGGAGCTCATCTGGAGTTCGAGCCCGCAGCTCATAACCGATCGCGGCGACTACGTACAGCGCCCAAAATCCAACCAGCACGCCCAGCGTGACCAGCAGGCGTTCGTCGTAGTTCTCCACGGACCACATCACAAGCTGCGGCGCCGAGACGATGAAGGCGCCAAGCGCGAGCCAGTCCCACCTCTGCCAAAGCAGAACCCCAACAGCGGCGCTCAGGGCGATTGCCATGAAGGCGAGGGAGAGCCCGGAGGCGCCGGCGTCGACCAGGACCGGCGCCAGCAGCGCGCCGAGGATCCCGATTGCGGCAACGATCGTTGATTTCCAACGGATCGCGAGCGCTCCGCCGACGATCCCGACCAAGCCGGCGCAGGCAAGCCCGATCTCCGCAGGAATCAGGTCGTATATCTGCGTTCCGACCAGGAGCGTCGCGTAGAGGCCGGAGAGGGCGCTGGCGACAGCTGCCAGCGCCGCCTCGGTGCGCCCCTTGCGCTCATACAGCCAGACTCCGGCTAGTAGGAGGGAGGTGGAGCCGAGGAGGCCGAGGACGGTGCGCATCGGCTCATCGATCCAACCGCGATCGATCGCGATGCCGAGCAGGAAGACGATTCCGAACAGGATTGCGACCCCACCTGCCCAAGCGAGGACGCGGCCGCCGAGGATCTCCTCGAGGTTGCGCTGCGGGAGGCTCGGGCCGGGCTGGGCTGGGGCCGGTCGCGCGGGTGCGACATGGCGGGCAACGGGCGCGTGCTGGCGATGTGGCGCCGGGGCGGGTGACGGGAAGACCCGGCCCTCCACCCGCTCGAGCCGGCTCGTCAGATCCGCCAGCCGCGACTCGATCGACTCCGGCTGGCCTTCTACTCCTCCTTCGTTCATGACTCCTCCTCTTTTTTTCGCTTGCTGACCGACGGTCAACAAAGTAACAGGCTTGTCAACCGACGGTCAACAAGCCGCTACAATCCATCGCGATGGCTCATCCCGCCTATCGCCGGCTTCAGGCCGAGGAACGGCGCCGCCAACTGCTCGAGCGCGGCGCCGAGTTGTTTGCCCATCACTCCTACGACGAGCTCTCGATGCGGGATATCGCCCGCGAGGCGGGGATCTCCAAGCCGCTGCTCTACCACTACTTCCCGAGTAAGCGCGCTTTCTTCCAGGCGACGCTTACCCAGGCCGCGGCGGAGCTGCGGGCGCTGACGGAGCCCGACCCGACTCTGCCGCCGCTCGATCAGCTGCGGGGAAGCCTCGAGGCCTTCCTTGAGCTGATCGACGAGAACGCGCTTGCCTATCGCAAGCTGATGCAGAGCGTCAGCAGCGTCGCCGAGGTGCGGGAGAT
Organism: uncultured Actinomycetes bacterium; assembly: GCA_963832065.1. Taxonomy (GTDB): domain Bacteria; phylum Actinomycetota; class Thermoleophilia; order Solirubrobacterales; family 70-9; genus VAYN01. Next base: position 188,408 of record CAWHSV010000006.1, read on the forward strand.
CGTCGATGAGGTCCGAACGAGAACGGCCGCACGGATCCTCGAAGGCCTCTACCCAGGCGGCGCGCCGCCCAAGGCGCGCGCCGGCGTACACGGCTGGCTTTGGTTCATGGACGGGGCCTGCCTCGACTGGATCGAGCACCGCGATCTCTCACGCGACGAGCTGCGCGATCTTCTGCTTGGAACGCTGCTCGGCGCGCTCACGGCCGCGGACGCCATGCCGCTCGAGGCACTTGTTGGAGAGGGCGAACGCCGCGGCGTGGAGGACCGCGTGCGTTGACGCAGGTCCGCTATCGTCTTCGCCAGTACGGAGAAGCTGAGTGATTAACGATTCTTAGGGCCACGGGCAGCCCGGGAGGCAGCGATGAGCGTTCTGGCGAAGGAGATTCCACAGGACTGGTACCAGACGGCATTCGCCGACACGGCCGACATGGCCTGGACGGACCGGACCGAGAAGGAAGTCGAGCGGGCGATGCGGATGCTGAAACCGCAGGGCGGCGAGCGGGTCCTCGACCTGGCCTGCGGTTCGGGGCGGCACTCCCTGGAGCTGAGGCGACAAGGTTTCGAGGCCGTCGGCGTCGACATCTCACCGGAGCTGCTGGAGATCGCCAGGGGCGATGCCGAGAAAGAGGGACTTCACGTCACCTTCGTCGAGGCGGACCTGCGGGAGCTCGATTTCGACGCCGAGTTCGACATTGTGCTGAGCCTCAACGACGGCGCCATCGGCTACCTCGAGACCGATGAGGAGAACCTGCGCACCTTCGACGTGATCTCGCGCTCGTTGCGCCCAGGTGGGCGCCACCTGATGCAGCTCCCCAATGTGCTCTACGCGCGCGAGCACCTGCCGCAGAAGTCGTGGATCTCAGGGTCCTCGATGATCGAACTGGTCGAGCACCGCTGGAACCGCGGCGAGAAGTACATGGAAGGGGCGATGATTCCGATCCGCTTCGGCGAGATTCTGGACGAGCTGAAGCCGATCGAATTCCGCCAGCGCCTCTACACCGTCGAGGAGCTGACCGAGATCATGTCCTCCGTCGGCATGGAGCTGGTCCGGGTCTTCCATGGCAACGGCAAGGTCCGTGAACCCACCGAGAAGCAGTTCGAGATCTTCGTCGAGAGCCACAAGAAGGCGTAACCGCCGGACCGGACCGCGGCGGGCTCGAGCCGCGATCCGGCGCTGCTAGCCCTTGATCAGGGCAAGTACTTTTCCGCCTGTTCCTTCGCTTCTTCGATGCCCTTTTCGGCCTGGGCCTTGCCTTCTTCGACGCCCTTTTCGGCTTTCTTGACGCCTTCTTCGACGCCCTTGGAGGCGCTGCCCTTGCCGTCTTCGATCTGCTTCTTGGCTTCGTCCAGACCCTTTTCTGCTTCTTCGGTTCCTTCCCGCAGGCCTTCTTCGGCCTGGTCGACGCCCTCTTGGACTTCTTCCTTAGCCTGGTTGGTGCTGTCGCTGGTGTCGTCGTCGCTGCCGCAGCCCGACCAAACCACGCCGCCGGCGAAGATCGCTAGGACCGTCAGCGCGAGGCTCAGGGCGCGAAGCTTGGTGCTGCCTGACTCTGCATCTCTCATCTAGCTCTCCCGGGTGGATTCTCAGATCGGATGACTCTACCGTTGGCGGGGTGACGGAAGGAAGCCAGATGGGCGAGTTCGAAGCGCTGGTCGCCGATGCGATCGACGCCCTGCCGCAGCAGCTCCAGCGGCTGCTGGAGGACGTCCCGGTCGTCGTCTCCGATCTCGGTACCGAGCATCGTGCCTACGGCGAGTACTTCGGCGACGGCGTTGCCCGCGAGGGCTTCGAGGATCGGATCGTCATCTATCGCGACACCCTGGAGCGGGACTTCGGCCACGACCGCGAGCTGCTTGCGCGCCAGGTCGAGCGCACGCTGCGTCACGAGTTGGCTCACCACATCGGCTGGGACGAGCGCGGCGTCGGCGGGCTCGGGCTGGGCTAGCTAGCGGACGCGGCAGTCGCGAGTCAGCGTCGTGTCGATGCGGCGGCCGTCGGCGAAGAAGAAGCTGCCGCGAGCCAGCGAGAAGATTGCCACGCTGAAGCCGCTGGGCGCCGCGCAGGCAGCACTGATGAAGCTGCGGCGTTCGCCGCGGTAGGTAAAGGTACGGCCGATCCGCAGGTCGATCTCGGTCACCGAGCCAAGACCTCCTGCGAGGGTTGGGATCGTGGCTGAGAGCACGGTGCCGAATTCGCCTTTGCCTGGCTGGGAGATCGTCAGCGGCAGCACGAAGGTGGTTCGCACCGGCGCGGTGCCGAAGAGGTGCAGCAGGAGCGCCGGTCTGCCCTGGCGCTTGCCGAAGAAGGCGAGCAGCTTGCCAGTAGCCGGGAAGGGGGTGACCGAGGGGAACTCGACATTGGCCCCGAAGCGCCCGCGGCCGACCAGGGACGGGCCGCAGCGCTGCAGCGCCGTCTCGCTGCTGGTCGATTGCAGCCGGGCGCTGGAACAGGTCGGCAGCCCCGCCGTGGTCAACTTGCCGTTGCGGTTGAGGGCGATCTCGACTCTTCGCACGGGTGGCGGGTGGGTGCCGTCGCTGGTGCTGATCGCGCCTTTGACGTGGACGCTGATCGGCGCCAGCCGGTCGCGCGGCAGGGAGCTGGGCGCAAAGCCGCCGCTGAAGGAAATCCTCACGTTGCCGCTTTGACGCAGCTCGCCCTGGGCGAGGGCGGCGCCGAACAGGCCGATCGCGGCAATGAAGATCGGTATGAGCTGGCGCCGGCGCATCGCAGGTCCAGTCTAGGTACGGATCCTCCGGCTAGGGTTGAGCGATGGTTGAGGCTCACCGGCGGAGCGAGCTCTCGGTCCCATTGGGAGGCTCGCTGGCGACGCTCGAGCCACTTGACCCGGCCCATGCAGACGGGCTTTGGCGAGCCGCCCAAGCGCCAGAGATCTGGCGCTGGCTGGCCCACATCGGCAGCAGCCGCGAGTACTTCGACAACTGGTTCGAGCTCTCGCTGGCGGCTCATCGGGAGGGTCGCGAGGGCGTCTTTGCGATTCGCCGCCAGCGCGACGGCGAGATCGCCGGCAGCAGCCGCTACATGGCCGTCCGTCCCGCCGACCGCGCCCTCGAGATCGGTTGGACCTGGTTCAACCCGAGCGTCTGGCGCAGCGGTCTCAACGTCGAGGTCAAACTGCTGATGCTCGCCCACGCTTTCGACGACCTCGAGTGCGTCCGGGTGGAGTTCAAGACCGACGCCCGCAACGAGCGCTCGCGGGCCGCGATCGCCGCGCTGCCAGCTCAGTACGAGGGTGTCCTCCGCAACCACATGATCGTTCCCGACGTCGGCCTCCGCGACTCCGCCTACTACAGCGTCATCGAGGCCGAGTGGCCGGCGGTCGCGCGCCAACCTCGAACGCCGCCTCACTTCTCCTCGCGTCCACCCGGATGCGTGACCCGGTCGGCGCGCTGCCGCACTTCGTCGACGGCCTCGCGGGTCGCCGCCACCGCCTCTTCGCGAGCGGCGGCGACGCCCTCGCTGGGCTTGCCGCCGACGATGTCGCGGAAGGCGTTCTTGAAACGTTCGGTGCGCCGGTCGGACGGGAACCGCGCTTCGGCCTTGACCTGTTTCTTCGGCCTCCGGTCGCCGTATCGCCGCCGCGCCCAGGCCGAATCGGGCTTGCCGATCCGGCAAGCGCCGTAGAGGGCGACCGGAAAGACGAAGAAGCCGATGATCCCGTGCAGGCTGGCGACCCTTGAGGAAGCAGACTGCGACGACGATCACCAGCAGCAGGGCGGAGACGGCAAGCGCCAGCAGCCCTTCGGATTCGGAGCCGATGTCGAGGGGGTTGACGCCGAGCACGACCAGTCCCATCAGCGCCGCCGCGATCACGGTGGCGTCGATCGAGCTGCGGCCCTCCTCGGCCCAGTAGACGTCGTCGAGGTAGACCCAGAGAGCGAACTCGTCGATCGTCAGCCCGGCGCCGACCCCGAAGAGGAAGGCGCAGATCTCCGCGTAGGGGCTGTCGCCGAGCGCGGCGAAGCCGAGCGTGCCAGCGACCATCATCGTCACGATCCCGAAGACCAGGTGGTGGAGGTGCACGCCGCTCTCGCTGACGACGCTGCCCGGCCACCAGGGAACCTTGGGACTGCGCATCAGCCGCGTGCTCATGCGGATGAAGGCGAAAGAGAGGACGAACCCGACGAGGACGAGGAAGACGCCCTCGCGTTCGTGGGCGAGGATCTGCTCGTTCCAGAACTCGGAGAAGATCGAGGCGGCGATCATGCGACGGCCGCCGTCGGCGCGGGCGCCGAGTTGAGCGCCGGCGCCGTTCCGTCCTTTTCGGCGATCAGGTCGAGCGTGAGCAGGACCGCGGCGACGGCGAAGATCGGCGTCAGGAAGAGGTTGGCGACGAAGTCCGCCAGCCAGACGGCGACGAAGGACTCGCCGAGGGCGCTGTGGACGACGGCGCCGAGGAGCTCGCCGATCACGTCGCCGAGGAGCTCGATCGGGCCGAGGACCAGCAGCACCGTCCAGAAGCTGCCGCGCACCAGGCTCCAGCTGCGGCGGAGCGCTCCCCGCACGCTGTGCTTCTCGATCTCGACCACCGGGCCGGCGAGGCCGAACCAGACGAAGGCGAGCACGCCCGGGACGACGAACAGCAGCAGCCCGATCACGACGATGAGAACGTAGACGATGTCGACCGCGATCAGTCGCCGGTAGTCGAGACGGCGGGCGATCTCGCGGATCGACGGCGGCCGTTCGTGCTCGGGGTGGGTGAGCGAGATCGCGACGGCGCCGCTGTAGAAGACCTCGCCGATCAGGCTGGTTGCAGTCAGCGCCGCGAGGACGGCGATCAGCGCCGCCATCTTCATCCCGCTGTCGAGGTCGAGCGAATCGACGTCGAGGGTCGTGGAGATCGAGTCGAGGAGGCCCAGCGGCAGGAAGACGATCGCGGCCAGCAACAGCAGCGAGGGCGCCCAGGATCGATAGGTGCGGCCGATCCGGGCGTAGACCGAGGCCAGGTTGCGGATTCCGGTCACGAGTTGCGCCGGCGACCGGACTTGGAGCGACCGCGGGCCTGCAGCCGCGACTGGCTCGACTCGGAAGCGGGCATCCGCTTCAGGTTGCTCAGCTCCGGGAGCAGCAGTTCTTCGGCACACTGTCGGTGCCAGTGGTGATGGTCAGTGCCACCGATCCGGCGCACGTACTGGACGATGGTGTGCTCGTTGCCGACCTCGATATCGCCGTGGCAGCCGGGGCAGCGGTAGAGCTTGCGGGCGATGCCGCGGATCAGCCAGACCTCGTCGCCCTCTTCGTTCAGCCCGCGGAGGCTCCAGCGCATGCTCGGCTGGCCCTCGAACTGGCCCATGGCTCAGCGCCTCGACATCCAGGCGAAGCCGGCCGCCATCGCCAGGTTGGCGGCGCCTGCCAGGTAAAGGCCAGCCTTGGCGCCGGGCCGGCTGACCGCAGGCGATTGGGCCCAGAGAGCGTCGGTCGCGATCTCGGTGCCGCGCAACCAGGCCAGCGCCTGCCAATCGCCGGGGTTGCCGCGGCGATCGGCGACGGCGTGGGCGGCGGCAAAGGTGAGCCAGATCGGGCCGCAGCGGCGGAAGAGGTGCTTCGCATCCGGCGAGGGCTCGTCATGGCCGAGCAGCTTCAGAGTCGCGGCCGGCGCCGCGATCGCTGCGCTGCCGAGCAGCAGGTCGAAGGCGATCATGTTGCGGTTGGTGAGGCGCAGCGCCTGTTGGGGGGTCATCGTCGCGTTCAATCCAACCAGATCGGCCAACGAGTGTGAGGTTGCTGGAAGGGAAAGGGTCAGGTTCGGCGAAATGGACCGCCGTGACCAAGACTGCGACGAAGCCCCCCCAACTCAAAAGCCTTTCCGACTACATCCAGGAGCGCTTCGAAGAGTTCTCGCGCTCTCAGAAAGACGTCGCCCGCTACATCGTCGATCACCTCGACGAGGCGGCCTTCCTCACCGCCGAGGAGCTGGCCCGGAGAGCGAGCACCTCGTCATCGACGGTGGTGCGCTTCTCCCAGGCCCTCGGCTTCGAGGGTTACCCGGAGCTGCAGCAGGCGGCGATCGAGGAGTACCGCACGACGATCGCCGGGGCCGGCGCCAGCAACGGCGGCGCCCTCTTCTCCTTCGACCACTCCGAGCTCGAGGGCTCGCTCAGCGCCGACTACTCGAACCTCGAGGAAACGGCGCGCAAGCTGACCCCGGAGCAGGTGGATGCCTCGGTCGCGGCCCTGGCCACGGCACAGCGCATCGTCATCGTCGGCGTCGATCAGATGGCCTTCTTCGCCAGCTACCTGCGCCACACCCTCAGCCTGCTCGACATCCGCGCCGAGATCGTCGCCAGCACCGGCGGCGAATCCCTGCAGCGACTTGGCCGGATCGGCGAAGACACGCTCGTCATCACCCTTTCCGCCGGCCGCGCCCACCCGCTGCTGCTGCGGGCGATGAAGCTCGCCCTGCACCGCGGCGCCCGCACCCTGGCAATCTCGGACGCAACCATGTCCGAGGTGGGGGAGCACGCCGAGCTGACCCTCTACTTCTCATCCAACAGCCCCTCCTTCGCGCGCTCCAACACGGCGCTGATGGCGCTGGTCCAGGCTCTGGCCCACGGCCTCTACGCCCGCGACGAAGCGGCGCATAAAGACCGCATTCGCGCTTACAAACTGAAGTAAGACGGGGTGGTGGGAGGCGGTGGGCGTCCAGGTCGATGCCAGGGACCCGAGGTGAGCAAGCTGGAGAAAGCTGAGGCTTCTCGGCATAGCTTCTCGCCTGAAAGCCCTGCCAAGCCTTCGCCTCATACTCGTTTGGCTGTCCGGAGCCTGAGGCCGGGGCTGGGACTGCCTCCGAACGTTTTGCGCATGAGGAGAACTGTGGTTCGAGGCGACAGCCTCTTCCACTTCGACGACGAAGTGCGAGTGAGGAGGCAGTCCCAGCCCCGGCCCCCGGATGCGTCCCGTCAGCGACACGTAATATGGGGTTCGATGACTGAGCACGCCACTTTCCGGCTCAAAACCGGCCTTGCCGAGATGCTGAAGGGCGGGGTGATCATGGACGTGGTCACGCCCGATGAGGCGAAGATCGCCGAGGAGGCCGGGGCCTGTGCGGTGATGGCGCTGGAGCGGGTGCCGGCCGACATCCGGCGCGACGGCGGCGTCGCCCGCATGTCCGACCCGGCGATGATCAAGGGGATCCAGGAGGCGGTGACGATCCCGGTGATGGCAAAGGCGCGGATCGGCCACTTTGCCGAGGCCCAGGTCCTGCAGGCGCTCGAAGTCGACTACATCGACGAGTCGGAGGTGCTGACCCCGGCCGACGAGCGCAACCACATCGACAAGCTCGCCTTCGAGGCGCCCTTCGTCTGCGGCGCCACCAACCTCGGCGAGGCGCTGCGACGGCTCGGCGAGGGGGCGGCGATGATCCGCTCCAAGGGCGAGGCCGGTACCGGCAACGTCGTCGAGGCAGTTCGGCACATGCGCGAGATCACCTCGGGCATCGAGCGCCTGGCGCAGCTGCGGCCCGAGGAGCTGGCGGCCGCCGCCAAAGAGCACCAGGCATCGCTCGAGGTCGTCCGCGAGGTAGCCGCGGCGGGGCGTTTGCCGGTGCCGCTGTTCTGCGCGGGCGGCATCGCCACCCCGGCCGATGCGGCGCTGATGATGCAGCTCGGGCGCCGAGGGCAACTTCGTTGGCTCCGGGATCTTCAAGAGCGCCGATCCCGAGCGCCGCGCCCGGGCGATCGTCGAGGCCACCACTCACTTCGAAGACCCCGAGCGGGTTGCCGCCGCCTCGATCGGGCTGGGGGAGGCGATGCCGGGTCTGGAGATCGCCGACCTGGCCGCCGAGGACGCCCTCCTGCAGAACCGCGGAGCCTGAGCTGCGCGTCGGCGTCCTAGCGATCCAGGGCGACTTCCAGGCGCACGCCCGGATCCTGCGCCAGCTCGGCGCGGAGACGACCGAGGTCCGTACCGTTGAGGATCTCACCGACCTCGATGGCCTGGCGATTCCCGGCGGCGAGAGCACGACGATCGCCAAGGGCATCGAGTCGGCCGGCCTGGCGCCAGCGCTGCGAGCCCACCATGAAGCCGGGCGGCCGATCCTCGGCACCTGCGCCGGGATGATCGTCTGCGACGCCGAGCACCTCGGTTTCCTCGATGCCGACGCCAGGCGAAACGCCTTCGGCCGGCAGCTTGCAGAGCTTCGAGGCCGACCTGGCGATCGAGGGCATCGGCGACGAGCCCCTGCGCGCGGTCTTCATCCGCGCCCCCTGGGTCGAGCGCCACGGTCCCGGGGTCGAGGTCCTCGCCAGCTACGAAGGGCATCCGGTGGCGGTGCGGGAGGGCATGGTTCTTGCCGCGGCCTTCCACCCCGAGCTGACCGACGACCCCCGCTTCCACGCGCTCTTCATGGCAATGACCACGGCTGCGCGCGAGCGCGCCAGGGAGGAGATGGCGAGATGAGGGACCCAAGAGTGGACGCCCTGGCGCAGATCCTGGTCGGCTACTCGACCCAGGTCAGAGAGGGCGAGGTCGTCTCGATCGACGGCGAGACGGCGGCGGCGCCGCTGCTCCTGGCCGTCTACGAGGAGGTTCTGAAGGCGGGGGCCCATCCCGTCCTGAACGTCGCCCTCGACGGCCAGATCGCCGCCTACTTCAAGCACGCCTCCGATGCCCAGCTGGAATGGATCTCACCCTTCGCCGAGTGGATGGTGGACAACGCCGACGTACGGATCGCGATCGGCGCCAGCACCAACACCCGCGAGCTGTCGGGAGTCCCGCCGGAGCGCCAGACCCTGCGCCAGTCGGTGACCGGCGACCTGATGACGCGGGCGATGAAACGCAGCGCCGAGGGCGATTTCCGCTGGTGCTACACGCTCTACCCGACCAGCGCCTACGCCTCCGAGGCGGAGATGAGCCTGGCCGACTACGAAGACTTCTACTTCGGCGCCTGCCTGGCCACCGACTCCGAACCGCTGACCGCCTGGAAGCGCGCCTCCGAGGAGACGACGCGGCTCGCCGCCTGGGCAGAGGGCCATGAGGAGGTCCGCGTCACGGCGCCGGGGACCGACATCACCCTTGGCATCGCCGGCCGCAAGTTCATCCCCTGCGTCGGCGACAACAACATGCCCGACGGCGAGTTCTTCACCGGTCCCGTCGAGGACTCCGTCGAGGGCGTGGTCACCTTCCATCTGCCGGCGGTGATCGGCGGTCGCGAGGTCTCCGGCGTGCGCTTGCGCTTCGAGGCGGGCAAAGTGGTCGACGCCGGCGCCGAGCGTGGCGAGGAATACCTGCTGAAACTGCTCGATACCGACGAGGGGGCGCGCCGGCTCGGCGAGCTCGGCATCGGCGCCAACTACGGCATCGACCGCGGCACCCGCGAGGTCCTGCTCGACGAGAAGATCGGCGGCACCGTCCACATGGCGGTCGGCGCCAGCTATCCCGAGTCCGGCGGCGAAAACGAGTCCGCCGTCCATACCGATCTCGTCTGCGACCTCCGCCTCGGCGGCAAGCTGGAAGTGGACGGCACGGTGATGCAAGAAGACGGCAGGTTCGTGGTCTGACCCGCCGGACCGGCGCATGTCGGCGTCAGACCTGGGTGAGGATGGTAGTGCGCAGTTTCGACCTACTGCGGCATCCCCTATTGCCACACCGGCTGTCCGGTTAACAACCAGATCCCGGACTGGAACAACCTCGTCTACAAGGATCAGTGGAAGAACGCCGCGCTCAACCTACACTCCACCAACAACTTCCCCGAGGTGACGGGGCGCGTTTGCCCTGCGCCGTGCGAGGCGTCGTGCACGCTCAACATCCACGACACGCCGGTCACTATCAAGACCATCGAGTGCGCCATCGCCGACAAGGCCTTCGCGGAAGGCTGGATCGCGCCTGAGCCGCCCGAGCACAAGACCGGCAAGACGGTTGCGATCGTCGGCTCGGGCCCGGCAGGTCTGGCAGCCGCGCAGCAACTGGCGCGCGTGGGGCATGAGGTGCACGTGTACGAGAAGAGTGCGGCCGGCGAGACTGCTGACCTACGGCATCCCCGACTTCAAGATGGAGAAGCACATCATCGACCGGCGTGTGAAGCAGATGGAGGCCGAAGGCGTGGTCTTCCACTGCAACGTGCATGTCGGGAAAGCGATCACCGCCAAGGAGCTTTCAGACAAGCACGATGCCGTACTCTCAGGTGGCTCAGAGGAGCCGTTCGACTTCTTCGCCAAGTCGCCGGGGCGCAACCTCGACGGCATCCACTATGCCATGACCTTCCTGCCGCAGCAGAACCGGCGCGTGGCCGGCAAACACAGGGCGGCGAGGCCAGATCAGCGCCAAGGACAAGCACGTCATCGTCATCGGCGGCGGCACACCGGTAGCGACTGTATCGGCACATCGTTCCGGCAGGGCGCCAAGTCGGTGACGCAGCTCGAGATCATGCCGATGCCGCCCGAGAAAGAAAACAAGGCGCTCAGCTGGCCGCACTGGCCGCTGAAGCTGCGCGTCTCCTCCAGCCAGGCCGAAGGCGCCAAAGTCGAGTATTCGATCTCGACCACGGGCTTTGCGGGCAAGAACGGCAAGGTCGAGAAGCTGCTCTACACGCGCGTCGACAATAGTCTGAAGCCGGTGCCGGGCAGCGAAGGCGAACTGCCGGCCGATCTGGTGCTGTTCGCCATGGGTTTCTCGGGGCCGGTGGAAAGCGATCTCGTCGGAGAGCTGGGCCTTCCAGTGGTGCCGCGCGGCCGCTTCAAGGGCCTCGACGCCAACGAGAAGGACTACCGTCTCAAGGCGCACAAGAAGTTGTACGCCGCCGGCGATATCCGGCGTGGGCAGAGCCTGGTCGTGTGGGCGATCCGCGAGGGCCGGCAGGCTGCCCATTCGATCGACCGCTTACTGATGGGCCGTAGCGACCTGCCGCGCTAGCAACGCGCGCAATAATTGGACCTATGTGGGCCCGTTCTCGACATTTCGGGTCGCGGCGCGCGCCCGGTATGGCGGCAGCGACCAGCCGTACCGCAAGGCCAGCGCGCGCAAAGCAAAGCAAGCGGCAAAACCGAGCCCGAGCGCGAGCGACCGCGGCAAACCGATGTGCATGGCCGTGACGAATGTTGCCGCTCCCAGCAGCGGGCCGTGACGTAAATCTCCTTGCGCAGGATCAGGGGCACTTCGCCGCCGAGCACGTCGCGGATGATGCCGCCGAAGGTCGCGGTGACGATGCCCATAAAGACGGCGACGACAGGGCCGGTGCCGGTTTCCAGGCCTTTCTCGGCACCGATGGATGCAAACAGCGCGAAGCCGGCTGCGTCGAACCAGAGCAGAAGCCGATAGCGCGACTCCGGAATGTGTGCGGAGAAGAACACCAGGGTCGAGACGGCAACGCATACGAGCACATAGGCCGGCCGATGTACCCAGAACACCGGCAGCTTGCCGAGGAGAACGTCGCGAACGGTGCCGCCGCCCACGCCGGTCACCGTGGCCAGCAGCGCGAAACCGAAGATGTCCATCTGCTTGCGCGAGGCGACCAGGGCGCCGGTTGCGGCGAAGACGGCGATGCCGAACCAATCGAGAAACTGGACAAGCGCCGTCACGGGCCGGCGTGCTCGTAAACGGCGATGGCAGCGGCAAGGTCCTCGATTGAGGCGCCGACCGACTTGAACAGCGTGATCTCGCTTGCCGATCCGCGCCCCGCGACAGAGCCGCGGCATAGATCGAACAGATCGCCCTGCACGGCATCCTTGCCGATCACGCCCGCCTGCAGCGGTTGCAGAATGTCACCGGCCTCGCCGAATGCACCGGCCCGGGTGTCGACGAAAATGCGGGCCTGGCGAACGACGTCATCATCGGTCTCGCGCATGCTGGCCTTGAACGCGCCGACGCAGTCGAGGTAAGTCCCGGGTTTCAGCCAGGCGCCGCGGATCAGCGGCTCGGCGGACAGCGTAGCGGTGGAAATGATGTCGGCATTGGCAGCGGCGCTGGTGAGATCCGTGACGATCGTCGCCGTCATGCCGAATGCCGCCAGTGCTGCCACGAGGGCCTGTGCCCGCGCTTGCGAGCGATTCCAGATTGCGATTTCGCGGATGGGCCGCACCGAGGCGTGCGCCCGTATCAAGAACGGTGCCAGCGCGCCTGCGCCAACCATCAGCAGCCGCGCACTGTCCGGCCGGGAGAGGCTGCGGCTTGCCAACGCCGACGCGGCAGCCGTGCGCCAGGCGGTGAGACGGGTGGCGTCCATGACCGACAGCAGTTCTCCCGTCTCAGCGGACAAGAGAATGTAGGTTCCAAATACCGCCGGTTTCCCGCGCGCGTCGTTGTCGGGAAAAATGGTGACGGCTTTGACGCCCATGAAGCGCCCGGCGAAGGCCGCGTTGGTTGGCTGCGCTTGCCAAGCCGGCATCAACAACAGTGTGGCTTCCGGCCGGCCATAAGCGAGACGCTGTGATGATGTCGCGGCGGGGCAATCGCAACCTTGATGAAGGCGGCCTCGAGAATGCCGACGAGGCTGGGGTAGCTGAGAGCCGCATCCACCGCCGCGCCATCGAAGAAGCGCATGGTCCGACCTGCACTGGAGCGGCCGGCAGGGGCGAGCTGCCGCGATGCTTCCAACTCCCTCTCGCGGCGCAGGCGCCCGGCCTCGGCTTGCCAGCGGTGGGCTTCCGTCGCGCGCTGCCGTGCGTTCCCGCCAGCTTGCCTGGGTCATCCAGGTGGCCGCCCCGCCGATGATGACGCCGATCAGCAGCGCTCCGAACAGGTAAGCGTAGAACGGCAGCACAAGCGAGATGACAGGATCGGCCGGCCGGAACGGGTCGAGCACGAGCCGGACGCCATGACGGTTGGCGACGGCCAGGTATCAAAAGGATCGCGACTGGAAACGCGATGAAAAACCAGACGATGCGACGGAGCACCTGCTCACCTCCCCTGGTGAGATACCGACAGTGCAATGGCGACTGAGAGCACAATTGTGCCGCCAGTCAACCCGGACAATCTTAATGATTCGAGTTCGTTGAGCCGCTCGCGGAGATCTTTCCCAGTCTTGAAGAAAGGTACGAACTTCTCGGCCACGGAAACCGCTGCGCCCGTCCGCGGGTTGCGCCCGACGCGCGGCGCACGATGCTTGACGGTGAACGCGCCAAACCCCCTGAGTTCGACGCGATCGCCACGCGCCAGGGCATCGACGATCTCGGCAAAGATGACGTTGACGATGCGCTCGACGTCGCGGTGATAAAGGTGTGGATTAGCGGCCGCGATCTTCTGGATAGCTCAGACTTGATCATGCTCTGCCCCCCTTTCCAAACGGAAACCGTTGGAATTACTCTATCTTTCAGCACCGTGCCAAATGGAAAGCAGCCCGTCAAGCTGCAACCCGGCAAGGCGGTCGTTGCTCATGCGGGCGATCTCTTCAAGGGCCGGAATGCCGGTGGACGCGCCAGTGCAAACGTTCCCAACCGTACAAAACTCCATGACGTATCCCGACTCACCTTCCAGTCCACGATCTTGAGACCCTTGGGCACGTTGCGCTGATCTTCGAGATATTTCACGACCTCGGCTTCACCGCCGATCTGGTCAATCAGCTTGTGGTTGAGCGCATCGCGGCCGGAGAAC
>CAWHSV010000007.1:0-360476 GCA_963832065.1 uncultured Actinomycetes bacterium
TCAACGACAACGGCCAGCTCGACGGCCCCTTCGGCGACTTCGGCAGCTGGGAAACGCGCGAATACGGCGTGCGCGACGACTTCGGCTGCCCCGTCGCGCCGCTCAACGGGGAACCGTGCCTGTACGAGACCGACGTCCTCACCCGCATCGCCGGCGAAGAGATGTTCGGCACGCCGCCCGGCCAGCCCTTCTACGTGCAGCTCGACTACACCGCCCCGCACGGCGACTTCCGCCGCCCCGCTGGCCCGGAGCCGGCGACCCGGCACTACGACTCCTTCCAGGGAGCGCCGTACCCCCACGGCCCCTCGGAAGGGTTCAACGAGGGCAACGTCAACGACAAGCCCCGCTTCATCCGCGGCGCCTCCTACCTCTCGCCGACCGAGACGCACACCTACCGCGTCTACTACCAGAAGGGGCTGAGTCGCTGCGCGCGATCGACGACGGCGTGCAGCAGGTGATCAACACCCTCGGCGCAATGGGCCAACTGCGCAACACCTACATCCTCTTCACCTCCGACAACGGCTTCTTCTACGGCGAGCACCGGCTCACCGGCGGCAAGTTCCTCGCCTACGAGCCGTCGACGCACATGCCGCTGCTGATCCGGGGGCCGGGGATCAAGCCCGGCAGCTCGACCGGGGAGCTGGCGGCGAACATCGACCTCGCCCCGACCATCCTCGAGCTGGCCGGCGCCGCGGCCGACAAAAGCATCGACGGCCGCTCGCTGGTTCCCTACATGGTCGACGCCACCCTGCGCACCCGGCGGCCGATCCTCTTCGAGTCCTTCGTCGAGACCAACGACGTCGAGGCCCAGGGCGGGCAGCCGCTGACGGCGCGCCCGAGCGCGAGCTCCAGCGTCGCGCGCTCGGACGGGGCGAGCGCCTCCCTCGTCGCCCCGCCCAAGGACTACGTCGGGATCCGCCTCGGCCCCTACAAGTACATCGAGTGGCCGAGCGGCGAGAAAGAGCTCTACGACATCACCAAAGACCCCTACGAGCTCAACAACAAAGCCCGCGACAACAACTTCTTCCCGATCCGCGGCTTCCTCCACCGCGAACTGGAGCGCCTGATCGCATGCGTCGGCCGCCGCTGCCAAACCCCGGCCGAAAAATTCCCCCTCACCCGCAAAGAGCAACTCGAGATTCAACGCCAGAAGGAAAAGGAACAGCGCGAACGCGAAAAACGCCAGGAAGAACGCGAAGCGAAACAGAAACAGCAGCAGCAGAAATAGCGGGGCGAGAGGGCCGGGTACCCCCTCCTCTCTCAACTTTTTTGAGGATCGTTCGCGGCCGTCCAAGGAGGCGCTCCGCCAAAAAAGTACAAGCCGTTCGGAGGGGGTACCCGGCCCTCCTCGTCGGCGGCTAGTTCTGCTTCGTGGCGGAGGAAGCTGACGCCGATGGCGACAAGAGGTCGGCTACTCGATGGTGGCCAAGGTGTCGCCGGAGCCGACGGCGGCGCCTACCTCGACGTTGAGAGAGGTGACTTTGCCGGCGCGGTGGGCGGTGATCTCGTTCTCCATCTTCATCGCCTCGATCACGCAGACGAGGTCGCCCTCGGAGACCTCGGCGCCCTGCTCGACGGCGACTTTGAAGATGGTGCCCTGCAGGGGTGAGACCAGGGCCTCGCTGGATGCAGCGGCGCTGCCGCCGGCTTTGCGCTCGCGCTTCGGCGGCTTCTTGCCGCCCGCGGCGGGAGCGACGCCGCCGGCGCCGGCCTCGCCGATCACCTTGACGTCGAAGAGCTTGCCCGAGACCTCGACCTTGTAGTCGCGGCTGACGACCTCGCCGCCCTCCGGGGGGGCCGGCGGGCTCGCATCCTCCGGCGCCGTCGTCTTCAGCCAGTCGCGGTCCTCCATCAGGTCGCGGCAGGTCTCCCCCCGCGCCCACTGCTCGGTCGCCAGGATCGCCTTGTGGAAGGGGATCAGGGTGGTCAGACCGCCGACCTCGTACTCGTCCAGCGCCCGCAGCATCCGCCGCGTCGCGTGCTCGCGGTCGACGTCCCAGACGATCAGCTTGGCCACCATCGGGTCGTACATCGGCGTCACCTCGGAGCCGGCTTCGACGCCCGAGTCGACCCGCACGCCGGGCCCGGCGGGCTCGCGGTAGGTGGTAATTGCGCCCGGCGCCGGAGCGAAGTTCTTGTGCGCCGCCTCGGCGTTGATCCGGCACTCGATCGCGTGCCCGCGCAGCTCGACCGCGTCCTGGGCGACGGTGAGCGGCTCGCCGGCGGCGACCAGCACCTGCTCGCGGACGATGTCGACGCCGGTGACCATCTCGGTCACGCAGTGCTCGACCTGGACCCGGGTGTTCATCTCGAGGAAGAAGTACTCGTCGCCGACCTGCATCCCCTCGACCGTGCCAGCGCCGCGGTAGCCGACCGCGGCGGCCGCCTCGGTGGCGATCTTGCCGATCCGCTCGCGCATCTCGGCGTCGACCTGAGGCCCGGGCGCCTCCTCGATCACCTTCTGGTGACGGCGCTGGATCGAGCAGTCGCGCTCGCCGAGGTGGATCACGTTGCCCTGCGAGTCGGCCAGAACCTGGACCTCGACGTGGCGCGGGTCCTCCAGGTAGCGCTCGACGTAGACGCGGTCGTCGGAGAAGAACTTCTCGCCTTCGCGGCCGGCCCCCTCGAAGGCCTCCTCGAGCTCGTCCGGGGTCATCGCCACCCGGAACCCCTTGCCGCCACCGCCGCCCGCCGCCTTGCAGGCGACCGGGTAGCCCGCGTCCTCTGCCTGCTTGCGAGCCTCGCCGAGGTCCTTCGCCGGCTCGGTCGCGCCCGGCACGATCGGCACCCCGGCCTCCTGCATGATCTCGCGCGCCCGCGTCTTCGACCCCATCGCTTCGATCGCCTCCGGCGGCGGCCCAATGAAGACGATGCCGGCCTCCGCGCAAGCCCGAGCGAAATCAGCATTCTCAGCAAGGAAGCCGTAACCAGGGTGAATCGCCTCCGCCCCGGCCTCCTTCGCGGTCTCAATGATCTTCGGGACGTTCAAGTAGCTCTCCGCCGGCACCGCAGGCCCGATCAGGAACGCCTCATCCGCCTCGCGCACGTGCGGCGCATCCCGATCGATCTCCGAATAGACAGCAACCGACCCGATCC
Source organism: uncultured Actinomycetes bacterium (assembly GCA_963832065.1). Lineage (GTDB taxonomy): Bacteria > Actinomycetota > Thermoleophilia > Solirubrobacterales > 70-9 > VAYN01. The sequence goes on from CAWHSV010000007.1 coordinate 3,097, forward strand.
CCATCTCCTTCAGGGTCCGGGCGACCCGGATCGCGATCTCGCCGCGATTGGCTATCAGCACTTTCTGGAACACGGCGGCGCAGTCTATTTACGTGAGCGGCGTGGTGGAGGGAGCCGGGCGCCCTCTCCCGGCTCAACTTTTTTGTGGGTCGCGTGGAGCCGTCCGAGAGTCGGGGAAGCAAAAAAGTACAAGCCGCCGGGAGGGGCGCCCGGCTCCCTCCCACGGGGGCTGGCAAATAGGCTGCGCGGCCATGTCGAGTCATGCTGGAGAGGGATTGATCGAGCTGCAGAGCCATTCCACCGTTTCGGATGGGCAGCTGGCGCCGGCTGGGGTCGTCGAGGAAGCCGCCAAGGCCGGCGTCACGACGCTGGCATTGACGGACCACGATGCGGTGGCAGGGGTGCCCGAGGCGGAGGAGGCGGCGCGGAGCTTGGGGATCGAGCTGGTGCCCGCCATTGAGATGTCTTGCGTGCACGAGTACGCGGAAGACCTGCACGTCTGCGGCTACTGGGTGGATCTGGAGAGGATTGGGCCGGCGTGTGAGCGAGCGCAGGAGGAGCGGCGCGAGCGGGCTGGGGAGATCGTCGCGAACCTGCGGCGGGAGGGATTTGAGCTGACTCTGGACGACGCGATCCACGAGGCTGGCGCCGCCGACTCGATCGGGCGGCCGCATATCGCCCGGGCCGCGGGAGCGACCGGGGACCTCGGTCCCTTCTTCGAGGAGTACCTCGTGCCGGGCGCCAAGGCCTTCGTCCCGCGCCGCTGGCCCACGGCCGCGCAGGCGATCGAGCTGATCCGCGCCGCCGGCGGCGTCGCCGTCATCGCCCACCCTTACTGGGACATCTCCGAGCCGCGCGAGGTCGAGGATCTGATCCGCTCCCTCGGCGCCGACGGCGTCGAGACCTTCTACCCGAGCCACAGCAAGGAGCAGACGCAGCACCTGCTCGAGCTTTGCGACGAGCTCGACCTCATCCCCACCGCCTCCTCCGACTATCACGGCCCGACCCACAAGACCTTCGCCGAGTTCGGCGCCTACGACACCTACGGCCTGGCCGAGCCGCAGGTGCCGCCCAAGCCCTAGACACGGACCCAGCGGGCTGAGTCAGACGTGCCTAAGCGACCGCGCCAACCGGAATCAGCTCGCCGCTGCTCCAGGTAAGCCAGCAGCTTCTGCGCCGACTCCTCCGCGCTTTCGTTCTCGGTGTCGCAGGTGACCTCGGGGTTCTCCGGGGCCTCGTAGGGGTCGGAGACGCCGGTGAATTCCTTGATCTCGCCGGAGAAGGCTTTCGCGTAGAGGCCCTTGACGTCGCGCTCGGCGCAGGTGTCGACCGACGCCTTGACGTAGACCTCGATGAAGCGGTCGCCCATCGTCGCCCGCGCCTCGTCGCGGATCTCCTTGTAGGGGGAGATCGCGGCGGTGATCACCGGCACTTCGTTGCGACTGAGCAGATCGGCGACGAAGGCGATGCGACGGATGTTGATGTCGCGATCCTCCTTCGAGAAGCCGAGCCCTTTGGAGAGGTTTTCGCGGACGATGTCGCCATCGAGGATCTCCAGCTTCGAGCCGCGCTCGCGCAGCTCCTTCTCCAGATGCCCGGAGATCGTCGTCTTCCCGGCCCCGGACAGTCCGGTGAACCAGAGGGTGAAGCCTTTCTCACCAGCCATGCTCGTTCAGTCCTCCTTGTAAGCGTCGATCAGGATGTCAGCGACCTCGTCGCGCGAGAACTCGTGCGGCGGCCTTTCGCCGTTGCCGAGCATTTCGCGGACCTTGGTCCCGGATAGGAACAGGCGCGCCTCTTGGTCATGCGGGCAGGTCTTGTTCGAGGCCAGGCCCTCGCACTCGTTGCACCAGAAGGTGTGCTCGAACATCAGCGGCTCGATCCCGAGCTCCTCGATGTCGATCTCGTCGAAGATCTTCTGGGCGTCGTAGGTGCCGTAGTAGTCGCCGGCGCCGGCGTGGTCGCGGCCGACGATGAAGTGCGTGGCGCCGTAGTTGCGGCGGACGATCGCGTGCAGGACCGCCTCGCGGGGACCGGCGTAGTGCATCTTCGCCGGCTTCACCCCGAGCACCACGCGGTCACCGGGGTAGTAGTTCTCCATCAGCACCTCGTAGCAGCGCATCCGCACCTCGGCGGGGATGTCGCCGGCCTTGGTCTTGCCGATCAGCGGGTGGATGAAGAGGCCGTCGCAGGTCTCCAGCGCCGCCTTGGTCAGGTACTCGTGGGCGCGGTGGATCGGGTTGCGGGTCTGGAAGGCGACGATCTTCTTCCAGCCGCGCGCCTCGAAGTCGGCCTTGTGCTCGGCCGGCGTCTTGTAGCGGCGCATGAAGGCCTCGTCGTGGTCGGGCAGCGCGTCGACCTCGATCGGGCCGGCGATCATCCGGTTGCCCTCCTCGTAGATCGCGGCGACGCCCGGGTGGGCCTCGTCGGCGGTGCCGTAGACCTGCTCGGCCTCGCGCTTGACGTCGCGCTCCCAGATCTCCTCGACCTTGATCCGGCCCAGCTTCTTGCCTTCGTCGCTGGAGAGCTCGACCGTGTCGCCGACCTCGCACTCGAGGTCGGTGGCCAGGGTGATCGGGATCGGCCAGTAGTCGCCGTCGACGGTGCGCATCTCGCTGCAGACGCGCTCCCAGTCGGCGGAGCCCTGGAAGCCGGTCAGCGGCGCGAAGCCGCCGTTGCCGATCATCTCGAAGTCCGCCGTGTGGCGCTCGGAAAGGGTCAGGGACAGCTCAGCCATCGTCTCGCTCATTCGCAGGTCTCACCAATCGGGTCGGGGAAGGGGAATTTAGGGGCGGCGCCGGGGCGGCGTCAGTTGATCCCGCACTCGGTCTTCGAGACGCCCGCCCAGCGGCCGTCGCGCGGCGAGCCGCCCGGGCCGACCGGCTGGGTGCAGTGCGTGCAGCCGATCGACGGGTAGCCGTGATCGTGCAGCGGGTTGTACGGGAGGTGGTGCTCACGGATGTAGTTCCAGACGTCGCGCTCTGACCAGTCCGCGAGCGGGTTCAGCTTCCAGAGGTTGAATTTCTTGTCCCAGCCGAACTTCGGCGTCTTGGAACGACTGCTGGAATCACCGCGCCGGACACCGGCGACCCAGCAGTCTACGGAAGAGAGGGCCCGCCGCATCGGCTCGACCTTGCGCAGGCCGCAGCAGGAGTCGGGGTCGCGCTTCCAGAGCTCGTCGCCGTACTCGGCGGCCTGCTCCTCCAGCGTCAGGTTGTGGAAGCGGTCGAACTCGATCCCCAGCTCCGCCGCGAGGCGGTCGCGGGTCGCGTAGGTCTCCTCGAAGAGGACCTCGGTGTCGAGGTAGAAGAAGCGCGCCTCGGGGTTGATCCGGCTCGCCATGTGCGCCGTGACCGAGCTCGTTTTCTGGAACGAGCAGGCGATGTAGTGCTCGGCCCCGAACTGCTCGAACATCCACTCGAGCGCCTCCTGGGCGCTGCGGTCCTCGAGCTCGGCGGCGATCGCCTCGTGGTCGAGGTCCTCGATTGTCGGCACGGCGCCGGAGAGGGTGACTGGCGGTGGCTTCATAGCGTGAGTCCGCGCCTAAATGGCGCACTCCCCCTCGCCGCGCTCGACCTTGTAGGGGCTGGAGCGGTTCCAGTCGATGAACTGCTGCATCGTCTCCAGGCTGAACTCCGCCGGCAGGGTGAGATCCTTGACCGCGGCTTCGAAGGTCTCGGCGCCGGTGCGCTCGGCGAAGGCGTTGAACTCCTCGCCCTCGTCGCGCTCGGCCTCGTACAGGCGCACCCAGCGCTCGACCGCCTCGGGGACGCGCTTGGCCGGCAGCCGCGACTTCAGCCGCTTGCCGAAGATGACCTCGCCGCCCTCGAAGTTGCCGCCGATGTGCGGGATGTAGGCGGGCATCGTGCGGCCGCCGACTTTCAGCGAGGCCCCGTAGAAGCCGATGTTGGCGATGTGATGCTGACTGCAGCCGTTGGGGCAGCCGCTCATTTTGATGTGGATGCGCTTGGTCAGCTCGTCGCTGATCTGCATCGACTCGACCCGCTCCTTGATCGCCCGGTTGAGGCCCATCGAGCTGGTGATGCCGAGTTTGCAGCTGTCGGTGCCGGGGCAGCTGACGACGTCGGTGATCTCGCGGGCGCCGGCCTCGCCGAGGCCGAGCGCGGTCAGCCGCTGCCAGACGTCATAGAGCGCCTCGTCGCGGATCCAGCGCAGGACGAAGTTCTGCTGCACGGTGCTGCGGGCGTGGCCGCCCGTGTGCTCGCGCATGATCTGCCCGAGGCCGCGGAACTGCTCCGGCGTCAGGTCGCCGCGGGTGATCTTCACCTCGACGGTGGAGAAGCCCTCCTGGCGCTGGGCCTGGACGTTGCCCTGGAGGAAGCGCTCGAACTCAGAGGTGTCGCCGTTGGGCGAGGTCGGGGCGGGCGGCGCCTTGGGGGCGCTCGCCGCCTCGTCGACGTCGAAGCGCAGACGCTCGACGTCGAAGTCGCGCTCGGCGACCCAGTCGCCCTTCAGCTCCTCGTCGCAGAGCTCGCGGAAGGCCTCGATGCCGATTTTGTCGATCAGGACCTTGATCCGGGCGCGGGCGCGGTTGACGCGCAGCCAGTCCTGGCGGTCGAAGATGCGGAGGATCGCCTCGGCGACCATCAGGTAATCGCCGTTCTCGGCCTCGACGAAGTCGTAGACGGTGGGCGCGACGCGGGCCATGATCGAGGTGCCGCCGCCGACCCGGACCTCGAAGCCCTTGACCCCGTCCCTTTCGCGGGAGAGGAAGGCGATGTCGTGGATGCCGGTGATCGCGCGGTCCTCGTCGGAGCCGCTGAAGGCGGTCTTGATCTTGCGCGGCATCAGCTGCGTCGTCGGGTGGCGGACGAAGTAGCGGACGTAGGCGCCGGCGTAAGGGGTCGGGTCGAAGACCTCGTCGGGGGCGACGCCGGCCCAGGGATCGCCGGTGACGTTGCGCACCGTGTTGCCGCAGCCCTCGCGGGAGGAGAGGTCGGCCTCGGCGATCTCCCGCAGCAGCGACTCCATGTCGCGCAGCGGCACGTGGTGGATCTGGATGTTCTGGCGGGTGGTGACGTGGCCCTTGTTCAGGGGCGCGTATTTCTCCACCACGCTGGCGAAGGCGTCCATCTGCTCCGGCGTGACGCCGCCGAAGGGAAGCTTGACGCGGACCATCTGCACGTCGGGCTGGCGCTGGCCGTAGACGCCCTGTTTGAGGCGGAAGCCGATGAACTGGTCTTCCGGCAGCTGCTCGGCGAGGAAGGCCTCGGCTTCGTTGTCGAAGTCGTCGAACTCGCGCTCGATGATCGGGATGATGTGCCCGGGGACGTTCTCGTAGGACTCGGGATTCTCCAAGGACCCGACCCGGCCCTTGCCCCGCTGCTCCTTGTTCTCGGCTACGACGACCTCCACAGGGAGAAAATAGCAAAACCTGACAGGGATTCGGGTATTTAACTGTGGGAGGGTTTTTTCTGCGCCTGCAGGATCGCCGCCGCCTCGCCCGATTCGGCCACGTAACCGCCCTCGGGCGCCAGCGGCAAGCCCGCTTCGTCCCAGCCGACGATCCCCTCGGTCATCTTGACCGCGTCGTAGCCGGCGTCGGTCAAGGCCGCCGCCGCCATCGACGAACGGTTGCCGCCGCGGCAGTAGAGGACGACCGGCCGGTCCTTGTCGATCTCCCTGGCGCGCTGCGCCAGCTCGGCCAGCGGCAGATGGGTGGCGCCGGCGATCCGCCCCGCCTCCCACTCGTGGTCGGCGCGCACGTCGACCAGCTGAGCGCCGTCGTCGACCAGCTTCTGAGCTTGCTCGCGCGAGACCTCCTTGGCCCCGCCCTCCTCCTGCGCCGCGGCCGCGTCGTTCGTCTCCGCCATCAATCGATCTCCGTGCCCTCGATCATGAAGGCAACCCGCACGTGGGCGCGGTACTCGTCGAGGTGCTCGCCGCGGATGCCGGTCGAGACGATGTCGACCGCGCGGATGTTGCGCAGCGTCCCCTGCGCCTGGCTCAGCGCCTGTTTCGCCGCGTCGTCGGTCGAGGTCTTTGAGCTCCCGACCAGCTCGATGATTTTCACGACAGCCATCCCACTCCTCCTTCTGCCTCTAAGAGGCTCTCCTTGGCACTCACTCCCTCGACCAGCGCCGCCCGCTGCCAGGCGCTGACCTGCGCGGGGGCCTCTTCCGACGCCCCCCCGAGCTCCGTCTCGAACCGGGCGATCGCCGCCGCAACGGCAGCCGCCTCGTCTCCATTCGCAGTCTTGACCGCCACGGATCTAGCCTAGTTCAAGCGCACCCGTTGCCACTTGTCGCCAGCGGGCGACAAACGACCACCGCTTCGGCTCAGATCGGTTCGCGACGACGGCGCTCGAGGTGCGCCGCGACCCGGTCGACGGTTGCGGTCGGTTCCCGGCGCAGCCGCGGACCGGTGACTCGGATCATCTCCACCCCGATCAGCAGCAGGTCGTCTTGGCGCACCCGGTCACGCTCGAAAGCGCCGTGCGTGCCGTGGGTCTCGTAGACGTCGAGTTCGACCGCGAACCGCTCCCGCTCCCAGTAGGCGTCGAGCTCGAAGCCGGCGACGTTGAAGTTCATCGATGGCGCCGGCAAGCCGGCCCTGCGTACGAGCGCGAGGAATTGCTTCTCGAGGCCCGAGCGGGTGAACGCCGCGTCCGGGCGATAGATGGCGAGGGCGCGTCTGAGCGGCCCGCGGCCGCGATGGCCGCCGGCACGGGCGAGGATCGCTTCGACGGCGCGCAGGTCGAGGAAGCCGCGTTCCTCCGCCCGCTCGAGAGACCGCTCCAGCCGATCGGGACGGGACCCCACCCCCAGGTCCAGCAGCGTGCGGGGCAGGGAAGTGACAGGGATGTCATCGCGAAAAGCCCGATCCTCCTCGGCCAAGCAAGAGGAGAAGTGCACCTTGAACGCCCGCTTCGCGCGCCGACGGATCGGCGCGGTGACGTGGATCGTTTCCGGCCGATAGCGGAACAGGCTCCAGAGGTACGCCGCGGAGCCGTGACTGGCAACCGCCGGCCAAGTGCCCTCGTCGATCTCCAAGGGTTCGGCCGCCAGCACGGCCGCGAAGCAGCGCCCATGCCACGTCAGCCGTCGATGCCCCACGGCGTAAACACCGCGATGAAGCCGGTGCAGTCGCGCGCCGATGGAAGCGTCCGAAATTGAGTCAAAGGAATAGCCAAGCGCCAACAGCTGCCTGGTCGAGACGACCCCGTACTGCCGCGTCGCGAGCTCCGCTAGCCGCCGGTGCGAGGTCGGCGTTCGTCCTTTGTCGGCCATACCCCGATAAAGGACGAACGCCGACAGGGTTCTCCCCCCGCGCGCATGGGTTTACGGCGGCTTGCGTTGAGCCGCCTCGGGCTTGCGGCCGCCTTGCGCTTGCGGAGGGCTTGCGCTTGCGGCGGACTCGTTTGAGCCCTGGCCGCGGGAGGGTGCGCTGGGGTCAGCCGTTGAGGCCGGGGACCGGGGTGCCGTGTTTGACGATGGCGCAGTTGAACGGCTCCGGGTCGAAGGAGTCGGTCAGGGCGCGGCCGGCGGGCTTGCCGGTCGGCTTCGTCATGCCTTTGCCTTTCGGCTTCTTCACCGGCGGACGGCCGCGGCCGCACTGGATCGAGAAGTCGCGGACGCCGTCGCGGGCGTCGATCACGTCGTCGCCGCCGTTGCCGACGAAGACGTCCTCGCCGGGCTGGCCGAGCATGCTGTTGGCGCGGCTGTCGCCGATCAGGACGTCCCAGTCGAAGGAGCCCTCCATGTCCTCGTTGGTGCGCGAGAGGTGGACGCTGTCGCAGCCCCTGATCTCGTCGATCCAGGCGCTGCGCTTGGGGAAGGAGATGATCAGCAGGCCGGGATGCGCCTGCGTCTCGGCGAAGGAGGCGTCGTCGCGGCCGGGGCCGCCGACCAGGGCGCCGCCGGCGCAGCCGCCGCCGGCCGCCAGCAGGTCGCCGTTGCCTTCGCCGTAAAGGTAGGTGGGGCCGGGGAGGCCGCCGACCAGGCCGTCGGCGCCGTCGCCGCCGTAGAGCTTGTCGGCACCGGGGCCGGCCTCGATCAGGTCGTCCTCGGGACCGGCTTTGATCGTGTCGTTGCCGAAGCCGCCGGCGAAGCGGACGCTGCCGACCTGGAGCAGCGAGCCTTCGACCCGCAGCTTGTCGTTGCCGGGGCCGAGGTCGGCCATCAGCCAGCGGCCGGGGCCGCCGGCCGGGCAGGCGACCTGGCTGGCCACGCCGGGAGGACGGGTGCAGCCGGGGCCGATCGCAAGGCCGTCGGCTGCGGTCACCGCGAAGACCTCGCTCGCCTCGTCGAAGGCGACGGTGAAGTCGTCGCGGCCGGCGCCGCCGACGATCTCGAGACCGGCGCCGCCCCCGGGCGTCGGGTCGAGCTGGATGTAGGCCGAGCCCTTCGGCGGCCTCTCCTTGCCGCAGGAGACGGTGTTGCCCTTGGCGCCTTTGCAGCCGTCGATCCCCTGGCCGCCTTCGATGCGGTCCGCCCCACCGCCGCCGATCAGCTGGTCGTCGCCGGGGCCGCCGTCGATCGTGTTGGCGCGCTTGTTGCCGATCAGGGTGTCGCGAAAGGCCGAGCCTTCGATGCTCTCGAAGCCGAACAGCTTGTCGTGCCCGTCGCCGAACGACCGGTGCTTCACCAGCGAGGCCCAGACGCCAGCGCCCTTGCCGCCGGCGACATCGGTGGCGAAGGAGACGATGTCGCCGCCGCCGGCGCCGCCGGACATGCGATCCTAGCCGTAGTCGCCGTGGACCAGGTCTTCCCTGCCGGGACCGCCGTTGACGATGTCGATGCCGAGGTCGCCCGCCGCCTCGTCGCCGGGGCCGGCGCCGCCCAGCACCTTGTCGTCGCCGAGGTCGCCGATCGCGCGGTCGGCGCCGCCGGCGCCGCCGTCGACCTCGTCGTTGCCGCGGCCGCCGTGGATCAGGTCCGCGCCCGGGCCGCCGCAGAGCAGGTCGTTGCCGAGGCTGCCGAGGATCTCGTCGTCCCCCTTGCCGCCCCAGATCACGTCGCGGTCGGGGGTGCCGCGGATCACGTCGTTCTCGTCGGTCCCGACGATCTTCGCCTGCCGGCCGTGGCAGACCGGCGTTTCGATCGTCGCGTTTTCATCCGCCGCAAGGGCGACGCCGGCGAAGACGCCGCTCGCCAGCAGCAGTCCAGCCGCTATCCCCCTGATCCTCCGGCGCACGAGGCGTCGAATCCTATTGGTCGGCGCGGGGCCCTATTCGAGATTCACCATCACGTGCTTGATTCGCGTGTAGTCCTCGAGCCCGTAGATCGAGAGGTCCTTGCCGTAGCCGGATTCCTTGAAGCCGCCGTGGGGCATCTCGGCGACGATCGGGATGTGGTCGTTGATCCAGACGCAACCGAAGTCGAGCGCGTTGGCGACGCGCATGGCGCGGCCGACGTCGCGGGTCCAGACCGAGGAGGCGAGGCCGTAGCGGGTGCCGTTGGCCCACTCGATCGCCTTCTCCTCGTCGGTGAACGGCTGCACGGTGATCACCGGGCCGAAGATCTCCTTCTGGATCATCTCGTCGTCCTGCTCGAGCCCGGCGACGACCGTCGGCTCGAGGAAGTAGCCCGGCAGGTCGGGTGCGCCGCCGCCGGTGACGATCTCGGCGTTGCCGGGCTTGCGCTCGAGGAAGCCCTCGACCCGCTCGCGCTGGCGGGCGCAGTTGACCGGGCCGAGCGTCGTCTCCGCCGCCATCGTGTCGCCGAGGACGAGGCTCTTCGCCTCGCCGGCGAGGCCGCTGACGACGTCGTCGTAGACCTTCTGCGAGGCGAGCACGCGAGTCGCCGCCGTGCAGTCCTGGCCGGCGTTGTAGTAGCCGGTGCCGGCGATCGTCTCCATCGCGGTCGCCATGTCGACGTCGTCGAAGACGATCACCGGGGCCTTGCCGCCGAGCTCGAGGTGGACGCGCTTGAGACTGTCCGCCGCCGACTGGGCGATCCACTTGCCGGTCGCCGGCGAGCCGGTGAGGGAGACCATTTCGACGTCGGGATGGGTGACCAGCTCCGAGCCGGCCGGCTCACCGTGGCCGCCGATCGCGTTGAGCACCCCCGGCGGCAGGATCTCGCCGCACCACTCGGCGAACTTGAGACTGGTGACCGGCGTCGTCTCGGCCGGCTTCAGCACGACCGTGTTGCCGGCCGCCAGCGCCGGGCCGATCTTCCAGATCATCATCATCAGCGGGTAGTTCCAGGGCGTGATCTGGCCGACCACGCCGACCGGCTCGCGGCGGACGAAGGAGGTGTGGCCCTCCATGTACTCGCCGGCGGCGCGGCCCTCGAGGCAGCGGGCGGCGCCGGCGAAGAAGCGCAGCTGGTCGGCCATCACCGGGATTTCGTCCTCCATCACCGCGGCCCGCGGCTTGCCGGCGTCGGCCGCTTCGAGGTCGGCGATCTCCTCGCCGCGCTCCTCGATCAGGTCGGCCATCCGCAGCAGCGCCCGCGCCCGTTCGCTCGGCGGAATCGTCGCCCAGCTGCCGTTCTCGAACGCCTGCTTCGCCGCGGCAACGGCGCGGTCGACATCGGCCTTGCTCGAGAGCGGCGCCTCGGCGATGACCTCCCCCGTAGCCGGATTGACGACCTCCTCCGTCCCCCCCTCGACCGGGTCCACAGCCTCCCCGCCAATGAAGTTCCTCAGCTTCGTCTTCGTCGCCGTCGCCATCGTCCGCCTCCGTCCTAGAGGCCGATGGGCCGAAAAGTCGCCTATGCCTCGACTTTTCGGCCCATCGGCGGGGTGTCTATGTTCAGCGCTGCTTCGGCCGGCACGTAGCTCGTGCCGACGCCCTCGGCCACGGCGGGATGGGTCACCTCGCCGCCGGCGACGTTGACGCCGAGCCGCAGGCCGGGATCGCGGCGGATCGCCTCGGCGACGCCGTGGTCGGCGAGGGCGATCGCGTAGGGCAGCGTCGCGTTGGTCAGAGCGTGGGTGGAGGTGATCGGGACCGCGCCGGGCATGTTGGCGACGCAGTAGTGGGTGATCCCGTCGACCTCGAAGGTGGGCTCGCGGTGGGTGGTCGGCCGCGAGGTCTCGAAGCAGCCGCCCTGGTCGATCGCGACGTCGACCAGCACCGCGCCGGGCTTCATCAGCGCCAGCTGCTCGCGGCGCACCACGTAAGGCGCGCGCGCGCCGTGCACGAGCACGGCCCCGATCACCAGGTCGGCCCGCGGCAGCATCTCCTCGATCGCCAGCGTGGTCGAGTAGACGGTCGAGCAGCGGCCGCCGAAGGTGACGTCGAGCTCGCGCAGGCGGTCGATCGAGCGGTCGAAGACGAAGACGTCGGCCTCCATCCCGATCGCGATGAAGGCGGCGTTCATGCCGACCACGCCACCGCCGATCACCATCACGTTGGCGGCGGCGACGCCGGGCACGCCGCCGAGCAGGATGCCGCGCCCGCCGAGCGGCTTCTCCAGCATGAAGGCGCCGGCCTGGGTGGCGATCTTGCCGGCGATCTCGCTCATCGGCGCCAGCAGCGGCAGCCGGCCGCGCGCGTCCTCGACGGTCTCGTAGGCGATGCAGGTCGCGCCGGACCCGCAGAGGGCACTGGTCTGCTCCGGGTCCGGCGCAAGATGGAGGTAGGTGAAGAGCAGCTGCCCCGGGCGCAGCATCTCGATCTCCAACGGCTGCAGCTCCTTGACGTGGAGGATCATCTCGGCCAGCTCGAAGACCGCGGCGGCGCCGGCGACGATCTGCGCGCCCTGCGCCTCGAACTCGGCGTCGGTGATCGCGCTGCCCTCGCCCGCCCCGGCCTCGATCAGCACCTCGTGCCCGTGCTCGCGCATTTCGCGCACGCCGGCGGGGGTGATCGCGACCCGGTACTCGTCGGCCTTGATCTCCTTCGGGACGCCGACCCTCACGTCGCCAGCTCCCGTGCCCGCAGCGCCAGCCAGAACTCGATCCGGTCGTGGGCGCGCGAGAGGTCGCGCCCGGTCAGCTCTTCGACCTTGCGCATCCGGTAGCGCAGCGTGTGGCGGTGGCAGTAGACCTGGCGAGCGGCCTTCTCCCACTGGCCGTTCTGCTCGATGAAGGCCTCGAGCGAGCGCAGCAGCTCGCCGCCGTACTCCTCGTCGCCCTTCTCGATCGGCCCGAGCACGCTGTCGCAGTAGAGGTCGAGCGCCTCGTCGTCCTGGATCGAGAGCAGCAGCGTGAAGGCGCCGAGGTCGCGCCAGGAGGCGACCTCGGGCGCGGTGCCGTTGTTGAAGGCGGTCGCCTCGAGCGCGCAGCGGGCCTCGTGGAAGGAGTGGCGCAGGCGCTCCGGCGGGGCGGGGCGGCTGGCGGCGGCGCGGACGCCGCCGCGTTCGGGGCTGAGCGCCTTGCGGGCGTCGGCGGCGACGGCGAGCGGGTCGCGGTCGGCAGCGTCGATCACCGCGCAGAGCAGCTCGCGGCCGCCGATGTCGTGCGGCGCGACGACGGCGGGGCAGGCGTCGGCCGCCAGCGCCCGTTCCAGCGCCCCGACGGCGGCGGCGGGATGGTCGAGGGAGAAGACCAGCACCGCAGCTTCCTCGCCGATGCCGAACGGCTCCAGCCGCCGCCGCAACTCGGTCGCCTCCATCCGCCCGCCCAGCGCCCCGGCGAGGACGTCGCCGGCCAGCCGCCGCTCGGTCTCGCGGGCGACCCGGCGGCGCATCAGCTCCAGGGCGACGACGGCGACCGCCTGCTGCAGGATCAGCCGCTCGAAGTCGCCGAGCCCGCCCGAGTCGCGGACGATCACCACCCAGGCCTGGGGCGGTCCGCCCCCCGGCGAGATCACGGGGTGGGCCAGGGCCCGCCCGGCCACCGAGGGATGGGAAGGGACGAAGGGATGGCCGTCGCCGGCGTGGCGCATCGCTTCTTTGCGGATCGTGCCGATCGCGTCGGCGGAGAGCTGGCGGCGGAAGCCGCGGCCGGCCAGCCGTTCGCCGCGGCCGTCGAGGACGGCGACGGTGCCGCCAACCGCGGAGGCGACCGTCGCCGCGATTTCCTCCAGCCCGCGCTCCTCCAGAACCAGCCGCTCCAGCCGCCGCTGCACGGCGATGCCGCGCTGCAGCACCTCGTACTGCTCGTTGACGAGGCGGCCGAAGGCCTTCTCGGTGATCGCGATGAACGGCGTCGAGTAGGGAACCTCGAAGAGCGGGAAGTTGCGCTTCTCCGCCTCGTCGACCAGCGCTTTCGGGAGTTTGCGGTGGCTGAAGCCGATGCCGAAGCCAAGCCCGGCGAGGTTGCGGTCGGCCAGCAGGCGGATGAAGGAGCGCTGTTTGGCGGCGCTGTCGAGGGGGATGCCGGTGGTCAGCATCAGCTCGCCGCCGGAGAGCCACGGCGTCGGATCCTCGAGCTCGGAGATGTGGACCCAGCGCACCGGCGCGGCCGCCGCCTCGCTGCCCGCCGTGAGGTCGAGGTCGAGTTCGTCGAGCAGGCTCTGGACGGTGAGCACTGGCGCTCCCTACCTCCGTCGAAGCGGCGAGCGAGGAGGTCCCGCGGGGGTGTGGCGGACGACCTGGTCCCAGGCCTCGCTGAGCACGCCGCGGAGCACGTCGTGGATTTCTTCGAACTGCTCGGTGTCCGCGATCAGCGGCGGGGCCAGCTGCACGACCGGGTCGCCGCGGTCGTCGGCACGGCAGATCAGCCCGCGCTTGTAGAGCTCGCCGGAAAGAAAGCCGCGCAGCAGCCGCTCGGACTCCTCGTCGTCGAAGCTCTCCTTCGTCTCCTTGTCCTTGACCAGCTCGATCGCGTGGAAGAAGCCGGCGCCGCGCACGTCGCCGACGATCGGCAGCTCGTGCAGGCTCTCCAGCATCTGCCGGAACTCGCCCTCTTTCGCGAGCACGTGGCCGCAGAGGTCCTCGCGCTCGTAGACGTCGAGGTTGGCCATCGCGATCGCGGCGGCGATCGGGTGGCCGGCGAAGGTGAAGCCGTGGGCGAAGGAGGCGTCCCCTTCCATGAACGGCTCGGCGACCCGGTCGGAGGCGATCACCGCCCCCATCGGCGCGTAGGCCGAGGTCAGCGCCTTGGCCACGGTGATCAGGTCGGGTTGGTAGCCGAAGCGTTCGCAGCCGAAGTAGTGGCCGAGCCGGCCCCAGGCGCAGATGACCTCGTCGGAGATCATCAGCACGTCGTAGCGGTCGCAGATCTCGCGCACCCGCTGGAAGTAGCCATCGGGCGGGACGAAGCAGCCGCCGGCGTTCTGGACCGGCTCGAGGATCACCGCGGCGACGGTCTCCGGCCCCTCGAAAACGATCCGCTCCTCGATCGCGTCCGCCGCCCAGAGCTCGTGGCGGTCCTCGGGCCAGCGGTAGACGTTGGTGTTGGGGACGTGGCAGCCGCCCGGCGTCAGCGGCTCGAACTGCGCGCGCAGGTCGGTGATACCGGTTGCCGCGAGCGCCCCCAGCGAGGTGCCGTGGTAGGCGACCTCGCGAGCGATGAACTTGTGCTTCTGCCCTTTGCCGTGCATGCGGTGGTAGTTGCGGGCCAGCTTCAGCGCCGACTCGACCGCCTCCGAGCCGCCGTTGGTGAAGAAGACGCGGTTGAGGTCGCCGGGGGCGAGCGAGGCGATCCGCGCCGCCAGCTCGATCGCGCGCGGGTGCGCGTAGCTCCACAGCGTGTAGAAGTCGAGCTCCTGGACCTGGCGGGCGGCGGCCTCGCCGTACTCGGTCCGCCCATGGCCGGCGTTGACGCAGAAGAGACCGGAGAGCCCGTCGAGGTAGCGCTTGCCGTGCTCGTCGTAGACGTAGCAGCCCTCGGCGCGGGAGATGATCGGGATCTCGTGCTCGGGGCCGTAGCTGCCCATCCGCGAGAAGTGCATCCAGAGATGGCGGCGGGCCAGCTCCTGAAGCTCGGTGTCGACGGGCGCCTGCGATGCGGTGGCCATTCCGCTCTCCTCTCGTGCTACGACGATATGGACAACGCTAGCTCCAGAATGGACTAGATGCAAGTGGTCATTGGGTCAAGTTCCAGGCATTGACTTGTACATAAAGTACAAGCCGTGCCTGTGCTTTTGGGACATTCGCCACTTGTGCCTTGATCCAGATGGGCTTACCTTCGCCTAGGGGACGACCCGCTTGTTCGCCTCGGAGCGCTTGTGGGTACCCGGCTAGCGAAAGGGGTCGACGAGGAGCGATGGCATTGAATGGCGAGACGGCGGGTGTCGAGCTCCGCGACGTGACCAAGCGCTTCGGCGACGTGGTCGCGGTCGACGACCTCAGCCTCGAGCTGAGCCGGGGCGAGTTCTTCACGCTGCTGGGGCCGAGCGGCTGCGGCAAGACGACGACGCTGCGGATGATCGCCGGCTTCGAGCAGCCCGACGCCGGCGAGATCCGGATCGAGGGCGAGGACGTGGCGGGGCTGCCGCCGCACCGGCGCCCGACCAACACGGTCTTCCAGAGCTACGCCCTCTTCCCCCACCTCAGCGTCGAGGCCAACGTCGCCTTCGGGCTCAAGCGCAAGAAGGCGCCGAAGGGCGAGATCGCCGAGCGGGTGCGGGCCGAGCTGGAGCGGGTCGGGCTCGCGGCCGAGGCGAAGCGGCGGCCGGCGCAGCTCTCCGGCGGCATGCAGCAGCGGGTGGCGCTGGCCCGGGCGCTGGTCAACCTGCCGAAGGTGCTGCTGCTCGACGAGCCGCTCGGGGCCCTCGACCTGAAGCTGCGCAAGGAGCTGCAGGTCGAGCTGAAGCGGATCCAGCGCGAGGTCGGGGTCACCTTCGTCTACGTCACCCACGACCAGGAGGAGGCGCTGACGATGAGCGACCGGATCGCGGTGATGAACCGCGGCCGGGTCGAACAGATCGGCGTCCCCGAGGACGTCTACGAGCGCCCTGCGACGACCTTCGTCGCCGGCTTCATCGGCGTCTCCAACCTGATGCCCGCGGTCGTCTCCGGCCCCGGCCACGTGCGCCTGGAGAGCGGGGCGGAGGTGCCGGCGAGCACCGCCGGCCTCGGCAGCGGCGAAGGCTGCTTCGCGGTGGTGCGGCCGGAGAAGCTGCGGGTCGAAGCGGTGGGCAGCGGGCCGGGTGAGGCGGAGGGCGGCGCCTCGAACGGGCTGCCGCGGGTCGAGGGGATCGTCGAGAGCTCGCTGTATCTGGGGACGGCGACTCAGGTCGTCGTCGGCCTGGGAGAGGGCGTGCGGATGACCGTCCTCGTGCCCAACGCGAGCGAGGCGGAGCGGCAGCGGTTGCCGGGGGGAGGCGCGCGAGTGGAGCTGAGCTGGGAGCCCGAGCACATGCACGTCGTGCGTGAGGCGGGAACGGATGGAGCTGCCGGGAACGGGGTCGCCGAGGGCGACGCCGAGGGCCCGGACGTCGAGGCGGTGCGGAAGGGGTGAGTCGGATGGCAACGGATCGGACGAGGTCGGCCGGAGCGAGGTGGGTGCGCCTCTGCGCGGCGCTCGCCGTGCTCGCCTTGACGCTCGGCGTCGCGGCATGCGGCGGGGGCGGCGGAGGCGGCAACGACGGCGGAGACGTGACCGTCGCCGAAGCAGGCCCGGTCAAAGGCGAGCTGACGATCTCCAACTGGCCCGGCTACATCGATCCCGGCAAGGACGGCACCGTCGCCGAGTTCGAAGACAAAACCGGCGTCAACGTCGACTACATCGAGGACATCAACTCCAACGACGCGTTCTTCGGCAAGCTGCAGCCGCAGCTCGAGCAGGGGGAGTCGGGCGGGCGCAGCCTCTTCGTCGTCGCCGACTACATGGCCCAGCAGATGCACGACCTCGGCTACCTGCAGGAGATCGACCACGCCGACCTGCCGACGGTCTTCGAAACCTTGCTGCCCAGTTTGGAGAGTCCAGCATTCGATCCGGAACGTAAGTTCTCGGCGCCGTGGCAGGGAGGCATGACCGGGATCTGGGTCGATACCTCGAAGGCGCCGGAGATCAAATCGGTCAACGACCTCTTCGACCCCAAATACAAGGGCAAAGTGACGATGCTGGACGAACTCCGGGAAACGCCGGCGCTGGTGATGCTCGCCGAAGGGGTCGATCCCGCCACCGCCGGAGCCGACCAGTGGCTAGCGGCCATCGACAAACTGGACGCCGCCGCCGATTCCGGTCAGATCCGCCGCTTCACCGGCAACGACTACACCGAGGACCTGACCGCCGGCAACATCGTCGCGGCGATTGGCTGGTCCGGCGACGCCTCGCTGATCGAAAACGAGAACGCAGAATGGCGGATGCCGACCGAGGGCTGCGTGAAATGGTCGGAAAACATGGTGATCCCGGTCGGCGCGCCCAACACCGCCGCGGCGCTCGCCTGGATGGACTTCGTCTACCGGCCGGAGGTGGCCGCCGACATCACCGCGTACGTCGAATACATCTCCCCCGTGCAGGGGGTCAAGGAGATCCTCGAAAAACAGGGGTCGGAGCTCGCCAAGAGCGAGATCGTCTTCCCCACCGACGAGTTCACCCGCAACTGCACGGGTCAGAACACCCCGCCGGAACTGGACCAGGTCAACGAGGCCTGGCAGAACGTGCTGACGGGCTGAGTCGACGATGAGCTGGAAGCAGCGCCTGGTCCCCTACTGGCTCCTCGGACCGGGGCTGCTCTGGCTCATCCTCTTCTTCGTCGTGCCCATGTACTTCATGGGCGAACTGGCGCTGTACTCGGGCTCGCTGACTACCGGCGGGTTCGAACTCACCTGGGCCTTCGAGAACTTCCCCGACGCGCTCTCCGGCCACGAGGAGCAGATCCTCCGCTCCTTCTTCTACGCCGGCACTGCGACGCTGCTGGCGCTCCTGATCGGCTACCCGCTCGCCTATGCGATCGCCTTCCGCGGCGGCCGCTTCAAGCTGCTGCTGCTGTTCGCGGTGATCGCGCCGCTCTTCACCACCTACCTGATCCGCACGATCGCCTGGAAGACGATCCTCAGCGATTCCAGCCCGGTGGTCAGCGTCCTGCAGACGCTCTCGCTGACCCCCGGCGACGGGCGCGTGCTGGCGACCTCGGGGGCGGTGGTCGCCGGCCTCACCTACAACTTCCTGCCGTTCATGGTCCTGCCGCTCTACGCGAACCTGGAGCGACTCGACCTGGGGCTGATCGAGGCCGCCAAGGACCTCTACTCGTCATCGCGCACCGCCTTCCTCAAGGTGACGCTGCCGCTGACCATGCCGGGAATCGTCGCCGGCGTCCTGCTCACCTTCATCCCCGCCTTCGGCGACTACATCAACGCGCAGCTGCTGGGCGGGACCGGCCAGGCGATGGTCGGCAACGTGATCCAGTCGCTCTACCTGAACCAGCGCGCCTACCCCGAGGCGGCGGCGCTCTCCTTCCTGATGATGGCGCTGATCCTCGCCGTGGTCGTGGCCTACATCCGCTTCGCCGGCACGGGGGCCTTCATGGGCGACGAGGAGAAGGCGGGATGACCGCGCTCGCGCGAGCCTGGGCGTGGCTGCGGCGCAACGCGCTGCCGATCTACGCCGGGCTGGCGGTCGCCTACATGCTGGTCCCGATCATCGTGATCGCCGTCTTCTCCTTTGGCGACACGCCCAGGGGCAAACTCACCTTCGGGCTCGACGACGGCTTCACCCTCGAGTACTGGCGGACGATGCTCGACATCCCGGAACTCAATGAAGCACTCTTCACGAGCCTGCGGCTGGCGGCGCTTTCGACCGTGATCTCGACCGTGATCGGGACGGCGATGGCGATCGCGCTGGTGCGCCACCGCTTCCGCGGGCAGCGCGCCGCGAACCTGCTGATCGTGATCCCGATGGCGACGCCCGAGGTGGTGATCGGCGCCTCGCTGCTCTCGATGTTCATCTACGCCTCGTTCGCGCTCGGCTTCACGACGCTCCTGATCGCCCACGTGATGTTCTCGATCAGCTTCGTCGTCGTCGTGGTGCGCTCGCGGCTGATCGGCTTCGACCGCAACCTCGAGGAGGCGGCGGCCGACCTCGGCGCCGGCCCGCTCACTACCTTCCGCACGGTGACCCTGCCGCTGCTCGCCCCCGGGATCCTCGCCGCCGCGCTGCTCGCCTTCGCGCTCTCGATCGACGACTTCGTCATCTCCAACTTCAACTCGGGGACGACTGTGACCTTCCCGCTGTACGTGTATGGCGTCAGCCTGCGCGGCATCCCGGTCCAGGTCAACGCCCTGGCGACGCTGCTGTTCGTGGTCGCCGTGATCGCGGCCGGCCTGGTGATCTGGCAGCAGCGCCGCGCCGAGCGCATGGCCTCCGTGCGTCCCCAGCCGGCACCGGTCCCCAGCGTCGCGGCGGCACAATGATGGCCGACGGGCCTCAAACGTCCATATCGCGGACGCCTCAGGCCCATCGGCCGGCTGTTCGCCTCGCGAACTATGTGGGCGGGGAGTGGCGTGTCGCGGAGGGCGTCGAGACGATCGCTGACGTGGACCCGGCGACGGGCGAGACGGTGGCGATGGCGCCGCTGTCGGGAGCGGCGGAGGTGGACGCGGCCGTGGAAGCGGCACGGGCGGCGCAGCCGGGCTGGCGCGCGACGCCGCCGCAGCGGCGGGCGCGGGCGGTGCTGGCACTGCGCGAGGAGCTGCTGCGCCGGCGCGAGGAGCTGACGGCGCTGGTCTGCGCCGACATGGGCAAGACGCTGTCCGATGCCGACGGCGAGGTCGGGCGCGGGCTGGAGTCGGTCGAGTCGGCGGCGGCGATCCCGCACCTGCTGAAGGGGGAGAACCTGGAAGGCGTCGCGGCGGGCGTCGACGTCGAATCGGTGCGCCAGCCGGTCGGCGTGGTCGCCGCGATCACGCCGTTCAACTTCCCAGCGATGATCCCGCTCTGGTTCCTCCCCTACGCGATCGCTTGCGGCAACAGCTTCATTCTCAAGCCCTCGGAGGCGGACCCCCGGCCCTCGGCGCTGATCGTCGAGGCGGTCGACGCGGTCGGGGAGATCCCGCCCGGCGTCGTCAACCTCATCCACGGCGCCCACGACGCGGTCAACGCTCTGCTCGACCACCCGGGGATCGACGCGATCTCCTTCGTCGGCCAGGCGAAGACGGCGCGGCTGGTCGCCGAACGCGGCGTCGCCTCGGGCAAGCGCGTGCAAGCGCTCGGCGGCGCCAAGAACTCGCTGATCGTGATGCCCGACGCCGACCTCGAGCAGGCGACGCCGGCGATCATGGGCTCGGCCTTCGGCGCGGCCGGGCAGCGCTGCCTGGCCGGCTCGGTGGCGGTCGTCGTCGGCGACGGGAACCGGCGCGAGGAAGTGCGCCAGGCGCTGGTCGCCGCGGCGGCGGAGCTGCGCGTCGGCGCCGGGGCCGACCCGGCGACCGACGTCTGCCCACTGGTCTCCGCAGCGGCGCGCGAGCGGGTCGCCGAGGCGATCGGGCGCGCCGACGCCGACGGCGCCGAGCTGCTGCTCGACGGCCGCGGCGACGCCGGCCCAGCCGGCGCCCTGCTCGGCCCCAGCATCGCCGTCGCCGCCGAGCCGGAGTCGGAGCTCGCCCGCGAGGAGATCTTCGGCCCGCTGCTGACCCTGGTCGAGGTGTCGGACCTCGATGCCGCGATCGAATTCGTCAACGGCTCCCGCTACGGCAACGCCGGCTCGATCTTCACCCGCTCCGGCAAGGCTGCGCGCCAATACCGCCACAGCGTCGAGGCCGGGATGCTCGGCGTCAACGTCGGCGTCCCGGCCCCGGTCGCCTGGTTCCCCTTCTCCGGCTGGAAGGACTCGCTCGACGGCGATCTGCACGCGAACGGGACCGACGCTGTCGAGTTCTACACGCGGACGAAGGTGGTCACTTCTCGCTGGTAGTCGGGCTATCCCACCGTCACGCGTCCCAGGACACATTGACCATTTTTTCCGTGCCTTTTTCCTCTCCTGTTATGAAAAAGTTTCCTGTTGTATAAAGCCCGTTACTTGTCGTGCCATAGGGGCAACCCGCACCCGTTGCAGTGTATTCGACATTTTGTAAATTCATTGACACTGTGATAGTGCCTTCAACGTTGGCGTAGGAGACGCCTGCCAGCGTTTGCGGCGTGATTTCAACTTTACATCCAAGAGTCGTATTTTCCCAATGAATACGAAATGCGGCGAAGTGAAGCCACCCTATTTTCACTGTCAACCTGGCAAATTCTCCTGTGCTTTTGACAGTTACCGTTTGACCGGCAAACGCGCATTCCCCTTGGAGTCCCAGCGAAGGGAAAGTTATTTCTTCCTGCGAGCTCCCGACTACCGTGGCATCGCCGGTTAATTCATTACATGTAAGACTTAGAACTCCCGTGCCATCAGCTTTGCGAATATCAAAAACTTGATGGGCTGTTTTCCCGGTTCCATCTTTCTTGATTGTCAGTGTCGTTTCCTGGCCAGCGCCTGCTCCTGCCACTGTGAAGCTAGAAAGCGCCTGTGCGCCTGGGAACAGGAGTCCACATAGGCCGGCAGCAAGCACGACCGTGATCTGGATCTTGAGCCTACGAATCATCGGATCGCTCCTAGTGTTGTGGCACCCGAACCCGCGCTCCTCGCCCTCCGGTCGCCGCTACGGATAGCTATAGAGCGAACTACGATGTTCGTCAAGAAACTTTCAGCGGCCGATGTGGAAGCCGACGAGTTTGGGGATGCGGGCGAGGGCGGTGGCGATCTTGCTCGGAGAGCGGTTTTCTGACTCGGCGTTCTCCTTGCTCATGATCCCGGCGCGGATGACGCTGCCGCCGAGCCAGTGGAAGGGCTCGGGGGGGACGCGTTGGGGGGAGGGGTCGACGATGGGCAGGCCGGCGTACTCGTCGCGGCGGTCGAGGGCGAGCGAGGCGAGGGTGCGGCCGACCATGTGCGAGGGGCCGACGCCGTTGCCGGTATAGCCGGCGGCGGCGAAGGCGCGACCGCCGGGGAGCGGCACGACGACCGGGAGGTGGGTCGGCGAGACGTCGATCGGGCCGCCCCAGGCGTGGGTGATGCGCCGGCCCTCGATGCCGGGAAAGTAGGCGCGTAGGCGCTCTGCGGCCAGGCCGACGACGGTGGAATCGACCTCGACGCGCCCACGCAGGCGCGCGCCCATCGAGATCTGGCCGCCGCCGAGGCCAAAGGCGATGCGGCCGTCGGGAGTGGTGCGGAAGTAGTGCAGCATCGTGCGGCAGTCGGTTATGCACTCGCCTTCGGTCCAGCCGACCTCCTCCAGCAGGTCGGGCACCGGCTCGGTGAGAACGATGTGGGAGGAGGTGATCGTGAGCCGGTTGCGCAGCGGTCCCCGCCGCGCTCTGGCGGCGCCGCCGACGGCGACGACCGCGGCGGCGGCGCGCACGGCGCCGCCGGGGGTGCGCGCCTGGACCCCGTCGGGGGCATCGCGCAGCGCCCGCACCGGCGTCGACTCGAACAGCTCGACGCCGCACGCCTGCAGGCGCTCGCGCAGGCCCAGCGCCAGCCGCGCGGGGTGCACCGTGGCCGAGGCGGGGTAGTAGGCGCCGGCGCGGAAGGCCGGCGAGGCGCAGCGAGCGGCGACCTCGGCCGGGGACAGGGCCTGCACGGCGTCGCCCGCGCCCAGCTCGCGGCACGCGGCCAGGGCGTCGGTCCAGATCTCGTCCTGGGCCGGAGCGGCCGAGACCTGGAGGTAGCCGCCCGTCCGGAACCAGGCGTCGACCTCCTCGTCCGCGCAGAACTCGCCGATCTCGCGCACCGCGCGCTCGGTGGCGCGGGCGACGGCGAGCGCCGGCTCGTCGCCCCAGCGGCGGCGCATGTTCGGCAGCGAGAACCACATCACGTTGCAGAAGCCGCCGTTGCGGCCGCTCGGCCCGCGACCGCAGTGCTCGTCCGCCTCGAGCAGCACAACGCGCGCCTCGGGCTGCAGCTGCTTCAGATGCCAGGCGGCCCAGAGGCCGGTGAAGCCGCCGCCGATCACGACCACGTCGGCGTCTCGATCGCCCTCGAGCGGCGGCGCCGGCACGACCGTCCCCGCCTCCTCCAGCCAGTAGCCGTGTGGCGTGTGGATCACGCCTCCAAGTGTCGCGGACAGGCACTCCGGGCGGCGTAGACTCGGCCGCGATGCCCGATCAGGACTCGACTCCCTACGTCGACGCCCTGCTCGCCTACGCGGCACTGGCGCCGGGCCGCTTCCAGGTCCCCGGCCACAAGGGCGGCGGCGGCGCCGACCCGGCGATGCGCGAGCTGGTCGGCGACGTCGGCCTGCGCAACGACATCCCCTCGATCACCGAGGGAGTCGACATCGGCCCGGAACCGACGCCCTTCCAACAGGCGCAGCAGCTCGCCGCCGCGGCCTGGGGGGCGCGACGCACCTGGTTCCTCGTCAACGGCGCCTCGCAGGGCAACCACGCGACCTGCATGGCGCTGGCTCACGGCGGCAACCGCGTCGTCGTCCAGCGCAACGTCCACTCCTCGGTGATCGACGGCCTGGTGCTGAGCGGGATGACGCCCGCCTTCGTCGCCCCGGAGCTCGACCCGGAGCTGGGCATCGCCCACGGCCTCGTTCCGGAGTCGCTGGCGGCGGCGCTGGACGAGACGCCCGGCGCCGTGGCGGCGATGGTCGTCTCCCCCACCTACTTCGGCGCCTGCGCCGACGTCGCCGCCCTGGCCGAGGTCGCGCACGGGCGCGGCGTGCCCCTCGTCGTCGACGAGGCCTGGGGCGCGCACCTGCGCTTCCATCCCGACCTGCCCGCCGACGCGCTCGCCAGCGGCGCCGACCTCGTCACCTCCTCCACCCACAAGATCGTCGGCAGCCTCACCCAGGCGGCGATGCTCCACCTCGGCCGCGGCGGCCGCATCGACGCCGCGGTGGTCGACCGCTGCGTCAGCCTGGTCGAGACGACCAGCCCCAGCGGG
The DNA here is from genome assembly GCA_963832065.1 of uncultured Actinomycetes bacterium. Taxonomy (GTDB): domain Bacteria; phylum Actinomycetota; class Thermoleophilia; order Solirubrobacterales; family 70-9; genus VAYN01. The sequence goes on from CAWHSV010000007.1 coordinate 26,768, forward strand.
CTCCTGTCCGGCTCGCTCGACGCCGCCCGCCGCCAGGCCGCGGTCCATGGGGTCGAGCTGCTCGGCGAGACCCTGAGCGCAGTAGCCGCGACCCGCGACGCGATCGAGGACATCCCCGGCCTGAGCGTGCTGGACGAGAGCATGGTCGGCCAGCCCGGCATCGCCGGCTGGGACCCGCTGCGGCTGGCGATCGACGTGCGCGAGACCGGCTCGACCGGCTACCGGCTGGCGAAAGCCGCCTTCCTCGTCAGCGGCGTCGACCTCGAGCTGCACTCCGAGAACGTCGTCGTCGCGATCTTCGGCCTCGGCGAGCCGGCGGCCCCGGCCGGCAAGCGCCTCGTCGCCGGGCTGCGCGAGGCGGTGGAGAGCCTCGAGGCCGACGCCGGCCCCCCTGACGAGAAGCTGCTGCCGCCGCCCTGGGGCGAGCTGGCGATGACGCCGCGCGAAGCCTTCCTCGGCCCACAGGAGGTGGTCCCCTTCGACGCCGCCGCCGGCCGCATCGCCGCCGAGGGCCTGGCCACCTACCCGCCGGGAATCCCCAACGTGCTCCCCGGCGAGCGCCTCACCGCCGAGACCCTGGACTACATAAGGGAGAGCGTCGCCCACGGCGGCCACGTGCGCGGCGGCAGCGACCGCGAGCTGAAGACGCTGCGCGTCGCCAAATAGCGGCGGCGAACGCCGCGGTGGGTAACCTGCCGCCGATGGCCAGCTTCGACGCGATCGCCGACCTGCCGCTCGAGGTCGAGTCCTGCGAGTTCGGGGGGCTCGGAATCGTCCTCGGCGACTTCGAACGGCTGACCACGATCGTCAAGCTGAGCGGCGACGGCCACGAGGGAATCGGCGAGGACGTCGTCTACGACGCCGTCGACCACATCGGCCAGCAGGACCACGGACCCCCCGACGGGCTCGCCTTCAGTGGCACGTTCGCCGAGTTCTCCGCCCACCTCGACGGGATCGACCTCTTCCCGGCCGGCCCGTCGGTGCGCGAGGAGATATCCCCCGCCTACCGCCGCTGGGCCTTCGAGTCGGCGGCGCTGGACCTGGCGCTGCGCCAGGCCGGAACCAACCTCGCCGCCGCCCTCGGCCGCGAGCCGCGCCCGGTCAACTTCGTCAACTCGATGCGGCTCGCCGCGAACGTCGAGGAACGCTCCTCGATCGAGCCGCTGCTCGCCCGCCTCGCCGTCTACCCGACGCTGCGCTTCAAGCTCGACCCCTTCAACGACTGGGACGACGAGCTGATCGCCGCCCTGGCCGCGACCGGCGCCGTCGACTCGCTCGACCTCAAGGGCTTCTACAAAGGCACCCCGGTCGACGTCGTCACCGATCCCGAGCTCTACGCGAAGCTGATCGCGGCCTTCCCGGACGCCTGGCTCGAGGATCCGGATGTAACGGCCGAGACCCAGCCGCTTCTAAATCCGGTGTCGGAGCGGGTCACCTGGGACGCGCCGATCCACTCGATCGCCGACATCGAGGCGATGCCGTGGTCGCCGCCGAGGACCGTCAACGTCAAGCCCTCGCGCTTCGGCCCGATCCGCAACCTCTTCGCCGCCTACGACTATTGCGAGGAGCGCGGAATCGGCGCCTACGGCGGCGGCCAGACCGAGCTCGGCCAGGGCCGAGGCCAGATCCAATATCTGGCCTCGATCTTCCATCCCGACACCCCCAACGACGTCGCCCCCGGCGGCTACAACGACCCCGAGCAGGCGACCAAGCCGGGTCTCCCCTCCAGCCCCCTCGAGCCAGCGATCGAGCCGACCGGCTTCCGCTGGCGCCTCTAGTCGCGGAACGGCTCACGGCCGACCTCGTCTCAGTCAAGGCCCCCAACTCCCCCGGCGTTTGTCCTTTCTCGACGCATAGCCGACAAAGGACGAACGCCGCGTCTTCGGCTCGCCTAAGCGTCGCTTCGGCCGACCAAATTCGCGCTTTCGGCTACGTTGGGCTCGCCCGTCCCGCCGCACGACAAGGAGCCGAGATGCCCGATAAGTCTTTCGCCGACGCCCTCAACGCGCAGATCTCGAACGAGTTCGCTGCCTCGCAGCAGTACGTCGGGGCCGCCGTCTACTACGACGCCGAGACCCTGCCGCGGCTCGCCTCCTTCTTCTACCGGCAGGCGCTGGAGGAGCGCGAGCACGCGATGATGATGATCCGCTACCTGCTCGACGTCGGCGAGGGCGTGCACATTCCCGACATCAAGTCGCAGGAGACGACCTACGTCGACGGCAGCGCCCCGGTGCGGATGGCGCTGGAGCAGGAGAAGCGGGTCAGCGACGAGATCTTCGCCCTGTTCGAGCTGGCGCGCGAACTCAAGGACTATCGCGCCGAGCAGTTCCTGCAGTGGTTCGTCAAGGAGCAGGTCGAGGAGGTGGCGCTGATGAGCGACCTGCTCAACGTCGTCGAGCGCTCGCGCGACAACCTGCTGCTGGCCGAGGAGTACATCTCACGCGAGAAGCTGGGCGAAGAGGGGTCGGATCCGACCGCGCCGCCTGTGGCGGGGGAGTAAGAGGCCGGGGCCTCTTAACCGAGCCAGCCGGCGCGTTTGCGCATCGTCTTGATGCGGCGGAACTCGGCGATGTCCTCGCGCAGGGCGGCCGGGGCGGGCGCCGGGAGGAAGCGGGCAGGGAGAGGCGACTCGATCGCTGACTCGCCGCCGTTGCTGACGCGGTAGGCGCGGGCGCCGCGGCGGGCGGTGACGGCGGAGGGGGCGCCCTCGCCCTCCCAGAGCAGGCCGGCGTAGTCGTCGAGCCCGTAGCCGCTCGGCATCCCGTCGCCGACAGCCTCGAGGTAGGCGGCGCGGCGCTCGGGCTCGTTGTTGTAGTGGACGCAGAGGCTGCCGGAGAGCATCCCCAGCCCCGCCGCCTCGCGCGGCTTGCCCGAGGACTTGGTGATGCCGGCCTCGAACCAGCACATCGCGCCGGCGCTCTGGCCGGCGAGCACGATCCCACGCCGCCAGGCAAGGCTGAGGATCGAGGCGATGTCGTGCGCCTCCCAGACCGCCAGCAGGTTGACGAGGCTGCCGCCGCCGACGTAGATCAGGTCCTGCTCCAGCAGGTGGTCGCGCAGCGCCATCGGCCGCCGCCCGAGCCGGAAGAGCGAGACGTCGGAGGGCTCGCAGGGCCGCTCGCCGAAGGCGGCGTAGAAGCGACCGATCTGCTCGGAGGTATCGCCGCTGGCGGTCGGCAGGATGCAGATCCGCGGCCGCTCGCCGCCGCGCTCGCTCGCCAGCCGCAGCAGCAGCTCGCAGACGGCGCGATCGGGGGGCCGCGAGGAGAAGTCGTGGCCACCGAGGGCGAGGATGCGGCGGGCGGCGGGCGGGCCGCCGGGGGTGGCGGCGAGGTCGCCGTTGGCCCCGGCCAACCCCATCAGGCGGCGACCGCGGTGGAGAGCGCCTCCGGGATCGGCGCCGTCGGGACGACTTCACGGTCGCCGAGGAAGGTGGTGGCGATCCGCATCTCGATCACCCGCTGCCCGGCGACGTCGAGGCGGTAGCCGCGCGCCTCGGGCCGCGAGGCGACGACGCGGCTCAGTTCGGCGCCGATGAAGTGCAGCGCGGCGCCGTCCTCGGCCGCGTAGCCGCCGCGCATCCCTTCGCGCAGGAAGTGGTGATAGGACTCGCGCCGCTTCGAGTCCCGCTCGTAGTGCACACAGTTGCTGAACGGCAGCAAGCCGAGCCCCTGCAGCCGTTTCGGCGCCCCGTGGAAGCCGGTCACCGCCTCGGCGAACCAGCAGAGCGAGCCGGCCGAGAGGCCGCAGAGGACGACTCCAGCCTCCCAGGCCTCGCGCAGGATCTTGTCGATCCCGTGCGCGCGCCAGACGCCGAGCAGGCTGACGACACTGCCGCCGCCGACGTAGATCAGGTCCTGGGAGAGCAGGTGGCGGCGCAGATCCTCCGGCCCCTGCTCACGGCGGAAGAGGGAGACGTGGCTGGCCTCGCAGCGGTGGGCGGAGAAGGCGCGGTAGAAGCGAACGATGTAGTGGTCGGCGTCGCCGCTGGCGGAGGGCAGGAAGCAGACGCGCGGGCGCTCGGCCCCGGTCAGGCCAAGCACGTAGTCGTCGAGCAGCGGGTTCCCGGACTCCATCGAGAAGCCGCCGCCACCGAAGGCCACGATCTGGCGGGGCGTCGTCTTCATGAGAAGATCGTCGACGGGAATCGCCGCGACGACGTTGTACAGCGGTCCGAAGTTTCCGGCGCTTCGCTCGCCCAGGTGTACAGGCACAGCGGACTCACCGGAGGCCGTATTCCAGCCGCGTTCCCGATGAACCGCTCAAAAATTAATTTGGTACTGGATCGTCCACAGAGGCCCGCCAGGGGTGTACAATCGCGTTTACCTAAACACGGCTGTCTGTCCAAGGATCCCCATGCCCCCCGCCGCGTCCCAGAACGAAGCCAACTCCGCCGCCCAGCCGGACGACCTCGGCGGTCTGATTCATCAAGAGCAGCTGCCGAGCGGGCGCGCCGACCTGCCCGAGCCGCTGATCGCCCACTCCCAGCGCGAACGGATCCTCACCGCGATGGCCAAGGCCTGCGCCGCCAAGGGCTACGGGGCGACGACGATCGCCGACATCGTCGAGCAGGCCGGCGTCTCCCGCGCCACCTTCTACGAGCTGTTCAAGGACAAGGAGGACTGCCTGCAGGCCTCGATGGAACTCTCGCTGGCCGACGCGATGGGCCGCATCGTCGAGATCTACTCACCCGACAAGCCCTGGGCGACGATGGTCCGCGACGGGGCCGCCGCCTTCCTCGACCTGCTCGGCCGCCGCCCCGACTTCGCCCGCATGGCGCTGATCGAGGCGCCCGCCGCGGGCGGCCGGTCGCTGGAGATGTACATATCGGGGAAGCGGGTGCTGCAGGCGCTGCTCGACCGCGGCCGCAGCGACCCGATCGAGGAGCAGGGGATCCCATCGAGCGCCGGGCGCGGCGCCCTCGCCGCCGCCGAGTCGCTGATCGTCGGCCAGATCCTCGCCGGCAACACCGAGCGGCTGCCCGAGCTGCTGCCGGACATCGTCTACATCGTCACCATCCCTTACCTCGGCCAGGACGAGGCGCTGCGACAGTCGCGAGAAGCGGAGAAGTCCCTCCAGCAGAGGGGCTAGCGGGTGCCGCAGCCCACACAGGGGAGCTGGCGACCGCCGCGCGGGCGGCACGGGCTGCCGCCGGAGGTGATCGCGCAGTCGCAACGACAGCGGCTGCTGGAGGCGACGATGCGGATCGTCGCCGAGAAGGGCTACGCGGCGACCACCGTCGCCGACCTGACCCGCGAGGCGGGCGTCTCCCGCACCACCTTCTACGCGCTCTTTGCCGACAAGGAAGCCTGCTTCCTCGCCGCCTACGACAACGCGGTCGACCTGCTCGTGCGGCGGATCTCCACCGCCTACGAGGCGGAGGAGCGTTGGCCGGACCGCGCCCGCGCCGGCCTGAGGACGCTGCTCGAGGCGCTGGCCGCCGACCCCGCCCAGGCGCGGCTTGCGCTGGTCGACGTCGCCTCCGCGGGCCCGGCGGCGCAGCGCCGCTCCCGGGCGGCGGTGCAACGGCTGACCCCGTTCTTCGACGAGGGACGCGACTTCGCCCCCAGCGGCCGCAGCGTGCCCGGCAATACCTCGCGCATGGCGGCGGGCGCGGTGGTCGGCCTGATCTCCGACGAGCTCGTCGCCGGCAGGGCAAACGAACTCCCCCGTTTGCTTTCGGATGTGCTTTTTGCGACGCTAGTTCCGTATCTAGGCCCAGATGCGGCAGCAAGGGAGGTGGGCGAAGAGGACTAAATAAACATCTTCGTACACACGCCGCTATGATCCCTGTACACCGTAGTTCAGCCTCCCTCGAAAGCGGGCCGATGGCAGCGTCTAAAACGCGGCGTCAACTGATCCTGGCAGCGATGATCCGCGTCGTCGGCGCCAAGGGCTACAAGGAGACGGCGGTCGCCGACGTGATCGAGGAGGCGAGCGTCTCCCGCACCACCTTCTACAAGCACTTCGAGGACAAGCACGACTGCTTCCTCGCCGCCTACGAGCTGCTGGTCGAGCAGGTCTTCGCCGAGGTCGTCGCCAACTGCGACGGCGCCGCGCCCTGGATGGCGCGGATGACCGACGGGCTGTCGACGATCGTCGACCGCTTCGCCGCTCGACCCGGCGCTGGCGCGGACCGCCGTGGTCGAGGTCGCGGCCGCCGGCGCCGACGCCCGCCGGCTGCACTGGGCCGCGATCTCCCGCTTCACCGAGTACCTCGATGCCGGCCGCGAGCTGGCCGGCGACAAGGAGCTGCCGGAGAACATCTCGCTGATGTCGGCGGGCGCCGTCTCCGGCCTGATCTTCGACGAGCTGCTCGCCGGCCGCGCCGACCAGCTGCCGCAGCGACTGCCCGACCTGCTGTTCGCGATGCTGGTCCCCTACGTCGGGCCGCAGGCCGCCGCGGCGGAGATGCGGCGGGTCGCCGCCGCCGGTCACTGAAGGACGTAAGCGCGGCGCAGTTTCTTGCGCGCCCGGTGCAGCCAGACCTTGGCGGTCCCTTCCGGGACGCCGAGCCGGCGGGCGATCGCCGCCTGGGTCAGGTCCTCCCCATAGCGCAGCTCCAGCAGTTGCCGGTCCTTTTCGCTGAGCGCCTTCAGCGCCGCGTGCAGGTCGGCGCGTTCGACCGTCGCCACGACCTGCGCGTCCTCTTCTCCCTCGTATGTCTCGAGTGTCCCGATCGGATCGGGACGGACGCGGGCGTGCTGGCGGAAGGCCTCGTTGCGGACGATCGTCGCCAGCCACTGGTTGCGCCGGTCGGCCTCGCGCAGAGTCGAGCGCCGGCGCCAGGCGCGAAGCAGAGCGTCCTGGGCTATGTCCTCCGCCTCGCTCGGATTGCTGGCGTAGCGATACGCCATCCGCAGACAGACCCTGTGCGCCTCACCCCACTCCCAGCCGTCGTCTGCACTACCCCGATGCCTGACTCGAGCGTTGATCAGACGAACTTACATAACCATTGACCATCCGCGAGCAACAAAATAGCTGAAACTGTTCTGATCAAAGATATGGTCTGTTTGCTCGTGACGGCCAGGACCGCAGGGGAGGAGGGGCCACAGTGGGCGGAGATCGCCTATGAGGCGATCGCTCCCGTCTACGACGACTTCACCGCCCACCACGATTACGAGCTGTGGCTGGGCAACCTGCTGCCCGAACTGCAGCGGCTCGGGCTGCAAGGGCGACCGCCTGCTCGACGTCGCCTGCGGCACCGGCAAGAGCTTCATCCCGATGCTGGAACGCGGCTGGAAGGTGACCGCCTGCGACATCTCGGCGGCGATGGTCGAGCTGGCGCGGGAGAAGGTCGGCGACGCAGGCCGAGCTCTCCGTCGCCGACATGCGCGAGCTGCCGACCTTCGGCGAGTTCGACCTCGTCTGGTGCCTCGACGACGCGATCAACTACCTGCTCAGCCGCGAGGAGCTGGAGCAGGCGCTGAGCGGGATGCGACGCAACCTCGGGCCCGGCGGCCTGGTCATGTTCGACGTCAACCTGCTCCAGGCCTACCGCACCTTCTTCGCCGAAGAAGTCGTGATCGAGCGCGACGGGCGGCGGCTGGTCTGGAAGGGACGCTCGAAGCCAGACGTGGGGCCCGGGGAGATCTCCGAAGCCAGCTTCGAAGTGCTGCCGGCGGCGGGCGAGGGCGAGACGCCGCTGATCCCGCCGCAGATGCACCGCCAGCGCCACTTCCCGGAAGCGGAGGTGCTGGCGGCGCTGGAGAGCACTGGCCTCAGGTGTCTCGAGGTCTTCGGGCACGGCGAGGACGCCGTTCTGCGCCAGCCGCTGCAGGACGAGGTCCACAGCAAGGCCGTGTATCTCGTCGGCGCGGCTTAGGGCGGCCGGCGAGCCGACTCGCCGGCACGGCTAGACTCGGAGCCGATGGCCGCTCCCGTCAACGTCACCGGCGTCGACTTCCTCACCGTCTTCGTCACGGACTACCCAAAGGCGCTCGAGTTCTACTGCGAGCTGCTGGGAATGGAGCGCTCGGCCGACTACGGGAAAATCCCCGGCGGCGAGGTCGAGACCGGCAGCCTGACGCTGCAGGTCGTGGACGCCGCCTCGGTCGGCCGCGAGTTCACCCCGCGCACCCAGCCGCTCGCCCTCCACGTCGACAACGTCGAGGCCGCCCGGGCCGAGCTGGAGTCAAAGGGCGTCGAGTTCCACGGCGAGACGATCGACAGCGGCGTCTGCCACATGGCCTTCTTCAGCGACCCCGACGGCAACATCCTGATGTTCCACAACCGCTACGCGCCGCGGTCATAACCGGCCCGAAGATCCCCCGCGATTTCGATCAGGTTGCGCAGCTGATCCTCCGAGACGTCGCTCCGCAGCCCGTCGGCAACGCTGCCCGAGCGCCGCTTCCGTTCGCTCGACAGCGGCGCAAGCCGGACCAGCAGTTCGCTCCGGGCGCCCCGTCCTTCACCGCTTCCACCGCCCCGCAGGACGTCAGAACCTCGACGTGGTACTCGACCCTGGCGACCTTAAGCTCCAACTTCTCCGAGAGCGTGCTCAGCGTCAGCCCGGGTGTCCCGATCAGCAGCCGCAGAATCTCGCTCCGCGTCGGATGCGTGAGGGCATGGGCAAGGTGATTGTCTAACTCAGGGGTGGCGTCCCTATTCATTGGTGGAGCTTCGCGCATTTCGAGCACGGATGGGAGACAAATTCTGAACTGTTCAGTTACTTTTGATTGACGGGGGCCCGATCCGAGTCCTCTGAACCGAGCCCCCTCGACGCCTAGGACGTCTTGCGGATGCTGATCGCAGGAATCAGCGCATCGACCATCCATGCGTTCATCGGCATCACCTCCATGTCGCGCTCGCTCACGAGGCAGGGCTCGCGGCCGCGATAACCGCCCTAGCCCTGTCAGGCGTAGGGTTGCTCAGGAGGTCTCTTTCAGTTCAGCTGATTGAACCGAAAGGAAAGAAAGTTGCTTAGCGATCCGGTTTAATGGAGCGGAGTAGCCTCAGCCCCCGGAGTAGTTCGGAGCCCGGTGACCAAGAAAACGGCGAAACGCCTGACTGCCCCGGAGTTGACCAGGGCGCTGTCCCACCCAACGCGCAATCTCGCCTTGGCGATCCTCAACCATCGCGTCGCCAGTCCGAAGGACATCGCCAAGGAGCTCGACTGTTCGATCAGGCACGTCACCTACCACCTCGGAGTGCTTGAAGAGCTCGGCTGCGTGGAGCTGGTGAAGACGGAACCCGTGATGGGCGGCCGCGTCGTCAGGCATCTCTACCGGGCGACCCAGCGCTCCTGGTTCGACCGAGACTCCTGGGAGCAGGTTGACGAGGCCGACCGACCCGCCATCGACTCGTTGATCGTCGATGAGATGTCGAGCGACATCTCCGAAGCGATGCTCGCCGGGACCTTTGGCGATCCACCCGACAACCACCTCAGCCGAACCCCAATGAGCGTCGACGACGAGGGCTGGGAGGAAGTCGTCGACTTGCTGGCTTCGACCCTCGACGAGCTGCAGGAGATCCAAGGCCGGGTCAGCAACCGCAGCACCCCGGAGACCGACACGAAACCGATCAAGGTCGAGATCCTCCACTTCCGATCGCCGGATCGCAGCGAGCAAGACTGATCCGGTGAGACCGGCCCGCACAGAGCCGAAAAAAGCGGCCAAGTCCAGGCACGAAAAGGAGCGGGAGCGACGGGACTCGAACCCGCGACCTCCGGCATGGAGGACCGGGGGCTCGCGTTGGAAGGCCTTCGCTGATTCACCAAACGAGGTCGGCGTCCCCCGCCTGCCCCATCCCGTTCGCTTGCTCGTTCAGGCAGCGGCGCCGTGAGTACTAGCCGGCGCGGGGAGCGTGGCAAGCAACTCAGCCGGGAGACGTTTACTCGCCGACCAGACCTCCACCGCGACAACTGCATCGGTGCCGGAGTCGTGGTCGATCAGCCCCCATTCGACCTCCTCGCTAACCACGTCTGAGGAATCGCCAGTCGGAAGCCAGGCGATATCGGCGTCTCGGTCGTAGTAGGCAAATCGTGCGCTCATAGCCTTCAGGATAACTCCCAACTGCCGTTAGAAGCTAAGGCTGGGACAGATCGCGCAGCGGCCAGATGCTCACGATGCGCGCCAGGTTGGGATCGTCCAGCGCCGGATGGTCGTAGATCACTGCGAACTGCCTCCCATCGGAGCGTGTCCCGTGGACCCGCCAATCCGCATCGCCGCGATTGACCTCGCGGTGCTGATGTCCGTCACGAACTACCTCCTCGACCTCAAGCCGACTCAGGCCTCGGTCGCTCAGTCGAAGCTCAGCGTGGTCGGTCCAAATGAAGTGCTCGATCTCCACGGCGGGAGAGCCTATGCGGGAGCGCGTCTCGATGACCCTTGCTCTAAAATGGCTGAAACCCGCATCACAAGCGGGTTTCAGTGAGAGGAGACGGGAGCGACGGGACTCGAACCCGCGACCTCCGGCGTGACAGGCCGGCGCTCTAACCAGCTGAGCTACGCCCCCGAGATGATTCGGATGGGCCGTGGTGGGCGGCCCGGGCTGCCAAAGCTAGCGCATTCGGCCTAGGCTCCCGCTCGTGAGGCTGGTCAGCTTTGATGCCGGTGACGGGGCGCGGGCCGGGGTGCTCGAGGGGGAGCGGGTCGTCGACGCTTGGGCGGCGCTGGAGGAGCCGCACCGGGGCAGCTTGCGGGAGCTGATCGCGGAGGGACGGGTGGAGGATTTGCGGGGGACGTTCGGCAATGCGGGGACGCCGGCGCATCCGCGAGCCGCGGTCTCGCTACTGCCGCCGATCGTAGATCCGGAGAAGATCGTTTGCATCGGGCTCAACTACGGCAAGCACGCAGCCGAGGGCGGGATGGAGGCGCCGGAGAGCCCGACGATCTTCGGCAAGTACCGCAACGCGCTCGCACCGCCCGGCGCCACGGTGCGGCTGCCGGCCAACAGCCGCAAGGTCGACTACGAGGCCGAGGTCGCCTTCGTCGTCGGCCGGCGCGCCAAGGACGTCGGCGAGGCGGAGGCGCTCGACCATGTGGCCGGCTACACGCTGCTCAACGACCTCTCCGCCCGCGACCTGCAGTTCTCGACGCCGCAGTGGATGTCCGGCAAGGTCTTCGACGGCTCGGCGCCCTGCGGGCCGGCGCTGGTCACCCCCGAGGAGGCCGGGCCGCACGACGCGATCGAGATCCGCCTCACCCTCAACGGCGAGCAGATGCAGGGCGCCTCGACCGCGGACCTGATCTTCAGCGTGCCGCGCCTGCTCTCCCACCTCTCGCAGCTGATGACGCTGGCGCCGGGGGACATCGTCTCGACCGGGACGCCGGAGGGGGTCGGGAGCGTGCGGCAGCCGCGGGTCTGGCTCGCCGACGGCGACGAGATCGTCGATCGAGTCCCCCACCCTGGGCCGGCTCGAGACGCGCATCGCCGCTTGAGCGGCGTCAGGGGCGCTGGATGGTGAGTTGGAAGCGCTTTCCTGGGCGGCCTGCGGCTCGCACTGCGAGGCGCAGGCGGGGCTGGCCGCAGACTGTGTAGTCGAGCCGGTGGCGTTGGGAGACGCCCTGGCGCGAGGAGCGCAGCGCCCTCCCCTTCCCGTTGCGGATGACCAGCTCGTAGCCGAGGCCCGGCGCCCCCACCGGGCCGATGCTCACGCGGCCGTCGAAGGGTGTGCGGAACTCCTGCACCACGGCGCCGCTGCGCGGTACCCGCCCGGAGATCGTGAAGCTGGTGCGGCCGCGCCAGGGCCGCAGGGTGTCGCGACGCAGCGCCCGCAGCGAGGCCGCGGTCGGCCGCAGCGCCGGCGTCCAGGCCCACTCGAGCGCGGCCTTGGGGAAGCGGTTGAAAGCGAAGGACTCGGCGAACGCCTCGCCCGGGTCCTCGTAGTAGTTGCGGTCCTCGTCGCCGGGGAAGTAGTCGCCGGCGCGGTGGCCGCTGGCAGACGTTCGCGACGCTCGACCAGCGCTCCGTCCCCCAGTCGATCGCCGCCGGGAAGGGAGCGGGCAGGTCGCGGTGGGCGGCGACGTGGTGCCCGTACTCGTGGGCGAGCACGAACTCGCGGCCGGCGCTGTCTGGGGCGGGGCCGTCGTCGCCGCTGATGACGATCTTGTCCTCGCCGGAGAAGTAGCAGGCCTGGGCGTCGAAGCCGCAATCGAAGCCGAGCTGGAACGGGGTGTCCAGCTGGACCGTCAGCAGGCTGACCTCGGCGCCGTGGATGAAGGTCCCGACGGCGTTGGCGACCGCCTGCGGATCGGCGGCGTTGCACTCCTCCTGGCAGGCGGCGGTGACGGCGACCGCGATCGAGTCGTCGCTGCCGTCGTTCAACGGGTAGCGCTGGCCCGAGGCTGTCGCCGCGATGCGCGCGCCGGCGGCCCCAGGACCGGCGCGGACGACATCGCGCAGCGGCGGCGCGGGGCGCGGTACGGCAAAGGCCGCCCGCTGCGCCAGCGCGCCGCTCCCCGCCCGCTGCGCCGGCGAGTGGCTCGTCTCCGCCGCGGCGGGGGCCGCGAGGAGGAGGATCATGGCTATGCCCGCAAGCGCCCCCGCCGGGCGCCTGCTCAAGGAGCGGGACCCGGGTCTATCTCGTAGGTGCTGGAGGGCAGCGAGGCGGAGAGCGGCCGGCTCGGCGGCTGCACGCGGCTGCCGGAGGCGCCGCTCGAGCGCGCCCGGCTCCCAGACCAGCGCACGCGGTACGGCGTGAAGTTCAGCAGGGACTCCCAGGTGTCAGTGCCGATCCTGCCGTCGGCGGGGAGGCCGTGGTCGGCCTGGAAGGAGCGCACCGCCGCGAAGGTCAGCGTGCCGAAGACGCCCGTGACCGGCACGTCCTCGCCCGCGCCGACCAGGCGCTGCTGCGCCCAGACGACCATGTCGCCCCTGCTGCCGCGCTTCAGCAGCGGGTGCTCGACCTCCAGCCGGTAGCCGGTCACCGGCCGCGCGGCGCTGCGTCGCGCCGAGCGCGCCCCACTCCCGGCCGCTCGGTCTCCTGCCAGCTCCACCAGCTCGGCGCGAGACCGCCGTAGCTGGCGGCGAAGCGGCGGAACAGCTTCAGCGGGCCGTTGCCGGGGCTTTCGTAGGTCTGCCCGATCGGGTGGATCGGGTGTCCCGCAGAGCCGGTTGTAGAGGTAGGTGTGCTCGTAGACGGCGCGGACCGAGGTTCCGATCGTCTTCCAGTACATCTGCGGCTGGTTGTAGGTGGCGCCGCCGGGCCCGAGGAAGACCGAGTAGGGAAAGGACGGGTGGTAGTCGACGTAGGGGAAGGCGGCGAGGGAGACCGGGAAGGCGGCGCCGATCTTCGCCCGCAGGGTGCGGATGTAGAGGTCGGCGGAGGCGTACTTGCCCTCGTAGTCGCCCTCGGCGTCGATCGCGAAGCAGTCGGCGCCCTTGGCCACCGCGGCGGCGGCGACGCGGGCCTCGGCCACCGGCCGGTCGCCGTAGACGAACTGCCAGGCGCAGACGCTGAGCCCGCCGCGGTGCAGCGCCCGCACCAGGCCGCGGCTGAACTGGCCCCAGACGTCGTCGCCGTCGCCCGCCTTGATGTAGACCGTGCCGATGCCGGCGCGCTTGGCCTGGGAGACGATCGCCGGCACGCTGCCGCCGTGGGAGCGCTCGACGTACCAGACCCACATCCCCTGGCGGTCGAACGGCGTGTCGCTGAGCGCCGGCTCTTGTTCCACCTCCCCGGCCCCGCCGGTTACGGCGGCCGCGGGAGCGGGAGATTGGCCGAGCGTCGCGATCACAGTCAGGACCGCCAGGAGCACCAGGGGCCGACCCGGCTCGGAGCTGCTTCTGGACCTCACGTCTGCTGCAAACACCGTAGCGCGCATACTGCTGCGGTGGGCAAACTCAAGGTCCGCCACGGTACCCGACGGAAGATCCTCTGCATCCGATCCGGTTCGGCGCGTCGTAGTGCCTCAGCGATGAAGATCGCGATCGTCGGAACCGGTGTCTCCGGGCTGGTGGCCGCCCACAGGCTGCACCGCGAGCACGAGATCGTCGTCTACGAGGCGGCGGCGCGGCTCGGCGGGCACTCGAACACGGTCGAGGTCGAGGACGAGGCCGGCCCGCTCGCGATCGACACCGGCTTCATCGTCTTCAACGACCGCAACTACCCCAACTTCGAAGCGCTGCTGGCCGAGCTCGGCGTCGCCAGCCAGCCCTCGCACATGAGCTTCTCGGTCTCCGACGGGCGGCCGCTTCGAGTACTCCGGCACGCCCTGGGGCCTCTTCGCCCGCCCCGCCCACCTGTTCAGCCCCGCCTTCCTGGGGATGCTGCGCGACTGGCGCCGCTTCAACCGCGAGGCGCGGCGAGCTGATCGGGATGAACGGGACCGCGCCCTCGCTCGGGCACTGGCTCGAGCAGAAGGGCTTCTCCCGCCACTTCGTCGAGCGCCTGATCGTGCCGCAGGCCGCCGCCGTCTGGTCGGCGGATCCGGAGCAGATGTGGCGCTTCCCGGCCAGCTTCATGGCCGAGTTCTTCGACAACCACGGCATGTACAGCCTGCGCGACCGGCCGCAGTGGCGGACCGTGCGCGGCGGCTCGCGCAGCTACGTCGAGGCGATCTCGGCGCCCTGGCGCGAGCGGGTGCGGCTGCGGGCGCCGGTGCGACGGATCGAGCGACTGCCGGGGCGGGTGCGGATCGAGGCCGACGGCTGCGAGAGCGAGGAGTTCGACCAGGTCGTGATCGCCACCCACTCCGACCAGGCGCTGGCGCTGCTGGCCGACCCCAGCGAGGCCGAGCGCGAGGTCCTCGGCGCGATCCCCTACCAGGCCAACGAGGCCGTCCTCCACACCGACGCCTCGCTGCTGCCGCGCCGCCGCGCCGCCTGGTCGAGCTGGAACTTCCACCTCGACCCCGCCGCGGGCCACGGCGGCGGCCGCGGCCGGCCGGCCGCGGCACCGTCACCTACTGGATGAACAACCTGCAGCGCCTGCGCGGCGAGCGCCAGTACCTGCTCACGCTCAACCGCGCCGAGGAGATCGACCCCGAGAAGGTCCTGCGCCGCTTCCACTACGACCACCCCGTCTACACCGCCGCCGGCGTCGCCGCCCAGGCCCGCCACGCCGAGATCAGCGGCGTCCGCCGCACCCACTACTGCGGCGCCTACTGGGGCTGGGGCTTCCACGAGGACGGCGTCCTCAGCGCCCTGCGCGCGTGCGCGGGATCGCGCCGGAGTCGGCGCCCGCCGCGGGCGTTCCCGACTTCGCGCGGGCGATCGGCCGCGAGAGCTCGGACGCGCCCGGGGAGGCGCTGGCGGCGTGAGCGCCTCCGCGCGGACCTCGGCCGTCTACGAGGGGTGGGTGCGCCACCGGCGCTTCGAGCCGGTCGAGCACGAGTTCCGCTACCGGCTCTTCCTCATGTACCTCGACCTCGAGCGAGCTGCCCGGCGTGCTCGATCCCTACCCGCTCTGGTCGGCCCGGCGCGCAGCGCCGGCGCGCTTCCGCCGCGAGGACTTCATCGGCGACCCGGCGCGGCCGCTGGCCGAGTGCGCCCGCGACGCGGTCGAGGCCGAGACCGGCAGCCGCCCCGCCGGCCCGGTCCGCCTGCTCGCCGGCCTGCGCTACCTCGGCCACTCCTTCAACCCGGTCAGCTTCTACTACTGCTTTGACAGCGCCGGGCGCGGGTAGAAGCTGTGGTGGCCGATGTCGAGAACATCCCCTGGGGAGAGCGGCACGCCTACGTCCTCGCCCGCGGCCGGCGCGAGGGCCCAGTGCTGAGCGAAGAGCTCGACAAGGCGCTGCACGTCTCGCCGCTGATGGGGATGGACCAGACCTACGCCTTCCGCGCCGACGAGCCGGGCGAGCGGCTCGCGGTCCACATCGAGTCCCGCCCGCAAGCGGGAGGCGCGGGCCAAGCCCGCGGCGGGACGCGGCCCCCCAAGTCCTTCGACGCGACCCTCTCGCTGCGCCGCCGCGAGCTGAGCCGCCCGCTGCATGGCCAGGCTGCTTGCCCGCTACCCGGCGATGTCGCTGCAGGTGGTGGCGAAGATCTACGCGCAGTCGCTGCGGCTGAAGCTGAAGGGCGCGCGCTACTTCCCCCACCCGCGGGGGAGCGGCCGAAGGGGTTCGTGGCGCCGTGAGGGACGCGCTCGCCCGCGCCGCCGTCTCGACCGTGATCAGCCGCGGCGTGCGCCACGGGCGGATCGAGGTGGTCG
The DNA here is from genome assembly GCA_963832065.1 of uncultured Actinomycetes bacterium. Lineage (GTDB taxonomy): Bacteria > Actinomycetota > Thermoleophilia > Solirubrobacterales > 70-9 > VAYN01. The sequence continues at coordinate 42,864 of CAWHSV010000007.1, forward strand.
AGGGCGGCCGGCGCCGCGGCTTCGGCCCGCGCCGGCGCCGACCTGCGCGCCACCGTCACAGTCCACGACCCCGCCGCCTGGCGCGGGCCGCTGCGCGGCAGCGTCGGCCTCGGCGAGGGCTACGTCGACGGCCTCTGGGAGACCGACGACCTCGTCGCCCTGATCCGCATCGCCGCCCGCGAGCTGCGCGACCTCGACGGCCTGCGCGGCGCCGTCGCCCGCCCCCGCGCCGCCCTGCACCGCCTGCGCCACCTGGTGCCGGAGAACACGCGCCCGGGCGCGCGCCAGAACATCTCCGCCCACTACGACCTCGGCAACGACCTCTTCGCCGCCTTCCTCGACGAGCGGATGATGTACTCCTGCGCCTACTTTCCCAGCGCCTCGGCAAGCCTCGAGGAGGCGCAGCTGGCGAAGCTGGAGCGGATCTGCAGCCGACTCTGCCTCGGCCCCGACAGCCACCTGCTGGAGATCGGCAGCGGCTGGGGCGGGCTCGCCGTCCACGCCGCCCGCGCGCACGGCTGCCGGGTGACGACGGCGACGATCTCCCGCCGCCAGCACGAGCTGGCCCGGCGCCGCGTCCGCGAGGCCGGGCTGGAGGACCGGGTGACGGTGCTGCTGCAGGACTACCGCGACCTGCGCGGCCGCTACGACCGCCTCGTCTCGGTGGAGATGATCGAGGCGGTCGGCTGGCAGTACTTCGACGAGTTCTTCCGCCGCTGCGACGAGCTGCTGACCCCGGACGGGGCGATGCTGCTGCAGGCGATCACGATCGACGACGAGATCTACGAGGCCGAGAAGGGCGCCCGCAGCTTCGCCAACACGCACGTCTTCCCCGGCGGCTGTCTGCCCTCGCGGCAGACGATCGCCGACTGCGTCGCCCGCGTCACCAGCATGCGCCAGGTCTGGCTCGACGACATCACCGCCCACTACCCGCCGACCCTCGCCGCCTGGCGCGAGCGCTTCCTCGCCGCCTGGGAGCGGCTGCGCCCGCGCGGCTACGACGAGCGCTTCCGCCGGCTCTGGGACTTCTACCTCTCCTCCTCGGAGGCGGGCTTCCGCGAGCGCCGGATCGGCGACGTGCAGGCACTGTTCGCGAAGCCCGGATGGCGGTGAGCGCCGCCGGCCGCGAGCCGCTGCTGCTGATCCACGGGCTCGGCGGCTCCCGCAGCATCTGGGAGCCGGTGATCGGCCTGCTCGAGCTCGAGCGCGAGCCGATCGCCATCGACATGCCGGGATTCGGCGAAGGCGGCGCCGCTGCCGGAGGGGGTCGAGCCGACCGCCGCCAACCTGGCGCGGGCGCTGCACGAGCAGCTGCGCCGAGCGCGGGATCGAGCGGCCGCACGTCGCCGGCAACTCGCTCGGCGGCTGGGTGGCGCTGGAAATGGGGCGCTTCGGCTGGGCGGCCTCGGTGACGGCGCTCTCGCCGGCGGGCCTCTGGTCCCGACCGCTGGGCGAGCCGGCCGGCGGCGGCGCCCGGATGCTGCTGCGCGGCTCGCCCTGGGTGAAGCTGGCGCGGCCGCTGATGGCGCCCGCCCTCCTGCTGCCGGCGACGCGGCGGCTGGCCTTCCAGGCGATCGCCGCGCACCCGGAGCGGATCCCGCCCTCGGCCGCCCGCCAGCTCGTCTTCGGCTGGCTCGACGGCGAGGGCTACGACGCCGCCAACCGCGCCATGCGCGCGCACGTCTTCGACCCCACGGGCTACCCGCGCGAGGCGCCGGTGACGATCGCCTGGTGCGAGCTCGACCGCCTGCTCGGCCCGCCAAGCGGCGCAGCGCCGCCCCGCCGGCGCCCGCTTCCTCGTCCTCCCCGGCGTCGGCCACACGCCGACCTGGGACGACCCCGAGCTGGTCGCCGCACCCTGCTCGAGGGCAGCTCGGTCGCCGCGCCGGTCTGAGTTTTGGGAAAGTCCTCCTAAGCCCCGAGCGAAGGAGGAGCGTTGATCGTCGAGAGGACCGAGAACCCGATGTGGCTGTCGAACGCCTACCTGGTCGCCGACCCGGAGGCCGGCGCCGGGGTGCTGATCGACGGCAACGACGAGCTGGGGCCGCTGCTGGAGCGGATCGAGCGCGACGGGATCGGGATCACCCACGTCCTCGTCACCCACCCGCACGGCGACCACGTCGCCGGCCTGGCCGAGGCGCGCCGACAGCTCGGCAACCCGCCGCTGGTCGCCCACGAGGCGACCGCGGCCGAGCTCGACGACGAGGTCGAGGTGACACTCGCCGACGGCGAGAAGCTGCAGGCCGGCAGCTTCGAGGTCGAGGCTCTCTACACGCCCGGCCACGCCGCCGGCCACCTCGCCTACCTGCTCGACGGCGCCGACCTCTTCACCGCCGACGTCCTCTTCAAGGGCACGGTGGGCGGCACGATGGCGCCCGGCGCCAGCGGCTTCGACGACCTCAAAGCCTCGGTGATGCGGCTGATGGAGCTGCCGCCGGAGACCCGCGTCCACCCCGGCCATCGCGAGCCGACGACGATCGGCGAGGAGCGGGAGAGCAACCCCTTCGTGCGGATCTGGCGCGGCCTCGACGCGACCGGCGAGGAGAACGTCACCGTCTGGGGTCGCGCGGCGACGCTGAAGCTCTGGGCGCCCGACTACGACGGCGGCAACAAGGCCTGGATCGTCTTCGAGGACTCCGGCGAAGAAGCGATCGTCGGCGGCTCCCAGGTCGAGCGCGGCTGACGCGTCTGCACTTTTACGCCCATAGGATGCACTAGAGCAGACGCGTGACGCGCGCGCCCTAGGCGATTGGCTTCAGTAGGCGAGGCTCGTGGACGTATGTCGATTTGTATTCGGCAGTCGCGACCCGCACACTCCCCCGATGAGCGCCATCCAGGAATTCTTCTTCGACTGGTACCCCGTCTTCGGGGTGCTGTTCATGGCCTGCCTGCTGCTCGTCTTCCTGCGGCTGATGAACAGCACGGTCGGCTCGACCAAGCCGGAGACGGTGAAGGCGAGCAAGACCGAGCCCGTCCTCTGGGAGGAAGTGCAGGGCGTCGACGCCGCCAAGGAAGAGCTGATCGACGTCGCCGAGTGGCTGCGCGAACCGGATCGCTTCGCCGCGCTCGGCGCCCAGCCCCCGCGCGGGGTGCTGCTGTTCGGCCCTCCCGGCACCGGTAAGACGATGCTGGCGCGGGCCGTCGCCGCCCAGGCCGGCGTCGACTTCTTCGCCGCCTCCGGCTCCAGCTTCGTCGAGATGTTCGTCGGCCGCGGCGCGGCGCGGATCCGCCGCCTCTTCAAGGAGGCGCGCAAGTCCGGGCGCGCGGTGATCTTCATCGACGAGCTCGACGCGGTCGGCGGCGCCCGCAGCGGCGGCGGCGCGGACGGCGGCTCGAGCGAGCGCGAGCAGGCGCTGAACCAGCTGCTGGTCGAGCTCGACGGCTTCGAGAAGGACCCCGGGACGGTGATCGTGATCGCCGCCTCCAACTACGTCGACAAGCTCGACCAGGCGCTGCTGCGCCCGGGCCGCTTCGACCGCCAGGTGCTGGTGGCGCCGCCCGACCGCGACGGCCGCGAGGCGATCCTCCGCAGCCACGCCAAGGGCAAGCCGCTGGCCGCCGACCTCGACCTCACCGACGTCGCCCGCAAGACGACCGGGATGACCGGCGCCCAGCTGGCCAACGCGCTGAACGAGGCGGCGATCATCGCCGGCCGGGCCGGCCGCGCCGCGACGGCCGCGAGGATCTCGACGAGGCGCTGCTGCGGCAGTCGGTCGGCTCCCAGCAGGCGCGGCGGCTGAGCCAGAAGGAGCGCCGCATCGTCGCCTACCACGAGGCCGGCCACGCGCTCTGCCGCAAGCTGCTCGGCCTCGACCCGCCGGAGATCCTCAGCATCGTCCCGCGCGGGCCGGCGCTCGGCTTCGTCGGCCACTCGCCGCAGGAGGACAGCTACCTGAAGTCGCGCGACGAACTGCTCGACGAGGTGGTGACGCTGCTGGGCGGACGCGCCGCCGAGGAGGAGGTGATGGGCGAGTCCTACTCCGGCGCCGTCGACGACCTCGCTCGGGTGCACCTGGTCTGCAAACAGATGGTCGGCGAGTTCGGCATGGGGGTGGCGCTGGACGCCGACGGGCCGCCGCCGATCGCGATGCCGACCGGCGACTACGCCGTCTCCGACCGGACGCGGCGCGACGTCGACATCGCCGCGATGACGCTGGCGCGCGAGGCCTACCGGCGGGCGCGGGCGCTGCTGGCCGCCAACCGCGAGTGCCTCGACGACCTCGCCGCCAACGCGCTCGAGCGCGAGACGCTGACCCGCGAGGACCTCGACGAGATCTTCGCCGCCCACGAGCTGCGCCAGCTGGCGCAGCAGCGGGGCTCGACCGCCGCCCTGGTCGCCCTGGCCCGGGAGCAGGACCGGCGCGAGTAGCATCCCTGGCCAGGCAGCCAGGATGAGCAACCAGACCTACTACTTCCCCCCGGGGCGCTCGCTGGCGCGGCGGGTCCACGGCGAGCGCTCGGTCGGCCTGCTCTACGGCCAGCGGGCGCTGCTGATCGGGGCGCTGGAACCGCTCACCTACACCGGCACGATGCTGAGCACCAATGCTCGGCGACCGGCCCTTCACCCGGCTCGCCCGCACCGCCAAGATCCAGGAGACGGTCTTCCTCGGCACCCGCGCCGAAGCCGACAAGGCGCTCGGCGGCCGTGCACCGCCTGCACGAGCGGATCGAGGGCTCGCTGCCCGAGGCCGCCGGCGCCCACCCTGCCGGCGCTGCCTACTCCGCCTTCGACCCGAAGCTGATGCTGTGGACGCTGGCGGTGATCGCCGACTCGGGGCGGGCGATGTACGAGGCGATGGTGCGGCCGCTGAGCGAAGGCGAGCGCGAGGCGCTCTGGCAGGACTACGTGCGCTTCGGCGAGCTCTTCGGCCTGCCGCGCAGCGAGGTTCCCGCCAGCCACCGCGAGTTCCGCGCCTGGTGGGAGGAGCGGCTCGCCTCCCCCGACCTGCAGGCGACCCCGCACGCGCTGGAGATGGCGCCGCTGGTCGCCTTCGAACAGCCGGTGCCGCTGCCTGCGCGCGGCAACCTCGCCACCCAGAACCACGTCATCAAGGGCACGCTGCCGCCGCGCGTGCGGGAGATCTTCGGCATCCGCTGGAGCCGCGCCCACGAGACCGCGCTTCCGCTCGATCGCCGCCGCCCACCGCCGCGCCCGCCTCGCCTTCCCCCGCCCGATGCGCCGCGGCCGCAACGACGTCTTCTTCGACGTCGTCACCAAGGCCGAGCGCGCGCGGGGCGGCACCGCGACCCCACAGCTGGGCGCAAGCGCTTCCTGAGCCGGGGCGAGTTCCACAGCATCGAACAGCGGGCGGTGGGATGATCCGTCGATGCGCCGTCTTCTCCTCGCCCTCGCCGTGACCGCCGCCCTGCTGGCGCCGGCAACCGCCTCCGCCCTGGACCGGACGGTCAGCGTCCAGGCCACCGTCGAGCGCGAAGTGACGAACGACAGCGCCGAAATCGGCTTCTCGGTGAGCAAGGAGCGGCATGGCCGCGGGGCCGCGCTGCACGTCGTGGCGCTGCGGCTGCGGGCGGTGATCGCCGCCGCGCAGGCGACCCCCGGCGTCGGCCCCGGCGATGTCACCACCGGCCCGATCGCGGTCCGGCGAGTCGAGCGCGGCAAGCGCCCCGTCTACCGGGCGAGCGAGGGAGTCACCGTGATCCTGCACCGACCCGAGGCGGCGGGCGCGCTGATCTCGGCCGGCGTTGCTGCCGGGGCGACGAGCACGCGCGGCCCCAACTTCTTCGTCGGCGATCGCGAAGCCGCCTACGACGCGGCCCTGGTCGAAGCGGTCAAGAGGGCGAAGGCGAAGGCGGAAGCGCTGGCAGGCGCCGCGGGGGCGACGCTCGGCCCGGTGATCACGATCGCGGAAAGCGGCGACGTCGTCGTCGGGCCACGGGAGCCCCAGCCGGTCAGCAAATGCACGCGCGGCTCCACTGGCGAGGCCCCGGCGCGCAGGGGCGCGAAGACAGAGCGCGGCCTGCGCCGAGCCGGCGCCGCCGGTCGGCGCCGGGAACCTCGACCGTTACGGCGACCGTGAACGCCGTGTTCGCGCTGCAGTAGCCATGGGTCCCGCGGCCGAGACGATCGTCGTCCCGCGTCGCTTCAACGGCCCCCAGGAGAGCGGCAACGGCGGCTACACCAGCGGCGTCCTCGCCAGCCGCCTCGGCGGGGCGGTGGAGGTGAGCCTGCGCAGCCCAGTGCCGCTGGACCTGCCGCTCGAGCTGGCGCCGGGAGAGGAGGGCTCGCTGCGGGTGTCGTACGGCGAGACGCTGATCGCCGAGGCGCGGCCGCTGCCGGCCCTCGACCTTGCCGTGCCCGCCGCGGTCGGCGTCGAGGAGGCCCGGCGCGCCGCCGGGAACTACCGCGCCCCGAGCGACGGGCTCTTCAGCAACTGCTTCGTCTGCGGCCGCGCCCGCGGCGAGGACTGCTTCGAGGTCTTCGCCGGCCAGGTCGAGGACCGCGACCTCGTCGCCTCGCCGTGGACCCCGCCCGCCTGGGCCGCCGAGGACGGAGGCGAGGAGGTGCGCCCGGAGTTCGTCTGGGCGGTGCTCGACTGCCCGACCTACTTCGCCTGCCACCTCGAGGGCGAGCTGACGCTGAGCATGCTGGTTCGCCAGCGCGCCGAGCTGTTTGCCCCGGTCAAAACCGGCGAGGAGCACGTGGTGATGGCCTGGCCGATCGCGGTCGACGGCCGCAAGCGCCTCGCCGGCGCCGCCGTCCTCTCGGCCGAGGGCGAGACCCTGGCCGTGGCCGAGGCGCTGATGATCGAGCCGCGCTCGGCGAGTTAGTGGGCGGTACTGGGCTCGAACCAGTGACCCCTTCCTTGTAAGGGAAGTGCTCTCCCAACTGAGCTAACCGCCCGGGCCTTTCCGATTATGGCCGGTCGCGCGAAGCGTCGCCGGGGAAGTTGAACCCGGTCTTTGGACTCTCCGTAGTACGGGCGATGACGAGGACCGCGAGATCTCGGCAGGGACGGCTGGCGATCGCGACCGCACTCGCGCTCGCCGGCTTCCCGTTGGCCCTGATCGGCCTCCACGGGCAGCCCGCGTCGGCCGGCGAGACGGCCCGGGCGAGCGCGACCTCGACGGTCACGATCGCCGGCTTCGCGTTCAAACCGGCCACCCTGACGACCTCCCCCGGCGCCAAAGTCCGCTTCGCCAACACCAGCGGGACCGCCCACACCGCGACCCGCAAAGGCAGCTTCGACACCGGCCGCGTCAAGCCGGGCAAGTCGGTGACGGTCCGCTTCAACCGCAAGGGGACCTTCCCCTACCACTGCAAGATCCACCCCTTCATGAAGGGCAAGATCGTCGTCGACTGAGGAGTACCGCCCCGGCTCGGTCTTATTTCCCGGGCCAGGCTTCGCTCAGCCCGCGGATGCGCTCGATCTCCGCCCCGAAGAAACCGGCGATCGCAGCGCACTCGTCAGCGTCGACTTTCACTCCTTCGGACTCGGAGTGGGGGCTTCCGAGCACCAACAGCGCCTCGTCGTTGTAGAGGGTGGCCGGCTCGGAGTAGTTGAAGGAGCCGCCGATGACCGTCGACTGATCGATGACGGCCAGCTTGTGGTGAAGTTTGCGAATCCCCGGTTTGTTTGCTCGGGATCGAGCACCTCCACCCCTGCCTCCTGCAGCCACCGGGACGCGGCATATTTGGATGCGCCCTGGCCGCGGTCGAGAACTCCGCGGATAGTGCGGTCGGCGCCAGCCAGGACGATCATCGCGTCGTCGATCGCCGAGGAGCCCATGAAGGTGAACATGGCGAAGTCGATGCGGCCGCCCTTGGGGCACTTGAGCATCTGCTTGACGACCTCGGCCTCGGGACCGTGGTCGGGAGCGAAGAGCACCTTGACCGGCACCCCGGAAAGGTCGTGGGTCTTTGGCGGCTTGCCCAAGCGGCCCCGGCCGAACTCCCCGGCCCAGGCCTCGCGGAACTCCTGGCCGAAGTCCTCCAGCAAGTCGGAGTCCCGGAAGGCGAAAAGATGGTTGAGGTTCCTGTGGCAGTCGGTGTCGGTGAAGTTCGCGGATCCGGTCAGCAACCCAGGTTCGTCGCCCCGGCGCGCGCTCCCGTCGGCATCGAGGCGGAGGTCGCGAGCGCGAACTTGTGGTGAAAGATCTTGTTGTCGGGGTTGAGGTCGATCCGAACCTCGATCCCGCAGCGGCAGAGCGCGGCGAAGACGTCGCGGTTGACCTTGTGCTCGCCCGTGTCGTCGTCGGCAAGCTGGGCCACCGTGGTCAGGCTGGCGTCTGGCCGGTGCTCGCCTCGTCCTGCAGGTAGGAGCGGTTGAGCAGCACCCGCACGCTCTTCCCCTCGCGTTTCTTCGCGATCACCGCCTCGGCGATGGCAAAGGAGTCCAGCTCCTGCACGGCGATGTCCAGCGTCTTCGTCGTCTTGGAGATGAAGTCGACGATCGCCGCCTCGAGATCGTCCGGGGCGTCGAGGTCCGCCGGCCCGCAGTAACCCTCGATTTTCCCGTCCGCAAAAGTCTTCACCCCAGGAACATTACAAGTAAAATCTTTAAACAGTCAGGTACTTATATTTCACCTCGTGAGCGATCGATGTCCTGTCAGCTGATGGAAACCACAGCGAGGGCTTCCGCGACCTGGGGATCGAACTGGGTGCCCGCGCAGGCGCGCACCTCAGCCAGCGCCGCCTCGAGCGACATCGCCTTGCGGTAGGAGCGGGTGGTGGTCATCGCGCTGAAGGCATCGCAACAAGCGACGATCCGAGCCTCGATCGGAATCTCCTCGCCGGCCAGGCCATCCGGATAGCCGCTGCCGTCGTAGTGCTCGTGCGAGGAGCGGACGATGCGTCCGACCTCGGAAAGCACGCCCCGACCCGGTTCAGCATCTCCTCGCCGTCGATCGTATGCCGGTACATCACCTGCCACTCCTCCGCGTCAAGCGGCCCGGCTTTGTTGATGATCTCCTTCGGCACGGCGATCTTGCCGACGTCGTGCAGGAGGGCGGCGAACTCGACGTTGCGGCGCTGCCGGTGGTCGAGTCCGAGACGGTCGCAGACTCCCAGGGAGAGCTCGACCACACCACGACTGTGGCTGCCGGTATAAGCGTCATCCGCCTCGACCACGTCGCCGAGCAGCATCGCCGTGCCGCGATAGGCGCTGCTGAGCTCGAGCGCCTGGTCGACGCGCGCCTGGCGCTCACGGGAAAGCACAGCGAGCACGGTCGCTAGGGGGACGATCAGGAGTGCCACCGCGGCACTGACCTGGGTCGCCGCAAAGGCGACCAACAGCCCAATCGGAGCCAGCGCCCCGTCCAGCGCGTAAACCGGCGCGACGAGCCCGCCGAGCGTGCGCACCGAGATGCCGTCGATGAAACGCTCTCGGATCGCGGCCGGGACGAAGTCGAAGGCGAACTGGGCCAGCAGGGCGACCAGATAGACCGGCCATGCGTCCCAGGAGAAGACCTGGGCGCCGGCCGCGACCAGGACCAGCGGCGGGCCGACGGCGTGCCAACAGTCCCCCAAAGTGTGGAAGGCGCGGTGGACGTTGGTGTGGCCGCTGGCATAGTCGTATCCCCGCCCCAGCAGATCGCTGCAGGCGACAACCAGCGGCACCGCCGGGGTCGGCAGGAGGAAGAGCATCGGCACCAGCACCAGCTCGGTCGGAACCGTATAGCCGTCGGCGATGTCGAATTTGGCCCGGCTGCAGACGACGTACGCGCCGATCAGGATCGCCAGGGTAGGCAAGTCGAGAGCACGGGGAGACGGCAGCAGCAGGGCCATTGCCAGGGCGACGACGAGGAAGCCGAAGGCGAGTGCCACCTCGACCAGCCGCTCGACCCCCTGCGCGCGCAGCAGCGCCCGCTCGCGGCCGTGGGCGAAGAAGTGCTCGGCTTCCTGTATCTGCGACACGAGTGCCATCGACGCGGCCGGTGTTTGCAAACCGCGCCTGTTTATCGACAGGCGATGCGAAGGGATGAGTTCCGCAAGGCGAATCCGCAGCACCCCAGGCACTGGGACCAAGAATTCAGTAGCCGTTTGTATGAACTCGACTCAAGTCGGCGGGATCCGAGCCGATCTGTCTGCGGCACGCACATAAGTCAGCTGAATAAGGGCAAACCTGTCGCGAGGCAGGGACGCAAAGTTGGAGATCTCAAGCTTCGGCTCGAGACGGCTCGACCGCCAGCTTGGTTTAACGACCAGGCTTTTTGGCCTGCGACGAGGAGGTTTTCCCAATGATGTCCACGTCCCACCCAGTCCCCAGCTCGAACCGCGGCAGGTTCGCCGCTCTGCTGGCCACCGCACTGCTGGCATTGGCCGTCTTCGCCGGCTCCGCCCAGGCATGCTCGTACTCCGGCGCCGAGAAGGTGTTCAGCCCCTGGGGAGACCAGCGCAGCTACGTGCTCGCCCCCGACGGCGGCTTCGAGGCCGGCGGCTCCGGCTGGCAGCTGAACCGCGGCGCCACGGTCGTCGAAGGCAACGAGAGCTACTACCTCAACGATGCCGGCGACTCCAAGTCGCTGTCCCTCCCCGCCGGCAGCTCGGCCGTCAGCCCACCAGTCTGCATGGCGCTCGACACGCCCTCCTTCCGGCTGGTCGCCCGCAACAGCGGCGATCCGTCCTCGCAACTGCGCGTCGAAGCCGTCTACAGGCTGCTCGGCCTTGATCCGCACGAAGACGGCCGGCACCCTCCGCGCCGGTTCCACCTGGGCCCCGACCCAGTCGGTCTCCACCGTGCTTACCCTTTCGACCATTGTCGGAACGCTGATCCCAAGCGCGATCGAGATCCGCTTCACCCCACTCGACTCAAGCGGCCGGTGGCAGGTTGACGACGTCTACATCGATCCCTTCCGCCGCTCCTAGACGGCACCGGGTGGGAAGCGGCTAGACCGCGGTGAGAAGCCCAACAAGCGGGCGATCTGCGAAGGCAGCTTTAGCGTCGGCGCGCCGGACGACCGACCTCGCGTACTGGCTACTTGCTTGCGCCCGACGGGGGTCGAACCTTCGGCTTGAGAGGATGGTCGCCCACACGAGAAGCGGGATTGCGGCGGCGATGCGACCCAAATGCGATACCATCGAGCACATGGCGATCAAAAAGATGGAACACGTCGGGATCGTGGTCGACGACCTAGACGGCCGCAATCGAGTTCTTCGTCGAGCTGGGCCTAGAGCCGGGAGGCACGGGCCAGGTCGAGGGTGAGTCGGTAGACCGCATCATCGCGCTCCACGGGACCAAGGCCGAGTTAGCGATGCTCCGAACCCCAGACGGGGACGTAGAAATCGAGCTGGTGAAGTTCCACTCGCCGCCGATTCAGGGCGGCGACCCCCACGCGCCGTCGAACACCCCGGGCATCCGCCACCTCTCCTTCCTTGTCGAAGACATCGACGCCGTAGTCGCCGGCCTACAAGCCCGCGGCACCGAGCTCGTCGGCGAGCTCGTGCGCTACGAGGACAGCTACCGGCTCTGCTACGTCCGCGGCCCCGAGGGGATCATCATCGAGCTGGCAGAAAAGATCGGCGACGGGGCCGCCGCCGCCGACCCCGGCCGACCAGCCAACTAGCGTTGGATCGCAGAGTGCTTGCGCCGAACGAGTCGATCGGGTCGATTTCCGATCTCGATGTGACCATGGATCGACAGAAAATTGAGTCCAAGAGCAGCGGCGGTTCGCGCCCCGATGTGACACCGACGGCCCGGAACGGCGCGGAACCAAACAGAAGCTCGCGGAATGTAGATCCAAGGCCGAGCCGTCCATTCGGCTCTGCGATGGGAAGCGCGCGGTACCCAAGGAACAGCAGCGAATGCGCCCGACGGGAGTCGAACCCGCGACCTTCGGCTTGAAAGACCGACGCTCTTTGGGCCCCCGAAAGGACCCGTTGACCACTGAGCTACGGGCGCCTATCGGGCATCGTACCCGCGCAGCGGGCTTTGAGCGGCCCGGCGGATAACGTGTCGCGATGGATTTGGGGCTGGAGGGGCGCGTGGCGCTGGTGATGGGCAGCAGCCGGGGGATCGGGCGTGGGATCGCGGGAGCGCTGGCGCGCGAGGGGGCTCGGGTCGCTATCGCCAGTCGCTCGCTCGAGCGCCTGGAAGAGGCCGCCGCGGAGATCGGCGGCCGGGCGACGCCGTTCGTCGCCGACACCGCCGACGCCGAGCGGCTGGCGGCGCTTCCGGGGGAGGTCGCCGAGGCGCTTGGACCGATCGAGATCCTTGTCGCCAACACCGGCGGGCCGCCGTTCGGCGGCGCGCTCGAGCACGGCCTCGACGAGTGGGAGCAGGCCTACCGCTCGCTGGTGCTGGCGCTGCGCGTGCTCGCCGGCGCCGTCGTCCCCGGCATGCGCGAGCGCGGCTGGGGACGAATCGTCAACGTCGGCTCCAGCACGACGCGGGAGCCGAATCCCGCCCTCAACCTCTCCAACGCCCACCGCATGGCGGCGGTCGGCTTCCTCAAGACGCTGGCGGGCGAGGTGGCCGCCGACGGGATCACCGTCAACACCGTCGCCACCGGCCGCTTCGCCACCGAACGCCTCGCCGACGCCGGCGGCTCGCTGGAGCAAGCCGAAGCGGCGGCCGGCGCCGAAGTCCCCGCCGGACGCCTCGGCCAGCCGGAGGAGTACGGCGACCTCGTCGCCTTCCTCTGCTCCGACCGCGCCGCGTACCTCACCGGCGCCGTCATCCCCCTAGACGGCGGTCTTTTGCGCTCAGCCTTCTAATTCCGGAGGTCGTAGGACCAAGCGAGGGCGTGCACGCGGCGAAGCGGCAGTGCTCTGCACGACGCGTAGCCGCGGGTGCGACCTCGCGCCGTGTCCTACGACCTCGTGGCCTCGCGCATGGCTGGGTAGATGATTACGTCGCGCAGGGTTTTGGAGCCCGTCATGATCATCAGCAGGCGGTCGATCCCCAGGCCGCAGCCGCTGGCCGGCGGCATCCCGTATTCGAGCGCTTTGACGAACTCTTCGTCGTGGGGGTGGGGATCGTCCTCCGCTCCCTTTTCCTGGCGTTCGCGCTGCTGCACGAAGCGCTTGCGCTGCTCGACCGGGTCGTTGAGGTCGGTGCCGCCGCCGACGATCTCCATCCCGGCGACGATGCCGTCGAAGGCCTCGCAGACCTTGGGGTCGTCGGGGTGGACCTTGACCAGCGGCCAGATGTCGATCGGCAGCACGGTGATGTAGGTGGGCTGGATCAGCTTCGGCTCGATCAGCTTGCCCTGCAGGGTGTCGACGAGGCCGGCCCAGTCGTCGTTCGGGTCGGCGTCCTCGCCGGCGATCTCGGCCAGTTCGTCGCGGCTCGCCTCGTAGATGTCGACGCCGGTCTCGCGCAGCAGCTCGTCGCGCAGCTTCACCCGAGGCCAGGGCGCCGCGAAGTCGATCTCCACCCCGTCGCGCTCGACCTTGGTCGTGCCCAGAACCTTCTCGACCACGCTGGAGACCAGCGTCTCGATGAAGTTCATGACGCCGTTGTAGTCGGCGCCGCCGATGAACATCTCCAGCATCGTGAACTCGGGGTTGTGCTGGGACGACATCCCCTCGTTGCGGAAGAACTTGCCGAACTCGTAGACGTCCTCGAAGCCGCCGACTATCGCCCGCTTCAGGTAGAGCTCGGTCGCGGTGCGCAGGAACAGGTCGCGATCGAGCGCGTTGTGGTGGGTGACGAAGGGCCGCGCCGCGGCGCCGCCGGTCAGCCGCTGCAGGACCGGAGTTTCCAGCTCGACCCAGCCGCGCTCGTTCATATGTCTGCGGATCTCGAAGGTGAGCTTCGCCCGCTCCTTGAAGACCTCGCGCGAGCGCTCGTTGGCCATCAGGTCGAGTTCGCGCTGGCGGTAGCGCAACTCGGGGTCGGAGATGCCGTGGAAGAGGTCGGGGGGATCGAGCAGCGCCTTGGCGAGCAACGTGAACTCGCGCACGGAGATCGCCAGCTGGCCGCGCTTGGTGACGTAGACCGGGCCCTCGATCCCGACCAGGTCGCCGATGTCGAGCTCCTCGACGTGCTCGAAGACCTCGTCGCCCAGCGTGTCACGGCGGGCGTAGCCCTGAATCGTGCCGGTGATGTCGCGGATGTCGAAGAAGGCGGTCTTGCCGTGGCCGCGCTTGCCGGTGACCCGGCCCATCACCCGATAGGTGAACTGCTCGTGCTCGCCCTCCCCCAGCTCGGCCGGGTCGTGGGCGTCGTGGACGTCCTCGGCGTGCGCACGGTCTTCGAAGGAGTGGGGGTACGGGTCGACCCCGGCCTCGCGCAACCGCTCGACCTTGGCGCGGCGCTGGGCCTCGCTGGCGGCGCCGGAGCGATCGCCCCCCTCGGGCGCCGTCTCCTCGACCCGCGGCGGGGCCTCACTCATCGCTTAGGGACAGCTTCACGGTGCGAAGCCGACAGTCACCCGCTCGTCACCTTCATAGTCCTGAAGGGTAGTCGCGTCGCGCAGCAGCTCGCGCATCGCCGGACCGTGGTGGGTGTCGTGCTCCATCGCCAGCTTCCAGCCCGAGGGCGTTTCGCCGACAAGGCCGCGAATCACGCCGAGGCCGTCCTCGCCGCAGGACCCGGTGACCGCGATCCGCGGCTCCTTCTGGATCTCGGGCGAGCGCTCGAAGATGGTCGAGTCCGTCACGTAGGGAAGGTTGGCGATGACCAGGTCGACGCCCTCGGCTTCGACCGAGTCGGGCAGGCCGGTGGCAACGCTGACCTCGAGATCGAGCCCAAGGCGCTCCGCGTTCTCGCGCGCCGCTTCGACCGCTTCCGGCGAGAGGTCCGACGCGGTGACCCGCAGGTCGGGGCGCTCGGCCAGCAGGGCCAGGGCGATCGCCCCGGAGCCGGTGCCGACCTCGTGCACACGCGCGCCCTCCGGCAGCTCTACCCCGACCTCGACCAGCAGCTCGGTCTCGCGGCGCGGCCAGAGCACGCGCTCGTCGACGGCGATCTCGAGACTGCGGAAAGGAGCGCGGCCGAGGATGTAGGCCATCGGCTCGCGGTCGATCCGGCGCTGCACGCGCTCCTCGATCTTCTCGGCGACGTCGGCCGGGATCTCGCCGGCGCTGTCGACCGAGAGCTGCTCGGGCTTGACGCCGATCGCGTCGGCGACCAGGACTTCGGCGTCGGCCCGGGCGTTCTCCACTCCCGCGGCCGCGATCCGCTCGGCTGCCGCGTCGAGCACGGCGCTGACGGTGCGGGCCGAAGGGCCCTCCTGACTCTGAGTGTCCACTGCCCCCATTACCCGCCAGACCTCCCTAGATCGACCGCTCCAAATCTCTTGTGCATGAGCCTAACATCGTCCCCGCGATTACGCTCGGGCCCCGGTCGTTGCCGCGCCGCCCGGCGCCGAACGAGCCAGGCTACCGTGACGCCGCTTCACGACGCCGAGCCAGACGGCGCCCGCCACAACCATTGCGAGGCTCTCCAGCTGGGCCGTGGTCAGGCCGAGCGCGGTATCGGAGTTGCGGCGCAGGAACTCGATTAGGAAGCGCTCGCCCCCCGCGTAGAGCAGGTAGAGCGCAAACAGCGCCCCCGCCCGAACCCGGTCGCGCAGCTGCCAGAGCAGCCAGGCGCCGAGGCCCATCAGCAGCGTCTCGTAGATCGGCGTCGGGTGCACCGCCTCGTCGGTCGGCACCGTCCCGTCCGGGTAGGACATCGCCCAGGGCCCGTCCCAGGCCCTGCCGTAGTCGCCGTCGCCGGAGAGCTGGCAGCCGCAGCGGCCGATCGCGTAGCCGAGCGCCAGCGCCGGCGCCGCCAGGTCGAGCAGGGGGAGACCGAGGAAGCCGCGGTACCAGGCCCAGGCGAAGACGGCGAGCGCGCCGCCGAGCGCGCCGCCGTACCAGACCAGCCCGGAGCCGGAGAAGAGGTTGCCGAGCAGGTCGTCGCTGACGTCGCTGTAGTTCTGGACCAGGTAGTAGACGCGGGAGCCGACGATGCCGCCGATCAGCGCCGCGAATCCCATCTCATAGGCCCAGTCGGGCGGCTTGCCGAACTCCTCCAGGCGTCGCCAGATCAGCGCCCCGGCGGCGATAAAGGCGAGCGCGAACATCAGCCCGAAGGTCTGCAGCGTCACCGGTCCGAGCTCGATCTCCGGGTACATAGAGCTCTGCGTCCGCCGGCCTAGCCGGCGAGCAGCGCCTCCAGCAGCGCCTTCTGGGCGTGGAGGCGGTTCTCGGCCTGGTCCCAAACGGCCGAGGCATCGGAGTAGAGGACGTCGGCGGCGATCTCTTCCCCGGGATGGGCAGGGAGGCAGTGGAGGACGACGGCGCCGTCCTTGGCCGCCGCCAGCAGGTCGCCATCGAGCCGGAACGGCGCGAGGTCGGCGCGGCGGCGCTCCGCCTCGGCCTCGTCGCCCATGCTGACCCAGACATCGGTGTAGAGGGCGTCGGCGCCGCCGGCAGCGGCGCGGGGATCGTCGCTCAGCTTCGCCCCGTGACCCTCCTCCAGCTGGTAGCCCGCCGGCGCCGCGACCACCACCTCCACCCCGGCTCGCTCGCCGAGGATCGCCAGCGAGCGGGCGACGTTGTTGCCGTCGCCGACGTAGGCGAGGCGGAGGCCGTCGAGGTCGCCGCAGCGCTCGCGCAGGGTCAGCAGGTCGGCCAGCGCCTGGCAGGGATGGTGCAGCGGCGTCAGCCCGTTGACGACCGGGACCTCGGCGCCAGCGGCCAGCTCGGCGACCGCCTCGTGGGAGCCGGAGCGGATCACGATCGCGTCGACGTAGCGGGATAGGACCCGCGCCGTGTCGGCGATCGACTCGCCGCGGGAGATCTGCATCTCGTCGTCGCGCAACACGACCGGCGTCGCCCCCAGCTCGGCGACGCCGACCTCGAAAGAGATCCGCGTCCGCGTCGAGGGCTTTTCGAAGATCAGGGCGATGCTGCGCCCGGCCAGCGCGTCGACGCCGACGCGCTCGCCGCGGCCCGCTTTTAGCTCCAGCGCCCGGTCGAGCAGCTGGCCGAGCTCGAACGCGCCGAGCTCTTCGCCGGTGAGGAAGTCCCGCTTCGTCAAGCGGCGGATACTACGGGCCGTGGAGTTCGCGGCGATCGCCTGGAACCTCTTCCACGGGCGGGACTTCCCGCCCGACCCGACGCTGCGCAGCTGGCGTTCGCGGCTGCTGCGCTTCGACGAGCGCAACGAGACCCACGTCCAGGTCAACCGCGACCTGACGCAGGAGTTCGCGACGCTGCTGGCCGGCGCCGCCTGGGACGTCGCCCTGCTGCAGGAGTGCCCGCCCCGCTTCGCGGCGCCGCTGGCCCAAGCCTGCTCGGCCGAATGGCACCGGGCGCTTACCTCGCGCAACTCGCTGGGGCCGCTGCGGGCGCTGCTCGCCCGCCAGAACCCGGACCTGATGGCCTCCGGCGAGGGCGGCTCGAACCTGACCCTGGTCCGCGTCCCCGGCCGGCTCGGCGGCATCGCCGAGCGGCGCGAGCTGGCAATCCACGACGGCGCGCCGGAGCGGCGCTCGCTGGCGCTGACCCGCACTGCCTCCGGCGTCTGCGTCGCCAATCTGCACGCGACCAACGACGCCCCGGAGCTGGCGACTGAGGATGTGCTGCGCGCCGCCCGCGCCGCGACCGAGTTCGCCGGCAGCGCGCCGCTGCTCTTTGGCGGCGACCTCAACCTGCGCCCGGCCGCGAACCCCGCGGCCTTCGCGCGGCTGCGCGAGGACTTCGGCCTGACCGGGACGACGGCGCCGAAGGCGATCGACCACCTGCTCGTCCGTGGCCTCGAGGTGCGGGAGAAGCCGGTCGCCTGGCCACCGGAGCGGCGCGAGCTGCCACTCGAAGGACGGGCCCTGCGCCTCTCCGACCATGCACCGGTCGAAGCGAAGTTTGCCGCGCCGGAGCCGCTGGAACTGAGATAGTCCAACTGCACGTCCCGGCGACCACCCATCAGGAGGCAACCGAATGGCAGACAAAAAAGCGTCCGGCAAATCGAGCAAAAAATCGAAAGCCGGCGCCAAAGCGAAAAAAGCCTCCAAAGCCAAAGCGAGCAAAACCAGCGCAAGAAAAAAAGGCACGGCGAAAAGCCGCAGCAAAAAATCGAGCGCGAAAACCAGCACCAGGAAAAACACCCCGAAACGCGTCGCCAAAAAATCGGCGCCGAAACGCAGCAGCAGCAAAGCGACCAGCGGACTCGATAAGAGCGTCGCCCAGTTCCGCGAGAGCCTCGAGCACAGCGTCACCCTCAGCCGCGACCGGTTGCAGGAGGTCGTCGACGACGCCGTCAAACGCGGTCGCATGACCCGCGGCGACGCCGAGAAGATGCTCGGCGACCTGGTCAAACGCGGTCGCAAACAGACCGACTCGATGCTGCGCGAGCTTGAAAAACTGGTCAAACAGGCGCGCAAAGAGGTCGGCGGCCGAGCCGAGCCGGTGCGCAAACAGGCCACTCAGGCGGCGCGGCGAGCGCGGAAAAAACTCAGGTGACGGAGGGGGCGGCCACCGGCGCTAGGCCGGCGGCCGGCGGCCCCCGTCGCGGAGAGCTGCTCGAGGTCGAAGTCGACTCGCTGGCCTTCGGCGGGCGCGGTGTCGCCCGCGCCGACGGCTTCGTCGTCTTCGTCGCCGGCGCTCTGCCGGGCGACCGCGCCCGGGTCGAGGTGACCAAGGCGAAGAAGCGCTTCGCCGAGGCCCGCACGGTCGAGCTGCTGCGCCCTGGCGCCGACCGCATCCCCGACCGCTGCGCACACGGCGGCGAGCCCTGCCCCGGGGCCCCCTGGCAGGGGCTGCCCTACGAGCGCCAGCTCGCGGCCAAGAGCGAACAGGTCGGCGAGGCGCTGCGGCGGATCGGCGAGCTCGAGGGCTTCGAGCTGGAGGAGATCGTCCCCGCCGTCGAGCAGTGGCGCTACCGCAACAAGCTCGAATACTCCTTCGGCGAAGGAGAGGACGACGAGCCGATCCTCGGCTTCCACGCGCGCGGGCGCTGGGACCTGGTCGTCGACGTCGAGGACTGCCACCTCGCGTCAGAGCCCGGCAACGCCGCCCGCAACGAGGTCCGCGAGTGGGCGCGCGTGGAGTCGGTCCCCGCCTTCGACCGCCGCGCCCGCCGCGGCGTCCTGCGCAACCTGGTCGTGCGCGAGGGCCGGCGCACGGGGCAGATCCAAACCCGCCTCGTGACCGCCGAACGGCGCTTCCCGAAGCCACCGGTCGACCTGCACACGATCGTCGCCGACGACTCCGGCGACAACGAGGGACCGACAGGCGTGCTCGGCGAAGAGCACCTGCGAGAGGAGCTGTGCGAGCTGCAGTGGAAGATCTCGCCCGGCGCCTTCTTCCAGACCAACACCGAGATGGCCGAGCGCCTCTACGCGATCGCGGCCGAGTACGCGGGGCTCAGCGGCAAGGAGAAGGTCTTCGACCTCTTCTGCGGGATCGGCACGATCGGCCTGACGATGGCGGCCCGGGCCGGCGAGGTCTGGGGAGTGGAGATCGTCCCCGAGGCGATCGAGGACGCGGAGCGCAACGCCGAGCTGAACGGGATCGGCAACGCCCACTTCCTCGCCGCCAACGTCCGCACCGGCGTGCGGCCGCTGCTGGTCCAGGCCGGCAAGCCCGACGTGGTCGTCGTCGACCCGCCGCGGGCGGGGCTCTCGCAGAAGATGGTGCGGCGGGTGATCGAGTGCGAGGCGCAGCGGATCGTCTACGTCTCCTGCAACCCGACGACGCTCGCTCCCAACGCCGCCCAGCTGGTCGAGGCCGGTTATAGGCTGACGCGGGTGAGGCCGGTCGACATGTTTCCCCAGACCCCCCACATCGAGTGCGTGGCGCTGCTGGAGAAAGCCGCGCCGGCGCCCGCCGGAGGCGACGACTGATGTCGCAGTCGCGAGGCTTCGGAGTCGCCGCCGGCCTCGATCCCGAGGTGGCCCGCCCGCTGGCCGCCCGCTGCGCCGAGCTCGGCTATGACTCGATGTGGTCGAACGACCACCCCGGCGCCAAGGGCCTGGAGACGCTGGCCGAGTTCGCCGCCGCGGCGGCGCAGGTCGACCTCGGCGTCGCCGTGATCGCCCTCGACCGCCAGCCGCCGCAGGAGATCGCCGCCGACATCGAGCGGCTCGGCATCGACCCCGCCCGGCTCTGGCTCGGCGTCGGCGCCGGCTTCTCGAAGAAGCCGCTGACGAAGATGCGCGAGTCGTTGCCCGAGCTGCGCGAGGCGCTGCCCGGCGTCCGCCTCGTCCTCGCCGCGATGGGCCCGAGGATGTGCGCCCTCGGCGGCGCCGAGTTCGACGGCGTCTTCTTCAACTGGATGACCCCCGGCTTCGCCGCCGGCGCCCGCGAGCGGGTCGAGGCCGGCGCCCGCGATGCCGGCCGCGAGACGCCGCCGGTCTTCGGCTACGTCCGCACCGCCGTCGGCCCCGATGCCGCCGAGCGCCTGGCCAAGGAGGAGTCCTTCTACCGCGACCTGCACAAGGGCTACCGCGACCACTTCGACCGCCTCGCCGAGCCCGAGGGCGCCGTCGGCGTCGCCGCCGCGAACCGCGACGAGGCCCGGTCCGCCCTCGCCGCCTACGAAGGGCCCCTGGACACCGTCGTCGTCAGGGGCCTGGCCAGCGCCAGGGTCGAGACGATGACCGCGATCGCCGAAGCCGCCACCCCGTAGCTGGTCGTCAGAGCTGCGTCGCGACGAAACCCACCAGCGTCGCGAAGAGGCCCACCAGCGTCGCGAACATCAGGCCGCAGAACTGAACCATCGTTCGATGCAACGAATCGAGTCGTTCGTCGAGGCGTTCAAATCGCCCATCGATACGAACGAATTCCGCCTTCATCTCGCTGCGCAGCTCGCGAATCCCGTCCTCGACTCGACCGACTCGCTGCTCGACCGCGTCGAAGCGCTGGTCGACCTCTTTGAAGCGCCCGTCGACCCCGTCGAAGCGCCGGTCGATTTCGTCGAAGCGCCCGTCGACCTCGTCGAAGCGCTGGTCGACCTTCCCGTTGAGGTCGTCGAGTCGCTCGTCGGTCCAGCTCTCTCGCATCAACTCCATGATGCCAGACCCTTGCAGACAGGACGTTACGTGTGACGCGTCGAATGCAAAATCTCCGCAACGCCTGGGTACCGACTTCGTGACTTGAACGAGCTGGACCCGTCGGGAGGACCGGGCGCCCCTCCCATAAGCGGCGTCCCTGATTTTCGCAGCGGGGCTCTCGGCAAGAGACGCGGGGTTAACGGCGAAAATCCCAGCGCAATGGGAGGGGCGCTCGGTCCTCCCGACCCCGCTCAGTACGGAGGCAAATCGTCGTACCAGACGCCGAGCGTCTTGAACGCCCGCCAGAAGCGCTGCTTGGCGCCCTCCTCGTCCAGCGAGGCGTCGATATCGGGCACGTAGAGGGCGTCGATGGTGGGGGTGAAGGCCTGGACCTCGCCCTCGCGCTGCTCGACCGGACGAGAGAGGGGGACCTGAAGGCTGTTGAGGATGCCCAGGGCGGGCTCGCCCATGACGACGACGATCTTCGGCTGCACGATCGCCATCTCCTCGACCAAGCGGGCGACGCACTCTCCCGCGGCCAGGTCGGGCTCGGCGATCGGGCACTTGACGCAGAGCGTGCCGTAGACGACCAGCGGGTCGATCCCGAGGCGCTTGAAGCTTTTCATCAGCGCGTTGCCGGCGCGGCCGTAGAAGGCGACCCCCTCCTCGATCTCCGCCGCCATCGGCGCCTGCTTGAGCATGAAGATGTCGGCCTGAGGGTGGCCGGAGCCGAGCACCGGCATCAGCTTGCCGCGCGGGCAGTGGGGGCAGTCCTGGATCTCGCGGCTCATCTGATTGAGCTCGCGGATCGCCCGCTCCAGGTACTTCTCGCGGATCTCGTCGTCGGTACCTCGCATCGGCATCGGCGACTTCTTTGACGAGGCGGGCGTGGCTCCTTTCCCCCCGCGCCCCTGCATCAGCTCTTGCTCCCCGAACTGCGTTTGCGCGGGCGGCCTCCGCGCACCGGCTTCGCGTCCGGCACCCGCCGTTTCGGCGCCTTCGGCCGGCCGGTCGTCTGCAGCAGCTTCAGCGCCTGCACGTAGACCAGGTTCTTGTGCTTGCGGGTGATGTCGGCGTCGCGCATCGCCTCGAGGAACTCGGCCGGCCCCTCGAAGTCGTGGATCCGCACGCGCACGCTGCCGAGCCCCTGGGCGACGTGGCTGTCGGAGCCGGCGCCGGGGACGATCCGGTACTTGCGGGCGAAGCGCTCGGCCTCCTCGTTGAAGGCGGTCACCGCCACCCGCGGGTTGAAGACCTCGAGGATGTCGATCTCCTCGACGATGTCGAGCAGGTGCTCGTAGTCGGGCACGGAGTGGAAACGGTCGAAGGGGTGCGGCACGTAGACGAGCCCGTCCTGCTCGCGGATCGCGGCGATCGTTTCCGCCATCGTCAGCCCCTTGGGAATCTTCTCCTCGAGGAAGAGTCCGATCACCTCGCCCTGCTCAGCGGTCTTTACCTCCTCGGCGACGATCACCTTGATGTCGCCCATGCCGGCGGCGATCTCGCGAGCCTCCAGCGCCCCGGAGACCTCGTTGTGGTCGGTGATCGCGATCGCCCCGAGGCCGCGGTCGCGCGCCGTCTGCAGCAGCACCTCGACCGGCGTCGCGCAGTCGCCCGAGTGGTCGGTGTGCATGTGCAGGTCGACCTCGATCAGTGGCCGCTCGGCGATCCGCGCCCGCAGCTCCGGGTCGCCCCCGTCCGCGTGGCGGCGGGCGAGCAGCCGGCGGTAGATGGCTTCGAGCTCGCTCGCCACCGCCGCCCAATCGCGCTCGCCAGCGGCGGCCTCGACCAGCTCATAGGAGGCCGGGAAGTAGCGGTCGAGCAGCTCCGCCGTCGCGGCGCCGGTCACGGTGCGGGCGTCGATGCGGCCGAAGAAGATCTCGACCAGCGGCCGCGCCACCTGGGTCGATAGCACCCGCTCCTGCGGCGCGTGGAAGGTGGCGACGTTGAGCGAGAAGGAGTGGCGCAGCGCCGCCGAGGCGACACTGGGCGCGAACGGCTCGTGGACGTGGACGATGTCCGGCGGGGTCGACTTGAGCAGCCCTTTGACCGGGTCGCCGGTCCCGACCCGCAGGACCTCGTGGCCGCGCGCTTCCAGCTCGGCGCCGACGCGGGCGACGAACTCGGTTACCGGGTTTTCCACGCCGCGCCGGAAGGGCGCGACGTGGGCGATCGAAAGCGGCTCGGCCGGCACGGCGCCGGCTAGGCGGAGACCTTCGCGCCGTCCGGGACCGGGGTCTTGCCGCGCGCGTTGGCGGCGATGTACTCCTCGGTCTGCTCCCGCGCTTCGTCGTCGGGCCGCTGCGTGTGCGGCGACTTCATCAGGTAGCTGGAGGGGCCGTCGAGCTGACCGGCGATGCCGTTGTTGAGCGCCAGCTTGATCAGCCGCACGGCGTCGATGACGACCCCGGCCGAGTTCGGCGAGTCCCAGACCTCGAGCTTGAGCTCGAGGTTGAGCGGCACGTCGCCGAAGGCTTTGCCCTCGATGCGGATGTGCGCCCACTTGCGGTCGGTCAGCCAGGCGACGTAGTCCGAGGGGCCGACGTGGACGTCCTCGGCGGGCAGGTCGTGGCCCATGATCGAGGTGACGGCGTTGGTCTTGGAGATCTTCTTCGAGTCGAGCCGCTCGCGCTCGAGCATGTTGTAGAAGTCCATGTTGCCGCCGACGTTGAGCTGGCTGGTCCGCTCCATCCGCACGCCGCGGTCGTGGAAGAGGCGGGCGAGCTGGCGGTGGACGATCGTCGCCCCGACCTGGGACTTGATGTCGTCGCCGATGATCGGCAGGCCGGCATCCTGGAAGCGCTTGTCCCAGTAGTCCTCGCGGGCGATGAAGACCGGCAGGCAGTTGACGAAGCCAACGCCGGCGGCAAGCGCCTGCTCGACGTACCACTTGGTCGCCTCCTCGGAGCCGACCGGCAGGTAGCAGACCAGGACGTCGGCCTTGGTCTGCTTGAGGATCCCGACGACGTCGGCGGTTTCGCCCGGCGCTTTGACGATCTTCTCTTTCAGGTACTTGCCGAGACCGTCGTGGGTCATGCCGCGCTGGACGGTGACGCCGAGCTCGGGCACGTCGGCGAACTTGATCGTGTCGTTCTGGCCCGACCAGATCGCCTCGGAGAGGTCCTTGCCGACCTTCTCGGAGTCGATGTCGAAGGCGGCGACGAACTCGACGTCGCCGACGTGGTAGCCGCCGAGGTCGACGTGCATCAGGCCCGGCACTTCCTCGGCCGGGTCGGCGTCCTTGTAGTACTGGACGCCTTGGATGAAGGAGTTGGCGCAGTTGCCGACGCCGACGATCGCGACGCGGACCTTCTCGTCGCCGGCGACGGCGCCGTTGGTGCTGCCGTTTGCTCCGTTGCTCTCGGTCATGAAATTGAAAGTCCTCCTGGAATCAGCGCTGGGATGGCAGAACACACCCGGCGGCCTGGCTGGTTACAGCTCTTCCGCCTCGCCGCCGCCGCTCTGGGCGCCGGGAATGTCTCCGGAAAGCTCGTTTCTCACATGCAGTACCCGCTGGAACACCGTAAATATCGTCAACGCCGCAAGCACGTAGATCGACGGGGCCAGCAGTTCGAAATCGCCGATGCCGGCGCCCTTGGCGAAGATCAAGCCGATCGAAAGTAGCACCACCCTGACCGGCCGGGTCGCCAAGCCGACCTTGCACTCGACCCCGAGCGCCTCCGCCCGGGCCCGCGTGTAGGAGACCATCAGCGAGCCGAGCACGGCGACCACGCACATCGCCGCCGCGAAGTCTTCGCCGCGGGCGGCGAAGTAGCCGGCGACCGCGGCGAGCACGATCCCCTCCTCGATCCGGTCGAGGGTCGAGTCGAGGAAGGCGCCGAAGAGAGTCCCCTTGCCGGACATCCGCGAGTAGCGGCCGTCGAGCGTGTCCATCACCGAGCCGAGCACGAAGGCGACGCCGGCGAGGGTGAAGAGGCGCTGGGTCACAAGAACGGCGGCGACCAGGTTGCCGAGCAGGCCGACCATCGAGATCGCGTTCGGGGTCAGCCGCGACTCGATCAGCCGCTCGCGCGCGTAGCTGCGCAGCTCCTGCCCGCTGCGGCCCGCCGCGCGGCCGTTGCGCCGAGGGCCGGGGGCCCTGGGGGGCGCCGAAGGTTCCATTGCGGGCAGGCTAGACGATGGGCCGAGACCTACGCCTCGGCCTCTTGCGGCGCCCTGGCGCGGAAGGACCAGGCCTCGGGCCTGGCGCGGGCGAGCAGCCGCTGCGCCACCAGCGCCGCGGTCAGCGCCACCATCCAGCCCAGGGCGACGTCGACCCAGTAGTGGTTGGCGGTGACGATCGTCGACCCAGTCGACCAGCAGCGGCCAGCAGGCCCAGCAGACCTTGGAGACCAGGTGGCGGCAGACCATGACGCCGGTGCCGCCGATCATCATCGCGAAGGCGCAGTGCATGCTCGGCACCGCCGCGTAGGGGTTGATGAAGATTTTCGCCAGGGACGAATCGTGGTTGACGTTGGAGAAGTCGTTGATCGTGTCGACGAAGCCGAGCTCCGGGAACATCCGCGGCGGCGCGGTCGGATAGAGCGTGTAGCCGACCAGGGCCAGCCCCATCGCGACCACGAACATGTTGCGCACGAAGTAATAGGACTCGTTGCGGAAGAGGTAGAGCCAGAAGAGGAAGCCGAGCGCGACCGAGAACTGGGCGTTGAGATAGATCTGGTTGGCGACGTCGATCACGGCCTGCATCGGCAGGAAGAACGCCTGCAGGCTGGGCTCGAAGAAGCTCCCGGTCGCCTTCTCGAGGTCGATCAGCTGCTGGCCGTGCGTGAACGCCAACGCGCGCTCGGAATCGACGATGCCGCGGACGAAGGTGTAGGCGAGGTCGACGCTGACCAGGATCCCGATCTGGCGGGCGAAATCGCCGAAGCCTTTGGGCAGACGCGAGTTTGCGGCTGAAAGCGCGCGGGACATCTGCAAATTGTAATCCCCGCGTTAACGGACGAAGCTGGGTCAGCTGATGAAGTCGTGGATGCGGGCGATGAGGGCTGGGTCGTCGATCCAGGGCCAGTGGCCGGCGCCCGCGGCTATTTGCAGTTCGGAGTTCGGGAGCGTTGCCGCGTATGCCTCCGCAAATTTGGTCGGGAGGTAGGGGTCGCGGTCGCCCCAGAGGATCAGGGAGGGGCAGGTCAGATTCGGGAGGTCTTCGCCGGCCAGGGCGAGGCGGTCGGGGTCGGCGTGGCGGTAGAGGGCGAGGGTGGCGGTGCGGGTGCCCTTGTCCCAGTGGTTCCAGACCATGTCGACGAACTCGGGGGGCATCGGACTGCGGTCGCCGCTGGCCTGGCGGAAGAGCAGTGCCATCGAGGAGCGGGTCGTCGTCGCGTTGAGGAACTCGCCGAGTGGGCGGCGGCGCCAGAGCTGGGCGATCCAGTGCCAGCGGTAGCCCTGGAGGAGCGGCACGGCGTCGATCACGACCAGTCGCTCGACCAGGTCCGGCCGGCGCTGGGCGGCGATCAGGGCCAGTGCGCCCCAGTCGTGGACGACCAGCTTGCGCCGCTCGACGCCGAGCTCTTCGAGGCAGCGCTCGAGGAAGGCCGAGAGCCCGTACATCGAGTAGTCGAAGCGCGCTGGGTCGGGCCGGGCCGAACGCCCCCAGCCGGGCATGTCGATCGCGATCGCGGCGCCGCCGCGCTCCATGAACGGCAGCCAGTCCTCGCCGTGGCTCGGGTTGCCGTGGCAGTAGACGGTCGGCGTGCCGTCTCCGGGGACGCGGCGGTAGAAGACGCGGACGCCTTCGACCCGCAGCTCCGCCTCTTCGATCCCAGCGCTCATCGCCAGAACCATATGCCCGCTCAATAGGGTCAGGGCGCATGAGCTGGAAACGACCGGACCGGCGGCGGGTGCGAGCGATTCGCGACCGCCTGCGGGAGATGTACGGGCAGCCGCTCAACGAGCCGCACCGGCGCCCGATCGCCGAGCTGATCAAGACCGTGCTCTCCCAGCACACGAACGACCGCAATCGGGACCGGGCGTTCGCGGCGCTGCGGGAGCGGTTTCCGACCTGGGAGGAGGTGCGCGATGCGCCCGTGCAGGAGGTGGAGGAGGCGATCCGCCCCGGCGGCCTCGGGCAGCAGAAGGCGCCGCGGATCCAGGCGATCCTCGAGCAGCTCGGCGAGCACCCCGATCTCGACTGGACCGAGACCGCGTCGCGGGAGGAGTCGCTGGAGTTCCTGCTGGCGCTGCCTGGGGTCGGGCGCAAAACCGCGGCCTGCGTGCTGATCTTCACCTGGGGCATCCCGGAGATCCCGGTCGACGTCCACGTCCACCGTGTCGGCGGCCGGCTCGGGCTGTTCCCCCCAAAGGCCTCCTTCGAGCGCGCCCACGAGGAGATGCTGGCGGTCGTCGACCCCGCCGACGCCTACGAGCTGCACATGAACCTGATCCGCCATGGGCGTGAGCTCTGCCGGCCGAAACCGCGCTGCGGCGAGTGCGCCCTGCGACGGATGTGCCCGTGGCGCCGCGACCAAGTACGCGCCGAGAAAAGCGCCAGTAGTATGCGCGCCGCCAAATGAGCAAGCGCACCTTCATCGTCTTCGGCCTGTTGATCCTCGTCCTCGCGGTCCTCATTCCCTGGCTCGCCTTCCGCTCCAAGGGAGACGCCGAGAGCGGCGACCAGCAGGTCGCGGCGCACCTGAAGAGCGGTCAGGAGCTGTTCGAGGTCAATTGCGGCACCTGCCACGTCCTCTACGCCGCCGGCACCGACGGCAACTACGGGCCAAACCTCGACGAACTGCTGGCCCCGTCCGGACCGCCGGCCGGATCGACCGCCGCGGCGACGATCGAGTCGACCGAAGGCCGCGTTCTCAACGCGGTCGAAAAAGGCGTCGATAGCTCCACCGAAGCGGGCCGGATGCCCGGCGGCATCCTCAACGAGGAAGACTCGAAGCAGGTCGCCGAATTCGTCGCCGCCACCGCCGGCGAAGGGTAGAGGCCCGTCCCGGTAGGGGTTCCACTTAACTTTTCGCTGCGCGAAAAGTACAAGACGTTCCACCCCTACCGGGACGGGCCTCTTCAGCTGGTTATGGGCTAAATCGCAGGGCGCTGAAGACGCCTGCGTGGTCGGAGTTCCAGAAGGCGTTGACCGGGAGGAGGCCGGTCACGGTTGAGCTTTGCAGCGTTATGTCCTGCGGGTCGTTGGTCATGATGTGATCGACCTGGTGGTCGAAGTCGGCGACGCTGCCGCCGGCGCCCACCGCCAGCAGGCTCGAGTTGAGGCAGCAGCCGAGCGGGTTGGCGGTGCTGCGCTCGACGAAGCCCGCATTCAGCAGCGTCTGGTAGGCCTGCCGATCGCCCGGCGCGACCGTGTCGTCGTCGGAGTTGAGGTCGCCGAGCAGGACGACCGGCAGGCTGCCCGTCGCCGGACCGCCCGGGGCGACAAGCTCGGCTGCCTGCAGCGCCCGGATGCTGGGAACCAGCGCGGCCGGGTCGAACGCCTCGAGGTGGGTGTTGACGAAGCGGAACCAGCCGCTGCCGCGCACCTTCGCGTCGGTCGCCGTCCAACCCCGTTTGATCGCCAGTTTCGCGCCCAGGATTTCGACCGGGAGCAGGGTTTGGAAATTGGCCGACTGCGGATTCGAGGTTTGCACGCCGGCGCCGCGGCGGGCCAGGATCACGTCGCGCATCGTCAGGCGGCCGTTGATCTCGGCGTTGACGATCGGCACGGGGCCGTCGCCCGCTTCTTTGTTCTCGTCCGCCGGCGCCTCAAGGTCGAACTCGTCCTGCGAGACGACCACCTCGTAGCGGTCCGGGCCTTTGTTGAGCCGATCGAGCAGCAGCTGCAGGAAGTCGTAGCGGACCGTGCTCGCGGTCAGTGGCCCACCGAGGACCGGCGCCAGGCTGGGCGGGCCGGTGCGCCACAGCGCCACCTCCTGCAGCCCGACCAGGTCGGGCTTCTCGGCCAGGATCTCCTCGGCCAGCCCTTTGGCCCGGGTCGGGAAGTCGTTGGCGGTGACTTCGCGCAGGATCTGGCCGTTGGCGGCGACGAAGGCTTCCAGGCTGGGCGCGCCGATCGCCGGCGTCAGGTTCGCGCCGAGGTAGAGGTTGCGCGTCATCGTGTTGACGACCTTGCCTTTGCCGTTGTCGCTGTGGTCGCCCTGCTTGGCGGCTGCCCCAGCGGGTAGCAGCAACGCAAGCGCGAATAAAGCGGCGATTGCCGGCGCCAAAAGCCGGCGGGTCATAGCGTGACTCAAAGTGTTCCTCCTCTTCCGCGATCCAGTCCCAGAATCGATTTGGTCGAGGCGCCTCCGGCCGGGTGACCCTGTCCCCCTGGGTCGTTGCCGGCTCCCTTTTGCTCGAACGAACTATAGGCAGTCGGCTGAGGCGGCCTGAAAGGATCTGTCATACTCTGACTTAGATTTCTTAGGTTTGAACAACGAAACCCCTGGAGGTAGGCGAAAAGTGGGCAAGACGATCGGCATCGACCTCGGCACGACCAATTCCTGTGTCGCCGTGATGGAGGGCGGCGAGCCGGCCGTCCTCGAGAACGCCGAGGGAGGCCGCACCACCCCGTCGGTGGTCGCCTTCACCGACAGCGACGAGCGCCTGGTTGGCACCGTGGCCAAACGCCAGGCGGTGATGAACCCGGAGAACACGATCTTCTCGATCAAGCGCTTCATGGGCCGCAAGGAGTCCGAAGTCAAAGAGGAGGAGACGATCGTCCCCTACAAGGTCGTCGCCGGGCCCAACGGAGACGTCCGCATCGAAGTGCGCGACAAGCAGTACAGCCCGCCGGAGATCAGCGCGATGATCCTGCAGAAGCTGAAAACCGACGCCGAAGCGAAGCTGGGCGAGACGGTCGACAGCGCCGTGATCACCGTCCCCGCCTACTTCAACGACGATCAGCGCCAGGCGACCAAGGACGCCGGCAAGATCGCCGGCCTCGACGTCAAGCGGATCATCAACGAGCCGACCGCGGCCTCGCTCGCCTACGGGCTCGACAAAGAGAAAACCGACCAGACGATCCTCGTCTTCGACCTCGGCGGCGGCACCTTCGACGTCTCGGTGCTGGAAATCGGCGACGGCGTCTTCGAGGTGAAAGCGACCGCCGGCGACAACCATCTCGGCGGCGACAACTGGGACAAAGCGATCGTCGAGTGGCTGGTTGCCGAGTTCAAACGCGACCAGGGCGTCGATCTCGCCCAGGACAAGAACTCCCTGCAGCGCCTCTACGAGGCGGCCGAGAAAGCGAAGATCGAGCTCTCTTCGACCCAGGAGACCCAGATCAACCTGCCCTTCATCACCGCCGTCGAGGGGCAGCCGAAGCACCTCGACCTCAAACTCAGCCGCTCGAAGCTGAACGAGCTGACCAACGACCTGCTGGAGCGGATCGTCGGCCCGGTCAAACGGGCGCTCGACGACGCCGACGCCGCGATCGAGCACGTCGTCCTGGTCGGCGGCATGACGCGGATGCCGGCGGTGCGGGACCGGGTCAAAGAGCTGACCGGGAAGGATCCGCACCAGGGGGTCAACCCCGACGAGGTGGTCGCGGTCGGCGCCGGGATCCAGGCCGGAGTGCTGGCCGGCGACGTCAAGGACGTGCTGCTGCTCGACGTCACCCCACTGACCCTCGGCATCGAGACCAAAGGCGGCGTGATGACGAAGCTGATCGAGCGCAACACGACGATCCCGACCAAGAAGTCGGAGGTCTTCTCGACCGCCGAGGACAACCAGCCCTCGGTCGAGATCCACGTGCTGCAAGGCGAGCGCGAGATGGCCGGCGGCAACAAGAGCCTGGGCAAATTCCAGCTCACCGGCATCCCGCCGGCGCCGCGCGGGATCCCGCAGATCGAGGTCACCTTCGACATCGACGCCAACGGCATCATCCATGTCACCGCCACCGACAAAGGCACCGGCAAAGAGCAGAAGATCGAGATCAAATCCGGCTCCGGACTCTCCGACGAGGAGATCCAGAGCATGGTCTCCGACGCCGAGTCGCACGCCGAGGAGGACCGCAAGCAGCGCGAGCTGGCGGAGGCCCGCAACCTGGCCGAGAACGCCGCCTACCAGGCGGAGAAAGCGCTGGAGGACGCCGGCGACAAAGTCGACGCGGCGACCAAGGACGAGGTCGAGGCGGCGGTCAAAGGCGTGCGCGAGGCGCTCGGCTCCGACAGCCTCGAGGAGATCAACTCGAAAACCGAGGCGCTGACGACGGCGATGACCAAAGCGTCGGAGCAGATCTACGCGGCGGCGCAGCAGGAGCAGGCATCGGCCGACGGGGCTTCCGGCGAGGGCGATGCCTCAGCAGATGACGATGACGAAGTCGTCGACGCCGAGGTGGTCGACGAGGGTGACGACAAATGACGCAGGGTCACGACGAGCAGGGCCCTGGCGAGCACCGGCCGGCGGGTCCTGTCACGGGTGATGGGGGTGCGCCGCGGGCGGGGTCGTCCTCGGCCCCCCCGTCATCGGCGCCACCCGCGGGAGGGGACTGCGCGCAAGAGCCGTCGGGACAGAGCGATGCCGATCAGGTCGAGAAGGACTTCGAGGCGCTGCTGGCTGACGCCCAGAAGGAGAAAGAGGAGTACCTCGAGCTGGCGCAGCGGACGAAGGCCGACTTCGAGAACTTTCGCAAGCGGGTGACGGCCGAGGTGCAGGCCGCGCAGGCTCGGGGGAAGGGTCGAGCTGCTCGCGGAGATGGCGCCGACGCTGGATGATTTGGAGCGGGCGATTCAGGCGGCTGGGCTCGATCCCGAGGGCGATTCCGAGGACGGGTTGGCGCATGGGGTGCTGCTCGTGTTCCGGGGGCTGCGGGAGACGCTGGCCCGGAACGGGGTCGAGGCGGTGGATCCGACGGGAGAGAAGTTCGACCCGCGGTGGCACGAGGCGCTCTCGACGCAGGCGGTCGAGGGGATCGAGCCGAGCGTCGTCGTCGAGACCTTGCAGAAGGGCTACAAGCTCGGCGAGCAGCTGATTCGGCCCGCCCGCGTGGTGGTCAGCGAGTAGGAGCAGTGGCGGACGAGCTCTACAAGACGCTGGGCGTCTCCAAGAAGGCGAGCGAGGAGGAGATCAAGAAGGCGTACCGCAAGCTGGCGCGCAAGTACCACCCCGATCGCAACCCCGGCGACGAGGAGGCGGAGGAGAAGTTCAAGGAGATCTCGGCCGCCCACGACGTGCTCAGCGATCCGCAGAAGCGCAAGGAGTACGACGCCGGTGGGATGTTCGGCGGCCCCGGCGGCTTCGGCGGCGCGGGGCCGTTCGGTCCTGGCGCCGGCGGCGCTCAGGGCTTCGGCGGGGCCGACTTCGGCGACATCTTCTCCACGATCTTCAATCGCGGCGGCAGGGGGGGCGGCCGGGGCCAGGCGCAGCAGGTCCGCGGTCGCGACCTCGAGACCGAAGTCCAGCTCAGCTTCGACCAGGCGGTCAACGGCGCCCAGATCAACGTCACCGTGCCGAAGGCCGAGCGCTGCGCCACCTGCCACGGCAGCGGCGCCAAACCGGGCACTGGCCCGGTCACCTGCCCGCGCTGCGAAGGGCGCGGCATCGACGCCCAGAGCCAGGGCTTCTTCTCGATCAGCCAGCCCTGTCCCCAGTGCGGCGGCGCCGGCCAGATCATCGAGGACCCCTGCCCCACCTGCGGCGGCTCCGGCCTGACCCAGCAGACCAAGCGCTACAAGGTCAACGTCCCCGCCGGGGTCAAGGACGGGGCCCGGATCCGCCTCGCCGGCAAGGGCGAGGCGGGGCCGCGCGGCGGTCCGCCCGGCGACCTCTACGTGACCACGCGGGTCAAACCGTCCCCGGTCTTCGAACGGCTCGACGACGGCAACCTCGAGGTGGCGGTGCCGATCTCGATTCCGGAGGCGCTGCGCGGCGGCACGATCGAGGTTCCGACGCTGGCGGGCACGAAAAAAATCAAAGTCGCGCCGGGGACCAGGCACGGCTCGGTGCAGCGGCTGCGCGGCGAGGGCCCGCCGCGACCGAAGAGCAAGGGCCGCGGCGACATCCGCTACCGGCTGGAAATCGAGGTGCCCGAGGAGCTGAGCGAGGAGCAGCGGCAGGCGGTCGAGCAACTGGCCGAGGCGCTCAACGGCGCCGACCCGCGCGCGGACCTCTTGCGCAAGGCAGGCGCCTGATGCCCGCCAGCCGCCGCAGCCGCGTGGAAATCGCGATCGACGACGAGCGCGGCGTCTTCATGATCTCGGTCGCGGCCGAGCTCGCCCACATGCACCCGCAGACGCTGCGGATCTACGAGCAGCGCGGCCTGATCGCGCCAAAGCGCTCGCCGAAGAACACCCGCCTCTACTCCCAGCGCGACGTCGAGCGGCTGCGGCGGATCCAGCAGATGACCTCCGAAGGCCTGAACCTGGCCGGGGTCGAGACGGTCTTGAGCTTGGAAGCGGAAGTGGCAAAGCTGCGCGCCGAGTTGAAGCGAACGCGGCAGCGCCTAGAGGAACTCGAAGGCGCCAAGGGAGGCGGGCGCTGATGCAGCCAGACAGATTCACCGTCAAGTCTCAGGAAGCGGTCGCGGCAGCGCAACAGCTCGCCACCGCCCGCCACAACCCGGAGATCGCGCCGGCGCACCTGCTGGTCGCCCTGCTCGTGCAGGAGGATGGGCTGGCGCCGCCGATCCTGCAGAAGCTCGACGAGGACCCGGCGGCGATCGGCGCCAAAGCCCACGAGGCGATCGAGCGCCTGCCGACGCTGGGTAGCGGCGGCGAGGAGCCGCGGATGTCCTCGGCGCTGGCGCAGGTGCTGCGCCAGGCCGAGAAAGAGATGGCGAAGCTCGGCGACGAGTACATCTCGACCGAGCACATGCTGCTGGCACTCGCCGAGTCCAGCTCCGGAATCGCCGACCTCCTCCCCGACCGCGCCTCGCTGGAACGGGCGATCGCCGCAGTGCGGGGACCGCACAAGGTCACCTCGCCCAACCCCGAGGACAGCGTCCAGGCGCTGGAGAAATTCGGCCGCGACCTGACCGCCGATGCCGCGGAGGGAAAGCTCGACCCGGTGATCGGGCGCGACGAGGAGATCCGCCGCGTGATCCAGGTCCTCTCCCGCCGCACCAAGAACAACCCGGTGCTGATCGGCGACCCCGGCGTCGGCAAGACGGCGATCGTCGAGGGGCTGGCGCAGCGGATCGTCGACGGCGACGTGCCGGAGAGCCTGCGCGACCGGCGCGTGATCGCGCTCGACATCGGCTCGCTGCTGGCCGGCGCCAAATACCGCGGCGAGTTCGAGGAGCGGCTGAAAGCGGTGCTCTCCGAGGTGCAGGAGGCAGCGGGCCAGATCGTCCTCTTCCTCGACGAGCTGCACACGATCGTCGGCGCCGGCGCGGCCGAAGGCGCGGTCGACGCCGCCAACCTGCTGAAGCCGATGCTGGCCCGTGGCGAGCTGCGCGCGGTCGGCGCCACCACGCTCGACGAGTACCGCAAGCACATCGAGAAGGACGCGGCGCTGGAGCGTCGCTTCCAGCCGGTGCTCGTCGGCGAGCCCGACATCGACGACACGATCGCGATCCTGCGCGGGCTGAAGGAGCGCTACGAGGTCCACCACGGGGTGAGGATCAGCGACTCGGCGATCGTCGCCGCCGCCACCCTCTCGGAGCGCTATATCGCCGACCGCTTCCTGCCCGACAAGGCGATCGACCTGATCGATGAGGCGGCCTCGCGGCTGAAGATCGAGATCGACTCGATGCCGACCGAGATCGACGAGGTCGAGCGTCGCATCCAGCAGCTCGAGATCGAGCGCGAGGCGCTGAAGAAGGAGAGCGACGAGGCCTCGAAGGCGCGGCTGGGGGCGATCGAAGCCGAGCTGGCCGAGCTGCGCGAGCGCTCCGGCGAGATGAAGGCGCGCTGGCAGAACGAGAAGGAGGCGATCGAGGCGATCAAGGAGGCGAAGGCGCGGCTGGAGGAGACCCGGGCCGAGGCCGAGCGAGCCGAGCGCGAAGCGGACCTCGAGCGGGCGGCGAAACTGCGCTACGGCGAGATTCCGGAGCTGGAGAAAGCGATCGCCGAAGGCGAGCGGCGGCTGGCCGAGCTGCACGCCGGCGGCGCCACGATGCTGACCGAGGAGGTGACCGAGGAGGACGTCGCCCAGGTCGTCGCCAAATGGACCGGGATCCCGGTCAGCCGCCTGATGGAGGGCGAGGTCGAGAAGCTGATCCAGATGGAGGAGCGCCTGCACGAAAGGGTGATCGGCCAGGACGAGGCGATCGAGGCGGTGTCCAACGCGCTGCGGCGCTCCCGCGCCGGCCTATCGGACCCGAACCGGCCGATCGGCTCCTTCCTCTTCCTCGGCCCGACCGGGGTCGGCAAGACCGAGCTGGCGAAGAGTTTGACCGAGCTGATGTTCGACTCCGAGCAGGCGATCGTCCGCCTCGACATGTCCGAGTACATGGAGAAACACACGGTGGCGCGGCTGATCGGCGCCCCGCCCGGGTACGTCGGCTACGAGGAGGGCGGCCAGCTGACCGAGGCGGTGCGGCGGCGGCCCTACGCGGTGGTGCTGCTGGACGAGATCGAGAAGGCCCACCCCGACGTCTTCAACACGCTGCTGCAGATCATGGACGACGGCCGCCTCACCGACGGCCAGGGCCGCACCGTCAGCTTCACCAACACGGTCCTGATCATGACCTCCAACGTCGGCAGCGACCGCATCCTCGGCGAGCAGGTCGACGAGCGGATTCGCGAGCAGATCGAAGAGGTGCTGGCAAGCACCTTCAAGCCCGAGTTCCTCAACCGGATCGACGACACGGTGATCTTCCACCGCCTCTCGAAGGCGGACATCGGCCGCATCGTCGAGCTGCAGGTGAGCCAGCTGGTCGGCCGCGTGCGGGAGCGCGGGATCGAGATCGAGCTGACGGGGGACGCCCGCGCCCTGCTCGGCAACCTCGGCTACGACCCGACCTACGGCGCCCGGCCGCTGAAGCGGGTGATCCAGAAGCAGCTGGTCGACAAGCTGGCGCTGAAGATCCTCGAGGGCGAGTTCGAAGAAGGCGACCTGGTGAAAGTGGACGCGGCCGGCGGCGAGCTGGTCTTCGAGAAGGCCGAGAAGGCCGTGCCGGCGCAAGCTGCGATCTGACCGTCGCTTAGCGGGGTTTAAGGGTTGGGAGCCATAATCCGACATAAGCTCCTACGAAGCGGCAATGCACGATCGGCGACCCATCACCTCGGATGTAGATGACGCGAGCGCGTACTCGCGACGTGCCGCTGTCGCCGATTCCTTCTGGGTAGCACAGGACCGCGTCCGCAACGGCCTTCGGGGCGCTTTCGAGCGGGTCGGGTTCGGCTTCCAGGAGCGACTGGTCTGGCCGCTCCAGGACCGCAGCGCGACGATGGGCGCGCCGGCTCGCGCATTCTCCGCCGGCGCGGCCCTGGTGCTTGCCGCAGGCGCTGTTGGCGCCGGTCTGCTCGTCGCCGATCCGGGCGGGTCCTCCAAGACCGCCGCAACGCAGATCGCAATCTCCTCGGCCCCGACCGAGACGAAGGCGGCAACGCAGAAACCAGCCGAGCCAACGCTGCAGGGAGCTGCGCCGGTGTTCGAGCCGGCCGAGACGCAGCCACCCTCCCAGCTCGACCCGGCCAGAGCGATCGTCAAATCGGCGCCGGCCGATAAAGCCACCGGCGGCGATGCCGCGCAGACCTCCTCCGCCGCAGCCTCCTCCTCCTCTGCCTCCGCCTCCAACGGCCCCGAGGTCGACGGGCCTCCGGCCGGTCCCGAGGCGATCGCGGTGGCCCGCGACTTCGCCGACGCCTTCCTCCTCTACGAGACCGGCGAAACCGACTCCGCCGTACGCCAGGCGTTCGGGGAAACCGCGACGCCGGCTCTGGCCAAGGCGCTGCTGGAAAGGCCGCCGCGACTGCCGGCCAACGTCGACGTGCCGCAGGCGAAAGTCGTCAACGTCGTGCCGGCGCCTTCGCTGAGCGACGTCTACCCGGTCAGCGTCTCGCTGCTGCGGGTGGGCCTGACCAGCGAGCTGCGCCTCGACATGGAACAGCGCAAAGGCGAGGGTTGGCGCGTTACCAACGTGCTCGGCTAGAGATGAGCCACCTGCACAAGATCCGCGCGGCCGCCGCAACTGCGATCGCCACCGTCGCGCTCTCCGCCCCGTTCGCCGCCCCCGCGCTGGCCGACGAGCCGGTGACGCCCGGCGCCCCGCTGGAAGAATCGGCGAGCGCGTTCGCCCCAGCCCCGGTCGAGCAGGGCGCGACCCTGGCGCCACCTCCCTCCCCGAAGCCCACCGCTCCCCCCGCCAGCGGCGGCGTCTCCGCCGGCGAAGGCGAGAGCTCGGAGGGGGCCGACGGCGGCGAGGAAGAAGTCGCGCCGGCGCCGGAAGGCTCAGAGGGAGCGCTGCCCGTTCCCAGCCCCGCGGCCGCGCTGGCGATCCCCTCCCTGCCCAGCTCCAGCTGCGCCGCCACCGGCGTGCCGCCGCTGCTGATCCCGATGTACCAGCAGGCGGCGGCGAAATACCAGCTCGGCCCCCAGGGCCCGGCGATCCTGGCCGGGATAAACCTGATCGAGACCGCCTTCGGGACCAACCTCAACGTCTCCTCGGCCGGGGCCGTCGGCTGGATGCAGTTCATGCCGGAAACCTGGGAGGCCTACGGAGTCGACGCCAACGGCGATGGCGTCGCCGACCCCTTCAACCCCGAAGACGCGATCCACGCCGCCGCCAACTACCTCAGCGCCTCCGGCATGCCCGCCGACACCTACGGCGCGATCTTCGCCTACAACCACGCCGACTGGTACGTCGCCGACGTGCTCGCCAACGCCGCCTGCTATGCCGACGAAGTCGGCTCTCCCATCTTCGGCGACTTCGGGCCGCGCCTCGAGGTCTTCAAATGCACCCCCGCGCCGGCCTGGCGCGAGCAGATCCCGCATGAGTACCTGCGCGCCTTCGAGGACGCCGCCGCCCGCTACGAACTAGGCAAGCGCGGCGTCTGGGCGCTGGCCGCGATCGCTCACCTCGAGTCCGACTTCGGTCGCGGCATGAACGAGCAACAGCTGCAGAGCGTCGGCCCGCTCGGACTCGACGCGAGCGAGTGGGGCGCGTACGCCGTCGACGGCGACGAGGACGGCAAGATCCGGCACGCCGACCCGGTCGACTCGGCGGCGACCCTGGCAAGGATGATCTGGTCGCGCGGCAGCCTCAGCGCCGGCATCTTCAGCCACAACCAGGCCGAGTGGTACGTGCAGGAGGTTCTGCAGCAGGCCGACGCGATCGAAGGCGAGTGCAAGACCCGCTACGTCGACTGGGCGCTGGCGCCGCTGGCGACCGGTCTGGAGACGCCGGGCCCGGAGGCCGTCCTCGACGGCGCCCTGGCGATGGCGCCGGAGAACGCGCCGACGGCGGTGAAAGCCGCGATCGCCGCCGCCAACTCGATCGCCTCCACCCCCTACGTCTGGGGCGGCGGCCACGGCTCCTGGTACTCCTACGGCTACGACTGCTCCGGCGCGGTCAGCTTCGCCCTCTACGGCGCCGGCCTGCTCGACACCCCGCTCGTCTCCGGCGCCCTCGCCGGCTACGGCGAGCCCGGCCCCGGCAAGTGGATCACGATCTACGCCAACGCCAGCCACACCTACGCCGTAATCGCCGGCCTGCGCTGGGACACGGCGGGCAACCCGGCCGGGATCAGCGGCCCCCGCTGGCACGTCGAGCCTCCGTATCCCGAGGGCTACGAAGTGCGTCATCCGGCTGGGTATTAGACGGCCTCCAGTAGACGTCCGAGGTTCAGAAGCTGGAGATAAAGCTCGCGCAGCCATCGCTTCGAGCAAAGCTTCCGCACCCTGGGGCGTCCTGGTGCTTCGGGTTGGCAGGGGACCGGGTGGCCCTTTCCGAGAGGCTCCCGGACCAGCATTCCGAACCCCGGGAGCGCGACCAGCTGCGCGACGGCCTCTCGGAAAGGGCCACCCGGTCCCACCCCCCACCCCGTAAGCAGTAACTTTGGTCTCAAGGCCGCCGATCGAGACTTGGAGGGACGAGATGCCGACCTACTTGATGCTGACCAATTTGACCGCCGAGGGAGTGCGGACGCTGAAGAACAATCCCAGCCGGGTGGCGGAGGTGAACAAGGAGGTCGAACAGATCGGCGCCAAAGTGGTGGCGCAGTACGCGACGCTCGGCCAGTACGACTTCGTCACCGTGATCGAAGCGCCCGACGAGAAGACGATGGCCAAGGTCTCGGTCGAGCTCGGCTCGCGCGGGACGATGACCAGCCAGACCCTGACCGCGATGTCGGCCGACGACCTGGCCGGCTCGCTCTAGCGCCTCCTTGAAGATCCTGGTCGTCGGCGGGGGCGGGCGCGAGCACGCGATGGTGCGGGCCTTCGCCCGCTCCGTCCACTCGCCAGCGTTGCTCTGCGCGCCCGGGAACGCCGGCATCGCCGCCGATGCCGAGTGCCTGCCCGAGGTCGCGGCCGACGACGTCGAGGCGATCGTCGCCGCCGCCAGCGAGCGCCAGGTCGACCTGGTCGCGATCGGGCCGGAGGCGGCGCTGGTCGCCGGCGCCGTCGACGCGCTGGCGGAGGCGGGCATCCCGGCCTTCGGCCCCAGCGCCGCCGCCGCCGAGCTCGAGGGCTCGAAGGCCTTCGCCAAGGAGCTGATGAAGGAGGCCGGGGTGCCGACCGCCGCCCACGTCCTCCTGCGCAGCCGCGAGGAAGCGTTCGAGCAGCTCGCGCGCGCCTCCTACCCGACGGTGCTGAAGGCCGACGGGCTGGCCGCCGGCAAGGGCGTGATCCTCTGCCAGGGCGAAGCCGAGGCGCGGGAGGCGGTCGACGTCTTCTTCACCGAGCGGCGCTTCGGCGAGACGACGGTGATTCTCGAGGAGCTGCTCGAGGGCGAGGAGCTCTCGCTGCTGGCGCTCTGCGACGGCGAGAACGTGGTGCCGCTGGCGCCGGCCCAGGACTACAAGCGGATCTTCGACGGCGACCAGGGGCCGAACACCGGCGGCATGGGCAGCTACTCGCCGGTCCCCGGCTTCGGCCAGGCCGAGGTCGAGGAGATCGTCGACCGCGTGCACCGGCCGATCGTCGCCGCGATGGGACGGCGCGGCGCTCCCTTCCACGGCGTCCTCTACGCCGGTCTGATGATCGGCGCCGACGGTCCCAAGGTGCTCGAGTTCAACGCCCGCTTCGGCGACCCCGAGACGCAGGCGGTGCTGCCGCGACTGCGCTCGGACCTCGTCGACCTCTGCCTCGCCGCGCGCGAGCCCGGCGGGCTGGTCGGCGCCTCTGCCGAGTTCGGCGAGGACTGGGCCGTGACCCTGGTGCTCGCTTCGGCCGGCTACCCGGAGTCCTCCTCGAAGGGGGACGCCATCGGCGGCCTGGCCGCGGCGGCGGAGCTGGCCGAGATCACCCACGCCGGCACCGCCGCGCGCGGCGGCGAGGTCGTCACCGCCGGCGGCCGCGTCCTCAACGTCACCGGCCTCGGGCCGACGCCCGCTGCGGCACGCGATCGCGCGTACGATGCGGCCAGCCGGATCTCCTTCGACGGAATGCAGATCCGCAACGACATCGCCGCCCGCGCCGTCGAGCGCGTTCCCAGTTAGAAGACACTTCACAGAGAGGAAGAGATGAGCGAGATCTCAGAGGAGCCCCAGCCGACCGGGTCGACGGGATCGGCGCCACCCGCGACGATGCCGGCGGTCGAGGAGGCCTTCGAGGAAATCGCCGTCGACGAGCCGCTGGTCGGGATCATCATGGGCTCCAAGAACGACAAGCCGAAGATGCAGCCGGCCGGCGCGGCGCTGCACGACGCCGGCATCCGCTACGAGGTGCGGGTGATGAGCGCCCATCGCGACCCGGAGATGGTGAGCGAGTACTGCACCAACGCGAAGATGCGGGGACTGAAGGTGATCATCGCCGGCGCCGGCATGTCTGCCGCGCTGCCCGGCGTCGCTGCCGCCCACACCGAGCTGCCGGTGATCGGAGTGCCGATCCTCGGCAAGTCGCTCGGCGGCCTCGACGCGCTGCTCTCGGCGGTGCAGATGCCGCCCGGGATCCCGGTCGCCTGCGTCGCCATCGACGGCGCCAAGAACGCCGGCGTGCTGGCCGCCCGCATCATCAACTGCTAGGTATGGGCGAGTGATCCCTCGCTACACCCGCCCTGAGATGGGCGAGGTCTGGAC
Organism: uncultured Actinomycetes bacterium; assembly: GCA_963832065.1. Lineage (GTDB taxonomy): Bacteria > Actinomycetota > Thermoleophilia > Solirubrobacterales > 70-9 > VAYN01. Next base: position 83,825 of record CAWHSV010000007.1, read on the forward strand.
GCCGCAGCGCAAGATGGAGTGCTGGCTCGAGGTCGAGCTGGCGGCCACCGAGGCCTGGGCCGAGGAGGGAACGGTGTCGCGCGAGGCGGCGGAGGCGGCACGGGCCAACGCCGCGTTCACCGTCGAGGCGGTGGAGGAGCGCGAGCGGGTCACCGACCACGACGTCGCCGCCTTCGTCGACGTGGTGGCGGGATCGGTGGGCGAGCACGGGCGCTGGATCCACTACGGCCTCACCTCCTCCGACGTGCTCGACACGGCGCTGGCCCTGCAGCTGCGCCAGGCGGGCGAGATCCTCGTCGCCGGCGCCCACGCCTACCGCGACGCCCTGATCGAGCGGGCGCTGGAGCATCGCGACACCCTCTGCGTCGGCCGCACGCACGGCGTCCACGCCGAGCCCACGACCTTCGGCCTGCGCCTCGCCGGCTTCGCCTTCGAGGCCGACCGCAACGTGACCAGACTCGAAGAGGCCTTCGCCCAGCTCTCCTTCGGCAAGCTCTCCGGCGCCGTCGGCACCTACGCCTCGATCCCGCCCGCGGTCGAGGCGCGGGTGATGGAGCGGCTGGGCCTGCAGCGGGAGGACGTGGCGACGCAGGTCGTGCCGCGCGACCGCCATGCGGTGCTGACCGCCGCGATCGCGATCGCCGGCGCCGGCCTGGAGCGCTTCGCGACCGAGATCCGCAACCTGCAGAGAACCGAGCTGCGCGAGGTGGAGGAGCCGTTCGGCGCCGGCCAGAAGGGCTCTTCGGCGATGCCGCACAAGCGCAACCCGATCCGCACCGAGCGCATCGCCGGCCTGGCCCGGGTGCTGCGCGGCTACGCCCAAGCCGGGCTCGAGAACGTCGCCCTCTGGCACGAGCGCGACATCTCCCACTCCGGCGCCGAGCGGGTGATCCTGCCCGACGCGACGATCCTGCTCGACTACATGCAGGACCTGGCGACCAAGGTCGCGTCCGGGATGACGGTCCACAGCGAGCGGATGCGGGAGAACCTCGACCTCACCCACGGCGCCCTCTTCAGCCAGCGCGCCCTCACCGCCCTGGTCGAGTCCGGGATGAGCCGCGACGACGCCTACCGCGTCGTCCAGGAGAACGCCCAGCGCGCCTGGGACACCGGCGCCGAGTTCCGCGACCTGCTCGCCGAGGCGGCGCCGCAGCTCGACCTCGACGCCGTCTTCGACTACGACGCCTACCTCGCCCACCTGCCCGAGATCTTCGAGCGGGTGGAAGCGCTGCGGACCTGAGCCGATGACCGAGTCGATCGAGGCCGACGTCGCGGTTGTGGGCGCCGGCCTCGCCGGGCTCGTGGCGGCGCGGCGGATCGCCGCCGCGGGGGCGCGGCCGCTCGTCGTCGAGGCGCGCGATCGAGTCGGCGGCCGGCTGCTCAACGAGGAGATCGGCGACGGCAAGGTGGTCGAGGTCGGCGGCCAGTGGATCGGCCCGACCCAGGAGCGGATCGCAGCGCTCGCCGCCGAGCTCGGCGTCGAGACCTTCCCCACTCACGACCAGGGTCGCCACCTGATCGAGATGGCGGGCAAGCTCGGCTCCTACGAAGGGCCGCTGACCGATGCCCGCCTCGGCCTGGTCCGTGACCTGGCGCGAGCGATCTCGCCGCTGGCGCTGGCGACTTCGAACAGGCGCGGGCGCGACTCGACCGGATGGCGCGGCAGGTGCCGCTGGAGGAGCCGTGGATGGCGCCGCAAGCGGCGCGCTGGGATGGCCAGACCTTTGCCACCTGGGTGCGCCGCAACACCCGCACCGAGGCCGCCCGCAGCCTCTTCGAGCTGGCCGACCGAGGCGGTCTGGGCGGCCGAGCCGGGCGACGTCTCGCTCCTCCACGTCCTCTTCTACACGCGCTCCGGCAGCGGCTTCAACACCCTGGTCGGGACCGGCGGCGGCGCCCAGCAGGACCGCTTCCACGGCGGCTCGCAGCGGCTCGCGCTGCTGATGGCCGAGCAGCTCGGGGCGGAGCGGCTGCGGCTCGGGGCGCCGGTGCGGCGGATCGAGCACGGCGAGGACGGCGTCGTCCTCGCTGCCGACGGGCCGGGCGGCGGGCTCGGCGGGCTGACGGTGCGGGCGCGTCGGGCGATCGTCGCGATCCCGCCGACCCTGGCCGGCCGGGTCGCCTACGACCCGCCGCTGCCGGCCCGGCGCGACCAGCTGACCCAGCGGATGCCGCAGGGAACGGTGATCAAGACGATGGCGATCTACGAGCGGCCGTTCTGGCGCGCGGCGGGCCTCTCCGGCCAGGCGACCAGCGACGCCGGCCCGGCCCGCGTCGTCTTCGACAACTCGCCGCCGGACGGGACTCCGGGCGTGCTGCTCGGCTTCCTCGAGGGCCGGCTCGCGCGCCAGTGGGGAGCGCGGCCCGCGGCGGAGCGCCGCGCCGCCGTCCTCGCCGGCCACGCCCGCCTCTTCGGCGAGCGCGCCGCCGCTCCGGAGCGCTTCCTCGAGCGGGTCTGGGCCGAGGAGGAGTGGACCCGCGGCTGCTACGGCTGCCTGATGACGACCGGTGGGTGGACCGAATACGGCCGCGCCCTGCGCGCTCCGATCGGCCCCTGCACTGGGCCGGCGCCGAGACCGCCACGGTCTGGAACGGCTACATGGACGGCGCCGTCAGTCCGGCGAGCGCGCCGCCGCCGAGGCGCTCGCCGTGCTCCAAGGCTGAGGTAGGCTGACCGCGATGATTCTCTACACCTGCGGGCACGAAGAAGACGGGCCCGGGCTTCGCGCACCCCTGCGCGAAAGCCGGAAAGGCGCTCGACGCGGCCGGGTACGAGTACGAGCTGAAGACGGTCGGCGGCTACCGGCTGATGCCCTGGACCTGGGGCAGCCGCGAGCAGGACCGGGCCGAGATCAAGAAGCTGAGCGGCACGAACGAGGTGCCGATCCTCGTCCTCGACGACGGCGAGGTGATCTCCGGCTCCGGCACGATCGCGCGCTGGGCCAAGGAGCATCCCTACTCGCCGGCGAAGTCCAGCGCCTAGCCCACCGGCTCACGAGGGCTAGAGCTGGGTGGCGATCAGCCCGGCCCCGGAGGCGAAGAGCACGCCGATCAGCCCACCTCCGACCCGAATGAAGGTCTGCTGCATCGCGTCGAAGCGAGAGTTCGAGCTCGATGCTGTCGGACTGCATCTGCTGTCGAAGCTCCGCTGCAGTGGCGTCGAGCTTCGAATCGATCTTCGCTTCAAAGCGAGCGCAGCGGGCGTCGCATCCGCTCTTCCATCTGGGCGAACCTCTCGTCTACCCGGGCGAAGCCGGCATCGACCCGATCGTTCAGGTCGTCCAGACTGTCGTCGCTCCAGCTCTGCCTCATCGCCTCCATGATGGCCGGACGCTAAGACAAAACGTTGCACGGGTTGCGCGCCGAAAGTAAATTTTCCGCAACGGTTTGCCGCCTAAACAGCGACGGGCTCGCGCTCGCGCGCGGGACGCCGCGCGGTGACGACGACCGGGGTGCCGTCCTTGGGCGAGAGGGTGATGTTGCGGCGGCCCGGTCTTCTCCGGCAGCGGGCTGGCCTTGTGCAGGTCGCAGCGGGTGAGAACCTCGCGCAGGACGATCCGCATCTCGAACTCGGCGAAGGAGGCGCCGATGCAGCGGCGGATGCCGCCGCCGAAGGGAATCCAGGCGTAGGTGTCGGGCGCGCTCCTCGAGGAAGCGCTCGGGCTTGGAAGGCGAAGGGCTCGGGATAGAGGTCGGCGCGGGTGTGGGTGAGCCAGATCGCCGGCGTCACGTCGGTGCCGGCCGGCAGGGTGAGGCCGTCGGCGACGAGCTCCTTGGCGAGGCGGCGGCCCGCCAGCGGCAGCACCGGGCGCAGGCGCAGCGACTCGGAGATCGTCGCCCGCAGGTAGTCGTCCTCCCCCGCCGCGAGCGAGTCGCGCAGGCGCTGCAGCGGCCGCCCGGTGGCGCAGCAGCAGGTCGAAGGTCCAGGCCAGCGCCGTCGCGGTCGTCTCGTGCCCGGCCAGCAGCAGCGTCATCAGCTGGTCGCGCAGCTCCTCGTCGCTCATCGTGCCGCCGTCCTCGAACTCGGCCAGCATCAGCATCGAGAGGATGTCGTCGCGCTCCTCGAGGCCCGCCGCGGGCGCGGTGCTCGGCGATCTCGGCGTAGAGCAGCTCGTCGACCGCCTTCAGCTGGCCTTCGAATTTGGCCCACGGACCGCGGCCGCCGAAGCGCCGCGTGGCGAGGCCGATCAGCTGCGCTGCGCGGCGAGGCGGTTTCCTGCAGCACCGTTGGCGAGCATCCCGCGCAGGCGCTCCAGCCGCGGGCCGCTCGGAGACGCCGAAGACGACCCGCAGGATCACCTCCAGGGTCACCGCCTGCATCCGCGAGTGGATCGGGAACTCGCGGTCGAGCGGCCAGGAATCGATCTCGGCGCCGACGATCTCGTCGACGATCGACTCGTAGGAGCGCATCCGCTCGCCGTGGAAGGGCGGCAGCATCAGCTTGCGGCGGGTGAGGTGTTCGGCGCCTTCCTGCAGCAGCAGCGACTGCGGCGCCGAGGATCGGCTTGAGGATGATGTCGCGGCCCGGCGGCAGGCCGTGGCTGCGCTCCATATAGAGGGCCTTGATCGCGGCCGGGTCGGAGATCAGCACCATCGGCCGCTCGAAGCCGAGGAAGCGGACGCTGAAGGAGTCGCCGAACTTTTCGCGGCACTCCTGCATGAAGGGGAGCGGCCGGAAGCGCCCAGCGCAGCGTCTGGACAAGCGAGTTGCTGCTCGGTTCGGGCGGTAGCGGCACGACCGAGCAAGGATCGCAGAGGAACGGCGACAGCCGTGTCCGGCTTCCCGGATGGTTAGCATCGACTTAATGCCGGCCCTCGCCGATCTCAAGCTTCACTCCTCGGGGAAGGTGCGCGAGATCTACGAGTGGGAGGACGACCTGCTGATGGTCGCCTCCGACCGGATCTCGATCTACGACGTGGTGATGCCGACGCCGGTCACCGACAAGGGCAAGGTGCTGAACCGGATGTCGGTATTCTGGTTCGGGCTGACGGAGGACATCGTGCCCAACCACTTCCTCTCCGAGGACGTGCCGGAAGAGGTGAGCGAACGGGCGATGCGGGTGCGGCGGCTGGAGATGTACCCGGTCGAGTGCGTCGTGCGCGGCTACCTCTCGGGCTCGGGCTGGAAGGAATACCGCGAGGGCGGCGCCGTCTGCGGGATCGAGCTGCCGCCCGGGTTGGTCGAGTCCGACAAGCTGCCGGACGCCGATCTTCACGCCGGCGACCAAGGCCGAGATCGGCGACCACGACGAGAACGTCGACTTCGAGCGCGCCGCCGAGATCGTCGGCGACCGGGCGCTGATGGAAGAGCTGCGGCGGGTCTCGATCGAGGTCTACCAGCGCGGCGCCGAGCACGCGGCCGAGCGCGGGATCATCCTCGCCGACACCAAGTTCGAGTTCGGCCGCCACGCCGGCGCCGAGATCGTGCTCGGCGACGAGGTGCTGACCCCCGACTCCTCGCGCTTCTGGCCCGCCGACAGCTACGAGCCCGGCAGGACGCCACCGTCCTTCGACAAGCAGTTCGTCCGCGACTGGGCTCGAGAACAAGGCTGGGACAAGGCCCCGCCGGCGCCGGAGCTGCCGCCCGACGTGGTCGAGCAGACGCGCGGCAAATACGTCGAGGCCTTCGAGCGGATCACGGAGACGAGCTTCTGATGGCGAAAGCGCGCGTCCTGATCCGGCCCAAGGAGGGGATCCTCGACCCGCAGGGCAAGGCGGTCGAGCGGGCGCTGCCGGCGCTCGGCTTCGAGGGCGTCGAGCACGTGCGAGTCGGCCGCATGGTCGAGCTCGAGGCCGAGGACCCGGAGCGGCTGGGCGAGCTCTGCGAGAAGCTGCTCGCCAATCCCCTGATCGAGGACTACGAGATCCAGACCCTGTGATCTGGGGCGTCCTCCAGTTCCCGGGCTCCTGCGACGAGCGGGACGCGCTGCACGCCTGCGCTCTCGCCTCCGGCGAGGCGCGGCTGATCTGGCACGAGGACCGCGACCTCGGCGGCGTCGACGCGGTCGTCATCCCCGGCGGCTTCTCCTACGGCGACTACCTGCGCGCCGGCGCGATCGCCCGCTTCAGCCCGGCGATGGAAGCCGTCGCCGAGTTCGCCGCCGCGGGCGGCCCGGTGCTGGGCATCTGCAACGGCTTCCAGGTCCTCTGCGAGGCCGGCCTCCTCCCCGGCGCCCTCCTCCGCAACAAAGAGCTCCGCTTCACCTGCCGCCAAGTCGAACTCCTGGCCGATGGGCCGAAAACGTCCTCTATATGGACGTTTTCGGCCCATCGGCCGCAGGGGGCGCTGTCGATTCCGGCTAAGCATGGGGAAGGCAGGTATTACGCGCCGGAGGAGGTGCTCGACCGGTTGGAGGCGGGCGGGCAGGTGGCCTACCGCTACGCGCCGGGGCACAACTTCAACGGGTCGGCGCGGGACATCGCCGGGGTGACCAACGAGGCGGGCAACGTGCTCGGGCTGATGCCGCACCCGGAGCACGCGGTCGACCCGCTGACCGGCTCGACCGACGGGCTGCGAGTGTTCGAGGCCGTGGCGGCAGCGGCGGCGCGAACGTGACGGTCGAGACCGCCAAGCACCGCGAGCTCGGCCTCACCGACTCCGAGCTCGAGCTGATCGTCGAGAAGCTTGGGCGGGCGCCGAACGACGTCGAGCTGGCGATGTTCAGCCTGCTCTGGTCCGAGCACTGCGCCTACAAGCACTCGCGCAAGCTGCTGCGGCGGCTGCCTACCGAGGGCGAGCGGGTGGTGATGGGGCCGGGCGAGAACGCCGGCGCGGTCGACGTCGGCAACGGCTACGCGGTCGCCTTCAAGGTCGAGTCGCACAACCACCCCAGCGCGGTCGAGCCCTTCCAGGGGGCGGCGACCGGGGTCGGCGGCATCCTCCGCGACGTCTTCGCGCTCGGGCGCGCGGCCGATCGCGATCCTCGACTCGCTGCGCTTCGGCGAGCTCGACTCGGTCCGCTCGCGCCACCTGCTCGACGGCGCCGTGCGCGGGATCGGCCACTACGGCAACTCGATCGGCGTCGCCACGGTCGGCGGCGAGATCTACTTCGAGGCGCCCTACGAGCACAACTGCCTGGTCAACGCGATGTGCGTCGGCCTCGCCAAGACCGAGGACATGGTCCGCGCCGCCGCCGCCGGGGTCGGCAACGCGGTGGTGCTGATGGGCGCCTCGACCGGGCGCGACGGGATCGGCGGCGCCTCGGTCCTGGCCTCGGCCGAGCTCGGCGACGGCGACGAGGCGAAGCGGCCGACGGTGCAGATCGGCGACCCCTTCGAGGAGTCGAAGGTGCTCGAGTGCTGCCTGGAGCTGCTGGCGAAGGGGCTGCTGGTCTCCCTCCAGGACCTCGGCGCCGCCGGGCTGACCTCCTCGGCGGCCGAGATGGCCGCGGCCGGCGGGGTCGGGATCGACATCGACGTCGGCGAAGGCGCCGCTGCGCGAGGGCGACATGGAGCCCTTCGAGATCATGGTCTCCGAGTCGCAGGAGCGGATGCTGGCGGTGGTCGAGCCGGCGCGCGTGGCCGAGGTGCTTGCCGTCTGCGAGAAGTGGCAGACCGGCGGCGCCGAGATCGGCGGCGATCACCGACAGCGGCCAGGTGCGGATCCTGCGCGGCGGCGAGATCGTCGGCGAGATGCCGGTCGAGGCGCTGGTCGACGGCTGCCCGCTCTACGACCTCGAGCCGGCCGAGCCGGAGGGCTGGATCTACGGCAACCGGGCGACGCTCGCGACCGAGCTCCCCGCGGAGGAGGAGCTGCTGGCGCTGCTCGCCTCCCCCAGCATCGCCTCCAAGCGCTGGGCCTTCGAGCAGTACGACTCGGTGGTCGGCTCGCGCACGGTGCGGCGGCCGGAGGCGGCCGACGCCGCGGTGCTGGCGCTGCCGGAGTCCGGCAACGCGATCGCCGTCTCGATCGACGGCAACGGCCGCCGCGTCGCCTGCGATCCGTACGACGGCGACCGTCGAGGCGGTGCTCGAGTGCGCCCAGAACCTCGCCTGCGTCGGCGCCGAGCCGCTCGGCCTGACCAACTGCCTCAACTTCGGCAACCCCGAGAAGCCGGCCACGGCCTGGCAGCTCGACCGCGCCGTCAGCGGCCTCGCCGACGCCTGCACGGCGCTCGGCGTGCCCGTCGTCGGCGGCAACGTGTCGCTCTACAACGAGGGCCCCGACGGACCGATCTACCCGACGCCGGTGGTCGGCATGGTCGGCGAGCTGCCGGATCCCGGCGCGCGTCGCCGGCAGCGCCTTCGTTGCGCGAGGGCGACGCGATCGGGCTGATCGGCCCCTTCGCGCCGGTGCTCGCCGGCTCCGAGCTGGCCAAGCAGCGCGGCGAGCTCGAGGCCGGGCTGCCGCAGCCCGACATCGACGCGGTCGCCGCCGCCTGCGCGGTCGTCCGCGAGGGGGTCCGCGCCGGCCGGCTCGCCTCGCGTCCACGACGTCAGCGACGGCGGCCTCGCCTGCGCCCTGGCCGAGTGCGCGATCGCCGGCGGCATCGGCTGCCGGGTCGACGTCCAGCCCCTGCGCGACCGCGGCTGCTCGCCCGAGGACGCGCTCTTCGGCGAGGCCAGCGGCGGCTTCCTGGTCAGCGGCGACCGCGCCGTCCTGGAGGAGCTCGGCGGCGACGCTGCTAGGCGAGGTCGGCGGCGCGGCGATCGAGATCGCCGCCGGCGACCGCAGCGTCGCGCTCGCTCTCGACGAGGCCGAGCACGCCTGGCGCTCGCTGCCGGCGCAGGCCGAGCGCGACGGCGCCTGAGACCAGCGAGGCGATCGCCGCGAAGAGGTAGGCGGAGTCGGCGGACGTCGAGGGACTCGGGCAGCGAGGCCGGTTCGCCGACGATCGCGACCAGGATCGCCGTGCCGAGCACGGCGCCGACCTGGCGGAAGGCGGCGTTGACGGCGCTGGCGGTGGCGAAGCGGTCGACCGGCACGTCGCGGACGGCGGCGGCGCCGAGCGTCGGGAAGGCGAGGCCGATGCCGATGCCGGTCAGGCAGGCGCCGGGCAGCCAGAGGCCGAGTAGTCCGGCTCGGCGCCGGCCGAGCGCAGGACCATCGTCCCGACCGCGAAGACGAGCGTGCCGGGGACGACGACGGCGCGGTGGCCGAAGCGATCGGCGAGCCGGCCGGCCGGGCCGGCGACCACGGTCGAGAGCGCCGGCCCCGGCAGCGCCGCCAGCCCCGCCTGCAGGATGGTGTAGCCCCAGATCGAGGTGAGGAAGAGGACGTTGCCGAGGATCAGCGAGAAGAAGGCGGCGGCGAAGAGCAGGGTGCCGAGGTTGCCGACGCGGAAGGAGCGGTGGGCGAAGAGCGCCGGCTCGACGATCGGGCGCGGGTGGCGGAGGCTGCGGGCGACGACGGCGGCGAGCAGGAGCGCGGCGGCGGCGAAGCAGCCGAGGGTGGCGGACCGAGGCCCAGCCCCAGTCGTTGCCCTCGACGATGCCGAGCGTGACCGTCGCCAGCGAGAGCGCGAGCATCGCCGCTCCCGGCAGGTCCGGCAGGCGGCTGTCGAGCAGCGCAGGCCGCGGCAGACGGCTGCGGCCGGCGAAGACGATCGCGACGCCGAGCGGCAGGTTGACGAGGAAGACGAGCCGCCAGTCGGAGAGCTCGACCAGCGCTCCGCCCAGGGTCGGCCCGATCGCGGCGGCCGCGGCGGCCGCCGCGCCCCAGAGGCCGACGCCGGCGGAGCGGCGCTCGACCGGGAAGCTGTCGAGGACGATCGCCAGCGAGGCCGGCGCGATCATCGCCGCGCCGACGCCCTGCAGGACGCGGAAGGCGATCAGCAGCGGCAGCGAGGGCGCCACGCGCGCAGAGCAGGCTGGCGGCGGTGAAGCCGGCGACCCCGAGCAGGAAGATGCGCCGGTGGCCGAAGCGGTCGGCGAGGCCGCCGGCCGGCACCAGCAGCGCGGCGATGACGACGAAGTAGCCGTCGAGCACCCAGGAGAGGGCGTCGCGCCCCGAGCCGGAGAAGGAGGCCGAGATGTCGGGGAAGGCGATGTTGACGATCGTCGTGTCGAGGAAGGCGACGAAGGCGCCGGCACAGGCGATCGCCACGGCGGCTCTATGACCGCGGTCATACATCGCGGCCGCGACTATACTATGTCCATGGGCATAGCGCGACTCGCGGATGCGAAGGCGATCGAGCCGGCGCGCCGCGACGGGCGCGAGCGGCTGCTCGAACGGCGCCCGCAGGCTGCTCGCCGAGAAGGGCTACGCGGGGATGGAGCTGCGCGACGTCGCCGAGCGCGGCAAGGCCCCGCGCGGCTCGATCTACCACCACTTCCCCGGCGGCAAGCGCCAGCTCGCGGTCGAGGCGGCCGAGCTGGAGGGGACCGAGATCCGCGCCGCGATCGAGCGCTCGCTCGCGGAGCGCGGCCTCGCCGAGACGCTGACGATGTTCGGCGAGATGTTCCGCCGCCGCGTCAAGGACCAGCCCGAGCGGCTCGGCTGCCCCGTCGCCGCCGCGGCCCTGGCCCGGCCCGAGGACCCAGCCCTCGCCGCCGCCGCCACCGCCGCCTTCCAGAGCTGGGAAGCGCCGATCGCCGCCGCCCTGCGCGACGAAGGCGTCGCGGCTGCGGAGGCGGAGACCTTCGCCGGCCTCGTCGTCTCGACGGTCGAGGGCGCCCTGATCCGCGCCCGCGCCGCCGGCGACCAGGCGCCGCTCGACTCGGCGGTCGGCGGCCTGCGGCAGGCGCTCGACGCCGTGCTCGCCGGCCGCCGGTCTGCAAGCGCGTCGCCGCTTAGCGCCGGTTTAGACAAAGCTTCCTGCGGGCACCTTCGATAAACGCACCCCGCTGCGGGCCGGGGTGCGGGAATGGAGCGAGAGACCTTGACATCCCGCCGGGCGACGAAGGCCCTGGCCTGCCTGGCGGCCGCGGCCCTGGCGGCCACGGCGCTCGCCGCCTGCGGCGACAGCTCGGAAGGATCGGGGCCGCGCGAGCTCACCTTCTTCGTCGCGATCCAGCCCGGCGGCACGATCGAGGAAGCGTCGAAACGCTGCTCCGAAGGAATCGAACGGGCGCTACGAGGTCACGCCGGAATTCCTCCCCACCGACGCCACCCAGCAGCGCGAGCAGCTGGTCCGCCGGCTCGGCGCCGAGGACCCCTCGATCGACATCGTCGGCATGGACGTGATCTGGACCGGCGAGTTCGCCAACGCCGGCTGGGTCGAAGAGTGGAAGGGGCCGCTGAAGCAGCAGGTCACCGAAAAGGTCTTCCCCAACGTGATCGAGACCGCCTCCTTCGAGGGCGAGCTCTACGCGGCGCCGTTCAACACCAACACGCAGCTGCTCTGGTACCGCAAAGACCTGGTCAAGAAGCCGCCGCAGACCTGGGACGAGATGATCGACCAGGCCGAAGAGCTCGAAGAAGCGGGCACGATCCAGGTCCAGGCCAACCGCTACGAGGGCTTCATGGTCTGGGCCAACGCGCTGATCGAGAGCGCCGGGACCGAAATCCTCTCCGGCCCGGAAGCGGTCGACCTCGAACAGGGGCCGACCGAAAAGGCGCTCGCGGTGATGGGGCGGCTGGCCAACTCCTCGGCGGCGCCGCCGAGCCTCTCGACCTCCGACGAGGACAGCGCCCGGCTCGGCTTCGAGGCGGGCGAATCGGCCTTCATGACCAACTACACCTTCGCCTACGCGAGCGCCCAGGCCGAAGCGCCGGAAATCGGCAAAGAACATGGGCTTCGCCCGCTTCCCCGAGGTCGAACCGGGCACGCCGAGCAAACCGCCGCTGGGCGGCTTCAACCTCGCGGTCAGCTCCTTCTCCGAGCAACAAGGACGTCGCCTTCGACGCCGCCGCCTGCCTGGCCGGCAAACGAGAGCCAGCTGACCGCGGTCGAACTCGACGGCCTGCCCCCCTCCCGCTCCGACCTCTACACGGACAAAGTCGTGACCAAGGCCTATCCCGGCTTCGCCGAGCCTGGTCAAAGAGTCGATCGAGAACTCCGGCCCGCGGCCGACCACGCCCGGCCTACCAGGACGTCTCGCTGGCGGTCCAGCGCTCGCTGCACCCGCCGGACAAGATCGACCCCGAAGACACGGAATCGATCTATGACGAACTGAAGTCGAACCTCGAAGACGCGGTCAAGCGGGAAGGGCTGCTCTGATGGAGGCCAGCGCGCAGCGGCCGCGAAGAGCCAGCGCACCCGCTCGGAGCGCAAACTCGCCTGGATGCTCTGCGCGCCGGCGGTGCTGGCGATGCTGGCCGTCACCGCCTACCCGATCGGCTACGCGATCGTCCTCTCGCTGCAGCAGGTCGACCTCCGCTTCCCCGACGAGGGCGGCTTCGTCGGCCTCGACAACTACACGCGCCGTGCTCAGCTCCGAGCTCTGGTGGACGGACTTCTTCAACACCGTCTTCATCATCGTCACCACGGTGGCGATCGAGCTGGTGCTGGGGATGGCGATCGCGCTGGTCATGCACCGGGCGATCTTCGGCCGCGGCGTCGATCCGCACCTCGGTCCTGATCCCCTACGGGATCATCACCGTGGTCGCCGCCTTCGCCTGGCAGTTCGCCTTCGCGCCCGACTCCGGCTTCGTCAACAACCTGCCGCTGATCTCCGACGAAATGGACTGGTTCGGCGGCCGCTTCAGCTCCTTCGCGGTGATCATCATGGCCGAGGTCTGGAAGACGACGCCGTTCATGGCGCTGCTGCTGCTGGCCGGGCTGGTGACGATCGACGGCCAGCTCTACGAGGCGGCCAAGGTCGACGGCGCCAGCGCCTGGCAGCGCTTCACCCGCATCACCCTGCCGCTGATGAAGCCGGCGATCCTGGTCGCGCTGCTGTTCCGCTCGCTCGACGCCTTCCGCGTCTTCGACACGATCTTCATCATGACCCGCGGTGCGCAGGACACCGAGTCGGTCTCGATCCTCGGCTTCAACCAGCTGATCTCGCGCGCTCAACCTCGGGCTCGGCTCGGCGGTCTCGGTGCTGATCTTCATCTGCGTGTTCCTGATCGCCTTCCTCTTCGTCAAGGGGTTCGGGGCGAAGCTCGAGGAAGGGCGACCGGGAGGCTGAGATGGAACGAGGAAGCCGCGAATACGCGCTCTGGAGCATCGGCATCCTGCTGGTGCTGGCCTTCGCCCTGATCCCGGTCCTCTGGCTGATCTCGGTCTCGCTGAAGCCGCCGGAAGCGGTCACCGACGGCCGCTTCATCCCCTCCGAATTCTCCCTCGACAACTACAAGAGCCTGTTCGAAGGCGGGATCGACGACAGCCCCTTCATCAAGCCGCTGATCAACTCGATCGGGATCGCGCTGATCACCACGGTGATCGCGATCACCCTCGCCGCCTTCACCGCCTACGCGATCGCCCGGCTCGAATTCCCCGGCAAGCGGCTGATCCTCGCCGGAGCGCTGGCGATCGCGATGTTCCCGCCGATCTCGACGGTCGGGCCGCTGTTCGACATGTGGCGGGCGCTCGGCCTCTACGACACCTGGCCGGGCCTGATCATCCCCTACCTGACCTTCTCGCTGCCGCTGGCGATCTACGTCCTCGTCGCCTTCTTCCGCGAGATCCCCTGGGAGCTCGAGCAGGCGGCCCAGGTCGACGGCGCGACCCCGTTCCAGGCCTTCACCAAGGTGATCGTGCCGCTGGCCGCGCCCGGCGTGTTCACGGCGGCGATCCTCGTCTTCATCTTCGCCTGGAACGACTTCCTCTTCGCGATCTCGCTCACCTCTTCCGACGCCTCGCGCACCGTGCCGGCGGCGCTCGCCTTCTTCACCGGCGAGTCCTCGTTCACCGCAGCCGACCGGGAGCATCGCCGCCGCCGCGGTGGTGGTGACGGTGCCGATCATCGTCTTCGTCCTCTTCTTCCAGCGCCGAATCGTCGCCGGCCTCACCTCCGGCGCCGTCAAGGGATAAGGAGCAACGCCATGGCAGAGATAGTCCTCGATGGAGTCACCAAGGTCTTCGCGGACGGCTACGAAGCCGTCAAGGACATGGACCTCGACATCGCCGACGGCGAGTTCATGATCCTGGTCGGGCCCTCGGGCTGCGGCAAGTCGACGGCGCTGCGGATGATCGCCGGGCTCGAGGACATCTCCAGCGGCGAGCTGAAGATCGGCGGCGAGCAGGTCAACGACCGCGCGCCGAAGGACCGCGACATCGCGATGGTCTTCCAGAACTACGCGCTCTACCCGCACATGACCGTGCGCGAGAACATGGGCTTCGCGCTGAAGCTGGCGGGCGCCGACAAGGAGGAGATCGACCGCAAGGTCGAGGACGCGGCGAAGACCCTCGACCTGACCCAGCACCTCGACCGCCGCCCCGCCAACCTCTCCGGCGGCCAGCGCCAGCGGGTGGCGATGGGGCGGGCGATCGTGCGCGATCCGAAGGCCTTCCTGATGGACGAGCCGCTCTCCAACCTCGACGCGAAGCTGCGGGTGCAGATGCGGACCGAGGTGGCGCGGCTGCAGTCGAAACTGGAGACGACCACGGTCTACGTCACCCACGACCAGACCGAGGCGATGACGCTCGGCGACCGGGTCGCGGTGATGCGGGCCGGCCTCCTGCAGCAGGTCGGGACCCCGGCCGAGCTCTACGACAACCCGAAGAACCTCTTCGTCGCCGGCTTCATCGGCTCGCCGGCGATGAACTTCATGCCGGGGGAGCTGAGCGGCCGCAAGGTGAAGCTGCCGATCGGCGAGGCCGACCTCGGCGAGGAGATCGCGCAGGGGCACGACGGCCCCGTGGTCGCGGGGCTGCGGCCGGAGAGCTTCGAAGACGCCTCGCTCGTCGGCGACCTCGCGGACGAGCGCGGGATCGTCTTCGAGGCCGAGATCGACCTGGTCGAGTCGCTCGGCTCCGACCTCTTCGCCTACTTCCACGTCGAGTCGCGCCGGCGTCCAGTCCGACCAGCTCGCCGACGTGATCGCCGACCGGCTCGAGGAGACCGGCACGCCGGAACCGCGCGAGGGCCAGGAGCAGCTCGTCGCCCGCCTCGACCCGACCAGCAAGGTCAGGCGCCGCGACACCGCCAAGCTCTGGGCCGACACCGACAAGCTCCACCTCTTCGACCCGGAGAGCGGCGAGAACCTGAGCCGCGCCTCAGGCGGCGACGAAGGGGATTGAGATGAGCGCGAGGGTGGTGGGGCCGAGCGACGGCAAGGCCGGCTTCCTCGGCAGCATCGGGGTCCGGTTCATGATCGACGGCGAGGAGTCCGGCGGCGGCTTCTCGCTGGTCGAACACCCGATGTCGCCGCGGGCGCTGGCGGCGCCGCTGCACCGGCACAACCGCGAGGACGAGTACAGCTACGTGCTGGAGGGACGGATGGGGGCGCTGCTGGGCGACGAGGTGCTGGAGGCCGGCCCCGGCGACCTGGTCTTCAAGCCGCGCGACCAGTGGCACACCTTCTGGAACGCCGGCGAGGCGCCGGCGCGGATCCTCGAGATCGTCTCCCCCGCCGGCTTCGAGCACTACTTCGAGGAGCTGAGCGACATGGGCGGCTCCGCCGGCGCCAGTCCCGAGCAGCTGCTGGAGCTCTGCGAGCGCTACCGGCTGGAGGTGCGGCCCGAGAGCATCCCCGAGCTGCTCGAGCGCTTCGATCTGCGCATCGGCGAGCCGACGTAGCCCGCTGCTACCCTGCCGGAGTAGGCAGTCTGCCTGCGCGTCACGTCCTTTTCCAACGCGAGGAAGCACGCGCTTTGACTCCGTTTCAGGGGCAGCCGATAGATCGCGATTGGCCGCGCGAGGAATGCGGCGTCTTTGGCGTATACGCACCGGGCCACGACGTCGCCCGCCTCGCCTACTTCGGCCTCTACGCGCTGCAGCACCGCGGCCAGGAGTCGGCCGGGATCGCCACCTGCGAGGGCGGCCACATCACCACCCTGCGCGACTCCGGCCTCGTCTCCCAGGTCTTCGACGAGGAGAAGCTGCGGGCGCTGGAGGGCGACATGGCGATCGGCCACGTGCGCTACTCGACCACCGGCGGCGGCTCCTGGGAGAACGCGCAGCCGGTCTGGCGCGACGACGGCCGCGAGGTGGCGCTGGCCCACAACGGCAACCTGACCAACGCGGTCGAGCTCTGGGGCGAGCTGAAGGAGCGCGGGATCGACTTCCGCGGCACCTCCGACTCGGAGATCATCGCCGCGCTGCTCTCCTCCCACGACGGCAAGCTGATCGAGGACGCGGTCAGCCGACGTGATGCCGCGGCTGCAGGGCGCCTACTCGACCGTGGTGATGACCAAGCGGGCGATCGTCGCCTTCCGCGACCCGCACGGGATCCGGCCGCTCTCGCTGGGCCGGCTCGAGCGACCGCTTCGTCGTCGCCTCGGAGAGCTGCGCCTTCGACATCATCGGCGCCGAGCTGATGCGCGAGGTGCACCCGGGCGAGATGGTCTCGCTGACCGAGCGCGGGCTGGAGACGCGCCAGGTGGTCAAGGCCGAGCGGCCGGCGACCTGCGTCTTCGAGCACATCTACTTCTCCCGCCCCGACAGCCGCCTCGAGGGCAAGGTGCTGCAGCAGGTGCGCGGGCGGATGGGCGAGATCCTCTGGCGCGAGGCGCCGGTCGAGGCCGACCTGGTGATCTCGGTGCCGGACTCCGGCAACCCGGCCGCGGCGGGCTTCGCGCGCGCCTCGGGGCTGCCGCGCGACGACGGCCTGATCAAGAACCGCTACGTGGCGCGGACCTTCATCCAGCCCGGCCAGGAGCTGCGCAAGCACGGCCTGCGGCTGAAGTTCAACCCGCTGCCGGAGATCGTCGCCGGGCAGCGGATCGTCGTCGTCGACGACTCGATCGTGCGCGGCAACACGACGCGGCAGATCGTCGGCATGCTGCGCGACGCCGGCGCCACGCGAGGTGCACCTGCGGATCTCGGCGCCGCCGATCCGCAACCCCTGCCACTACGGCGTCGACATGTCGACCCGCGAGGAGATGATCGCCCACAACCGCACGCGTCGCAGGAGATCGCCGACGAGCTCGACGCCGACTCGCTCGCCTACCTCTCGATGGAGGGCGTCTACGAGGCGATCGGCACGCGCGCCCGAGGACCACTGCGACGCCTGCTTCAGCGGCCACTACCCGCTCGGCGACCCCGACGAGGCGAACGGGAAGTTCGCCCTGGAGGACGTCGCCGTCGTCCCGGCGAGCGGTTAGCGTCGGCGCCGTCTGCCTCGCCCTCGGCCGAGCGCTCGCCTCAGGGAGTCAGGGCGGCGACGATCTCGGCCGCCGGGCGGACGTCCTCGATGCGGGCGACCGTCTGCCCGCGTAGAGCGGGCCGGCGTCGACCAGCGTTGGCGGGGCCGTCGTCGGTGGGGCCGAGCGGCGAGAGCAGGCGGCTGCGTCGGGCCGCTGCGCGCGGGCGAGGCGGACCTGGAGCGAGGCGGGCAGTGTAGCGGGCGCCGAGCGCCGTGAGCCGGTTCGAGCGCACGGTTGAGCGCGTGGCCCGCGCGGGTCGCCGCCGAGCCAGTGCTCGGTGGCCGCGTTGGCGACGACCCGGTGCGGCGCCGGCCAGCCGGCGCCGAAGAGCTCGGTGAGGATCGTCTCGTCGGCGTCGAGCAGGCGCTGGCGTGTACTCGGGGTGGGCGCGGCTCTCCTCGGAGAGCAGGAAGCGGGTGCCGGCGACGGCGGCGCTCGGCGCCCGCCTCGAGCGCCTGGCCGACGTCGCCGCGCTCGGCGATCCCGCCGGCGAGCAGCAGCGGGTAGTCGCGCGGCAAGGCGCGCCGCGACCCGCTCGAGCAGCTCCAGCGCCGGGACGCTGCCGCGCACGTGGCCGCCCGCCTCGACGCCCTGGACGATCACCGCGTCGGCGCCGGCTGCGTGGGCGGCGCGCGCCTCCGCGACCGAGCCGCACTGGTGAATCCAGACGCCCGGCGTCCGCCGCCTCGGCCTGCCCCAGAAGGTGACGACGACGTCGGCGCTGGCGGCGGCCTCGAACCAGTCGCGCCGGGCGAAGGGCAGCAGCAGGTTGACGGCGAGCGGCCGGCCGGTCGAGCGCCGCGCGCGGCGGCCAGCTCGCGCTCGATCGCCGCGGCGCCGTTGACCGCGATCGTCCCCAGCCGCCGGCCTCGGAGACGGCGGCGGCCAGCTCGTGCCGGCTCAGGCCGCCGCCCATCCCGGCCTGGACGACCGGGGTCGCGATGCCGAGGCGCTCGAGGATCGTCACCGGCCGATCCTAGCGACGGCCGCGAGTCGCCTGCGCGAAGATGCGGCGGTGAGCGCGTTCCGCATCGTCGTCCTCGCCTCCGGCACCGGCACCAACCTGCAGGCGATCCTCGACCCGCTGCACGGGCGCGACGGGATCGAGGTGGTCGGGGTCGGCTCCGACAAGCCGCGGCGCGCGGGCGCTGGAGCGGGCGCGCGGCGGCCGGCGTCGAGACCGCGGTCTTCCCGCGCGACGAGTACGCCGACCGCGAGGCGCGCGACGCGGCGATGGGCGACTGGATCGAGGCGCGCGGCGCCGACCTCGTCGTCCTCGCCGGCTACATGCAGCTGCTCAGCGCAGCGCTTCGTCGCCCGCTTCCGCGACCGCATCGTCAACGTCCACCCGGCGCTGCTGCCCGCCTTCCCCGGCCTCGACGCGATCGGCCAGGCGCTGGAGGCCGGGGTCGAGGTCGACCGGGGTCACCGTCCACTTCGTCGACGAGGGCGTCGACACCGGGCCGGCGATCCTGCAGCGCGAGGTGCCGGTGCCGCCGGACGCGCGATCGGGCGGAGCTCGAGGCGGCGATCCACGCGGTCGAGCACGAGCTCTACCCGGAGGCGATCCGCATGATCGCGGAGGGCAGGGTTAGGATCGACGCCGAGCGACCCGCGGGTCGTCGTCGATCGATGAGTGAGCCCGCCGCAGACACCCGAGACGAGGCCGCGAGCGACGGCGCGATCCGGGTGCGCCGGGCGCTGATCTCGGTCTCCGACAAGACCGGGGTCGCCGACTTCGCCAAGGGCCTCGCCGGCGCTCGGGGTCGAGATCCTCTCCACCGGCGGCACCGCGACGCGCGCTGCGCGAGGCGGGGCTCGAGGTGACCGACGTCTCCGAGTTCACCGGCCAGGAGGAGATCCTCGGCGGCCGGGTGAAGACGCTGCACCCGCGGCTGCACGCGGCGCTGCTGGCGCGGCGCGAGCGACCCCGAGCACATGGCGACGCTGGAGCGCGAGGGGATCGAGCCGATCGACCTGGTCTGCGTCAACCTCTACCCCTTCGAGCAGACCGTCGCCGGGCACGAGGTCGACGCCCGAGGTCGCGATCGAGAACATCGACATCGGCGGGCCGACGATGATCCGCGCCGCGGCCAAGAACCACGAGGGCGTCGCGGTCGTCGTCAAGCCCGAGTCCTACGACGCGGTCTGCGCCGAGCTGGAGGAGAGCGGCGGCGAGGTCTCCGCCACGACCCGCCACTGGCTCGCCAACGAGGCCTTCGCCCAGACCGCCCGCTACGACGCCGCGATCAGCCGCTGGTTCTCGGCCGAGTACGAGGACTTCCCCGAACACCTCGCGGTCGCCTACGAGAAGGTGCTCGACCTCTCCTACGGCGAGAACCCGCACCAGCGCGCGGCGCTCTACTCCGAGGCCGGCGCGCGCAGCCACGTCCTCTCGCGGGTCTCGAAGCTGCACGGCAGGGCGCTCTCCTTCAACAACGTGCTCGACCTCGACTCGGCCCGCGCGCCTGGTCGACGACTTCGAGCAGCCGGCCTGCGTGATCGTCAAGCACAACAACCCCTGCGGGGTGGCGATCGGCGAGGACGCGCTCGAGGCCTACCTGAAGGCGCTCGCCTGCGACCCGATGTCGGCCTTCGGCGGCGTGATCGCCTTCAACCGGCCGGTCGGCGCGCGAGCTGGCCGAGGAGCTGCACGAGAACTTCGTCGAGGTGCTGATCGCGCCCGGCTACGAGGACGGCGCGCTGGACGTGCTGCAGCAGAAGGAGGCGATCCGCATCCTCTGCGAGGAGGAGCGGCGCCAGCCCGACCCCGGCGAACGCGACGTCAAGCGGGTCCTGCGGCGGCCTGCTGATCCAGGACCGCGACGGCGACCCCGAGCCGCGCGAGATGATGGAGGTGGTGACGAAGACCGAGCCGAGCGAGGCAGCAGTGGGGCGACATGCTCTTCGCCTGGACCGTCGTCCGCCACGTCCGCTCCAACGCGATCGTGATCGCCAAGGACGGCGCCACCCTCGGCATCGGCGCCGGCCAGATGAGCCGCGTCGACTCGGTCCGCCTCGCGGTCGAGAAGTGCCGCGACGCCCGCGGCGAGGAGGCCGACGCCCTGCTCGCCGGCTCCGCCGTCGCCTCCGACGCCTTCTTCCCCTTCGCCGACGGCCCCGAGCTGGCGATCGAGGCCGGCGCCAACGCCGTGATCCAGCCCGGCGGCTCCAAACGCGACGCCGAGGTGATCGAGGCCTGCGACGCCGCCGGCGTCGCGATGGTCTTCACCAAGCACCGCCACTTCCGGCACTAGCCGGCGACGTCTTAGGCGTCGTCGTCGACAGCAAATGCCCCCGGCGGGACTCGAACCCGCGCCGCGCGGCTTAAAAGGCCGCCGCTCTAACCAGCTGAGCTACAGGGGCGAGGTGCCCATGGTAGAGGGGGCCGAGTGTCACGGCGGGGACCGGGCTCAGGAGAGCTCGGGCAGGCCCTGCTCGGGGGTCGAGGCCTCGGCGTGGGTGCGGCTGGGGGATGCGGCCGGCGCGGCGGGCGGCGTGGCCGGCCTCGACGGCGCCGCGCAGCGCGCGTCGCCATCGCCGCCGGGTCCTCGGCGCCGAAGATCGAGCTGGCGGCCATCACCGCGTCGCAGCCGAGCTCCATCGCCAGGGCGGCGTCGGAGGCGGTGCCGATGCCGGCGTCGAGGACGACCGGGACGCGCGGCGCGCTCGGCGATGATCGCGACGTTGTAGGGGTTGCGGATGCCGGCGCCGGAGCCGATCGGCGAGCCCAGCGGCATCACCGCGGCGCAGCCGGCCTCCTCGAGGCGGCGGGCGAGGATCGGGTCGTCGTTGGTGTAGGGGAGGACGGTGAAGCCCTCGGCGACGAGCGGTCTCGGCGGCGTCGAGCAGCTCGACCGCGTCGGGGAAGAGGGTGCGGTCGTCGCCGATCACCTCGAGCTTGATCCAGTCGGTCTCGAAGGCCTCGCGGGCGAGCCTGGCGGTGCGGACCGCGTCGCGGGCGGTGTAGCAGCCGGCGGTGTTGGGCAGGGCGAACAAGCCCGAGGCGGTCGAGCACGTCGAGCACCGAGCCCTTGGCGTCGGGGTCGATGCGGCGCAGGGCGACGGTGACGATCTCGGTCCCGGCGGCGAGCAGCGCCGCCTCCATCTGCTCCAGCGAGCGGAAGCCGCCGGTACCGGCGATCAGCCGCGAGGACCAGTGGCGGCCGCCCAGCTCCCAGGTCTCGGCGCCGCCCTGGATCGCCGCCAGCACCTCGACGCTCTGCCCCTCGCGCAGCGGCGTCGCCTCCCACTCCCCGCGCGGGACGACCTCGCCGTCGAGGGCGACCGCGACGCCGCGCGCCTCCTCCTCGGCGCCGGCCTCGCGCACCGCGTCGGCCAGCGTCGCCGCCTCCGGGAGCTCGCGCCGCTCGCCGTTCAGCTCGATCCTCATCGCCCAGCCCCCAGCGCCGAGCGGCGTTCGTCCTTTGTCGGCTTATTCCCGACAAAGGACGAACGCCGGGGCGTGCGTCGGAGCGCGTGCTCCCTATGAGCGTCTCCGCGACGGCTTCGGCGGTCAGCGGCGCCAGCAGGATGCCGTTGCGGTAGTGGCCGGTCGCCAGCAGCAGGCCCTCGATCGCGCCTGCGCCGACCATCGGCAGGTTGTCGGGAGTGCCGGGGCGCAGGCCGGCCATCGCCTCGACCAGCTCCATCTCGGCGACCTCGGGGAGCAGGCGGTAGGCCTCGCGCAGCAGCTCGTGGACGCCGCCGGCGGTGACCGCGGTGTCGAAGCCCTGCTCCTCGACGGTGGCGCCGACGATCAGGCGGCCGTCGGGGCGCGGCACCAGGTAGACGCGCTCGGAGGCGACGATCCGCTCGCAGGGCGGGGCGCCGTCGCGGCTGCGCAGCTCGAGGATCTGGCCCTTGACCGGGCGCACCGGCGGTCGGGCGCGCTCGGGCAGCCACTCGGCGCGGCCCGACCAGGCGCCGGCGGCGAGCACGACCGCGTCGGCCCGCAGCTCCTCGCCGGCAGCGGTCCGCACTCCGACCAGGCGCTCGCCGTCGAAGAGCCCCGGCGACCGCCTCGGTCCCCGCCCGCATCTCCCCCCCGGCCGCGGCGAGCGCCGCCAGCAGCGCCCGGGTCAGCGCTCGCGGGTCGACCGCCGGCCTCGCCGGGAGCGTGGACGCCGCCGTGGAAGGAGGGCGTCAGGCCGGGCTCGAGGTCGCGGCAGCGACGCGGCGGCAGCCACTCGGCCTCGAGACCGAGCGAGCGCTGCAGGTCGTGGACGCGGCGCAGCTCCGCCGCCTCGTCGCGATCGAGGGCGATGTGGAGAGCGCCCTGGCGCGTGTAGCCGGTCGATTCTCCCGTCGCCGCCTCCAGCTCGGCGACGAAGTCCGGATAGAGGCTCGGCCGCGGCGAGGGTCATCTGCAGCAGCTCGCGGCTCGCCGAAGGCAAGCTCGCCGACCGGCGCCAGCATCCCGGCGGCGACGCGGGTCGCGCCGGCCGGCGGCTCGGCGCGCGTCGAGGACGACGACCCGCGCGCCGCGCTGGGCCGCGCGCCAGGCGCAAGCGAGGCCGATCGCCCCACCGCCAACGAACACCGCGTCGAAACTGCGCTTCTCGGTCAAGCCATTTGCCTCCGCCGGCATTACCCGGATCAGGTCCAGACGGTCGGTGGCCTCGTTGCCACCCTCTCAGCCCTCTTCGGGCTCCCGTGCACCACCGATGCTACCCCTCCCGGCGCGGCGGCAGGGCGGGCGACGAGTCGATAATCGGCCTGTGAGCCTCGCCCCGCCCGAGTCCGTCGGCCCGCTGCGCCGCGAGCGGCTGCGCACCGCGCGCCTCTACTTCGTCTGCGAGGCGCGGCCCGGGGGCGAGGACCCGAACCGCTGCTGCGGGCGGCGCTGAGCGGCGGCGTCGACATCGTGCAGCTGCGCGAGAAGGAGCTGGCGCGGGGCGAGATCGAGCGCGCCGCGCGCGACCTTCCGCCGCCTCTGCGACACCTACAGCGCCCTCTTCATCGTCAACGACGACCCCGACCTGGCCCGCGCCTGCGACGCCGACGGCGTTCATGTCGGACAGGACGACATCTCGGTCGAAGAGGCCCGCGAGCTCCTCGGCCCGGACGCCATCATCGGGCTCTCGACTCATTCCAAGGCGCAGATCGAGGCTGCCGGGGGGGCGTCCCGGTCGACTACGTCAGCGTCGGGCCGATCTGGGAGACGCCGACCAAGGAGGGGCGTCCGGCCGTCGGCCTGGAGCTGATCTCCCACGCCGCCGACCACGCGGCGCATCCCTTCTTCGCGATCGGCGGCATCGACCCGTCGAACGCCGCCGAGGTGGTGGAGGCCGGAGCGCGGCGCCTCTGCGTGGTGCGGGCGATCCGCGACGCGGCCGAACCGGCCGCCGTCGCCGCAGGCCTGCGGCGCGCCCTGGGAGCGGCGCCCGGTGGCTGAGCCGCGGCCGCAAGCGCAAGCAGCGCGGCGGCGAGCGGATGGAGCGCGGCTACGCCAGGGCGGAGGAACGCAACCAGGCGGCGCGCGAGGCGCTGGAGCCGCTGGCCGACGGCGAGCGGCCGCCCGTGGTGACGGTCGGCGCCATCGTCGCCGCGGCGATCGCGCTCTCGGTCGTCGCCGGCTACCTCGCCGGGGTCGAGGTCGACGGCGAGAAGCCGCGGCTCGCCCAGGCGGCGGGGCCGGCGCTGATCATGGGGGTCATGGCCTGGGGCATGTGGCGCGCTCGCTACTGGGCCGTGCTCGGCTTCCAGCTGATCCTCGTCTTCCTGATCTTCAGCGCCGTCTTCGGCCTCGCCGTGCAGGCCTCGACGGTGGGCCAGTTCGCGGCGACCTTCGGGCTGCTGGCGGTGGCCGGCGCCTTCTTCTTCTTCATGGTCAAGGCGATGGCCCGGATCCAGATGCCGCAGCGAGCTCCGCGAGACTAATCGTTCTATAGGCTCACTCCCTTGGCCGAATCCTTCGACACGATCGTCATCGGCGGCGGCCCCGGTGGCTACGTCGCGGCGATCCGCTCGGCCCAGCTCGGCCGCAAAACCGCTGTCGTCGAGCGCGACAAGGCCGGCGGCCGCTGCCTCAACTACGCCTGCATCCCGGCGAAGACGCTCCTGCGCACGGCCGAGATCTACACCGAGGCGCGCGAGAGCGCCGACCTCGGCGTCGTCGCCAGCGACGTCTCGCTCGACTGGGACGCCGTGCACAAGCGCCGCGCTGCCGTCTCCGAATCGCTCTCGGGCGGGGTGAGGATGCTCTGGGACAAAAACAAGGTGACGACGATCGAGGGCGAGGGGTCGCTGACCGCCGAGGGCGACGTCAAGGTCGGCGGGAAGACTTACGAGGCCGGCGCCGTCATCCTCGCCACCGGCTCGGTGGCGCTGCCGATCCCCGGGGTCGAGTTCGGCGGCCGCGTCGTCGACACCTGGGGCGCCTGGTCGCTGCCGGAGGCGCCGAAGAAGATCGCCGTGGTCGGCGCCGGCGCCTCGGGTTGCGAGATCGCCTCCGCCTACGGCCGCTTCGGCGCCGAGGTGCTGCTGATCGAGATGCTGCCGCAGATCCTCCCGGCCGAGGACAAGGACGTGGCCCGTGTCGTCGAGCGCGCCTTCAAGAAGCAGAACATCGCCGTCGCCACCGGCAACCCGGTCGAGAACGTCGAGGCCGGGGAGAGCTCGGTCAAGTTCTCCTACGGCGGCGAGTCGGCCGAGGTCGACTACCTCTGCGTCGCCGGCGGCCGCGCCGCCGACACCGAGGGCCTGGGGCTCTCCGATGCGGGGGTCGAGCTGGAGGAGAACGGCAAGGTCAAGGTCGACGAGCACCAGCGGACCTCGAATCCGAAGGTCTACGCGATCGGCGACCTGGTCAACGCCAAGGCGCTCGCGCACAAGGCCTCCGACGAGGGCGTCGTCGCCGCCGAGCACGCGGCCGGCGCGGAGACCCACCCGGTCGACCAGAACCTCGTCGCCGGCGCCACCTTCAGCCATCCCCAGGTGGCCAGCGTCGGTCTCACCGAGGCGGCCGCGAAGGAGGCGGGCAACGACGTCAAGACCGGCAAGTTCAAACTCGGCGGGGTCGGCGGGGCGACCGTCTACGACGACAAAGAAGGCCTGGTCAAGATCGTCGCCGACTCCAAGTACGGCGAGATCCTCGGCGTCCACATCGTCGGCAACCGCGCCTGCGACATGATCGCCGAGCTGGTGGCGACGATGGCCCTCGAGGGCGGCTACCAGGAGCTGGCGCGGATCGTCCATCCCCACCCGACGATCTCCGAGGCGATCTTCGAAGCGGCCCGGGCAGTGGATGGCTGGGCCACTCACGCTTGACGGCGCTTCCTCGGTGAGCCGCGCCACCTTCTACTTCGATCTCGGCTCCCCCTACGCGTACCTCGCCGCCGAGCGGGTCAGCGGGCTGTTCACGGAGGCGGGGTTGGAGCAGCCGGAGTGGCAGCCGGTTCTGCTCGGGGGGCTGTTCGCCCGCTTCAATCGCGGCTCCTGGTCGCAGACGCCGGCTCGGGACGAGGGGATGGCCGAGGTCGAGCGCCGCGCCGCCACCTACGGGCTGCCGCCGCTGGTCTGGCCCGAGCCCTGGCCCGGCAACACGCTGACGGCGATGCGGGTGGCGACCTTCGCCAAGCAGACCGGCCGCACCGTCTCCTTCTCCCTCGCCGCCTTCCGCCAGGCCTTCGCCGCCGGCCGCGACCTCAGCGATCCCGACAACGTGATGATCGCCGCCGCCGCCTGCGAGCTGCACCCGCGGGCGCTGGCGAAAGCGGTGCAGACCGACGCCGTCAAGAACGCCCTCAAGGAGGCGACCGCGGCGGCCGGAGACCGCGGCGTCACGGGCGTCCCGGCGCTCGTCGTGGGGACCGAGGTCTTCTGGGGGGACGACCGCCTGGAGGAGGCGGTCGCGGCGGCCGCGGACTGAGCCGCTCCGTCCGCTGGAGGCCGTCGGTTAGGCGCGAGCGCATCGCTAAGGTGGGATCGATGGCCGATCTGCCCGATGCCGCCACCTGTTACGAGCTGCTCGCGCGCATGGCCCTGATCCGCCGTTTCGAGGAGGAGGCGGGGCGCCAGTACCAGCGGGCCAAAGCCGGCGGCTTCCTGCATCTGGGGATCGGCGAGGAGGCGACGATCGTCGGCGCCACCTCGGTGATGCGCGACGAGGACTTCCTGATCGGCACCTACCGCACCCACGGCCACGCGATCGCGCGGGGAACCGAGCCGAAGCGGGTGATGGCGGAGCTGTTCGGCCGCGTCGACGGGACCAGCGGCGGCCGCGGCGGCTCGATGCACATCTTCGATCGCGAGAACCGCTTCATGGGCGGCTACGGGATCGTCGGCGGCAACCTGCCGATCGCCGCCGGGCTCGGCCTCGCCTCCCAGTACAAGGGCGAAGACGCGGTCACCGTCTGCATGTTCGGCGACGGCGCCTCCAACACCGGCAACTTCGGCGAGACGATGAACCTGGCGGCGCTCTGGAAGCTGCCGGTCCTCTTCCTGGTCGAGAACAACCTCTACGGGATGGGGACCTCGGTCGAGCGCCACTCGGCCCAAACCGACCTCTCCAAGAAGGCCGAGGGCTACGGGATCCCGGGGACGCGGGTCGACGGCATGGACGTGCTCGCCGTGCGCGAGGGGGTCGCCGAGGGGATCCGGGCGGCGCGCGAGGACGACCGCCCCACCCTGCTCGAGGCCTTCACCTACCGCTACCGCGGCCACTCCGCCGCCGACCCCGAGGTCTACCGCGAGCGTGAGGAGGTCGAGGAGTGGCGCGAGAAGGACCCGATCGAGACCTTCGCCGGACGCTGCGTCGAGGCCGGGGTGCTGGGCGAGCGCGAGGTGCAGCAGGCTCGCGACGCGGCCGAGGAGACGGTGGTCGCGGCGGTCGAGTTCGCCGAGGCCTCGCCGGAGCCGGCGCTCGACACGATGTACGAGAACCTCTACGCGGTCAGCGACCCCGGCGGCTGGTACGCCGTCGACGAGCGCAGCCCGGAGCCGCACCGCGGCGAGCGCGAGGAGCAGATGCCGGACGCCGCCCGCGAGCTGGCCGAGGCCGGCGCCGCCTACGCCGGGCAGCCGGAGGGGCCGCGGCCGAACCCGGCGACCGACGGCGACGCCCAGGACGGGGAAGAGAGCCGGGTCGGGGCCGAGCCCGAGGAATCCGGCGCGCCCGAGGAGGTCGAGGACTGATGGCGACGCTGCGGATGCGCGAGGCCCTGCGCGACGCGATGGCCGAGGAGATGCGCCGCGACGAGGGCGTCTTCGTGATGGGCGAGGACGTCGCCGTCTTCCAGGGCGCCTTCAAGGTGACCGAGGGGCTGATCGACGAGTTCGGCGAGCGGCGGGTGCGCGACACGCCGATCTCCGAGAACACGATCGTCGGCACGGGGGTCGGGGCGGCGATGGGCGGCCTGCGGCCGGTGGTCGAGCTGATGACGGTCAACTTCAGCCTGCTGGCGCTCGATCAGATCGTCAACCACGCCGCCGCGATTCCCTACATGTTCAACGGCCAGGCGAGGGTGCCGATGACGATCCGGATGCCGGGCGGCGGCGGCCACCAGCTCGGCCCCACCCACTCGCACAGCTTCGAGGCGCTCTACCTGCAGGTGCCCGGCCTGCTGGTCGCCTGCCCCTCCACCCCGGCCGACGGCAAGGCGCTGCTGAAGGCGGCGATCCGCGACGACAACCCGGTGATCTTCATCGAGCACGAGAGCCTCTACGGCGTCCGCGGCGAGGTGCCCGAGGGCGAGGACGAGGTGCTGGGCTTCGGCGAAGCGGCGGTGCGGCGCGAGGGCGGCGACGTGACCATCGTCGGCGTGCTGAAAATGGCCCAGGTGGCCGAGCAGGCGGCGACCGTGCTGGCGCACGAGCACGGCGTCGAGGCCGAGGTGATCGACCCGCGCACGCTGCGCCCGCTCGACCTCGACACGATCCTCGCCTCGGTCCGCAAGACCAACCGCGCGGTGATCGTCGAGGAGGGCTGGCCGCACGGCGGCGTCGGCGCCAACCTGGCGACGCTGATCACCGAGCAGGCCTTCGACGACCTCGACGCGCCGGTCCAGCGCGTGACCGGGGCCGACGTGCACATGCCGTACTCCAAACGGCTGGAGCAGGCGGCGATTCCGCATGAGGAGCACGTGGTGAAGGCGGCCCTGGCGACCTTGCAGGGGGCACTGTGATCGACGCCGGCGCCCGGGTCCTGTCGCTCGAGGAACCGATCGGGAGGGGCTGCTGATGCCCGACGTGGTCATGCCCCGCCTTTCCGATTCGATGGAGGAGGGGACGATTCTCAGCTGGCTGAAGCAGGTTGGCGATGAGGTCGGCGTTGGCGATGAGCTGGTGGAGATCGAGACGGACAAGGCGAACATGGCCTATGAGAGCGATGTCGCGGGGACGCTGACGGAGATCTTGGCCCAGGAGGGAGAGACGCTGCCGATCGGGAGCCCGATCGCTCGGGTCGGCGATTCCGATGGCGGCTCCGCGCCCGCGGCTTCACCCGCAGAGGCGCCGGCGGCCGAGCCGGCCGAGGGCAGAGAGCGCCCCGCGCCCGAGGCGGCCCCAGCCGCTCCATCCGAGGACGGCGACCGGGTCAAAGCCTCACCCGTCGCGCGACGCATAGCCAAGGAGCAAGGTCTCGACCTTGCAGCCATCCAGGGCTCCGGCCCCGGTGGCCGCATCGTCAAGAAGGACGTGAAGCAGGCGGCAGCTTCCGCCGGTGACGCCGGGGCGGGGGTGGCCCCGGCGGCAGGGCCCGGGGACGGAGCGGCAGGACCCGACAGTCCTGAGACCGCCAAGGGCCAGGTCGCCTACGAGGACCTCTCGAAGCTGCAGTCGACGATCGCCCGGCGCATGTCGGAGTCGAAGGCGACGGCGCCGCACTTCTACCTGGAGGCGGAGATCGACATGAGCCGGGCGGTCGAGGCGCGGACGCGCCTGAAGGCGGCGGCCGGCGAGGGCGAGGTCGTGCCGTCGTTCAACGACATGATCGTCAAGGCCTGCGCGCTGGCGCTGCGCGAGCACCCGCGGGCCAACGGGGCCTACCGCGACGGGCGCTTCGAGCTCTACTCGCGGGTCAACGTCGGCGTCGCCGTCGCCGCCGAAAACTCGCTCGTCGTCCCCACCGTCTTCGACGCCGACCGCAAGGGCCTGCGCCAGATCGCCGCCGAGTCGCGGGCGCTGGCGCAGAAGGTCCGCGACGGCCAGGTCACGCCGCCGGAGCTCTCGGGCGGCACCTTCACCGTGTCCAACCTGGGGATGTACGGGATCGACAACTTCAGCGCCGTGATCAACACCCCGCAGGCGGCGATCCTCGCCGTCGGCGCGATCAAGGAGCGCCCGGTCGTCCGCGACGGCGAGCTCGCCAGCGCCCACGTCCTCTACGTCACCCTCGCCTGCGACCACCGCATCCTCTACGGCGCCCCCGCCGCCGAGTTCCTCGCCCGGGTGCGCACCCTGCTCGAAGAGCCCCTCTCGCTGGCCCTCTAGGCGCGCTCCTATTTGAAAACGCTTGTGTAGTCAGGAATCGTCTGAGAGGGTGCGTTCAATGCTGGCGCACATCGTGGGAATACCGGTCGAGGAGACGGCGTTGAGCCTGGCGCCGATCGCTGCGGCCACCGGCGGCATCGCCGGGTTGAAGTGGCGGCGGCGGGCGGAGCGGCGGCGGGCGCGGAGGCAGCGCGATGCCGGCGCGGCGAGGAGGCTGCGGTGAGCGGCGCCTCCCCTCCCGCCGCGGCGACGCTCGCGCCGCAGGCGCTCCGCCATCGCCGCAGCGCCCGGCGCATGACCGCCGGCCAGCGCGCCAACTTCCGCGAGGCGATCGCGGCGGCGCAGAAAATCGGCGACGATCGCGGCTATCAATACTGGGCGGGCATCCACGGGCTGCCGCTGCCGATCTCCTGCGTCCACCACCGGCGAGCTCTTCCTGCCCTGGCATCGCGCCTACCTCTACTTCTTCGAGAAGACGCTCCAGGACCGCGTGCCCGGCGTCACCCTCCCCTGGTGGGACTGGACCAACCATGCCGAGGGCATCCCCGGCCCGTACGCCAAACGCAAAGCGGACGGTAGGAAAAACCCGCTCTTCGACTCGCCGATCCAGCCGTCCGGGCGCACCGCCTCCAGCGAGACCCGCACGACCCGGGCCCCGGGATCCCCGGACCAGCTCCCCTCCGCCCCCCAGGTCGAAGCGGTCCTCGCAAACCCCGATTTCTTCACCTTTCAGACCCAGCTCGAGGATCTCCACGACGGGATTCACGGCTGGACGGGCGGAACGATGAACAGCATCGCCAACTCCGCCTACGACCCGATCTTCTGGGCGCACCACTGCATGATCGACCGCCTCTGGTACCTCTGGCAGCTGCGCCACCCGGGCGCCGGCGTGCCGCCCTCGCTGCTCGGCCGGGCGCTGGCCCCGTTCCCGATGACGGTGCGAGACACCCTGGACGTGACCCAGCTCGGTTACGACTACGCGGCCTCCACCGCCGCCGCGAAAGGACCCGGCGGTGGCTGAGAAATTCACCACCGACCCGATCGAGCTGCCGCCGCGCGACCGGCCGTTCGAGCGCGCCGACCTGATCTTCTACGGCCTCGACCACTCCGGCCTCTCCTTCGAAGCCCGGGTCTTCATGGACCCGCGCGGCGTCGGCGCCGATGCGGACTCCTCGCACCGCGCCTACGTCGGGACCTTCCACATCTTCGGCCACGGCGGCTGCTTCGGCGACGTCGGCCACTGCGACATACCGGCCGCCGACGACCCGTTCGACCTCCGCCCCGCTCACCAGCTGGCGCCGGCGCTGCGGATTCTCACCGTCACCGATTCCGTCAAGCAGCTGCTCGAGCGAAAGGTCGACGCGGCCAAGGTGACGGTGGT
The DNA here is from genome assembly GCA_963832065.1 of uncultured Actinomycetes bacterium. Taxonomy (GTDB): domain Bacteria; phylum Actinomycetota; class Thermoleophilia; order Solirubrobacterales; family 70-9; genus VAYN01. The sequence goes on from CAWHSV010000007.1 coordinate 114,773, forward strand.
GGCGAGGACGGAAGGGCGGGCGTCGAACGACGTCCTCTCCTTCGAGCGGGTGCGGCTCGCGACCTATGCCTAACCCCGCTTTCACGAAGAGCTGAGGGGGCTCGCGCCGTGGCAGAGGGCGAGTCGAAAGCGGAGCAGCTCGTCGGCGCGGTGACCTCGCCCACCGCCAACCGGCTCGATCTCGCCGGGGTGTTCGCCTTGGTGGCGCCGCTCGCCGCGACCCTCGGCCTGTTCAAAGCGACGGACTCGATCGGCCGCATCCAGCGCGACGAGCCCGGCCTGCTGTGGCTGGCGATCACGCTGGTGCTGCTCGCCGGCACGATGCTGACGATCGCCAACTTCCTCTCCGGCGAGGGCGAGAGCCGGAAGGGCAAACGACGGGCGCGTTGGCTCTTCTTCGCCGCCTCCCTCTGCACCGCCTTCGGCTTCGCCCTCGCGCTCGGCCTCGTCTTCAGCAACGCTGGCCAGGAGTCGCGGCCCCAGATCGCCGCGACCCTCAACGACGCCGAAACGAAGCTCACCGCCCGTGTCACCGCCTCGAACCTGAGGACCGATCACCGGCTCGCGGTCAAGGTGGACCTCGCCACCGTTCGCCCCGGGCACTCGGTCGACAGCGTGCATCCGTTCCTGAAGGACGGCAGCCTTCCCCTCGAGCGGGCCTACATGGGGCCCGATCCCGACGGCGACGTCGACCAGGAGCTGAGCCTGTCGATTCCGCCCGGTGGCGAATACACCAATGTGGTCATCAAGGCCTATACCGGCGCCACCAACCAGTCGTGCCGGGAACTCGCCAAAGGCGCCGACCCAGGAACGTCCTGCACCATCATCGCCCTCGACCCCGACCACGGCGCGCGCCCGGAAGCTGGGGACCGGAAGAACTGAGGCGGCTCAGCAGGTCTTCTTCGCGCCGGTGAACGCGTTCCAGGCGCGGCCGACGGAGAAGTCGGCGGCGACGCGGAAGACGCCGGGGCGGGAGGCGCGGGCGACGGTCCAGTCGCCGTGGCGGAGGAGGCAGCCGCTGCCGCGGGCGATCGACCAGTAGGGGGTGAAGTTGACGCGGACGAGGAACTCGCCGGGGGCGGCGACGTCGAGAGCGAAGCCCTGGCGGCCGACCCACAGCGTCTCCGCCCGCCCCACGCCGAGCGGCGCGACCAGCGGCTTGGCCCCGCGCACGGCGTAGATCCGCCAGTGCTCGGAGCGGTGGCGCAGGTCGAGGTAGGACGGCGCCGAGAGGACCAGCCGTCGCTCCGCCACCGAGGAGTAGTCGAGCGGCGCGTCCGGGAGGGCGACGAAGGAGATCGCGTTGCGGCGCAGCCAAGCGCTGTACCTGGCGTGGGTGAGCTTGCCGTCGTAGAAGACGTCGTCACGGGTCGTGTCGAGCTGGCGCAGCCAGCCGCGGGCGAGCTCGAACTTCGGCGCCAGGTAGGCGGACTCCCAGTGGTTGGCGGTCGGCGGCGCCTCGATCCGGGCCCCCTCGCCGCCGTGGGCGCGCAGCCACTCTGCCGCCGGCTGGAAGTACTCGGCCTTGGTCGAGGGGTCGCCGACGCTGCGGGCGATCTGGGTGACGCTCGCGGTCAGCTGCCAGTAGAGGCCGCCGGCCAGGGCCAGGACGAGGAACCAGGTGGCGACGGGCGGGCGGCGGGTCAGCACCACCGCGGCCAGCACCGGGCCGCCGAAGAGGGCGCCGAGGCGGACCGCGTTGCCGCCCATCGCGTTCGGCGCCAGCCAGATCGCCGTCGCGACCAGCAGGTAGCCGAGCAGGACGCGGCGCAGCTGCCGCTCCTCGGGCAGGCCGCGGATGACGAGCAGGGCGCCGCCGCACCAGAGCGGGATCGCGATATAGGAGGAGAACTCGAAGGGGAACTGGCCCGGTTCGGGGAAAGCGAGGTTGGGGACGACGGTGAGGACGAGCGCGAGGCCGGCGACCGCGAGCGCGGCGCGGCCGGCGCGGCGGCCGGGTTCCGCCACCCCGGCGATGACGACGCCGGCGAGGAAGGCCCCGGCGACGGGGCTGGCGAGCGCGCAGGCCGCGGCGGTGGCGACGGCGAGCGCGGCGCGGCCGGTCTGCAGGCAGCGCAGCGAAGCGAGGCCGAAGGCGACTCCCAGCGCAAAGGTGAGCTGGCCGTCGGCGAGCAGCGTCACCACGCCGGCGGCGAACCAAAGGGTCGCCCAGCGCGCCTCGGCGCCCCAGCGATCGCGGACGAGGCGGTCGAAGAGGTAGGCGGAGGCGACGACGGCGAGCCCGCCGACCAGCTGCGGGCCCAGCAGCGCCGCCAGCGGCGGGAAGAGGACGCTGTAGGTGAGGGTGTAGTGGCCGCCGTACCAGCTGCCGTTCCAGATCGCCAGGCCCGCCTGCTCGAACAGCTCGGTGCGGAAGACCTGCGCCGCGAGGTCGCCGACCGGCGGGCTCCAGACGAGCATCAGCGCCGCCAGCGCGGAGCTGAGCGCGACGGCGGGGAGCCATTCGGGCAGGAGTGGCTTTGACTGAACCATCGGGGAGGGAACTCAAGGATACGGACGCGTCCTGCGAGGATTTCAAGGGTGAGCGCCGAGATCCTGGTTGTCCGCTGCGGAATCGTGCCCTACGAGCGAGGCGCGCGAGGCGCAGCGACGCCTGGAGGGGCAGCGGCAGCGCGGCGAGATTCCGGACGTCCTGCTGCTGCTCGAGCACCCGCCCGTCTACACCCGCGGCCGCCGCTCGACCCCGGAGGAGCTGCCGATGGGCGCCGAGTGGTACGAAGCGCAGGGGATCGAGGTGCGCGACACCGACCGCGGCGGCCGCGTCACCTACCACGGCCCCGGCCAGCTGGTCGCCTACCCGATCGTCTCCCTGCGCCCCTACGGCGACGACGTCCACGAGTACGTGCGCCGCCTGGAGCAGGTGACGATCGAGGCGCTGGCCGCGCACGGCGTCGAAGCCAGCACCATCGAGGGCCTGACCGGCGTCTGGACCCACCCAACCCCCGGCCGATGGGCCTCAAACGTCCAAATGGCGGACGTTCGGCCCATCGGCCCCGGAGGCGCGCAAGATCGGGTCGATCGGGGTGCATGTGAGCCGGGGGGTGACCACGCACGGGCTGGCGGTCAACGTCAGCAACGATCTGCAGCCGTTCGAGTGGATCGTGCCCTGCGGGATCGAGGGGGTGGCGATGACCTCGCTCTCGCGCGAGCTCGGCGCCGAGCAGGACCTCGGCGCCTTCGCCGACACGGTCGTGGCGCGCTTCGGCGAGGTCTACGAGCGCTCGCCGGTGGCCACCGATCCCGCCGACCTGGGCCTGGACCTGCCGGCCGCTACGCTCAGAGCGTGAGCCTCGGAGCGAGCAGCGCAGCGGCGACGAGCCGGGGGGCGTCGAGCGCGAGCAGCGCAGCGGGGACGGCGAGGCGGGGACCGTCGAGCGCGTCCACGTCACCCGCTCCCGCGCCAAGCCCGGCGGGACCGCCGCCGCGGCCGACGGCACCGTCCCCTTCAAGCGCGCCCGCAAGCCGCCGTGGCTGAAAGTGCCGGCGCCGGGCGGGCCCAACTACCGGCGGCTGAAGGCGACGATCGGCGCCGACAACCTGCACACCGTCTGCGAGGAGGCCAACTGCCCCAACGTCGGCGAGTGCTGGGAGCGCGGCACCGCGACCTTCATGATCCTCGGCGACGTCTGCACCCGCCGCTGCGGCTTCTGCAACGTGCAGACGGGCAAGCCGACCTGGAACGACCCGCTGGAGCCGGCGCGCGTCGCCAACCAGGTGAAGCAGATGGGCCTGCGCCACGCCGTCGTCACCTCGGTCGACCGCGACGACCTGCCCGACTACGGGGCCAGCGCCTTCGTCGGCGTCATCCGCTCGATCCGCATGCAGGCCCCCGGCTGCAAGGTCGAGGTCCTCACCCCCGACTTCCGCGGCCAGGAGATGCCGCTGGCCAAGGTCATCCACGAGAAGCCCGACGTCTTCAACCACAACGTCGAGACGGTGCCGCGGCTGTACCCGATGGCGCGCCGCGGCTCCCAGTTCCTGCGCTCCGCCCGCGTGCTGCGGATGGCGAAGGAGATGGGCGGACCCGAGGTCGTCACCAAGTCCGGCCTGATGGTCGGGCTCGGCGAGAGCTTCGAGGAGATGGTCGAGGCCTTCGGCATCCTCCGCGAGCACCGCGTCCAGGTCCTCACCGTCGGCCAGTACCTGCGCCCGACCGAGAACCACCTGCCGGTCACCCGCTACTGGCACCCGGACGAGTTCGCGGCGCTGGAGCAGGCCGCCTACGACCTCGGCTTCGAGTCGGTCGCCGCCGGCCCCCTGGTCCGCAGCAGCTACCACGCCGACCAGAACCTGCCCGAGGGACGCCGGACCGAGGAGCTGGTCGCCTCTTAGCGAGTCTGAGAATGGAGCCAGCCGGGATCGAACCGGCGACCTCGTGCTTGCAAAGCACGCGCTCTGCCAACTGAGCTATGGCCCCGTCTCGAAAAGTCTAGGCGCAATTGCGCGGCCCGCCGGCTCAACGCACGACGGCGCGTTTGTACCTGTTCACCGAGAGCGCCGCGAAGACGGCGGCGATGCCGAGCGACCAGGCGACGGCGCCCCAGACGTTGTTGCCGGCGGGAGCGTCGAGGAAGAGGGCGCGCATGGCGTCGACGGTGACCGTGAAGGGATTGACTTCGGCGAAGGCCTGGAGGGCGGCGGGCATCGACTCGACCGGGACGAAGGCGGAGGAGACGAAGGTGAGCGGGAAGATGACGATGAAGCCGAGCGACTGGGCCGCCTCCGGCGAGGACGAGGTGAGGCCGACGAAGGCGAAGACCCAGGAGAAGGCGTAGCCGAAGAGGAGCAGGAGCAGGATGCCGGCGAGGATCTGGGCGAGCGGGGCGTCGAAGTCGAAGCCGGCGATGACGCCGACGCCGAGCATGATCGCGATCGAGACGGTGTTGGTGACGACGTCGGCGAGGGTACGGCCAGCGAGCACGGCGCCGCGCGACATCGGCAGCGAGCGGAAGCGGTCGACCAGGCCCTTGCGCAGGTCCTCGGACAGGCCGAGGGCGGTGACGAAGCCGCCGAAGGACATCGTCTGGACGATGATCCCCGGCATCAGGAAGTCGATGTAGCTGTAGCCGGGGGTGTCGATCGCGCCGCCGAAGACGTAGGCGAAGAGCAGCACGAACATGATCGGCTGCACGGTGAAGGAGAGCAGCAGGTCGGGCGCGCGGGGGATCCGCAGGAGGCTGCGCCGGGCCAGCACCAGCGTGTCGGAGAGGGCGTAGCGGAAGGCGCTCATCGCTCCTCCTCCCCCGCTCCCTCGTCGTCCCGCTCGGCGGCGTGGCCGGTGAGGGTGAGGAAGACGTCGTCGAGGGTCGGCCGCCGCATCGCCACGTCGTCGATCCCGATCCCGACCTCGTTGAGCCGGCGCACCGCCTCGGCGATCGCGCCCTGGCGCTGGCGGATCGGCATCCGCAGCGCGCCGTCGGCCATGGCGGGGCGCTCCGCCGCAACCGACTCCAGCGCGGCCGCCGCGATCTCGGCATCGGCCTGCGACTCCAGGGTGATGTCCAGCCACTCGCCGCCGACCTGGTCCTTGAGCTCGTCGGAGCTGCCCTCGGCGATGACGCGACCGCGGTCGATGACCGAGATCCGGTCGGCCAGGCGGTCGGCCTCGTCGAGGTACTGCGTCGTGAGCAGCACCGTCGTGCCCTCGGCCACGCGCCCTTCGATCGTCTCCCAGAGGCCGATGCGGCTGCGCGGGTCCAGGCCGGTGGTCGGCTCGTCGAGGAAGAGGATCGGCGGATATGCGACCAGGGCGGCGGCGAGGTCGAGCCGGCGGCGCATCCCGCCCGAGTAGGTGCGGACGAGGCGGTCGGCGGCCTCGCTGAGGTCGAAGCGCTCCAGCAGATCGGCGGCGCGGGCGCGCGGCTCGCCCTTCGGCAGGTGGTAGAGGCGGCCGACCATCTCCAGGTTCTCGGCCCCGGTCAGGTTCTCGTCGACGGCGGCGTACTGGCCGGCGAGCCCGATCCGCGTCCGCAGCTTCGGCGCCTCGCGCACGACGTCGAGGCCGGCGACGCGGGCGCTGCCGCCGTCGGGCGGGAGCAGCGTGGTGAGGATCCGAACCGCGGTCGTCTTGCCGGCGCCGTTGGGGCCGAGCAGGCCGAGCACCGTGCCTGGCGACGCCTGCAGGTCGACGCTCTCCAGCGCCCGCACGTCGCCGTAGGACTTGCAGAGCCCCTGGGCTTCGATGGCGAGGTCGCCAGGCATCCCGGCAACCTACCGAGCGGCCGTGGCCGGCCGGACTAATCGCCGAAGTCGATGTCCTTCGGCGGCTTCTGCTCGAACCAGAGGTCGTCGTCCTCGGGGGACTCCTCGAGGAACTCCGGAGTGTCCTCGAGCACGTCCTCGTGGTCGGGGGGAGCGGCGGCCGGCGGGGCGGGCTCCTCGGCTGGCTCGCTCTCTTCGCGCGACTCGGGGAGGAGGAACTCGCTGGTCGAGTCGCGCTCGGCGCGCTCGCCAGGCTCGGCGTGCCGGTCCTCGGCGCCGAGCTCGGCCTGCTCGTCGACCGTCTCCTCGGCGGGGTCGGCGAAGGCGGCGGAGTCCTCGGCGGGAACGAGGCCCGGCTCGTCCGGCAGCGGCGCCTCGAGCGCCTGGTTCAGCTCGTCGGAGAGCCGCTGCTCGCTGAAGAACTCGTCGAATTCGTCGGCCGGCTCCTCGTCTGCTGGAGGGGCGAGGCGCGGCTCGCCCTGCTCGGCATCGATCAGCTCCTCGTCGGCGGGCGCCTCGACCTCGGCCGGGGCCTCCTCGAACTGACCCTCGACGTCGAAGATTTCCGTCGGCTGCGAAGCGATCGCATGCCGCTCTTCGGTCGAGTGACCGGGCTCGACGATCGCCTCATGCTCCATCGCCGGGTGCTCCTCCTCGGCGGGACCCTCGTCGGGCTCGTCGGGCGCCTCGTCGGACTCGGCCTCCTGCGACTTCGGCGCCTCGGGCGGCTCCTGCAGATCGGCGATGTTGGGGATGCGCCTGCCACCCTCCTCGTCCGCCTGATCGGCCGCCCCGGTCTCCGGGGCAACCAGAAACTCGGTCGGCGCCTCTGCGAACGGATCGGCCTGATCGGGCCGCTCCGGAGGCCCAAAAGCCTCGTCCTCCAGCTTTTTCAACTCGGCATCGTCCGCGCCATGCGCGCGCTTCAGCTCCAGGTGCTCTCGGATTGCGTCGTCGAGGATGCTCATTGCGATTCCGGCAGGCTGCCAAAGACTATGCGGTTATCCTTGCGCTTGCGAGGCAATGGGAGCATCTTCCCAACCGCGCCGAGGGGCTATAGCTCAGCTGGCAGAGCGCCTGGATCGCACCCAGGAGGTCGGCGGTTCGAATCCGCCTAGCTCCATCGCCAGAACCCCTGCACGTCGGCGGGTTCGCTTTTTCAGGACCGCTCGAACCGCCCCCTGAAAAGCGCTCCATTACTGGCACGAGTGGCTGAAATCGCGTAGATGCGCGGGGATTAGCGGCGATTACGGGATATTCCGGCTTGCATTTGGCCGGCAGCAGAGCTATGGCCGCGCTAGCTTCAGGGCATGAGCATCGAGCGCAAGTACGAGATCGTGCTGCAATCGGAGCCCGAAGGTGGCTTCAGCGTCTTCGTGCCCGAGCTGCCAAGCGTCGCCACCCAGGGCAAGACGATCGAGGAAGCCACCGAGATGGCCAAGGAGGCCATCGAGGCCTACCTCGAAATGATGCATGAGGACGGCCTCCCCATCCCGACCGTCCACCGCGTCAGCGTCGCCGTCCACGCGGCGTGAGCAACAAAGCTCCGAATCAGTTAGGTATCTCTTACTTAGATAGTTGCAAAAAGCAACGTTTTGAGCAGAGCATCTGCTACGCTGACGCTGCTTAATTAGTTGCAAAACGCAACTCTTTCAAGAGATGCCAGGCAGAAACTACGACAAGCTTGCCCTGATTGCCGCCGAACAGGAGGGCCTCCTCGCCGCCGCCGATGCCCGCGAGGCCGGCATCGATCCTCACCGGCTCGTCGACATGGAGCGCCGCGGCACGATCGAGCGCGTGGCCAGGGGCCTCTACCGCTTCCCCCTGCTCGACTCCAGACCCCAACTGGGGCAGTTGGCCCAGGCAACGATGTGGGCAGATCGCCGGGGCGTGCTCTCCCACGACACCGCGCTCGACCTGCACGAACTCTGCGACGTCAACCCGGTGCAGATCCACATCACCATCCCAACTGCCTACCGGCTGCAAAAGCCGGTGCCCAAGCTCTACGCCCTCCATCAACGCGACTTGGATGAGGACGAGAAGACCCGCTACGAAGGAATTCCGGTCGTCACCCCCCAGCGGGCAATTATCGACGGCATCGAATCTGGGCTTCGTACCGACCTGCTGCGCCAGGCGATCGACAGTGCCCGCCGCCGAGGCCTGCTGCGGGGCGCCCACCTCGCGCGCATGCGGCGGCGGCTCGCGAGCCGGGCAGCGCCATGAGCGGCTTCCCCAAGCAAAAGCGGCCCCACAGCATGCGGGTCCTGCAGGGCTGGATCCGCGAATACGCCGATCAGCAGCAGATGGCCGAGTCGCGAGTACGGCGGGCGGTCTCCTTCATGCTGGTCGCGCTGCCGCTCGAACACTCGCTCGACGGCGAGGGAAAACCGCTCTTCGCAGTCAAGGGAGGGGTCTCGATGGAGCTCCGCCTCGGACTGCGAGCCCGCACCACCAAAGATTTCGACGCGGTCTTTCGAGGCGCATTCGAGGGCTGGCTGGCGGCACTCGACGACGCCCTCGCCGCCGACATCGAGGAGTTCTCCTTCTCGCGCGAGGAGCCCGAGGCGATCCGCGACACGAAGTCCTTCCGCGTCAACATCATCATCGACTTCAAAGGGCGGCGCTGGGGCAAGGTTCAGTTCGAGGTGGCACCGGTCGAGGTCGGATCTGTCCTCGACGTCGATCAGGTCGATCCCTTCGACATTGGCCAATTCGGGTTGCGGGCGCCCGGGCAGATCAGCGTGGTCGGGCTCCCCTACCTGATCGCGCAGAAGCTCCACGCCTGCACCGAGGCCTTCGGGGGTGAGGAGAACGCGCGGGTGCATGACCTAATGGACCTGCTGCTGGCCCGGGACCTGCTGGCACCCGAGGATCTATGCAGGGTCCGCGAGGCCTGCACAGCAATCTTCGACAACCGCCAGAAGCAGGCCTGGCCACCGCAGTCTGACCGTCTACCGAAGCTGGGCTGAGACCTATGCTCGGCTGGCCGCAGAAGAGGGCTTCCCGGTCGGTGACGTCGAGGAGGCTGCTGCCCTGGTCGGCGAGTTCATCGCTGAAATAGATGCCGCAGCCTGACTTAACCCTTTGAAGGGTCTGGCCACCATGCGCTTAAAAGACCCGCGTACATGGCAGCAACACCACCGGTCGTCGAGGCGACTCCCATTCTCACCCGAGCCCAAGTGGCGCGCGGAGATTCGGGTATTCCGGCTCGTTCTCCTATCCGCTTTAGGAACTTCACGGGTATGCTGCCGGCCTGTTAAGTGGTCGAAGTGTCCGAGCCAAACGGGCGCTTTCATGAGCGGAGGAGACGACTGTTGCGTCTGGTCGGGGGAAGCCGGATCTATTCAGCGACGGACCTGACGAACTTTCTCGCCTGTCCGCACCTCACGCAGCTCCAGCTACATCGGCTCGAAGACCGGATCCCGTCGCCGCCAGCGCGTCCCGCGAGCACTGTCGACCTAGCCGTTGAGAGAGGTCTCGAACATGAGAGCCGCTACATGGAGCTGATGCGGGCGGAGTACGGGGACGAGCTAGTCAGCATCGAGACCGACGCCAGCGAGGAGGGGCTCAGGGCAGCTGTGGCAGCGACTGCCGCGGCGATGCGTGCTGGCGCCCCGATGATCTACCAAGCTGCCTTCCTCAACGGTCTATGGATGGGCTATGCCGACTTCTTGACACGGGTAGACGAGCCCTCGGAGCTCGGGGACTGGTCCTATCAGCCGCTCGACACGAAGTACGCCCGATCCGTGAAGCCGTACTTCGTTATCCAGCTCTGCTCCTACGCGGAGTTGATCGATGAGGTTCAAGGAGGGCCGCCACAGCAGCTGGACCTGATCCTCGGCGACCGCAGCCGTCATTCGCTTCGCTTCGACGAGTTCCACAGTTACTACCGACGTTTGAAGGCAGGCTTCCTGGCGGCGATGGAGTCGAGGAACGGTGAGACCTATCCGCTCCCGGCCGAGCACTGTGAGGTGTGTGAGTGGGCCCAACCATGTGAAGAGCGTCGCATCGCCGACGACCACCTGAGCCAGGTCGCCAACCTGGGTCGCGCCCAGACGATCAAGTTCGAAGGCGAGGGAATCGCCACCGTCGCCGACCTCGCGAGTACTGAGCCCGACCGGCGCCCTCAGGGGATGTCCGAGTCAAGCTTCGAGCGGTTTCGCTCCCAGGCAGCGCTGCAAGTGGAAGAGCGTCACAACGGGGATCTATCCCTGGTCTTGCTCGAGCCAGCCGTCTCCGGCAAGGAAGGTCCGCGCGGCTTCGGGCTGCTGCCGGAGCCAAGCGAAGGTGATCTCTTCTTCGATATCGAGGGCGACCCCTTCTATGACGAGGGCCTCGAGTATCTGTGGGGCGTCAGCTATCTCGAGGATGGCGCGCTCGCCTTCCGCGCCTTCTGGGGCCTCGACCACACCGAGGAGAAGCACGCCCTGGAGGAGTTCGTCGATTTCGTCTACGCGAGGCGCGAGCTCTATCCCGACCTGCACATCTACCACTACGCCTCATATGAGCGAACCGCACTCGGCAGGCTGATGGGCCGCTACGCAACGCGCGAGGAGGAGATCGACGACCTCTTCAGGGAGCGGGTCCTGGTCGACCTCTACCGAGTCGTTACCCAATCGATGCAGATCTCGCGGCCGAGCTACTCACTTAAGGAGGTCGAGAACTTCTATGACCAGGGACGCGAGGCCGAGGTGAAGCAGGCCGGCGACTCGGTGCTGATGTTCGAGAAATGGCGGGAGAGCGGAGAGTCGGACCTGCTGCAAGCCATCGAGGACTACAACCGCGAGGATTGCGACTCAACCTTGCGGCTGCGCGACTGGCTGCTGGCGCAGCGCGAAGCCTGCGAGGCCGAGTTCGACGTGCAAATTCCCTGGCGAGCACGGGGCATGCCGACCGAACCCTACGAGGAGAAGTCAGCGGCCCTGGCCGAAACGCTAGCTCTGCAGGAGACCCTGCTCAAAGGGGTTCCGGAGGACCCGCTCGAGCGCTCCTCGGAGCAGGGCGCGACCTGGCTCTTGGCTCAACTGCTCGACTACCATCGCCGCGCGGCAAAGCCCGCCTACTGGGAGTACTTCGACCGACTCGAGCGCCCCGACTCAGAGTTGCTCGAGTCCGACAGAGAGGCGCTCGCCGGGCTCGTGCCAGTCGGCGACCCAGAGCCGCTGGCGCCTCCAGCACGCTCGAGTTTGCAGCGCTTCAACTTTCCGGCCCAGGAGCACAAGATCGGCATCGGCCGCTTCCCCGACCCCCACAGCTGCGGCATCGATCCCAAGACCGGCGAGTCCGACCAGAAGCCGAAATCGGTCGAGGTCACCGCGCTCGACAACTCGCAGGGAACCCTGACCCTGAAGCTCGCCAACGATCGCCTCGTGGAGCTGCCCACGGCATTGATCCCCAGCGGCCCCTACGGCACCGACGCCCAACGCGAGGCACTGAGAACGTTCGCCCGTGGGATCCCCGCAGACGGTCTCGAGCAGATGGAGGGGTTTACTGCAGGCCGCGACGTTCTTTGCCGCGCCTTGCCCCGAACCAAAGCGGTGCCGCCGGGCGGGAGGCTACAGGGCGAGCGAGCCGAACTCGAGCAGATCAAGGAGGTGGCCTCCGGGCTCGAAGACAGCTACCTCTTCGTGCAGGGCCCGCCGGGCTCGGGGAAGACCTACACCGGCGCCCAAGTGATCATCGATCTGATCGCCGCCGGCAAGACCGTGGGCGTCGCCGCCAGTAGTCACAAAGCGATCAACAACCTGCTCACCGAGGTCGAAAGGCATGCGGAGGGGAAGTGCGGCCCCGATCAGAGGCCTGAAGCGCTCCTCGGGCCCCGAGCAGGAGTTCCACCGAGAGGGCGTCGACTTCGAGGCAGCACTGATCGGCAACTCGAAGAAGAACGCCGACTTCGAGAACCAGCCCGATCTAAACCTGATCGCCGGGACCGCCTGGCTCTGGTGCCGGGAGGGGATGCGCGCCTCGGTCGACTACCTGGTGATCGACGAGGCCGGGCAGATCTCCCTGGCAGACGCGATCGCGATGTCGGTGGCCGCCCGCAACCTGATCCTCCTCGGCGACCCGATGCAACTCGCTCAAGTCAGCCAGGGAACCCACCCTCCAGGCAGCGGCGCCTCGGTTCTTGAGCACCTGCTTGGAGAGCAGGGAACGATCAGGCCCGAGCGCGGGATCTTCCTCGAGCAGACCCGGAGGATGCACCCTGACGTCTGTGAGTTCGTCTCCAAGGCCGTCTATGAAGACCGCCTCGGCTGGGAGCCCTTCTGCGAGACGCAGGGTCTGCGATCCGAAGGGCGCCTGAACGGCACCGGGGTGCGCTCGATCGCTGTCGAGCACGAAGGCAACGCACGCGAATCGCGTGAGGAGGCGGAGGTGATCGCCTGCGAGATCGAGGAGCTGCTTGGCGCCGAGCTCACTGATCGACGGGGTGAGACGAGCTCACTGGAACAGGAGGGCTTCATGGTCGTCACCCCCTACAACGCGCAGGTGCGCTGCCTGCGTAAAGAGCTCGACGAACGAGGGCTTCGCCGGGTCCCGGTTGGAACCGTGGACAAGTTCCAGGGCCAGGAGGCAGCGGTCGTCTTCTTCTCGATGGCGACCTCCTCGGGGGCGGAGATTCCACGCAACGTGGAGTTCCTCTACTCCCGAAACCGTTTGAACGTTGCCGTCTCACGCGCCCAGTGCATGGCAGTCCTGGTCGCCAGCCCCGACCTGCTGCGGATCGAATGCCGTACGGTCGAGCAGATGCGGCTGGTCAACGCCCTATGCCTGTTGGACTCGATGGGTCTGGCGCAGGAGACGACATCTAGGGAGGCGAGTTGAGATGGGGCTTTTAGATCGTTTACTCGGTGGCGGAACGCCGCAGCCAGAGCCCGAACCGGCGCTCGAGTTCACCGTCACCATCGGCCACGAGACTTCCCACTTCTCGATACCGGTGGACCCCGACGAGTACTTTTTCGAGGACCCTGCCGACCACAGACCGCAGCAGAATGCTGCTGAATGCTGGCACCCCCTGGGCGAGCGGATCGAGGTTGCCGGCAGGCAGATAGATGGCGGTGTCTATGTGGGCTCGGGTCTGCGCGGCGCCGACAACACCTACATCCGTGAGCCCTCGCTAATCGACCCAGGGCTGAAGGTGGGAACCCCAATCGGGACGAGCGGCCCGGAAAAGTTCTACTGGCCTTCTTACGAAGCCCTCGATGAGGGGCAACGAGGAGGCTACCTCGACTGGCTGGCTAGTACCCGCAAGGCAACCGAAACGTCCGACACTTACCTGTTTATCTATTACTACGGCCTCGAGCGGCGCCTGCTCGCCGACCCCGGCTATGACCACCGCGCCAAGGGCGAGCGCCGGCATCTGATCGTCGAGCTCGAGCGCCTCGTCTCCGAAGCCAATGAGGAGTCTGAGCACTCCGGATTCGCGACCCACTCCAAGCACCTACTTTCCTTCCTCGAAGCCCAGGATCTGTTGCGCGACGCTCGCCGGGTTGAGCCACCCAGCGAGCGGGCCGGTTGGGAGGTACCGCCAACCCTGAAGCTGATGATCGGCGAGCTGGCAGCCGCCCGACAACCACTGCCGACCGAGCTCGCTCTGAGCTGGATCCAGACCAGCCCCGAGGCCTACCTACGAACCCCGGCGACCCGCTGCCCTGAGGAGTTCGCCTCGCTCTTCTGCACCCGCTACGAGGAAAGCTTCGGAGATGGCCTCACCCTTCCCAGCGGAAAGAACCTGGAGCTCTCCTACTCACCCAGCAGCCAAGGGATCCAGCCAGTCCACGAGAAGACCAAGGTGCCCGACGTGACCGAGGCGGACAAGCTGGTCGAGCCGCTGCGCGAGCTCGGGCGCAGCTGCTGCACGGAGCTCGACCCCTATAGCCGCTGGCTGGGCCGAAACCCCGAGGGCCGGGGCAGCTTCAAAGGAGTCGCTCTTCTCCCAGCGCCACTGATCGCCGGCGTCGAGTCCCCCGAGCTTGACTCCCTGCGATCAATACTGCTGCGCATCACCGCCGACGAGAAGCCCTGGTTCTTTGACCAGGGCGAGCTGATCGAACTCTGGTCCCCCGGCGCTGAGAAGCTGCCGAAAAAAGAAGCGGTGATGGTCAATCAGCTGGTCGAATCGCTGGGCTATGCGATCGAGCCCGACCAACGCTTCGGCGGACCCTCGCCGCGCCCCGGCGCCCACGCCGTCCTCTTCGAGTCAAACGATGGCGATCCCCGCTCTCCCTCTCCCGCCTACGCGGTCGCCAGCCTGCTCCTGCACCTGCTGAGCACCGTGGCCACGGCGGACGGGACGATCAGCGCCGAGGAGGAGGAGCTTCTGGACACCCACATCCACGGCGTCGAGGAGCTCTACCCCGGCGAGCGGGCAAGGCTCAGAGCTCACGCGGCCTGGCTGACCCGGTCAAAACCGAAATTCAACGGAATGCGGAAAAAGCTCGAGCAGCTCGGCGCCGGGCAGCGCGAAGGCCTTGCTCGTAGTCTCGTCGCCCTGGCGGCGGCCGACGGAGAGATCTCCCCCGAGGAGGTGAAGATCCTCGGCAAGATCTTCGATCTCCTCGGGCTCGACCCAAAGAGCGTCTATTCAGAGCTCCACAGCGCCGGCTCGGCCGACCCCGGGGAAGAGCCGGTGCTGATCGGCGATGCCGGCCCAAGCGACGGTGACAGCGGGACCGCAACCCCCGGTGGGCGGAAACCGCGCGGCCTCGATCGCGCCGCGATCGACAGAAAGGTCGAGGAAACGGCGCTGGTCTCGACGATGCTGGCGGGGATATTCGAGGAGCCCGAGGAGAACGTGGCCCCCGAGCCCGCAGCACCGGCAGAGGGAGCGGCAGTCCCCTCCGCAGAGCGCGAGCTGCTGCACCGGCTTTGCGAGAGGGAGTCGTGGTCGCGCGAGGAGCTCGAGGCACTCGCCGCCGAGCTGGAGCTGATGCTCGACGGCGCGATCGAGCAATTGAACGACGCGGCCTTCGGAAGCTGCGGTGAGCCCCTAGCCGAGGGAGAGGATCCGGTCTATATCGACGCGCAGGTGGGAAAGGAGCTGATGGCATGAGCAAGGCGGAGAGGATCAGGCCGCGCGAGCGCGACGCGATCCTGCAGTCACTAGGTGGAGGAATCGTTCCCCGGGTCGGACAGCAACACATCCAGGTCGGCCGGGTCAACGAGGTGGGCGCCCTGGTCGAGGACATCGAGCGGGTCAACGAAAAGGGATCCTCGATCCGCTTCGTGATCGGCGAATACGGCTCGGGCAAGACTTTCTTCTTGCAGCTGATCCGCTCGGTGGCGATGGAGAAGCGCCTGGTCACCGCCCACGCCGACCTCACCCCTGACCGGCGAATCCACGCCACCGGCGGTCAGGCGAAAGCCCTCTATGCCGAGCTCATGCGTAATCTCTCGACCCGCTCGCGCCCCGAAGGCGGCGCCCTGCCGAGCGTCGTCGAGCGCTTCGTTTCGACCGCCCTCGCTGACGCCAAGGCAGGGGGCATAAGCGCGGAGCAGCAGATCGGCGAGCGCTTGGGGGCGCTGACCGAGATGGTCGGCGGCTATGACTTCGCCGAGGTAATCGCGGCCTATTGCCGTGGGCACGAGACCGGCGATGAGGCGCTGCAGGCCGCCGCGATCCGCTGGCTGCGCGGCGAATACGCAACCAAGACCGAAGCCCGCCGGGACCTCGGTGTGCGCACGATCGTGACCGACGCCAACGTGTATGACCAGCTGAAGCTACTGGCGCGCTTCGTCAGGCTCGCCGACTACGCCGGTCTCTTCATCTTCCTCGACGAGCTCGTCAACCTCTTCAAGCTGGCGAACACCCAAGCGCGCACCTCTAATTACGAGCAAATCCTGCGCATCGTCAACGACACCCTGGGCGGCAGCGAGGGGATCGGCTTCCTGCTCGGCGGGACCCCTGAATTCCTGATGGACCCGCGCAAGGGCCTCTACAGCTATGAGGCACTCCGCAGCCGGCTGTCGGAGAACCAGTTCGCCCAAGAAGGCCGGGTCGACTACAAGGGGCCGGTCCTGCGCCTCCCGAACCTCAGCCCGGAGGACCTCTTCGTCCTCCTGCAGAACATAAGAAACGTCCAGGCGCTCGGTGAGCAGAGCGCCTACCTGATCCCCGATGAGGGAATCGAGGCCTTCATGCGCCATTGCTCTGAGAAGGTCGGCGAGGCTCACTTCCGCACCCCGCGCAGCAGCGTACGGGCCTTCGTCAACTTGCTCATGGTGATCGACCAGAACCCGGGGGTCCAGTGGTCTGACTTGATCGACGCGGTCGAACTCGAGAGTGAGCAGAACCCGGACCTCCTCCCGCTTGAGGGTGAAGACAGCGACGGGGATGCCGACGATGAGCTCGCCACCTTCCGGATCTAGTTCCGAGAGCTCCTCCTTCGAGCTGCTTGACCGGCGCGTCCAACGCTGGGTCTATCGCAACGAATGGAGCGAGCTCCACGACATCCAGGAGTACTCGATCCCGCCCGTCCTCGAGCGGCAATCCGACCTGATCGTCGCCGCCTCGACCGCCGCCGGTAAGACCGAGGCAGCCTTCCTGCCGATCACCAGCAGCCTCTGCTCTGACCCCGTCGAGGTCGGGCTCGGCGCCCTTTACATCAGCCCCCTCAAGGCCCTGATCAATGATCAGCATCAGCGGCTTGAGTTGCTCTGCGACGGCACCGGACTCGAACTGAACAGCTGGCATGGGGACATCGGCGCGACCGCCAAGCGCCGAGTGCGAGAGGAACCAGGCGGCATCCTCCTGATCACCCCCGAGTCGGTCGAGTCAATCTTTGTCAACTACGGCACCAGCGCCCCGCGGATCTTCGGCGCGCTGCGCTACGTGGTTATCGACGAGCTCCACGCCTTCATCGGCACCGAGCGCGGGCGGCAGCTGCAGTCGCTCCTGCACCGCATCGAGCTCGCTGGTCGCGCCGCGCCGATGCGCATCGGCCTCAGCGCCACGCTCGGCGAGCTGAGCGTGGCGGCCGAGTTCATGCGCCCCGGAGCGGGCGAGGGAGTGCGGATCATCGAGTCCCACGGCAACCCGCGCGATCTCAAGGTGCAGCTACGCGGCTATATGGGCATCGAGCCGAACAGGGAGTCACTCGAGGATGCGGTCGACGCCGACCGCGAACAGATCGCCACGCACATCTACAAGCACATGCGTGGTCAGGACAACCTGGTCTTCGCCAACTCCCGCGCGAGCGTCGAGGAATTCGCCGACCTTCTGCGCAAGAAGAGCGAGGACGGGCGGGTCCCGGTGGAGTTCTTCCCCCACCACGGAAACCTCTCCAAGGGACTGCGCGAGGAAGTCGAGGAACTGCTCCGTAATCCTCACCGGCCGACGACGGCGATCTGCACCTCGACGCTGGAGCTCGGCATCGACGTCGGTAGCGTCACCAGCGTCGGCCAAATCGATCCGCCCTTCTCGGCCGCAGCACTGCGCCAGCGCCTCGGGCGCAGCGGCCGAAAGCCCGGCGATCCCTCGATTCTGCGGATGTATGTGTCCGAGAGTCCGCTTGAGCCCGGCGCCTCCCCACACGAGGAGCTGCGTGAGGGGCTGGTGCAGTCGATTGCTTTGATCGAGGCGCTCGCCGAGGGCTGGTTCGAGCCGCCCCTCGATGGCGCACTGCATCTCTCCACGCTGATCCAACAGATCCTCTCGGTGATCGCCCAGCACGGGGGTGCCCAGGCCGCGCAGATCTGGATCGCGCTCTGCGGCAGTGGACCCTTCGATCTCGACCGGGACAGCTTTGTCAAGCTCCTGCGTTGCCTCGTGGACCGAGAGGTGATCGACCAGACCGGCGACGGCGATCTGCACCTCGCCCAGATGGGCGAGAAGATCGTCAATCACTACAGCTTCTTCTCTGCCTTCGAGACGGCCGAGGAATACCGCCTCGTCAACGACGGCAGGGAGATCGGCTCGATGCCCGTCTACTCCCCGCTCACCGACGAGTCGTTCCTGATCTTCGGCGGCCGACGCTGGAAGGTGGTCGGCGTTGACGATGAGCGAAGGGTGATCACCGTCGTGCGGGCCATGGGCGGCAAGGTGCCTCGCTTCAGCGGCGGGGGCGGGCTGATCCATGACGAGATCAGGCGTCGCATGCGAGAGATCTATAGATCCGACCGCGAGCCCCTTTTCCTCGATGGCGCCGCACGCCAGCTCCTCGCCGAGGGCCGCGCCGCCTTTAGGGGCCTCGGCCTAGATCAACACCAGATCGTCACCTATGGCAGTGGTTCCTCCTACTTTCCCTGGCGCGGCGATCGCGTGATCTCAACCCTTGTGCTCGGGGTGCGAAGTGCGGGTCGCCACGTCGAATCCGAAGGCCAGGCGTTGCTCGCTCCTCACTGCACCCCCGAAGAACTCCAGGAAGCACTCACCATTGCCTTCGGAGAGGGCGCCAACCCCGACCCCATCGAGCTGATGGGGAGCGTCAAGAACCTCGAGACCGAGAAGCACCACTGGTTGCTTCACCCGGACCTGCTCTTGATGGACGCGGCGATCGGCCGACTCGATGTCCCCGGCGCGGTCGAGACGGTTTCGCAACTCGGAACTGGCTCCGGCGCAACGGAGTCAGCGTCGCCGAATGAAGCCAGGTCGGGCCCGGAGTTTGTCGTCGTCGACTGCGAGACGACGGGGCTGCATCCCTCCGCCCAGCACCGGATCGTCGAGCTGGCGATGCTCGTCCTCGACATCGAAGGCAGCATCATCGGTCGTTGGAGCAGCCTTCTGCAGCCGGACCGCGATCTGGGCTCGAGCGAGATCCACGGAATCCGCAGCCGCGAGCTCTCCGAAGCCCCGCGGTTCGCCGATATCGCTGGTGAGGTCAGCGACCGTCTGGCCGGTCGGGTGCTCGTCGCCCACAATGCGCGCTTCGACAAAGCGTTCTTGGAGAGCGAACTGAAGCGAGCGGGAGTCGAGAGCCCTGCGCTTCCATATATCTGCACCATGGAGCTGGCATCCCGGCTCGGGATCGGCGGAGCACGACGCCGGCTCGCCGACTGCCGCGCCGATCTCAGCCTGCCCCACCCTTCGGTTCACCAGGCTCTCGCCGATGCGGAGACCAGTGCCGACCTCCTCTCTCGCTATCTCGCCCGCTACGGCGAGGCCACCCTGGGCCTCACCAAAGGCAAAGTTCATCCCGTCGAGAGCTGGCCCGAGGTTTCCGGCCATGCCGTCAGCATCCAGCGCCAGCCGGCCTTCGCGGAGCACTCCGAAAGGAGCAATCTCGCGCAGTTGCTTGCCACGACTTCGCTGCCGGCGGGTCACGAAGATGCCGACACCTCCGCCTATCTGGAGGCACTCGAGCGCGCGATTGAGGATCGCCATCTCCATCCCGAGGAGCAGGAGGAGCTGCTGCAAACCGCGGAGATGCTTGGCATCGCGACCCAGCAGCTGGCCGAGCTGAATCGCGCCTATGTCGAGCAGCTGATCGAGCTCGCCTGGCGCGACGGCGCGGTCACCGAGCGCGAGCGCGAGGACCTCTACCTAGTCAGTCGAGCCCTCGGCGTTGGAAATGTGGCTGAGCGCCTGCGAGGGGCACCCGCGACAAGTCCACCCACCGATCCTCCACCAACCGACACCAAGCAAGCGCTGCGCGGAAAGAGTGTCTGCTTCACGGGTGAGCTCACCTGCAAGTTCGAAGGCGAGCGCATGACCAGGGAGCGGGCATCCCTGCTGGCAGCTGAGGCCGGCCTCGTCGTCCTCCCCCGGGTCACGAAGAAGCTTGACCTCCTGGTGCTGACCGATCCCCACTCAACCTCAGGCAAGGCGAGGAAAGCCAGGGAATACGGGACGCGGCTGATCGCAGAGACCGCGTTTTGGGCGATGATTGGGATCGAGGTCCGGTGAGCCTCGGGGACTGTCGCAAGGTTCAACCAAGCGACTGTGCAGTCCTAGTTCGAACCGCCCCTTCTCATTTCAGCCACTTCTCGCCAGAAGTGGCTGACTCCCCGCATATCCCCGCTAATCCCCGCGCATCCGGCTAAATCGTCTGCTCGGGAACGAGTCACAATACCCCTGTAAATCACCATGTTTCAGGCGTCTACGCTGAGGATGGCCCACGCGAATCGCACCCAGGAGGTCGGCGGTTCGAATCCACCCAACTCCATCAGCAGACCCCCCTGCACGTCGGGTCTTCCGCTTCCCGGGAGGCTCGAACCGCTTCCGATTCGGCGCTCCATTTCATCTACGAGTGCCTTAAGTGGCAGCTCCAGGAGCGGCGAGGGGGCGGCGCGCGCCTGGCGGCGTCACGGACTTGGCTCGGCGGCGGCAGCCGGGGCGGTCTCCGCGCGCTCTGCTGACGAGCGGGAGATCTCGGTGGAGATCTTGACCGCGGCGGCCACCAGGGGAGCGCCGAGGACGAGGCCGATGGTGCCGAAGAGGCAGCCGGCGGCGATCGTGACGATGAGGACGGCGAGGGGATGGAGGCCGAGGGCGGCGCCGTAGGCGACGGGCTGCACCAGCTGCTGGAAGATGCCATTGGCGAGGAGGACGACGACGGCGATCGCCAGCGCCGCCTCGGGACCCTGGCCGCCCAGCGCGATCAGGACCGCGAAGACCCCCGCCGCCCAGGCGCCGAGATAGGGGACGTAGCCACCGAGGAAGGTGACGACGGCGATCGTTCCCGACAGCGGGATCCCGAGCAGCAGCGCCCCGGCTCCGACCAGCAGCGCGCTCCAGGCGGCGACGATCGTAACCCCGACGAAGTAGCCGCGCAGGGAGCCGGCCACCTGTCCCATCACGGTGCGAGCGAGCGGCGCCGGCATCCCGAGGTGGCGCTCGACGAAGCGGCCGATCGTCGGCGCGTCCTTGAGCAGGAAGAAAAGGCTGAGGGCGGCGAAGGAGAGGAAGACTGCCAGCGAGGCGAGTCTGTCGACGCCGCCGGCGAGGCCCTCGGTGAGGGCCTTGAAGCCGGCGCTGATCGAGACGCTCGCGCCTTCGTTCGCGTCCCTGGCGGTGGACGAGTCGACGCCGAGGCCATGGACCCACGACTCGATCTCGTCCGCGCCGGCGTGGAGTCTGTCGCTGAGGCTGTCAGCCTGACTGGCGATGCCGCTGAGGACGATGACCCCCACGCCGACGCCGATCAGGACGATTCCGAGGAAGACGAGCACCGCACCGGCTCCCCTGGGCACTCCAAGCCGCTTCAACCAGTCGACCAGGGGCATGGTGACCGAGGCGACGATCGCCGCCGTCACCACCGGCATCACGATCGTCTGCGTTTGCGCCAGCAGGAAGATCGTCCCGACCAGCGCCGCGGCCACCCCGACCAGCAGCCAGGCACTGAAGCCGAGGTCGCGCAGCCAGGCCGGCGCCGAGAACATCCCGCTCAGCTCGGCGGGATCGATCTCGATCGTTTCTTCCTCGGGGGGCTTGCTCTCGCGGCCGGCCCGCCACAGCCGCCCCCGGATTACGCGCCTCGGAGTCATCGGAGCGCCTGACGATACGCGGCGCCCCCGACATGGCCGCAGAGTCGGGCAGTGACCGCGGCGGCGCGGGTCACCTACATCGGCCACGCGACCGTCCTGGTCGAGATGGACGGAGTTCGTCTGCTCACCGATCCGGTGCTGCGGCGCCGGGTCGGTCCGCTGCGTCGCCACGGGGCGCCTCCCGACCCGCGACTGGCAGAGGGCGTCGACGCGGTCCTGATCTCCCACCTGCACCATGACCATGCCGACGTGCCCTCGCTGCGCCGGCTGAACAGGACGGCGCCGGTGCTCGTCGCGCCGGGGGCGGGGGACTTTCTCGCGCGGCTCGGCTTCGGCGACGTCCGCGAGCTCGCCCCCGGCGCCTCCGACAGCGTCGGCGGCGTCCGCGTCACCGCCACCGAGGCGAACCACCCGCCCAGCGGGCGGCGCTTCGAGCGGGCCTCGCGGGCGGTCGGCTTCGAGCTCGCCGGACAGCGGCGCATCTACTTCGCCGGGGACACCGACCTCTTCGACGGCATGGAGTCGATCGGCGGCGAGCTCGACCTCGCCCTGCTGCCGATCTGGGGCTGGGGCACGAGCATCGGCGCCGGCCACCTCGACCCCGAGCGGGCGGCGCGGGCGGCGGCGCTGCTTTCGCCGAAAACGGTGGTCCCGATCCACTGGGGCACGCTCTACCCGCTCGGCCTCGCAAGGCTGCGCCCCGAGCCCCTGCGCGCGCCCGCGCGCCAGTTCGCCACCTGGATGCGCGAGCTGGCGCCTCAGTCGGAGCTGCGGGTGCTGGCCCCTGGGGAAGCGACCTCGCTGGCGTAGCCGTCGTGCCCGAGGCCGGCGAGCCACTCGCGGAACACCCGGTGGACCCGCTCGGCGCCGACGACGTCGTCCGCCGGCCAGGCCAGCTCGGCCGGGTGCAGCACGAAGGGGTGCGCCTGCGTCCCACCCATGCCACCGTGCGAGCCAACCAGCTCCTCGAAGGCGGCGACCTCGCCGAACTCGGGCCAGTAGGTGCTGTTGACCATCAGGTCGGCGCAGTGAGGGAAGCCGTCGGTGCGCCGCAGGTGGTCGGCGGCGTGCGGGCCGAACGGCTCCAGCGGGTCCTCGCCCTCGACCCGGTCATGGTCAAGGAAGTGGGTCCCCCCGGCGCCGATCGCGACCGCCCCTGAGCGCTCCGAGCGGATCAGGACGAACCCGATCCCGGGATGCTCGCGGAGCGCCGGGACCAGCCGCGGGTAGATCGCCTCGATCCGCTCCAGGGAGACCCGGCCGGGCTCACGGGGAAAGCTGATCAGCCCGAGGCAGCCCGAGGCCATCACCGAGAGCTCCGGGACCTCGCCACCGTGCGCCCGGTCCACCTCGTCGCGGACCTCGGCGTCGAGCGTCACCACGCCGTCTTCGCGGCGGCCGCGGGTCGCGGTGCGGACCGTGCGCGCCGCGATCGTGTCGTCGCGGGCAACCTCGGTCAGGCCGGCGCTGAGGTAGGCGAGGGCGTCGTCCTCGCCCTCCTCGACCGCGATCGTGCTCTCGGGGTCGCAGGCGGAGCGGACCAGGCCCTCGAGGGTCTGCCCGTAGCGGTCACGGAAGGTCTCCCCCTGCGACTGGCCGTGATCGGAGAGGACAACCAGCCGGTAGGGGCGTGGAGCGTCGGCGCAGGCGAGGGCGATCCGGGCGATCTGGCGGTCGAGGTCGCGCAGCACGGCGAGCGCGTCGTCGCGTTCGATCCCGGAGTGGTGGGCGACCTCGTCGTAAGCGAGGAAGGTCGTGTAGACGAGCGGGCGGCCGGCGAGGACGTCGCCGACGACGCTGGCGACCTGGAGGTCGCGCTGGACCACGGTGGCCCAGGCGCGGACGGCGGCGTAGGAGCGCGGGCGGGCGATCCGGGGACGGACGTCGTCGCGGACCTGCGAGCGCGCCGCCCGGCGCTCGCGGAGGACGTCGACGAGCGCCAGCACGAGCGTGCGCGCGACCGCGTAGGGACGAGCGAAGTAGGCCGCGTAGTCGACCCCGATCGGCCGCCGGCGGTGCAGCACCGTGCTCATCGTCAACATCGAGTGCGGCGCGTCGCCGGAGAGGATGTTGGCGCGGCTGGCGCCGCCCGCGTGCAGCAGCCCGCGCCCGTCCGAGTGCCGCCGCTCCAGCTCTTCGGCGTCGCGTGGGTGGTTGGTCACGATCGCCGCCCCGCGGTCCTTCTCCCACCAGCGGAAGGCGGGCATGTCCTCGTTGGAGCCATGCAGCAGGCCCGCCTGGCAGGCGCCGGTCTGCGAGGACCAGTCGGTCTCCCAGCGGCTGAGCCGGTGGGAGCCGCGGCGCAGCCAGGTGGCGAGGTTGGGCGCGTCGCCGGCGGCCAGCGCCCGGTGCAGGACGTCGTGGGCGAGGCCGTCGATCTCGAGGAAGAGGACGCCCGGCGCCTCGCTCTCCACCCGTTGCCCCCGCCGGCGCATCTGTCGACGGACGACGTTGCGGTACCAGGAGTCGTCTTCGTCGATCGCCAGCAGCGAGTAGAAGCCCGCGGTGAGCGCCGTCATCGCAACCGTGACGACGATCCCCTCGAGTACCCCGTCGAGATGCGCGCCGGGCAGGAAGTCGATGGCGAAGGTGACCAGAAGGCCATTGAGGAGCAGCGCCGCGCCGCCGAGGGTGAGGACCGTGAGGGGTAGCGCGACGCGCGCCAGAACCGGCCAGATCAGCGCGTTGAGGAGGCCGATCGCCGCCGCCGCGCCGATCGCGGCGAGGGCGCCGTCGAGGACGAAACCGGCGAGAAGCGCGGAGAGCAGCAGCAGGGAGAGGGCATCCAGCAACAGGACCAGCAGGCCGCGCCAGACGAGCCGAAAGTTCATCGTCGCCTGCCGGAAGGAATGACGCCTCGCGGATTCTTGGAAGGCATAGCTGACTCAATCTAGTCGTCTACTCGAGCACGCTGGCGGAGGCCCCGACCCGAAAGACTCGAATCGAAGGGCGCGGGCGGAGCGGCTAAAGCTGCGACTCGGGGAAGTTTGGGGCGTGGCGGTAGATCTTGGCGTAGCGTTCGACTTGGCCTTGCTCGATCCCCAACTCGCCGAGGGTGTCGATGGCTTTGGCGAGATCCCCGGGCATGAAGCGGTCGATGGCCTGGGTCTCCTTGATCGTCAGCATCGGCATCATGATCCGGAACGGCGCTCTGGGCTCGGTGACGACGAAGTCGAGATCCTCGAAGCTGGCGTCCCTCAAATCTTCGGCCCTGTCCGGATCGACGAAAACGCCGCCGTAGGTGAACATCCGAGCCGAGTCCTTGTAGTGGAACCGAAACAGCTGCACCCATTCCAGCGGCGCCCCACGCTCCCTGATCGCCCGCTTCGTCCTGCTGTGGATCAGGTCGTAGAAGTATTCGGCCAGCTTCCAGCCGGACAGCGACTCCGGAGATCCAAGCGGGCCCCCGAGACGGCCAAGCTTGGCTTCAATCTCTTCGACCCCCTCTTTCGACTTTGGCGGATCGGCATCCACCGTGACGATGAAGCAGTCGCCGTGCTTAGCCCTGTCGACGACCTGGCTCATGTCGGCGAGGACCGACTGGTCTAGCGGGTAGTCGTAGTCGAGCCAGGCGATCGTCGGCAGCTCCCAATCGATGTCGGGAATGACTTCGCCCGCCGTTCCCCACTCGAGCCCGACGCACTCGAACGGCGCGTTGAACGCGAACCGCGCCTCGTAGTCGACTTCCCGCTCGATGCTCGTCATCGCGGTGATTGCGAGACGCCGGTGGAACAGCCGGAAATCCACGAAGAACGGCGAGCCGAAGCCGACGTACTGGTAACTGGCCACCGGGTTGAAAGAGGAAAGGCGAACCAGCGCCTCGATCAGCATCCAGCGCTCGGTGCTCTTCGCCGGGCGCAGCGAGTAGTCGATCTTTGCGAAGCTGGGTGCGTCTGGGTCCATGTCAGTCGAACCGCGAGCGCCACCAGAACTCGAACGTTTCTTCGCCGACCTGGGCATTGCTCACCACGTCCAGCTCTTTTTTAGCCTGTTCGATGCGACGCCGGTCGATGTCGTACTTGACGATGGTGGTGGTTTTACGCGAGTGACTTCGTTTGCGTTTCGTCTCCACCGCAAACTGATGAGGCGTGCCAGCGAGCAGCTGGCGGATCGCCGATTTATCTTTCGCGCTCTCGAAAAGCCGGTGCAATGGCCGGCTCTCCGGATCCACTTCCAGCTTGCGGGCTTCGTCGCGCTCGTCTTTGACGCGGTTGAGGAACTTCACCACCGGCTCCATTGCCAAGACCATCTCCCGCCTGGCCCGACGATAGACCGCTTGGTCGACATCGAGCTGGGTCTTCGTCGTGTTCCAGGGTAGGACCGTCGTCTCGTCCGCATCGAGCAGCGCCAGCCCCCGCAAACGACCGTACTGATTGTGAAAGGCAGGGATACGGGCTCCGTTCTGGGTACTCCAGCCGACCGTCTCGGTTTGGTCGGCAAGCAAGACCATCCGGCTGTTGAGTCCCACCGACCATCCGGCCTCAGGCGCCTCGATCTGGGCGACACCGCAGAGCAGCCGTAAAGTCACCGCCGGCTCGTCGCCGTCGGTGACGTCGTTCCCGGCGCTGTCCATATGAACCGTGCGCACGGTTGGCGCGAGCTGCTCGGACACGATGATCTTGGGCGCGCGCGGTTTTACCGGCTTTTTGTTGAGGGAGATCTTCAGCCCTTCTTCGAGCGGAACCACGTACCTTTCCGCCAGTTCGAGCCGCAGCGAGCTTTTGAAATCGGCAAAGGCGAAGTCTTCGGCCACCGTCACATGAAGCGGGTCGACCGTGATCTTCGTGCCGCGGTTTTTCTCCGGGACCTCATCTTCGGAGAGGATGTCCATCTCGAAGCGCCAGGAATCGAGCCCGTCGTCGTGGCTCGTAAACCAGTCGGAGACGTTCTCGTCCATCTCGAACTGGCCCTCCACCGATCTGCTGTCGACGGTGAAGCGAGTACCCAGCTTGAAGAAAGCCCGCTTCATGCCGACGCCGAACTGGCCGGTCGAGTGGTCGAAGTCGAGCGCTTCTTTGGCCTCGTCGGTTCTGCCGAAGCGAAACGCGTACTGCTCTGCGACCGAGATCTTGATCCCGCCGCAGTTGTCCTCGATCGTGAAGCCGGAGGGATCGACGACGATTTTCACCCAGAGGCCTTTGAGCCGCTTTTCCCCTCGCATCCGCCGCGCGCCGTCCAGCGAGTTGTCCAGAAGGTCGAAGATCGCGGCGGGAAGGGAGATGTCCTTCGACAGCATCCGCGCGAAGAACGCCTTGATCGGTTTCGCGTCCGCGCGGCGTTTTTTTCGTTTGGGTCGCTTCGCCACGGCTGCGGATTTGCGCACCTTGCTCGCCATGGACCGCGAACCTACCAGCAAACGGTGCCAAATAGGAACGGCTGCAGTCCTGCTAGATATGTAGCGGTGGCGGCCCGGATTCCCTTCGATCGGCTCGGCGAGGCCGACCTCCAGGTGGGGTCGATCTACGAGGGCGGGGTCGAAGGGCACGCGGCGGACGACCCTCTCGCCCGCCTGCTTCCGTGCGGCAATCAGGGCGGCTTTCGCTTCAAAGGGCAGCGCTCTGCTCACAACTACCGGCTTGCCCTCATGTACACGTCGGGAAAGGATCCCGACTGGCCGGACGCTCTCGATCCCGAGACCGGGATCTTCACTTACTTCGGCGACAACAAGAAACCCGGGGCCGGCCTCCACAAAACGCCCCGCGGCGGCAACGCGCTACTGCGCTTTGCTTTCGACTGCGTCCACCGAACGCCGCCCCAGCGCGAGCTCGTTCCACCCTTTTTCGTCTTTCGGAAAGCCGCCTCGACCAGCCGAGACGCGGAGTTCCTCGGGCTTGCGGTGCCAGGAGCGAAGAGCTTCGAACCGCTGACCGATCTTGTGGCTATCTGGCGAACCTCTCTCGGGCAAAGGTTTCAGAACTACCGCGCCATCTTCACCGTGCTCGACGTCGCCACCATCCGCCGCGCCTGGATCGGCGAGCTAAGCGAGGGAGAGAAACTCGGCCCCCACTGCCCCGGACCTTTCCGGGACTGGGTGGAACACAGCGCCTACGAGGCCCTGGAAGCGCCTCGCACCACCGAGTTCCGGACGATCGCAGAGCAGACCCCCGCCCCCGCGGACCGGCCATTGGTCGATGCCATTTACAAGCACTACAAAGGGCGCCCGCATCGCTTCGAGGCTTGTGCGATGGAGCTGTGGAAAGCGCTCGCCAACGAGGCCGTCACCGAGATCTCTCCAACGCGGGCCAGCGCCGACGGCGGACGCGACGCCGTCGGCCTCTACTCGATCGGACCGGCGGGGGACCGGATACATCTCGACTTCTCCCTAGAGGCGAAGTGCTACGGCCCGACTCGGGGGGCCGGCGTCCGCGACACCGCGCGCCTGATCAGCAGGCTCCGGCACCGCCAGTTCGGAGTCTTCGTCACCACTTCCTACGTCGGCGAGCAGGCATACCGCGAGCTGCGGGAAGACGGTCAGCCAGTAGCGGTGATCAGCGCCAGGGACATCGCCAGCTTGCTGAAAGACAGGGGCATCTCGACCGTACCCGCCGTGCGGGCATGGCTCGCTCAGATCGACCGTGCGTAGGCCTCGAGCGGCGAATCCGGCTCAGCGCTCCCTCCCCTCGACGCTCGCAGCGGTACGGCTCAGCAATCGCACTTGCCACTCGGCGCCGCACGAAGTTCCCCGCAGCCGGGAGGCAAGGTCTTCTTCGATGCGGCGGACGACAGTCACCGGCTCGCGTCGCACTTCGAAGTCCCAGAATCTCGACAGCTTCCAACCGGCTTCCTTCAGCTCGTCGTCGACTTCGCGATCGCGGGCGACGTTGCGCTCGATCTTGCGGTCCCAGTACTCGCCAGACCTGCCGGGTTTATGGCGCGAGGGGTGGCCGTGCCAGAAGGCGCCATCGACGAAGACGGCGACCTTGAGCGCTGGCCAGGCCAGGTCCGGGGTCCCCCGAGCCGGCTTGTAGTGGGTTCGCCAGCCGCGTATTCCGGCCGCGAAAAGGGCCCGGCGAAGCCTCAGCTCCGGCCCCGTGTTCTTGCCCTTGACCGCAGCCATGATGCGGCTTCTCTGCTCGGAAGTCCGGGTATCGGCCACTTCCCCGCTCACCCTAGCCGGCCCCCCCTCGGCATCCGGAGAGCTGACTACGCTCCTATCCAGACCATGGCCGACTCCAGACCCGATGGGGCCGGGCGACAAACCGTGCGCCGTCCCTTTGCCGTTGATCTATTTGCCGGGGCGGGCGGGCTTTCGCTCGGGCTGGAGCAGGCTGGCTTCGATGTCGTCGCGGCGGTCGAGTACGACCCCGTCCACGCGGCGACCCATGAGTTCAACTTCCCCCGCACCAAGGTCCTTTGTGCCGACGTATCGGCCCCGCTGCGCGCGGAGAAGTTGCTCGCCGCGGCGCGGAAAGGCGTCGCGGCCCACGGTCACGACGACGAGGAATGGGACGGAGAGCTCGATTTGCTCGCCGGCGGGCCGCCATGCCAGGGCTTTTCGCTGATCGGCAAGCGCCTGAAAGACGACAAACGGAATCAGCTCGTCTTTCACTTCTTTCGCCTCGTCTCCTCGCTGCGGCCTCGTTACTTCGTCATGGAGAACGTCCCTGGCATGGCCACGGGAGGGCATGCCGGCATCCTCGGCAGGCTGATCTCGGAGTTCGAAGGGATCGGGTACCGCTTCCCCGACAAGCAGGGATACCGGATCTTGAATGCGGCGGACTTCGGCGTGCCGCAGGAACGGCACCGGCTGTTCCTGATTGGCTCGCGGGAAGATCAGGCGACAAAAGCAGCGTTCCCCACGCCAAACGTGAGGCCAGTTCCTAAGCGGGCAGCGGAGCGGGCCGTGGGGGATCCAGAGAAGCAGGTCCTGAGAAGAGGCCCGAACGTCGGCGAAGCCATCGGCGAGCTCCCCAACCTCAACCGTTTTCCCTCGCTCTTGCACTCGGACGAGGTCTTGCTGTCGCCCGAGGCGCTGGCTTCGATGGAAGAGAGCGCCAGCGAGTACGTACGACGACTGCGGGGCGCCGAGGACTCCGAAGACTTCTCGCATCCCCGAAGCTGGAACCCAGCCCTGCTCACCAGTTCGATGCGAACCGCCCACTCCGGCAAATCGACTCGCCGGTTTCGGGCCACGAGCCCGGGCGAAACGGAGCCGGTTAGCCGCTTCTACAAGCTCGACCCCGAGGGTCTTTGCAACACCCTCCGCGCCGGCAGCGGCAGCGAGCGAGGGGCCTTTACCTCGCCGCGGCCGCTTCATCCGTACCTGTCCCGGGTCCTCTCGAATCGCGAGGCGGCACGCTTGCATTCGTTTCCGGACTGGTTCCGGTTTCACACGACCAAGTGGCACGGCTTTCGCCAGATCGGTAACGCTGTAGCGCCCTTGGTCGGCCGCGCGGTGGGCGCCGAGATCCTCGCTGCGCTCGATATCGAGGCTTCGCGTCCCGAGGAGGAGATCGCGCTGGGCGACCGCGCCCTCCTTGGTTTGAGCATGTCCCAGGCAGCCGACCGCTTCGAAGCCGACCGCGCCAGCATTCCCGCTCCGCGGATTCGGATCGCGGTCGAGCAGGAAAAACGCGCCCTCGGCGCTCGCGCGAAGGCACCGGCCCTGGCCTAGCGATGACGAAGGCAAAGGCGGGCAAGGAAGAACGGTACGTCTCGATCATCCGCAAGATCTTCGAAGACAACTACCGCCCAGGCGCGGTGCGGGTTCCGTTCGTACGCAAAGAAATCGAGACCGCCGCCAAAGCGCTTAGGCTCGCTCGGCCCGGCAACCTTGGCGATGTTCCGTATGCCTTCCGCATGCGCCGGCCGCTGCCCGACGAGGTAATGGCCTGCGCGCCGAAGGGAGAAGAGTGGGTTATCCGCTTGGCCGGTCGCGGTAAATATGCTTTCGAGCCCGTCAAGCAAGCGTGGTTCTTCCCCGATTTCTCACTGGACGTGACGAAGATCCCAAACGCTACTCCAGCAATTACCAGTAGGTACGCGCTCACCGACGAGCAGGCGGTGTTGGCTATGTTGCGCTACAACCGCCTGGTCGACATTTTCAGCGGAGTAACGTGTTACTCGCTTCAAAGCCATCTGCGCACCACTGTTGCCGGGATGGGCCAGATCGAGACCGACGAGGTCTATCTCGGCGTGGACGTCCGCGGGGCGCACTACCTCCTGCCCCTTCAAGCCAAGGGCGGCTCGGACAACCTGGGTGTCGTGCAGATCGAGCAGGACTTCGCTCTGGCGCGAAAGCCCAAATTCAAGGGGTTGATCCCCCGCTGCATGGGCGCGCAGTTCGTCGACGACGGAGAGCCGACCCCTCGTATCGCGCTGCTCGAGTTCGAGGAGGATTCCAGCGGGGAAATCGTTCTCAGTCGCGAGAAGCACTACCGGCTCGTATCCGGCGCCGAAGTCTCGGTCAGTGACCTGGAGGCCTACGGGAAAAGACCCTTCGACTAGGCGCTGGACCCGCCTAGCCCGAATCAGGCGACGGCCGCGTGGAGGCGGACCGTCGTCCCCGCTGCGCCGGAGCGAATCTGAACCAGGTCGCAGAGCTGGTTGGCGAGCCACAGCCCGAGGCCGCCCTGCTGAGCGGGCAACGGCCGCACCCGGCCGACCAGCTGCTCCGCGATCGTGCCGCGGTCCTCGACCTCGACGACGAGTCTGTCGCCGTCGCGCCAGATGCGCATGGTTCCCGTGCCACCGCCGTGCAGGACGCTGTTGGCAGCCAGCTCGCTCGTGGCCAGGACGAGGTCGGCGGTGCGGTCGGCGGGCGCCCCCACCAGCGCCGCCGCTTTCTCCACCCTGCGCCGTACCTGCGCTAGGCCGTCGCGAGCGAAGGCGAGCGAGTCCATCACCGGCGGGCGGCCCGGGAATTCCCCGCTGAAGCAGTCGCTGTTGTCGAGATAACCCTCGCCGCCACCGGCCAGGGCCCTGCCGGCGACATGCCGGTGGGATGCGGCGACGCACGCCAGCACCTCGTCGTCGAGTTGGCTGCCGTCGTATGGGCAGAGCAGCGACCAGGCCGGCGGCCTCGCGAAGGCGACGTTTAGAAGCGACTCGTGGCGCTGGCACTCGTCGATCTCGTGGTGTTCGCGCCCCGGCCAGACCGGTTCGCCGATGCCGCGGACGGGCCGGCCGGCGAATTCGTCGACGAACTGGCGCCAGAAAGGGATGATCCGGCCCGGATTACGACCCAGGGTCTCCATGTCGACGAAGCGAACCTCGCTCGCGTCGGCGCCCAGCTCGCCTTCGAGCAGCGCCGTCTGCGCCTGGCTGACAGCCACCAGCGCCGGTTCGTTCGCCTCCAAGGCCGCCCGCAGGAACGGGACCGTCCCCTCGAGGAACTCCTGGGCATCGCTGTAGATCAGCGCTTCGTGTCGAAATTCGGCTTGCACTCTCTTGCAACTCCAGCTCTTGGGCCGACATGTCGCTGCCCTGCGGCAGCGGTCCTTTGGATCCATCTTCCCGTTCTGACCAGTGCGGAAACTGATCGGTATTGGGTACGTCGGGTAGGCTCGGCCGGGATGACCGACTTCCTGGTCAAGAAGGACGAGTTACGCGAGTGCCGCGTGGTCGAGTCCGGCGCGCCCGAGCCTGCGGCGGGGCAGGCGCTGCTGCGGGTCGACAGCTTCGGCCTGACCGCGAACAACGTCACCTACGCGGTGATGGGCGAGGCGATGTCCTACTGGAGCTTCTTCCCGGCCGAGGAGGGCTGGGGCCGGGTGCCGATGTGGGGGTTCGCCGAGGTGGAGCGAAGCGAGGCGGAGGGGGTCGAGGCGGGGACGCGGGTCTTTGGGTACCTGCCGCCGTCCTCGTACCTGGTCGTGACGCCGGCCGACGCCGACACGAGCGGCTTCGTCGACGCCTCGCCGCACCGGGCGGAGCTGCCGTCGGCCTATCACCGCTATTTGGCGACGGACGAGGACAGCTTCTACCGGCCCGATACCGAGGCGATCCAGATGCTGCTGCGGCCGCTCTTCTACACCTCCTTCCTGATCGACGACCAGCTCGCCGACGAGGGCTGGACCGAGCGCGGGCCGATCGTCCTCGCCAGCGCCTCCAGCAAGACGGCGATCGCGGCGGCGTTCATGCTGGCCCAGCGCGACGGCGTCGAGCTGATCGGCCTCACCTCGCCGCGCAACGTCGGGTTCGTCGACGAGCTGGGGATCTATGGCCGCACCGTCGCCTACGACGCGATCGACTCGCTCGAGCGCGGGCCCGCGACCTTCGTCGACTTCGCCGGCGACGGCGCCGTGCGCCAGGCGGTCCACTCCCACTACGGCGACGAGCTGGTCCACAGCATGGCGGTCGGGGTGACGCACTGGGAGGACTTCGGCGGCGGCGGCGAGCTGCCGGGTCCGCAGCCAACCTTCTTCTTCGCCCCGACGCGGGTCACGAAGCGCGCCAAAGACTGGGGCCGCACCGGCCTCGAGCAGCGCGTCGGCGAGGCCTGGCACCCGTTCTGCGACTGGACCGGGGGCTGGCTGGAGACGATTCCCGGAGAGGGATTCGACGCTCTTCGGAACGCCTACATCGACGTGCTCGAGGGCCGGGTCGAGCCCAAGAGCGCTCACGTAATCTCACTCGCGGTCGAGCGCGAGCTCGCCGGCTAGCTGCCGGTCGCCGAGAAGTGCTGGTAGTCCTTCGGCCAGGACCAGTTGCCGCCCCACTCCCAGCCGATCGCGGCGAACGCCGCCACCACCGGGCCGCTGCCGTGGATCATCCCCTTGGCGTGGCGCGAGCGCGGCGCGAAGCGCTCGCCGGCCGGCGGCGAGACGTAACCGGAGTCGGTGACGTAGGGATTCTCGATCGGGTTGACGTCGATCGCCCGGCCGTAGGCGTGTTCGGACCAGACGCCGGGGCTGCCGGCGACGAAGCGGCAGTTGAAGGCAGAGGTGTTGTCGGCATCCATGCTGCGACGGTCGTCGGCGCCGTAGGCATCGACCAGGCGCATCTGCCGGATCGGATAGCGCAGCCGGAAGAGCGAGCGCATCGTCCGCACCATCGCCGCCGCGTATTCGCGATGGACGACCAGCCGGCCGCGATGGACGCGGCCGTCGAAGCCCCAGTGGGTGACGCTGAGCAGGCGCAGGTCGGCGAAGCCGACGGGGCAGCCGGGGCGCCAGGAGACGCCGCTCATGCGCTGCCGCGTCGCCGCGTCGATGCGCTCGGCGCGGCCGTCGAAGGCGGCCGCGTGCGTCTCGCCGGCGAGGAAGGCAGCCGCGAGAACGGCGACGCAGATCCAGGTGGCGCGGGCGGCGTTCGGCACCGTTTGGGACCTTACTTCTCAGGCGCCGGGGGCGAGCGCGAACAAATCGATCACGTAGAGCAGGGCGCCGACGTCGGGGTTGACGTTGCCGGGGGTCGTCATCCTCGACGGCACGATCAGTTCGCGGCGACCGCCTACCCGCATTCCCTTCAGCCCCTCTTCCCAACCCTCTCCCTCTGCCCCGGCGCCGATTTTGAAGGTGGTCGGCTCGCCCCAGTCCCAGGAGGCGGAGAAGAGTTTGCCGGTCTCGTAATAGCGCCCGAAGTACATGATCGTGACTTCGTCGCCTTCCTCCGCCGGCGGCCCAGTCCCTTCTTCGAGGTCCCTGACCATGAGCTGTCGCGGCGGCGGGGTGTCGGGGACCGTCACCTTCGGGCGCTGCTTGTCGATCTTCACCCAAGTCGGCTTCCGCATCCCCGAACGCGTTCGATTCGACTTCGCCCTTGCCTCCGGGCCGAGTCGTCGCCGCCTTGGCCTTGGCAGTCGATTGGGTTTCGGCAACCGAGGCTTGGTCGTCGCCGCCGCAGCCAGCGACGGCGAAGATCGTCGCTACGACCAAAGTCGCCAGGGTCGCCTTCACAGCGTCAATGGTAAAGAAGGTCGGCAAAAGTTGAGCAGTTGATCCTTGCTGTGCTCTGGCGGCGATGAGAGCATGGCCTACCCATGAGCTTCCTCTCTCCAGCACCGCCGCCGTTCGAGCTCGAGGAGTGGAAGCGGAAGCCGCACCTGGCGCGGATCAAGCCGCTGGTGCAGGACTGGGGCGAAAACGGGTTCGGGTCGCCGACGGCGGTCTACCTGCTCTACGCGTTCAAGCTGGTCGATCTACGCCGGCGGCGCGCTGCTGGCGATCTCGACCACGCCGGGGCTGGGCGGCATCGGCGACTTCGGCGACTGGTGGACCGAGCCGATCGTCTTCCAGAAGTTCGCGCTGTGGACGCTGCTGTGGGAGATCCTCGGCCTCGGGCGCGGGCTCGATGCCGCTCAGCTTCCGCTTCATCCCCGCCGATCGGCGGCCCGCTCTACTGGCTGCGGCCGGGGACGGTGCGGCTGCCGCCGTGGCCGGACCGGGTCCCGTTCACCGCCGGCACGCGGCGCACCGTCGCTCGACGTCGCCCTCTACGCCGGCGGTCATCGTCGCCGGCGATCTACCTGCTGTTCGCCGCGGGCGCCGACGCGGGCGGGATCGAGGCGGGGCGGCTGGCCCCGGCCGGCATCGCGGTGCTGCTGGCGCTGCTCGCCGCTGCTCGGCCTGCGCGACAAGGTCTCCTTCCTCGGCGCCCGGCCGGAGATCTACGCGACGATGCTGGCCGTCGGCCTGTTCTCGGTCGACCAGTGGATCGTCGCCTGGCAGTTCATCTTCCTCTTCATCTGGTGGGGCGCCGCCTCCTCGAAGCTGAACCGCCACTTCCCGTTCGTCGTCTCGACGATGATCAGCAACGCGCCGCTGGCCGGCCGAAGGCGCTGAAGCGCAAGCTCTGGCGCGACTACCCGGAGGACATGCGGCCCTCGCGGCTGTCGGCGCGGGCTGCGCCCACTTCGGCACCGTGCAGGAGTTCGGCTGGCCGCTGCTGCTGATCGCCGTGGACAACAACATCGTACGCGACGATCGCGATCGTCGGCATGGTCCTCTTCCACCTCAACATCACCTCGATGTTCCCGCTGGCCGTGCCGCTCGAGTGGAACATCTTCATGATCTTCGGCGTCCTGTTCCTGTTCGGCCACTACGGCGACGTGCCGCTCTCCACCCTCGACAACCCGCTGCTGATCGCGATGCTGGCGTCGTCTGCGTCGGCCTGCCGGTGCTCGGCAACCTCCGTCCCGACAAGATCTCGTTCCTGCCCTCGATGCGCTACTACGCCGGCAACTGGGCGACGACCCAGTGGCTGTTCCGCAAGGGCAGCGGCGCGGAGGAGAAGCTCGACACCCACATCGACAAGTCGGCGCGCGCTGGTCGGCAAGCAGGTGACGCGAGCTCTACGAAGACCCGAGAGCTGACCGCCTTCCTGCTCAACAAGGGGCTCGCCTTCCGCGCGATGCACTCGCACGGCCGCGCGCTCAACGCCCTGCTCCCGCACGCCGTCGACGACGTCGAGGCCTACGACGTGCGCGAGGGCGAGCTGATCTCCAACGTCGTCAACGGCTGGAACTTCGGCGACGGCCACTTCCACGGGCGGCAGCTGCTGGAGGCGGTGCAGGAGCGCTGCGGGTTCGCGCCGGGCGAGGTGCGGGTGATCGAGCTCGAGTCCGCAGCCGGTCGACCAGCGGCCGCCAGCGCTACCGGATCTACGACGCCGCGACGGGGCTGATCGAGGAGGGCTCGGTCGCCGTCGCCGACATGGTCGAGCGCCAGCCGTGGCTCGACGAGTCGTGGGACTTCCCGGTCGAGGTGGACCGAGCGCCGGCAGCCGAGCGGCCGCTCGCGACGCCGGTCGTCGTGAGCGACGCCATCGTCGTCGGCTCGGGCCCGAACGGGCTGGCCTGCGCGGTCGCGCTGGCGCGGGCGGGCGTCGAGGTGACGGTGCTGGAGGCGGCGGAGACGATCGGCGGCGGCACCCGCAGCGGCGAGCTGACCGTGCCGGGCGTGCTCCACGACCACTGCTCGGCGGTCCACCCGATGGCCGTCGCCTCGCCGTTCCTGCGCTCGCTCGGGCTCGAGCGCACGGGCTCGAGTGGCGCTGGCCCGAGGTCGACCTCGCCCATCCGCTCGACGACGGCAGCGCCGGGGTGATGGTGCGCTCGATCGAGCGAGACGGCCGCCGGGCTCGGCGCCGACGGACGCGCCTGGCGACGGCTGTTCGGCCAGCTCGTCGGCGAACTTCGACGCCCTCAACGAGGACCTGCTGCCGGCCCGTGCTGCACCTGCCCACGCCACCCGCTGCGGCTGGCGCGGCTTCGGGCATCCCGGCCGCTGCTGCCGGCGACCGTGCTGGCCCGGCGCTGGCGAGACGCCGGAGGCGCGGGCGCTGTTCGGCGGCGTCGCCGCCCACGCGTTCAGCCCGCTCGACCGGCCGATGAGCTCGGCCGGTCGGCATGGCGCTGATCGCCGCCTGCCACGCGCTTCGGCTGGCCGGTCGCCGCGCGGCGGCTCGCAGGTCGATCACCGACGCGCTCGCCGCCGATCTGCGCGAGCACGGCGGCAAGATCGAGACCGGCGTCGCGGGTCCGCTCGCTCGCCGAGCTCGACCGCCGCCGACGTCGTCGTCTTCGACCTCGCGCCGGGCGCGGTCGCCGAGATCGCCGGCGACCGCCTGCCCGGCCGGGTCGCCCGCGCCTACCGCCGCTACAGGCACGGCCCCGGCGCCTTCAAGGTCGACCTCGCGGTCGAGGGCGGCGTGCCGTGGACGAACGAGGCCTGCCGCCGCGCCGGCACCGTCCACGCGATCGGCTCCTTCGAGGAGATGGTCGCCGCCGAGCGCGACGTCAACCGCGGCCGCATGCCGGAGCGGCCGTTCGTCCTGGTCGGCCAGCAGTACCTCGCCGACCCCGAGCCGCTCCGCCGGCGACGTCCACCCGGTCTGGGCCTACGCCCACGTGCCGAACGGCTACGACGGCGACGCCGAGCCGGCCGTGCTCGACCAGATCGAGCGCTTCGCCCCCGGCCTGCGCGAGCGGATCGTCGCCACCGCCATCCGCTCCCCGGCCGAGCTCGAGGCCGCACAACCCCAACTACGTCGGCGGCGACATCATCACCGGCGCCAACACGCCGCTCCAGATGCGTCGATCCGCCCCCGCCTCGCGCTCGACCCCTACGCCACCGGCGTCCCCGGCGTCTACATCTGCTCGGCCGCGACGCCGCCCGGCGGCGGCGTCCACGGCATGAGCGGCTTCAACGCCGCCCAGTCGGCGCTGCGCTACCTCAGGGCCAGGAGCGCGTAGATCTGCGGTGCTTCTCGACTAGTCGCATAATCTTTTGCCATGCGGAGAACGGCCGGGTGGAGCCTTTCGATCTTGCTGGCTGGGCTGCTGCTCGCCTCCCTCCTCACTGCCTGCGGCTCCAGCAGCTCCACGGCGAACGAGGACCCCCCGGGACTCGAAAGCAGCATCGATCTCTACCAGGCGTACGTCGTCCAGAACGTCATCGAACTAATCCCCTGGGTCAACCAGTTGGTCGACCTGGCCGAAGCCGGCGAAGTCACCCGGGCGCAATCGCGATACGCATCGGCGCGCGTCCCGTACGGCCACATCGAGCCCATCGTCGCGACCTTCCCGGCCCTCGAGGCCCGCATCGACGGCATCGAGGGGGAAAGAGAGGAGCTCGCCGGCTTCCACTGGATCGAGCGGGGGCTCTGGGCAGACGGCGCCGCCGACGGGCTCAAAGGCGTCAAAGCCTTCCGTGCCGACATCGAGGAGCTGCGGGTGAAGGTGGAGGCAGCCGCCTTCGACATGCGCCCCGGGTACATAGCCGCCAGCGCCAACCGAGCCCTCGCCGAGATCTCCTCTTCCGAGATCGCCGGCAAGGAGGAGCACTACTCCCACCTCGACCTGGTCGACATCGCCGCCAACGTCGAAGGCGTCGAGGCCGCGTTCAAGGCCCTGAAGCCGCTCCTGCTCGACCGAGACCCTGACCTGGCCAAGGAAATCGAAGCCGGCTTCGAGGAGGCCTACGAGGAGCTGAAGCAGTACGGCGCCGCCGCCCGCGAACCGGACCAACCGCGCGCCAGCTCACCGGGCGTCAGCTTCGTCCTCTACAGCGAACTCTCCGCCGCCGAGGTCCGTCGGCTCGCCAGCAGGATCGAAGCTCTCTCCGAGCTCTTCTCACAGGTTCCAGACGAAGTCGGGTAGGGCGAATCGCCCTACCGCTTGCGTTTCTTCTTGCCCTTCTTCCCGCACTGCGCCTTGAGCTCGGGCCTGGAGTCGGCAACCTTGCCGTTCTGAGCCTCGAGTTCGACGGTGGCGCGGTTGGTGTGCTTGCAGATGTCGCGGCTGTTGACCAGAAGGCCCTTTTTCCCGCCTCGCATGTTGAGGATGAACTTCGAGACCGGAACGTCGGGAACGGTGTCGAGGGTGACGCGGATGCCGCCGCGCACCGAGTCGATCCGGCCCACCGCGTCGACCTCGAGCGGCTGGGAAGGCGGACCGTGCAAGGCCATGACGATGTCGGGCAGGGGGTTGCTGGAGGAGCGCAGGTAGACCGGGCCCTCGGCGGTGAAGTCGACCAGGGGGCTCGTAGCCCTGGCGTGGCCATAGATGGAGCCCTTGGGGCAAGCATCGGCGGCGAACTGCACTCTGGTGCAGATCGTGCGGATGTGGGACTGCTCCAGGAAGGCGGAGTGCGGCAGGGCCACGGAGGCGCGGGCGATGTTGGCGTAGGCGCCCTTGGGGTAGTCGACCACCGCTCGAAGGCGGGGGTGGTCGCTCCGCTTGGTACCGCCGAAGAGCTTGAGGCTGAGCTTGGGACGGAACTTGAGCCTGCCGCACTCGGCCGCCTGGAAGCGCTGGGCAAGCGGGGCCGCCAGGCCGAGGGTAGAGACCGCCTGTCCAGCGAAAGCCAGGGGATTGCAGTTGGTGGGGTTGAGGATGAACTGGGGACGGTCGAGCTTGACCGCGACCGTGCGCACGTCCAGGGGCACCCCCTGCAGGATGCGGGGGATCGGATCGGAGATCGCCGTGATCCGCGCCGTCTCGGAGTCGACCTGCAGGGCGGTGCGCACGACGACGGCGCCGAGGTCGTAGGGCCCAGCCGTCGCCGGGGTGACGATCGCCATGGAGATCGGGGCGCCCCTGTAAGGGCCGGTCAGGTAGGCACGGCCCTGGGCGTAGTAGGGGGCGGGACCGGCGCCGGCGCCGACGGTGACGGTGCCCAGTTCAGAGGCAGCGGGGCAGCTCGGCTGCGCCTTCTCTTGAGTGCCCGTCTTGCCGGCGGCCGCGACGAGCGCGGGCTCGGAGCAGTAGGGAATCCCAGCGAGCTTGCCGAGCAGCCCCGGCGGCGGGGAGACCGTCACCCCGGAGAGTTCCTGGGAGCCGTCCTCGCGGCGCAACCGAATGACGAAGGGAGAGTAGGCGCCGGCGGTCCGATCGAGCGTGCCGGCGTCGAAGGCTGGGCCGAAGGGCAGCGCGCTCTCCGAGCTCGGGCAGGCGCCGCCGCCGGGGGCTTTGCTGAGAGCGAAGCTCTCCGCCCCAAGGACCGGCGGCCCCGACGCAGGCGCCGACCACGGCGTCATCGAGGAGTTGGTGGTGTGGCTGCCGCAGACGGCGGGGGTCCGCAACGGCGCCTGCGGGCCAGCGAAGAAGTCGAGCTTGAAGTCTTCGAAGGGAACCTGCGGGTTTTGAGCGAAGGTGCTGGTCGAGCTGCCCGGTGGCAGGGTCGGGATCCACCTTGCCCGCGAGCTTGACGACGACGCCCGTGGCCGGGTCGAAGACCGTGACATAGACAGCGAGCAGGCTGTTGAAGGGGTTGTCGTAGGGCGCAGCGACGTAGACGCTGCCGGGCAGGGGATGGTCGACCAGGGGCGTGTTGACTTCGACCGTGCCGATCCGCGAGGCATCCGGGCACTGCGGCGCGCCGCTGCCGTTCAGGTCGATCTGCGCCGAGGCGCAGGCGCCGAGGCCGTTGGCGCTGGCGGGGTTGATCACCAGGCCGGGAGGGAAGGTGACGGAGACGTCCTTGAGGTCGGCCTGACCCAGGTCTTCGGGCTCTTCGTGCTCTTTTTGTGGGATGTGCAGCTCGACGCGAAGGCCGCTGGGGGAGTCGGTCACCTCGGTCGTCGGCAGCGTCGTCAGCGTCGGTTCGAAGTCGAGCAGTTCGCAGCCTTCGGGCGCCGGCGCGCCTGAGCTTGCCGTAATGAAGGCGCCGGGAGTGAGCCAGGTGTTGAAGCTCATCTCGGTCAAAAGCGGCGAGGCGCAGGAGGTCGGCAGCCGGAGGAAGGCCTTGGGGTCGATGCCAGCCGAGACCGAGCAGAGGGAGAGCGGTTTGTTCTCCTGGCCGTTGTTGAGGCAGCTGCCGCGCAGCGGGTCGTGGCTTTCGTCGGCGGGGACGCCCCAAATCGTCACGCTGGCAGCGGTCACCCGCTTCAGCTGAGAGGTGTTTCGCAGATGAGCGGAGACGCCGTAGTCGGCGCCGGTGCGAACCGAGGTGTCGATGTAGAAGGGAAGGCCGGCGACCTGAAAGCCGAGCAGCGCCGGCGAGCCTTTGGGTGGCGCGAGGTTGTAGAGGGGGGCGGGAACGACACCGCCCACGCCTTCCAGCTGCTGCACCAGCACGAGCCCGATCGCAGCGCTCTCGGGGCATTCGTTGACCGGGTGCGCGCCACCGGATTCGGGGATCGTGTTGAACTCCTGCAGGGTGCAGCGAGAGATCGCCAGCGGGTTGCCGATCAGGCCCGGAGGCAGCTTCACGTCGATGTCCTTGAGGTCGCCTTCGGCCGGCACGAAGGGCGCCGCGAAGGAACCGGGGACCATGTGGACGGCGAAGCTGGTCGTGTACTGGTAGGGATGGGAGCCAGCCTGGTTGACGGGTTGTCCATCGGGGCCGGTCAGCGCCACGCCGAATTCCTGAAAGCCGGCCGCGGCGGGGTCGGGGCTCGCCTCGTTCTCGGCGCTGGCCGAGGCCGCCGGGGCGCCTCCTCCTTCGACCTGGACGAAGTTGGTCAGCGTGCCCGAGGCCGCAGCGGGCACGGCGACGTGGATCGTCATTCGCATCGCTTCGCTCGGCGCCAGCAGCGCCGGTTTGGATTCGGGCAGGTCGGAGGGGACGGTGCAGGTGACGGTCTGGACGTCGCCGGCGCTTTCCACATCGCACTGGGTTGGGCCGAAGTCCTGCAGCTGCCCTTCGGAGCGCAGCGGCAATTCGACGCTTTCCACGGTGAGGCCTGCCGGCAGCACGTCGGTGATCGTCAGCGGGCCGCCGTCTGGGGCGGCGGCGCCAATGTTGGTCACCCGGGTTTCGTAAGCGCCTTCCCCACCGGGCTCGAAGTTGGTCGGCACCGGCAGCGAGTTGATGCTCCAGGCCGCTGCTGGAAGCGCGGCGGCGCTCGCCGCGGGAGCACAGAGCAGCGCGAGGGCCAGCCCGATCGTCGCGCTGAAACTGGCGCGCGTCATCTTCCCGCCCCCCTGTTCCGGCCTGCGGCTCGCTTCTGGTGCTTCCGCTTTGCCTTCTTGGGCTTCTTCACGCATTTGCCTTTGCGCTTGACCTTGCCCTTGTGGCAGTGCAGTGGATTGGAGGGCCCGGCGGCGCCGGTCCTGGGCAGCTCGACGGGTGGAGCGGGCGGAGCGGGCAGGCGGCAGCTCTCGGCGCTTTTGCAGGGTTCTTCGGGCGGCGGTGGCGGCGGGAAGCCGCCCCCCACCCGGACGTCGTAGGCGTCATAGAGTTCGTCTTCATCGCTTCCCACCAGCCGCTGGAAGGTGGAGATGAAGACATCGTCCCCGCTTCCCGAAGCATCGAGGAAGTAGGAGTGTCCGCCGCCGCTTTTGCCGCTCGAGATCAGCGCGATGCAGCCGGCGGAGGCGGCGCTGAAGGAGGGGCTTTCGCCGGTGCAATCGCCCACCCCTGAGCGCTCGAACTGGTAGACGTCGCGAGCGCCGTTGAGATCGGCCTCGACGAGCGCGTCGAAGCTCTCGAAGAAGAGCCGCCCCCCGTCGTCGGAGAGGAAGCGGGCCTGCTCGAAGGGGGTCTTCCAGTTGGTCAAAGCCGCCGGTCCGAGCGGGCGGGCACGGGTTGGGTTGCAGGAGGCGCAGGCGAGCTCGTCGGCCCCGGCGTCGTAGAGGTAGACCTGGCGGGTGGCGCTGCCATCTGCCTGGCTGGTGTTGTCATAGCCAGTCAGCGGGGCGGCCGAGATGAAGGCCAGATGCTCTCCGTCGGGGGTCACCCGCGGGGTGCGGAATTCTGGGCCGGATACAAAGTTCGAGTTGTCGACTTCGCCGCTCGCCAGCCTGGCGATAAAGCGCAGCGGCTCCCCCTCGCGCCAGAGATAGACATTGTTCTGCCCGAGGGCTGCTTTCTCGGGCTGGCCTTTGGCGTCGATCGAAGCGCCGTCGTTTTCGGCCAGCACGCCGGTGGCGACGAAGTAAACGGCGCCAGTGTCCTCCGAGGCGCCGACCAGCGCCTTCACATTCGCCGCTTGTGCCGCCGCGGTCAGGTTGCTGAGCCTCGTCCCTTCCGGGGCATCGAAGTCATAGCGGTAGAGGTCGCCGGGGTTGGCCCCCGGGGTGAGCCGGTTTTTGTCGGTAAAGAGGACCTTGGAGCCGTCGGCGCTCGCCCCCCAGAATTCGCCGCCACCGCCGGGGCCGACGCCGCCTTGAGGGGCGTCGAGCTGGATCGTCTCGCTGCCGCCTATCCGTGCGAACAATGGGTTCACGGCGCCTTCGAAGGTTCCGTCGAAAGTCCAGAAGATGCGCTCCCCATCGGCAGAGATCGCGTGCTTGACGATCGTGCGGTTCGTCTTGCATTCAGACCAGCGCGGTCCGAAATTGGTGAACTCACGGGGCGGCGCCGGCGCGCCACCCGGCAGGACGCTCACCAGCTGCAGTCCCTCTGCCGCCGACCACTCATAGAGGTTCCAGCCGTTGCCTTCGGGCGCATCGGCGGTCAGTGCCCCCTGCGCGGAGAAGATCACCCGACTGGAGTCCGCCGATGCGCCCATGTAGAGCAGGCAGTAACTCGGACCCGAAAGTTTTGGCGCCGCATCGCTCGCCAAGGTGAAGGCGCCGCTGGCGTTGTCGCGCAGGTAGAGGTTGCCGACGCCCGGCGTCGCGTTGCAGCAAAGCGGGGGTTCGCTCACCACCAAGGCGGCGATCGCGAGGTCGGGCGAGAGACCGCGGACCGGGTTTTCGATGCTCCCGCCTTGGTCGGGCGGCGTGATGTTCTGCGTCGACCAACCGGCTTCGCCGCGACGCGATAGGTACTGACTGGTCGATGGCGCACCAGGGGCTTCCCCGAAGGCCGTGGTCGAGCCGTAGCTGACGGCCTCTCCGCTATGCGAGGCCTGCAGCAGCGAGTTGTTGATCCCCCCTCGCGGAGCGATTTCGCCGATGTTCTTCTGCGGCGGCGAGACCATCTCATAGGCGCGGCCGTCCGGCAGCGCCGGGACGCCCTCGCGATGCGTGACGAAGGTGCGGTCGTCGCCCGCGACGACGAATTCCGATTCGCCCTTGATCGC
This sequence comes from uncultured Actinomycetes bacterium, assembly GCA_963832065.1. GTDB lineage: Bacteria > Actinomycetota > Thermoleophilia > Solirubrobacterales > 70-9 > VAYN01. The sequence continues at coordinate 158,768 of CAWHSV010000007.1, forward strand.
AACGAACCGGTAGTGGTAAACGGCGCCGGGAGTGAGGTTGCTCAGCACGACTCCGGCGGTAGGGACCGCGGTGTTTCCTTCGCTCCCCAACGGCTCTCCCGGGGAGAGCGGCTGCTCGGTGCAGGAGATCGCGGCGCAGTCTTCGAGCCCGTATTCGACGAAGTAGGTGGTGGCCGGTGGGCCGCCGCGTGGATTGATCTCCGCCTTCACCACGGCGCTGGTGGTGCTGGCCGAGACCGCGTACTGGGCCTCGATCGCCGGCGCTTTGGGCGGCGCCGGGGCGCCGCAGCCGGGTTCCTCGCCGTAAGCGCTGATGTGACCGCTGGAATCGGAGACGTAGAGGGCCTCGCCTTTACAGAGCACCGTCGCCAACCCATCCAGCGAGAACGGGGATTTCTGCGCGAAGTATTCTTTTTTGGTCACTTCTTCAGCTGTGGGAATCAGTTTTGCGCCCGCGGGATCGAACTTCACCACTCGGGGATCCGCAGTAGGGGTGCCGACGATGGGAGATGGGTCTTCGACCGCGTAGAGGTTGCCGGCGCTGTCGAGCGCGACCGCGACCGGTCCCACAACCGCGAAGGAGCTCGGCGTCGCCGGCGCGCCCGCGGCGGTCAATTTGTGGACGTTGTCTTTGCCCGCGTAGATGACGTAGAAATTGCCGGCGCCGTCGACCGCCAGCGCCTGGACGCTCTCTGCCGCCACCGCGCCGACGACTTTGCCTTTGAATTCACCGTTCGGCTCGAATTCCTGGATCCGCCCCTGGTCGCCGACGAAGATCGTGTCCCCGGGTCCGGCGGCGATTCGCCCGCCGCCACCGCTGGAGAACTGGCCGTCTGCGCTACCGAAGACGCCGGCGCCACATTCGTCGCCAGCTCCGATATCGGCTTTGGTGCAGAGGTTGGCGCTCGTCGTCTTGTTGACTTCGCCGCCGAACATCAGCAGAAACTCGCCCGCCGGGCTGAACTTCTGCACGCGCGCGTTTTCGAGCCCTTCGGATCGCTGGTCGAAGACGTAGATGTCGCCGGCCTCGTCAACGGCAACGGCCGAAGGGCCGGTGAACTGGCCTGGGGAAGCGCCATCTCGCTGCCCAGCGCGGCAAGTATCTCCAACGACCGGGTCGCAGATCTCGAAGTTTGCGCCTCCCTGAAGGGTTTCGACCGTCGCGGTCCCGGTCAGGGTCGAGTTCGCGATTTCCAGCGGCGCCACATCGGTGTCGGCGTACTTGCCGGTGAACTCGATCGTCCAGGGGCCTCCGGCAGGGCCGGTGACGGCAACGTCGCCTGGCACGGGGCTTTCGAGCCCCTCGAGCGCGCCTTTCACGGTTTCCGCCGTCGCGTCGAAGGCGATCGGGCCGGTCGTCTGTTTACTGGAGCCGCCGTCCTCCAGCGGGTTGGAGAAGACCAGCGAAAAATTCCCCCCGGTCGCGCTTACCGCCACTTCCTGTTTCTCGTTCTGGGGTTTGTCGCCGGGTCCCGAGGCAACGACGCCCCAGCCCCAAGCCTTGACGAAGTCCCCGTCTGAGGTGAACTCGCTGATCCGTCCGTTGCCACGGTCGGCGACGTAGAGGTGGCCGGTTTCCGAATTGACTCCGATGCCAGCCGGGCGGATCACTGCCCCGCTGCCGACCCCGATTCGCTGCCGTCTGGGAAGCGCAGGATTTCGTCCGGCGCCGCGGCCATGGCGCCGACGGGCTGAGCCCCCATCCACAACAGCGCTGCTGCTGCCACTGCGACCAGCGCGCCTACGCGGCTACACAAGATCCATTCCCCCTTCATAAAGCTGTCCCAAGGCTCAGTTTACCGTATCGGAATCCTTGCGTGGCTATAGAGAAACCACGCTTATCTGCCGAAGCGAGAGGAACAGGACCGGGATGGTCCCCGGCCCTGTTCCTTGCTCGTTGCTAAACCAAAATCAACTGCTAACGCGGCGTAACTACCCTGTTGACCACCAAACGCCGACGTGTTTACCTTCTGTATTCGTGCCTGTGACGCTCACGGAACCGCTGTAGGTGCCGTTAGTCCCATTTACTGTGCCGCCAGGACAGAAGGCGGTCTGGTGGTATTTGAGGCCGGTCACTTCGGACACCACGTCAACTTCCCGTGTGGTTCCCGCGCCTGTATTGACGAAGCTGACTTTGCTAGCCGTCTGAGGCGTCGTCACGGTGACGGTGCAGAAAGGCGCTGTCACCCGGAGGGCTTTACCGGCTTCACAGCCGACGTGCGCGCTGCCACTCGCTGTAAGCAGATAATCACAGCCAGTGCTGTCGACGGTCGCTTCAAGCGATTCGCCGCCAAACGCTGTGAGATTACAGTTTGTGTAGTCCAGCGACACTGTGACTTCTTTAGTTGTTGCGGTCGTGGTTGTGCCCGCGAATTTGGCGGTTTTGCAGTGGGTGGTTCCAGCGTTCACCGTGAACGTGTTCGTCCCCACCTGGGTCCCCGACAGGGTCGTATGCGCGGCTTCGCTGTGGAACTGAGCTTTCGCCGGGTCAGCCGAAGCTGCCGAAGCGGCGACCGCCGACATCGCAAGAAGCGCGACGAGCGCCAGCCCGAAGGTCTTGAAATTGCGGATCATTTCTTTCCTTTCAATGGATTAACGCCTCGTGCCAATGCAAGAGGCGTGTCCTCGTCGGTGAGGACGAGCTAATCCATAGTTCCCAAGCCGCCAAGTAGTCAATAGTTCCAGATCAGCGCTGCCGGTTTCCCTGGACGATTGGGCCTCGGGGATCGGGATTTCCCTGCAAAAACCGCGTGAGGGTTTTGCGAGCCCGCCCTTTTGTGCGGGGCGTGATTTTGCGTATCCGCTGTTGCCGCGGGTGCGCTGGCGCTCAATCGACAGCGATCAGATCGATCACGTACACGAGGGTGTCCTCGGGACCGCTGCCAGCTCGGGGCGCCGAAGCGGGAAGAGAGGTCGGGCGGGATTATCAGCTCGCGCCTGCCGCCGACCCGCATTCCGGGGATCCCCTGTTCCCAGCCAGGGCTTGCCTCCTCTGCCCCGAGGCGGAAGCTGAAGGGGGCCCTGCCCTGATCCCAGGTCGATTCGAATCGCCTGCCGGTGACGTAGATGGCCACGAACTGCGTCGTTATCTCGCCCCCCTGCCGAGCCTCGGCGCCCTGGCCCTCCTTCAGATCCCGCACGACCAGGGTCCTTGGCGGAGGACCCTCCGGCAGCTCGACCCTGGGCTCTTTCTCGCTGGCGGGGACTTGCCGGAGCTTCGACTTGGCCGTCGTGACCATGTCCGAAAAGTCATCGCCGCAACCGGCCGCGACCAGGACGACTGCGACCACGGTCGCCACGATCGTTCTCATGGCCAGACGATAGGCGATTCCTCAGTGAAAGTTGACGCGCAATCCTGTATTGGCATAATCAACGCAGCTTGACTGTTGCCGAAGTCAATCGCACGCAGGGGAGGACCGCTCGAGCGGGGACGCAGGCTTTGAGGCTGCTCTCCGCCCCGCTGGTCATCTCCATCCTGGAGACGCTTCGCGAGCAACCGAGGTCGCTCACCGATTTACGCCGGGGGGCCGGATCGCCGCCGGCTACGACCATGCGCAACTCGCTGAGGACGCTGAGCCAGACAGGCGTGGTAACGGGGCGGCGGCGGGACGACTTCCCCGGCTCCCTCGACTACGAGCTGACCGCCGTGGGACAGGAGCTGGAGGCGGTGGCCAAGGTTCTACAGAGATGGCTGAGCTCGGCGCCCGATGGACCGGTGCCCCTGGGTGGGGTCGAGGCGAAGAGCGTCATCAAGGCCTTGATCCAGGGGTGGAATACGGGCGTCACGAGAGCCCTGGCCGCTAGGCCGCTGTCCCTCACCGAACTCGATGCTCTCATCGCCGGCGTCAGCTACCCCTCGCTGGAGCGGCGACTGGGCGCCATGTTCATGGCCGGCTTGGTCGAGCGGACCACGGGCGCGGGCCGCAGCACTCCATATGCCGTCACCGAGTGGCTTCGCCTCGCCCTCGGTCCGTTGGCCGCCGCGGCGCACTGGGAGCGCCGCAACGTTGCCGAGGCAACGTCCGCGATGAGCCGCGTCGACGTCGAGGCGGGTTTTCTCCTTGGGATTCCGCTGCTGAGGCTGCCTGCCGAGCTCTCGGGGGTCTGCCGTCTGGCGGTCGAGGTCCCCAGAGGGCGTCTCGCCGGGGTGACCGTTGGCGTCAAGGAAGGCGAAATCCTCACCTGCGTCACCAGCCTGGAGGGGCGCGCCGACGCTTGGGCGTCGGGCTCCGCCGGCGCCTGGCTTCGGGCCGTGACCGAGGACGACAGCGACACCCTCGAGATCAATGGCGATTGCCAGCTCGCGGCGGCGCTGGTCGAAGGACTCCACCGGGTTCTTTTTGGGGTTCGGCGGCGGAGTCTGGGGCGTTCTAGAGTCCTTTAATTACCTTGACAAGTACTTAAGCGTTCCGATACCTTTTCGAGCCTGGGTGGGTCCAGGGGGACGGAAAAAGGAGCCATCCACGGGACGGCCTTCGCTCGCTGTCAATTAGTGCTCAACCAACTCGCACAGGGAGGATTCGATGTTTTCGCAACTACGCCAACACTTCGGCACGGCTGGTCTGGTCGTGGCGATCGTCGCGTTGATCGCCGCCCTCGCTGGCGGCGCCATCGCCGCCAGCGGAGGATCCGGCGACAACGCCACTGCGTCCGCAAAAGGCAAGAAAGGCCCTCGGGGTAAACGCGGGCCCGCGGGTAAAACTGGCCCAACCGGGCCAGCTGGGCCAGTTCGGCCCCAAAGGCGACACCGGAGCGGCTGGCTCTGCAGGCGCAGCCGGCGCTGCGGGGAAAAACGGGCACCGGAGCGGCTGGGACGACCGGGTCCGGCAGCGCCACCCGGAGCGGCTGGCACGACCGGTGCCACCGGCGTAACCGGACAAGCCGGCACGACCGGCGCCACCGGCTCCCCCTGGGCTGTCGGAGGCACGCTACCCGCCGGCGCAACGGAGACGGGCACCTACGCGCTCAGCGGCGTTTTCAAAAATTTGGGTGAGATGCGCTCGGACATCTCCTTCACGATTCCGCTTGCCGGCGCGTTGGATGCGAGCAAAGTCCACGCCGTCTTCGAAGGCGAAGAATTCGAAGGCTTCGACGAAGAAACGCTGGAACCGATCTTCGTGCCAGCCACCAAATGCCTGGGACCGTTCTCGAACCGACGGCTCCGTCTGGCGAACTCTGCGTCTACGCAGCCAGCGCCACCGGAGCGGCCTCGCCCGCTCCGACGATTCTGCAGCCGAGCGCAGGAACGACTCCAGGCGCCGGCAAAACCGGCGCGGTCTTGACCTTCCTCAAGATCAGCGAAGGCGCGGGCAATGCGAAAGGAACCTGGGCAGTAACGGGCTGAGAAAAGATTCCTGCCGAGCGCGCACCGGCAGGAATGCCCTTAGCTGAAGCCGAAGTTACAGCTTCTCAGCCCGGTCCCAGCCCCAAGTCGGTCGGATCGTTCGAACTCCGCGAAGAGCTCGTTGTTTGACGAAAGACCCTGATCCTCGATCGTCTCCAGCGCTTCTTCCCTGGCACTGAGAAACGCTTCGATTTCGGCCTTATCGCTGCTTGGTATCCCAAGCTCCCGGACCTCTTCGACCTCTTCTCGAAGCACCGGCAGCAGCGTCTCCCCCACCGCTTCCTCACCCACATCGCGTGGGTCCAGGCGTCCGTTCTCTTCCTGATATTCACCCAGGAGTTTGACGACGTCTTTCCGGTTTTGCCGGCAAAGCGCGTTGGCTTGTGCGACGAACTCGGCCTTCGAGAGCGCGACGGCGCTTTCGTCCCCGCCGCCGTCGTCCGAATCGCTCCCGCAGCCAGCCACGATGGCCAGCGCGACCACGATCCCCAGCCCCGCAAGCAATGAACGTAGAGACAAGATTCCTCCCTTTTAGTCAGCGTTAACCGCGCAAAGCCTAGCGTCTCTCGGCGGCTCAGCAACCGCTTGGCGCGTGTCGGCTCGGCAACGCGTAGCCTTCGGCACGATGCTGGGAAAGGGGAGGCGTGTGCGGGCTTCGATCGCAACCGGCGTGGCTGCCGTCGCGCTGGCGCTCGCCGCCTCGACGGCGGCAGTCGCAAGCGTGCCCTGGGGGGCCGGCTGCACTTCGATGCCGCCATCCGGGATTCGGACCAGCTCGACCTGCGGCGCCAGTCTCGTCGGCGGCCAGGCGGTCGCACCGCCGCACTCTCCGGCCGCGGTGAAGGAGGTCATCGCTGCCGCCAACCGCATCGATCGCAAGCCCTATGTCTGGGGCGGCGGTCACGCCGAGCTGGTCAGCCCGTGGCTACGACTGCTCCGGCGCGGTCGGGTACGCGCTGCACGGCGCCGGCCTGCTCGCGACGACGATGGTCTCCGGCCGCTGGCCGGCTGGGGCGAGCCGGGCGCCGGGCACTGGATCACCGTCTACGCGAATCGCGAGCACGTGTTCATGGTCGTCGCCGGGCTTCGGTTCGACACCCGCGGCAACCCGCCCGGGGTCACCGGCCCGCGCTGGCATCGAGCCCAGGTCGATCCGCGCGGATTCTCGCCCGGCAAGCCGCTGGCTTATAGGCAGCGCAAGCCGCTGCCGCGCTTCAGAGAAGTGCCTCGATCCAGTCGAGCCGCTGACCGCAGAGCTCGGCCGCTCGCGGCGGCGGCAGCTCGCGCACCGGCGGGTCCTCGTTGACGGCAGGGCTCAGCACCAGCGGTCCGATCGCTTCCGGCGGGCCGCCGCTGCCCGGCGCGAGGGTCTGATCGCCGTAGGCGAGTTCGACGTCGTCAGGCGCCGGCGCTGAGCCTGGCCGAAGTAGAGGAACTGGCGCCCCTGGTTAGAGCTGCTCCTCGACCGAGCCGATCTCGGCGCCGTCGACCAGAGACGGCGAGGCGATTGCGCACGCTCCCCTGCAGGTAAACGCCGTAGCGGCCGGCCGTCGGCACAGTCACCCGAAGTTGCGCCGTCCCCGGGCTCTTGGGAATCAAGGCCGGGCCGCCTGGTTCGATCGGGATACCGGCTGGGCGGATAGGACGAGTCCGCCAGCGACGCGACCACGTTCGGCATCCGTTCGACCGCCGCCACCGTCCCGTTCGGTTCGGCCAACTGCGCCAGGTCCCTCACTTCCGCACAGTCCGGTTCGGCGCCGGGATCCTGCGAAATCTCCCAGCGGCAAGTGCTGGGCGATCGCCACGGTCGCGCCGGGCGGACGCTGCCAGACGTCGTAGTAATCGCCGCGACGCGGCCAGCGAGTAGACCGATGGCGGCCGGCTTTGGGCGGGGCTGCGGCTGCAGCACCAGGGTCCGGTAGGTCAGCAGCGCCGGCAGGGTTATCTGGTCGGTATCGCCCCAGTCGCCCTTTTCGAGTTCGCCCCCTTTCGACCAGCGGGACCGAGCGGTAGCGAAGCTCCGACGCGCCCTCGGCATCGGCCTCGCGGAGGAAGTGCCGGGACCCCGTAGGGCTGATATTCGGTCATCAGCGTCGGTCCCTCCCCGGCGAACTCCTCGCCGATGCTCTCGAGTTCACGTAGCTGGTCGTAGAGGGCGAGGCTGACGTCGTGGTAGGCGAGCGCGTTGGACCACAGCACGCCGCCCAGCACCAGCGCCAGGACCGTCGTGCCGAGCACGCGCTCGACCCGGGTCGCGAAGGCGGCGGCGCCGGCGAGCGCCAGCAACAGCAACGAGGGGCTGCCCGAGGCCAGGGCTTTCGCCCCACCCAGGGCGAGGAGACGAGGAAGACGACGATGCTGCCGGCGCCGGCGCCGGCCGCGTAGAGCAACAGTCCCCAGGAGCGCCGCCGCCAGCCCAGCCAGAGGCCGGCGCCGGCGGCGAGGATCGCGAGGGCGATCAGGTAATCGGTCAGCGGCGCCTCGCGGGGATCGATGCGGAAGTCGCCGCCGATCCAAACCCCGGCGTACTGGGCGAGGCTCAGCGGTCGAATCAGGTTCCCAGATCCGTGGCGCTGGTGATCGTGCCTTCGGTGGGAGCAAACGCGCCAGCGGCGAGAAAGGCCGGGATGCCGAGGACGACGATGAGGAGGCCCAGCGGCCAGGCCCTCGTCAGCAAGGTCCGTGCGCCGTGGCTACGCCACAGCCACAGCGCGACGAGCCCGAGGATCGGCAGCGCCAGGACGAAGCCCCGGGTGCCGAGCAGGGCGAGCAGGGCGACGGTGGCAAACGCGGCCGGCAGCATTTCGCGCCAGCGCAGCTCCGCCCTGGCCAGAGTCGGCGCGATCGCGGCAAGCACGGCGATCGCCAGTGCCAGGGCGACCTCCTTGATCCCTCCCAGAGGCTGTAGGCGAAGAGCAGAGCCGACTGGGAGGCGCCGAACCCGGCCAGGGCGCGCAGCGGGCGCGACTCGACCAGCGGCCGCGCCAGCCAGTACAGGGTGAGGCTCAGCAGAGCCGCCATCGTCGCCATGTAGGGCTGGACCAGCCAGGCGACGTCGGTTCCGGTCAGCTTCGTCCCGATCCCCAGCGGCAGGAACGTCCCGACCGGGTATCCGCCCGGCAGGTTGGCCGCGAGCGTCGCCTGGTAGCTGGACGGTTCGAGGCCCGAGAGGTCGCGGCCGTGGTCCATCACCCGGTCGGCGAGGGTCATCCAGGTGGCGGTGTCGTCGAGTTTGATGTAGCCGGCGAAGGTCGGGTCGCCGGAGAGGACGATCGGGGCGGCGTAGACGGCAAAGACGGCGAGCGCGGCTGCCAGCGCCAAGCGGTCGGGCCGCCGCCCCTGCCACGGATAGCCGAGCGCGCCGCCGGCGAGCGCCGCGAGCACGACGGCGGGGGTCGCCAGCGAGGCCGTCTCGCCGAGCGAGGTGAAGAGCCAGGCGATGACGAGGAGCACCGCGAACCCAAGTGGAGCCAGAAGCGCGCCGGGGATGCGCCTTCCCGCCAGCGCTTCCAGCAGCAACCCGCAGCCGAGGCAAAGCGCCGCCAGCAAAACCGGGAAGAGCAACCAGGAGACGAGCATCGCTCAGCCCACCGGCCGGATCGCGCCGGTGCGGATCAGCTCCAGCGCTTGCCCCGGCGCCGGGTCGTAGACCTCGATCTGGAGGTCGGAGCCGGGATAGGCGAGGTAGACGCTGCCCTCGGAGGAGGGGTTGGCAAGGACGGCAGCGCCGTCCCCCGTCCGCTCGAGCGTCCCCCCGGCCTTCGCGGCGGTGCGGCGCAGAGCGCCGACGGCATCGACGACCGGGTAGGTGCCGACGGTGAGGAACCCCACCCGCGGATCCCCCGCCTCGACCCCGGGCGGCAGGTAGCGCAGATAGACGTTGCCGTCCGCTTCCTCGCTGACCTCGAGCTGGTCCGGCGGGCGCTCGCCGACCCAGTAGAGAGGGTGCCCGAGCGAGGCTTCGAGGGCCGTGAGGTCGTCGCCGTCGGCGATCCGGGGCGCAGTGTCGACCGGCCCGGCGGCGGTTTCGCCATCGTCTCGATTCGCCAGCACAACGGCGATAACGACAAGCGCCACCGAGACGCCGATTCCAATCGCCCTCAACCGGCGCCTGCGATCGAGACCGCCCCTAGCCCCCACGCCGCCATCGCTCACATCTCGATTCTATGTGTGCTCGCCGACTAGTAGTAGACGAAGCAGGCTTTGAATCCGTATTCCCTGGCTTCTTTTGCGGCCTCGGTATACGGGTCGCTGTATTTCACGTTCGTTTTTTCGGAGCGTTCTTCGGTCTCGTCACTCGCAGCTTCGAGGTTCTTGATCAGCCGGTCGATCTTTTCCTCATCGCCCTCCGGCGCGCTGAGTTCGCTCATCTGCTGGATCGCGGACCGAATCGGCGGCAGGAGGATTTTCTTCGTCTGAAATTCCTGCTCTGCTTTCGTCATCGGGTTGCCGGGGCCCAGCCCGATTTTCAGGACGTACTCTTCGGTATCGACCGTCTTCTTCTGGTCGGACTTGCGACAGATCGCATCTGCCTGTTCGATGAATTCCGCTTTGGTCAGAGACGAGTCCTCGCCGCAGCCGGCGGCGATTAGGATCGCTGCCAGGAGGCTGGGGAGGAGTGCGTAGGTCGGCTTTGACATATCCATCGTATCTCTCTGATTACTAGAGAAACGCTATCAAAAAACCAGCGGGCGTGCTCGAAACGGCGGTCTCTTGTGCAAAGACCTAAAAAAGCGCGCGACGGGCCTCCCCGTCGCGCGCTTGCGAAAACTACTTAGCTCTCCCTATTCGTAGGGAAACAGCGCGTTGACGAATTCGAGACTGAAGTTCTGCACCGTCTCGTTCGTCCCAGCGGCGGCTGGCAACCCAGACTGGGTATTGACCAGACCGTTGATGCTGATCGGGATGAATCCGAACAGCGTCAGTACACAGCCGCTGGCACCAGGTGCGGCAAACGAATTGTCGACGTAGGTGCCGCCGGTGCCTTTCTGAATTTCCAGAACCGGATCGAAGCTAATCACCGGTTTGGTGCCGCTGATCGGTTTATTCGGCGGCGGCGGTGCGGTCGTCCCGGTAATCAGGTTGAGTTTGATCGGATTCGTAGTCGATCCGACGTAACAATTTTTACCCAACACTGAATGTTCCAGGTGTACTTTGACCGGCAGGATCGCGAAATCCAGTCCACCGATGATCGGGGTGCCGGCAAGTTCCGTGGTCGCGTACAGCGTTAGCGCTTCGCTGCCGAAGAATTCCAGCAGCCAGGTCAGGCCGGTAAGCCCAATTATCCCGCCCGGAACTTTCTGTTTCGCTTTGCTGAGGCCGCCTTCAGAGTTGAAAAAGAGCGGTCCGAACCCCTCTTTGACTCCGCCGACGAGTTTGAGCGGTTTTTCGATCGGCACTTTTTTGTTGCCCATCTGGAAATGCCCACTCGTAATGTCCGACCGGACGCAGGTTGCGATTGCGGCGTTTTCCGTGAACGGACTCGGACAGCCGGCAAATTGCGTGTAACCCGGGTTTGGCGTTTCGGCCTGCGCTGCCGGACCGACCATCGCGAAAGCCACAACGACTCCCGCGACAGCGGCCAGCAACCTGGCATGGCGCTTTTGCTTCATCTCTCTTCTCCCTTGACTGGTTTGCGATGGAGTAAGCATTCCATCGGCATTTAGTAAAACAGGTTTCCTTATTTGCTGCAAATTTAAAGCTGAGGCGCGCGGCAAGAATGCCCGCGCGCCTCGCTCGCTCCCCTCGACGGTCCCCGGCCGTCTATTCGTAGGGGAATTCCGCGTTGACGAGTTCAGCGTCGAACACCTGAACGGTCTCGTTTTTCCCCGCAGCGGAGGGTAGACCCGAAGCCAAATTGACCACGGCGTCGATGTTGACTGGAATCAGCCCGAGGTTCAGCACACAGCCATTGGCGCCCGGGGCCGCAAACGCGTTGTCGACGAAGATCCCGTCGGTCACTTTCGTGATTTCCAGAACCGGGTCGAAGCTGGGATCCGCTTTAAACCCACTGATCGGTTTGTTCGGCGCCGGTGGCGCGGTCGTCCCGGTGGTCAGGTCGAGTTTGACCGGGTTCGAGTTCGAACCCACGTAGCATTTGCTACCCAGGATCGGATTGATCAGGTGCACCTTGATCGGCAGCTGGACGTTGTCCAGGTCGTCAAAGGTGGGAGTGCCGGCCAGTTCGGTCACGGCGTAGAGCTTGAGCTGCTCGAGGCTGAGGAAATTGACCAGCCAATCCAAGCCCGTGAGGCCGATGACGCCGCCAGGGACTTCCAGTTCGACTTTGCTCAGGCCACCTTCGGAGTTGTAGTCAAAGCCTTTCAGTTCGTCTTCCAGCCCGCCGACGAGCTTGAGCGGTTTGCTGATCGGAACGTTCTTGTTCCCCATTTTGAAATGCCCGCTCTTGATGTCGGTCCGAAGACAGGTCACGATGTTCGAGTTTTCCGAGAACGGGCTCGGACAGCCCGCAAACTGCGTATAGCCGGTATTGGGCGTTTCCGCCTGGGTCGCCGGCACGATCAGCGCGAAGGCCGAGATGACCCCCACCACGCTCGCCAGCACCTTGAGATGGCGCTTTCTCATGTTCCTCCCCTTTGCCTTGTTTTCGATCTTCGCAAAAGGGCACATACGGCCGTTTTGCGTCCGCGATGCTTGACTAGGTTCAGCTTTCCTATGGGCGTTTCCCAGTGCGACCGCAACTCCAAGTCGGCGCAGCCACCCGCCAAACGAAGCGACTCTATAGGAACAACCCGATTCCTGTCAAGGAATTCCCAACAGTCCCGCGCTCCGCACCCGCCTGCTGGGCATGAAAGCTGGCCTGTGGCCGCGATCGAGATCGCGCAGGCGCGCGCTCTCCGATCAGTTGTCCTCCCATTCGAGGTCGACCATGTCGGCGCCAGCGGGTCCTTGGAAAAGACGCGGGCCACAATTCTCCATGTGACCCGCGTCAGCCGATCCTTAGCCTATGCGTCCCATTTGACTTCGACCATTTCGTTCGTGCCTTTTTTCTCGCCTGTCAGGATGAAATTGCTTGTTGTGAGCAGACCGTTGGAGTGTGTGCCGTAGGGGCAACCAAACCCCGTGGCGTTATAGGTCACTGCGAGGTTAGTCGCTTCGCCTGTGATAGTGCCGTCCACGAGATTAGTATATTTGATCCCACTGACTGTCTATTCGCCAATTTCGACTTTGCAGTTCAGATTCGTGTTCGCGAAGTGAATCGGCTTTTCCCCGTGTTTGCATGTATTGGGAGCACTGGCGAACTCGCTGATGATATGGAGCGTGCCATCCGGTGTAAGTGTGAAATTGCAGCCTGTGTTGTTGATTGTCACACTCTGCCCGGCAAAGGTGCAGTCCATTTTATCTTCGCCCGCTGTTACTATGCCACCTCCCTCGATCTGAGGTGTTACTAAATGTATGTCAGCTGGGTTCGGTCCGGTAACGGTGGCGTGCCCTGTTAGTTCGTTGCATGTGATCGACAGGACCCCAGTCCCGTCTGTTTTACTGATGTCGAGGACCTGGTGCGCTGTTTTCCCGGTTCCGTCCTTGAGGAATGTCACTGTCGTTTCCTGGCCGGCTGGGGCCCCGGGCACTGTAAACGACGCCGCCGAAGCGCCTGAGGCGGCCGCCGCGCCGAACGCCGTTACCGCCAGCACTGCCATAGGACCTTGAGATTGCGAATCATCGGTCGCTCCTTCTCTTGCCCGGCGCCCGCACCCGCGCTCCTCGCCCTCCGGTTACCGGTTTGAAGAGCTATAGAGCGAACTCGGGTGTCCGTCAAGCGGGGCTGCCGGGGAGGGGTCGCTCCCCCTGCAAGGACCGAGCAGGGGCTTCTCGCGTGCGCGAGCTAGCGCACGCGAGCGTGCGCTCTCGGCACCGGTGTCTTGGGAAGAGACGCGGGCCACAAGTCGCTCTGTGGCCCGCGTCGATGCATGAACGCCGATCCCTAGCCTAGGCGTCCCATTTGACTTCGACCATTTCGCTCGTGCCTTTTTTCTCGCCTGTGATGATGAAGTTGCCTGTTGTTAACAGGCCGTTGCTTGTTGTGCCGTAGGGGCAGCCGGCGCCAATCGCGTTATAGGTGTACGCAATATTTTGCTGTTCCACTGTGACGGTCCCGTCCGCGAGGTTCTGGTATTTGACCCCAGCCACTGTCTGCTCCCCAATTTCAACTTTGCAGTTCAGGTTCGTGCTCGTGAAGTGAATCGGTTTTTCGCCGTGCCTGCATGCATTGGGTGTGCCGGCGAACTCGCTAGTGATGTGCAGCGTGCCGTCGGGTGTGAATGTGAAGTTGCAGCCTGTGTTTTCGACTTTCACGCTTTGCACAAAGGTGCAATTGGTTCCAAGTCCGCCGCCCTCGATTAGAGGTGTTACTGCGTGTATGTCGGCAGGATTTGGTCCGGTGACGGTTGCGTGCCCTGTCAGTTCGCTGCATGTAAGCGATAGCACCCCCGTGCCGTCCGCTTTTCGGATGTCGAAGACCTGATGCGCTGTTTTCCCGGTCCCGTCTTTGAGGACTGTCAGTGTCGTTTCCTGGCCGGCCGGAGCCCCGGGGACTGTGAACGACGCCGCCGACGCGCCTGAGGCCGCCGACGCGCTGAGCACGCTCACCGCCAACGCCGCCGCCAACAGAATCTTGAGATTGCGAATCATCGATTTCTCCTTCTCTTGCCCGGCTCCCGTACCCGCGCTCCTCGCCCCCCGGTTACCGGTCCGAAGAGCTATAGAGCGAACTCGGGTGTCCGTCAAGCGGCGCTGCCGGAGTGGGGCGCTTTCCCTCCAGGCGACCAGCGGTGGTCTCGCGCGAGCGCGACTTAGCACAACGACAGGACCGCTTGGCGCCGCCGGTCTTTGGCCTTTGGAATAGCTGACGACGTCGAGAGGGCCCCAGGAAAGGCAGGGGGAAAGTGACGCGGGCCACGATTCGTCGTGGCCCGCGTCAAGACCAACTTAACGCGGAGCCTCGCTCGGCGTTAGTCGCTTACTCAGCCTATGCGTCCCATTTGACTTCGACCATTTCGCTCGTGCCTTTTTTCTCGGCTGTCACGATGGCGTTGCCTGTTGTGAACACACCGTTGGACTCTGTGCCGTAGGGGCAACCGAGGCCCGTCGCGTTATAGGCCACTGCGAGGTTAGTCGCTTCGACTGTGACCGTTCCGTCCGGGAGGTTATGGTATTTGACCCCGGTGACTGTCTGCTCGCCGACTTCGACTTTGCAGTTCAGATTCGTGTTCGTGAAGTGAATCGGTTTTTCCCCATGTTTGCATGTATTGGGGGCGGCGGCGAACTCGCTGATGATATGAAGCGTGCCGTCGGGTGTGAATGTGAAGTTGCAGCCTGTGTTTTCGACTTTCACGGTCTGCCCGGCGAAGGTGCAGTCGGTTCCTACTCCGCCGCCCTCGAATAGAGGTGTTACTACATGTATGTCGGCAGGTTCTTTCCCGACGACGGTCGCATCCGCTGTCAGTTCGTTGCATGTGATCGACAGCACGCCGGTCCCGTCTGTTTTACTGATGTCGAAGACCTGATGGGCTGTTTTCCCGGTCCCGTCCTTGAGGGTTGTCAGTGTCGTTTCGGTGCCGGCCCCGGCCGACGGCACTGTGAATTTTGCTGCCGAAGCGCCCGAGGCTGCCACCGCGCCGAACGCGGTCACCGCCAAGGCTGCCAGCAGCACAGCTTTGAGATTGCGCATCATGAATAGGCTCCTTACCTCCAAGTCTGGCCCTTTTGGTCAGACGGTGCGGCTATCCATAGAGCGCGCTCCAGTAACAGTCAAGATATTTTGTTGTAGTCCAGATCTTTGCGGTATCGGGGAAGTGGTTCTAGCTGGAAACCGCTGCCGACAGCTTCCCGCGCGCGCCGATCGGTGGACGCGTCGATTCGGCGCGGCTTCGGGTCAACGCCGAATAAAAGACTTCGGGGGAAACGCGGGCCACGAATCGCCCGCGACCCGCGTCAAAGACCGCAATGCCGAGCCTTGCTCGGCATTGGGCGACTCAGCCTATGCGTCCCATTTGACTTCGACCATTTCGTTGGTGCCTTTTCTCTCGCCTGTGACGATGAAATTGCCTGTTGTGAGCAGGCCGTTGCTTGTTGTGCCGTAGGGACAGCCGACGCCCGTCGCGCTATAAATGTATTCGACATTTTGCCGATCCAATGTGACCGTCCCGTCTGGGAGGTTACTGTATTTGACCCCAGTGACTGTCTGCTCGCCGACTTCGACTTTGCAGTTCAGATTCGTGTTCGTGAAGTGAATAGCCTTTTCCCCGTGTTTGCACAAATTGGGGGTAGCGGCGAACTCGCTAATGATATGAAGCGTGCCGTCGGGTGTGAATGTGAAGTTGCAGCCTGTGTTTTCGATTTTCGTGCTCTGCCCGGCGAAGGTGCAGTCGGTTGCATCTCCTCCTCCTGTTGCTACGCCTCCGCCTGCCCATCGAGGTGTCACTGCGATTATGTCGGCAGGGTTCGGTCCGACGACGGTCGCGTCCCCGACAGCTTCGTTGCATGTGAGCGACAGCACGCCGGTCCCGTCCGCTTTGCGGAGGTCGAAAACCTGATGGGCTGTTTTCCCGGTTCCGTCCTTGATGATCGTGAGTGTCGTTTCTTTGTTTGCCTGTCCTTCGGCTGTGAATTCAGCCGCAGATGCGCTGGAAGCGTCGACGGCGCCAAACGCGCTTAACGCCAACACTGCCGCCAGCAGAACCTTGAGATTGCGAATCATCGAACGCTTCCTCTCGTGCGGACCCGCTCAGCGCCCCGCTTTATTGCCCTTGCCCTTGCAGCCGGCGCGCAGCAGCGGGCGGAAGTTGCGGGTCTTGCCGTTGTGGGCGGCCAGCCTCGCGGTGGCGCGGTTGGCGTGCTTGCAGATGTCGCGGGAGTTTTCCAAGAGCCCCTTCTTGCCGGCCGGCATTTCGAGGACGAACTTGGAGACCGGGGCGTCGGGGACGGTGTCGAAGGTGGTGCGGATGCCGCCGTTGACGGAGTCGATCCGCCCGACCAGGTCGACGTCGATCTGCCCTTTGAGGGCGATCACCATGTCGGGCAGCGGGTTGGAGGAGGAGCGCAGGTAGACCGGGCCTTCCAGGGGCGCGTCCAGCAGCGGCGTGCTCGCCCTCGCCTTGCCGTAGATCGAGCCTTTCGGGCAGGCGTCGGCGGCGAACTGCACCCTGGTGCAGATCGTGCGGATGTGGTCTTGGGCGAGGAACTCCGAATGCGGCAGGGCGACCGAGGCGCGGGCGATGTTGGCGTAGGCGCCTTTGGGGTAGGTGACGACGGCTTTGAGCGCCGGGTGGGCGCCGCGTTTGGTGCCGCCCTTCAGCCTCAGCTCGATCCCCGGCTTGAAGCCCAGGCGCTCGCAGCCGCCGAGCTGGAAGCGGTCGGAGACGATCGCGGAGGAAGTCGTGCCGAGCACGATCGCCGCGACGACCTTCGGATCGCAGCTGGTCGGGGCGAGGACGAAGTCCGGGCGGTCGAGGTCGACCCTGAGGTCTCTGACGTCCAGGGGGATGCCGGAGAGGATCGTCGGCAACGGGTCGGCTTCGGCGACGACCTGCGCGGTTTCGGAGTCCACGCGCAGGGCGATGCGGTTGACGACGACGCCGAGGTCGAAGGGGCCGGCGGTGGCGGGGGCGATCGCCACCAGGGAGAGCGGGGCCCCTTTGTAGGGGCCGGCGAGGTAGAGCTTGCCGCCGGTGTAATAGGGGGAGGGGCCGGCGCCGACGCCGACGGTGACGGCGCCGACCTGCGAGGCGGCGGGACAGGAGGGCGAGGCGATCTCCACGCCGCCCTGGCCGAGGCCCGAGCGCGAGCTGGCCTGGGCGATCGCCGCCTCTGGGCAGTAGGGCACGCCGGCGAGCTTGGCGACCAAGCCCAGCGGCGGGCCGGTGGTCAGCCCGGCGAATTCGCCGGTCCCGTCGGCCCGGGCGAGGCGCAGGTGGAAGGGGCTGTAGGCGCCGGCGGTGGGGTTGGCGAGGCCGGCGGAGAGCTTGGGATCCACGGCCCCGGAGGGGCAGCCGCCGGCGGGGCCGGCGGCGATCGCGAAGGAGTCGGCCGGGAAGGCGTCGGCGCGCTGGGGCGCGCTCCAGGGCGTCATCCGGGTAGCGGTGGTGTGGATGCCGCAGGCCATCGGGGTGCGCAGCGAGGCGCGGGGGCCCTCGAAGAAGTCGAAAGCGAAGTCTTCGAAGGGGACCTGCGGGTTGTCGGTGACGATCGAGACGATCCGCCCGTTGGCGGGGTCGGGGTCGACCCGCGCGGCGAGCTTGACGAAGACGTCGGTCTGGGGGTCCTCGAGGGAGATGTAGAGGGCGATCAGGCTTTCGAACGGGTTCTCTTGCTGGGTGGCCAGGTAGACCGAGCCCTCGATCGGGTGGTCGAGCAGCGGCGTCCTAACCGCGACCTTGCCGACCTTGGAGGCCGGCGGGCAGGCGGCCGGCGCTTCCTCGAAGCGGATCGGCGTCTCTCCCGGGGCGCTCTGCAGGCCGATCTGCGCCGGCGCGCAGGCCGCGAGCCCGTCGGCGGAGGCGGGGTTGACCACCAAGCCCGGGGGCAGCGTCACCCTGGCGTCGCGCAGGTCGGCCTCGGCCAGGCCTGCGGGGTCTTGGTTTTTCTCCTGGGGCAGGCTGAGGCCGAAGCGAAGCCCGCTGGGGGAGTCGGCCAGGTTCGTCGTCGGGCGGGCTTCGATCTCCGGCGAGAAGTCCGGTTCCTCGCAGCCCTCCAGCGGCGCCTGGGCTTCGCTCGCGCTCGCGCTCGCCGGCGGCTGGGCCCAGGTGTCGAAGCTCATCGTCGTCACCAGCGGGTTATCGCACTGGGTGGGCAGCCGCAGGAAGGGCCTGGGGAGGATCCCCGCCGCGCAGCTGCCGCCGATCAGGGCGCAGTGCCCGCGCTGGGGGTCGTGGATCGGGTCCCCCGGCGTTCCCCAGACCGTCACCCGCGCCGCGGTCACCCGCTTGGCCTCGGTGACGTTGCGCACGAAGGCGCGCCCGGCGAGGCCCTCGGGGCCGCTTCTGGCCGCCGTGTCGATGTAGACGGGGAGGCCGAGGACCGGCTGGAAGCCGAACTGGGCCGGCATCCCTTTCGGGGGGAGGAGGTTGTAGATCGGCACGTATCCGAACCACGGTTCCCCTTCCAGCTGTTCGACGTTCGCCACCCCGATCGCCGAGCCGTCGGGGCATTCGTTCAGAGAGGAGTTTTTGGGGCCGCCGCGGATCGTGTTGAACTGCTGCGCGGTGCAGCGCGCGGTCGCCATCGGGTTTGGCAGCAGGCCTGGCGGCAGCTGCACCTGAACCCCCTTCAGGTCTCCCCCGGCGGGGATGAAGGGAAGCAGCGAGCCCTCCGGAGCGGGGTTGAGGTTCGCCGCGAAGCTGGTCGTGTACTGGAAGGGGTGGGAGGCCGCGCCCGTGACCGCCGAGCCGTCGGCGGCCGAGAGCTCGACGCCGTAGTGCTGAAAGCCCACCGCGGCCTGCTCCTCTTCGCTTGCCCGGTTCTCGGATTGGACCGCGACCGGCGCCGCCCCGCCGCCCTGCACCTCGACCAGGTTGACGAGCTCGACTTCCTCCTCCCCCGGCGCCAGGATCGAGGCCGGGATCGCCACGTGGATCACCACTCCCAGCTTTCCGCTCGGGTTGACCGTCGCCGGCGTTTCCGATTCGGGCAGCGATTCGTCGACCACGCAGGTGACGGTCGCCACTTCGCTCGCCGTCTGCGTTTCGCAGGCGTCGGGGCCGAAGTCCACGCCGCCGAGGAACTGTTTGGAGGTCTTCAGTTCGACGTCTTTGACCGTCAGCCCTTTGGGCAGCGTGTCGACGATCTCGATCGGGCTGCCGTCGCTCGCCTGCCCGCCTTTGTTGGTGAGGGAGACTTCGTAGCGGGCCACGCCGCTTTCGTCGCCCGCTTGGAAGTTAGTCGGCCCCGCCAGGCTCAACAGGCTCCAGGCCGGCGCCGGGGTCTGGGTGGGCGGCGCCGCCGAGGAGCCGGCCGGGACCGCCAGCGCCGCCAGGGCGAGCAGCGCCAGGGCTGCCTTGCGCGCGCTCATCGTCCCGCCCTCCGCTGGCCGGCTCGTTTCGCGTTCTGCTTCTTTGACTTGTGGCGCTTTTTGCCTTTGTGTTTTTTGCCTTTGTGTTTTTTGTTGCCTTTTTTGCCTTTGGGCTGTTTGGCTTTCGGGTTGCCGGGGCCGACGAAGGCGTTGGTCGCCGGGACCGCGGCGGCGGGCGGCGCCAGCGGCGGCGCTTTGCAGCCTTCGCCTTCGCAGATCGGCGGCGGCGGGAGCGGCTCCGGGAAGCCGCCGCCCACGCGGGCGTCGTAGACGTCGTAGTTTTCGTTCTCATCCCAGCCGGTCAGCGGCTCGCGGCTGGAGAAGAAGACGTCGCGGCCGTTCGCCGAGGCGTCGAGCAGGTAGCTTTCGTCCGTGCTGGCCCCGCTCGATATCAGCGACAGGCAGCCGCCGGAGGCGAGCGCGAACTCCGGGCTCTCCTCGCTGCAGCTGCCCGTCCCCTCCCGCTCGAGCTGGTAGACGTCGCGGCGCCCGTTGTCGTCGGCGGCGCTCAGCACGTCGCGCGATTCGAAGTAAAGGCGCGAGCCGTCATCGGAGAGGTAGCGCGGGCCTTCGTTGGGGTTCGACCAGGTCGGCAGCTCCGTCGGCCCCGCCGGCCGCGAGCCCGCCGGGTTGCACGAGGCGCAGACCAGGCTCTCGGCCTCGGCGTCGTAGAGGTAGGCCTGCGCGCAGCGGGGGTCGCCGATCAATCCGTTTTCGACGGTCGGCTGGCAGTGCTCCGCCGGCGGCGCGATCCGGTTGTCGAAGCCCGAGAGCGCCTGCGTCTCGATCGTCAGGAAGGCCAGGTGGCGCCCGTCGGCGCTGACCCGGGCGGTCCGCTTATAGGGGATCGTCTCCCAGCTGCCTTCGTCGAGGTCCGAGAGCGCGGCGATGAAGCGCACCCCCTCGCCGTCGTGGTAGAGGTAGAGGTTGTTGGCCCCCGCTTTGGCTTTCTGCCCGGCGGCGTTCTCTTCTTCGCCGCTGAGCGCGGCGGCGGCGACGAAGTAGGCGTAGGCGCCGTCTTCGGAGACCCCGATCACGCCCTCGATCGCCGGGTCGGCCGTGCCGGGAGTGAGGTTCGTCAGCGTGCGGGCGACGGTGTCGTAGCGAAAGAGCTGGTTGGAGGCGGCGGCGTTGGGGGTGAGTTTGCCCGGGGCGGTGAAGAAGGCCTTGGAGCCGTCGCCGGTGGCCGCCCAGAACGTGCCTCCCCCCGGCGGGCCCGGCGGCGCTTTTTTCCCCGCTTCGGAGAAGACGGCGTCCAGCTGGATCGTCTCGGTCGCGTCGATGCGGGCAAAGAGCGGCTCTTTGCTGGTTTTGTAGTCGCCCGCGTAGCTCCAGAAGGCGACCGAGCCGTCTTCGGAGACCGCGTGGTAGACGAAGGCCTGGCCCATCGTGCAGTTGCCGCCGCTCGCCCCGAAGCCGGTCCCGATGCCGGGGTTTTCGGGGGCTTTGACCGGCGGCGCCGGGCTGCCGTCGGGGAAGACGCTGACCAAGTTCAGCTGGCTGGCGCCGCCCTCCCCCGACCATTCGTAGAGGCTGAAGCCTTTGCCCGCCGGGGCCCCTGCCATCGCCCCTTTGGCCGCGAAGAAGGCGCGCTGGCCGTCGCTCGAGGCGCCGGCGTAGCCGGTGCAAAAGCCCTCGCCTTCCCCCGGCGCCGGCGCCTCGATCGTCAGCGCCTGCAGCTCGCCGCTCTCGTTGTCGCGCAGGTAGAGGTTCTCGAAGCCCTCCTGGGCTTCCCCGGTCAGCGCCGGTTCGCTCATCGCGAAGGCGCCGAAGCGCAGGTCCGGCGCGAAGCCGCGGTAGGGCAGCTCCAGCGGGTTCTGCGCGAAGCCGAAGGGGGAGACGTTCTCGGTCCCCCAGCCGCCGGGGCCGCGCTTGGAGAGGTACTGGCTCGCGCTCGGCGCCCCCTCTGGGTCCCCGAAGGAGGTCCAGGAGGTGTAGGTGAGGGCTTCCCCCGAGCCGGCGGCGGCGTTGATCCGCACCGGCCGTTCGTTTGCGAACAGGCCGCCGGCGACGCTCGGGATCGCCACCTCGGCGCTGTTCTTGCGGCTCGGGGAGACCAGCTCGTAGCCGCGGCCGTCGGGCAGTCCCTCGGAGGGCGGGGCGAAGGTGCGGAAGGCCTCGACCTCGCTGAAGAGCTCTTTCGGTTCGATCAGGGTGTCGGTGGCGGCCAGCCGGTAGCGATAGAGGACGCCGGGCAGAAGGCCGGCGATCTCGGCGCTGGCGATCGTCGCCGCTTCGCCTTCGCCGAAGTCGATCTCGGCGGTTTTCTGGGCCCCTTCGAAGCCCGTGGCCTGGAAGCTTTCCTCCTCGACGTATTCGAAGTAGCCGGTGGCGGGGATGCCGAGCGGGTTTACTTCGGCGACTAGCCTCGCCGTCTCGGTCTCGACGTCGAGGGTCCAGATATCGAGGATTTCCGGCGCTTTGGGAGTCGCGAAGGCGCCTTCGGGGCCGATGTTGCCCCCCGGAGCGTCGGCGTTGGTCGCCACCGCCCGGCAGCGGTATTCGGTTTCCGGCACCACGTCGGTCTGGACGCTTGCTTTGTGGAGCGTGAAGTCGGCGCCGATCGAGG
This sequence comes from uncultured Actinomycetes bacterium, assembly GCA_963832065.1. Lineage (GTDB taxonomy): Bacteria > Actinomycetota > Thermoleophilia > Solirubrobacterales > 70-9 > VAYN01. The sequence goes on from CAWHSV010000007.1 coordinate 180,710, forward strand.
CGCTCTCGGGAGTCGAGCTGGCCGGGTTCGGGCCGCTGAAGCTGCCGCCGTTGGCGTCGTAGTCGGCCTCGGTTATGTATTGGAAGTGGAAGGTGGTCGCTTTGCCCTCGGGGTTCACTTCCGCGTTGAGGGTGGCTTTGGAGGGGCCCACGGGGCTGGCGCCGCAGGGCTGCGGGAAGACGAGCGGGCCGGGGTCGGGGAAGTCGAGGTGGAGGACGCGGTTGCCGATCGTTTCGTTCAAGTTACTTGAGCCTTCGCTAGCGTAGATGTCGCCGCTGGCCGAGCTGTAGGGGGCGAGCCCGTCGAAGAAGCGAGAAGTCGAGCCGTAGCCAAAACGCCGTAGCGGGTTGCCGGCAGGGTCGAACTCAATGATGCTGATTTTGGCACCTTCGACGCCACTGGCGGTGACAAACACATTGTCCGTGGCATCGACCGCCGGGGCGAGGGGGCCGGTACCACCTTCTTCAAAGGGTTTTTCGATTTCGAAGAGGGGCGGGAGACCACCACTCGCGTCGTACTTGCGAATCGCTTTTCCGTCGCTCACATAGAAGTCCCCGCTGGACTCGACCGCAAGCCCCCAAGCCGTTCCACCTTCGAATAGCAGATGCTGGGGCGGAGCCAACGTGCCGGGGGGAGCAAACTTCTGCAGGCGGTATCTGCCGCTGCCGGAGCTGAGGCTGTCGACTACGTAAATAGTGCCGCCGGAACCGACCCCGACCAAGATCCCGTTCGCGGAGGTCGAGAACTCGCCTTCCGCGAAGCCGTTCGAGCCTTTGCCGCAGACATCGCCCGGGGCGACCGGGCAAACGTCCCTTTCGGCTTTGGGGGCCCCTTCTCCGACCTTGGTTTTGTTCACACCACCACCGAACATAAGGAAGAAGCTTCCTTCCATGTCGAACTTTTGAACCCGGTTGTTATCGGTGTCCGAGACGTAAATGGCATGGTGGGACGGACTGAGCGGGTCGTTGTCGACGGCTATCGCCCTTGGGCGACTGAACTGGCCTTTCCCTTCGCCGGCAATGCCTTCCTGGCATTTGGTCGTGCAGACCTCGAATTCGCTTGCCCCGGTTTTCACGCCCCAGCCAAACGCTTTCAGGAAATTGCCCGCTGCGTCGAAGACGACGACGCGGTTGTTCTCCCTGTCGGCAACGTAAAGGCGGCCGGTTTCGAAGTCCATCGCGGGGCCGCTGGGGCCTCGCGTCTGCCCGGCGCCTTTACCCGTTTCGCTGACGACTTTGAAGGCGAAGGCGCTGGGGACGACAACCAGCGCCGACAACGCGACAAAAAAGGCCGCTAAGGCGCTCTTACTGATTATCTCTACTCCCATGTCCCCCCCCAAATCCCTCTCAGTATAAGCACCGTTCCGATGACTCTATAGGAACGAAGCAGTACTTGTCAAGGACAACGTAACAGCAGAGAAAAGTGACGCGGGCCACGATTTGTCGTGGCCCGCGTCAAGACCAAATTAGCGCCGAGCTTTGCTCGGACGTTAGCCAATCCTTAGCCTATGCGTCCCATTTGACTTCGACCATTTCGCTCGTGCCTTTTTTCTCGCCTGTCACGATCGCGTTGCCTGTTGTGAACAAGCCGTTGCTCAGTGTGCCGTAGGCGCAACCGGCACCCGTCGCGTTATAAGTCACTGCGAGGTTAGTCGCTTCGACTGTGACGGTTCCGTCCACCAGATTGTGGTATTTGATTCCAGTGACTGTCTGCTCGCCGACTTCGACTTTGCAGTTTAGAGTCGTATTCGTGAAGTGAATAGCCTTTTCCCCGTGTTTGCACAAATTGGGGGTGGCGGCGAACTCGCTAGTGATATGGAGCGTGCCGTCGGCTGTAAATGTGAAGTTGCAGCCTGTGTTTTCAACTTTCACAGTCTGCCCAGCGAAGGTGCAGTCGGTTGCATCTCCTCCCGCTGTCACTATCCCGCCGCCCTCGAATAGGGGTGTCACAGCGGTTATGTCGGTATTGCTCGGTCCGGTGACAGTCGCGTGCGCTGTCAGTTCGTTGCATGTGATCGACAGCACTCCGGTTCCATCCGGTTTGCGAATGTCGAAGACATGGTGGGCTGTTTTCCCGGTCCCGTCTTTGAGAGTTGTCAGTGTCGTTTCGTCACCGGCCCCGGCCGACGGCACTGTGAACGCCGCTGCCGAAGCGCCTGAGGCTGCTACCGCGCCGAACGCGGTTACCGCCAAGGCTGCCAGCAGTACAGCTTTGAGATTGCGCATCATGAATAGGCTCCTAACTCAAGGTCTGGCTCCGTTTGGCCAGACTGTGCGGCTATCCATAGGACGCGCTTTAGGATCAGTCAAGATAAGTCGTTGTAAACCAGATTTTTGTAGTGCCGGGGGGAAAGGTTCTTGCTGGAAATCGTTATCGACGGGTTCCCGCGCGCGCCGAATGGGTCGATGTGTCGATCGGCGCGGCGGGTCACGCACCGGAGTAGTAACTGAGTAAAGATTCGGGAAAGAGACGCGGGCCACGAATCGTCGTGGCCCGCGTCAAGACCGAATTCACGCCGAGCGTCGCTCCGCGTTAGTCGCCTCCTTAGCCTATGCGTCCCATTTGACTTCGACCATTTCGCTCGTGCCTTTTTTCTCGGCTGTCACGATGGCGTTGCCTGTTGTGAACACACCGTTGGAATGTGTGCCGTAGGGGCAGCCGACTCCCGTCGCGTTATAGGCCACTGCGAGGTTAGTCGCTTCGACTGTGACCGTCCCGTCCGGGAGGTTATGGTATTTGATTCCAGTGATTGTCTGCTCGCCGACTTCGACTTTGCAGTTCAAGGGAACGTTCGTGAAGTGAATCGGTTTTTCCCCGTGTTTGCATGTATTGGGGGCGGCGGCGAACTCGCTGGTGATATGCAGCGTGCCGTCGGGTGTGAATGTGAAGTTGCAGCCTGTGTTTTCGACTTTCACGCTCTGCCCAGCGAAGGTGCAGTCGGTTTTAACTCCTCCTGTTTCTATGCCACCGCCCTCGAATAGGGGTGTTACCACGGTTATGTCGGCAGGTTCTTTCCCGACGACAGTCGCCTCCGCTGTCAGTTCGTTGCATGTGATCGACAGCACGCCGGTCCCGTCTGTTTTACTGATGTCGAAGACCTGATGGGCTGTTTTCCCGGTCCCGTCTTTGAGGGTTGTCAGTGTCGTTTCGTCACCGGCCCCGGCCGACGGCACTGTGAATTTCGCGGCCGAAGCGCCTGAGGCTGCCACCGCGCCGAACGCGGTTACCGCCAAGGCTGCCAACAGCACAGCTTTGAGATTGCGCATCATGAATAGGCTCCTTACCTCTAGGTCTGGCTCCTTTTGGCCAGACTGTGCGGCTATCCATAGAGCGCGCCCTGGCAACAGTCAAGAAAATCGTTGTGTTCCAGGGCTTTGTAGTTGAGCGAAAAGCGTTCTCTCTGGAAATTGGCACCGGTAAATTTCCGCGCGCGCCGAATCAGTGCGATGTGCCGATCGGCGCGGCCGAGGTCAGAGCGCCGAGTAAGATCTCGGGAGCGAGACGCGGGCCACGAAACGCCCTGTGACCCGCGTCAGCAACTCTCAGCCTACGCGTCCCATTTGACTTCGAGCATTTCGCTGGTGCCTTTTTTCTCACCTGTCAGGACGAAATTACTTGTTGTGATCTGGCCGTTACCCAGTGTGCCATAGGGACAGCCGGCGCCCGTCGCGTTGTAGGCGAGCGCGAGGTTAGTCGCTTCGACTGTGACGGTTCCGTCAACCAGGTTGTGGTATTTAATTCCTGAGACTGTCTGCTCGCCGATTTCGATTTTGCAGTTCAGGGGAAAGTTCGTGAAGTGAATTGGTTTTTCCCCGTGTTTGCATGTATTGGGGGCGGCGGCGAACTCGCTAGTTATATGGAGCGTGCCGTCGGGTGTAAATGTGAAGTTGCAGCCTGTGTTTGGGAGCGTCACGCTTTGCCCGGCGAAGGTGCAGTCGGTTTTATCTCCTCCTGCTGTTTCTATGCCGCCGCCCTCGAATTTGGGTGTGACTGCGGTTATGTCGGCAGGGTTCGATCCGACGACGGTCGCGTGCGCTGTCAGTTCGTTGCATGTGATCGACAGCACGCCGGTTCCGTCCAGTTTGCGGATATCGAGGACCTGATGCGCTGTTTTCCCGGTCCCGTCCTTGAGGGTTGTCAATGTCGTTTCCTGGCCGGCCGAGGCCCCGGGCACTGTGAACGCCGCTGCCGAAGCGCCTGAGGCTGCCGCCGCGCCGAACGCCGTCACTGCCAGCACCGCCAGCAGGACCCTGAGATTGCGAATCATCGGATTGCTCCTTCTCTCGCTCGGTACCCGCACCCGCGCTCCTCGCCCCCCGGTTACCGATCGAAGGAGCTATAGAGCGAACTCGGATGTCGGTCAAGCGGCCCTGCTGGAGCGGGGCGCTTTCCCTGCAGGTGTCGAACGGTGACATCTCGCGCGCGCGAAATGGCGCACGGGTCGGTCTGCAAATTTTCGTCGATTCGACCTTAGCCTCAGAATCGTTCCCTGTTGCTACGTTCGGCGGTGATCTAACTGTCGCAAGTGTGGGCCGCGACAATCCGCGGCCCACACTTCAGAGAACTAGCGTCAGACTGTTGCAGTCATGCTGGCTAGTCCTTACCGCTAGGGAATGTGTTTAATGTTGACCATATTACCCGTCACCGTGTCCTCACCTGTCACGATGGCGTTCCCTGTTGTGAACAGACCGTTGGTATGTGTACCATAAGGGCAGCCAGAACCGGTAGCTGTGTACTCAACTGCGACTTCTGGCGCTTCGACTGTGATGGTTCCGTCTGGGAGATTGTGGTATTTGATTCCGGTAACTGTTTGTCTACCGACTTCGACTTTACAGTTCAAATTGGTGTTTTCGAAATGAATTGGTGCGGCTCCAACGCCATGTTCGCATTTCAGCGATGTGTCATCGATAATATGGAGTTGCGGGGAGCCCGCTGTAAATAGAAAATCACAGCCTGTATTTTTGACTTGAACTGACTGACCTGCAAAGTTGCAGTTGGTCTGGAACTGCAGTGTCTCAAATGTGATCTGGGTTGCCGACTCTCCTGCGACCGTGGCATCTCCAGCCGCTTCGTTGCATGTGATCGACAGCACTCCCGTTCCGTCTGTTTTGCGAATATCGAAAACCTGATGGGCTGTTTTCCCGGTCCCGTCTGGGAGAACTGTCAGTGTCGTGTTTTTGCCGGTCTGGCCTTCAGCTGTGAATTCAGCCGCCGAGGCCCCCGAGGCAGCTACGGCGCTTAGCGCCGTAGCTGCTACGGCTGCAAGCAGCAGGGTCCTGAGATTACGGATCATGCTCTGACTCCTTCGGTTGTGGTCCAGCTTTTGCTGGGCCCGTCAGGCCTATCCATAAAGTCATAGCCCAATATCAGTCAAGATCGCGATGACAATCAGAGGCACTCGACAGCGCTTGCTTTCTGTATTGCCTGGAAACTGCTACCGACAGTTTTTCGCGTGCGCTGAATACACGCGTGTGAAAATGGCGTCGTACGGCCCTTTATCCACGGCCGCTTTGCGATCTCGGCCTCAACCTCGATACCTCGAGTTCCTACCTATGCGTGCCATTTCAAAGGGACTTTCGTACCTGAAGTCTTGTCTTTTCCTTCGATAATCATGTTGCCTGTTGTGAGCAGGCCGTTGCTTGTTGTGCCGTAGGGACAGCCGACTCCCGTCGCGTTATAGGCCACCGCGAGTTCAGTCATTTCGACTGTGACGGTCCCGCCGGCGAGATTGTGGTATTTGATCCCTGAGACTGTCTGCCTTCCCATTTCGATCTTGCAATTGAGATTCGTGTTGGTGAAGTGGATCGGCTGTCCGCCGTGTTCGCATTTCAACGCTCCGTCGTCCACGATGTGGAGCTGGGGGAAGCCAGCTGTGAAGATGAAGTCGCAGCCTGTGTTGGGAATGCTCACGCTCTGGCCAGCGAAGGAACAGTTGCTTCCCGTCACCAGTGTCTTAAAGATGGCTTCGACCTGGGTAGCCCCTACCACCGTCGCGTCCCCGACAGCTTCGTTGCATGTGAGCGACAGCACGCCGGTCCCGTCCGCTTTGCGGAGGTCGAAAACCTGATGGGCTGTTTTCCCGGTTCCGTCCTTGATGATCGTGAGTGTCGTTTCTTTGTTTGCCTGTCCTTCGGCTGTGAATTCAGCCGCAGATGCGCTGGAAGCGTCGACGGCGCCAAACGCGCTTAACGCCAACACTGCCGCCAGCAGAACCTTGAGATTGCGAATCATCGAACGCTTCCTCTCGTGCGGACCCGCTCAGCGCCCCGCTTTATTGCCCTTGCCCTTGCAGCCGGCGCGCAGCAGCGGGCGGAAGTTGCGGGTCTTGCCGTTGTGGGCGGCCAGCCTCGCGGTGGCGCGGTTGGCGTGCTTGCAGATGTCGCGGGAGTTTTCCAAGAGCCCCTTCTTGCCGGCCGGCATTTCGAGGACGAACTTGGAGACCGGGGCGTCGGGGACGGTGTCGAAGGTGGTGCGGATGCCGCCGTTGACGGAGTCGATCCGCCCGACCAGGTCGACGTCGATCTGCCCTTTGAGGGCGATCACCATGTCGGGCAGCGGGTTGGAGGAGGAGCGCAGGTAGACCGGGCCTTCCAGGGGCGCGTCCAGCAGCGGCGTGCTCGCCCTCGCCTTGCCGTAGATCGAGCCTTTCGGGCAGGCGTCGGCGGCGAACTGCACCCTGGTGCAGATCGTGCGGATGTGGTCTTGGGCGAGGAACTCCGAATGCGGCAGGGCGACCGAGGCGCGGGCGATGTTGGCGTAGGCGCCTTTGGGGTAGGTGACGACGGCTTTGAGCGCCGGGTGGGCGCCGCGTTTGGTGCCGCCCTTCAGCCTCAGCTCGATCCCCGGCTTGAAGCCCAGGCGCTCGCAGCCGCCGAGCTGGAAGCGGTCGGAGACGATCGCGGAGGAAGTCGTGCCGAGCACGATCGCCGCGACGACCTTCGGATCGCAGCTGGTCGGGGCGAGGACGAAGTCCGGGCGGTCGAGGTCGACCCTGAGGTCTCTGACGTCCAGGGGGATGCCGGAGAGGATCGTCGGCAACGGGTCGGCTTCGGCGACGACCTGCGCGGTTTCGGAGTCCACGCGCAGGGCGATGCGGTTGACGACGACGCCGAGGTCGAAGGGGCCGGCGGTGGCGGGGGCGATCGCCACCAGGGAGAGCGGGGCCCCTTTGTAGGGGCCGGCGAGGTAGAGCTTGCCGCCGGTGTAATAGGGGGAGGGGCCGGCGCCGACGCCGACGGTGACGGCGCCGACCTGCGAGGCGGCGGGACAGGAGGGCGAGGCGATCTCCACGCCGCCCTGGCCGAGGCCCGAGCGCGAGCTGGCCTGGGCGATCGCCGCCTCTGGGCAGTAGGGCACGCCGGCGAGCTTGGCGACCAAGCCCAGCGGCGGGCCGGTGGTCAGCCCGGCGAATTCGCCGGTCCCGTCGGCCCGGGCGAGGCGCAGGTGGAAGGGGCTGTAGGCGCCGGCGGTGGGGTTGGCGAGGCCGGCGGAGAGCTTGGGATCCACGGCCCCGGAGGGGCAGCCGCCGGCGGGGCCGGCGGCGATCGCGAAGGAGTCGGCCGGGAAGGCGTCGGCGCGCTGGGGCGCGCTCCAGGGCGTCATCCGGGTAGCGGTGGTGTGGATGCCGCAGGCCATCGGGGTGCGCAGCGAGGCGCGGGGGCCCTCGAAGAAGTCGAAAGCGAAGTCTTCGAAGGGGACCTGCGGGTTGTCGGTGACGATCGAGACGATCCGCCCGTTGGCGGGGTCGGGGTCGACCCGCGCGGCGAGCTTGACGAAGACGTCGGTCTGGGGGTCCTCGAGGGAGATGTAGAGGGCGATCAGGCTTTCGAACGGGTTCTCTTGCTGGGTGGCCAGGTAGACCGAGCCCTCGATCGGGTGGTCGAGCAGCGGCGTCCTAACCGCGACCTTGCCGACCTTGGAGGCCGGCGGGCAGGCGGCCGGCGCTTCCTCGAAGCGGATCGGCGTCTCTCCCGGGGCGCTCTGCAGGCCGATCTGCGCCGGCGCGCAGGCCGCGAGCCCGTCGGCGGAGGCGGGGTTGACCACCAAGCCCGGGGGCAGCGTCACCCTGGCGTCGCGCAGGTCGGCCTCGGCCAGGCCTGCGGGGTCTTGGTTTTTCTCCTGGGGCAGGCTGAGGCCGAAGCGAAGCCCGCTGGGGGAGTCGGCCAGGTTCGTCGTCGGGCGGGCTTCGATCTCCGGCGAGAAGTCCGGTTCCTCGCAGCCCTCCAGCGGCGCCTGGGCTTCGCTCGCGCTCGCGCTCGCCGGCGGCTGGGCCCAGGTGTCGAAGCTCATCGTCGTCACCAGCGGGTTATCGCACTGGGTGGGCAGCCGCAGGAAGGGCCTGGGGAGGATCCCCGCCGCGCAGCTGCCGCCGATCAGGGCGCAGTGCCCGCGCTGGGGGTCGTGGATCGGGTCCCCCGGCGTTCCCCAGACCGTCACCCGCGCCGCGGTCACCCGCTTGGCCTCGGTGACGTTGCGCACGAAGGCGCGCCCGGCGAGGCCCTCGGGGCCGCTTCTGGCCGCCGTGTCGATGTAGACGGGGAGGCCGAGGACCGGCTGGAAGCCGAACTGGGCCGGCATCCCTTTCGGGGGGAGGAGGTTGTAGATCGGCACGTATCCGAACCACGGTTCCCCTTCCAGCTGTTCGACGTTCGCCACCCCGATCGCCGAGCCGTCGGGGCATTCGTTCAGAGAGGAGTTTTTGGGGCCGCCGCGGATCGTGTTGAACTGCTGCGCGGTGCAGCGCGCGGTCGCCATCGGGTTTGGCAGCAGGCCTGGCGGCAGCTGCACCTGAACCCCCTTCAGGTCTCCCCCGGCGGGGATGAAGGGAAGCAGCGAGCCCTCCGGAGCGGGGTTGAGGTTCGCCGCGAAGCTGGTCGTGTACTGGAAGGGGTGGGAGGCCGCGCCCGTGACCGCCGAGCCGTCGGCGGCCGAGAGCTCGACGCCGTAGTGCTGAAAGCCCACCGCGGCCTGCTCCTCTTCGCTTGCCCGGTTCTCGGATTGGACCGCGACCGGCGCCGCCCCGCCGCCCTGCACCTCGACCAGGTTGACGAGCTCGACTTCCTCCTCCCCCGGCGCCAGGATCGAGGCCGGGATCGCCACGTGGATCACCACTCCCAGCTTTCCGCTCGGGTTGACCGTCGCCGGCGTTTCCGATTCGGGCAGCGATTCGTCGACCACGCAGGTGACGGTCGCCACTTCGCTCGCCGTCTGCGTTTCGCAGGCGTCGGGGCCGAAGTCCACGCCGCCGAGGAACTGTTTGGAGGTCTTCAGTTCGACGTCTTTGACCGTCAGCCCTTTGGGCAGCGTGTCGACGATCTCGATCGGGCTGCCGTCGCTCGCCTGCCCGCCTTTGTTGGTGAGGGAGACTTCGTAGCGGGCCACGCCGCTTTCGTCGCCCGCTTGGAAGTTAGTCGGCCCCGCCAGGCTCAACAGGCTCCAGGCCGGCGCCGGGGTCTGGGTGGGCGGCGCCGCCGAGGAGCCGGCCGGGACCGCCAGCGCCGCCAGGGCGAGCAGCGCCAGGGCTGCCTTGCGCGCGCTCATCGTCCCGCCCTCCGCTGGCCGGCTCGTTTCGCGTTCTGCTTCTTTGACTTGTGGCGCTTTTTGCCTTTGTGTTTTTTGCCTTTGTGTTTTTTGTTGCCTTTTTTGCCTTTGGGCTGTTTGGCTTTCGGGTTGCCGGGGCCGACGAAGGCGTTGGTCGCCGGGACCGCGGCGGCGGGCGGCGCCAGCGGCGGCGCTTTGCAGCCTTCGCCTTCGCAGATCGGCGGCGGCGGGAGCGGCTCCGGGAAGCCGCCGCCCACGCGGGCGTCGTAGACGTCGTAGTTTTCGTTCTCATCCCAGCCGGTCAGCGGCTCGCGGCTGGAGAAGAAGACGTCGCGGCCGTTCGCCGAGGCGTCGAGCAGGTAGCTTTCGTCCGTGCTGGCCCCGCTCGATATCAGCGACAGGCAGCCGCCGGAGGCGAGCGCGAACTCCGGGCTCTCCTCGCTGCAGCTGCCCGTCCCCTCCCGCTCGAGCTGGTAGACGTCGCGGCGCCCGTTGTCGTCGGCGGCGCTCAGCACGTCGCGCGATTCGAAGTAAAGGCGCGAGCCGTCATCGGAGAGGTAGCGCGGGCCTTCGTTGGGGTTCGACCAGGTCGGCAGCTCCGTCGGCCCCGCCGGCCGCGAGCCCGCCGGGTTGCACGAGGCGCAGACCAGGCTCTCGGCCTCGGCGTCGTAGAGGTAGGCCTGCGCGCAGCGGGGGTCGCCTTCCAGGTTGTTTTCCTGGATCGGCTGGCAGTGCTCCGCCGGCGGCGCGATCCGGTTGTCGAAGCCCGAGAGCGCCTGCGTCTCGATCGTCAGGAAGGCCAGGTGGCGCCCGTCGGCGCTGACCCGGGCGGTCCGCTTATAGGGGATCGTCTCCCAGCTGCCTTCGTCGAGGTCCGAGAGCGCGGCGATGAAGCGCACCCCCTCGCCGTCGTGGTAGAGGTAGAGGTTGTTGGCCCCCGCTTTGGCTTTCTGCCCGGCGGCGTTCTCTTCTTCGCCGCTGAGCGCGGCGGCGGCGACGAAGTAGGCGTAGGCGCCGTCTTCGGAGACCCCGATCACGCCCTCGATCGCCGGGTCGGCCGTGCCGGGAGTGAGGTTCGTCAGCGTGCGGGCGACGGTGTCGTAGCGAAAGAGCTGGTTGGAGGCGGCGGCGTTGGGGGTGAGTTTGCCCGGGGCGGTGAAGAAGGCCTTGGAGCCGTCGCCGGTGGCCGCCCAGAACGTGCCTCCCCCCGGCGGGCCCGGCGGCGCTTTTTTCCCCGCTTCGGAGAAGACGGCGTCCAGCTGGATCGTCTCGGTCGCGTCGATGCGGGCAAAGAGCGGCTCTTTGCTGGTTTTGTAGTCGCCCGCGTAGCTCCAGAAGGCGACCGAGCCGTCTTCGGAGACCGCGTGGTAGACGAAGGCCTGGCCCATCGTGCAGTTGCCGCCGCTCGCCCCGAAGCCGGTCCCGTTGCCGGGAGCTTCGGGGGCTTTGACCGGCGGCGCCGGGCTGCCGTCGGGGAAGACGCTGACCAAGTTCAGCTGGCTGGCGCCGGCCTCCCCCGACCATTCGTAGAGGCTGAAGCCTTTGCCCGCCGGGGCCCCTGCCATCGCCCCTTTGGCCGCGAAGAAGGCGCGCTGGCCGTCGCTCGAGGCGCCGGCGTAGCCGGTGCAAAAGCCCTCGCCTTCCCCCGGCGCCGGCGCCTCGATCGTCAGCGCCTGCAGCTCGCCGCTCTCGTTGTCGCGCAGGTAGAGGTTCTCGAAGCCCTCCTGGGCTTCCCCGGTCAGCGCCGGTTCGCTCATCGCGAAGGCGCCGAAGCGCAGGTCCGGCGCGAAGCCGCGGTAGGGCAGCTCCAGCGGGTCCTGCGCGAAGCCGAAGGGGGAGACGTTCTCGGTCCCCCAGCCGCCGGGGCCGCGCTTGGAGAGGTACTGGCTCGCGCTCGGCCCCCCCTCTGGGTCCCCGAAGGAGGTCCAGGAGGTGTAGGTGAGGGCTTCCCCCGAGCCGGCGGCGGCGTTGATCCGCACCGGCCGTTCGTTTGCGAACAGGCCGCCGGCGACGCTCGGGATCGCCACCTCGGCGCTGTTCTTGCGGCTCGGGGAGACCAGCTCGTAGCCGCGGCCGTCGGGCAGTCCCTCGGAGGGCGGGGCGAAGGTGCGGAAGGCCTCGACCTCGCTGAAGAGCTCTTTCGGTTCGATCAGGGTGTCGGTGGCGGCCAGCCGGTAGCGATAGAGGACGCCGGGCAGAAGGCCGGCGATCTCGGCGCTGGCGATCGTCGCCGCTTCGCCTTCGCCGAAGTCGATCTCGGCGGTTTTCTGGGCCCCTTCGAAGCCCGTGGCCTGGAAGCTTTCCTCCTCGACGTATTCGAAGTAGCCGGTGGCGGGGATGCCGAGCGGGTTTACTTCGGCGACTAGCCTCGCCGTCTCGGTCTCGACGTCGAGGGTCCAGATATCGAGGATTTCCGGCGCTTTGGGAGTCGCGAAGGCGCCTTCGGGGCCGATGTTGCCCCCCGGAGCGTCGGCGTTGGTCGCCACCGCCCGGCAGCGGTATTCGGTTTCCGGCACCACGTCGGTCTGGACGCTTGCTTTGTGGAGCGTGAAGTCGGCGCCGATCGAGGCGCTCTCGGGAGTCGAGCTGGCCGGGTTCGGGCCGCTGAAGCTGCCGCCGTTGGCGTCGTAGTCGGCCTCGGTTATGTATTGGAAGTGGAAGGTGGTCGCTTTGCCCTCGGGGTTCACTTCCGCGTTGAGGGTGGCTTTGGAGGGGCCCACGGGGCTGGCGCCGCAGGGCTGCGGGAAGACGAGCGGGCCGGGGTCGGGGAAGTCGAGGTGGAGGACGCGGTTGCCATCCCCGAGGCCTTCGCTTTCGCTGGCGTAGATGTCGCCGCTGGCCGAGCTGTAGGGGGCGAGGGCGGTGCCCACTCTGAAAAATGAGCCGTAGCCGAAGCGCCGTAGGGGGTTGCCGGCTGGGTCGAACTCAATGATGCTGACGCTAGCCCCCGATCCACTCGAACCGGCGAAGAGATTGTCATCAGTATCGAGCGTCAGCGCAGTGCCGGGTGTTTTCGTCTCCAAAAGGATTGCTGATTTCGTCGATGGGGTCCCCGTCTTCCTCGTACTTGCCGATTGCCGCCATATGGCCCACGTAGAAGTCGCCGCTGGAATAGTCCGTCGCCAGCCCAAACGCTTGCGCCACTTCGTTGCTGCCTTCGCGCAGGACACGTTGTGGGGGGATCTGGGTACCAGAGGGGTCGAATCTCTGTAGCCGAGATTTGAATTCATCCGGACGACGGTAGTTGTCGACAACGTAGACGACGCCATTGGAACCGATGCTGGCAAAGATTCCGGTTCTGCCAAAGCCGCTATTCACATTGAATTCGCCTTCGCCGAAGCCTTCGGAGCCTTTGCCGCAGACGTCGCCCGGGGCGACCGGGCAAACGTCCCTTTCGGCTTTGGGAGCTCCTTCTCCGACCTTGGTTTTGTTCACACCGCCGCCGAAAGTCAAGATGAAGTTTCCTTCGGCGCCGAACTTCTGCACCCGAAGGTTTTCGTAGTCGACGACGTAGACGTTGTGGAATGACGGGCTGCCCGGGTCGTTGTCCACCGCTATCGCCCGCGGGCGGTTGAACTGTCCCCTGCCGTCTCCTGCGATTCCTTTCCGGCATTTGCTGGTGCAAACCTCAAGTTCGTTCGCCCCAGTTTTGACTCCCCAGCCGAAGGCTTTGAGGAATTTGCCGGTTGCATCGAAGATGCTGACGCGATTATTCCCCGTGTCGGCGACATATAGACGTTTGGTTTCGAAATCTATTGCGAGGCCTTCGGGCGCCCGCGTCTGAGCATCGCCCTCGCCCAATTCGGCGATCACTTTGAAGGCTGAAGCACCGGGAGCGAAGGCGAGCAGCAGCAACACCACCGCTACCAGTGCAGTCGAGGTGCTCTTGCTCATCCCTGATCCCCTGATCTCATGCTCCCTGTCCTTGCTCGCCGAGGTCATGCCTAGGCGCGCTCTCACTTTATCGGAACGCCATGGTTCTTGTCAATAAACAACCGAGATTGCGAAGGAAACGACGCGGGCCACGAATCCGTGGCCCGCGCCTAGAGCTCAGCGTGTAGCGTTCGCTAACGCGCTGGTTCAGTCTCTCTGACTAGGGATGCCATTTGACAGTTACTGCGGCACCCGAGGTTTTGTCAGTTCCTTTTACAATCGCATTGCCTGTTGTATACAGGCCATTAGTTGTCGTGCCGTAGGGGCAGCCAGCGCCCGAGGCGGTGTACGCGACAGCGAGTTCAGTTGCTTCGACTGTCATCGTTCCGTCTGCGACGTTGTGATATTTAATTCCGCTGACTGTCTGCGCGCCCACTTCCACTTTGCAGTTCAGGGTCGTGTTCGTGAAGTGAATCGGTTGTTTCCCGATGGCGCATTCGTTGGGTGCGTCGTCCACGATGTGGAGCTGCGGCGACCCGGATGTAAATGTGAAGTCGCAGCCTGTGTTTTGAACGGTCACGGTCTGACCGGCGAAGCTGCAGTTGCCCTGAAACGCCAGTGTCTTAAAGGTGACGTCGGTCTGCGTGGCGCCTGAGGCCGTCGCGTCCCCCGCGGCTTCATTGCATGTGATCGACAGGACTCCGCTTTCATCCGCTTTGCGGATGTCGAAGACCTGGTGGGCTGTTTTCCCGGTCCCGTCTTTGAAGACCGTCAGTGTCGTTTCTTTGCCAGCTTGGCCTTCGGCTGTGAATTCCGCCGCCGAGGCGCCGGAAGCAGCCACAGCGGCGAGCGCGGTCACCGCGAGAGCTGCGAGCAGGAGGGCCTTGAGATTGCGAATCATCGATTCGACTCCTTGTGTAAGCCGCCCAGCTCCTTGTGGCCGGGCTGGAGAAATCTGTAAACCCCGAGCGTTTATCAGTCAAGGACATATAGGTAATCAGCGTGTTTATGCCCGGCCGCTACCTATGTGGCTGCTTTCACCCTGCAAATACCCAGCGATATTTTCTCGCGCGCGCAGATTTGCGCGTTCATGTTTCGGCGCAAGCGCCCTATTCGCGGGAGAGCGAAACTGCGACTTCTCCCTCCCGGGTGAGCGCAATCGTCTAAGGAGGTAAGGACAGCGCTACGATCCGCAACGCGATCGTGGGGCCCTTCGTCAGCGAAGGGCGTCCATACGCAGCACAGCCCCGGGGCGACACCCCCGGGGCTGTTGACCTCTCTACCGGTCCGCGAGCTTTGAAGCGAGCGCTATGAGCGCCAGCATGACGGCTGCGTACGTTATGAGCACAAGTGCGATCGTGAGTTCCATGATCAGGGGGCAGTTATGGCGAAACTACCTACCGCCTGTTGGCCGACTGAGGTCGGGTGGTAGATGAATGCGCCATTCGTACCGACCCCTTCATTGAAGAAGTCCACGGTCGATAGCACTTCTGGCGGTTCGCTTTCAAAGGCGCTTTCGAGGACGTAAACGCAAAGGGTCCCCGCAGGCGCCGTCGGGTTACCGGTGGTGCCGGTGCATGCGGCACTCGGGCTTGGGACCGCCGGGCCGGCGAGTTTGACTTCGATGTTCGCGGCATCTTCTACCGAGAGCGGAATCGGGAAGCTGATTGGCGCCGCCGATTCGCCTCCACCGCCCTGCAGCACCCAGGTGCCCGTCTCGGTTTTGCCGGAGGGGAGCGTTACGGGGAATCCGCCGCCGCCACCTTCTCCGGTCGCCCCGGTTACCCCGGTCGCCCCAGTCGGGCCGGTCGGGCCACCGCCACCCGGGCCTTCGCCGGTCGGGCCGGTTGGGCCGGTCGCCCCGGTTACCCCGTTGGTTCCATTGGTTCCGTTGGCCCCGGTCGCGCCGTTTTTACCGGTTGCGCCAGCCGCGCCGGCCCCGCCGGGCTGGCCGTTGGCGCCGTTCGCTCCGTCTTTTCCGTTGGCCCCGACCGGGCCCGTCGGACCGGCCGGACCGGTGCCCTGGAAGCTCTTGGCAATGGCCTTGACTTCTTTCTTCTGCTTGCCGGTCAGTCCGCCTTTCGCGGCGATAGCAGCGCCCGAAAGGGCGAGGATGAGCGCTATTACCCCCAGCACCAAGCCGGCGGAACCGACCTTTTCTCGTAGTCTTGAAATCATCGAACTTCATCTCCTTGCGTGATGCCCGCCGGGGCGAGCCCGGCCGACCTGGTTTGACAGCGACCGGGGTTAGAAAGGAAGCCCGGCCGGGTTGACTCAATGAGGCCGACGCGGGACTGGAAAGCCGCGGCGGATGAGGAAAATGACGCACAAGAGTTGCGGCGGCTGCCGAGACTCGAGGCCGATTGGCCCGGTGTGGTCACGTAGGTCTCTCCCATTTCCCAAGTCTCACCCCCGGCCGCTTTCTCACGACCGGCGACGAGTCCCCTATTCCAGGTGACTCGGCGTGTTTCTGAAGAAACCCCACCCCGTCCCTGGGTGAGCAATATCCCATATTGATGCGATGATCGCAAGAGTTGGGATATAGGAACCTATCTGTCATAATCAAAGATTGTTGAGCGATGTCACGATCAAAGGGAAGGGAGAGATCGTCGCTCGCGCTGGCGCTCAGCCGCTGTTGCTGCTTGCGGTTCCCTTCAACGCAGCGGTGGTTCGCGCGCTCGCCGAGGGGCCGCGGACACTGGACGATCTCCGGCGAGCAGGAGGCTCGCCGCCACAGACGACGATGCGGGGTCACCTGCGGTTGCTGGTCGAGGCCGGTGTGGTGGAGAGGCGGCGAAAAGCGGAGTTCGCGGGCACCGTCAGCTATGAACTGACCGCCAGCGGGCGCGACCTGCTGGCGGTCGCGCAAGCGCTCTCCGCCTGGCTCTCCCTCGCGCCGGGGCGAGCGATGGAACTCGGCAGCGCCGAGGCGAAGAGTGCGATCAAGGCGCTCGCGGAAGGCTGGTCGACCAGCATCGTGCGCGCGCTCGCGTCTCGGCCGCTATCTCTCACCGAGCTGGACCGCGTCATCGCCCATGTCAGCTATCCCTCCCTGGAGCGACGCCTCTCTGCGATGCGCCTGCTGGGGATGGTGGAGGCGAGACCCGGGCCAGGACGAAGCACGCCCTATGCCGCCACCGCCTGGCTTCGCGCCGCCATCGCCCCGCTCGCCGCCGCGGCGCGATGGGAGCAACGCTACCGATCGCAGGAGGCGCCGCCGATCACCAACAGGGACGTCGAGGCCGCTTTCCTGCTTGCCCTTCCCCTGTTGCGGCTGCCGGAGGACGTCTCCGGCTCTTGCCGGCTGGCTGTGCAGATGGGGAACGGCAGCAGCCCAGGCCTGGTCGGCGTTATCGCCGAGGCAAAGGGGGGAGCGGTCGTTTCCAGCGTCACCCGTCTCGAGGGGAGTCCCGATGCCTCTCTGCTCGGCCCCGCGGCGGCCTGGTTCGCCGCCGTGATCGAGCGGGATTCCCACCGGCTCGAGGTCAGCGGAGAGTCTCATCTCGGCGCGAACCTCGTCGAGGGCCTGCATGCGGCGCTCTTCGGGAAAAAGGCCGCGAGACTCGCTGATTGATAAATCTGGATAGAGTGCTCGGCATCAGGCGAAGGAGAGATGTGACTGAGATCGGGCAACTTGGAGAAGGGGGAGTCTCCCGCAGGCAGCTGGTGGCGATCGCCGGCGGCTCTGCCGCCTCGGTCGCCTTCCTCGCCGCCTGCGGGAGCGATAGCTCCGCGGAGGAGAGCGGGACCTCGCAATTCGGCGACGGCGACGTCGGCATCCTCAACTACCTGCTGACGCTCGAGCACCTGGAGGCCGACCTCTACGCGAACATCGTCGACGCCGATCTCTTCGACGGTTCGGACCTCGAGACGATGCGCAAGTTCGGCGAGGAGGAGGCCGAGCATGTCGCGGAGCTGACCAAGCTGGTCGAGCGCATGCAGGGCGAGCCGGCGGAGAAGCCGGAGACCACGTTTCCGCTCGATGACAGCAAACGGGCGCTGGAGTCGGCAGCAAAGGTCGAGAACCTCGTCGCCGCCGCCTACCTCGGGCAGGCGCCGAGCATCGGGAGCACCGCCGTGATGGAGACCGTGCTCTCGATCCACAGCGTCGAGGGCAGGCATGCGGCGACGATCGACACCCTGCTCGGCAGGTCCTTCTCGCCCCAGGGAGAATTCGCCAAGCCGGCAAGCACGGAGGCGGTCCTCTCGTCCCTCGAACCCTTCATGACCGTCTGAAATGGACGTCCAGGAGCACAGCGGAGGCCTCTCCCGCGCCGAGGTGATCGCCAAGGGGGCGCTGGCCGCCGGGGCCGTCCTCGGCGTCGGCGCCGTCGGGCCCTACGTGCGGAAGGCGCTGGCGCTCGCCGGCGACAGCGACGCCGACACGCTCAACCTGCTGCTCCTGTTCGAGTACATGGGGGTCGAACTCTACGAGGAATCGAAGTCGCGACTGAAGGCGAGCCGCGAGTTGAAGGCCCTGTTCGCGACGCTCGCCGAGCAGGAGAATCGGCACGTCGAGGCAGTAACCGACCAGATCGGGAAGGTGGGCGGCAAGCCGATACCGGAAAAGAACTACGCCGTCTTCTCCTATCGCCGCAGCTACGTGGACACGTTCCTATACATGGCGCGGGAATTCGAGCTGGCCACGATCGGCGCTTACAACGGCGCAATCCCTCTGCTCAAATCCAAAGAGGCTGTGCGCCTGACCAGCTCGATCGTCCAAGTGGAGGGTCGCCACGCCGCGGTGGTATCTCTGCAGGAGAAGGAAGGACCCGGGCCGGCCCCCGAAGCGTTCGACCCAGTCCGCAACGAATACACGGCGCTGAGCGCCGTGATCAGGTGGGCCGGGCCGATCAACAGCCCGTCTAATTAGCGCGAGAAGCTTCCGGCCAGCGCCGACGAGTAGCCTCTGCCCCGGCGCCCCCGACGGAAGTCCGGCCCGCCGCGACAGCGCCCCTGGATTTGACCGAGAACGCCCCCGACGACCGCACCCGCTGGCTAGCGCTCTACGTCCTCTGCGCGGGGATGCTGATGATCGTGCTCGACGCGACGATCGTCAACGTCGCCCTGCCCTCGATCCAGGACGATCTCGGCTTCTCCCAGAACAACCTGGCCTGGGTGATCAACGCCTACATGATCCCCTTCGGCGGCCTGCTGCTGCTGGCGGGGCGGATCGGCGACCTGGTCGGGCAGCGCCGCGTCTTCCTCTTCGGGCTGGCGATCTTCACCTGCGCCTCGCTGCTCTGCGCCGTCTCCCAGAGCCAGGGGATGCTGGTCGGCGCCCGCTTCGTCCAGGGCGCCGGCGGCGCCATGGCCTCGGCGGTGATCCTGGGGATGATCGTGACGATGTTCCCGGAGCCGGCGAGCCAGGCGAAGGCGATCGGCGTCTACGGCTTCGTCGCCTCCGCCGGCGGCTCGATCGGCCTGCTCGCGGGCGGCGTCCTCACCGACGCGATCAGCTGGCACTGGATCTTCCTGATCAACCTGCCGATCGGGATCGCCGTCGCCTACCTGGCGCTGCGCCTGGTCGAGGGACGCGAGGGGATCGGCCTGCGCGAGGGCGCCGACTTCCCCGGCGCGGCGATGATCACCGCCTCGCTGATGCTGGGCGTGTTCACGATCCTGCAGATCACCGAGTGGGGCTGGGGGGACACGCGCACGCTTGGGCTCAGCGCAGTCTCGGCCGCCCTGCTCGCCGCCTTCGTCCACCGCCAGGCGACGATCGCCAACCCGCTGATGCCGCTGCGCCTATTCCGCTCGCGCAACGTCGCCGGCGCCAACGTGCTGCAGGCGCTGCTCGTGGCCGGCATGTTCGGGATGTTCTTCCTCGGCGCCCTTTACCTGCAGCGGGTGCTCCGCTACAGCCCGCTCGACGTCGGCCTCGCCTTCCTGCCGACGACGATCGTGATGGGGGCGCTCTCGCTCGGCTTCTCGGAAAAACTGATCATGCGCTTCGGACCGCGCACGACCTTGATCCCCGGCGTCTGCCTGGTCGTCGTCGCCCTGCTGCTGTTCGCCCGCACCCCGGTCGACGGCAGCTACCTGACCGATCTGCTGCCCCCGTTCCTGCTGATCGGGGTCGGCGTCGGCACCTCGTTCCCGGCGATCATGACCCTGGCGATGTCGGGAGCGACGGCGGAAGACTCCGGCCTCGCCTCGGGCCTGGTCAATACCAGCATGCAGGTGGGGGGCGCGATCGGCCTGGCGGTGCTGGCGACGCTCTCGACCGAGCGCACCCAGAGCCTGCTCGACGATGGCGCCTCCAACGCCTCGGCGCTGACCTCCGGGTACCACCTCGCCTACCTGATCGGCGCCGGGCTGGCGGCGATCGCCGCGGCGATCGCGATCTTCGTGCTGCGGGACGTCGCGCCGCCGGCGCATGGCGAGCCGGCCCCGGAGCGGGAGGCCGCCCCCGCCGAGCCGATCTACTCCGAAGCCAGCTGACCTGGCGCAGGCGCCTAGCTGAGCGCTTGCTTGTCGGTAGTTGACCTGCGTCCCCTGACGCGAGATGCTAGGGACTCGATCCGTACCCAAAGGCAGGAGGGGGAACGATGGCGAAGATCGCCGCATCTGTGGTCGCCACTCTGGACGGGGTGATCGAGGACCCAGCCGGGGTCGAGGACTTCGAGCAGGGTGGCTGGATGTTCGGTATCGACCAGGGCGAGGACGGCCGGCAGATCAAACTGGAGGAGGCCTTCTTAACCGAGGCGGCGCTGATGGGAAGGCGAACGTACGAATACCTCGCAAACCACCGCATGACGGACGACGAGCTCGGCATCGCGAGGAAGGCCGATGAGATGCCGAAGTACGTCGTTTCCTCGACGCTCGAGGAGCCGGAGTGGGAGAACACGACGGTGCTGCGCGGCAACGTCGTCTCCCAGGTCCTGATGCTGAAGGACCAGCTCGAGGGGGACATAGTCGTCCCCGGCAGCGCTCAGCTGACGCATACGCTGTTCGAGGAGGATCTGCTCGACGAGATCCGCCTGATGCTGTACCCAGTCATACTCGGCGAAGGCAAGCAGTTCCTGCCATGGAGCGTCGAGCCGAAGCCGATGAAACTGGCTAGAAGCGAGGGGCTCAGCCAGGGCATCTGCTACTTCATCCTCGAACCGCGGGAATGGGACGAGGTCTCCGACCCGAAGAGCTATTCGCCGCGAGTCGTATGAGCACCGCCTAAACCCACTCGGGTTCCCAAATAGTCAAGGTTCTCGCAGGTCCGGTCGATCAAAGATCGGCATGGCGACGTACCGAGAAGACACCGCTCGGGAGCTGGGCGGGTTCACCGAAGGCCCGGACGAGCGCGCTCGGATGGGGCGTATCTCCGGCGGCCTCTGGATCGTCTCGGCGCTGATCGGCATCGGCGCCTTCTTCCTTCCCGGCGCCGTCCCCGTCGACTTCGTCTGGGTCCTGGCCGTCGCCATCGTCGTCTTCGCCTACGGCGTCGGCAGCATCACCGGCGCCGTTCCCTGGGAGCGTTCGTCGACGAACTCGATCGCGATCGGCATGGCGCTGACGATCCCGGTGGTGGGGCTCGCCTTCTACGTCACCGGCGGCTCGCTCAGCTACGTCGAGCCGCTGCTGGTTTGCTCGCTGCTCTACGCCGCCTTCTTCTTTCCCGCCCGCTGGGCCTGGCCGCTGACGGTCGAGCTGATCCTCGTCGCCGGCACCCCCCTCCTCTACGACGAGCGTGCGATCGAAAACGCGTACCTACCGCGGTACGCCGCTCTCATCGCCGCCTACCTCGCCACGACCTGGGTGATGATCGGCCTAAAACACCGCTTGGTGGCGGCCGAGGCGCGGCAGCGCGATTTCGCCCACCGCGATCCTCTGACCGGGGTTCCCAACCGCCGCGCCTTCGACGCGATCCTGCACCGCGAGCTCGAGGCGCGGACAAGGGCGAATGGACGCCGCGGCGCCGACGAAAGCCCGCTGGCGCTGCTGATCCTGGACATCGACAACTTCAAGGGCATCAACGACGAGCACGGCCACCAGGCCGGCGACGCGGTCCTCTGCGAAGCGGCGGCCCGGGCCCACGCGATCCTGCGCTCGACCGACACGCTGGCCCGGATCGGCGGCGACGAGTTCGCCGTGATCGCCCCGGGCGGCCGCGGCGAGGGAGCCCAGCGGATGGCGGAAGCGATCGGCGCCGCGGTTGGCCTGCACGAAAGCGACCGCCGGGGGCCGGTCCCCACCGCCTCGGTCGGCTGGGCCGTCTTCCCCGACGACGGCGCCGACTTCGAGACGCTGATGCACGCGGCCGACGAGCGCATGCTGACGCTCAAGGGCAAAGGACGCTCGGCGGCGGCGCTGAACTGACCGGCTGCGCGCGCTCTAGCCGCCGGCGACGGGGACGATCGGCGTGCAGAGGGGATGGGCCGGATGGGCCGGGTCGAGCGCGGTGAGGACGTCGGCCGCGGCGATGTGGTCGTAGGGCATCGAGAGATGGTCGCCGAGATCGAGGACGCACTGGTTCTGGAGCAGGATGTTTTTGACGTTGGCGCCGCTAAGGAAGGCTGAGGTGTAGGGCGTCACGACCTGGTCGTAGCGGGTCTGGATCACGGTGTAGGCGACGCCGGGCGCCGTCTCGCCGCCGGCATTGAGCTGGGCGAGAAAGGTCGACCCGGCTTCCTGCTGTTCGCAGGCCGGGCAGTTGCCGAAGAGCGAGTTGGCGCCGGGGAAGTAGCTGCCCAGCGTGAAGAGCCCGTTGAGGGTGGTGCCATGGTTGGACGAGGAGAGGCCGACCAGGGCGTTGACCTCGGCGGCGCCGCCGAGGTTCTTCAGGTAGTAGCGCGGCATCATCCCGCCCTGCGAGTGGCCGACCAGGTCGACCTCGGCGGCGCCGGTCGCGGCGCGCACGTCATCGACGAAGGCGTCGAGCTGCGCGGCCGACTGGGCGATGTCGCCGACGCCGTAGATGCCAAGCGCGCCGCTGCCGTTGTGGGAGCCGTAGTTGAGGGCGAAGACGCAGTAGCCGCGGTTATGCAGCAGCGGCGAGATCGCCTGCCAGCTGTTCGAGCGGTCGGCGAAGGTGCCGTGGACGAGGACCACCGGCCGCGGATGGGCGGCGCTCGGCTGACAGGACCAGTCGTTGGCGCCGGGCGGGCTCGCGGTCGGGCTGGTGTGCGCGTAGCCGAGGACGCCGTTGTAGACGACCGGGAGGGTGTGAGCGGAAGCCGCGCCAGGAAGGAGCGCGAGCGCCGCCAGGGAGAGAATCGCCGCCAGGAAGCTTGAGAACGAGCGCGTCATTGCTTTCGTCACTTTACCCAAAATTTGGTAAACCATGCGCTGGCTCACCGTCACGGGAGTTTGTAATTAAGTTTATTGAGCATAAGCAGTTCAGGGACTGGCGGGGGCCAAGCAAAAGTCAAAGGAGAGATTCGATGAACACGTTGACCCTCACCCGCCCGAAGCGGATCCTGCGCGCGCTCGCCCTCGCGATCGTGGCGCTCGCGGTTCTGTTCGTCGCGACGACGGGAGCGCGAGCGGCAAACTACGTCTCGCTCGGCGACTCCTACACCGCCGGACCGCTGATTCCCAACCCGGTGCTGCCGCTCGGCTGCCTCAAGTCGAGCAACAACTACCCGCGCCTGGCGGCGCCGACGATCGGCCTCACCCTGCGCGATCCGAGCTGCAGCGGCGCCAAGACCGACCACATGACGCAGCCGCAGAACGTCGACCCCGACGGGCCCAACCCGCCGCAGTTCAACTCGCTCGACACCACCACCTCGGTGGTCTCGATCACGATCGGCGGCAACGACATCGGCTTCTCCGAAGTCGCCCAGAGCTGCATCACCCTGAACCCGTTCAGCTCGCCCTGCAAATCGAAATACGCCTCCGGCGGAAAAGACCAGCTGGCGGAACGGATCACGGCGACGGCGCCGAAAGTGGCGGCGGTGCTGCAGGGCATCCACAACCGCGCGCCGCTGGCGAAAATCTACGTCCTCAACTACCCGGCGATCTTCCCCGAGACCGGGAGCGGTTGCTGGCCGCAGATGCCGATCAGCTTCACCGACGCGCCCTACCTGCGCTCGACCGAGCAGAAACTGAACAGCATGCTGGCGACGCAGGCCGCGGCCAACGGGGCGACGCTGGTCAACTGGTACGGCGCCAGCATCGGCCACGACGCCTGCAAGAGCAACTCCGTGCGCTGGGTCGAACCGCTGGTGCCGGGCGAGCTGGCGGCGCCGATCCATCCCAACAAAGCGGGGATGCTCGGGGCGAAAAACGTGCTCCTGGCAGCGGTGAAATAGTCGTGTGATGCGCATCGCGAGCCTCGTCCCCTCCGCGACCGAGATGCTGTTCGCGCTCGGTCTCGGCGGGGACGTGGTCGCGGTCACGCACGAGTGCGACTTTCCGCCGGCGGCGCGGGAGCTGGCGCACCTGACCGCGACCGTTTTGCCGGACGGGCTGACGGCCGGCGAGATCGACGCCGCGGTGAAGTCGGTCGTCGGCGAGGGCCGGGCGCTCTACAGCCTCGACGAGGAGCGGCTGGCGGAGCTGGCGCCGGAGCTGATCGTCACCCAGGCGGTCTGCGACGTCTGCGCGGTCTCCTTCGAGGACGTGGTCGCGGTCGCGGCGCGGCTGCCGGGGCAGCCGCGCGTCGTGCAGCAGGATCCCGAGCAGCCTGGGCGAGGTGCTGGAGGACGTGACCCGGCTCGGCGCGGCGGCGGGAGTCGAGCAGCGAGCGCCGGGAGCTGCGCGGCGATCTGGAGCGGCGGCTGGAGGCCGTTGCGCGCCGCGGTCGCCGGGGCGGAGCGGCCGCGGGTCGTCGCCCTCGAGTGGCTGGACCCGCCCTTCGTCGGCGGCCACTGGATCCCGGAGATGATCGCGCGTGGCCGGCGGCGAGGACGTCGCCGGTCCGGCCGGGGCGAAGTCGCCCGAGGTCGAGTGGGAGGCGCTGGCCGGGCTCGAGCCCGACGTCGTCGTCGTCATGCCCTGCGGCTGGTACGTCGAGGACTCGCGGGCGCAGGCGGAGGAGCACTGGGAGCGGATCGAGACCCTCGGCGCCGAGCGGGTCTTCGCCGTCGACGCCGCCTCGACCTACTCGCGTCCCGGCCCACGCTTGGTCGACGGCGCCGAGCTGCTCGCCCACCTGCTCCATCCCGAGCTGGTGCGAGCGCCCGCCGGAATCGAGTTCGTCGAGCTGCCGGCTCAGACCTCGCGCTCGTAGAAGAGCATCGCGGGGCCGTCGGGGGCGCCTTCGCGGTTGCTGAAGCCCATGCTCTCGTACAGCGCCCGCGCCGCCGTGTCGGTTTCGCCGGTGTTGAGGTCGATGCCCGTGGCGCCGGCCTCGCGGGCGACCGCGATCGTCGCCTCGAGCAGGGCGCGGCCGATCCCGCGCCCGCGCAGCGGCGGCACGACGTAGAGCTCCTGCAGGTGCGCTTCGGGTTGACCGGTCCAAACGCCGGCGCGGAAGCGGATCAGCGCGATGCCGTCGGGGCCGTCCCCGGCAAGGAGGACGTTCGTCTCCCCCGCCTCCAGCAGGGGCCGGGCGTGCTCGGTCAGCGCCGCCACGCCCGGGGTCGGTTCGTCGAACTCCTCGTTGAAGTCGTGCAGGAGACGGGCGACCTGGGGCGCGTCCTCGGGGCCGGCGCGGCGAATCTCGATCGAGCCTTTGCTCACGGCGTCAGCCTAGACCTCGTGCCGGCAAGCCGCGCGGGCTAGAGTCGGAGGCCGTGAGCCCTGAGAAAAAGCCGGTCAACTGGCGCGCCTGGGCGGTCGGCGCCCTCGCCGCCCTGGTTTTGATCGTGGCGCTGCAGAACTCGCAGGAGGTACGCGTCGACGTCCTCTTCCTGACTGTCGACGCGCCGTTGATCGTCACCCTGCTCGCCGCCGTCGCGATCGGCGCCCTGATCGGCTATGTAACCCCGGTGCTGCGCCGCCACCGGCGGGACGAGCGCCGTCAGGACAAGGCGGGCTGAGCCGGCTGGCGGTAGAGCTCGGCCGAGGGGATCCCGATCACGTCGCCCTCGAAGCGCTTCTCGATCCCGTAGACGACCCAGGTGGTGTCGATTTCGCCGATGTCGAGGTCGAGCCGCAGCACGTCTTCGTGCTGCTCGAAGTGCTCCATGTGGGTGAGGCCGGACTCGTAGTCGCCGCGCAGCAGGCCTTCGGCGACGATCGGCTTCGAGGCGACGTCGACGATCTCCTCCCACTGGGAGAGGTCGACGTAGCCCTTGGTGGCGGGGACGATGCCGAGCGAGCGCGGCCGCTCGACCTCGCGCCGGGTCAGCAGGACCAGCGGCTTGGTCGGGTAGATGAAGGTGTCGACGACGAAGACCTCGGTCCAGTACTTCTCGGTGATCTTGTGGACCAGGGGATGGGCGCTGCACTGGACCAAGAAGGCGTCGTCGCGGCCGCGGATCGCCTCCAGCCCGTCGAAGAAGTCGGTGATCAGCTCGAACCTGTAGTCCTCGATCCCCTGGAACTCGGCATAGCGCCGCACCGCCCGTTCGTGGCAGGTCCCCTCGGGGCCGAGCGTGACGAAGGTGATCTGTCGCTGTCCGTCGCTCGTCGCCATGGCGTTACGCAAGGGTAGTCGAGTAAACAGAGGGGATCAAACTCACGAGCCGCGGCGGCCGAAGCTGTGGCCGGCGGGGGCGACTGTTCGCAGCTCGTGGACGGCCAGCCTGGCGACGGCGAGGCGAGGGCGCTGGCTCGGCGCGCTCCAGCGGCGCGACCTCGGAGACGAGGACGTTGATCACGCCTTCGCGGCGCTCGAGGCGGCCGCTGGCGCGGACCATGACGGCGGTGCGGACGAGAGCGCGGCGGCGGTCGTAGACGCGCTTCGGCACGACCAGGTTGACGGTGCCGCGCTCGTCCTCGATCAGCATGAAGACGATCCCCTTGGCGGTCTCGGGGCGCTGGCGGGCGACGACCATGCCGCCGACCTCGACGTCGCTGCCGTCCTCGAGCCGCTCGAGGTCGGTGCTGCGCAGCAGCGCCGGGTCGAGATCGGAGCGCATCAGCTCCAGCGGGTGCTTGCCGAGGGCGATCCCGGTCGAGCGGTAGTCGGCGATCAGCTTCCCCCAGTCCCCCAGCGGCTCCAGCCGCGGCGGCGCCGGGGGCTCCAGCGGCAGCGCCAGCTGGGTCCCGCCGCGGACGCCGTGCCCGCCGGCGGCGACGCCGACCCGCCACAGCGCCTCCCGCCGCTCGCTGCCGCCACCGGCCGGGATCTCGTCCAGCGCCCCGGCCCAGGCCAGCCGTTCCAGGCTCGCCAGCCCCGCCCCCGAGCGCGAGGCCAGGTCCGCCACCCCCCGGTAGGGCCCGCCGCGCTCGCGCTCCGCCACCAGCGCCCTCCATCTCCTCCTTGCGCACCCCCTTCACGTACCCGAGCCCGATCCGCACCACCAGCCCACCCGCACCTCCGCCGCCGATGGGCCGAGTCCGCATAGCGTTCGGCCATCGGCCGTCGGGGTTCGACGTGGCAGAGGACGCGGCTGCGGTTGGCGTCGGGCGGGGCGATGCGGATGCCGCGGCGCTGCGCCTCGTGGACGAGCGCGTCGGGCGGGTAGAAGCCCATCGGCTGCTCGTTCAGCAGCGCGCAGAGGAACTCCGGGGCCGCGGTGGATCCGCAGCCAGGCCGACTGGTAGGCGAGCAGGCCGAAGGCGGCCGAGTGCGCCTTCGGGAAGCCGAAGCCGGAGAAGCCCTGGATCTGCTCCCAGATCCGCTCGGCCAGCTCGCTCGGCACCCCGTGCTCGCGCCGGCGCCGGCGATGAAGCTGCCGGTGGTAGCTGCTCGATCGCCTCCTGGGAGCGCTTGCGGCTCATCGCCCGCCGCAGCCCCTCCGCCTCGGCGGCGGTGAAGCCGGCGAACGCCATCGCCACCTCGATCACCTGCTCCTGGTAGACGATCGTGCCGAGCGTGTCCTTCAGCACCGGCTCCAGCAGCGGGTGCTCGTAGGGGATCTCGAAGCTCGGGGTCCTCGCGCTGCCGCTTGCGCCGCTCTATATAGGGGTGGACGGCGCCGCCCTGGATCGGGCCGGGCCGGACCAGCGCCACCTGCACGGTGAGGTCGTCGAGGTTCTCGCGGCCGGGTGCGCGGCAGCATCTGCATCTGCGCCCGGCTCTCGATCTGGAAGACGCCGGTGGTCTCGGCGGCGCGGATCGACTCGAAGGTCTCGGCGTCGTCGAGCGGGATCCGCGAGAGGTCGAGCCGCTCGCCCCGCGTCCGCTCCACTTCCTCGACGCAGCGCTCGACCGCGGAGAGCATCCCCAGCCCCAGCAGGTCGATCTTGAGGAAGCCGGCGTCGGCGCAGGAGTCCTTGTCCCACTGGACGATCTGGCGCCCCTCCATCGCCGCCGGCACGACCGGGCAGACGTCGATCAGCGGCTGGGTCGAGATCACCATGCCGCCGGAGTGCTGGGAGGCGTGGCGGGGCAGGCCCATCGCCTCGCCGCAGAGCCCGAGCAGCGCCTGCCAGCGCGGCGAGGCGGCGCGCTCGGGGCCGATCGCGGCGACGACGTCGCGCTCGATCTCGCCGCTGCGACTCGTGGAAGCCGACCGTCCCCGCGACCTTCTCGATCTCCTCCGGCGGCAGGCCCAGCGCCTTGCCGAGGTCGCGCACGACGCCGCGCGGGCGGTAGGTGGGGAAGGCGGCGACCAGGGCCGAGCGGTCGGCGCCGTAGCGCTCGTGCACGCGCGGGATCAGCACCTCGCGGATGTCGCGGGGGAAGTCGAGGTCGATGTCGGGCATCGACTCGTCGACTTCCTCGTTGAGGAAGCGGCCGGAGAAGAGGTCCGTCTCGACCGGGTCGATGTGGGAGAGGCCGGTCAGGTAGCAGACGATCGAGCTGACGCTGGAGCCGCGGCCGCGGCCGGGCGGCAGGACCGCGCGGGCCGAGTCCGGTCCGCGCACCTCGACCGCGACCTCGCGGGCCAGCTCGAGCAGGTCGTGGTGGAGGAGGAAGAAGCCGGAGAGGCCGAGGTGGCGGATCGTCGCCAGCTCTTCGTCGAGGCGGCTCTCGGCCTCGCGCCGGTGCGCGCGAGCTCGCGCGTAGCGCTCGGCGAGCAGCGCTGCGGCAGAGCTCGGCCAGCTCGCGGTCGGCGCCGGGCTCGCCTTCGCGCGGGTAGCGGTAGCCGAGCTCCGGCCGTCAGGTCGAACTGCGAGCCGCTCGGCGAGGCGCAGGGTCTCGGCGACCGCCTCGGGGTGCTCGGCGAAGCGCTCCGCCATCGCCGCCGGCGAGGCCAGCGCCGAGCTGCGGTTGCCGCGCCGCAGCGGCTCGGACTCCTCCAGCGTCATCGCCCAGCCGCACCGCGACGAAGGCGTCCTGCAGGTGGGCGCGGCCGCGGGCGTGGGAGTGGACGTTGCCGGTGGCGACGCAGGGGACGCCGAGCCGCTCGGCGAGCCCGGCGAGCCAGCGGTTGCGGGCGCGGTCGTGGCGCCAGAAGGGCCGCTGCAGCTCGACCCGGAAGCGGTCGCGGCCGAAGGCGGCGAGCAGGCGCCGGCCGAGCCGCTCGCCGCCGCGCGGTCTCGCCCCGCTCCCAGGCGCCGGCCAGCGCCCCGTCGCGGGCGCAGCCGGAGAGGCAGACCAGCCCCTCGGCGTGCTCCTCGACCTGCTCCAGCGTCACCCACGGCTGCCCGGCAGCTGCGGCCGGTGCTGTCGCGCGTGTGGGAGTGGGCGGCGGTCAGCAGCCGGCAGAGGTTGCGGTAGCCGGCCGCGCTCTTCGACCAGGAGGGTGAGGTGGGCGAGATCGGGACGGCGATCGCCGCCGTCGAGCCTCGGTCCAGCGCCACGGTCAGCTCCGCCCCGGTGATCGCCCGCAGGCCGAGGCCCTTGCAGGCCTCGGCGAACTCCATCGAGCCCCAGACCCCGTCGTGGTCGGTGAGGGCGAAGGCCGGGTAGCCGAGCTCGGCCGCGGCGCGCGGCCAGCTCGATCGGCGTCGAGGCGCCGTCGAGGAAGGAGAAGGCCGAGTGGGCGTGCAGCTCTATGTATGGAGCGCGGCTCGGCTACCGCCATCAGGCCCGCTGCCGGTACCAGCGCCCGCTGACGTCGCAGCGGAAGACGACGACGGTAGCGCCCGTCGGCCAGCGCCAGCTCGAAGTAGTGCCGCCGCAGCGGCTGCGGCGTCCACCAGCGGTCCTCGACCACCCACTCCTCGCGCACCGCCTCCACCGCGACGCCGTCGACCGCGCGGGACCGCCGGCGGATCGACCTCGACCTTCGCCCGCTGCGGGGCGTAGAGCCGCCGCAGGCCGGGAGTCATCGCGACCGCCTACAGCTCCGGGAAGGGCGTCAGCATCGCCCAGCGCTCGGGGACGCGCGAGGCGAGGTCGACCGGGAGGACCTTCGAGCAGCGCCTCGGCGCCCTGGGCGGCGCGGACCTCGCGCACCGCCTCGCCGAGCCGGCGGCGGCGCGGCTCCTCGCCGCCGACCGCGAGCTCGAGCTGGTCGGCGGCGGGCGGGCCGAGGCCGACCGCCCGCAGGCGCAGCGCCGTGGCCGGCCCGGGCAGCGCCTCCAGCCGCGGCGCCAGGACCGAGCGCAGGACCCGCGCCGAGGCGGTCGGCCGGCCCAGCCCCTGCTCGACGCTCCAGCTGCCGCCGGCGGCGAGCAGGGCGCCGAGGCGCAGCCCGAGCAGCGGTGCGGCCGCGGCGCTGCGGCGCGGCGAGCAGGCGGTCGACCAGCAGCTCCAGGGCGCGGTCGAGCTGGCCGCCCGCGGTCCCCTCCGGCAGCTCGACCTGCTCGGCCAGCTCCTCGTGCGGGCGCGCGCGGGCGCAGCGGCGTCGTCCTCGCCGCGGGCGAGGCGCAGCGCCTCGCAGGCCGAGCGGGCCGAAGCGGTCGGCGATCTGGTCGGCCGAGAGCGCCGCCAGGGCTCCCAGCGTCTCGATCCCCAGCCGCCCAGCGTCTCGACCAGCTCCTCCGCCTCGCCGGCCGGCGGGTCGAGGCGGAGGGGCAGGATCGAGACGCGCAGCGGCGCGAGGAAGGGGCGCAGCGCGGCCGGCGGGACGATCGCCTCCCTGTCTTCCAGGCGGCGGCGAAGGCGGCGAAGCCGGGTCGGCGCGACCCCGATCCGCGACCGCGATCGCCGACCGCCCTGCCGCGCCGCCGCGAGCACCCCGGCGCTGTCGCCGCCGTGGATCCCCCGCAGCCCGTCGAGCGCGAAGAACGCCTCCCCCGTCCGCTCCGACTCGACCGCGGCGCCGATCGCCTCCAGCCGCCGCACCATCGCCTCGGTCCGCTCCGCCGCCTCGACCGGATCGGGAAGCGCAGGGTGCCCGGGCCGCAGCCCCCCGGAGCGACCCGGGCACGTTGGAGTCGTCAAGCGACTGTCGATGACGCAAGCGATCTCCATACGAACATATGTTCGTATAACGACAGGACGGAGTCAAGGACAATTTCCGCCGTCGAAAGGTGGCGGCGCTCGGACTTCGGCGGGGTGGAGCTAGGCCGCGGCTGCGCCGCCGGGCTCGTCGAAGCGGTCGATCAATCTCAGCAGCGCCTGCGTTTGAGCACGGGTTTCTTCCGTATTCGACCGGATCTGCTCGCTGTTCAACCGCGTCTGCTCAGTGTTCTCCTCGAGCTGCGCGATCATCGCCGTGTAGATTTTTTCGTTGCGAAGCAGGATCTCGCGGTTGAATTCGCGCGTCTCCTCGGCCATCCGCTCGAGCTTCTCCTCCCGCCGGCGCGATTCTTCCTCGCGTTGCCGCTGATACCGCATGAACTCATCGTGCTGGCTGCGGACCAGGTTGCCGAGGCTGTCCTTGCGACGAGCAAGCATGGAACTCATTGTCTCAGGTGCAAACGCACGCGTTACGCCGGGAACGTGAAGAAAGTGAAAGATCTTTCAGCGGAAAGAATCAATGCCGCGCGATCAGCATCGCGACCAGCTCGTCCTCGAGTTCGGGAAGCGCCGCCGCTTCGCCGGCCATGACCCGTTTGCCGACCAGCATCGAGGTCCCGGCCACCGTGGACCACTCGGCTCCCAGCCGCTCTGCAAGAGCCCCGATCGCCGCGTCGTTTCGCTCGGCGCCCGCCGGCCCGAGCGCCAGCACCTCGACCGTCAGCAGCCGCGCCGTCGGCGGGTCGGCGGCAAGCAGAGCCAGGGCGGTATGGACGCCGGCGCGCGCCTTCGCCTCCCCCTCCGCCCCCGCGCAGGCACGATCGATCTCCTCCAGCAGCCGCCCGAGCAACTCCCGGTGCGCCTCCAGCGCGCACTCCCGCTTGTCGGCGAAGAGCTTGTAGAAGGTCGCAGTCGAGACCCCGGCGCGCTGGGCGAGGTCGGCAACCGACGTCTCGGCGTACCCATGCTCGGCGCAGGCCTCGGCCACCGCCGCGACCAACCGTTCGCGCTGGTTGCGGGCAATTACATCCGCCGGGATCCCATGCACACCCGCCGGCAGCCGCCGAGCCTCGTCACCGTCGGCCGGACTCACTGCGTCGGTCTCGAGCGTTCGTGGGACATCGGATCGATCGACTCAACACAAGATACTGCCGACACCCAGGCGCAGACTGCCCCTGCGACGAGCGCGGCGGGCGGCCCGCTCCTGGGCCGCCCGCCGCACACAACTCTCACATCTCGGTCCGGCTCTTAAAAGACGCCGAAGCTTTTCCCACTGTTGAGTTTCAGGTTATATCCACCGAGGAAACGCCATCCCCAATAGTTATTGCTGAATTTGAGGCCATAAGCCCCTGCTTCAGAGAACGTGACGTTATATTCCGACACTTCGTTTTTAGGGAGCGTAGTCGTGCCGTTTGCCGTACCGGTTATGACATGCGCCCTCCCACCTGGCACCAGACCTGTGCCTGCCCTTCCATGGTGGCCCATTCGGTGCTGGCTTTCCCGCCGAGGCTGATAGTGCCTGCGCCGGTCGAGGTGCCCGTTAGTTTTTTGGTCACGAACGTGCCTTCGGGCTGTCCTTGAGTCGTGAAATTGCAGGTCGGCGCGCCGACATTTTTACAGTTGAGGACGACGTCTTCCAGATTTGCGGTCCCGCCGACGATGTTGCCGGTCATCGTGCAAGCGCCCGGCGCTACTTCGTACAGTCAACACGCCGCCGCCAGCACTGGCTTGGAGGAATTCCCGTCGTGGTGTTGGTGCCCGAGAACGCTTCCGTTGCTTCGTATTCGAGCATTTTCCCCCCGACCTTCCACCCGCTGAGCGGGAGAGACGCCGGGGAAACCGCGTAGAGTTCTTTGGTGTTGAGGCTAACGTTGAATTTTCCACTCAACGTTGCTTTGACGGCTCCTAGTTTCAGCTGTTCGATCGTCTGTTTCACCCGGCTGGCCGCGTTGTTGTAGTAGCTGAGGATCGCGGTCGACGGGAGGTTGGTTTCCTTCGTCACTTCCTGTTCCAGCGTCGGCAGGAACTGGGCGATTGCCGGCTTTGTCAGGTTCGCTCTTCTGTGAAACGGCACATGCCGCGCCGAGAATTTCGATCGTCGCCCATGGCGTGGCCGAGGTCGGTTCGAGCAGGTCCCCGGCCGCTTTGCCGGTTTGATTCAGCCAGACGAGCGTGCTTTTGAGACTGTTCGTTTTGACCGTCCCGACTTCGGCGCCGACGCTTCTGACGGTGCAGTTCGTCATTTCTTTCCCGCTCGCCGTTTCGAACACTTTGACTTTTTTGCAGGTGAGGACGACGTTTTTCCTCTTGCCGGGAATTTCGGGGGCGGTGCCTTCGATTTCGCCGGTCGCCGAGCATTCCCCGGCCGGGGACGTCAGTTTGTAGCCAGCGCCAGCGTTAATGCTGAGCACCACTTCGGTGCTGCTCGTGGCCGTGAACGCCCTGGTTTCGCCGGAGCCGAGGTCGGGGCCGTTGACTTTCCAGCGCGGCGCTTCGGCAGCCGAAGCCGCCCCTGCGCCGAGCGCGCTGAGCGCCAGCACCGCCACGAGGGCGAGGCCGAAGAGCCCCGCGCCCCCCTTGAATGATCTGCGTTTGCTAACCATCGTCTTGCGAACTCCTTCTCCCAGGCGCATCCCTGGGGTTTGGTTTTCGTTCAGTGCGCGGCCCACGGGCCCGGTCAGGTGCAACTGGCCGGGCGCCGGGGTCGCGACTCCCCTGCTACGAAGGCATTTGACCGTTGGGTCGAGCGCCTTCCGATGGGAGACTGGAAAGGTCATGAGGAAGCCGCCAGGCGCCTGCGGCGCTAGCGGGAGGCCTTGCGTTTTTTGGCCTTGGCCTTGTGCTTCTTCTTGGCCTTGTGCTTGCAGGCGTTGGCGATCGGGGGCCGGGTCTTTAGGACCTTGCCGTTTTGGGCGACGAAGTCGGCGATCGCCTTCTGGGGTTTGCCGCAGAGGTTTTCGCTGTTGACCAAAAGGCCCTTCTCGCCGCCCTGCATGGTCAAGACGAACTTGGAGACCGGGGCGTCGGGGGTCGCCTCGAAGGTGTTTCTGATCCCGCCGCCCTTGCCGGTGTCGATGCGGCCGACCAGGTCGATCTCGATCTGGCCGTCTAGAGCGGCGACGAGGTCGGGCAGTTCGTGGCTGGAGGAGCGCAGGTAGACCGGGCCCTGCAGCGGCTGGTCCAAGAGCGGCGTCGTGGCGCTGGCGTAGCCGTAGACCGCTCCTTTGGGGCAAGTATCGGCGGCGAACTGCACCCTGGTGCAGATCGTCTTGATGTGGGACTGATCGAGGAAGGCGGAGTGAGGCAGGGTGACCTGGGCGCGGGCGATGTTGGCGTAGGCGCCCTTGGGGTAGGTCAGCACCGCTTTGAGAGCGGGGTTCTTGTCGCGCTTGGTCCCGCCTTTCAGCGATAGCGCCAGCTTGGGCTTGAAGCCCAGGGCCGAGCAGCCGCCGACCTGGAAGCGCTCGGAGAGCGGCGCGCTTTGCCCGCGTCGCGCTCAGGGTCTGGCCGAGGATCGCCATCGGGTCGCAGGAGGTCGGGTTGAGGACGAAGCTCGGGCGCTCCACCTGCAGGGCGATCGAGCGCACGTTCAGCGGGATGCCCTGGCGGATCGTCGGCAGGGGGTCGCTCACCGCTTTGACCTGGGCGGACTCGGAGTCGACGTGGAGGGCGGTTCTGACCGTGACCGTGCCGAGGTCATAGGGGCCGGCGACGGCGGGGGTGATCACGACCAGGGAGAGCGGGGCTCCTTTGTAGGGGCCGGCGAGGTAGGCCTTGCCCGGCAACGTGCAGGGGGGCGATGCCGGCGCCGGCGGCGACGTCGACGCTGCCGACCTCCGAGGCCGCCGGGCAGGAGGGGCTCTGCTGCTCTGCGGCTCCCAGGTTGGGGGCTTCGCGGCTTTGGGCCACGGCGATCTGGGCCTCCGAGCAGTAGGGGACGCCGGCGAGCTTCGCGGCCAGGCCCTTGGGCAGGGTGGTCTCGAGCGCGGTCAGGCGCTGGGAGCCGTCGGGGCGGCGCGAGCTTCAAGACGAAGGGCGAGTAGGCACCGGCCGCGGGGGCGATCGTGCCTGCGCTCGAAGGACGGGGCGTTGGGGGCCTGGGCTTCGGAGGCTCGGGCAGGGGCCCGAGCCCGCGGCCGCGGTCGTGGTCTGGAAGGAGTCGGAGGGAGTGGCGTTGGCGCCTTCGGGGGTCGCTCCAGGGGACGATCTCCGAGGTGACCGTGTGGCTGCCGCAGGCGAGCGGGGTCTGCAGCGCCGCCCGGGGGCCGCCGAAGACCTTGAGCTCGACGTCTTCGATCGGCAGCTCGGGGTTGTCGTCGAAGGTCGTGGTGAGCTGGCCGGTGACTGGGGATCCGCCTGCACCTTGCCGGCGAGCTTGGAGACGACGCCGGTCTCGGCGTCGTGGACCGCGAGGTAGATCGCCAAGAGCGAGCCGAAGGGGTTGCGGTAGGGCTCGGCGACGTAGAGGGCGCCGGGGAGCGGGTGGTCCAAAAGCGGCGTGAAGACTTCGACCGTGCCGATCTTGGCGTTGTCGGGGCACTGGGCCGGGATTGGCGTCGGTCGCGGACCGGCAGATTGCCCACGCCCGAGGTCAGCCCGAGCTGGGCCGGGCTGCAGGCGCCGAGGCCGTTGGCGCCGGAGGGGTTGACCGCGATCCCGGCCGGCAAGGCGACCTCGACGTCCTTGAAGTTGGCGGTCGCCAGCTCTTCGATGCCCTCGGTCTGGGGGACGTGGAGGTTGAAGTCAAGGCCGGTCGGGGCGTCGGAGAGGTCGGTGGTCGGCTTGGCTTCGATCGTCGGCTCGAAGTCGAGGGCGTTGCAGCCGTCGGTTCCAGTCGGGTTGCCGAGCGGGTCTTCGAGCTCGGCGTCGCGGACGTGGAAGTTGGCGGGCTCCTCCCAGGAGGCGGTGGCCGCGGTGGCCGTGAGCGTGGGGCGACAGGAGCTCGGCATCGTCAGGAAGGGGGTTTCGGCGCGTTCGACCAGCGGGCAGGAGCCGAAGTCGGCGAAGCCGCACTTTCCCCGCATCCCGTCGTGGATCGCGTCGGAGGGATTGCCCCACAGCTGCACCTGGGCGGCGAGGACCGGGTTGGACTGGCGGGCGAGGATCTCGCTGGTGTCGCTGCCCAGCTCGTATTCCCCGGCCGAGTTGACGCCGCCCATGATGTGGGTGTAGATCCCGAGCCCGAGGGCGTCGAAGGCGAACTCCGCCGCCTCGCCCGGCGGCGGCGCCATGTTGTAAAGAGGAGCCGGTTGGGGCCGGATGTCGGCGACGCGAGTCATGACCGTGACGGTGCCGATCTGGGAGTCCCTGGGGCAGCCGGGGGCGCCGGTGAGATCGTCCTCCATCAGCTGGGCCTCGAGGCAGCGAACCGGGGTGGCGTTGGGGTTGGCGACCATGCCCCGCGGCAGGTTCACCTTCAGGGTCCGCAGGTGGCCGGCGCTGATCAGCTCTCCTTCCTTTTGCCGGCTGGGAAGGGCGAGATCGAGCGTCGAGCTGACCGGGATGGGAGCCGGCCTGGGTCGCCGCCGCGCCCTCGGCGTCGGTGGCGGCGGCGCTGAAGCCGCCGGGGCCGGGAAGGAAGTCGTAGGAGGGGATCGCGGCGCTGACCGTGGTGGTGGTCGTCGTCGTAGCTTCCGCCGCGCCGCCGCCGAGCACGCTCGCCTCGTTGAGGAGGCTGGGCGGAGCGTCTTCCGCCACTTTCACCCGGATGCGCATCAGCGCCCATTCGCCGGCTCGCAGCGAGTTGGGATCGGCGCAGGTGACCGTCTGCGCGGAGATGCCGCAGTTGCCCCCGCTCCCGGCTTTGGGCCTGTCGAGGAGGAGGACCCCGACCGGGGTCAGGCCCTCGGGCAGCGTGTCGGTGAGGACGATCGGGCCGCTGGTCGGGGCCGAGCCGACGTTGGTCGCCACGACGTCGTAGTAGGGGAGGCCGCCTTTGCCTTTGCTGGCGTCTTCGCCGGCGAGGAAGTGGGTCGGGTAGGAGGCGGCGGTCAGTTTGAAGGCCGGCGCCGCGGCCAGCGCCGAGGACGCCGCCCACAGCAGGCAGACGCTCGTGGCGAGGAGGACGCTGAGCGTCCGTGCGGTCATCTTCTGGGTCCCCCTGCTCTTCGTCTCGCCGCTCATCGGCGCTTCCCGGCCGAGTGGCGCTTCTTTTGCTTCTTCTTTTGCGACTTCTTCTTTTGCTTCTTTTTCTGCGATTTCTTTTTCTTCTTCTTCTCGGCGGAGGGCTTTTGGTTCCCAGGCCCCACGAAGCCGGAGCTGCCGGGGGACTGGGTGACTGGAGTCACCGGCGTCGCTCCCCTGCAGCTGGTCTCGGCGGCGCAGGGTTCCGGTTGGGCCGGCGGGTTCTGGGCGGCGAGGCCGCCGCCGACGCGGGCGTCGTAGATGTCGACGATCCGGTCTCGGTCCTGGCCGACCAGGGGCTCGACCGTGTAAATGAAGGCGTCCTCGCCGTCGGCGCTGGCGTCGGCGAAGTAAGCGGGATAGGGACTCGTGCCGGTCGAGATCAAATACAGGCAGCCGCCGTTTTGGGCTTCGCTTTCGCACGAGCCCGAGCCGTTTGCCTCCCACTCGTAGACGTCCTGGCAGTAGCGGATCGCGCTGAATCCAGCGAGGGGACAGCCCGCGTCGCCGTTGGTGTCGCCGGGAAGGAGCTTGTCGGGGGTCTCGAAGAAGATGCGAGCGCCGTCGGCGGAGAGGTTGCGGGTAAGGACCGGAGCCGCCTCTGGAATGGTCGCGCCGTACTTGGTGACGCTCACAAGGGCGGGCGCGCCGACTGGGGCAGCGCCGGTCGGATTGCAGGTGACGCAGCTCAGCTCGTCCTCGGGGGCGCTATAGCGGTAGAACTCGAAGATGCCTCTGCTGTCGTAGTCGGTGAGTTGGCTTTTGGAGTCGAAGAGGAGGGTTTTCCCGTCGGCGCTGACGCGCGAGGTCCTATCGGACGCAAACCCGGAATTCCAGACTCGAGTGGGCATCTGCAGCGGCGCGACGAAGACGGTGGCGCCGTCGTGCCAGAGGTAGATGTTGCAGGCGCCGCTGCCAAGTCCACTTACGTTGTCGCCGTGGACGCAGTCCCCCGGCGTCGCCCCCGGGGCGAGGACGCCGTTGGCGGCGAAGTAGACGTAGGAGCCATCGTCCGAGGCGCCGAAGACGCCCTGCACGTCGGCGCCTTTGGGATCTCCCGGTTCGGCGTCGGGGGAGATGTCGATCAGCTCTTCGCTTTGGAGGTCGTAGCGATAGAGGTCGTTGCCTTCGTCGTTGGGCCCGGTAGCAGCGTCGTCGGTGAGCTTGCCGGGGCTGGTGAAGAAAACCCTCGAGCCGTCGGCGGCGGCGGTCATGAAGGTGGCTGGTTTTTTGCCTTTGGGATCCGGGACCGCTCGCTGGGAGGCGGAGACCTGGATCGTGCAGGCCATCTCCGCTTCCGTGCATTTGCCGCTTTCGAGCGCGCTCTGGGGCATGGTCGGGTTTTGGCGCACGTAGAGCTGGCCGCTGCCGGCGTCGCTGAAGAAGACCCGCGAGCCGTCGCTTGAGACCGTGTGCTGCGCTTGGGTGTAGAAGCCGTGATAGTTGGTTTGGTTGGGACCGGCCAGGGAGCCTTTGGCCGGCGGCAGGCCGTTGTTGAAGACGCCGGCCAGGCCGAGCTCTTCGCTGAGGCTGTCCCAGACGTAGGTGTTGCGCGCTTTCGCCGCGCCGCCGGGGGGCAGCAGGGTGTCGCTTTCGAAGAAGACCGTCGAGTTGTCGGCGGCCCCGCCGAGGTAGGTGAAGCTTTCCAATCGTTTGCCTTCGAGGGCGATCGGCCGCAGCGAGCGGGTGGCGTTGTCGCGCTGGAAGAAGCTCGCCGGGTCGCCCGGCAGATCGGCCTGGGCGACGTAGGAAAGGGAGAGGTCCTCGCTCCAGCCCAGGACCCCGGCGCTCGATCCGCCGCTCGCCGGCGGCAGCAGGCCCTGGGTCGACCAGCCCGAGGCGCGGCTGGAGAGGTAGGTGGGGTACTGCTGGGCGCCTTCGGCGCCGGGGATGCCCGAGCCGGAGAGGTAGACGATTCCATCCCCTCCTGCCGCGGCCTGGACTTCACGGACGAACCCCGAGGGGCCGGCCCCGTTCTTGTCGACCGGCGTCGCCTGCTCATAGACCCGGCAGTCGGGCAGGGCGGCGCTCGGGTCGAGCCCGGGGCGGCGGAATTCCTCGACGGCGGGACAGGGCCCGAAGGCGGGCGCCGGCGCGAAGGTCGAGAAGGCCCGGTCGGGCCCCACCGTGGCGCCGGCTTCGTTTTCGGCGACGATGCGGAAGCGGTAGGAGACGCCCGCCGCGAGGCCGGCGATCTGCTGGGCGACTTTGACGTCTTTGGTGCCGGCGCCGATCGCTTGCCCGCCGGCCGAAAGGGGCGCCGGCAAGCTGGTGGCGTTGTCGTATTCGCTCGCTTCGAAGTCCTCCTCCGAGACATATTCGATGGCGTAGCGGGTCGGTGTCGCGGCGTTGGGGTCGCCGTTGGGGTTGACCAGGCCCTCGACGCTGGCGCTGTCGAAGCTGACCTGGGAGAGGAAGCTGGCGTTGATTTTCGGCGGCCCGACGCTGACCAGGGAAAGCGTCTCGCCGAAGCTGGGGCCGTTTTCGTTGGAGGCGCGCAGGCGGAAGAGATAGGTCGTTTCGACGTCTAGTCCGGAGATCTCGGCTTCGACCGCTTGCACGGCGAGGCCGACGAACGGGCCGGCCGGGGAGCACGGCGCCGCGCTCGCGCTCGCGAAGCCTTCGGCTTCGAAGCTGGCTTTGGCGACGTACTCGAATTCGCAGCTGGCCGGCGGGCCCCCGGCGGCGGCGATCGTGCCGTTCAGGGTCGCCGCGCTCTGTTTGACCTCGCTCGCCGGTTTCGTGACCGGGTCGGGGACGACCGATTCGGCGAGATCGAAGATCGCGACGTTTTTCTTGCCGCGGTCGACGACGTAGATGTCGCCGTTGGGGGCGACGGCCACCCGTTGGGTGGGGGAGCCGAGGACGCCGAAGCCGAATTCCAGCTCGGGCGCGCATTGCCCGCCCTGGGGGGTGGGCACGGGAGCGCAGGAGGCGCGGTATTGAGCGAGGCGATCTTTGACTGCCACGTAGAGGGTGTCGGTGTCCCGATCGACGGCGACGCCGGTGAGGGATCCGGTGGTGATCTGAACCGGCGTCGCGCTCGCTTCGATCTGCCCGGCGCCGTTGGCCGCGTACCTCCAGACCCCTTTGCCGCCCCAGGATTGGACGAATAAGTTGCCGGCCGAGTCGAAGGCCAGGGCGCTGGCGCGGCCGAAGGAGTCCGAGGTGTCGATGCGGGCGATCTCGGCCCCCGTCGGGTCGAACTCGACGATCGCAGAGTCAACGACGCCGGCTTTGAAAGCGCCGAAGTCAGGGACGAAGACGTTGCCTTCGGCGTCGACGGCGACCGCGAGCGGGTTGAAGTTCGACGATGCCGCCGTCAGTTCGCCGTCGGGCTCGTATTCTTCGCTCACGGGGTCGAGCGTGAGCTTTTTCACCGCGTTGTTGTGGGCGTCGGCGACGTAGAGGGCGCCTTTGGAGGGACTAGTGGCTGAGTTGTCGATCGCCAGCCCCGAGGGTTCGGTCGCGAAGTCGAAGCCTTCGATCTCGGTCACGGCGACGCCAACCGGCGCGCCGCCTTCGGGACCGAAGATCTCGACCGAGTTATTGGGGAACCCGTCGGCGACGAAGACGTTGCCGTTGGCCTCGTCGATGGCGATGCCCGAGGGGGAGGAGAAGACGCCGAAGGTCGCTTTGAGGGCGTGGGTTTTGCCCGCCTGGGCAGGCGCGGCGGCGAGGGCCAGAAGAGCGGCGAGGGCGAGGGGGAAGGCGAGCAGGCCGAGCGCTCTGGCGCTCGCCGCCCGCAGCCGGTCGGCTCCCCGGTTTCCCCTCTCGCCTCGCATCGTCTTCTGCCCCTCGCCCTTGCCGATTCCCGATGCCTACGGAGCGACGGCGGCGGTTACAGCCCAGGCGCCGGTGGTTTGCGCGAATTCGGTTTCGCTCAATACGGCGAATACCAACGCCACTCCGCTCGTCTGACCGACGGCGCCGACGACCAGAGGTGGCTGGAGGTTGAACAGCGACACTCCGTAGAGACAGAGATGCCCCGGTTCGGCCGCCGGTTCGATTTCGAATTCGAAATTCAAGGTGCCCGGACACTCCGCTGGCGCCGTTTCCTG
This sequence comes from uncultured Actinomycetes bacterium, assembly GCA_963832065.1. Classification (GTDB taxonomy): domain Bacteria; phylum Actinomycetota; class Thermoleophilia; order Solirubrobacterales; family 70-9; genus VAYN01. Next base: position 221,591 of record CAWHSV010000007.1, read on the forward strand.
TTCGACTTCTTCTTCGGTGACGTAGTGAAACGCCGGTGCCTCGCTGAGAGCGAGGGGGAAGGAGATCGCGGTCCGCAGCAGCGGGGAGTTTTTGCCGGTGCTGGCCGACCAAACCCCGGTCTCGGTCGCCCCTTCGGGCAGCAGGCATTCGCCTTCTTCGTTGCAGCTGGGACCGGGAGGCCCGGGCGTTCCCGGCGCTCCTTTTTCCCCGTTGCAGGCGTAGGTCGGTTCGGGGCTGGCGGAGGTGAATTTGGAGCCGCCCTCTTTGCATTTGAGGCCTTTGGACTCGATGCTGCTGGTGACGCTTACGCCGTTGGACCCGTTCGTTCCGTTGGCGCCGTCTTTGCCGTTGGCGCCGGCGGGGCCCTGGGGGCCGGCCGGTCCGGCCGGGCCGGTGGCGCCTTTCGCGCCTTTGGGACCTCGGGGGCCTTTTTTGGCTTTGGCCGAGGCGGTCGCCTTGCCGTCGCCGTTGCCGCCGCCGTCGGCGGCGATCGCACCTCCGGCGAGGGCGGCGATCAAAGCGACGATCGCTACGACCAACCCGGCCGAGCCGAAGTGCTCGCGGAGTCTCGAGAACATCATTTCTCTCCTTGTCCCGTGAGCCCCTCTGCCGCCGCATTCCCTGTTGCGGCGCTTCCCTGAGGCTCGGTTTTCCCTGTACTGCTGATTTCCCTGACTTCCACTTGTTGGGTGGGACTAGTTCCCAAAAGGTGCTAGCCGTACCGCCAAGTGGGGCCAGTGAAGCACCCCGTTACGGGAATGTCAAGAGAGAGTTCCCAAAAGAAAAACCCTGTTCCTAGAACGGTTCCCGATTCGGAACGAGTCAGTACCGAGAAGCGGCCGCTAGGCGGCGGTGCGCGCGAGGCGCTCGGCCTCGGCGGGGCCCAGATAGGGCGAGAGGATGAACTCGGTGAAGTCCGGGAGCAGCTCGCCGAGGCGCTCGGCTTCACCGGCGCCGACCTTGCGGGCGGCGAGCGAGACCAGGGCGCCGATCGTCGATTCCTCGGTGGTCGCCGGCAGGGCGCGCTCGTCGGAGCGCTCTTCCCTGCCCTTTCGCAGCGGCGCTTCCAGCTCGCCGACCGCCGCCAGGAAGCGCGTCGCTACGACCGGCCCGGCGCTCTGCGCCTCGACCAGGCAGAGCCGCGCCAGGTCCGGCTCGGCGGCGAGGAAGGCGAGGGTCTCGCGAGCGGCGGCGATCGCCTGGTGGGGCCAGTCCGGCGCCGCCTCGACCGCCTCGGCGACGAGCTCGCCGACGTGCGCCACGACCACGTCGAAGGCGGCGAGGAAGCACTCCTCCTTGCCCTCGAAGTTCGCATAGAAGACCCGCCGCGAGACCTTCGCCGCCTTGGTGACGTGGGCGATCGTGACCGCGTTGTAGCCGTGCTCGGCGACCGCCATCGCCAGCCCCGCGATCAGCCGCTCGCGCTGGCTGTGCGCGACCTGCTCGCGGCTGAAGCCGTGGCGACCGGCAGGCAGCGGGCCGAGTTCTTCTTCGGGCACGGAGGGAGGATAAGCGTGACAGCTCATCGAGCTGCTGGACACCCCCGGGGCGCTGGAGCTCGACAACCCCGAGGTCATGAAGGGCGCCTGGCGCTCCTGAACGTCCCAATGGCGACCTTCCTGGCCGACAAGAGCGCGCTGGCCCGCCATCGCACGCAAGCGCCAGTTCGCGAAATGCTGGACCCGTTGCTGCTGACGAGGGAGATAGCCACCTGCGGCGTCGTCGATCTGGAGGTCCTTTACAGCGCCGGGAGCCGCGGAACCTACCGCGCCACCGCGGAATCCCTGCGGAGGATGCCGAGAGCCCCTCTCAACGAGCGGTGCCTAGAGCGAGCGCTGGAGGTTCAAGCGTTGCTCGCCGAGCGCTCCCAGCACCGGGCCGTCACCTTGCCCGATCTCCTCGTGGCCGCCTGCGCCGAGCGGGCGGGGCTGATCGTCCTCCACTACGACGCCGACTATGAACGGATCGCGAAGCTGACCGGCCAACCCGCGCAATGGGTTGTCCCCCGCGGCAGCGTCGCGTAGGGCGCGCCGCGCCTGCCGTTAGCTCGAGGCGGCGAGCTGCGCCTCTTGCGCAGCCCTGTCCTCGCCCACGTACGGGCGCAGGACGAACTCGATCGTCTCCGGCAGGAGGCCCTTCAGGGCCCCTGCTTCATCGCCGATCAGACGCTGGTTGATCACCCAGAGGACGCCGCCGACGAGGGTGTCCTCGAGCGTGTCCGGCAGCTCCGACCGGCGCGGGTTCAGCTCCCGTCCCGGCTTCAGCAGGAGCGAGAATCGCTTCAGCAGCGCCTCGTGGCGGGCGACCGCCTCGGGGCCGGCGGTCAGCGCCTCGACCAGGCAGGCGCGGCCGATGTTGGGGTGGGCGACGATGTTCTCGAAGAGCGCCCCCAGCCCGGCCGCGACCTTGTCGGGCCACTCCTGCTCGCGGTCGTAAGCGCGCTGCACCCGGTGGAAGGTGACGCCGTAGGCAGCGTCGAGCAGGGCCAGGTAGCACTGCTTCTTGTCCTCGAAGTTCTTGTAGAAGGTGGCGTAGCCGACCTTGGCCCGGCGCACGATCGTCTCGATCGTCGCCCCCCGGTAGCCGTGCTCGGCGACCAGGTCGGCGGCGGCCTCGAGGATGCGCCGGCGCTGGTCGGCGGCAGCGGCGTCGCGGCTCACCGGCTGGGGGCCGGGGGGCTGCCGGGACTCCTTTCCAGGCAGAGCGCGCACCCTCCCAGGATAGCGCCGGTTCCCATTGGTACGGGCTCAGTACATTAAGTGGAGCGCGTTCCCAATTATGGGCTAAAGTACCTCAGGTGGAAGGCTCGCGTCCACTCCGTGCGGTTCGGTCTTGGCAAGAGGCGATCCCGGATCGCGGCGCCGACTCCAGCGTCCACGAAGCGATGCTCCTCACCGTTGGCGCCCTCGGCTACGAGAAGGCGACCGTGCAAGAGGTGGCGGAGCGCGCCGGCATCAGCCGCGACCAATTCCACCGCCGCTTCGGCGGCAAGGACGAGTGCTTCGGGCAGGCATACGAGGAGGCGGCGGATCGGCTCTGCGAGGACCTGCTGGAGGCGGGGCGCAAGGCGGACAGCTGGCGCCTCGGCCTCCGCGCCGCCCTCGCCGAGCTGCTCCGCACGGTCGCCGAGCAACCGCTGCTGGCAAAGGCGCTGCTGCTTGAGGTGCGCGCCGCCCGCGGCCGGGCCTGGGCCAAGCACCAGCAGGTCGTCGAGCGCCTGACCGCGGCAATCGATACCGCCCGCGCCGAGCCGCACGCCACCTCCTCGGCCTCGTCGATGACGGCCGGCTTCATGGTCGGCGCGATCGAGGAATCGATCTCACTCGAGATCGGCGCCGGCCGTGCCGCCGATGTCGAGAGGCTGTTGCCCGACCTCGCCCACCTGGTCGTCCTCAACTACTTCGGCGAGGACGAGGCCTGGCTGGAGCTGCGCTCCTCCGATGCGGCCGCTCCCGCCCGCTAGCCGCCCCCGGTTTTCGATACCTCATCGTTTATTCAGAATCTCTTGCGTTAACCGGTCCGGTGTGTCAGTCTGGTCCCCAGATGTTGGCCAAACATCGGCGAGGCGCGGGCGAGATACGGCGGCGCCAGCGGTGACAGCCGCGACCCAGGTGGCGCCACGCCACCGCCGTAGCGCCCAGCGCCTCAGCCAAGCTTCGCCTTCCTACTAGGAGGTCGAGCCCTCGCGGGCGACCTTGGCGGCCTCGTCGCTGCCGAGGTACGGCGTCAGCGTGAACTCGACCAGGTCCGGCAGCAAAGTCTCCAGCTCGGCGGCCTTGCCGGCGATGATGCGGCGTGAGATCAACGACATCATGCCGCCGACCAGCGCCTCCTCGGTGGTCGGGTTGAGGCGGGCCAGCACCTCGGGAGGGCGGCCGTCGCGACCGCTCTGGAAGTAGGGGACGAAGCTCTGGATCGCGGCGTCGTAGCGCTCGACCACGACCGGGCCGGCAACCAGCGCCTCGACCATGCTGAGGCGGGCGAGGTTGGGCTCGGCAGCAAGGAAGCGCAGCATCGCGCCGATGCCGGCCTTGACCGCGTGCGGCCAGTCGGCCTCCTCCTCGAAGGCCTTGCCGACCCGCTCCCGCAGTTCCTCCATCACCGTGTCGTAGGCCGCCACGAAGCACTCGTCCTTGCTGGAGAAGTGCTCGTAGAAGGTGCGCCGGGAGACAGCCGCGTGGCGGGTGATATGGGCGATGGTTGTCCCGGCGTAGCCGTTTTCGGCGATCGCCTCGGCGAGACCGGCGATCAAGCGCTCGCGCTGATTGTGGGCGACGAACTCGCGCGGGAGGCCGTGCCGTCCCGGGGGAAGACGGGCAAGCTCGGGGGGATAGTCGTCCGCGTTCCCTACAGACGAGTTCGCAGGATCTGCGGCCACAGGGCGACGATACCGGTCCGGGAAATTCGACTTTCGGTTGAGCTCTTCGAGAGAGGCCTCGACCCCCAGGTACGGCATCACGGCGGCCGACATCAGCTGCGGCACCAGCGCCGGAAGATCGTCCGTCTCGCCGCGCACGACCTTGGCGTAGAGCTGCCCGTAGGCGGAGCCGGCGAGCGCCTCGGCGGTGGTGTGGGGGACCGAGTCCGGGTCGTTCAGCTCCTGGCGCCCGGCGTCGATCAAGGACGCGAATACGCGCATCGTCATGTCGCGGCGGGCGCGGGCCGCATCCCCGGCCGCCAGCACCTCGACCGCGAAGGAGGCGCGGGCTGGCTCGTCGCTGAGCGAGCCGACGACCTGGCAGGCAACGGCTCGCAGGCGGTCGGGCCAGTCCCGCTCGCTCTCGTAGGCGCGCATGACCGAGCGCATGCACTCCTCGTTCATCTCCTGCCAGGCGCTGAGGAAGCCGTCGTACTTGCCGCGGAAATGGCGATCGAAGGCAGGGCGGTCGAGCCCGGCGCGGGCGACGACCAGCTCGATCGTGGTGTCGCCGTACCCGCGCTCGGCGGCAACCTCGATCAGAGCCTCGATAAGCCTCGCGCGCTCCGCAGCCGAAGCGGCGCGAGTCTCGGTCTCGAGCACTAGGTCACGGGACCCCCAATCCCTGCCTTCTCGGGCTCAGCCGTCGCCGGCTCGAGGCTTCTCGGCCGCCGCCCGCTTCGCTGCCTCGGCGCCGAGGTAAGGGGTGAGCGAGAACTCCACCAACTCCGGCAACAGCTTCTCGATCTGCTCCGTCTGTCCCATGATGATGCGCTGGTAGATGATCCAGAAGATGCCGCCGATGATCGTCTCCTCGAGCGTCCCCGGCAGTTCCTCGCCGTGCGGGGAGACCTTGCGCCCGAGGCGGAAGAGCGGCACGAAGGCCTGGATCGAGCGCTCGTAGCGCTCGACCGCGGCCGGCCCGGCGGAGAGCGCCTCGACGATGCAGGTGCGAGCCAGCGCCGGCTCGCTGGCGACGTAGTGCAGGAAGGCGGAGAGGCCGGAGTTGACCCGCGCGGGCCAGCTGTCGACCTTGCTGGCGGCGTCGACGACGCGGCGCAGCGCCTCCTTGACCGCGAACTCCGAGGCGGCGAGGAAGCAGTCCTCCTTGGAGGAGAAATTCTCGTAGAAAGTGTTGCGGGCGATGCCGGCGCGGCGCACGATGTCGGCGACGGTGACGGCGCGGTAGCCCTTCTCAACGGTCTCCTCCGCCAGGGCCGAGATGATGCGCGCCCGCTGATGCTGGGCGATGAACTCTTTGGGGAGGGGATGACGACCCGGTGGTGGTCGCATCGTCGAAGCGTGATCGGCCACGAACGCCAGGGTACCTAGCGTGCTTTTGCTTTCCAAGCTGGACGTCTCTGCTACATACCGCTAAAGTACCGGAAGCCAGACAATCGGTTCCCCAGATCGACTTTCAGGGAGGGAGATGGGCAAGCGCGCCGAAATCAGGGCGCTGGCGAGCAGCGACAAGGCCGGCGACCCGGGGGCTCATCGCTCCCGCACCGAGAACGCGCCCGAACTCGAGCTCGTGAGCTCGCCGAAGCGGCAGGTCATCTTGGAGGGGATGCTCGAGGCGGTCGGGGCAGAGGGCTACGAGCAAACCTCGGTCCGGACCGTGCTGGATCGCACCGGCGTCTACCGGCAGGCCTTCTACGACAACTTCACCGACAAGGACGACTGCTACCTGCAGGCCTACGCGGCGGGCGTGGAGCGGGTCGAAGCGCTGATGGCCGCGGCGGCGGCCGGCCAGTCGTCCTGGACGGGCAGATTGCGGGGCGGTCTCGGCACCCTGCTCGATTTCCTCGACGCCGAGCCGGACGTGGGGCGGGCGCTGATCGTCGAGGTGCACGCCGCCGGGTCCGAGGCGCTGGCGCGACGCAGCGCAGCGATGGACCGCATCCACGCCTTCCTCGACGAGGCCCGGGCGGAAGTGGGCGAGGGCGAGTCGCCGCCGCCGATCGCGGGCGAGGGGATCGCCGCCGGCGTCCACGCCGTCGTCCACTCCCGGCTCGCGACGGGTGCTGACGACGGCTTTCGCGAGCTGCTCCCCGAGTTCATGTACTTCGCGGTCCTGCCCTATCTCGGCGCCGAGCGGGCGGGCGCCGAGATGCAGGGCGCTTAGGTTCGGAAGCGTTCGGAGCGCAGCCTCCGGCCGCGGGCGCGGCGCAGAAGTCGACGGCGCGGTTGGACAGGTCGCCACGGCTGCCCTACGCTGGTTGGGATGGATTCATCGGCTTCGAATCCACGCCCGGGGTTGGAAGCGAGCCAGGCGCTGCCCAGGGCTTACGCGGTTCGCTCCGAGCGCGAGCGCATGCTGGAGGCGATGGTCAGAGTCGCCGCGGCCAAGGGCTACGACGCGACCACTGCTGCGGACGTGGTCGAGGCGGCGGGGGTCAGTCGCGAGACCTTCGACGCCACCTTCGTCGGCAAGGAGGGGTGCTTCCTCGAGGCCTACGACGCCGTCATCGACGTCCTCGTAGCCCACGTCTCGACCGCCTTTGAGAGCGCCGCCGGACTGCCGTGGCCGGAGCGGATCGCAACCGGCCTGCGCGCGCTCGTCGACCTCCTGGCGCGGGAGCACGACATCGCCCGCATGGCGATGGTCGAGGTGACCGCCGTCGGCGAGGACGCGCGGATCCGCTACCGGGCCGCGCTCGGGCGCTTCACCTATTTCCTCGAGGAAGGCCGCACCTTCTCCGCCCAGGGCGAGGAGCTGCCGGCCGACACCGCCCGCTTCGCGATCGGCGGCGCCACCTCGATGATCTTCGACGAGATCCGCGCCGGCCGAGGGCCGGAACTGCGGCGGATCCTGCCCGACCTGCTGTTCGCGGTGCTGATGCCCTACATCGGCCCCGAAGCGGCGGAGGACGAGATGCACCGCGTCGCCCGCGAAGTCTGAACCCGCCGGCCGATGGGCCTGAGACGTCCGACATATGGACGTTTGCGGCCCGTCGGCGGTTAGACGCCGCTGCCGCCGCGGCCCTCGCCGGCGGCGAAGCGGGCGGCGCCCTGGGCGGCGATCGCGAGCGTCTCGCGGCCGAGCCGGTGCTCCAGGGCCAGACCCTCGGCCAGCGGCAGGCCGGCGCCCTCGATCGCGGCGCGGCGGTCGGCGAGCATCGTCTCCTGCGGGAAGGCGGCGATCTTCTCGGCCAGCTCGAGCGAGCGCTGGAGGTGCGCCCCCGGGGCGACGACCTCGTTGACGAGACCGATCCGCAGCGCCTCCTCGGCGTCGACCGGGCGGCCGGTGAGGATCAGCTCCAGGGCCCGGCCCATGCCGACGGCGCGCGGCATGCGCTGGGTGCCGCCGTCCACCAGCGGAACGCCCCAGCGGCGCTCGAAGAAGCCGAAGGTGGAGCCCGGGGTGGCGATCCGCAGGTCGCACCAGAGGGCGAGCTCGAGCCCGCCGGCCAGACACCAGCCGTCGACCGCGGCGATCGCCGGCTTCGACGGAGTCAGACGGGTGAAGCCCATCGGGCCGGCCGGATCGTCGACGTCGAGGTCGATCGCCTTGAGGTCGGCGCCGGCGCAGAAGGCCTCGCCGCCGGCGCCCGTAAGGACGAGGACACGGGCCGCGCCGTCGGCCTCGAAGTCGTCGAACCCCTGGCGCAAGCCGGCGGCGGTGGCGGCGTCGACGGCATTGCGACGTTGCGGTCGGTCGATCGTAAGCACCGCCGCGGCGCCGACACGCTCGTAGCGAACCTCGCCGCTCATCGCCGCCATCCTCGCACAGGCAAAGCGCGGCGCGAGCGACGTCGCAGGGTGGGGCATGTGGGAGCGGGCGGGCTAGTCGCCGCGAGGGCTCACGGGGTTCGACGGCGACACCCGGCTCCCGGAACTGCGCCCCGGTCGCGGGCCGGGAGGGGCAGGTCTCCCAAGGCCGCCGCCCAAGATAGGCGCCGTCGCGGACGGCTTCGCCAGTGCCAGGGCAACGCACAAAAACGCGACCGGTGGTGACGCTCGTTTGCCTGCCTCGCGCGTAGCCTTCGCGCTAAGAAGCTCGTTGCGCCACCTTCGAGTCCGCTCCCCGCTTGGCTTCCGCGGGAACCGGCCTCTCCCGGTCGCAGAGCGAACCTAGCCGCCGGCGCGGCGCCTTGTCCAGGGGCGGATGGTGGGCGATTCCGCAAAGTCCGCAGTAAAGGAACCTGGTGCGCTCGTTTACCCTGCGCGGATGCGCATCGACGAGATCATCGTCTCGCGGCGGCCGACCTTCTCGGTCGAGTTCTTCCCGCCCAAGACCGACGAGGCGACCGCGCAGCTCTATGCGACGGCGCGTGAGCTGGCCCCGCTCGAGCCCGACTTCGTCTCCGTTACCTACGGGGCTGGCGGCTCCACCCGCGACGGCACGGTCGAGATCACGAAGGCGCTGAAGAACGACGTCGGCTTCGAGACGATGGCGCACCTCAGTCTGCGTCGGCGAGACCACCGAGGGCCTGGCGCAGACGCTGGACCGGATCGAGGCGGCGGGAATCGAGAACGTGTTCGCTCTGCGGGGGGACCCGCCGCGCGGACAGGAGGACTTCGTCCAGCCCGAGGGCGGGCTCGGCAGCGCCGCTGAGCTGGCCGCGTTCATCGCCGCCGGCTGGGACTTCGCGATCGGCGGCGCCTGCTTCCCCGAGGTCCATCCTGAGGCGCCCGACCTCGAGACCGACCTCTCTTACCTGAAGACGAAGGTCGATTCCGGCGCCGGATTCCTGATCACCCAACTCTTCTTCGACAATCAGGTCTACTTCGACTTCGTGCGGGCGGCGCGCGCCCGCGGCATCGAGGCGCCGATCCTGGCCGGAGTGATCCCCGTCGCCAGCTTCGCCCAGACGAAACGGATCTGCGACCTCTGCGACGCCTCGATCCCGCCGCAGCTGGAAGCGGCGTTCGCGGCGGTCGGAGACGACCCCGAGCGCGAGTTCGAGCTGGGCGTCGCCTTCGCGGCGCAACAGTGCGCCGAGCTGCTGATCGCCGGCGCGCCTGGCATCCACTTCTACGCTCTCAACAAAGCGCCGGCGACCCGAGCGGTGCTGGGAGCGCTGCGCGCCTCGCGGCCGTGGGAGCGGGTACGTGGCGACGCCACGACCCTGACCGGCAGAGCCGACTAAGCTTTCTGACCGATGTCAGGGCGAAGCGAGCGGGAGAAGCGGCGACAGGAACGCCTTGAGAGCGAAGAGGCGGATGCGACCTCGAATCGCAGCCGGCTGATCGTCGGCTACGCGATCGCCTCGACCGCGGTGCTGGCGGTCGTGGTTCTCGTCATCGTCCTGGCCACCGGCGGTGGCGACAGCGGTGGTGGTGAGGGCGATTCGCACATCAACCTCAACGCCGCGATCGGCTCGACCAACGGCATCCAGCCGGATAACCGCGAGGGAACTCCACCGCCCGCGGTGAAAGTAGAAGACCTAGAGACGGCGGCGAAACAGGCCGGTTGCAAGCTGAAACTGAAACTGGCGGACGAGGGCAACCAGCACATCCCTGCCAAATCGCCCTCGCCCGGATACGGGACCAGCCCGCCCACCTCCGGCCCCCATGTCGAACCGCCCTTCCAGCAGGCCGACGGGGCCTACTCGGAGATGCCGCCGGAAATCAACATCGTCCACACGCTCGAGCACGGTCGAATGGAGATCCAGTACTCGCCCGACCTGCCGCAGAAAGATCAGCTGGCGCTGAAGGGCCTCTACGACACGATGTACGGGGCGACGCTGCTTTTCCCCAACGACAAGATGCCCTACGAGGTGGCGGCGACGACCTGGACCAACATGATCGGCTGCCCGACCTACAAAGGCGCGATCACGCTGGACGCGATCCGCGCCTTCGGCGAGGAGACCTGGGGCAGGTACGGCGGCGAGCCGGCCGAGGCCTTCACGTTCACGGGACCGACCCCGGTCGACCCCGAGTCTTAGGCGCTCTGGCGCGCGGTTCCTGTCACGGGGAAGGGCTAGGACGCGCGGTAGGCCGGGAAGAAGGGCCCGGGAGCATGACCTGCGCTTAGCTGCTGGTACTTCTCTGGGTCGCAGACGATCTCGGAGGTGTGCCATGGCTCCTGGCGGTTGGCGAAGCCTCGCTTGAACTCCTCGAGGGCGTCGCCGGGGGCGATGCCGCCGCCGAGGTTGAGCGGCAGCGACAGGTCGGCGGAGAGCTCGACGAGGCGGGCGACGACGTTCTTCATCGGCGAGTCGCGCAGGTGCGCGTCGGCGCTGCCGCTGAGGTAGTAGTGGAGGTAGCCGTCGCTGGCCACGGCGATCGACGCGGCGGCGAGGGCGCCTTCGGGAGCGGCGGCGAGGGCGAGCCAGGCGCCATCCGCTCCCAGGATGCGGTCGAAGTAGGCGGCGCCGAAGAAGTAGTGGCCGGCGGCGGCGGTGCGGCGCATCGTCTGCTCGTAGACGTCGAGGAAGCCGGCGCGCTGCGGGGGAGTGGTCTCGGCGCCGGCGACGACCGTCAGCTCGTAGCCGGCCTCGAAGTTGCGGCGAACCTGGCGGCGGTCGCTGGGGCGGCTCTTCGGCGGCAGCGCCGGGTCGGCGATCTGAACGACGTTGCGCTCGCTCGTGCCGACCAGCGGCGGTGGGCCGAGCCGGTGGCGGAGGAAGACGCTGACGAGGCCGGTGGCGGAGAAGTCGACCGCCGCCGGATCGATTCCCGGCCCGCCGCCGGCCGACCCGAACGCACTTCTCCCCGCATACCGGGGAGAAGTGCGTTCGGGTGCGGCGGGGACGAGCCCCGGGTAGCCATATGGGGAGATCGCGTCGCGCTCGGGACCCGCGCCGACCGGGCGCACGATCACCGGCGCCAGCAGCTCGCCGCGCTCGCTCTCGATTCGCAGCGTGTGCGTGACCGCTTCGGCGGCGAGAAAGGGACGGCTGCGGAAGAAATCCGCCGCCGCCGCCGCCGCCGCCTCGCCGCGGTCCTCGATCAGCTCCGCGGTGGCGGCCGGCGCGCTCACTCGAAGAGGTCCGCCGCGGCGGCGCGGAACTCGTCCGGGAGCACGCCCCAGACCTCGCAGTCGTCGGCCGGCTCGCCGGCGCGGGCGAGATGAGCGCGCAGCGTCCCCTCGTGCTTCCAGCCGAGGCTCGTCACCGTCTTCTTAGCGATCTCGTTGCGGGCGGGGATGCGGCCGTAGACGCGGTGGGCGCCGTACTCGTCGAAGGCCTTGGCGATCGTCAGCGCCTCGGCGCGGCGGCCGACGCCCTTACCGCGAACGTCGTCGCCGATCAGCGCGCCCAGCTCCGGCGCGGTCTGGCGGAAGAGCCCGTAGAGGGCCGTGAACCCGACCGGCTGTTCGTAGCCTTCGACGAGGATCGCGAACTTGCGGTCCTCGCCGGAATCGGCCATCGCCCGCCGCGTCCAGCCCTCGGCGTCCGCCATCGTGAAACCGTCGCGCTGCTCCATCAGCGACGCGGTCGCCGCCGGATTGTTGAACCAGCGGTGCACCGCTGGCGCATCCCCCGGCTCGAACGGCCGCAGGCTGACGTGGGGCCTTTCGCTCACGCCGGAACCCTAACCGCGGGGCCGATGGGCCTCAAACGTCTGCCATATGGACGTTTCAGGCCCATCGGCCGTCAGTCTGGGGCGAGGCCCTGGCCGCTGAGGACGAGCCAGACGGTCTTGGCGAGGATGCGGGCGTCGAGGGCGGCGCCGCGGCGGTCGACGTACCAGACGTCGAGTTCGATCCGCTCCTCCCAGGGGATGCCGGCGCGGCCCTGGACCTGAGCCCAGCCGGTGATCCCGGGCAGGACCTCGTGGCGGCGCTTCTGTCGCGGGGTGTAGTCGTCGACCTGGGCCGGGATGGTCGGGCGCGGGCCGACGATCGCCATCTCGCCGCGGAGGACGTTGATCAGGTTCGGGACCTCGTCGAGCGAGGTGCGGCGGAGGAAGCGACCGGGGCGGGTGACCCGGGGGTCATCGCGGGCGACCGCCGTGCCATAGCCGACCGGGTCGGAGCCCGCGACCATCGTCCGCAGCTTCAGCAGCTCGAACTCGCGCCCGTCGCGGCCGACGCGGCGCTGGCGATAGAGGACCGACCCGCGGCCGGCGAGCTTGATCGCGATCGCGGCGGCGAGCAAGAAGGGAGAGAGGACTATCAGCGCCGCGGCGGCGATCAGGATGTCGAAGGGCCTTGGCATCCCTACCGGGTTCCTTCGGCCTTCTCCCAGCGACCCGGCGCGCCGTGGCGGGCGCGGTCCCAGAGGCCGGCGGCGATCGAGGCGGTCGTCATCACGTAGTAGCGGGCGATCCGCAGCGGCCCGAGCGGCAGCCAGCGGCCGAGCAGGGCGGCGGCGAGGAGCGCCAGTTGCAGCGCGAGGGTGACGGCGTAGACCCAGCCGTGGCCGAGCAGGAGGAGGTTGGAGAGGAGAGCGACCAGGTGCAGCAAGGGGCTGAGGTAGCGCAGCAGCCGGTGCGAGGCGATCTCGAATGCGAAGAGGGGCGAGTAGCCGCGTGGCGAGAGCATGCCTTCGCCGGCGACGATGTCCCAGAGCCCGACCATCATCCGCCGTTTGCGCGCGAACTCGCCCTCCAGGGTCGGGACCATCTTCTCCTCCGCCCTCGCCGCCGGCGCGTACAGCGAGCGCCGCCCGCGCTTGGCCAGCAGGAAGGGGAAGGAGAGGTCGTGGCTGCCGGAGGGCGCCAGCGGCAGGTAGGCGTCGCGGCGGACCGCGTAGATGGCGCCGTTGCCGGCGGTGATCCCGGCCAGCGCCGACTCGCGCTCGCGCACCGCCATCTCGTAGCGCCAGTAGGCCCCCTCGAGGTTGTCGCCGCCCTCGTCGACGAACCGCACCTGGCCGCAGACGTAGCCGACGGCGGGATCGGCAAAAGGCGCGGCCAGGCGCCGCAGCGCATCTGGCGCCCAGGCGCTGTTGGCGTCGGAGAAAGCGAGCAGCTCGCCGGTCGCCTGCTCGGCGGCGGCGTTGAGTGCGGCGACCTTGCCGCCCGGCAGGAGGTCGAGGACGAGGTCGGCGCCGGCGGCGCGGGCGCGCTCGACGGTGGCGTCGGTGGAGCCGTCGGAGGCGACGATCACCTGCAGGCGCTCACGCGGGTAGTCGAGCGCGAGCGCGTCCGCGACCTTGGCCGCGATCACCTCCTCCTCGTCATAAGCCGGCACGATCAGCGACACAGCGGGCAACTCGTCGAAACCGCCCGCCGACGGGCCGATAAGTCGCCCCTGGCTCGACATATCGGCCCGTCGGCGGAGGCTCACTAGGGCGGAGAGGACCAGGGGGTAGGCGATGTGGGTGTAGAGGATCAGGGCGGCGCTGAGCCAGAAGAGGGTCTCGGCGGCGATCATCGGTGGGCCTCGATCAGCTCGCGGTAGAGGGCCAGGGTGCGGCGGGCGGCCTCGTCCCAGGAGAAGGGGCCGGCGGCGGCGCGGGTCGCGGCGCTCGCCAGCTCGGCCCGGGCGGCCTCGTCGTCGATCAGCTCCGCGAGGGCGCCGGCGAGCGCCGGCACATCGCCGGGCGGCACGAGCCGGGCGGCGCCGGTGGCGGCGACCTCGGGGAAACCGCCGACGGCGCTCAGCAGCAGCGGCTTGCCGAAGGCGAGGCCGGTGTAGAGGACGCCGGAGTGCTCGGCGTCGAGGTAGGGGAGGACGACGAGGTCGGCGCGACGGAAGATCGCCGGGATCTCGGCGTCCTCGACGAAGCGGGTGACGAAGCGGACACGACCCCTGGCTTCGGCCGCCAGCTCGCGCAGCGGCTCGACGTGCATGCGGGGGTTGCCGACGATCCAGAGCTCCGCCCCCTCGATCTGGCGGAAGGCCGCGAGCAGGCTCTCGATCCCCTTATATGGACGCAGCAGCCCGAAGAAGAGGATCACCGGCCCCTCCGCCGCGGCGAGCTCCTGCGGCAGCGGTTTCTCCGCCGGCAACCGGGTCAGGTAGTCGAAGGCGCCGTGGGGGACGACCCGAACCTTGGCGGCGTCGAGTCCGACCTCCTCGCGGAGCCGCGTGGCGCCATGCTCGGAGTGGGCGACGACAGCGTCCATGCTGCCGAAGACGCGGCGGGCGGTGGCGACCTGGCGGCGGCTGGGCTGCGGCGGCAGGATGTAGTGCGCGGTCATCGCCCGCGGCCGCGCCTTCGGCAGCAGGTGGCGGTCGAGAGCGGGCATGGTCAGCCACTGGTAATGGACGACGTCGGCGTCGGCGTCGCGGCGGAAGCGGAGCATGTCGGCCAGGTGCTCGGCCGCCTTTAACGGAACCCGAGCCGGCGCCTCGAGGCCGCGGGCGGCGCTGCGCCGGTAGAAGCGCTCCTCGACCCGGTAGCCCTCGGGCTGCGGGACCGGCCCGTAGAGGAAACGGGACGTGAGCAGCTCGACCTCGGCGCCGGCGCGGGCCAGCGCCGCGGCAAGGGCGCGGTCGTAGGGCGGCGTGAACGCCGACGGGTCCACGAGTCGGACTTTCATTGCTGGGGGCTTGAGGCCTATTCCGGTAGGGATGGACGTCTTGTACTTTTTCCGCGGTGGCGCCAGCGGACAGCCGCAGGCGGTGTTCGGGAAAAGTTAAGTGGAATCCCTACCGGAATAGGCCCTTGCCCACGCTCTCCTACTGCGTCGTGAACACGAACGGCCGCGAGCTGCTGCTCGAGTGCCTGGCCGCGATCGAGCGCACGCACCCGCCCGGAGTCGAGCGCGAGATCCTGGTTCTGGACAACGCCTCCGGCGACGGCTCGGCCGAGGCGGTGCGGGCGCTGGGCGGCGAGATCCGCCTGCTCGCGCTGGAGCGGCGAGCCGGCAAGGCGGAGAACGACTCGACCCTGATGCGCGAGGCGAACGGCCGCTACTGCCTGCTGCTGAACGAGGACTCCGAGCTGCGGCCGGGAGCGGCGGCGGCGCTGATCGCGGCGCTGGACGCCGATCCGGAGGCGGCGGCGGCAGGCCCGCAGCTGCTCGACTCGGCCGGTAGGCCGACGGCATGCGCCTGGCGCTTCCCCGGCGTCGGGACCGCCCTGGCCGGCGCCCTCTTCCTGCACCGCCGGCTCACCGTGCAAAGCAAGGGAGCGGCGACGCGCCGGGTCGAGTGGGCGCAGTCGAGCGCGCTGCTGGTGCGGCGCGAGGCGGCGGCGGCCATCGGCTACATGGACCCGGACTTCTTCGTCTACTACGACGAGTGCGACTTCGCCAAGCGCCTCGCCGGCGCCGGCTGGCACTCGCTCTTCGTCCCCGCCGCCGAGGCCGTCCACCACGACCAGCTCTCCACCGACCTCGCCGCAGGCCTGCCCCGCATCGTCGAATTCCACCGCAACCGCGACCTCTACATGCGCAAGCACCACGGCGCGGCCGCGGCCCTCGCCGTCCGCCTCCTCACCGCCTGGTCCTACGCGGCGCGGGCGGCGGCGGCGACGTTCCTGCCGAACCAGCCGTCCCGCGTCTACTGGGCCCACGCAAAGCAGGCGCTTCTCCCGGCCCGCGGCGAATCCCTCCGCGACCGCGCTCGATCGCGGCCGACGGGCCGATAAGTCGCTCCTGACTCGACTTATCGGCCCGTCGGCCCCTTAGAGCCTTGCGTCTTGGTCCATTTGCTCGGCCTCGTAGAGCTCGGGGACCTTGCCGTCGACGGCGCTGGGCTCGCTGCGCATTCGTTTGAACGAGGCGAGCAGCTCGCCGGGGTGGCGGAGGCGGGAGAGCTGACGGCGCTCTTCGGGAGTGAAGAAGCCGGTGGCGAAGAGGGCGAGCGGGTAGGCGGCGAGCAGCGCCGCTCGCCCGAGCAGGCCGACGAGGCCGTCCGTGGGCATCAGCAGCTCGCCGGCGCCGACGAGAGCCGCGGAGGCGAGCACCACCCGGGCCAGGCGGCCCCACTGGTAGGGGACCGGGAAGAGGCGCTGGCTGAACACGTACATCAGCGCCAGCACCACGAGGTAGGAGGCGACCAGGGCGAGGCCGGCGCCGACGATCCCCAGCGGCGGCACCAGGAGCAGGTTGAGAACGACGTTGGCGGCGAGGGCGGCGATCGTCGCCGGGAAGTTGAACTCGGTGCGGCCGGTCCTGCCGAGGATCACGACCAGCACCATGTAGAGGGCGTAGAGGGTGACGGCGGTGGAGATCAGGCCAACCGCTTCGTAGGAGTCGAAGAACTCCGGCGCCGCGAGGGCGCGGACAAGCCAGCGCGAGAACAGCCACATGCCGGTGAGGACGAAGGCGCAGACGGCGACGAAGAGCGTGACGACGGTCGCGTAGGCGCGACGCGCCTCGTCGTCGTCGCGGATCGAGTAGGCCAGCGGCGGCCAGGCGAGCTGGAAGCCGCGGACCAGGACGTTGACACCCTGGGCGAACTTGATCGCCAGCGAGTAGAGGCCGGCCTCGGCCAGGCCGACGGTGCGGACGATGATGATGCGGTCGATGAAGTTGAGCAGGTAGAGCGAGACCTCGGCCGGCATCGTCGGCAGGCCGAAGCGCAGCAGCCGCCGCAGCAGGCCGGTGTCGAAACGGAGCGAGAGGCGGCGGCGGTGCAACACGATCAGCCCGAGCACGAAGGCGGCGCCGCTGGCGTAGCTGCCGAGCAGCAGGCCCCGGGCGCCCTCGCCGGCGCCGACGACGAGGACGACGGTGAGGCCGATCGCCGCCAGCACGTTGAGGATCGTCGTCACGAAGAAGGCGCGGGCGCGCTCTTCGAGGCGGAACAGGGTGAGCAGGTACTCGTGCAGGGTCAGCACCCAGAGGCCCCCGATCGCGATCCGGGCCAGGTCGGCGGCGGGGCGGTCCAGCAGCGCTTCTGAGAGCGGCGTGGCGAAGGGCAGCGCGACCAGGGCGCCGAGCGTAGCCAGCCAGAAGAGACCGGCGAAGGCGCTGGCGACGACCCGGCCCGGATCCTCGCCGGCCTTGTAGTAGAAGCGCAGCACGGCCTCGATCAGGCCGAAGCGGACGACGATGCTGGCGGCGACGACCGCGGCGAACATCACCTCGGCGGCGCCGTAATCGGCCGGGGTCAGGTAGCGCGTGTAGAGCGGCAGCAGCGCCACCGCGATGACCTTCGAGAGGATGCTCGCCGCGGTGTAGGCGGCGCCGGTCGTCGCGAGGCGGCGCAGGTAGCCCGACACGCGGCGAGCCTAAGGGGCGTCGCGGACCGCGGGCGTGTGCGCCAGGGAAGCCCCGATGGCCAGCAGCACCCAGGTGATGGGGTCCTCGAAGAAGCCGGCGTAGGCCATCGTGTGGACCAGGAGGGCGACGAACGCCGCCAGCACTGCGGCGCGAGCGGCGAGCGGCGCGGAGGGGGAGTCCTGCGGGCGGGGCAAACTGGCTCCGTTCTCGGACTCCCCCTCCGCGCCGCCCACGGGAGGGCCGCGGATGCCCGAGGCCATGGTCCAGAGGGCGACGACGATCAAGGCGACGTAGAGGATCAACCCCAGCAAACCCTGCTCAGCTGCGACGGTGACGGGCTCGGTGTGGGAGATCGAGACGGGGGTGTCCTTGTTCTCGCGGTGGTCGCGGTAGGCGGCTTGGAAGGCGCCCGATCCGTAGCCCCAGCCGGGCTGTTCGGCGAAGAGGTCGATGCCGCCCTCGACCAGGTTGGCGCGGCCGCTGGTGTCGACGTTCAGGCGCGAGAAGTTGACCTTGTCGGAGCCGCCGACGAAGGTGACGACCAGCGCCGCGGCGACCATGCCCACGAGGACGGCGGCGAGCGTCCAGCGCCAGCTCCAGCGAATCGCGGCGAGGACCGCCAGCCCTGCCAGCAGGGCGATCAAGCTCGACTGCGAGAAGGTCTGCGCCAGCCCGAGCCAGAGGATGCCGACCAGAGCCGTGAGCAGCGCGAAGTCGCGCCGTTCGCGCACCCACAGCAGCGCCGCCGTGGCGATTACGATCGCCAGTGCCAGGTACCTGCCGTAGACGTTCGGGTCCCAGAAGACCGAGTTGACGCGGAAGTAGGTGTGGAACTCGTTCGACCTGATCACCTGGTCGTTCCAGAGCAGCTCTCGCGTCACGTACTCGAGGCTGCCGATCAAGACGAAGGCGGTCGCCTCGATCCCGACCACCCACAGCAGCAGCACCAGCAGCCTGCGGTCCCACTCGGCCTCGCGCAGCAGGCGGTAGGCCACCGTGAAGGGCACGAAGAAGAAGCAGACGTTCTGCAGGCCCTTCGAGAAATCCTCGGAGTAGAGCGTCTGCAACGCGTAGAGGACGACGGCGGCGGCCAGCAGCCAGGCCAGGGGGCGGGCGGCCTGGCCGATGCGAGGAGCGGACCAGTCGCGCCGGAGGGTGGCCAGCACCCCGGCGGCGATGACCAGATAGAGCGGCACCAGCAGGTTGGCCGTGTCGCCGCCGGCATGGAGGGGGATGCGGAAGGGCAGCGCCGCGACGATCGCCAGCGGCAGCAGCAGCGGCAAGCGGCGGAAGAGATAGGCAAGCGCCCCGATCGCGATCGCCGCGATCGCCAGCAGCGCCGCGACCCGCGGCTCGTCGTGGCGCAGGTCGACGATCTGCTCGGTGTGCCACTGGTCGCCCAGGATCAGGGCCGGGAAGAGGCCGATCGCCAGCAGCATCGCCAGCGAGCGCAGGCGGCCCGGGGGCAGCAGAATCGAGGCGGCGCAGGCGGCGGCCGCGACGAGGAGGCCGGCGCCGGCGAGGAAGTCGCTCAAGGCGCCTGCTCCCGCCGCGGTTTGCAGACCGAGCTCTGGGATCGCGGCGCGTGGTGCAGCCGGATCAGGCCCGGCGGGACCAGGACGCGATCCTGGTCGTGCAGCTTGACCCGCAGCTTGTAGCGCCCGGGGGAAGCGATGCCGCCGCCGCGCTGGCGGCCGTCCCAGTAGAAGGTGAAGAAGTGGTACCGCTTGAGGAAGCGGTCGCGGGCGAGGGTGACGACGACCTTGCCGCCCGGCTTGACGACCTGGACGGTCGCGTCGTCGGACTGGGTGACGCGGAAACGGATCCGCACCTGGTCGAAGCGGCAGTCCCCGTTGGGGGTGAAGCTGCGACTGGCCTCGTTGCCGATCGTGACCCGATCGAGGACCAGCGGGTCACGCTTCAGCCGCTGGGCCCAGCCGAAGGCGGCAACCGTGGCGAGGACGAGAAGCGCGAATACCAGGGCGGCTGCGTTAGCCCGCCGCCGCGGCATTGTCCTCGCCGACGACCACCGCCACGTTCGCCCCTTCCGAGGCGCTCTGCACTTCCGAGCTCATCAGCTGCAGCTTCGAGATCTGCAGCTGCTTGGCGACCTTCTTCGCTTCTGGCTTGTGGCCGCGTTCGAACATGACGACGCTCGCTTCGAAGGGCTGGTCGGTATTGGAGACGGCGCCCAGCCCGAAGCCCTTGCCCTCGACTTTGTCGCCGTAGGTGGCGGCGAGACCGGCGACGGAGGTGCCGTTGAGAACGGTCACTTCGATTTCGCCTGGCTTCATCTTCGCGGCGACCTGTTTGCCGCCCTTGCCGCCGCCGTCATCGTCGCCGCCGCTGAGCAGCGCGTAGCCGACTCCGCCAACGGCCACGACCATGACGACGAAGATCGCCGCCAGCCAGCGCGGCTGGGCCAGGCGTTCGCCGAGACCGGAGGTGCTCTGGCGCAGGCGCTCGCGGCGGGTCAGCTCCGGCAGCCCGGCGTCGCGCCGCCGGCGGCGCTCCTCGCGGTGGCCGATCGCCTCCTGCTCGGCGGTGCGCTGCTCCTCCAGCTGGCGCAGCTCCTCGGCCCGCTGGGCGGCGACCGCGGAGGTCGACTCCTTGCGCTCGGCATCGCGCTCCGGCGCCGAGCCGGCCCAATCGCGCAGACGACGGATGTCGCGCCCGTGCGTGAACGAGAGCAGGGCAAGCACGCCGAGGCCGAGGAAAGCAGCCAGGCCGGCGAAGGCGCCGATCTGTTCGATCACCTTTAGCAAGCTGCGAGAGGTTATTCGCCGGAGACGACTGCCGCCGCGTCCCCACCTGGGGCGGCGATCAGCTCCACCACCCGCACGGCCAGGTTGGCCTCGTCTCCGGCCATCACCAGGTGTTCGAGCGAGTTCAAGGTCGAGTCCACCCACTCGGCGTCGATCGGCGTCGGGCGCACCGCGCGGTGGATTCGTTTCGCCGCCGTCGGCTGCGCGTTCTCCCCCGCCCCGAACAGCTCCTCGTGCAGCTTCTCCCCCGGCCGCGGCTGCGTGAACTCGACCGCGATGTCCTGCTCGGGCTCGTAGCCGGCGAGGCGGATCATGTTGTGGGCGAGGTCGACGATCTTCACCGGCTCGCCCATGTCGAGGACGAAGACCTCGCCCTTGCCGGCGCCGATGTCGCCGGCGCGGATCACCAGCTGCACCGCCTCCGGGATCGTCATGAAGTAGCGGGTCATCTCGGGATGGGTGACGGTGACCGGGCCGCCGCGCTCGATCTGGTTGCGGAAGATCGGCACGACGCTGCCGGAGGAGGCGAGGACGTTGCCGAAGCGGACCGAGGCGAAGCGGGTGCCGGGGTGGGTGTGCCCGGCCGACTCGACGATCCACTCCGCCATCGCCTTCGAGGCGCCCATCACCGTCTTCGGGTTGACCGCCTTGTCGGTCGAGATCAGGACGAAGCGCTCGGCCCCGGCGGCGGCGGCGGTCTCCGCCGTGACGCGGGTCGCGATCGCGTTGTTGCGGACCGCCTCGAGCGGGTTGGCCTCCATCAGCGGCACGTGCTTGTAGGCGGCGGCGTGGAAGACGACGTCGGGCTTGAAGCGCTGCATGACCTCGAGCATGCGGTGCGGCTCCTTGCAGTCGGCAAGGACCGACTCGACGTGGGTGAAGTGGCGCAGCTCGACCATCTCGCGGTCGATCTCGAAGAGGTTGTCCTCGGCGTGGTCGAGCATCACCAGCAGGCGCGGGTTGACGCGGGCGATCTGGCGACAGAGCTCGGCGCCGATCGAGCCGCCGGCGCCGGTGACGAGGACGATGCGGTCGCGCAGGTAGGCGCCGACCCGGTCCAGCTCGACGACGATCGGCTCGCGCCCGAGCACGTCCTCGACCTGAACCTCGCGCAGCTGCTTGTTGAGCTGGACGCCGCCGCGCAGCAGCTCGAACACGGTCGGCAGGGTGCGGACGCGGATCTCGCGCTCGCGGCAGGCGGCGACGACCTGGCCGCGCAGCAGGCCCGGCGCCGAGGGGATCGCGATCACGACCTCGTCGGGCTCGGTCTCGTCGAGGATCCTGGCGATCTGCTCGGTCGAGCCGAGCACCTTCAGTCCCAGCATCCGCATCCCGCGCTTGCGCGGGTCGTCGTCCACGAAGCCGATCGCGGTGGCGCCGAGGTTGGGGTTGAGCTGCAGCTCGCGGACGACCATCTGGCCGCCGGAGCCGGCGCCGATCACCAGCACCTCGTGCTTTGGCACGCGGGCGCCGCGCTGGGGGCGCTCGACGATCAGCCGCACGGCGAGGCGGGCGCCGGCGATCAGCAGCATCGTCAGCACGAAATCGGTCACCTCGACCGAGCGCGGCAGGGCGTGGTCGAACGGCTTGGCGACGGCGAAGATCACGACGAGCAGGGCGCTGGCGACGGCGACGGCGCGGACGATCAGCAGGAAGTCGCGGCCGCTGATGTAGCGCCACCACTTCTGGTAGAGCCCGAAGGCGGCGAAGACGACGAGCTTGCCGACGACGACGAAGCCGACCGACTGCGCGAAGAGGACCTCATAGCGCTGCGGCAACCCGTTCGGGTCGTCGAGGAAACGCAGCTGGAACGCGAGGAAGTAGGCCAGGGCGACGAGCGCCGCGTCGGCCGCTACCTGCAGAATCCGGTTGCGATAGACAGGGTGATTCAACCGGCCCATGGGCAGGGCGAGTTTAGTCGCTACTCGGCCCCGTCCCTACAATCCCCGCTTCATTGATGCCGATCCTTCTCTTCGCCAGCGTCACCGATTTCTTCCTCGACCCGATCGTCAACTGGGGAACGGACTTCATCAGCGCCACCGGGCTGACGGCGGTCTTCGTGCTGATGGCGCTCGAGTCCGCCTGCCTGCCGGTGCCGAGCGAGGCGATCATGCTCTTCGCCGGCTCCAGCGTCGCCGCCGGCGATCTGACCCTGTTCGGTGTCGTCGCCGCCGGGGTGCTCGGCAACCTGGTCGGCTCCTGGGCCGCCTACGCGGTGGGCTACTACGGCCGCCTCGACCTGCTGGAGAAAAACAGGCTGATCCACGTCAGCCCCAAGCACCTGAAATGGGCCGACGACTGGTTCGCGCGCTACGGCGACGCCACCGTCTTCTTCTCGCGGATGCTGCCGATCGTCCGCACCTTCATCTCGCTGCCGGCGGGCGTGGCGAAGATGCCGTTCTGGCGCTTCACCTACCTCACCCTGCTCGGCTGCATCCCCTGGGTGCTGATGCTGGCGCTGGTCGGCAAGAGCGTCGGCGACAACTGGGAAGAGTGGCGCGACCATCTGCACTACCTCGACTACCTGGTCGTCGTCGGATTCGTCGCCCTCGTCGTCTACCTCGTCGTGAAGCGGCGGCGCGGCGGCGGGCGCGGCGATGGTGAGAGCGAGCCTGCCGGCGCCCCCGAGACCGCCGGCACGAGCAGCGCTTGAGCGAGAGCTCGCTGCCGGCCGGGCGCGCGATCGCGCTCGGCATGGTCCAGGGCCCGGCGGAGCTGCTGCCGGTCTCCAGCTCGGCCCACATCGTCCTCGTCCCCTGGCTGGCCGGCTGGGACTGGGAGGGGATCGACCCGGAGCTGCGCAAGAGCTTCGAGGTCGCGCTCCACACCGGGGCGGCGGCGGCGCTGCTGATCGGCCAGCGACGGGTGATCGTCGACGAGCTGCGCCAGCTCGACGGCCGCAGAGTCCTCTTCCTCGCCCTCTCCTTCCTGCCGGCGGCCATCGCCGGCTACGCGCTGGAGCGGCCGATCGAGCGGCGACTCGGCGGCCCGCGGACGACCGCCTACGGCCTGCTGGCAGGCGCCGCGGCGATGCTGGCAGGCGACACCCGGCCGCAAAAGCGCGGCCGCGGCGACGCCTCGCTGGTCGACGGCCTCGCGCTCGGCGTCGCCCAGGCGGCGGCCCTCGCGCCCGGCGTATCGCGCAACGGCGTGACGCTGGCGGCGGCGCGCTGGCGGCGCTTCTCGCGCGACCAGGCGAACCTGCTCTCGCGCACGATCGCCCTGCCGATCATCGCCGGCGCCACGACCCTGAAGGGCGCCCGCCTCGCCCGTCGCGGCGCCACCCCCGAACTGCGCCGCGCCCTGGCCCTCGGCGTCGCCGCCTCCTTCGCCTCCACCCTCGCCTCCCAGCGCCTGATCGGCCTGGTCGAGCGCGACCGCGCGCTCTGGCCGTATGCCGCCTACCGGGCCGGCCTGGCTGGTGCGGTTCTAATCAAGCTGCGGCGGTAGACCTCAACTCCAAATCTTGGAGAAACTTGGAGTTGGCTGGGAGTTCTGCTACAACTCCAAATCTTGGAGAAACTTGGAGTTGGCTGGGAGTTCCCGTGTACATAGAGAAGGCGCCCACGGTTATGGAGTTGATCGATCGGCTCAGCCCCGATGAGCTGATCGCAGCAGTCAGGGCGCCCATGGACCCCAGGGCAGGCGAGCGCTACCTGCATTGGGACAAGCTGCGGCGTCTAGCCCCACCCAGCGGCCTTAGCCCCGAGCAGTGGTGGCTGAAGATAAAGGGGGCAAGGGAAGGGGAGCTGCGGCCGATCCCGCTCATAGATCCCGGCGGGACGCCCTTTGGGTATGGCCTGCTGGACACCATGCTTCGACGGCTCCACTACATCGACCAGCGGTGCAGCGGCGAGGTGGCGATGGACGAGGTCGTTACCTCCGAAAGGCAGGCAGGGCGGCGCTTCCTGGTCAACTCGCTGATGGAGGAGGCGATCAGGTCGAGCCAGCTGGAGGGCGCGACGACGTCCCGACAGGCGGCGAAGGAAATGCTCAGGACGGGGCGCGAGCCGAGAGACAGGAGCGAGCGGATGATCGCGAACAACTACTCAGCGCTCCAGTTCATGCGCGAGGAGATGGGCGAGGAACTGAGCTCCTCGGCGATCCTGGAGCTGCATCGCATCCTGACCGAGGGGACGCTCGACGACGCGACTGCAGCCGGTCGGCTGCAGCAACCGGGCGAAGCGCGGGTCGCCGTCTTCGACCGCGACGATGGCCGGCCCATTCACCAACCACCCCCGGCGGAGCAGCTTCCCGAGAGAATGCGGAAGCTGTGTGAGTTCGCGAATGAGGGCGATGACGGCGAGCGGTTCATCCATCCGGTAATTCGGGCGATCCTTCTCCACTTCTGGCTCGCCTACGACCATCCATTCCAGGACGGCAATGGCCGTACCGCGCGCATTCTCTTCTTCTGGTTCATGCGAATCCGCGGCTACTGGCTGGCGGAGTACCTCCCCATCTCCCGCTTCATCCGCCAGGCGCCCGCCAAATATGCACGCGCATTCGTGGAAACGGAGACGGACGGGGGGGACACCACCTATTTCCTCATCCATCAGCTCGACGTGATCGAGAGGGCGATCGACGACCTTCACGTCTACTTGAAGCGGAAGACGGCCGAGGTTCGTGACGTCGAGAAGCTTCTCGCCGGCGCCGCCTATCTCAATGGTCGCCAGCTGGCCCTGCTCACTGACGCCGTGCGCAACCCCGACGCTGCCTACACCTTCGACAGCCATGCCATGAGCCACCGGGTCAGTCATGAGACCGCGCGATCTGACCTGCGCCTACTGGAGCGCCGTGGTCTCTTGGCCAAACGGCGCGCGGGGAGGCAGCACCTCTTCGAGCCGTCCCCCAACTTGCCAGAGCGCCTGAAAGAATCGACCGGGTGAGCGGCGACGCATACGCCAAGGCCGGGGTCGACCAGGGGGCGGCGGACTCCGCGGTCGCCGGGCTGGTGCGGGCGCTGGGCGCGATCGAGCTCGGGCGTCCCTCGTTGCAGGTGCCGCTGCCGGGGCACTACGCCAGCGTGATCAAACTCGACGAGCGCAGCGGAATCGCCCTTTCCACCGACGGCGTCGGCACCAAGCTGCTGGTCGCCGAGGAGCTGGGGCGCTTCGACACGGTCGGGATCGACTGCGTGGCGATGAACGTCAACGACGTGATCTGCGTCGGCGCCGAGCCGCTGGCGATGCTCGACTACATCGCCGTGCAGAAGGCGGAGCCGGCGGTCTGCGAGGAAATCGGGGTCGGCCTCGCGCGGGGGGCGGAGCTGGCCGGGGTCGAGATCCCCGGCGGCGAGCTCGCCCAGCTGGGCGAGCTGGTCTCCAGCGTCGACGTCTCCGGCGCCTGCTTCGGAACCGTGGCGCTCGACGCGATCGTCGACGGCGCGGCGGTGGCGCCCGGCGATTCGATCGTCGGCCTGCCCTCCTCCGGCATCCATTCCAACGGCTACACCCTTGCCCGTTCCGCCCTGGCCGGCGTCCCCCTCGACGACGAGCGCCTCGGCCTCCCGCTCGGCGACGTGCTGCTGGCGCCGACCGAGATCTACGTCAAGCCGGTGCTCGAGCTGCTGCGCTCCGAGGTCGACGTGCGCGGCCTCGCCCACATCACCTCCGGCGGCCTCGGCAACCTGCTGCGGCTGGCAGCCGAGGTCGGCTACGAGATCGACGACCCGCTGCCGGCGCCGCCGATCTTCGCGCTGATTCAGGAGCGGGGCGAAGTCGCCGAGGAGGAGATGCACGACGTCTTCAACATGGGCTGCGGCTTTTGCGTCGTCGTCTCACCGAGCGACGAGGCCGCGGCGCTGGACCTGCTGCGCCGCCATTACCCCGCCGCGAAGCGCATCGGCCGCGCGGTCGAGGGCGCGAAGACGATTCGCCGCTAGCAGGTCGTCTCCCAGGAGCAGGCGGGGTCGGCGCCGTAGCGAACCTGTACGGACACCGTCCACGACAATATTCCCGCCTAGATGAATTCACGCCCAACCAGCTCGCAGATGATCGGCACCGTTCTCTCGGGCCGCTACAAGCTGGAGGCGAAACTGGGCAGTGGCGGCATGTCGACCGTCTACCTAGCTCGCGACGCGACCCTCGACCGCGCCGTCGCGGTCAAGGTGATGCACCGGGAGATGTCCGAGCAGGCCGACCAGCTCGAGCGCTTCCGCCAGGAGGCGCGGGCCGTCGCCAAGCTGTCGCACCCCAACGTGGTCGCGGTGATCGACGCCGGCGAGGACGGCGGCCACCCCTACATCGTCTTCGAGTACGTCGAAGGGGAGACGCTGAAACAGCGGATCGCGCGGCTGGGCCCGCTCGACACCCAGGAGGCGCTGGCCTACGCGATCGAGATCGCCCGCGGCCTGACCGTCGCCCACGCCCGCAACATGGTCCACCGCGACATCAAGCCCCAGAACGTTCTGATCGACGCCGAGGGACGCGCGAAGCTGACCGACTTCGGCATCTCGCGCCAGCTCGAGCAGGACGGGATGACCGCCACGGGCCGCGTCCTCGGCACGACCGACTACGTCGCCCCCGAGCAGGCGATGGGCCACGCCGTCGACCCGCGCTCGGACATCTACTCGCTCGGCGTCGTCCTCTACGAGATGCTGGTCGGCCAGGTTCCGTTCCACGCCGACAGCCAGGTCGGGGTGGCGATGAAACACGTCAACGAAGAGCTGCCCGACGTGCAGCAGCGCCGGCCCGAAGTCTCCGCCGCGGCGGCGCTGGCGGTGGAGCGCGCTACCACCAAGGACCCGTCGCAGCGCTACCAGGAGGTTGGCGAGATGATCGACGACCTCTCGACGGCCCTGGAGGTCGAGGCGGCGCGGGCCGGCGCGACCACCGGCGAGGCGACCAGCGTGCTGGATGCGGTGCCGCCGCCGCAGCGCAAGCTCTCCAGCCGCGGCCGCCGGTCCTGGGCGGGGATCGCGGCTCTGGTCCTGGTCGCCGCCGGAGCGCTGCTGGCGGTGCTGTTCATCAGCCAGGGCGGTGGGGGCGGCGGCGCCCTCAATGACAAGGGCTCGGTGATCAAGCCTTCCTCCGCCACCGATTTCGATCCCCAGGGCGACGGCGAAGAGGATCCCGAAGCGGTCAGCCTCGCCGTCGACGGCGACCCCACGACCACCGCCTGGACCAGCGAGCACTACGACACCGACGACTTCGCCGGCACCAAGAGCGGCCCCGACCCCGGCGTCGGCCTCTACGTGACCGTCAGGTCGCCCGTGCGGCCGTCGGAGATGGTCGTTCGCGGCACGCCCGGCTGGGACGCGCGGGTCTACGCCACCGACTCCGGACCTCCGGAAGAGCTCGAAGAATGGGGTGAGCCGGTCGGCGACGTCGTCGCTGCCGGCGAGGTGGCGGAGATCCCGCTCGACGTCGCCTCAGCCGCCAAGTACTTCCTGCTCTGGTTCACCAAAGCCGCGCCGTCGCGCGACCAGGACGGCCGCTACCGGCTCGAGATCGACGACGTCAAGCTGATCGACTGAGCTCGGGCTAGAACTCGAAGGAGCGGGCGCGGCGGTGGCGCTCGATGGCGAGATTCACAAGGCGGTCGCAGAGGTCCGCGTAGGGGATGCCGCTTGCCTCCCATAGCTTCGCGTAGACGCTGGTCTCGGTGAAGCCGGGCATCGTGTTGATCTCGTTGACGAGGACCTCGCCGTCCGGCTCGACGAAGAAGTCGCAGCGGGCCAGGCCCGAGCAGCCGGCGAGGGCGAAGACCGAGGCTGCCAGCTCGCGCACGCGGTCGATCGCGGCGTGGTCGAGGGGGGCCGGCACGCGCAGCTCCATGCCGCCCTCGGTGTACTTGGCCTCGAAGTCGTACCAGTCGGCGTGGGCCACCACCTCGCCTGGGAGCGAGGTCTGGGGCGCCTCGTTGCCGAGCACCGAGCACTCGACCTCGCGGCCGCTGGCGGAGGCCTCGACGATCGTGCGCGGGTCGTGGCGCAGCGCCAGCTCAACCGCCGCGTCGAGCTGGCCGAGGCTGTCGACCCTGGTGATGCCGACGCTGGAGCCGAGCCGCGACGGCTTCACCCAGAGAGGCAGGCCGAGGTGCTCGCAGCGCCCCCGCCAATCGGCGCCCTCGACCGCCGCGAACTCGACCTGGGGGACGCCGCTGGCGGCGAAGAGGCGCTTCAGGGTCAGCTTGTCCATGCAGACGGCCGAGGCGAGGACGTCGGAGCCGACGTAGGGAACGTCGAGCTGCTCCAGCATCCCCTGGATGCTGCCGTCCTCGCCGAAGGGGCCGTGCAGGGCCGGGAAGACGGCCTCGGCGCCGAGCAGGCCGGCGGCGGGGATCAGCTCGACCATGCCGCCCGCATGGCGCCAGTCGCCGCCGCGACCGATCGTCACCTCGACCGCCTCGTGACCGGCGGCCCGCAGGCCGGCGGCCACCGCGGCGCCGGAGCGCAGCGAGACGTCGTGCTCGGAGGAACGGCCGCCGCAGAGGACCGCGACCCTCATGGTTCTGCTTCCCCTTCTTCCTGTTCTTCCTGGTCGGGCGTGGTGGCGGCCAGGACGCCGACCACGACCGTCACCGAATCGCCCGGTTCGAGCTCCGTCCCCGGCGGCGGGAACTGGTCGAGCACCCGTCCGACTTTGCCCTGGACCCCCGTTTCCTCTTCTTCCACGCTGGGAGTGAGGCCGGCGTCGCGGATCGCCTGCACCGCTTCCGGGCGCAGCTTGCCGATCACGTTCGGGACCTCCGCCTGCTCTTCGCCGGCGGAGACGACGATCGCCACGGTCGAGCCCGGTTCGACCTCGCTGCCGGCGCTGGGCGACTGGCTGATCACCTCGCCCGCCGGCGCGGAGCTTTCCTCTTCGCCGACGCTCGGGGTGAGGCCGCGGCCGCGGATCTGCTGCACCGCGAGCCGGCGCTGACTGCCGACCAGGACCGGGACTTTCGCCAACCTCGGGCCGGTGGAGACGACGAGGGTGACGGCGGAGCCGTGGGTCGCGGTCGTGCCGGCCGAGGGGTTGGAGTAGATCACCCGATCCGCTTCGACCGTCGCCGAGTTGACGGTTTCCACCTGCGGATCGAAGCCGGCGTCTTCGATCTTTTCCGTCGCTTCCTCGCGCGGCAGGCCCGCCGTCGCCGGCACCTTGCTGCTGCCCGGGCCGGCGCTGACCGTCAGCGTCACCTCCGGCTTCGAGCAGAAGAAGCTGAGGAAGGCGCAGTCGAGCGCGGCCGCGTCGGCCGGAGGCGAGGCCAGGGGATCCTGCTCGAGCACGGTGTTGGCCGGCGCGTCGACGCGCTCCACGCGTTTGATCTCGCCGACCGAGAACCCCTTCTGATCGAGCAGTTCGATCGCCGCCCCTTCCTGGCTGCCCTTGACGTTCGGCACCTCGGTGCTGGTGTCGCGGGTCAGCGCCCAGCCGAGCAGGGCGCCGAGCAGCACGGCGACCAGCGCCGCGATCAACCAGCGGCGGCGCCTGCGCTCCTCCTCCTCCGCATCCTCCGTCTCCTCCGGAACCGCGACCACCGGTGGCAGCGGCGCGAAGGCGGCGGTGCCACCGGTGGCGCCCGGGTCTTTCATCGCCGCGTCGAGGGCGGCGATGAAGGCATCGGCGCTCTGGAAGCGCTCGCCCGGGTCCTTCTCCAGCGCCCGCATCACGACCGCGTCGAGGGCCGGAGAGACGAGGTGGTTGATCGAGCTGGGGCGCTGCGGCGTCTGCGAGACCTGTTTCATCGCCACCGCCACGGCGGAGTCGGCCTCGAACGGCACCCGGCCGGTCAGGGCCTCGTAGAGGATCACCCCGACCGAGTAGAGGTCGGAGACGGCGGTGACGTCGTGGCCCTGGGCCTGCTCGGGCGAGAGGTAGTGCGGCGTGCCCATCACCGAGCCGGTCTGGGTGATCTCCGAGACGCCGGCGCGGGCGATCCCGAAGTCGGTGACCAGCGCCTTGCCCTCGGCGTCGACGATCACGTTGTGCGGCTTCAGGTCGCGGTGGACGATGCCCTTGCGGTGGGCGAAGCGAGCGGCCTCGAGCACTTGGCGGATCAGGGGAACGGCCTGCTCGGGCGTCAGCCCGCGGTCGATCAGCTGCTTCAGCGTCGGTCCCTCGACGTACTGCATCGCGATGTAATAGGTGCCCTCGAACTCGCCGCGGTCGAAGACGGAGACGATGTTCGGATCCTGCAGCCCGGCCGCCGCCTCCGCCTCACGACGGAAGCGCTCGACGAACTCGCGGTCCTGGGCAAAGCGACGGTGCAGGACCTTGAGCGCGACCCGCCGCTGCAGATGCGTGTCCTCAGCCAGCCAAACATCCGCCATCCCCCCGCTCCCCAACCGCCCCAACACCTCATAGCGCCCATCAACCACCATCCCCTCCCTCACCTCAGCCACGCCGCCCCTCCAATCCCGGGCCGACGGGCCTGAAACGTCCATATGCCAGACGTTTGAGGCCCATCGGCGGTGGTTCTTCTCTCATTCGCCATTGAGGATCGATTCCGCCACGGCGCGGAAGATTGGGGCGGCTACGTCGTTGCCGAATTGTTCGGTGCACTCGACCGTTGCAGCGATCGCGATCTCGGGGTCGTCGGCGGGGGCGAAGCCGATGAACCATGCCTGGTTCTCGTCGACGCCGCCACCGCAGGCTTCGTTGCCGGGCGTTTCCGCGGTGCCGGTCTTGCCGGCGACGGCGACGCCCGGGATCGCCGCGTTGGTTCCGGTGCCTTCGCTCACCACGCCTTCCATCGCCGTGGTCAGCTCGGCTGCCGTCTCGGCGCTGACCGGCTCGCTGTACTCGGACGGGTCGAGGCGGTCGATGACGCGACCGTCGGGGTCGATCACACGGCTCCAGATCTGCGGCTTGATCAGCTTGCCGCCGTTGGCGACCGCCGCCGTGACCATCGCCATCTGCAGCGGCGTCACCGCCAGCCGCTCCTGGCCGATCGCCAGCCGCGCCAGGTCGACTGGGTCGCCGCGGCCGAGCAGTTCGCCGTCTTCGTTAAAGACCCCGCTCTTGGAGACCTCTTCTTCGGGCAGGTCGATCGGCGGGGTGGCATTGAAGCCGAAGCGTTCCATGTACTCGAACATCGTCTCGTTGCCGACCTGCTGGCCGAGCTGGCCGAACCAGGTGTTGACCGAGTTGGTCAGCGCCGTGTCGAGGGTGGCGCCGAAGAAGTCCTCGCCGAAGTCGTTTTCGAGCGGCGTGCCTTCGACTTCCAGCGAGCCGGGCGCGTCGATCGGGGTGTCGGCCGTGATGTCGCCGCTGTCGAGACCGGCGGCGGCGGTCACGACCTTGAAGGTCGACCCCGGCGGGTACTGACCCTGGGTGGCGCGATTGAAGAGCGGCGCTTCGAGCGCGTTTTCGTTCAGCTCCGTCCATTCGAAGGGAACGCGATTCGGGTCGAAGGGCGGGTTGGAGGCGAGCACTTTGACGCGTCCGCTCTGCGGCTCGATCGCGACGACGGCGCCGAAACCGGCTTCCTGCAGCGCCGCCATCGCCGTCTGCTGCGCCGCCGGGTCGAGGTTGGTGGCGATGTCGTTGCCCTCCTGCTCGGCGCCGGTCAGCTCGTCGAGGATCGAGCCGAATTCCGAGTCTTCGCCGATCAGCTCGTCGTTGTGGAACTGCTCGAACTCGGTGTCGCCCTCGCGCACGAAGCTGTAGCCGATCGGGTGCCCGTAGAGGGCGCCTTCGGGGTACCGACGCACGTAGCGCATCGAGTCCCCTCTTCCCTTCGCCACCGACTTGGCGATCACGGCGCCGTCGGCGGCGAGGATGCGACCGCGGCGGATCTGCTGCTGCTCCAGCAGCGGTCGCTTGTTCGCCTCCTTCTCCTTCAGCGCCTCGGCGTCGAAGACCGACCACCAGGACGTGAAGCCGACGAGCACGCCGAAGAGGACGACGATGAAGGCGAACAATTTGACGATCTGGCGGTTCATGCCGTCCCCAAGGCGAGCGCGCGGCCGCCTGGCTCAACCGCCTCGCGGCGGGCGCGGTCGGAGATCAGCAACAGCAGCGCGAGGAGAACGAAGTTGGCGACGATCGAGCTGCCGCCGTAGCTGATGAAGGGCAGGGTGACGCCGGTCAGCGGGATCACCCGGGTGACGCCGCCGATGATCACGAAGGCCTGGATCGAGAAGACCGCGGTCAGCCCGGTCGCCAGCAGCTTCGAGAAGCCGTCATTCGCCAGCAGCGCGATCTTGAAGCCGCGGGCGGCGATCAGCAGGTAGACGAGGACGATGCCGCAGGCGCCGAAGAGACCGACCTCGTTGACGATCAGGGCGTAGATCGTGTCCGTCTGCGCGGCGGGCAGCAGCGCGGCGTCGGTGCCCGGGATCGTGATCAGCGCCTGCCCGAAGCCCTTGCCGAAAAGGCCGCCGTCGGCCTGGGCGAAGATCGATTGCAGGATCTGGTAGCCGCTGCCGGTCGGGCTGACGTAGGGGTCGAGCCAGATTTCGACCCGGTCGCCGACGTGCGGCACGGTCGAGGCGAAGAACCAGGCGCCGACGACGAACATCGCCATGCCGATGACGACGAAGGAGAAGCGCCCGGTGGCGACGTAGAGGAGCGCCAGGAAGGCGGCGAAGAACATCAGCGAGCTGCCCAGATCACGGATGAAGACGAGCATGAACATCGACGCGCCCCAGACAACCAGCATCGGGCCGAAGTGCTTCAGCGGCGGCAGCGTCACCCCGAGCACGCGGCGAGCGCCGACGATCAGCACCTCGCGGTGCTCGCGCAGGTAGCTGGCGAGGAAGACGACGATGCAGATCTTCGAGAACTCGGCCGGCTGGAAGGCGAGCGGGCCGATCTTGACGCCGAGGTAGGCGCCGTTGACCTGCTGGCCGATTCCCGGCAGCCGCGGCGCCAGCAGCAGCAGCAGGCCGACGACGGCGATCGTGTAGCGGTAGCGCTCCAGCACCTCGTAGTCGCGGAGGAACTGGATCGTCACCGCGAAGAGGATGAGGCCGAGCACGAACCAGTTGGCCTGGTCGCGGGCGAGGCCGTCGTCGATCCGGTAGATCATCACCAGCCCGAACGCGGTCAGCGTCGCCACCAGCGGGAAGAGGTAGGGGTCGGCGTTGGGCAGGCGGATCCGCAGGAAGACGTGGGCGGCGAGGCAGACGGCGAGGAAGTAGGCGCCGTAGATCAGGCTGAGGTTGCCGAGGCGGGCGTCCTCCTGGGCGAAGACGGCGGCGAAGCCGGCGGTGAGGAGGAGGGCAACCGGAACCAGGGCGAGCAGCTCCCGGTTCCTGGCGGAGCTCAACGAACCCCCTGGCTCTGTTCGATGTCTTCGACCAGCGAGACCGCGTCGTCGCGCGAGCGCAGGTCGTGGCCGGTGACGGCGTCGCGCCGTTTCGGCGGGAGCGACTCGGTCTGGATCGGGCTTGCGTAGCGCTCGCTGTAGAGGTCGATGCCGAAGGGCAGCTCGTAGGGCGTGCCGCGGTAGAGGGCGACGCGGCCGCCATCGTCGGTGCCGAGGAACCAGACCTGACGGTTGCCGTACCAGGCGCCGTAGGCAAGCGCGGCCACGACCAGGAGCGCGCCAAGCACCTTGGCCGCCGTGCGCAGGCCGCGGCGCGGGGACTTGGCGGCGAGCTCCTCGCGGCGCTTGCGGGCGGCATCGGCGGCGGCGCGGCGGCGCACCTCGGTCGCAGTCAGGCCGGCCTCCTCGGCGGAGGGGCCGACCAGGGTCGCGCCCTCCGGCGCCCGAGCCGGCGCCGCCGCGTCCTCGAGACGGAAGGCGACGACGGTGATGTTGTCGCGGCCGCCGGCCCGGTTCGCTTCGTCGACCAGCTTGCGAGCCGCCGCCTGCAGCGAGGTGGCGCGGGCGAGGATGGCGGCGATCTGCTCGTCGCCGAGCATCGTCGTCAGGCCGTCGGAGCAGATCAGGAAGACGTCGCCGGCCTGGGCGGGAACCGTCTGCAGATCGACCTCGACCTCGGGTTCGGGCCCGAGCGCGCGGGTGATGATCGAGCGCTGTGGGTGGTCCTCGGCCTGGGCGTCGGTGAGCTGGCCTTTGCGGCGCATCTCCTCGACCAGCGAGTGGTCGCGGGTCAGCCGTTCCAGCTTGCCGTTGCGCAGCCGGTAGGCACGGCTGTCGCCGACGTGGCCGATCGCCACCTCTTCGGACTCGGGGTCGACGATCGCGGCGGTGATCGTCGTTCCCATCCCGGCCAACTCGGGGTCGGTGCGGGCGTGATCGTGGATTGCCCGGTTGGCGGTCTCGATCGTCTCGCGCAGGACCCGCTCCGGCGGCGCCTGCGGCAGCTCGCGGTCGAAGGACTCGGCGGCGGCCTTGGACGCGACCTCGCCGGCCTGCGCTCCCCCCATTCCGTCGGCGACAACGAAGATCGGCGCCCGGGTGAAGAGCGAGTCCTCGTTGGCGTTGCGCTGGCGCCCGGTGTCGGTGCGCGTGGCCTGGTCCTCGATCCGCAGCGTCATCGGCCCACCTCGAACCTGAACACGGTGTCGCCGATCTGCACCGTGTCACCGTCGATCAGCTCCGCCTCCCCCACCAGGGTGGCCCCGTTCAGAAGCGTGCCGTTGGTGGAGCTCATGTCCTCGACGAAGTGGCGGCCGCCGCGCTCGAAGACCCTGGCGTGCAGGCCGGAGGCGTAGCGGTCGTCGATCCGCACGTCGGACTCCTTCGAGCGGCCGATCGAGAGGCCGCCGATCAGGTCGAAGCGCTCGTCGTTTTCGAGACCGCCGCCGCGCTCGGCGATCAGCCAGGCGTCGGCGCTGTGGGGGCTCTCGGCAAAGCCGGGTGCGGCATGGAACCCGGTGGCGTCGGGGGCCGGCGCAACCGTCCGCCGCAGGTCCTTCATCGCGCTGCGCGCGATCACGAGCACGAACAGGTAGAGGACCGCCAGGAAGCCGAACTTCAAAGCGACGGAAATGGGGTCGTATTCCACGCCAGAACCCTAATGACGGGCGCAGGCGTTGCCAGGCAAGGACGCAGGGAGCCCGAATAGCAGCGCTATTCGGGCGACCGAGGACACCGTATGGCGACGCCTGCGCCCGTCATTGCTCGATGTCGAAGAGGAAGGTGGTGGTGCCGACAGTGACCTGGTCGCCGGGCGAGAGGCGGGTCGAGGCGACGCGGCGGCCGTTGACCTTGATCCCGTTGGTGGAGCCGAGGTCGACGATCTGCCAGTCGCCGGATTCCGAACGGCGCAGCTCGGCGTGGCGGCGGGAGACGTTGGGATCGGAGAGGACGCACTCCACCGACTTCGAACGGCCGATCGTCGCCCGCGGGCCGTCGAGCACGTAGCGGCGGTCTTCGAGCGAGACCACGGCGCGGGTCGAGACCAGCGCCCCGACTGCCTGCTCGGGCCGCTTCGGCCGGCCGCGATCGCGCTCGCGCACGGCCGAGTAGACCATCGTGTGCCCCTCCTCGCCCTGTTCGGGCGCCTGGCCCTCGTGCGCCGGCGGCTTCACCAGCCGCGCCTGGATCCCGAACTCGCCCAGGCGCAGGCGCTCGTCGGTGTCGAACTCGACCGTGGGCCGGGTCAGCAGGTCGTAGCCGCGCCGCCGCGCGTGCTCGAGCAGGTAGCCGGAGAGCTCCTGCTCCAGCGAGCGCTCGTAGCCCTCGAGCTTGGTCCGGTCCTGCTTGGAGAGGTAGACCGTGTACTCGTTGGGCACGTAGACACGCTGGACCGAGGCGGTCTTGTGCGCGTCCATTTCCTTCGCCAGTTTGCGGGCGAGTTCGACCGGCTGCACCTCGGAACTGAAGGCGCGGCTGAAGACCCCCTCGACGAGGCCTTCGATGCGAGACTCGAGGTTGCGTAGGACGCCGATCGCAAAATCCTAGATGCTGGCTCAGGGAAGCACGACGCCGTGGCCGAGCGCGAGCCAGGCGCCGAGGGCGGCGGCGAGGCCGAGGGCGGCGAGTCGAGGGCCGAAGGGTCCGCGTGGCGTCCGGGTGGCGTCGGCGAGCAGGTCGAGCGACTCCTCGATCGCCGTGCCGAGCTGCTCCAGCGAGGGCCGGTGGCTGGGCCGTGGCGAGAGGCAGGCGTCGATCTCCGCCGTCAGCTCGCGCGGCAGGTCGGGTCGCAGTCGCCGCAGCGCTCGGGTGCGGGCGCCGATCGCGCGAGCGGTCGCGGCGGGGCTGGCGCGGCGGTGCGGGTTTTCCCCGCTCCAGCACTCGTACAGCGTCAAGGCCAGCGAGTAGACATCGGCCTCGGGACCGGCGGGGCGGCCCTCGGCCTGCTCCGGCGACATGTAGGCGAGAGTGCCGACCACGTCGCCGGCGGCCGTGAGCGGGGCGTCTTCGGCGAGGCGGGCAACGCCGAAGTCCATCAGCTTCGCTCGCGGCTCGCCCTCGCGGTCGCCCTCGGTCACCTGCACGTTCTGCGGCTTGATGTCGCGGTGAACGACGCCGCGCGAGTGCGCGTGGTCGAGCGCCTCGCAGAGGTCGGCGCCGATCTCGCCGATCTCGCGGTCGCTGAGCTCGCGGGCGTGGGCGAGGCGGGCCAGGGTCGAACCCTCGACCAGCTCGGTGACCAGGAGCGCGTTGCCGTCCTCCTCCCCCATCTCATAGAGCGTGACGATGCCGGGATGGTTGAGGCGAGCGGCGGCCTGTGCCTCGCGCAGCACCCGACGTCCGGCCTCGCCCCGTTGCTCGATCGCCTTGACCGCGACCGGCCGCTCGAGGCGGCCGTCCCACGCCTCGTAGACGACGCCGAACCCGCCGCTGCCGATACGGCGCTCGATCAGGAAGCGGTTGAGTACGAGAGAACCGACCAAAGCTTCTTCAAATTCGCCGGTAGAGCCATTTCTCCTGCGCTTCGGGAGCTGGGAAAAACCCGTCGTTTGCGGCATCTCTTGACGTGCCGACCACGCCAGCGGTCATACTCTTCGGCCACCCGACCAGCTTGGAGAGCAGCCCCTTGGAGGATTCGCCAGTTCGCCCGCCACGGCGGCGGCCGAAACGCCGACCGGAACGCCAGCAGATCATGCTGCGACGGGCGCTCGCGCTCGGCGGGGGCCTGATCCTGCTGATCCTGCTCGTGCTCGGGGTCAAGGGGTGTCTCGACGCCCGCGCCAACCGCGAGCTCAGCGACTACGCCGAGGACGTCAGCCAAATCGTCGCCGAGACCGACCAGACCAGCAAAGACTTCTTCGGCAAGCTCGCCGACCCAGGGACGCTCTCGGTGACCGAGTTCACCGCCGAGGTCAACGCCGACCGCAGCGCGATGGACAACTACGCCTCGCGGGTCGACGGGCTCAGCGCCCCCGGCGACATGTCGCGAGCCCAGACCGCGCTGGAGCTGACCTACGACCTGCGCAGCAGCGCGATGGCCGAAATCGCCAACAAGCTGCCGACCGCGCTCGGCGATGCCGGGGCCGCCAAAGCAACTGCCGGGATCGCCCGCCAGATGCAGAAGCTGCTGGCCGCCGACGCCATCTACGCAACCGTCGTGCGGCCGGAAATCGACGGCGTCCTCGGCGACAATGGGATCGAAGGCAGCGACGTGCCGGAGAGCGTCTTCCTACCTGACGGGACCCAATGGCTGGAGGAAGAAGAGGTCGCGACGGCACTCGGCGCGATCAGCGGTTCCAGCGTTGGGGACGCGTCGGGGGTCCACGGTCTCGGCTTGCTCGGCGTCGGCATCAACGGCGCCGAACTGGGCGAAGAAGCGGCGACCGTCTCGCCCGAAGAAACGCCGGAAGTCGAAGTCGAAGTGCAGAACCAGGGCGAATCGACCGAGAACGGCGTCGACGTCACGGTCTCGGTCGGCGGCAATGAATTGCAGGGCAGCATCGAAACCATCGCCGCCGGCGAAACCTCGACGGTCTCGATCCCGCTGACCCCAACCCCCAGTGGAGAAGTCACGCTCGACGTCAAAGTCGACACGGTCCCCGGCGAGCAGGTCTCCGAAAACAACGAAGCCAGCTACACCGTCCTCTTCGAATAGGGAGCTGAGGCGCGGTGCGAATCGCCTACCTCGGTCCGGCCGGCACCTTCACCGAGGACGCGCTGCGCGAGGCGGCGACGAGCGGCGAGTTCGAGTCGCTGCGCACCGCCACCATCCACGACGCGATCCTCGCCGTCGAGCGCGGCGAGGCCGAGCGCGCGCTGGTTCCCTTCGAGAACTCGATCGAGGGCTCGGTCCGCGGAACGCTGGACACGCTCGCCTTCGAGGCCACGGCGGTGGCGATCGTCGGCGAGCACGACTACGCCGTCCGCGCCCACCTGATCGCCCGCGAGGAGATCGGCCTGGACCAGCTCGAGGCCGTCCTCTCCCACCCACAGCCGCTGGCCCAGTGCGCCCGCTTCTTGCGCGAGCAGCTGCCGGGGGTCGAACTTCGCAGCGTCAGCAGCACCGCCGCGGCGGTCCGCATGGTCGCCGAGTCGGTCCGGCCCTGGGCGGCGATCGGCGCCCGCGCCGCAGCCGATCTCTACGGCTGCAAGATCCTCCGCGAAGGCATCGAGGACGAGAGCGACAACGTCACCCGCTTCGTCTGGATCGCCCCCGCCGGCGACCGAGCCCGAGCGGCGAGGGCCCATGGAAGACCTCGCTCGTCTTCTCCGAGCTCGGCGAGGACCATCCCGGCGCCCTGGTCGACGCCCTGCGCGAGTTCTCCGACCGCGAGATCAACCTGACCCGGATCGAGTCGCGGCCGATGCGCCAGGGCCTCGGCCGCTACATGTTCTTCTGCGACCTCGAGGGCGCCGAGACGGACGAGATCGTCGCCGAGGCGCTGGCGGCAGCTGCAGAACCAAGGCCGGCTCGGTGCGGATTCTCGGTTCGTATCCGGTGGGCTAGACGAGGGTCGGATACCCCTCGTCTGCGGCTCCAGGCGTCGACCTGCGTACAATTCGCGGCAGCTATGGCACGAGTCCTAGTGCTCAACGCGACGTATGAGCCGATCAACGTCTGCACGCTGAGACGGGCTGCTGTGCTGCTGCTGAAGGAGAAGGCGGAGCTGCTGGAGCGGCGCGAAGGGGCGGCGCTGCACTCCGAGCACATGACGATGGAGCGGCCGGACGTGATCCGGCTGGTCAGCTACGTGCGGATCCCGCGCGAGGCGCACCGGCGCAAGATCACCCGCCGGGCCGTGCTCGCTCGCGACTCCTGGACCTGCCAGTACTGCGGCTCGACCAAGTCCGGCCTCACCGTCGACCACGTCATCCCCCGCAGCCGCGGCGGCAAATCGGTCTGGGAGAACATCGTCGCCGCCTGCGCCAACTGCAACCGCCGCAAGGGCAACCGCCTCCCCAACGAGATCCACATGCACCCCAAGAACTCCCCAAAGGCGCCGGCGCCGACGGTCTTCATCCAGGTGGCGAGCCCGAAGATTCCGCCTGCCTGGCAGCAGTACTTACCTGCGGCTGCTTAGGTGGCAGGAGGGAGGGACGGGGCCCCTCTCCCGGAGGCCGTCGCGCAGCTGATCGCGCTCCCAGGGTGCGGGACGCCTGCACTGGAGCCTCCGGGAGAGGGACCCCCGTCCCTCTTACCGCAGCGGGGTTCAGGCAGCCTGGGTTCGGAGAGCTTCCAAGGAACGATGGGGTTCCGAGTACCGGAAGCTGGAAGGAAGGCTGTAGCGCTCGTGGTCCCCCGGATAACTCGAGAGCGGATCTCTCGAGTTCGGACGGAGAAGCTGGCGTAGGACGTAGCGCTGTCGGGGGGATGGCGGGTAGCCCTCGCTCTAGCCTCCACAACTCGTTGCGTATGTCCCGGCGCCGCTAGGCGCCGTCCTCATTGCACCGACCCCCAGGGAGGTGCTAGGCGTAAGCGAGGGCTACCCGCTCGCCCCATCCGCCGACGCCCCGTCCATCTGCACCTGGTTGTCCGGCTCCTCGGGCACGCTCTCCCCTTCGGACTCGACCACCAGCGCGACGGCGCTGACCCGGTCGTCGTCCTTGATGTTCATCACCTTCACGCCCTGGGTCGGGCGGCCCATCCGCGAGATGCCGCTGACCGAGGTGCGCTGGACCATCCCGTTCTGGGAGATGAAGAGCAGGTCCTGGTGCTCGCGGACGATCAGGGCGCCGGCGAGGCCGCCCTTCTTCTCGGTCAGCTTCGCGGTCAGCACGCCTTTCGTCCCGCGGCCCTTGACCGGGTACTCGGCAACCGGGGTGCGCTTGCCGTAGCCGTTCTCGGTGACGACGAACAGCTCGGTGTCGTCGCGGGCGATGTCCATCGCCAGCACCCGGTTGCTCCTTGCCGGCGACGTTCATGCCCTTGACGCCGCTGGTGTCGCGGCCCATCGGGCGCACCAGCTTCTCCGAGAAGCGCGAGGCGTGGCCGGACTTGGAGACCATCAGGATGTCGTCCTCGCCCGAGGTGAGCCGCACCTGGACCAGCTCGTCGCCGTCGCGGACCTTGATCGCGATGATCCCGTCGGCGCGGATCGGCGTGTTGTAGGCGAGGAACTCGGTCTTCTTGATCTGGCCCTTGGCGGTGGCGAAGGCGAGGTACTTGTTCTCCTTGAAGTCCCGGGTCGGGATCACCGCCATCACCTTCTCGCCTTCGCGCAGCGGCAGCAGGTTGACCAGCGCGCTGCCCTTCGCGGTGCGCGAGCCCTCCGGCAGCTCGTAGACCTTGAGCCGGTAGACCTTGCCGCGGTTGGTGAAGAAGAGCAGGTAGTCGTGGGTCGAGCAGATGTGGAGGTGGGCGATGTAGTCGTCCTCCTTCATGTTCATCCCCATCACCCCGACGCCGCCGCGGTGCTGCTGGCGGTAGGTGGCGAGCGGCAGGCGCTTGACGTAGCCGGAGGCGGTCAGCGAGATCACCATCTGCTGGTCGGCGATCATGTCCTCGATCCCGACGTCGCCCTCGAAGTGGGCGATTTCGGTGCGGCGCTCGTCGCCGTAGGAGCTCGACGATCTCGGCCAGCTCCTCCTTGACCAGGCCCAGCACCCTGGCCTCGTCGCCGAGGATCGCCCGCAGCTCGCCGATCCGCTCCATCAGGTCGGCGTGCTCGGCGCGGACCTTGTCGGCCTCGAGCGCGGTCAGGCGCTGCAGGCGCATGTCGAGGATCGCCTGCGCCTGCTCGCGCGAGAGCTCGAACTTCGCAGATCAGGCCGTCGCGGGCGGCGTCGGGGTCCGTCGAGGCGCGGATCAGCTTGATCACCGCGTCGAGGTTGTCGAGCGCGATCAGCAGCCCCTCGAGGATGTGGGCGCGCGCCTCGGCCCGGCGCAGCTCGTACTGGGTGCGGCGGGTGACGACCTCGCGCTGGTGGTCGACGTAGTGGTGGATCAGCTCGCGCAGGCTCAGCGTGCGCGGCACGCCGTCGACCAGCGCCACCATGTTGACGCCGAAGCTGGTCTGCATCGCGGTCTTCTTGTAGAGGTTGTTGAGCACGACCTTGGCCGGCGGGCCGCCGCGCTTCAGCTCGATCACCAGCCGCATGCCGGAGCGGTCGGACTCGTCGCGCAGGTCGGAGATCCCCTCGAGCTTCTTCTCGCGGACGAGGTCGGCGATCTTGGTGATCAGGCCGCCGTCGCCGCCCTTCTTGACCATGAACGGGAGCTCGGTGACGACGATCGCCTCCTTGCCGCCCTTCAGCGGCTCGACGTGGGCGCGGGCGCGGACCTTGATGCTGCCGCGGCCGGAGGCGTAGGCGTCGCGGATGCCCTCGCGGCTCATGATCCCGCCGCCCGGGAAGTCGGGGCCCTTGACGTGCTCCATCAGCCCGGCCAGGTCGATCTCCGGGATCGTCGATGTAGGCGGTCGACCGCGGCGGCGACCTCGCGCAGGTTGTGCGGCGGGATGTTGGTCGCCATCCCGACCGCGATCCCGGAGGCGCCGTTGACCAGCAGGTTCGGGAAGCGCGCCGGCAGGATCAGCGGCTCCTGGGTCGATTCGTCGTAGTTGGGGCCGAAGTCGACCGTGTCGGCGTCGATGTCGCGCAGCAGCTCGGTCGCGAGGCGGCCGAGGCGGGCCTCGGTGTACCGCATCGCCGCCGCCGGGTCGTCGTCGATCGAGCCGAAGTTGCCCTGGCCGTCGACCAGCAGGTAGCGCAGG
Source organism: uncultured Actinomycetes bacterium (assembly GCA_963832065.1). Taxonomy (GTDB): domain Bacteria; phylum Actinomycetota; class Thermoleophilia; order Solirubrobacterales; family 70-9; genus VAYN01. The sequence continues at coordinate 263,696 of CAWHSV010000007.1, forward strand.
GAGAAGTCCTGCGCCATCCGCACCAGCGTGTCGTAGATCGCCGAGTCGCCGTGCGGGTGGTACTTGCCCATCACCTCGCCGACGATGAAGGCGCACTTGCGGTAGGCGCGGGTCGGCTGCAGGCCGATGTCGTGCATCGCGTAGAGCACGCGGCGGTGGACCGGCTTGAGCCCGTCGCGCACGTCCGGCAGCGCCCGCCCGACGATCACGCTCATCGCGTAATCGAGGTACGACGAGCGCATCTCCTTCTCGAGCTCGCGCTCTTCGATCCGCCCGGTCAGTGCCTCGAGCGCCATCAGCGCTGCTCCCACGCTTGCCCGCGAGACCCGGTCATCTAGACATCAAGGAACTGCACCTCCTTCGCGTTGGCCTCGATGAAGTCGCGACGCGGGGCGACCTGGTCGCCCATCAGCATCGAGAAGATCTGGTCGGCGGCGGTCGCGTCGTCGAGCGTCACCCGTGCAGGGTGCGGCTGGCCGGGTCCATCGTCGTCTCGCGCAGCTGGTCGGCGTTCATCTCGCCGAGGCCCTTGAAGCGGGTCAGCTGGACGCCGTGGCGGGCCAGCTCGAGCACCGCGCCGCGCAGCGCCTGGAAGGAGAGCGCCTCGTTGCGGCGGCCGCCGAGCGGACCTCGAACGGCGGGCGGCCGACCTGCTTCAGCAGCGCCGCGTGCACCTCGACGAACTTGCGGTAGTCGTGATGCTCGAACAGCTCGGCCGGCAGCCGGTGGGTGCGGGCCAGGCCGCTCTTGCGCTCGATCGCCTTGACGACCAGACCAGCTCGTCGGAGTCCTCGACGACCTCGGTGTCGAAGGGCTCGCCTCCGGCGCCTTTCGGCCGAGCACCTTGCGCGGCGGCGGCGAGCGTCGCCAACCTCCTCGTCGAGCAGGTTCGACTCCTCGAGGAAGCGAACCGCCTCGTGGCCGAACTCCGCCTGCAGCGAGGAGCCCCAGCCCTCGTACTCCTTCGAGCGCCGCGCGTAAGCCTGCCAGCGGCTCTTGGTCAGCTTCTTCGTGTTGCCGCCGGCGTCGGTCAGCTCGAAGTCCTCGAGCTTGTCGCGCAGCAGCAGCTCCTCGAGTTCGGACTCGCGCTCCAGGTAGGTCTCCTGGTTGCCCTGCTTGACCCGGTAGAGCGGCGGTTTGGCGATGTAGACGTAGCCGGCGTCGATCAGCTCCGGCATCTGCCGGTAGAGGAAGGTGAGGACCAGGGTGCGGATGTGGGCGCCGTCGACGTCGGCGTCGGTCGCCATCACGATCTTGTGGTACCTGGCGTCCTCGAGGTTGAACTCGTCGTGGACGCCGGTGCCGATCGCCGTGATCAGCGCCTGGATCTCGTTGTTGGCCAGCACCTTGTCGATGCGGCTCTTCTCGACGTTGATGATCTTGCCGCGCAGCGGCAGCACCGCCTGGGTGTAGCGGTCGCGCGCCTGCTTGGCCGAGCCGCCGGCGGAGTCGCCCTCGACCACGAAGATCTCGGCCTCGCTCGGGTCCTTGACCGTGCAGTCGGCGAGCTTGCCGGGCAGGGTCGAGTTCTCCAGCGCCGACTTGCGCCGGGTCAGGTCGCGCGCCTTGCGGGCCGCGTCGCGCGCTCGCGAGGCGTCGATCGCCTTGGTGATGATGCGCCGCGCGTCGCCCGGGTTCTCCTCGAGGAACTCGCCCAGCTTGCGGTTGACGGTCTCCTCGACCAGGCCCTTGATCGGCGGGTTGCCGAGTTTGGTCTTGGTCTGGCCCTCGAACTGGGGGTCGTGCAGCTTGACCGAGATCACCGCGGTCAGCCCCTCGCGCACGTCCTCGCCGGCGAGGTTGTCGTCTTTCTCTTTGAGCAGGCCTTTGTTGCGCGCGTAGGCGTTCAGGGTCCGGGTCAGCGCCGCGCGGAAGCCGGAGAGATGGGTCCCGCCCTCGTGGGTGTTGATGTTGTTGGCGAAGCTGAAGATCGACTCCTGGTAGGAGGAGTTCCACTGCATCGCCACCTCGACCTGGCCGTCCTCCTCACTCGCCCTCGAAGAAGATGACCTTGCGGTGCAGCGCGTCCTTGTTCTCGTTGAGGTGGCGGACGAAGTCCTCGATCCCGCCCTCGTACTGGAAGGTGACGCTGTTGGTCTCGCCGCGCTCGTCGACCAGCTCGATCTTCAGGCCGCGGGTGAGGAAGGCCGTCTCGCGCAGGCGTTCGGCCAGCGTCTGGAAGTCGAACTCGATCTCCTCGAAGATCTCGAGATCGGGCAGGAAGGTGATCTTGGTGCCGTGCTCCTTGGTCGCGGCGCCTTTCTCGAGGCCGGTCATCGGTTTGCCGCGCTCGTAGTCCTGCGACCAGACATGGCCGTCGCGGCTGATCTCGAGGTGCAGTCGCTCGGAGAGGGCGTTGACAACCGAGACGCCGACGCCGTGCAGGCCGCCGGAGACCTTGTAGCCGCCGCCGTCCCCGAACTTGCCGCCGGCGTGGAGAACGGTCAGGACGACCTCCGCCGCGGGGCGTCCCTCTTTCGCCATCGTCTCGACCGGAATGCCGCGGCCGTCGTCTTCGACCGTGCAGCTGTTGTCCGGGTGCAGGACGACGCGCACGCTGTCGCAATGGCCGGCCAGGGCCTCGTCGACGGAGTTGTCGACGACCTCGTAGACCAGGTGATGGAGACCGCGGGGACCGGTGGAGCCGATGTACATGCCGGGGCGCTTGCGCACCGCTTCGAGTCCCTCAAGGACGGTGATGTCCTTGGCGCCGTACGAATCGGAGGCGCCCTTGGCTTTCTTCTCAGGCAATGAGTCCCTTCCAGTTGACACAGAAAACCCCGACGCCTGGAGGCTCGCTCCACACAGGTCGGGGCCAAATGCGAGTTGCCATAAGAATACCACCCGAGCACTGCGGAACCCTGCGCCAGCCGTAACAAATTCCCTGCAAATCGTGCATAAACTAAAACTTAAGCCGGTCGCTTTTCAAGCGGAACCTGAGAGCTGACGGCGCCAGCTCTCCGAGCTCGTCCTCGAGACGCTCGAGCAGCTGCGCCTGCATCAGGTCCAGCTCCTGCACCCAGACGCTCTCCGAGCACTCGATCGTCAGGGTCCCGGATCGCTCCGAGACAGGCGTGGCCACCCCCGCAAGCTGCTCACCGACCGCTTCGGTCCAGGCCGCCTGCACCGCGGCCAAGCCGGTGCGTGGCGCCGCCCGGTCGCGGGCGACGCGGATCGCCGAGGCAGCCTGCCGGGGAGCGCGACGGCGGCTCACGCCGCTGCCCTCCCCGGCAGGGCCGCCGCCGGCATCCGCACCACCGAAGCGCGGGCCGCTTGCGGAAGCGACTCTTCGTCGGCGGCCGTGATCAGGGCCTGGCCGCCATCGCCGAGGCGGCGAACCAAGCGTTCGCGGCGACCGGGATCGAGCTCGCTCATGACGTCGTCGAGCAGCAGCAGCGGCGTCACTCGCCGAGCCGATAGGAGCGCCCCGCGCTCGGCGAAAAGAAGGGCGAGCAGCGCCGCCCGCTGCTGTCCCTGGGACCCGTAGCGCCGCAAGGAGCGACCGGCGGTGGCGATCTTGAGCTCGTCCAGATGCGGCCCCCAGGAGCTGCGGCCGAGGCGCAGGTCCTGGTCGCGGCGCTCGGCCAAGCCGGCGCGTATCTCGTCCACCGCCCCCGACGCCCGCGGGGCGTACTCGAGTCCGGCCTCGCCCTCGAGGCCCAGCTCCGCCGCTGCGGCCGCGAAGGACGGCGAGAGCTCGTCGATGGCCTCTGCGCGCGCCGCTACGAGCGGGGCCGCAGCTTCGGCCAAACCGGCATCCCAGGCATCGAGGTCGGCGGGGGATCCGTATCCGCCAGCGAGCCGCGAGAGCAGAGCGTTGCGCTGAGCCAGCGCCTGACCGAAGTGCTTGCGCAGCTCGCCGCGCGACGGCCAGCGGGCGGCGACGAAGCCGTCGAGATGAGCGCGGCGCTCCGAGGGTGGGCCCTTGATCAAGCTGAGGCGATCGGGGGCGAAGACAGCGACGGGGGGTCGGCTGCGGGCCAGGGTCGCGGGGTCGGCCGGGGCGCCATCGAGTAGATGGCGGCGGCCCTCGGTGCGGCTGACCGAGGCGAGCAGGCGCCGCTGCAGGCCATCCTCATCGCGCACGACCGCCTCCGCACGCGCCAGCGAGGCGCCGAACGGGATCAGGTCGCGGCGATCGGAGGTGCGAAAAGAGCGTCCGGTCAGAGCGAAATAGAGCGACTCGACGAGATTGGTCTTGCCGGCGCCGTTGGGCCCGACGACGCTGACGATGCCAGGTTGCAGCTCAACCCGGACCTGGTCGAGGCTCCGCACCGGCCTCGCTTCGATCGCGGTGACGAGCACCGGCCAGTCACCTCAGACGTTGAGTCGGATCGGCATCACCAGGTAGCGAAAATCGTCGTCCTCCACCGGCTGCAGCAAGCCCGGGCGCAGCGGCGAGATCAGCCGCAACAGGACCTCGTCCCCCTCGACGCTTTCGATCCCCTCTTTGAGGAACTCCGGATTGAAGCCAATCTCCAGCGGCTCGCCTTCAAACGCCGCCGGCATCGTCTCCTGCGCGTCCCCCACGTCCGGCGTCTCCGCCGCGACGGTCAGCTCGCCCGACCTGAACGAGAGGCGCAGCGGCGCGTTGCGCTGCGCGAGTTGACTGACCCGCCGGGTCACATCGAGAAAGTCGCTACGCGGCAACCGCACGTCGTGCTCGTAGGACTCCGGCAGGAGCTGTCGAAAGTTAGGGAACTGGCCCTCGATCAGCCTCGTCGTGAGGAGGATCGCCCCTGCTTTGAAGATCGCCTGGTTGGGCAGCAACGACACCGTCGCCTCGTCGACGCCCTCGGAGCTGAGGATGCGGCTCAGCTCGCGCAGCGCCCGGGCCGGGATGTTGGCGTCGATCTCGCCGCCGAGCTCGCTCTCCAGCTCGGTTCGCTTCACCGCCAGCCGGTAGGAGTCGGTGGCGACCATCGTCATCTCCGCGCCCGAAGCGGCGACGAAAACGCCGGTTAGGACCGGTCGCATGTCGTCGCGCGAAGCGGCCCTCGCGACCAGCTCGATGCTGGCGCCGAGCTCCTTCGCGGGCATCCTCAGACCGGGCTGGTCGCCGGGGGCCGGCAGCTTCGGAAAATCGTCGACGGGAAGGACCCGCAGGTGGAAGCTCGAGCTGCCGCTGCGAATCTCCACGTCCTGCTCGGCCTCCCGCGTCTCGATCTCCACCGTCGCCTCGGCGAGCGAGCGAGCGACCTCTGCCAGCAGGCGGCCCGGCAGCAGCACGGCGCCCTCGGCGGCGACCTCGGCCTCGAGCGTCGTCTCCAGGCCCATGTCGAGGTCGGTGGCGGACAGCGTCACCCCGTCCTCATCGGCGCGGATGAGGACCCCGGAGAGGGCTTGGGTCGGGGCACGGGTCGACACCGCTCTGGAGACAACGGAGAGCTTGGCGACTAGTTCTTCGCGTTTGGTCGTGAGCTTCAAGTGATGGTTGCCTTCTTGAGTTGGGTTAGGACTTGTGGAAAGAATTGCGGCCGTGGAGGAAATGGCGCTGTAGTGCGGCCGCGGGGTTGTGGAGAGGAATGTGGAAAAGGACGATTCTTACAGCGTCGTCGGCCGTCAGCGCTGGCTGTCGGCGGGGTTGTGGATTGCGCCGCGTAAGTCCTGGACGCGCTCGGCGAGCTTTGCGTCGTCGGCCATGCCCGCTTCGACGCGGCGCAGGGAATTGAGAACGGTCGAGTGATCGCGGCCGCCGTAAAGCCGGCCGATCTGCGGCAGCGAGAGGTCGGTGAGCTCGCGAGTGAGGAAGATCGCCACCTGTCTTGCCCGTAGTGGAGTGGCGGCACGACTGGAGCCAATCAGCTCAGCGCGGGAGATGCCGTAGCCCTCGGCCACGCGCTGCTGAATCTCTTCGACGGAAGTGACCTTGGCAGAGCGGCCGTAGGGGATTACTTCGGCGATCAGCTCGCTGCTGAGCGGGCGGGCCATCAGCGAGGCGTGGGCGAGGACCCGGGTCAGCGCGCCGTGCAGCTGTCGCACGTTGGCGTCGATCCTGTTGGCGAGCTCGTTGAGCGCCTCGGTATCGGCGATCTCGACCCCGGCCTCTTGGACCAGCCGGCGCAGGACGGTCAGGCGCGTCGCCAGGTTGGGCGGCTCGACCGGGACGGTGAGACCCCACTCGAAGCGGTCGCGCAGCCGGGTGGCGAGGGACGAGAGTTCGCTGGGAATGCGGTCGGCGGAGAGGACGAGCTGGCTGCCGGACTCGTAGAGCGCGTTGAAGGTGTGGAAGAACTCCTCTTCGGTCGCCGGCTTGCCCTCGAGGAACTGGACGTCGTCGATCAGCAGCACGTCGATGTCGCGGTGACGGGCCTTGAAGGCCTCGGCTCCAGTGGACTTGAGAGCGCCGACGAACTCGTTCGTGAACGACTCGGCCGTGGTGTAGCGAACGCTGAGGCCGGGTGCGTTGGTCCGCAGGTAGTTGGCGATCGCTCCGAGCAGGTGCGTCTTGCCAAGCCCCGGAGGGCCATGGAGAAAGAGCGGGTTGTAGGCCTCCGACGGGGCCTCGGCGACGGCCAGGGCGGCGCCATGTGCGAGCCGGTTGCCGTTGCCGATGACGAAGCGATCGAAGGTGTAGTGGGGGTTCAGCTCAGCCCCGTCGAGGGCTTCCGTCGCCTCCGCCCCTTCGCCACCGTCCGTGAAGACCACATCGTGCAGGGACGTACCGGAATCGGCCAGGGCTTCGGCGATCAGCGTCGAGTAGCGGCGCTCGGCCCAGGCCCTGATTCCCTCCGGGGCGGTTAAGTAGAGAGCATCGGCGCCGGCGCCGGCGACACGCAACGGCTCGAGCCAAAGGCGGAAGGTGGACTCGGGTACCGAGGCGCGGAGGCGCTCCTGGGTCGCCCGCCAAAGGGCATCGAGTTCGTGTCGGGACGAGTCATCTGGCACCTGGCTGGCGACCATAGCGGCGTGCCTGAGTGCGAAACCGCGGCGAGTCGCAAATCCCGCAGAAAAGATTTGGAGGCGCCATCGCGGCGCCCGCCCGTATACTTCCGCCCGCATGAAGCGCACCTACCAGCCGAAGAAGCGGAAGCGCGCGAAGACGCACGGCTTTCGAGCGCGGATGAGCACTCGTGGCGGCCGCGCGATCCTCAAGCGACGCCGGCGCAAAGGGCGGAAGCGCCTCACTCCGTAGATGGCGCCGAAGCGACGGCGCCTCTCGCGCAGCGGCGAGTTCGACCGCGTCTATCGCGACGGCTCTTCCCATGCGACCCGCTACCTCGTGCTCTACACCTTCCCCCGCCGCGACGAGGAGCGCGAGGACGTGAGGCTCGGCGTGTCCGTGAGCCGCAAGGTGGGCGGCGCTGTCGAGCGCAACCGCGTCAAGCGAGCTTTGCGCGAGGCTTTCTGGACCCTCTCCGACCGCTTGCCCGACCGGCACGATTTCGTCATCGTCGCTCGCTCGGAGATCAAGGACCTCATCGAGCGCGACGGCGCCAGTGGAGTGGCGAAGAGCCTGGAAGAGGCGTTGGCGGGAGGCCGTTCCACGTGAAACGCCTCCTTTTGACCCCAATTCATGCCTACCAGCGGTGGATCTCGCCCTCGCGACCGCGCCGCTGCCGCTACGAGCCGACCTGCTCGGCCTACGCCGCCGAGGCGATCCAACGGCACGGCGCCGCTCGTGGCGCAGTGCTCGCCGCCTGGCGCCTCCTGCGCTGCAACCCCTTTAGCCACGGCGGTTTCGATCCCGTGCCGCGCAAGTTCACGCTGCGGGTAGGACCGGTGGACCCGAGCGACTATCACGGGAAGGCAAAGGCATGACGCCCTTGGCCTTCCAGCTCGCGCCGCAGTTTCTCGTCGACATCGCCGACAAGGTCCTCGTCTTCTTTCACGACTCGGCTGGCCTCTCCTGGGGGGGCGCGATCATCGCCCTTACGATCGCGATGCGGACCCTGTTGATCCCGCTCACCTACAAACAACTGAAAGGGATGCGGGCGCTGCAGGCGCTGCAGCCGCAGATCAAAGAGATCCAGGCGAAATACAAAAACGACAAACAGCGCATGCAGCAGGAGATGATGCGCTTCTACCAGGAGAACAAAGTCAACCCCTTTGCCTCCTGCATCCCGCTGCTGGCGCAGTTGCCGGTATTCATCACCCTCTTCTACGTCCTCCAGCACGACCTGCGCTTCGACATCTGCGGCCAGACGGCCGAGGTCTGCAGCGAGGTGCCGCCAGGCAACTGGGGCGAGAGCTTCCTCTTCATCCCCGATTTGACCGCGAAGGCCGAGGGGGGTGTGCTGATCGCCCTGCTCGTCATCTACGTCGTCACCCAGCTGATCTCCGGCCTGGTGATGGCGATCACGGCCGACAAAAGCCAGCGCACGCTGATGTTCGTGCTGCCGCTGATCTTCGTCCCCTTCATCATCAGCTTCCCCGCGGGCCTGATCCTTTACTGGATCACGACCAACATCTGGACGATCGGGCAGCAGTTCACGATTCAGAAACTGATTCCGATGCCGGAGGCGGCGACTCCCGAGGCGGCTGCGGCGTTGGCGGCGACGAAAGCTCCGCCGCCGCCGCCAAGGAAAAAGAAGAAGCGACGGTAGGTCGGGGAGAGGGACCGATACCCCCTCTTCACTTAACTTGCTCGCTGGATCGTGGGTGGCCGTCCGAGGTTGCTTGCGGGCGAGAAGTACAAGACGTTTCGAGGGGGTATCGGTCCCTCTCCAGAGCGCGCCCGGGCTTCTTTTTGCTTGAAGGTGCGCTGGATGAGCCCGCTGCCAGGCTTTTCAGCTAGAGGGTCAGCCCTTGGGGCGCTTCTTGGCTATGCCGGGACGGCGGGGCAGGGAAGCTGGCGTGGGGCCGACCTTCCTCATGACATGAAGGTGGCGGTGTCGGCTGCCGGCTTCGGCGCCGACGTCGAGGACTTTCTCCGGGGTCATGGCGAGGGACTCTGCGGCCCTTTCCAGTTGGGATTCCTCGTCTGGGTCGCGTTTTCCCTTCCAGGCGACCAGGACTCCATTTGGCTTCAGAAGTGGGGATGCGAGCTCGGCCAGGGTCGAGAGGCGGCCTACGGCGCGGGCGGTGACGGCTTCGTAGGCTTCGCGGCCGTCCCTGGATGCCCAGTCCTCGGAGCGGGTGTTGAGGACGGTGGCGTTGGCGATGCCGGCGGCTTCGATCGCCCGGGTCATGAAGGCGCACTTGCGGGCGACGGACTCGATCAGGTCGACCTGGGATTCGGGAAGGGCCGCGGCGAGGGCCAGGCCGGGGAAGCCGGCCCCGGCGCCGATGTCGGCGATGCGGCTCGCGCTGCGGAGCTCAGGCGCCTGGAGGCCGGTGAGACTGTCGGCGACGTGGACCTTCCAGGCGCGCTCGTCGACCACGGAGCTGACCGAGGCGCGCTCCTCGGCCAGCAGCTCGAGGACCGTCGCCAAGGCCGCGCGGGCGCGGGGGTCGAGCTGCGCGGTTGGGTCGGAGCTCACTCCGCGACGAGCGGAGCGACGATGACGCAGCGCCGGGGCTCGTCGCCCTCGCTGTAGGTCTCGATTCCGGCGCGCTCCTTGAGGCGCTCGTGGACGACGCGGCGCTCCTGCGCGCTCATCGGGTCCATCTCGACGACGTGGTTGCTGGTCAGCGCCTGCTCGGCCGCGCGATCCGCTCTTCCCTCCAGGGTCTCGCGCCTGCGCCCGCGGTATCCCGCCGCGTCGACGATGACCCGCTTGCGCTCACGCAGGCCGCGAAAAGCGGCCTGGTAGCAGAGCAGCTGCAGGGCGTCGATCGTCTGTCCTCGTTTGCCGATCAGCAGGCCGTAGTCGTCCTCGCCCTCGACGGTGGCGGCGATGCAGTCGTCGTCCTCCGCGATCTCGACCTCGCCGTCGAGGTCAAGCTCGTCCAGCACGCCCTCGACGAGCTCCCGCACGCGCTCGCCGGGCTCCTGCGGCCAATCGGTCGTCTCGCTCACGGGGCGCAGGCTATCCGACCTCTCGCGGCTTCGCGTGGGCAAATAGGGTGACTCCGACATGGGCACTGTCTACGCGGTGGCAAATCAGAAGGGGGGCGTCGGCAAGACGACCACGGCGGTGAACCTGGCTTCGTGCGCGGCCCGGCAGGGGCGTCAGACGCTGCTGGTGGACCTCGATCCGCAGTGCAACGCCACCGTCGCGCTCGGCGCCGAGCGCGACATGCACCCCTCCTCCTACGACTGCCTCACCGGCGAGTTCTCCGTGGCCGAGGCGGCGCGACCGGCGGGGCCGGACAACCTCTGGCTCGTGCCCGCCAGCCGGGATCTCGCCGGCGCCGCGGTCGAGCTGCCGCGGATCGACGGCTCCGAGACGCGGCTCCGAGACCGACTCGGCCCGGTGCGCGAACGCTTCGCGGTCACCCTGCTCGACTGTCCCCCCGCGCTTGGGCCGGTGAGCGTCAACGCCCTCACCGCCGCCGACCGCGTCATCGTTCCCGTGCAGGCGGAGTACCTCGCGCTCGAGGGCCTGGTCCAGTTCCTCGAGACGCTGGGCCTGATCCGTCGCGAGCTTAACCCTCAACTGGAGGTTGCGGGTCTGCTGATCACCATGCACGACGAGCGCACGAGACTGGCTCAGGACGTCGAGTCCGAGCTCCGCGATCATTTCCCCGACCTGGTCTTCGAGACGGTGATCCCGCGCAGCGTTCGAGTCGCCGAGTCGCCGAGCTATGGTCTGCCCGTGACCGAGCACGCCCCCTCCTCCCGCGGCGCCGTCGCCTACAGAGCGCTTGCGAAGGAGCTCGTCAGCCGTGGCTAGCGGCAGCAGGCGCGGCATCGGCCGCGGCCTCTCCGCGATCCTGCCGGAAAGCGGCGACGAGGACGCCGGCGAGCTGCGCGAGCTTCCGGTCTCCCTGATCAAGCCCAATCCCGATCAGCCCCGCACGCAGTTCGACCCCGCGGCCCTCTCCGCGCTGGCGGCATCGATCGAGACCAGTGGAGTTGTCCAGCCCCTATTGGTCCGCCCCCTCATCGACGGCAGCTACGAGCTCGTCGCCGGCGAGCGCCGCTGGCGGGCGGCGCAGGAGGCCGGCCTGGCGAAGGTGCCGGCGGTGGTCCGCGACCAAGCCGAAGCGGAGCGGCTGCAGGCGGCGCTGATCGAGAACATGGTGCGCGAGGACCTCAACCCGGTCGAGGAGGCTCGTGCCTGTGCGGCGTTGATCGAGGACCTCGGCCTGAGCAAAGAGGACCTGGCACGTCGCGTCGGCCGCAGCCGCCCCGCCGTCTCCAACTTGATCCGCCTGCTTGAGCTGCCGGACGAGACGCTGGAGATGCTCGAGGGGGGCGACCTGAGCGAGGGGCACGGCAAGGCCCTGCTCGCCGCCAAGGGCAACGACGTGCGCCGCCGCCTCGCACGCGACGCGGCGCGCGGAGGCTGGTCGGTGCGAGAGACCGAGAACAGGGTTCGGCTGGCCAGCCAGCCAAAAACCAAGCCGAAAAGGCGGGCGCTCGACCCGGAGCAGGCCGCGGCGCTGGAGGCCGCTGGCGATGCTTTGGAGACGGCGCTCGGGCACGAAGTCGCGGTCCGCGTCAGGGGCGAGGGGATCGCGGTAGAGCTGCGTCTTGCCGATGTCGACGAGGCGCACGCCCTCGCGCGCAGGTTGCGCAAACGCGGTCGCTGAGCCGCTGCCGAACCATCCGATCCGGCGTCGCTATCATCGCCGACCCCGGGCGATTAGCTCAGTTGGTTAGAGCGCGTCTCTGATAAGGACGAGGTCCCTGGTTCGAATCCAGGATCGCCCACTCGCCCGACCTATACTTGGCCGTCCACCACGGTCGGGAGCCTTTTTCTCGTGCAGCAGATGCAGATCTATGGCGTCAGCTTCGACATGGTCGGCAAGCAGCCGATCGTGTTGCTGAAGACCGTGGACGGAAACCGGTTCCTGCCGATCTGGATCGGCCATCCGGAGGCGGCGGCGATCCTGATGAAGCTGCAGGGGGCCTCGACGCCGCGGCCGATGACCCACGACCTGCTCTCCGACCTGCTCGAGCAGCTCGACGCCAAGTGCGAGCGGGTCTCGGTGACCGAGCTGCGGGACAACACCTTCTACGCCTCGATCACGGTTTCGGTCAACGGCGCCGAGGTCGAGATCGACTCCCGCCCCTCCGACGCCCTGGCGCTCGCCGTCCGCGTCTCGGCCCCGATCTTCGCGGCCGAGGACGTGATCGAGGAGTCGGCGATCGAGTTCGAGCACGAGGTCGAGGACACCGAGGAGGTCGTCGACAAATTCAAAGAGTTCCTCGACGAGGTCACTCCGGAAGACTTCGCCCAGGGCGATTCCTAAGCAGCAGGCTGGCTTCAGAGCTAAATCGAGAATCCGCTCGACCAGCTGCTCAAAAGACATGCCGGCGGCCTCGGCGGCCTGGGGGAGGAGGCTGGTGTCGGTGAGGCCGGGGATCGCGTTCGCCTCCAAGACCTGCGGGCCGCCTGGCGCCAGGATCAGGTCGATGCGGGCGAAGCCGGAGCAGCCGAGGGTGCGGTAGGCGGCAACCGCCGCCTCGTTGACGGCCGAGCGCTCGGCTTCGGTGAGGTCGGCCGGGCAGACGAAACGGGTGCGGCCGATCTCGTAGCGCGCTTCGAAGTCGTAGCGGTCTCCCTGCGCCGGGATCGCCTCGACGATCGGCAACGCCTCCTCGCCAAGCACGCTGACCGCCAGCTCGCGGCCATCGACGAAGCGCTCGAGCAGGACCCGGTCGTCGTAGCTGAAGGCTGAAACCAGCGCCTGCGGGACCTCGCCGAGGGCCGCGGCGAACTTGACCCCGAGCGAAGAGCCGCCGCGACTCGGCTTGACGACCAGCGGGAAGCCGAGGCTCTGCTCGAGCCGGCCGAGCGCGTCGGCGGCGCCGAGCTCGCGGAAGGCGGTCGAGTTGAAGGCGAACCAGTCCGGCGTCGGCAGCCCCGCCTCGCGGATCGCGTGCTTGGCCAGCGACTTGTCCATGCAGCGGGCGCAGGCCGCGGCGGCGGGGCCGGTGAAGGGGATGCCGAGGATCTCGAGCAGCTCCTGCGCGGCGCCGTCCTCGCCACCGACGCCGTGCATGGCGACGAAGGCGACGTCGGGTTGCGCGGCGCTCAGCCGCTTGGCCAGATCGGCGCCCACGTCCAGCGCGACGACGTCGTGGCCAAGCCGCTCGAGAGCGTCCTCGACGCGGGCGCCGGAGCGCAGGGAGACGTTGCGCTCGAGCGAGCGGCCGCCCTTGAGGACCGCGACCTTCATCCGGCCTCCCCGCTCTTGCGGAACGGCAGGACGTTCTCCTCGACCGCCGCCGTCGGCTCTGCCGCCGCGTCCTCGCCGCGGCCAGCCACGGCACGGCCACCGCTCTCACCGGTCAGAGCCTCGTAGAGCTCCACCTGCTCGGCGATCACGGCGCCGATGCGGCGGATGCCCTCGCGGATCTCGGTCTCGCTGACGCCGGAGAAGTTGAGCCGCATCGAGTTGCGGCCGCGCTCGTCGATGTAGGCGGCCTGGCCGGGAACGAAGGCGACGTCGGCGCGCAGCGCCTTCGCCAGCAGGTCGCCGGTGTCGATGTACTCGGGCAGGGTCGCCCAGATGAAGAGCCCGCCCTGCGGCTCGGTCCAGGTCGCCGCCGCCGGGAAGTGCTCGCGCAGCGCCGCGATCATCGTGTCGCGCCGCCCGCGGTAGATCTCGACCAGGTCGGCGACGTACTGGCGCCAGTTCCCTTCGGCGAAGTACTCGTGCACGAAATACTGGGTCAGGGTCGAGGTGCAGAGGTCGGCCGCCTGCTTGCCGAGCACGATCTTCTCCATCACCGGCGGCGGCGCCACCGCCCAGCCGAGGCGGATGCCCGGCGAGAGGATCTTCGAAAAGGTGCCGATGTAGATGACGAAGTCGCCGCCATCGAGTTGGTAGAGCGGCGGCAGCGCCTCGCCGCCGTAGCGCAGCAGGCCGTAGGGGTTGTCCTCGACGACGAGCAGCTCGTGCAGGCGGGCCAGCTCGACCAGGCGCTGCCGCCGCCCCAGCGACATCGTCACCCCCGCCGGGTTCTGGAAGCTCGGCACCGAGTAGACGAACTTCGGTCGCCGCCCCTCCAGATGCAGGCGCTCGAGCAGTTGCTCCAGCTCGTCCACCCGCATCCCGTCCCCGTCGCATTCGACCTGGATCACCTCGGCCTGGTAGCTGCAGAAGACCGGTACCGCCCCGGGGTAGGTGGGCGCCTCGCAGATGACCACGTCGCCGGGATCGACCAGCGTCTTGCAGACGAGGTCGATCGCCTGCTGACCGCCGGTCGTGACGATCACGTCGTGGGGGTCGACCAGCATTCCCTCCGCGCCCATCACCTCGACGATGCAGTCCTTGGTCTCCTCGAAGCCCTCGGTTGGGCCGTACTGGAGAGCCTCCGCAGCCGACTCCTGCGCGATCCGCGTCATCTGCGCGGCGAAGCTCTGCGGCGGGAAGGTCGAGGTGTCCGGAAGGCCGCCGGCGAGCGAGATCACTTCGGGGCGTGCGGTGATCGCCATCAGGTCGCGCATCGCCGAGGAACGCATTACCCCGGTCCGCGCCGCGAAGAGGCCGGCGTAGCGCTCGAGGTCCCGGGTGCTGGTGTGGGCACGACGCCTGTGCGGCGGTGGAGGCACCTCGCTCATGCAGGGAAGTGTGGCGGATCGACGCCGCGACGCCAGGGAGGTTAGGTTTTCGAGCGTGGACTTTCTCACCGACGTAGGCATCGGCATTGCGATCGGCATGCTCGCCGGCACCGCCGGCACCCACGGCTCGGCACTGGGACGGATGACGCTGCTCGCGGCCACGATCGCCCTGATCGCCGGCTTCCTGCTCGACGGCGCCCTCGGGGCCGTGCTCGCGCTCGCCGGGGCCGTGCTCGGCTGCGTCGTCATCAGCGACGTCGTCCACGGCGCCAGCCAGCGCCAGGGAGGCGGCGGCGGCGCGCTTGCCTTCATCGTCGCCTTGGCAGCGCTGATCGCCGCCGCCGCCGCGCTGCTGCTGGCGCCACTGGTCCTGTTGACGATCGTCGCCCTCGCCTGGCTGGGGATCTCCCGCCACCGCCGCGCCCAGCGCAAACACGCCGGCCTCCGCGTCCTGCGCTAGCGTCGCCTCCCGACCGACCCGGTCGAGCATCATTCGGCCCATGTCCAAGAAGCTCGTCCTCACCTACGTCGACTCGCTGCGCACGGACATGCTCCAGCGCGCCGTCGCCGAGGAGCGGGCGCCGACCTTCGCGGCGCTGATCGAGCGCGGCGTGCTGATCGAGGATTGCGTCTCCAGCTTCCCCTCGGTGACGCCGGTGGCCTGCTCGGAGATGGTGACCGGGGTGGGGGCGGAGCAGCATTGGATCAGCGGCATGAACTGGTACCACCGGCTTGAGCGGCGCTACGTGGAGTACGGCTCCTCGCTCGAGGCGACCCGTGCCTTCGGGGTCTTCCGCGCTCTCTACGACCTCGTCTACAACATGAACCTGGCCCACCTCAGCCCGGAGATCGAGACGGTCTTCGAGCGCCTGGAGGACGCCGGGGCCCGCACCGCCTGCACGCCGTTCCTGATCTACCGCGGTCGCCACCGCCATCAGGTTTCGCTGGAGGGACTGGTGCGCCGCGCCGTCGACGTCTCCAGGCTCAAATTCCGCCACCACACCTGGGGACCGACCGAGCTCTTCTACGGCGACCTCTACGCCAGTCGCGAGGTGCCCTGCAAGTCGACCTCGATCCCCGGCAACCGAGACGGCTACGCGGCCTGCTGCTCGGTCGAGCTGATGAAGGAGGACGGCTTCGACTTCCTCCTGCTCTCGCTGCCCGACAACGACAACTACTCGCACCGGCACGGTCCCGAGGCCTCCGTCGAGTCGATCGCCAAGGCCGACCACTGCTTCGCCAAGCTGGTCGAGGCGGCGGGAGGGCTCGACGATTTCCTCGCGGAGCATGCGCTGATCCTCGTCGCCGACCACGCCCAGACCCCCGTCCGCCGCGGCCTGCCGCTGGCCGAGCTGCTGGGCCACGAGTGGTCGGTGCTGCAGCCCTCCGACGATCGCCCCGAGCTGGCGCAGCTGGCGGTCAGCCCGACGGGTCGGGCCGCCCACGTGTACCTGCTGCCGAGCGAGGGAGAGCGGGCCGAGCCGGCGGCGGTGGCGGCGCGGCTGACGGTGATCGAGGGAGTCGATCTGGTTTGCTGGCTGCAGGGGGACGACGGCCTGCCGCTGCGTCGCGAGGAGCCGGGCCCGCCGGCCGGGAACAAGTGGGCGGCGGTCGAGCGCGGCGGCGAGACGCTGCGCTTTCGACCCGGTGGAGAGGTCGCCGATCTGCGCGACGGGCGCTGGGAGCTCGACGGTGAGGTCGGGGTGCTGGCGGCGACGATCGAGGGCGGTCGCCTGCGCAGCGACGAGTACCCGGATCCGCTGGCCCGGGTTTGGTCGGCGCTGAGCGCTCCCCACGCCGGCGACTTCGTCGTCTCGCTGGCGCCTGGCTTCGAGGCAGTCGACTGGGGAGGCGTCACCCACGCCGGCGGCGGCAGCCACGGCGCCCTGCACGCCGGCGACTCGCTCGGCCCGCTGCTCTTCGTCGGCTGCGGTCCGGCGGCGGCAGCGGAGCGGGAGCAGTGGACGCTGAAAGACGTGGCGCCGGTGGTGCTCGAGCACTTCGGGTTGGACACCGAGATCAAAAAGGCGCAGGTGTGAGCGACAAGGGGGCGTGGGCGTGAGCGACAAGGGGTCCTGCGGGCGGGCGGGGGCGTCCGTTCTCGGACCCCTTGTCGCTCCACTCGTCGCCGTTGTGGCGCTCGCGCTCGGGGCGAGTTGCTTGCTGGCGGGAATGGCTGCGCGCCTCGACGAACCAAGTGGGTGAGGCTGGGGCGATTCGGATTGCCGATCGGGATCCGAAGGCGGTCGAGCAGCGGGGGAGGAACCCGGGGGTGGCGGCGGTGGCAAGCATGGTGGATGGGAATTGGGAGGTGGCCTATTTCGCCGCCGGCGACGAGGTGGCGTTGGTGATCGTGGACCCGGAGAGTGGGGAGGTGCGGGAGTCCTGGAGCGGCTACCAGGTGGCCTGGAAGATGGCGCGCGGCTACTCCGGCGCCTTCGGCCACAAGCTCAACGCGCCCTACGTCTTCCTGCCCCTCTGCGCCCTCTTCCTGCTTGGCCTGGTCGACTGGCGGCGGCCCTGGCGGGTCGCCAACCTCGACCTCCTGGTCCTGCTCGGCTTCGGCGCCTCCCACCTCTTCTTCAACCGGGCCGAAATCGGCCTCTCGGTCCCGCTCCAGTACCCGGTGCTGCTCTACCTCCTGGGACGAGCGCTGTGGATCGGGTTCTGCGGCCGTGGCGAGGGGCTGCGCCCGGTCTGGCCGGCCGCCTGGCTGCTGGTCGCGGCGCTCTTCCTTGTCGGCTTCCGGGTCGGGCTCAACGTCGCCGACTCGGGTGCGATCGACGTCGGCTACGCCAGCGTCGTCGGCGCCGATCGCGTCACCCACGGCGAGCCGATCTACGACAACTTCCCCGACGACGTCTCCCAGGGCGACACCTACGGTCCGGTCAACTACTACGCCTACGTGCCGACGGAGCTGATCTGGCCCTGGGCGGGAAGCTGGGACGACCTCCCGGCCGCCCACGGCGCCGCCGTCCTCTTCGACCTCGCCACCTTCGCCCTGCTGATCTGGCTCGGCCTCCGGATCCGGCCCGGCCCCGGCGGCCACCGCCTCGCCGCGATCCTCGCCTTCGGCTGGGCCGCCTACCCCTACACCGCCTTTGCCCTGGAGTCGAACTCCAACGACACGCTCGTCGCGGCGCTTCTGGTGGCGATGCTCCTCGCCCTCGCGAGACCCTTCGCCCGCGGCGCGACGGCAGCCCTTGCGACCCTCTCCAAGTTCGGCCCCGCGCTCCTCGCCCCGATGCTCCTCACCTACGAAGCGAAGAGAAGATCGATCGCGCTCTTCGCCGTCGGCTTCGGCCTGCTCGCCATCGTAGCGATGCTGTGGCCGGCGATCGATCCGGGCCTATCCACTGTCTACGACCGCACCATCGCCTACCAGTCCGGCCGCGACTCCCCCTTCAGCATCTGGGGCCAGGCGCCCTCTCTGGAGCCTCTGCGCATCGCAATCCTCGCCGGCGCCGCTGCCCTTTCCCTCCTCCTTGCAGTCCGCCCTCGAGAAAAGTCCCCGCTCCAGGTCGCCGCCCTGGGGGCCGCCCTGCTGATCGCCCTCCAACTGACGATGCAGCACTGGTTCTACCTCTACATCGTCTGGTTCTACCCCCTCCTCCTCGTAGCAATGTCGTCCCTGGAGAGCGGGACCGATACCCCGGCTACGAACTTGCTGGGGGAGCGGGCACCATGATTTGAGTAAACGAGTCAGCCAGCCCCTTCTCGTTGACGTCCACCAGCGCCCCCATCACCCAGACGTCCTCCTCGGCCGTCTCGAACCGGGTTGGCATCTGGGTGATCAGCGAGGCCAGGGCCTGCTCCGGCTTGACCCCGAGGACGCTGGTGCGAGAGCCGGTCATGCCGACGTCGCAGATGAAGGCGGCGCCGCCGGGGAGGACGCGGCCGTCGGCGGTGGGGACATGGGTGTGGGTGCCGAAGACCGCCGCCACACGGCCGTCGAGGTGCCAGCCCATCGCCACCTTCTCGCTCGTCACCTCGGCGTGGAAGTCGACAACGATCGCGTCGGCCTCTCCCTCGAGCTGGTCGAGGATGCCATCGACGGTGTCGAAGGGAGAGCGCGCGACCCGCAGGCCGACGGCGCCGCTGAGGTTGATCACGGCGACGCGGATCCCGCCCGCCTCGACAACGGTGAAGCCACGCCCGGGGTTGCCCTGCGGGTAGTTGGCGGGGCGGATGACGAGCCGCTCGCGTTCGAGGAAGTCGTAGGCCTCGCGGTGACGGTAGACGTGGTTGCCGGTGGTGATCACGCCGGCGCCGACGCCGAAGAGGTCGTTGGCGGTGCGCTCGGTGATGCCGACGCCTCCCGCCGTGTTCTCGCCGTTGACGACGATCAGGTCCGGGGCGTGCTGCTCGCGCAGCGCCGGCATCGTCTCGCGCAGGCCGCGGCGGCCGGGGCTGCCGACGACATCGCCGATGAAGAGCACGCGCATGGCCCTGACCCTATCTGCGAGATTCATCCGAGTGGCGACGTCGGACCAGATGCGAGAGCGCCTGCGACGGGCGCTCGCCTATCCGTACGCGATCCCGGACCGCTCCTTCCTACAGGTCGGGAAGCGGACGCTGGCAATGCCCGCGGCGGCGCCGGACCTGGCCGCGAGGCGACCGCTCCTCGCCTACGGGTCCAACGCGGCGCCCGAGGCGCTCGCCCGCAAGCTCGCCGCCGAGCCGGACACGCCGCTGCCGCTGATCCGGGCCGAGCTGAGCGACTTCGACGCCGTCTACTCGGCCCACCTCTCCCCTTATGGCGCAGTTCCGGCGACGCTCGCGCACAGTGCGGGGACCGCCGTCAGCCTCTTCGTCGCCTACCCGACCGAGTCGCAGCGGCGCCTGCTCGCGGCGACCGAGCCCAACTATGAGGAGCACCGTCTGGAAGGGATCTCGTGCGAGCCCGAGCTTGGCGATTCCCTCGCCGCCGCAGACGTCTTCCTCAGCCGCCACGGTTGCCTTCTCCGCGCCGGTTCCGAGCTAGCTTTGAGCGCGATCCCGGCCCGGGCAGGAGGTTCCCGGCGCTGAGACAGGAGCAGGCGCTCGAGCACGTGCGCTCGCTGCTGTTCCCGCAGCTCAGCCTCGAGCAGTACTGCTTGGCGACTCCGCTCTGGTTCAGACCGCGGCGAAGCGCCTCAGGGCGAGGCGGGCGAGCAGGCCGTAAGCAGCGACCAGGACCGCCAGGTGCAGCAGCGGCCCGCCGAGGCCGGGACCGGCCGAGTCGAGCGCGCCGGACATCGCTTCCAGCGCCGGCTTGAAGGGGAAGACGGCGGTGACGATCTCGATCAGGTCGAACAGCTCGGCCCCTACCGCCCCCGATGGGACCAGCGAGAGGAAGGCGATCGGCAGAGTCACCATGAAGGCGAGCAGCGAGACGGCCCGGATCTCCCGCGCCACCGCCCCCAGCGCAGCGCCGGCGGCGGCGAGAGCGGCGCCCCCGCCAAGGATCGCCAGCAGCCAGAGCCCGATCCGGCTCCACTGCAGCGGCACGAACAGCTGCATCCCGGCCAGCATCAAGAGCGTCACCGCCAGTCCGACAGCCATCCCCAGCAGCACCTTCTCGCCAAGCAGCGCCGCCGGCGAGACCAGTCCTCTGGTTAGCCGCGGAAAGGCGTTCTCTTCCCGCTCCAGCGCCAGCGACCCCGCCACCAGGAGCACGGTGACGAAGGCCAGGGTCAGGGTCGCCGCCACGGCGATCGCGAAGATTTCCAACGGCGGCGCGGAGCCCTCGACGACCTCCTTCTTCACTTCGATCGGTTGCGCCAGGCGCTCGATCAGCGGCGCGGCGACGTCGAGGTTGTCGCGGGCCTGGCTGGCGAAGCTCGTCACTTGTCGCAGCGATTGCCGCAACGGCCCCGGCGGCAGCGCCGGTTCCAGCGCGGTGAGGATCTGGGCGGTGGCGCGGAGGCCGAGGATCTGGACCGCCAGCCCGGCCACGCGGAACTGCCCGCCGTCGATCAGCAGGTCGAGGTACCGGCCGCCTTCCTCGACGATGCGCCGCGCGATCGCCAGGTTCGCCTGTGCCAACAGGGAGGAGATGCGTTCGTCGACCAGCTGCGCCTTGACCGGGTCCTCCTCGTTGATCAGCACTTCGACCTTGGGCGTGCGCGGCGTCAGAGTCGAGAGCGAGTTGATCTGGTCGACCAGCTCCTCGGGGAGGATCAGCGCGGCCAGCACGTCGCCCGACTCCACCTCGGCCACCGCCTCCTCCCGGTCCTCGACTTGGACGCACTCGACCCGGGCGCAGATCCGATCGCCGACCCCGGCTGCCGGCAGCTGCCGGCCGCCGACGTCGATGCGGGTGTCGACCGGGACCTCGTTGAGGAAGGCGACCCGCGGCTTCTCCGGCCCGCGCGAGATCGCGAAGCCGACCAAGACGGCGATCAGGACCGGGTAGACGACGAGCAGCGCGGCCTGCAACGGCGAGCGCCGCAGGATCTGCAGATCCTTCAGCAGCAGCCAGCGCATCAGTGGCCCCGGTGGTGCAGGTAGGCGACGAAAGCGGTCTCGAAGTCGCGGTCGGCCGCCTCCGGCGCCTCGCTGCGAACGGCCTCTCGCAGCTCCGCGGCCGGCCCGTCGAAGAGCGACTCGCCGTCGGCGAGGACGAGCAGCCGGTGCCCGTAGCGCTCGGCCTCCTGGATGTCGTGGGTGGAGAAGATCACCGAGGCGCCGCCGCCCGCGAGGCCGGAGACGAACTCCCAGAGGCGGGCGCGCTGCCGTGGGTCGAGGCCGACACTGGGCTCGTCGAGCAGCAGCACCTGCGGCCGCGAGAGCAGCCCGATCGCGATGTTGATCCGCTGCTGGTTGCCGCCGGAGAGGCGGGCGACGATCTCCCCGCGACGCTCCGCGAGCCCGGCCAGCTCCAGCATTTCCGCGGTGGCGGCATGCGGATCCGCGTGGCCCTCCAGTCGCGCGAACAGCAGCAGGTTCTCCTCCACCGTCAGCCGCCGGTAGAGCGCCGCCTGCTGAGGAACCCAGCCGACCCCACCGGCCGGCGTCCGCACGTCGCCCGCCTCCGGCTTAACGATCCCGGCCAGGATCGAGAGCAACGTCGTCTTGCCCGCTCCGTTGGGCCCAGTGATCGCCACCAGCTCCCCCGGATCGGCGGCAAGGCCGACCCCTCTCAGCGCTTCCCGATCGCCGTAGCGCTTGACCAGCCCGTGGGCTTGCAGCGCTGCGGCGATCGCCCCTTCCATGGGCGAGAACCGTACTGAGCACGAGGGGTATCCCGCCCCTCGTCCCTAGAATCGACCCATGCCCTTTCCCTCAACCCGCCTGCGCCGCCTGCGTCGCAGCGACACCCTGCGCGGCCTCGTCCGGGAGACCGAGCTGTCGCCGGGACACCTGATCCAGCCTGCCTTCGTCGTCGCCGGCGAGGGAATTCGCGAGGAGGTGGAGTCGATGCCGGGGGTAGAGCGCTTCTCCATCTCCGGCTTGGTCGAGGAGGCGGGGGAGATCGTCGCCGCGGGGGTCGGGGCGGTCCTGCTCTTCGGCGTCCCCGCCGCCAAGGACGAGTCGGGCTCCGGCGCCTACGACGACGAGGGCGTCGTGCAGATGGCGGTGCGCGCGCTCAAGGAGGCGCACCCCGACCTCGTCGTCATCACCGACGTCTGCCTCTGCGAGTACACCTCGCACGGCCACTGCGGCTTCGTCCGCGACGGCGAGGTCGACAACGACATCACCGTCGAGTTGCTGGCGAAGACCGCGATCTCGCACGCCGAGGCCGGCGCCGACGCGGTCGCTCCCAGCGACATGATGGACGGGCGCGTCGGCTCGATCCGCTTCCAGCTCGACGAGGAGGGTCACTCCGGCGTCGCGATCGTCGCCTACAGCGCGAAGTACGCCTCGGCCTTCTACGGTCCCTTCCGCGACGCCGCCGAGTCGACTCCGGAGTTCGGCGACCGCCGTGGCTACCAGATGGATCCGGCCAATGCGGCGGAAGCGGTGCGCGAGGCCGAGCTCGACCTCGAGGAGGGCGCCGACGTGCTGATGGTCAAGCCCGCCACCCCTTATCTGGACGTCGTGCGCCGGGTCAAGGAGGCGACCCGCGCCCCGGTTGCCGCCTACCAAGTCTCCGGCGAGTACTCGATGCTGAAGGCCGCCGTCGCCAACGGCTGGATCGACGAGCGCCCGGCCGTGCTGGAGACGCTGACCTCGATCCGCCGCGCCGGCGCCGACGCGATCGTCACCTACTACGCGAAGGAGGCCGCTGGATGGCTTCGGTGAAGGTTCCCCAGTCGAAGGCGCGCTCGCGCAAGGACGGCTCGGCGATTCCGCTCGACGAGACCGACAAGCGGTTGATGAACCTGCTGCAGTCGAGCTTCCCGATCGACCCCGAGCCGTTCGCCCTCGTCGCCTCCGAGGCGGAACTGGAGCTGGACGACGTGCTGGCCCGCACTCAGCGCCTGCTCGACGGCCGCATCATCCGTGAGATCACGCCGATCTTCGACACCCGCGCGCTCGGCTACGAGTCGATGCTGGTGGCGGCGAAAGTCGACAGCGAGAACCCCCAGCGCGCCGCGCGGATCGTCAACTCGCACCCCGGCGTCTCCCACAACTACCTGCGCACGCACGACTTCAACCTCTGGTTCACGATCGCCACCCCGCCCGACTCGAAGCTCGGCCTGGCGGGCACGCTGGAGGCGCTGATGGAGGAGACCGGGGCCGAGTCGATGCGCGAGCTGCCGACCCTGACCCTGTTCAAGATCAACATGAACCTGGAGATGGAGAAGGGCACCGCCGCGCTCGCCGCCGCAGTCGAGGCGGCGCCCCCGCGCGAGCTCGAGGCCCAGCCCTACGACGAGGGCGACATCGCCCTGATCCGGGCGCTGCAGGGGCCGATGGCCGCGGTCGAGCGACCCTACGACGAGGCCGCCGCAGAGCTCGGGATCGAGACCGAGGCGCTGCTCGAGCGCCTGCGCACGATGATCGATCGCAAGATCCTGCGCCGGGTCGCGGCGATCCTCTACCACCGCCGCGCCGGCTTTTCGGCCAACGGCATGGGCGTCTGGAAGGTGCCGGAGGAGGAGATAATGGAGACCGGCGGCCGCATGGCCTCCTTCCGCGGCATCTCCCACTGCTACCAGCGGCCGACCTACGAGGACTGGCCCTACAGCGTCTTCACGATGGCCCACGGCCGCTCGAAACAAGAGTGCGACGCGATCCTCGACTCGATCGCCGCCGAGTGCGGGATGGGACCGGAGGACCGCGCCACCCTCTACTCCTCGACCGAGTACAAGAAGATCCGCCTCCACTACTTCACCGACGAGTACGCCAGGTGGGAAGCAGAGCACTCGTAGTCCCGATGTCCTCCGAGCTGTGCCAACGGGCGCTGAAGGTTCTCCCCGGCGGGGTGAACAGTCCCGTCCGGGCGATGCGGCAGATCGGCCGCGAGCCGATCTTCATCGAGCGCGGCGAGGGCTGCGAACTGATCGACCGCGACGGCAAGCGGTACCTCGACTGGGTCGGGTCCTGGGGCCCGCTGATCCTCGGGCACGCTGAGCCAGCGGTGGTCGCGGCGGTGATCGAAGCGGCGAAGCGAGGGACGAGCTACGGCGCCGCGACCGCGGCCGAGGTGGAGCTGGCGGAGCGGATCGTCGACCGCGTCCCCGCGGCGGAGATGGTGCGGATGACCAGCTCCGGAACCGAGGCGGCGATGAGCGCGGTGCGCCTGGCCCGCGCCGTCAGCGGCCGCGAGGTCGTCGTCAAGTTCGCCGGCGCCTACCACGGGCATTCCGACGGTCTGCTCGCCGACGCCGGCTCCGGCCTCGCCACGCTGGGGGTCCCCGGCAGCCCCGGCGTCACCGCGGCCCAGGCGGCCGCCACCGTCGTCGTCCCCTGGAACGACCGCGAGGCGGTCTCGCGAGCGCTGGCAGAGCACGCCGTCGCCGCTGTGCTCGCCGAGCCGATCGCCGCCAACATGGGCGTCGTCCCGCCCGCCGAGGGCTTCCTCGAGTTCCTGCGCGACGCGACCGGCGCGACCGGCGCCCTGCTCGTCTTCGACGAGGTGATCACCGGCTTCCGCGTCGCCCGCGGTGGCGCCCAGGAGCTGTACGGGGTCGAGCCGGACCTGACGGTGCTCGGCAAGGTGATCGGCGGCGGCCTGCCGGCGGCCGCCTTCGCCGGGCCGCGCGAGACGATGGAGCGGATCGCTCCCGCCGGCGACGTCTACCAGGCCGGGACGCTCTCGGGCAATCCGCTGGCGGTCGCCGCCGGCCTCGCCACCCTCGACCAGCTCGACGGCGCCGCCTACGAGCGCCTCGCCAACCTCACCGAGCGCCTCGCCGCCGGCCTCGCCGAGCTCGCCGCCGGGAAACCGCTCCAGGTCGCCTCCGCCCCGGGCCTGACCACGCTCTTCTTCAGCGCCGAGCCGGTGCGCGACTTCGCCGCTGCCCGCGCCTGCGATACCGAAGCCCACGCGCGCTTCTGCCGCGCCATGCTCGACCGCGGCGTCTACCCGCCGCCGTCGCAGTTCGAGGCCTGGTTCGTCTCGCTCGCCCACAGCGAGGAGACCGTCGACCGCACGCTCGCGGCCGCAGCCGACTCGCTCGCCGAGGCGCTGGCGTGAGCGATCCTGCCGCCGCCCTGCGCGACCTCGCCGCCCACCTGCGGCAGGAGGACACGCCGATCTCGCCGCACGTCGTCGATCCCGCCGGCCCGGCGACGCTGGGAACGCTGGCCGCTACGGGCCCCCGCAGCGAAGCCGCAGCCGCGGAGTACGCGCTGGTCGTGGAGGCGGTCTACGAGGGCTACCTCCTCCACTACGGCGAGCCGCGCCTGCTCGCCGGCCACGACGCCGACCTGGCCCTGCTCGCCGGCGATTACCTCTACGCCCTCGGGCTCGACCGCCTCGCCGCGCTCGGCGACGACTACGCGGTGGCGCTCCTCAGCGACTTGATCGCCCGCTGTGCGCAGCTTCACACCGCGGGCGAGACCGATCCGATCCCCGAGCTTTGGCGGGCTGCGGCGCGCGAGATCGCCGGCTTGTCCCCAGCTCAGCTGAAACGGGACGAGTCGATCAGGCAGTAGTCGAATTCGAAGCCGAGCACCTGGTTGTTGGCGACGTTGCCGTTGTGGGTCAGCTGTACCGAAAGGGTCTGGGCCCTCGTTCTCTTGTTGGCCTTCAGCGCTTTGCCGATTTCGCCGAGCAGCTTCTTCTCTTTGTCCAGGTAGCTCAGCCACTTGGTGAGCTTGCTTGCGTCGGCGGGCGGCTGCGGCACCGCGCGGATCTGATTCACGGCTTTGCCGAAGGCCGTCGAGGCCCTGGTGAACTGGCCGGCGGCGACGCCCAGCTTGCCCTGTCTGATCTTGCCGCGAACCCCGGCGAGGATCTGTTCGTTGGCCTTGGTGTTCTGTTTGCAGATCGGCTCGACTTTGGCGACGTAGCTTTCGCGGGTCTGGTCCGGCGAGGTGGCCGCGAAGGCGGCGGCCGCGATCAGCGCGGCCAGCGCCAGCGCGGCGGCGAGGGCTGCGGGGATCTTCGAAACTCGGGCGTGAGCGGACAATCGGGGTGCCTCCCTGACGTTTATGAAAGCCGTCGTCGCGGTTCCGCCGACGGAGCCGGCAGATGGTAGCGGCCACCGTCCAACAAGCCTCCGACCCGGTTTCAATAGACTGCATTCTCGACCTCGAAGCGACTGTGGCTGAAGACGCGGACAAGATGAACGGAGCCGAGGAGGCTTCCAGGCAGCAGCGGGTAAAGCCCGACCCTCCCGGCTATTTCGAGGGCGAGTCGATGACCCGCCGGCGCGCCTTCACGATCGCCGCCCAAGGGCTCGGCGGGGTCGCCGGCGCGGCGATCGTGCTGCCCGCCGTCGGCTTCGCGGTCGCCCCGATCTTCCACCGCGGCAAGGAGCGCTGGGAGGCGGTCGGCCCGGTCAACGACTTCGTCGAGGACACCTACCGCCAGGTCGTCTTCACCGAGACGGAGGGGATCGGCGACGCCGGCAAGACCACCGCCTACATCCGCAAAGGCTCGGCGCAGTTCGAGGAGGACCCCAACGTCTTCATCGCCGTCTCCAACCGCTGCGTCCACCTCGGCTGCCCGGTTCGCTTCGTCGAGGCCGCCGGCAACTTCATCTGTCCCTGCCACGGCGGCGTCTACGACTTCCAGGGCAAGCGGATCGGCGGCCCGCCGGTGCGCCCGCTCGACCAGTTTCAGACCCGAGTCCGCGCCGGCAAGGTCGAGGTCGGCCCCCGCTACAGCGTCACCTCCCAGCTCGAGCCGGTGCGCGCGCGCGACCCCGGCGAGTTCACCGGCGGCATCTGGGAATACCTCTACCCACCCCGTCCCTCCACCTTCCCGGCGCCCTGATGCCGAAAATCCCCTTTCCCAAGATTCCGGACAAAGTCGTCCCGGCGCCCCTGCGCAAACCGGCCAAACCCGGCGCCAGCGGCGAGCCCAAAGGCCAGGCGCCGTCCGACCTGAAGACCTCGCCGCCGCAGCGTCAGACGCACGTGGAGCGGCTCACCGACCAGGCCAAAGAGGCGCCGGCAGACGTCCTCGCCTGGGTCGACCAGCGCACCGGCGCCACCGGCTTCCTCACCGGGATGCTCTACCGCAAGGTGCCGAAGGGCACCAACTGGTTCTACACGCTCGGCTCCGCCACCCTCTTCGCTTTCATCCTGCAGGCCGTCACCGGCGTCTTCCTGGCGATGTTCTACACGCCTTCGGCGACCCAGGCCTACGCCTCGATCTCCCACATCAATAACGAGGTGCCGCTCGGCGCGCTGGTGCACGGGATGCACAAATGGGGATCGAGCGTGATGGTGATCCTGGTCTTCCTGCACATGGGGCGCACCTTCTTCTTCGGCGCCTACAAGTACCCGCGCGAGCTCAACTGGGTGATCGGCGTCGTGCTGCTGATCCTGACGATGACGATGGCCTTCACCGGCTACCTGCTGCCATTCGACCAGCGCTCCTTCTGGGCCTCGATCGTCGGCATCAACATCAACGGCACCGGCCCCGTCGTCGGCCCCTACCTGAGCGACTTCCTCCGGGCCGGGCCGGAGCTCGGCGCCACCACCCTCTCCCGCTTCTACGCGATCCACATGTTGCTGGTCCCAGGCGCGATCATCGCCCTGATCGGCGCCCACCTGTACCTGGTGGTCAAGCTCGGCACCACGGCCCCGCCGTGGGTGCGCGCCGAGAAGCCCAAGGTCGCCGCCCCGGTCTCCCAGCTCGACGCCGGCGTCGAGGGCGACGGCCGCGGCAACGGAGCCGCTCCATGAAACCGCAGGACAAGCAGGCATACCTGGAGGAGTACGAGCTCCTGAAGAAGAAGGGGAAGCCGTTTTTCCCCTACGCGGTGCTGAAGGACTCGGCGATGGCGCTGATCGTCGTCGGCGTGATCATCGCGATGTCGGTGATCCTCGGCGCCGAGCAGGGACCGAAGGCCGACCCGACCTCGACCACCTACGTGCCGCGGCCAGAGTGGTACTTCTTCTTCCTCTTCGAGGTCCTGCGCGTGATCAAACCGCCGGAGCTGGTCCCGATCGCGACGATCGGGATCCCGACCATCTGCATGGTCCTGCTGCTGCTGCTTCCCTTCTACGACCGCGGCCCGGAGCGCCGTCCCGAGCGCCGCCCGATCGCGACCACGGCAGGGGTGCTGACGATCATCGCGATGGCCTACCTCACCTTCCTCGGCGCCACCGGCGGCTCACCGACCGAGATCGAGATGGCGGTCGCGCCCCAGTACGAGGCCGGCAAGGAGGCCACCGCCGCCGCCGGCTGCCTCGCCTGCCACAAAATCGGCGAGAACGGCAACAACGGCCCGGGGCCGGACCTGACCCACATCGCGGCGCGGGTGCCGCGGGCGGCGATCCTCCGCTCGGTCGAAATTGGGCCGGGTATCATGCCTTCCTTCCGCGACCTGCCGCCAAAAAAGCTCAACGAGCTCGCCGATTTCCTCTCCTCACTCGACTAAACCCTCCAGGGACTCCGCTCAGTTTGCGGGGCAGGTCAATCGCATGTTCGACCGGGTCGCCGGTCGTTACGACGCGCTCAACTCGGTGATGACGGCGGGGTTGCACCATCGCTGGCGTGAGCGGGCGGCGGCGCGGGCCGAGCTTTCGCCTGGCGATTCCGCGCTCGACGTCTGCTGCGGCACCGGCGACCTCGCGCTCGCGCTCTCCCGCGACGTCACGCCCGGTGGTCATGTGGTCGGCTGCGACTTCTCCGAGCCGATGCTCGATCTCGCCCGCGAGAAGGCCGCGGCTACGCAGGCTCTGGGCGTTCGCTTCGAGTGGGCCGATGCGCTCGAGCTGCCCTACGACAGCGATCGCTTCGATGCTGTCACGGTTGGCTTCGGCGTCCGCAACCTGGCCGACCTCGACCGTGGCCTGAGTGAGATGGGACGGGTCCTCAAGCCTGGCGGCCGTGCCGTGATCCTCGAGATCACGCAGCCGGCCCGGCTGCCGCTCTCCGCCTTCTACTCGCTCTGGTTCGACCGCGCCGTGCCGCTGCTCGGTTCGTTCTCGAGCGAGCCCGAGGCCTATTCGTACCTGCCCGAATCGGTTCGCAGCTTCCCCAGCCCACGGGGACTGGCCGAGAAGATGGACCGGGCCGGGCTCGAGCGCATTCGCTACACGGTGCTCGCTGGGGGAATCATCGCGATCCACAGCGGCAGCAAAGCGGGCGGGTGACCCGACCCTCGGCTGTGCCGCCACCGGTGACGGCGGTCCTCGACGCGTCGAGCCGCTGGCTCCCCCTGCGTCTGGGCGAGGTGGAGGAACGGCTGCGCGAGGCGATCGTGGGGCACGGCGAGCGCCTCGGCGAGGACGCGAGCGCAACCCTGACCGCGGGCGGCAAGCGCCTGCGGCCGATGCTGGTGCTGCTCGCCGCCGGCGAGGGGGGCGGGGAGGCCTCGGTCCGCGCGGCGGCGGCGATCGAGCTGGTCCACATGGCGACGCTGGTCCACGACGACGTCCTCGACGAGGCCCCGCTGCGCCGCGGCCTTCCGACCGTCGCCGCCAGCTCCGGTCGCGACCGCGCCGTCGCCGCCGGCGACCTGCTCTTCACCCGCGCCTTCGCGCTCCTCGCCGGCGCCGGCGACACCCGCGCCACGGCCCTCCTCGCCGAGGCTTCGGTCGCTCTGGCGCAGGGAGAGCTGGCGCAACGAGACGACGCCTTCGACCTGACGATCTCCGAACAGCGCTACCTGGATCGCTGCCGCCTGAAGACCGCGAAGCTGTTCGAATGCGCCTGCCTGCTGGGGCACGACGACGAGCACCTGCGCAGGTTCGGCGCCGACATCGGCCTCGCCTTCCAGCTCCTCGACGACGTCCTCGACGTCGCCGGCCCGCCGGAGCGGACCGGAAAGGCTCGCGGCACCGACCTGCTCGACGGCACGGTCACCTTGCCGCTGATCGAGGCCGCCGCTACGGACCCCGGCATCCGCGAGGTCGACCTGCACGGCCTCGGTCCGTCCGGCGCCGAGGCGCTCTGCGACCGAATCGCCGCCACCGGCGCGCTCGAGCGAGTCAAGCGACGGGCGCTGGAGATGGTGGCGACGGCGAAGGGCCAGCTCGGCGAAGCCGGCTTCGGCCCAGAACAGCGGCAGCTGCTAGGGCTGGTCGCCGACGGCGTCGTCCAGCGCTATAGCTGAGCAACGGTCAGGCTAGTGGGCGAAGTCGTCGGCGCCGATCAGGTCGGCGGCCAGAGCGGTGACGAAGGCATCGGCCATGTCGGCCATATTCGCCTGTTCCAGCGCCTTCAGCTCGTCGGCGAGCTCGTGGGCGCCGAGGTCAAGCTGCTCGTCGAAGGCGTCGATCTCGCGCTCGCCGTGAATCCCCTGACACGACCACTCGCACTCCGGGCAGCGCCGCCAGACCCGCCAGCGGGTCCGATCGCCGGCCTGCTCCCAGCAGGTGGGCTGGACCAGACACGATCCGCACTCGGGGCAGATGTGCAGCTGCTTGGCCTGCTTCGTCTGGTTCCGGCTTTGCTCGTCCATCTCGTTACCTATCGAACCCAATTCGAGAGCACTCGATCCGGACCTTTCCAAGAAATTCGCGATCAAACCCAAGTACCGGGTACTCAATTGCGCAATTCCGCGCTGATCCGGTGGCGCCCCGCGGTCGTTACCATTGCCTAGATGCCCGGAAACGTCGGACTTCCAGAGATAGCGATCGTCCTCATCATCGCCCTGCTCGTCTTCGGTCCCAAACGGCTGCCGGAGCTCGGTCGTTCGCTCGGCCGGGGAATTCGCGAGTTCAAAGGGTCGATCGGCGGCGATCACGACGACGAGGACGAGAAGCCGAGGATCGAGCCCTCCAAACCCGCGGAGGCGCACAGCGACGAGCCGGCCGAGGCCGAGGTCGTCCGTAACAAGCCCAGCTGAGGAGCGGCGCAATGGCCCGCCGCGTCAAGGCGGTCTCCCACGAGGATCGCCTCACTCTGGTCGAGCACCTCGACGAGCTGCGGGCCCGGCTGATCGTCTGCATCGCCGTCTTCGGCGTCGCCCTGGCCCTCTGCTTCTGGCAGAACCACCTGCTGCTCGAGATCGCCTCCGGCCCGCTTCCGGATCGGCACGACCAGTTGATCACCTTTGGGGTGACCGAGCCCTTCACGACGACGCTCACCGTCTCCGTCTACGGGGCGATCGTGCTCTCGCTGCCGGTCCTCCTGTACCAGCTCTACGCCTACATTCTCCCGGCCTTCAGCAGGAGCGAGCGCCGGGTCGTGCTGCCGATCCTCCTGCTCTTCCCGGTCCTCTTCCTGGTCGGCATCGCCTTCGCCTACTTCGTCGTGATGCCGGCGGCTGTCAACTTCCTGCTGAGCTTCAACGACGACCAGTTCAACGTTCAGGTCCGCGCTCGCGAGTACTACAGCTTCTTCTCGATGACCGAGATCGCCTGCGGGCTGATCTTCCAGATGCCGCTGGCGATCGTCGCCGCCACCCGCCTTGGCATCGTCAGCGTCGAGCAGCTGAGCGAGAACCGCCGCTACGCCTATCTGGTTATCGCCATCGTCGCCGCAGCGCTGCCGGGGGTGGACCCGATCACGATGCTCATTGAGATGGCTCCGCTGCTTGTTCTATACGAGTTGAGTATCTTGCTGGCGCGGGCTTTTGGCCGACCGGGAGAAGCGGACGGGGTAATGGAGCCCCCGACCGAGGAGGCGGTGAGGAACTGATGGGTTCGAACGATGGCGAGCGCCGGATGCTTTTCGACATCCGCGGACGACGCAAAAACGTCGTCAAAGTCGTCTACGCCATTCTCGCCTTGCTGATGGGCCTCAGCCTCTTCCTTGTCGTCGGCCCGGCGCCGATCCAGGAACTCTTCGGGGGCGGCAGCACGACCACCGCCTCCGATCAGCTGGAGGAGCAAGCCGAAAGGATCGAACAGAAACTGAAAAAAGATCCCAACGACCCGGCGCTGCTGCTCAGCCTGACGCGGGCGCGGATCAATACCGGCAACTCGCTCGCGGTGGCAAACCCGGAAACGGGAGAAATCGGCCTTACGCCGGACGCCCGCCAGCAGCTGCTCCTGGCCAGCGAAACGTGGTCGAAGTACCTGGCGGCGACCGACGAACCGAACGTGGGTGGCGCCCAGCTGGCGGCGCAGGCGTTTTTCGGCCTGGCTCAGACGGCGCGGAACGTCAGCGAAGCAGAGGCGAATGTGCGGGCCGCGGCCCAGGCGCAGGAGATTGTCGCCAAGGACCGTCCTAGCCTCGGCAGTCTCAGCAGCCTGGCGATCTATCGCTACTACTCCTTCGATTTCAAGGGAGGCGACCAGGCGCGCGAGGAAGCGGCCAAATACGCCAACACGAAATTCGAACGCGAAAACCTAGCCAAAGAACTTAACCAGTACGAGAAACAGGGCCGCGGATTCGAGAACCTGGTGGCCGACATCGAGAAAGAAGCTAAGGAAGCGCGGGAAAGAGGCGAACCGGCAAGCGCCAACCCCCTCGCTGAAAAAAATCCCCTGGCCGGCGGCTGAGTCCCCTGGATGGGCCGTGAAGGACTCGAACCTTCGACCTTGAGATTAAGAGTCTCCTGCTCTACCAACTGAGCTAACGGCCCGGGATCGGCAAGTATAGGAAGCTCGGCTGTTCGGGCGGGCGCGGGCGCTAGAGGGGCGTGCAGCCCTTTTCGACGTTGCCGTCGATGATCGTGCCGTCGGCGAAGGTGAAGCGGCCATGGGTCCGGAGGATGCCGTCAGAGCAGCGGGCGGAGACGTAGCTGCGGCGCTTGCCGCCGCTGACGAAGCGGCGGCCGATCGTTGCTTCGAGGCGGGTGATCGCGCCGCGCCCGCCCGCGATCTCGGGGACGACGATTCTGGCCCGATAGCGAAAGGGGCCCGGCCGCCGTTCGATCGGAACCAGGATCGCGAAGGTCTGGGTCTCCGGCACGGTCGTGCGCGCGTGCAGGACGACCGTCGCATGGCCTTCCTGGCGTGGGCCATTGAAGATCGTCAGCGCCGAGCTCCCCTGCACCGCACCGCCGCCGCCCAGCTCGATGAACGCTTCGATGCGGCCGCTGCCGACAACCGACCCGGCGCAGGCTTCGCGTCCCTCTCGGACATTGAGGTCAGCCAGCCGCCCGGGCGAGCAAATGGGCAGGCCGGCGGTGATGAGGTGGCCGTCGCGATCGAAATCGATCGCCGCTTCCGTCAGCGCCGCCGGCTTCCCACCGCCGCGGGCGGCGATGTCGAAGTAGCCCTGAAAGGCGATCGGGGCAAACCGGTGGCGCGGCAGGGTGCGCGGCTGGAAGCCGCCATCGGCGCGGAGGATGAGGCCGTTCACCTTGACCACCGCCTCTTCGGCGGCCGCCGTCGCAGCGAGCATCGCCGCCAGCAGGCCGCAGAGCGCCACCGCCTTGCTCAGTCGGGTTCGTGACATGGCGAGCTCAGGGTGCCGGGGAGGAGGCTGCCGTCGTCGAAGCTGAGTCTGCCGTAGACCTGGAGCCGACTGCCGGAGCAATGCGCGTTGACATATCCGACCGTCTGGCCACCGCGCTTCCAGGTTTTACCCACGGTCGCCTTGGCGAGGGTCGCGGCGCCGTAGCCGCCGGCGATCTCCGGCAGCTCGATCTCGATCCGGTAGCCGTAGCGACCGTGGCGTATCCGCTCGACCGAAATCGGAACCAGCAGCGCCTGGGGGATGGGGACAGTCTCATAAGCGTGGGCGATCAGACTGGGCATTCCGCCCACCGGCGGCGCATTGAAGAGGGTGAGGGGAGAGCCGATCTGCATCGGCGCCTGGCCGGGAAGCCGGACTTCCGCCTTGCCGGCGCCTTCGCCAACGACGGCGCCAGCGCAGCGCTTCCGCGCGAGCTCCGTCGTCGTCCCCTCGAGCTTCGCGGCCGTGCAGACCGGCAACCCCTTGGTATCAACCGTCCCATGCTTGTCGAAGTTGAACTCGATCTTGCTCAGAGCCGGTGGCGCCGCGCCATTGGTGCTCTTGATCCGGGTCACGCTGGTCACCTTCACCGGCGCGTTGCCATGCAATGGCAGCGCCCGGGGGAAGACGTTGGCGGTCACGCTGACCCTCAGGCCTTCGATCGAGCTTTCCAGCGCGTAGGCACTGGCGCAGGCGAGCAGACCGGCGATGCCGGTCACCGCAGCTACTCTGAGCGAGACCCTTCTCATCCCTGCACCAAAACAGGCTAGCGACCCGTTGGGGGCGCTCTTAACAGAGTCTTCTGCATCCGTTCGCTTCTGCCGTCGCCCGGCCAGTCAAACTACCTAGTGTGAGCAGGAGCAGGAGCAGGGATCGACCCGATCCCGAGGGAGCGGAGCCGGGTCGGCGTCCGCCGTTGACGCTTCGCCATCCGCGCGCCCTGCTGGCCGTGGCGGCGGTGTTGCTGTTCGGCCTCGGCGCGATCGGTATCGGGGTCGAGGAGAAGCTCAACCCGACCACGCTCGACATCCCCGGGACCGAATCCTCCCGTTCGAGCGAGCTGCTGCGCGAGCACTTCGGCGCCTCGATGCCCTTCGCGATCCTCCTTCGCGGCCCGGAGGCGGCGATCGACCGTCAGGGGCCGGAGCTGGTTCGAGCTCTGCGTGAGGACCCGAAGGTCACGACCCTCTCGCCCTGGGATCGCGGCCGCGTCTCGAAACTGCGCCCCAGCCCGCGCCGCGCGCTGATCATCGCCGACTTCCACGTCGAGATCAAAGAGGGCGCGAACGAGACCGTCCCTCAGCTCAACGAAGTCCTCGAGGAAGAGGTCCATGCCCCGGTGCGAGCGACCCAGACCGGTTACGCGACGATCTCGAGGGCGCTGCAGGAGCGCTCGATCGCCGCCAGCGAGCGCGGCGAGCTGATCGCCTTCCCCTTCCTGCTGATCGTGCTCCTGCTCGTCTTCCGGTCGCCAGTGGCGGCGGCGATTCCGCTCGTCTTCGGGGCGCTGACGGTGCTCGCCTCGCGCGGGATCCTCTACTACGCGACCTCGTGGTTCGACATCGACGCCTTCGCGCTCACGGTCTGTTCGATGATGGGGCTGGCTCTGGGGGTCGACTACGCGCTGCTGATGGTCTCGCGCTTCCGCGAGGAGCTTGCCGCGGGAAAGGAGCCGATGGAGGCGGCCTGGACGACCCGGCGCACCGCCGGCCGCACGACGATTTTCGCCGGCAGCACCCTGCTGCTCTCGATGCTGGTCTCGATCTTCATCCTGCCTGGCTCGCTGCTGGCGTCGCTCGCCGGAACCCTGGCGATGGTCGTCCTCCTCACGGTTGCGATCGCAACCGTCGTCGGGCCGGCTGTGCTGACGCTGCTGGGGCCGAACGTCGATCGTTGGCGGATCGGAGCGGCCCCCAACGGCCGCTCGCGCCTGATGACGGTCGTGGGGGCGGCGCTGAGGCGGCCGGCGCTGGTCGCGGCGCTAATCGGCGCCGTGGTGCTGATCCTGGCGGCGCCGGCGATCGGGCTCAAGACCGGCCCCCCCAGCCCCGAACAGCTGCCCAACGACGATCAGACCCGCAAGGACGCGGAACTGATCGCCCGCGTCGCCGCACCGGGGTACGAAGCCCCCTTCGTCGTCGTCGCGGCGACCGACGAAGGCGCGATCACCGACGCCGAGACGCTCGACGCCCTCGACCGCTTCCAGCACCGCCTGGCCGAGCTGCCGGGGGTGCAGCTGGTGGCCGGGCCGGGACAGGTCGCCAAACGGGTCGCGCCGCTGCAGAAAACCGGCAACGCGATCCTTACGTCCAACGGCAACCTCGGGCCGGTCAAACAGCTCGGAAGACTCGGACGCGAACTGGGAGTCGCGGCCAACGGCGTCGAGCAGC
This sequence comes from uncultured Actinomycetes bacterium, assembly GCA_963832065.1. Classification (GTDB taxonomy): domain Bacteria; phylum Actinomycetota; class Thermoleophilia; order Solirubrobacterales; family 70-9; genus VAYN01. The sequence goes on from CAWHSV010000007.1 coordinate 299,491, forward strand.
TGCGCGGCGGCATCGCCGAAGCCGGTGACGGGGCGGGCCTGCTGGCGCTGGGCTCCGACCGGGCCGGCGAGGGGGCGCAGCTGATCGCCGGTGGCTTGAGCCGGGCGGCCAGCGGCAGTCAGCGTGCGGTGAGCGCGCTTGACCGGTTCGCCAAGGGTGCGGAACGCCTCGCCAAGGCCCAGGAACTGGCGGCGCTCGGGGCCCTGCAGCTGAAGTTCGCAGCGCACGACATCGGCGGCGCCAACCTTCGCTTCAACGCCTTGAACCGCTCGCGCAAACTGGAAAAGTCGCTGAAGCAGGACGCGAACTCGACCCTGCCGCGACTTTTGGCGCCGGCGAAGGAGGCGGACGAGCAGCTGCGCGCGGCGCTGACTCAGCTGCAGGGGATGACGGTGGGAAAAGGGGATCCGAACTACGGGCCGGCAGTGGACGCTGTCAGTCGCGCCCTGGCGGCGGTCAGCGGCACTGACCCCCGCTCCGGCGCCCCGTATGCGGAGGGGTATGCCGGTCTGCCGGCCGAACTGGAAGCCCTGCAGGCACGGCTGCTGAAGGACATCGAGGAATCGCGCCACGTCAGCTCCTGGCTGGCATCGACCCTGGTCAACCTGGAGAAACTGAGCAATTCGGCCAAACGACTCTCCGAGGGCCTCAACCGAATTGCCCGCGGCGGCAAGGAGCTCGCCACCGGCGCGGCGCGACTGCACCGCGCTGCGCAGACCCTCGGCGGCGGCCTTTCGCGGCTCAGTGGCGGGGCGGCCGCCCTGGTCGGCGGCATCGATCGTCTCGGCGGTGGCGCCGAGGCCCTCGAAGCCGGCCTGACGGAAGCCTTCGACCGCTCCGCGCCGCTGCAGAGCGGGCTGCGGGAAGCCAGCGTGCAGGTCCTCACCGGCAAGAAGCGGATCAACCGCCAGGCCCGCCGGGTCGCTCGCAGCACGCCGAACCTGTTCAACTCGGGCTACTTCGTGCTCTCGGCCCTGGACGGCGCGCCGCCGGCCGACCGCAAAGCAGCGAGCGAAACGATCGACCTGCGCCACGGCGGCCAAGCGGCCTCGATGCTGGTCATCTCCCGTTACTCGTTCAACACCCCGGGCTCGATCGCCCTCAACAAGCGGCTGGACGAGGACGCGGCGGCCCTTGCCGAGGAAAGCGGTCTCGAAACCGGCGTCGCCGGCGGCGCCGCCCAGCTCAACGACTACAGCCGGGTCACGCGGGAGATCATTCCCCTGGTCGTAGCGGCGATCACGTTCGCCACCTTCCTCGTCCTCGTCCTCGTCCTGCGGGCGCTGCTGCTGGCGGCGCTGGCGGTGGCGCTGAACCTGCTCACGGTCGGCGTCGCCTTCGGCATCCTCACCCTGCTCTCCCACGTTCCCCCCGATCTGCCCTTCGGCGGCCGCGAATACATCGATGCGGTGGGGGCGGTGATGATCTTCGGGATCGTCTTCGGGCTCTCGATCGACTACGCCGTGTTCCTGCTCGTACGCATGCGCGAGCACTACGACCGCGAGGGCGACAACGCCGCCGCGATCGAGTTCGGACTCGACAAGACGGCACGCGTGATCACCGGCGCGGCGGCGATCATGATGGCCGTGTTCATCGCCTTCGCCGGCTCCTCGCTGGCGACCGTCAGCCAGCTCGGCATCGGGCTTACCGTGGCGGTGATCCTCGACGCAACCGTGGTGCGGATCGTTCTGTTGCCGGCGCTGATGCTGCTGATCGGCGACCGCGTCTGGTGGCTGCCGCGCTGGATGCAACGGGCGCTGCCGAAGTTCGAGGTCTGAAAGCCGCTGGAGCAGCGCGTTGATTTCGAGTTAAGTCCCCGCATGCGGCGCCATTGCCGGGGGGCGGCTCGGATACGATTCGCCCGCCCGTTCCGCCGGGTCGGAGGGGCCGGGGAACGAACGAGCGACGACGCGTGGATGCCAATCCTTCAGGCGAGGAGAAAAGCTCGGCTCCAAGTCGAGGGGTCACCCCCGCCCGAATTGCGGTCATCGCTGCCCTGGCGGTGGCTGTAATCGCCCTCGCAGCGGTCTATCTCAGCGGCAGCGGAGGCCACAAGTACACGTTCGTCTTCCAGAACGCCGCCCAGCTCGTTACCGACAACCAGGTGCTGATCGGGGGCTCGCCGGTCGGCTCGGTCGAAAGCATCGAGCTGAGCGAGGACAACCTGGCCGAAATCCACGTTGAGGTCGACCAGCGAGCTGCACGAGGGCAGCACGGCGGCGATCCGCGCCACCTCGCTCTCCGGGGTCGCCAACCACTATGTCTCGGTCAGCCCTGGTCCCAATAGCAATCCGGAGCTAGACGACGGCGCCGAGCTGGGGCTCGCCGCGACCACGACGCCGATCGACATCGATCAGTTCTTCAACACCTTCCCACCGTCCGTGCGCCGCGGCCTCGCCAACTTTTTCAAGGGCAACGCCCAGACCTTCGAATACCAGGGCGAGGCCGGCAACGACGCCTACAAATACTTCGGCCCGGCGCTCAACCGCACCGATGCCTTCTTCAGCGAACTGAACGCCGACCAGCGCCTGCTGGAGCGCTTCATCGTCAGCTCCAGCAAGCTGGCGACGAGCGTGGCGGAGCGTGGCGAGCAGCTCTCGAGCGCCTTCAGCAACGCCAACACCGCCTTCAGCGCGATCGCCAGCCAGAACCTTGCCCTGGATCGGACCCTGCGGCGCCTCGCCCCAACGATGCGGCAGGCCAATACGACTTTCGTCAACCTGCGCGCTGCGCTCGACGATCTCGACCCGCTGATCGAAACGGCGAAGCCGGCGACGAAGGACCTCGCCCCCTTCCTGGCCGAACTGCGACCAGTGCTCTCCAAATTCGTGCCCTTCATGCGCAACCTGCGCCTGACGGTGGCGCGGCCGGGCAACGCCAACGATACGGCCGAATTGCTGGCTGCGCTGCCGACGGTGGAGCAGCGGGCCTCGAGGGCGTTCCCGCACTCCGAAGGCGCGATCGCCGCTTTCCAGCCAAACCTCAACTTCGCTCGGGCCTACACGCCCGATTTATTCAATGGCTTTGCGAAACTCGGATTGGCGGCTGGCTATTACGACGGCAACGGCCACTATCTGCGCGCCGCGACGGCGATGCAGAACCTCTTCTCATACGAAGGCGGGACGCTGAAACCGATCTCGAAGGGGGAACAGTTCGACGACATCGCTCCCCTAGCTCGCACCCACCGGCGTTGCCCAGGGGGGGCAACCCAGTCCGCTCCTGACGGTTCCAATCCGTTCGCCAATCCGCCCCATGCTGGCAGCAGTGTCAGCAGCTCCGAATGCAACCCCGCCGACGCCCCTCCCGGACCATGAATCGTCGAGTGATAATCGCAACCGCGCTCGTCGTCGCCGCCGTGGTGGCGGTCGTCCTCCTCGTCTCTGGCGGCGGCAGCAACGGCAGCGACGGCTACACGATCCGCGCGATCTTCGACAGCGGCGGCTTCATGGTCAAAGGCGAGCAGGTCCGGGTCGCGGGCGCCAACGTCGGCATGATCGAATCGGTCGACGTGACGAAGCCCGGCGAGACCGTCGACTTCCGCAACGGCAAGCCAGTATCGATCCCCGGCAAGGCAGTGATCGTGATGAACATCACCGACCCAGGCTTCCAGGACTTCCGCAGTGACGGGGGCTGCCAGATCCGGCCGCAGTCGCTGATCGGCGAGAAGTTCGTCGACTGCCGCACGACTCTGCCGCGGGCTCCCGGCTCGCCGCCCTCGCCACCGCTGAAGCGGGTGCCCGATGGCGAGGAGGGAGAAGGTCAGTACCTGCTGCCGCTGGGCAGCAGCGGGACCAGCGTCGACCCGGACCTGATCAACAACATCCAGACGCTGCCTTACGCCCAGCGCTTCCGCCTCATCTTCAACGAACTCGGCGCCGGCCTGGCGGGTCGCGGCGAAGACCTCGAGGTGCTGGTCAAGCGCGCCAACCCGGTTCTGCGCGATGTCGACCGCCTGTTCGGGATCCTCTCGGCCCAGCGCGACCGCCTCGCCCAGCTCACCAGCGATTCCGAGACGATCTTGCAGCCGCTGGCGCGTGAGCGCACCCATGTCGCCGGCTTCCTCTCCAACGCCGGCGCGGCAGCCCAGGCAAGCTCTGAGCGCGGCGAGCAGCTCGAAGCCTCGCTGCGGAAGTTCCCCACCTTCCTGCGCGAGTTTCGCCTGACCATGCGCAGCCTCGAAGGCTTCTCCGAGGCCGCCACCCCGGTCTTCTCCGACCTCGGCAAAGCGACGCCGGCGCTAACCGATGCGACGCGGACGCTGACGCCGTTCTCGGAAGCGACGACGGTGGCGTTGAAGAGCCTGGGCGAGACTGGAGAAGCGGCTGGGCCGATCTTCCGCGAAGCGGATCCGATCGTGCGCAAGTCGACTCAGTTGGCCAAGACCGGGGTCAAGCCGACCACCGAACTGGCGAAGCTCTTCGCCAGCCTGAGGAAAACCAAAGGCTGGGACGGGTTGGTCGAATTGATCTACAACTCGACCGCGTCGAGCAACGGCTTCGATCGGCACGGGCACTTTGGACGCACCCTGGTGACCTTGTCGAACTGCCTCGATTACGAGCCGGCTGCCGGTGGCGCTTCCGGATGCGTCGCGCGCTTCAACGGCTTCAACGCCGGCGAAAGCGCCAACACCAGCAGCGCCGATCTCTTCAGCCTGCTCCAGACCGAGACGCAGAGGCGAACCGGCGGAACCTTCGCGGCGCCGGAGAGCACTGCCGGGCCCACGACCGGCCTTGGTCGAGCCGACAGCGTCGAGGGCGAAGCGGGTATCGCCGGCGCCTCCAAGACCGGGGGCGCCGCCCCACTCCTCGACTACCTCCTTGGCCCATGAGGAATCGCAGCGGAATACAAGGGGTGGCGAGCAGCCCGATCCTGGTCGGGGCGGTGACGATCCTCGTCGTGATCGTCGCGGTCTTCCTTGCATACAACGCCAACAACGGTCTCCCCTTCGTCACCACCTACGACCTCAAGGCGCGCGTGCCGAACGCCAACGCCCTGGTCAAAAACAACGAGGTGCGGGTCGGGGGCGTCCGGGTCGGCGTCGTCAAGGAGGTCGTCCCGGTACAGCTCGGCGACGGCAACGTCGCCGCCGAACTCTCGCTCAGCCTCGACCAGAGCGTCGAACCGCTGCCGGTCGACTCGACGATCACGATCCGGCCCAAGTCCGCCCTTGGACTCAAGTTCCTCCAGCTCACCCCCGGCGATTCGTCCGAGGACTTCGAGGCCGGCGACACGATCCCGCTCAAGGCCTACACGCCCGAACCGGTCGACATCGACCAGTTCTTCGACATGTTCGACGAGCCGACCCGCAAGGCGATCCGCCGGGCGCAGGCCGGCTTCGGCAATGCCCTCGCCGGCCGCGGCCCGCAGCTGAACGAAGGCATCGGCGCGCTGCGGCGGCTGGCGGAGAGTTCGCAGGCGACGCTGCGGAAGATCGTCGAACCCAGCACCGACTTCGCCGGCTTCTGGCGAGCGCTCGAGGATCTTTCGGCGACGGTCGCGCCGGTGGCCGAGACGCAGGCCAACCTCTTCGTCGCCCTCGACCGCACCTTCGCCGCCTTCGCCCGGGTCTCCCGGCCTTACATCCAGGAAACGATCGAAAAAGGCCCCCAGACGCTGGACTCGGTTAACGCCGACCTGCCGGCCGTGCGACCGTTCTTCCGCAATTCCGCCCGCTTCTTCACCGCTCTGCAGCCGGGAGCGAAGGCGCTCGGCGAAACCTCCCCGGTAATCGCGGCTTCGCTTCATGCCGGTGTCCCGGTGCTGAACGCTTCGCCCGTCCTCAACAAACAGCTGCAGCCGACGGCGGAAGCGCTGGTCGCCTTCCAGGAAACGCCGGGGGTCTTCAACGGGCTCGACCTGCTGATCGACACCAACAACCTGTTGAGGCCGGCGTTGCAATTCCTCGCGCCGGCCCAGACGAGCTGCAACTACCTGACGCTGACTTTCCGCCAGGTCGCCAACGCGGCCAGCCAAGGCAACAGCCTGGGCACCTGGCTCAACTTCATTTCCTTCGCCCCGCCCGAAGGGACGAACAGCGAGAGCGGTCAGGCATCGGCCCCGGCGAACGGTCCCGAGCGGGGCAATCACCTGCATTTCAACCCGTACCCCGATACCGGCGCGCCGGGTCAGCAGAACGGCTGCGAAGCGGGCAACGAGAAGTATGTGCCGGGTAGGACCGTCATTGGCAAAGCTCCGGAAACCTGGGGAACGACGACGCGAGGGCTGGAAAGCGAATGAGTCGCCTCCCCGAGCGTGACACCAGGCAGGGAGCGACGAACCGCCGCTTCAAGTGGCGGCCGAGCAACGTCTCGATCGCGATCGTCTTCATCCTCATCTTCACCGTCGGGCCCTACCTGGCCTTCACCAAACACGTTCCCTTCACCAGCTACGGCTACGAACTGAAGGCGACCTTCACCAACTCCGCGAACATCGCGAAGAACTCGCCGGTGCGGATCGCCGGGGTCGAAGTCGGCAAAGTGATCTCGTCCGAGCGCGACGGCGACGCGACCACGATCGCCTTCACCGTCGACGAGACCGGCCGCCCGATCCATGACGACGCCTTCGCCGCGATCCGCCCCGGATCTTCCTCGAGGGCAACTTCTTCGTCGACCTCGACCCCGGCAGCCCGAGCGCGCCGGACCTTGCCAGCGGCGGGACGATCCCGGTCAGCCGCACCTCCACCGCGGTGCAGATCGACGAGGTGCTGACGGCGTTGCAGTCCCCGGTGCGAGCAGATCTCAGCCGTTTTCTGGAGGGCTTCGGCACGGCGCTGACGCATGAGCCGAGCGCCGCCGAAGACGCGACCCAGCTGCCTGAGGTCAAAGGACGGACCGGAGGCGAAGCCCTCAACGGAGCGCTCAAATACGGCGGCGATGCCGGCCGCTACAGCGCCCAGGTAACCGACGCCTTCCTCGGTACCCAGCAGCGCGATCTCTCGCGCCTGGTTGCAGGCGCCGGTCGCACCTTCGGCGCCTTTGCCAGCCGCGAGGCCGACCTGCAGGGGCTGATCGACAACTTCAACGTCTTCACCGGGGCGCTCGCGACCCAGTCGGCCAATCTCTCGACCACGATCAACCTGCTTGCGCCGACCCTGCGCACCGCTCGCGCCTCCTTCGTCAGCCTCAACCGCACCCTGCCGCCGCTGCGCACCTATGCGATCGCGTTCACCCCGGCGGTGGCGGAGCTGCCGGAGCTGATCAGCGCCTCGAAACCGTGGCTGGCCCAGACGCGACCGCTGCTTTCGGGCAAAGAGGCCGGCGGCACCGCCAGGCTGCTCGCCGAATCCACTCCTGGTCTCGCCGGCGCCGCTCAGGCGGGCAGGGCGATCGCGCTGCCGCAGCTCAACCGGCTCAGCCTCTGCACGACCCAGGTGATGGCCCCCACCTTCGATCAGACGATCGAAGACCGCTTCAGCACCGGCGGCCCCAACTACCGAGAGTTCCTCTACGCCTTCGCCAATTTTGCCGGAGCTGGCCAGAACTTCGATGGCAATGGCCCCTATATTCGGGCCCAGGTCGGGGGTGGCCCGGTGCTGGTAGGAGAACCGAACCCCCAGGGGAACCCTGACACGATCACCGATCAGATCAACTACGCCCATACGATCGAAGCGCCCCTCGGCACTCAGCCGCAGCTTGGCGGCAGGCCTCCGCTGAGGCCCGATGTGCGCTGCGACTCGAACCCCGTGCCAGACGTCAACGGGCCGCTGGGGCAAGTCGGACCCCCCTCGCCGTCACCTGCGGGGGTGAACCCATGAGCGAGCCGGCGCCCAAAGTCAACCGCTGGCGGCACTTCCGCGCCTGGCTCTCGCGCCAGGCTCGCGGCCGTCGCAAAGACACGATCGCGATCTTCGTCCTCGCTTTCGCCGGGATCGTGATGATGCTCGGCATCTTCACCCAGCAGAAAGCCTCGCTGCCGTCGTGGCTGCCGCTGGTGGGCGAAGAATTCGAGCACATCTCAGCGGAGTTCTCGACCGCCCAGGCGGTGACGCCCGGTCAGGGTCAGTCAGTTGACATCGCCGGGATCGAAATCGGCAAGGTCACGTCGGTCGATCTCGAAGAGGGTCACGCGGTGGTCGGGATGGACATCCAACCCGAGTACATGGAATTGATCCACCCCAACGCCAGCTTCCTGCTGCGACCGAAAACGGGGCTGAACGACATGATCGTCGAGATCGAGCCTGGCAACGGCAGGAAGTCGATCGAGGACGGGGCCCACTTCACGCTGACCCAGACCGAACCGAATACCAACCTCGAAGCTTTCCTCGCCACGCTCGACGCCGACACCCGCCAGTACATCCAGCTGCTCGTCGCCGGCGGCGCCCAGGGCCTCGGCGGCCGCGGCAAGCAGGCCTCGAACGCGCTCCGTCGCTTCCAGCCCTTCGTCCACTACGTCGCCAAGCTCAACAAAGCGGTGGCACAACGGCACGTTGCTCTCGCCGGCGTGATCCACAACTTCGGTCGACTGACGACGGAGCTCGGTCGCCGCGACGCCGAGATCAAGCGCTTCGTCACCGCCTCCGACGCCGCCCTCGGCGACTTCGCCAATCAACAGCAGGCAATCCAGGATTCGCTGCGCGAATTTCCGGCGGCGCTGCGGGCCGGCAACTCCGCCCTCGCAAGCTCCAAGCGCTTCTCCGACGTCGCCTACCCGGCGCTGACCGGCCTGATTCCGCAAGCGCAGGCCTCGGTCCCGGCCTTCGACGCGACCGCGCAGCTCTTCAGGCAGACGACGGCGCCGATTCGCGATCAGATTCGCCCCTTCACGCGACAGATCCGCCCCGTGTTGTCGCACCTCAACGAAGGCTCCGGCCCCCTGGAGAAGACCGTCCGGGGCTTCGGCAACTCGCTGGGCGGGTTCAACAGCTTCCTCAACGAGCTGGCCTACAAGCCGAAAGGCTCAAGGGAGAGCTATCTCTTCTATCTCCCCTGGCTCAACCATAATTTCAACACGGCCTTCAACCTGCAGGATGCCGGCGGCCCCGTATTACGAGGCTTGGTTGAGATCAGCCTGCACGGGCGCCAGTCTCGGCTACGCATTCGCCAACGAACGGCCCTTCCTGAAGACCCTTCTGCAGGCGGTCAATGTCCCGAGGAAAGAAGAAATTCCTTTCTCGAAATCGCCTACCGGCTTCTGCGAGTACCTGGGAGAAAAACCGTGAGCAAGCGCGCGCCCAGTACGGGGCAGCTCCTGGTCATCGCCGCCTTCGCGCTGTCCTGCTTCGGCATCCTGCTCTTCCTCTGGGTCACCTTTGGTGGGCCGACGCCGTTTCGGGCGAAGCCCTACGAGGTCAAGGTTCCTTTCAACGAGGCGACGCAGTTGGCCGAACAGTCCGACGTGCGTATCTCCGGGGTCAACGTCGGCAAAGTGCGGACCATCGAGCTAGCGCCCAACGGCAGGCAGGCGCTGGCGACGGTTGAGATCGACAACAAGTACGGCCCGCTGCCAAAGTCGACGCGGGCGATCCTGCGCACCAAGACCTTGCTCGGCGAGACCTACATCGAACTGACCCCAGGCTCGAAGGACGGCCCCGAGCTGGCGGACGGCGGCACGGTGCCAGAGGCGAACATCGCCGAATCGGTTCAGCTCGACGAGATCTTCCGCACCTTCGACCCGGAGACCCAGGCCGCGTTCCAGACCTGGATGCAGGAAAGCGCGATCGCGATCGCCGGCCAGGGGCAGGGGCTCTCCTACGCGATCGGCGAGTTCGAACCGACCTTCAGCGAGCTCGACAAACTCTTCCGCGTGCTCGATACCCAGCGCCTCGCCATCGGCCAGCTATTCCGCAACGGCGCCACCACCTTCCGGGCATTGCGCGGGCGCGAAGGCCAGCTGGCGAGCTTGATCCAGAGCTCGGATGCCGTCTTCCAGACCACCGCCAGGCGCGACCGCGACATCGAAGCGCTGTTCCGCGCCTTTCCCACCTTCCAGGACGAGTCGAGGCTGACCCTGAACCGGCTCAGGACCTTCGCCGTCAACGCCAACCCGCTGATGCGCCAGCTCGTCCCAGCCGCCGAAGAGTTGTCGCCGACGCTGATTGCCTTCGCCAATTTGGCGCCGGAAGCCAAAGGCTTCTTCGAAGGCCTGGCGCCGGTGATCGCACGAGCCCCCACCGGTTTCCCGGCCCTGCGCAAATTCTTCCGTGACGAGTTTCCGCCGCTGCTGCGCGCCGTCGACCCCTTCCTGCGCAATCTCAATCCGTTGCTCACCGGCCTCGATCTCTACAAAGGCGAGATCGCCAGCCTGTTCGGCAACCTGGCAGCGACCTTCAGCGGCGAGTTGCCGATCGAAAACAGCCAGGGCGAGCAGCTCAATTACCTCCGCACGATGGGGCCGATAAATCCCGAAACCCTGGCGACCTATGGCAGCCGGCTGACGACCAACCGCAATAGCGCCTACAGCCCACCGAAATGGGCAGAAGGTGTGGCCGCCGGCCTGCCAAGCTTCGATACCCGTCAGTGCACCTCCGGTATCAATGCGACGATCGACCCGGAAACGCCGAATAACTCGGCCTTCAAAGAACGCACCAAAAAAGGCGACGTCAAAGAAGCCGAAGAATTCTTCACCCGCCTGAAGCAGTACGCGTTTGGCGGTCAGTCGAGTACCAGCGCCACCCCAGCCCCCGGCTGCACCCAGCAAGCCCCCTTCAACCCGATTTACGGCAGCGGGCCCGCCACGACGTACCAGCAGACGTTCGAACAGACGGGCGAGTAACTGGGCATAAAGAAGGGCGGCCTTGCGGCCGCCCTTCTCGAAACCTTGCCTGTCCTGAAAGGCTGGGTGCGCTACCTAGCCCTTCGGGGTGCAGGTGCGGATGACTTCGGCTTTGGCGACGGTGCCATCTTCGAATTTCGCCGTGCCTTTGGCTTTGATCTTGCCGTTGGGGCATTTGGCGGAAAGGACACCTTTTTTATTGATCGTCAGGTTGAAGTCCTTCACCGAGCCATTGCCGCCGGCGATCTTCGGAATCGAGGCGATCGACTGGAGACCGAAGCCGCTTTTCTTGGTTTTCACCGTGGTGACGATCGCGGCCGGGGTCGGCACGGTCAGGTAGGCGTGGATGTAGATCGTGGTGGTCCCACCTGCGAAACCGCCGTTGAAGGCGATGATTTTGCTGGTGGCCGGGATTTCAGGCTGTTCGGGGAACGAGATGCCAGCGGTCGCCTGGCCACTGCCGATGATCGCGGTTTTACACGCGGCTTCGGCGGCCTTGGTGTCACGCGACTGCAGTTTGGCGGCCGAGCATTTGGGCAGACCTTTGACGTTGACCGCGCCGTTCTTGTCGGTGTCGAAGACGAACTCCCTCATCGCCGGCGGATGCGTCCCGTCGACGGTGCGGATTTTGCCCGAGACGTTGAGCGTGATCGGCGCGAATTTGTTCTTTGGCAGCGCCTTCGGGGTGAAGCCGCCGTTGAAAGTGAGTTCGAGGTTGCCCGCGCGGACTTTCACCGGCGTCTCCGCAGTTGCGAGGCCGGTCACGGTGAGCGCGGTCAGCGCCCCGAGGGCCATCGTTAGAACCAGATACTTGCGCATATCCCTATGTCTCTCCTTTGCGGCCGCCCGTCCAGGGCACTAGCCGTCGAAAGCTTGCGTGGAACTTCCCTCCAGCGGCTCAAACTACCACCCTGGCTATTTGAATAAACCCTCGGAGCGAGGAAAAGAGCGGCTTAATGCAGCCTTGGTCAGCGCTCGAGCATCGACAGGCGCACCCGCTCGCGCTCGGCGGCGGCGCCCTCGGCGCCGAGGAACGGCAGCGTCACCCAGAACATGAGGTCGGGCAGACGGCTGGGCAGCCGCGCGGCTGCCCCGTGCAGGATCTCGCTGTAGAGCAGCTCGTTGATGCCGCCGACCAGCGAGAGCGAGGTGATTCCCGGCAGCTCGACCGACGTCTCGGTGCGACCGGACTCGAGGAAGCCGGTGAACTGGCGAAGTGCGGCGTCGCGTCGGGCGAGGGCCTTGGGCCCCGCCGCCAGCACCTCGACGATCGCGAAGCGGGCCTCGTCGGGATGCTCGGCAAGGTGGTCCAGCAGGGCACCGAGCCCGGCGGCGATGCGCTCTGCCCAGGGCGCGCCCTGTTTCGTCTCGAAGCCTTCCGCGGTGTCGCCCAGCAGGTTGCCGAGCAGCACGTCGTAGGCGGCGAGGAAGCAGTCCTCCTTGCTGTCGAAGAGTTCGTAAAAGGTCTTGCGCGAGACGCCGGCCACGCCGATCACGTCAACCACGCGAGTGTCCGGATAACCGCGCTCGGAGACCACCTCGATCATCGCCTGATGGATCCGGTTGCGCTGGGATTCGGTCACTGCCTCCCTCGGCAAGCCGTGTCTCCCCCTCGGCAACCGCTCGTTCAGCTTGGTGGCGCGTTTGCTGGAAGCCACCCTTTGACTGTAGAGCAGAGGCGGGATTCTGCATAGAATTCTCAGCGGCTATGAGGGAGGTTAGGAAACTGCTGCTCGCGACCGTGGTCGTTGCTCTGATGGCGACCGGATTCGGCGCCTGTGGAAACGGTGACTCGACCGATTCGAGCACCGGCGCCGCGGCCCCGACCGAGACGAGGAAGCCGGCCGCGGCGGCCGGTGAGACCGGCGCCGCACAGAAGCAGGATGACTCGAACGGTTCGGCTTCCGACGACGCGGGTTCCTCGCCGGAAGGAGGAAGTTCCAGCTTTCGCACCCCGGGCGGCGACAACAGCATTCAGAACTTTGGCGAGGAGGCCGACGCGTCGGAGCGCGAAGCGGCGAGCGCGGCACTGACCGGCTACCTGCAGGCGCGCGCCGACGACGACCTGGCGGCGGCATGCGCCTACCTGGCCGAAGCGGCGGTGAAGCCACTGGAAGAGCTCGCGTCCCGCTCGCCGCAGCTTCAAGGCAAAGGTTGCGGGGAGATCCTCTCCTTCCTCATTGCCGGAGTGCCGGCTTCCACTCGCGCCAGCACGCTGACCGGCGAGATCGACAGCCTGCGGGTAGAGGGCGAGCGCGGCTTCGCTCTCTACCACGGCCCCAAGGGCGCCGATTACTTCGTGTCGATGCTCGAGGAGAACGGCGAGTGGAAGGTCGGCGCGCTGGAGCCGAGCGTGTTTCCCTAAGAGTCGATCCAGACGGTCTGGTCGCGGTCCGGCCCGACCCCGACCAGGCGAACCGGCACGCCGACGAACTCGGAGATGAAGCCAAGGTAATCGCGGGCCGCCCGAGGCAGGTTCGCCTCCTCGCGGCAGTCGCTGAGATCGTCGTCGAACCCAGGCAGCTCCTCGTACTCGGGAGTGGCCGAGTGGAGGATCGACTGGTGGTAGGGGAAGCTGTCGAGCACGGCCCCTTCCTTGGAGCGGTAGCGGACCGCGACCCGCAGCGGGCCGATGCCGCTCAGCACGTCGAGCTTGGTGATCGCCAGCGAGTCCATGCGGTTGAGGCGCACCGCATAGCGCAGGGCGATCAGGTCCATCCAGCCGCAACGCCGCCGCCGCCCGGTGGTGGTCCCGAACTCGTGGCCACGCTCGACCATGTGCTCGCCGACCTCGTCTTCGAGCTCGGTCGGAAAGGGCCCCGCCCCGACCCGCGTGGCGTAGGCCTTGGCGATGCCCCAGACCTCGTCGATGTCTGTCGGCCCGACCCCCGCGCCGACGCAGGCGGCGCCGGCGATCGGGTTGGAGGAGGTGACGAAGGGATAGGTGCCGTGGTCGAGGTCGAGCAGCGTCGCCTGCGCGCCCTCGAAGATCACGGTGCGATCGGCGTCGAGCATGTCCCAGCAGAGCTTCGCGGTGTCGGCGATGTGAGGCTCGAGCCGGTGGCCGAAGTTGACGTGTTCCTCGGTCATCGTGTGCAGGTCGAGGCGGGGGTCCGGCACGCCGGCGGCCGCCTCGTCCTTCTCCGCCTCCTCGCCGGCTTCCTTGCGCAGCTTGCGGCGCTGCACCGAGAGTTCGCGCAGCGCCTGCTGCTTCGGCTCCAGGGCGGCGCGGATCTTGGTCCGCAGGATCTTCTCGTCGAGCAGGTCCTGAACCCTGATCCCGAGACGCAGCGCCTTATCGGCGTAGCAGGGACCGATGCCGCGGCGGGTGGTGCCGATCGAGAGCTTCCCCAGCTTCGTCTCGCCCGCCGTGTCGAGCAGCACGTGGTAGGGCATGATCAGGTGGGCATTGGCGGAGATGCGCAGGTTGCCGACATCGATCCCCTGGCGTTTGAGCCCGTCGATCTCCCCCAGCAGCACGGCCGGGTCGAGCACGACGCCGTTGCCGATGACGCAGGCCTTGTCGGAGTAGAGGATCCCCGAGGGGATCAGGTGGAACTTGAACTCCCTGCCCTCGCGCACGATCGTGTGGCCGGCGTTGTTGCCGCCCTGGAAGCGCACGATCATCGATGCCCGCTTCGCGAGCAGATCGGTGATCTTCCCCTTCCCCTCGTCGCCCCACTGGGCACCGACTATGACCACGCCTGGCATGAGCGTTGGGATTGTGACGGGCGCGCAGGCAAAGCGCGTTCGCGCGGGCCGAAGCTCGGGAGAGTGTCGATCTGATGGCTCGCGCGGTCGACGCTCGCTAGAGCTCGGCGCCGGGTAGATCCCGGTTCAGCTTTGCGACGGCCTGCATCGGTTCGCGACGATCGTCGCCGTGCATCGGAATCATGCAGGTGCCGCACATTTCCACCAGGCGCGAGACGGTCCGCTGGCCGATCTGCTCTTTGAGCTCGGGCTCATCGAGGTTGGTGGTGAGGAGGATGGACCGCTGTGCCTCGTAGCGCTCGTTGATCAGGGCGTAGAGCTGCTCCAGCACCCAGTCGGAGCGCTTCTCGGCGCCGAGGTCGTCGATGTGGAGCAGATCGACGGAGGTCAGCCGCTCGAAAAAGGTGAGGTAGGAGTCCCCTCCCGGTTCGGCATCGTAGGTCCGGCGGATGCGGGCCAGCAGCTTCGGCAGCGAGTAGATCGCAACGGAATGGTTCCTCTCGAGAGCGATCTTCGAGACGAGCATCGCCAGCGTGGTCTTTCCGGTACCGGGGTCTCCAAAGAGCCAAACCCCCCGGCCTTCGGCGAGGTTCTCATCGAGGTTGTCTAGGTAGCTCCGTATCTCGTCGACTGCGCCACGAGCCTGAAAGTCCCGAGCCATGTCGCTGATCGGCGGCCGGTCGAAAGACACGCCCTGGAACTTGCGTGGGATAACCGAGGCGACGCCGCGGTTGCGGCCGCGACGCAGCCGCGCCTCGCGGCACTCGCAGGGCCGGGCGACGTCTTCGGGGCCGAGGATCCAGCCGGATCCGTCGCAGACGCCGAGCGGGCAAGCCTGTTCGCGGAAGGGCTCTGAGCGGGCGATCGCCGGCATTAGAAGTCAGGCCCTGCGGCACTGGCGTCGGCCAGCGGCGGAGCCTCGCCGGCCGGCTGCTCGATCGGCGCTTCCTGGCCGGAGAAGTCGGCGAATTTGGGGAAGCGGTCGAGGAAGACCAGCTTCCTGGTCCCGATCGGGCCGTTCCTGTGCTTGGCGATGATCAGGTCGGCGAGGCCGTCCGGCTCGTCGTCGGGGTCGCGGTAGTAGTCCTCGCGGAAGAGGAAGGCGACGACGTCGGCGTCCTGCTCGAGCTGCCCCGACTCGCGCAGATCGGAGAGCTGCGGCTTCGGTGGCGTCCGCTGCTCCGGCGCGCGCGAGAGCTGGGAGATCGCCACCACCGGCACCTCCAGCTCGCGGGCGAGGATCTTCAGCCCGCGGCTCATCTGCCCGACCTGCTCGACCCGGTTGGCGCGCGGGTCGTCGGAGCGCATCAGCTGCATGTAGTCGACGATCACCATGCCGAGGCCGCCGCGCTCCTGTTCCTGTGCGTGCAGGCGCCGCGCCTTCGCCCGCAGGTCGAGGATGCCGAGGTCGGAGGAGTCGTCGAACCAGAGCGGCGCCTCCTCCAGTTCGTTGCAGGCGCGCACCACCTTCGGCCAGTCGCGTTCGGAGACCTGGCCCTTGCGCAGCTTGTCGCCGGAGATCCGCGCCCGGCAGGCGATGAACCTCTGCGCCAGCTCGACCTCCGACATCTCGAGCGAGAAGAAGGCAACCGGCATGTTCCGTTTCACCGCCACGTTTTCGGCGATGTTGGCGACCAGCGCCGACTTGCCCATCGCCGGGCGCGCGGCGACGATGATCAGGTTGCCCGGCTGGAAGCCGCCGGTGATCGCGTCGATGTCGCGGAAGCCGGCGGGGGTGCCGGTCAGCTCGGTCTCCCCGGTCGAGAGCTTCTCGAGCCGGTCGACCTCGTCGTGGAGGATGTCGCCGAGGATGCGGAAGTCGCTCGCCTGCTCTTTGTGGGCGACTTCGAAGAGCAGCTTCTCGGCTCGCTCGGAGAGCTCGCGCGGTTCTCCGGCGCGCTCGTTGACCCAGCCCTGGATCTCCTGGCCGGCCCCGAGCAGCCGCCGCAGCAGCGAGTTCTGCTGAACGATCTCGGCGTAGTGCTTGGCGTTGCCGGCGGCGGGGACCTTTGCCGCCAGCTCGGAAACGTAGTGCTTGCCCCCGGCCTCGTCGATCTTGTTGCGCTGCGTCAGCGCCTCGCTGACGCTGAGCTCGTCGACCGGCTTCGCCACCGCGTAGAGGTCGTGAATGCACTCGAAGATCGCTCGGTGGCGATCGAGGTAGAAGTCGGCCGCGTTGAGCTTGACCTCGTCGATCACCCGGGTCAGCGTCGGCTCGGCGACCAGCATCGCCCCCAAGACCGATTCCTCCGCCTCGATGTTCTGCGGCGGGACGTGAGTTGACGTTGGCTGCGGCATCGATGTCTAGTTAAGGCCCCGCGGCGGCGGCAGAACCTCGTCAACCCAAGCTAGCCGAGCCCCCATGCGGACACGTCGCGCTTACTTGCAAATGCCGTGGAAAAGAATTGACACTTCGGTTACGACGGCGGGATCAGCCCCTCCTCCTCCTGCTTGTGCTCGCCGCGGCGGAGCATGCGGAGGGTGAGGATGGCGACGCTGAGGATCGCGGCGGCGCCGAAGCTGAGCTGGACGCTGAGCAGGCCTTCGCGGGTCCAGTAGACGTCGCGGAGGTCCAGGAGCAGGGCGGCCTCGTCGAAGGTCAGGCCGATGCCGGCGCCCATTGGGACGGCGAGGCGCTGCTCGAGCTCGTCGTCGTCGGTGAGGAGGGCTGCGGTGCCGGAGGCGAAGGCAATCAGGATGCCGGGCACGAAGTGGTGGATGTGGCGGCCGCCGATGCTGACGTTGTGGAAGGGCCCCCAGCTGTCGCGGATGCCCCAGGTCGAAAGGCGGACGAGGGCGAACGCCCCGAGGAAGCCACCGAGCAGGTTGAAGAGGACCGCTTCGCTGCGCGGCGCCTCGGTATAGCCGCGGACCGCGACCCCAACCGTGTCGATCGCCGCCGCTGGCGCCGCTTCGATCAGGGGCTCGTTGTTCTCGCGCTCGTGCCGCCGGCGACGCAGCAGGCGGCTGAACTGGCCGGCGACCACCGTGCCGGAGCCGGCGAGCGCAACCACGGCGAGGCCCACGGTCGCCCGCTCCGAGTGGGCCCAGCCGAGGCGCGTCCGGGCTCTCGCCCGGCGGCTGAGACGGGTGGGCAATCGTGGCGACACGAGCCGAGCCTAACGCCGGCGGCTCACGCTGCGCCGAGGGCGGGCTACTTCTCCTCGCTGATGATCGTCTTGACCGCGGCGACGGTGCCGTCGGCAAGCTCGATCTCCACCATGAAGGTGCCGACCTCGCGCAGCGGCTGCTCGAGCCGAACCTTGCGTTTGTCGATGCGCAGGTCGCGAGCGTCGCGGAGAGCGTCGACGATCTCCTTGGCGCCGACCGAGCCGAACAGCTTGCCGTCCTCGCCCGCTCGCTGGTGAATCGTGATGACGGTCTTGGAGAGCAGGCCGGCGGCTTGGGCTTCGCGCTCGGTCCGGGCTTTCTCGGCTTTTTCGGCGGTCTCGCGGCGGCGCTGCGCTTCCTCCAGTGCTCCCGGCGTCGCCGGCTGGGCCAGTTTGCGCGGAATCAAGTAGTTGCGCAGGTAGCCGGGGGCGACGTCGATCGCCTGACCGCGTTCGCCGAGCGACTCGACGTCCTGGAGCAGGATGGCTTCAGCCATCAGCGCTCTCCGACGTACGGCAGCAGGGCGATTTCGCGCGCCCGCTTCACCGCCACCGAGAGCTGTCGCTGGTGACGGCGGGAAAGTCCGGTGACGCGCCGGCCGCGCGTCTTCCCCTTGTCGGAGAGGAAGCGCCGCAGCAGGCCGAGATCCTTGTAATCGACGACTTCGGCGTTGACCCGCGTGTACTTGCGGGGACGCGCACGGTCGGCGCCCCGCCTGCCGCGCTTGTTGTCCGAGGAACTCTCTCTTGCTCTAGCCATCGCGACGCGTGATGCTACAGACCCGCGCCCAGACGCCGCCGGACGCCCTCACGCGGCGTCTGGCTAGAAGGGAATGTCGTCTTCGCTGCCGCCGCCCGAAGGCGCTGCGGCGCCCTCGAAGTCGGAGGTGTCGGCGGGAACGTCGCTGCTCGGGGCGAAGCTCTCGCCGCCGTTGCTGTTGCCACCGCCGCCGGAACCGTCGCGGGAGCCGAGGAACTGGACCGTGTTGGCGACGATCTGGACCGCCTGCCGTTTGCCACTGCCGTCTTTGGCCTCCCACTCGCGCCAGTCGAGCCGGCCCTCAACCGCGACCGGGCGGCCCTTCGAGAGGTAGGTGGCGCAATTCTCGCCCTGCGCGCCCCAAACCACGACGTCGAAGTAGTTGGGCTTGTCGACCCACTGCCCGCTCTGGTCTTTGCGGCGGCTGTTGACGGCGACGCGGAGCTCGCAGATCGGCGTCCCGCCCCCGGTGTGCCGCAGCTCGGGATCCCGGGTCAGGTTCCCGGTGATGACCACCACGTTTACGTTCGAAGCTGCCAAGGCACTCACTCCTCTGAAGTTCGCTGGTTGAATTCCAGTCTAAGAGCGGCGGCGGCGCGACCTCTCCCCCGCGAAGAGGGCATTCCTCGCAAAGAGCGGCGGCGGAGGGGGCGTTTACTCGTCGGAATCGCCGGCGGAGTCGCCGCGATCCTCGCGGGCGCCGGTCGCACTGCGCTCGCGCGGTGCCGGGGCCGCGCCGACGGCCGGGGGCACGATCACCGGCGTGTCGGCGTCGACTTTGAAGATGCGGAAGCGGAGGACGCCGTCGGCGATCTTCAGGTTGTGGTCGAGCGAGTCGAGCAGCTCGCTGGGCGCCTCGAAGCGGAACCAGCGGTAGTCGGCCTCGGTGCGCTTGTCGATCTCGTAGGCCATCTTGCGCAGGCCCCAGCTGTTCTCGTGTTTGAGGCTGCCGGAAGCCTCGATCTGGCCGCGGGCGTCCTGCGCCAGCCCGTCGCGAGCGGGGGCGTCCAACTGGGGGTCCAGCATCAGGACCAGCTCGTATTCGCGTGGTGCGGCCAAAACGGCGAGGGACTATAGCGGTGGAGTTCGGCCTGGGTGGGGAGACCAGAGGGTGGGATACCCCTCCTCTCTCAACTTGCTCGGGTGGGGTGTGCTCCGGCAGTCCCAGGTTCGGGCAACCGAGAAGTACAAGCCGTTCGGAGGGGTATCCCACCCTCTGGTCAGCGCGGGGCGAACTCCACCGAGCCGTCATTCGCTGGAGGAGGAGGCGCCGGCGTGGGGGGCTCGCTGGGAGCTGGCGGGGGTTCGGGCGGTGGCGGTGGGCTCGGTTCGGGAGAAGGAGGCGGCGGAGTGGGGAGCGCCGACGTTTCCGCTGGTCGCTTTGGGCGCTCCCGCCCCTTTTTGCGAGCTGCTGGTTGTGCAATGGGACGTATCGGCGCAGCACCCGCCCGAGTAGGCGTCGGCTCTGCCCCGCGCCGGACCTCGATTCGTGGCAGCCCGACATCGGACTCCAACGGCGGCGCTTCGGGCGGGCGCAGCAGCGACGGCAGCACCTGCAGCGCGACCAGGCTGGCGCCGGCGACCGCGGCGACCTTCCCAAGCCCCTTCCAACGAATCCGAACTCCGCCCACCTCGACCCAAGTCGCCAACACGGTCGATCTCTCCCCCACGGCCCAAGGTCAGCAAGCTCCCAAAGCGAGCTTGCCGCAGACGCCGGGAGGGCGGGGACCCCCCTCCGAACGGCTTGTACTTCTCGGTTGTCCGAACCTAGGACTGCGGGGGCACGCCCCACCCGAGCAAGTTGAGAGAGGAGGGGGGTCCCCGCCCTCCCGGCCCTCTACGCCAAAGCCGCCCGCACCTCTTCGATATCCCGCAGCTGGTCATCCACCCAGTCCCCCGGGTTCCGCGCGTGGATGATCTCCTTCAGACGCTCAGATCGCAGCCGCCGCTCCTCGGGGTCCATGGTCAGGGCTCGGTAGATCGCGTCGGCCTGCTCCTGGATGTCGAACGGGTTGACGGAGAGGGCGCAGTCGGACAGCTCCTCGTGCGAGCCGGTGTTCTCGGAGAGCATGAGGACGCCGTTGCGGGTGTTGACCGCCGGCGCCTCCTTGGCGACCAGGTTCATGCCGTCGAAGAGCGAGTTGACCATCAGCAGGTCGAAGTGCTTGTAGCGGGCGACGGCATCGTGAAAGTTCTCGTAGATCTTGAGGTCGATCGGCATCCAGTCGGTGGTGCCGTGGCGGTGGTTGACGACCGCGACCAGGGCCTCGATCCGCTCCAGGTACTCGGCGTACTCGGGCACGTCCTGGCGCGAGGGCTGCAGGTGGGCGATGAAGGTGACCTCTTCGCGGAACTCCGGGTGTTGGGTGAGGAAGGTGTCGAAAGCGGTGAAGCCGCGCAGGACGTTCTTCGAGAGGTCGGCGCGGTCGACGCGGATGATCAGGTGCTTGCGCCGGCGCTCCAGCACCTCGCGCTCGGCCTCCGCTACCTCCGGCGACTCCGCCGCCCGCTGCAGTCGCTGGGCGTCGATCGAGAGCGGGTAGGCGCGGGCCAGCGTCCTGCCGCGGGCGTGGCGCACTTCCCCCTGCACGTAGTCGACGTCGGCCTCGAGCAGTTCGTCGCAGCAGCGCAGGAAGTTGATGCAGTAGGCGTGGGTGTGGAAGCCGATGATGTCGTTGGCCAGCATGCCCTGGAAGAGCGCCTCGCGGATGCGGCCGGGGAGGATGCGCCAGCTGTCCGGCTGCGACCAGGGGATGTGGACGAAGTGGTGGAGGAAGACGTCGGGCCGCTGCTCGCGGATCATTCCCGGGGCGGTGTAGAGGTGGTAGTCGTGGAGCATCACCAGCGGCCGCTCTTGATCTTCGATCTGGCCCAGCACCGCGGCCGCGATGTCGCGGTTGACCGCCTGGTAGCCGAGGTCCCAGGCGTCGAGCTCCTCCTGGCGGATGTCCGGGGCGTTGGAGAGGTCCCAGAGGTAATGCTGGATGAACCAGAGGATCGGGTTGGCGATCACGTTGTAGAAGCGGTCGTAGGCCTCGGCATCGCTGCCGACCAGCAGCACGCGGTAGTCGATGCCATCGATCGAGAGCTCGACCGGGCCGCCCTTCTCCTCGGAGACGGCCACGTCCTCGTCGGTCATCGCCGAGGCGATCCAGAGCGCGTCGCGGTGGGAGACGAGGCCGGAAAGGGCGGTGACGAGGCCGCCGCCGCCGCGCCGCACGGTCCGCTCGCCCCCTTCGTCGCGCTCGAACTGGGCGGGCCCCCGGTTCGAGACGATGATCAACGGCGAGGAATCCACGCCGCAGAGGTTACGGACCCGGGGCGATCAGGTGTCGATGTCGGTCAGCAGCCCGAGCCAGTCGCGCAGCAGCCGCGGCGAGAGGAACTCGCGGCGGGCGTGCTCCTTGCCGGCGCGCCCGAGGTCCTTGCCGAGCTCGGGATCGGCGAGGATCTCGAGGCAGCGCTGGGCGCACTCCGACGGCGAGTTGACGAGGAAGCCGCCGACGCCGTCCTCGATCTGCAGCGGGATGCCGCCGACGTTGCCGGCCACGGTCGGCCGCCCCTTCCAGAGCGCCTCGGTGACGGTCAGGCCAAAGCCCTCGCGAATCGACTTCTGCAGACAGACGTCCGACTGCGACTGAAAGGCGTTGACCTCGATCGCGCCGACGTTGTTGAGGTTGCTGAGGATCTTGATGTCCGGATCTGCATCCGCGTATTCGAAGGTCTTCTGGAAGTACTCGCGGCCCTCGGGATCGTCGGTGGCCATCGAGCCGACCATCGCCAGCTGTGCCTCGGGGACCTGCGCGGTCACCTCCCGGTAGGCGTCGATCACGCCGATCGGGTCCTTCCAAGGATCGAAGCGGGAGACCTGGGTGAGCAGCGGCCGGTCGGGGTCGATTCCGAACTGACGGGAGACGAAGGCGGCGTCGTCGGGCGAGAAGGCCATGTTCTTCGGCGAGAGCGGGTCGATCGCCGGCGGGATGATGTTGACGCCGTCATGGCCGTGGTCGATCCCATCCGGCACGTAGTCCGGCAGGTGCCAGACAGTTGCGTCGTACTCGTCGATCAGCGGCAGCAGGCGGGCGATCGGCGCCGGGTTCGGCGTCGAGAGGTCGATGTGGCAGCGCCAGATCCAGCGCCGGCCCTTGTCGAGCGCGCCCCGCCGCAGCCCGATCGGCTGCGGGTCGTGGACGATCACCGCGTCCCACTCGCCTTCCAGCCCTTCGGCATTCATCTGGTTGATCTCGTCAAACAGCTGCCACTGCTCCTCGCTCAGCGTCTCCTTCGCCCCCTGCAGCGAGTTGTGGAGCAGCTTGGTGGCGTTGAAGAACTCCTCTTTGCCGAAGATCACGTGCCAGTGGGCGTCGAGGCCGACGTCGCGCATCAGCGGCACGATCGTGTAGAGGATCTCCGAGACGCCGCCGCCGAAGGCGGTGGCGCTGACGTG
Source organism: uncultured Actinomycetes bacterium (assembly GCA_963832065.1). Lineage (GTDB taxonomy): Bacteria > Actinomycetota > Thermoleophilia > Solirubrobacterales > 70-9 > VAYN01. The sequence continues at coordinate 322,229 of CAWHSV010000007.1, forward strand.
CAGGACCCGCTTCCCCTTCAGCGGCTCCGACAGCTCGCGGATGCGCTCGATCAGGTCTTTGCCGACTATGTGGGTGTAGTCGGTGAGGGACTTCTGGCCAAGGGCGACTTCCTGAAGCAAGGCCGGAGTTCTACACGGCTTGGCGGCAGATAGGCGGCTAGCCGCCGCCAGCGCTGTCGGGACGCTTGTCCAGAGTGACCTCCACGCGTTTCCTCTCGCCGTCGTGGAGGATGGTCAGCGTCACCTTTTCACCCGGCTCATGGAAGGCGACGAAGCGAGATAGATCGTCTGGCTCGACGAGTTTCTGGCCCCCGGCTTCGAGAATGACGTCACCGCCGGTGCGGTATTCGCCCGCCTGGAAGCGCAGTTTGTCGTCACCGCCCTCGAGACCCGCCTCCTCGGCGGGTCCTCCGGGGACGACCTCGGCCAGCAGGCCGCCATAGGTGGTGTCGAGGCCGAGCTTGTCGGCCAGCTGCGGGTAGAGGGCCTGGCTGGAGACGCCGATGTAGGCGTATTCGACGCCGCCGTCCTGCTCGAGCTGGGCGACCGAGCGCTTGACCGCTGAGATCGGAACCGCGAAGCCGACGCCGTCGTTGGCCCCGGAGTTGGTCTCGATCTGCTGGTTGATGCCGATAACGCGAGCTGCCGCATCGAGCAGCGGCCCACCCGAGTTGCCGGGATTGATCGAGGCATCGGTCTGGATCGCTCCCTCGATCTGGAACTGGGTCAGCGATTTGACCGAGCGGTCGGTCGCCGAGACGATCCCACTCGAGAGCGACTGCTGCTCGCCGAAGGGACTGCCGATCGCCGCCACCGGTTGGCCGACATCGATGTCGGCCTCGTCGCCGAGCTCCAGCGGGTGCAGGGTGAAGCCGTCGGGCTCGATCCTCAGCAGGCCTACGTCGACGAAGGGATCGAAGCCGACGATCTCGGCCGCGACCACGTTGCGGTCGGGGAACTCGACGAAGACTTCCTTGGCCGGTTGGCGGGCGCCGCTCGATTCCTCGGTGATGACGTGGGCGTTGGTGACGATCTCCCCGTCCTCGTTGAGGACGAAGCCCGAGCCCTCGGCAGCGCCGGCGCTCTCGCCGAAGACGGAACGGATCGTGACCACACCGGGGGCGGCCTCGCGGTAGACGCTGGCGGCGTCGAAGCCGCTGTCGGCCGCTGCGACGATCACCTGCGGCGTCCGCTGGGACTGCGCCGGCGCCCGGGCGGTCGAGTCGGTCTCGCCACCACCGTCACCGGCGCCGCAGCCGGCGAGCAGCGTCAGAAACAGCAGCAGGGCGCCGAGCCCCAGGCGCGAGTTCACGCCGGCGCCTTGGCGAGGCCGGCGGTGGGGCGCTGTTCGTCCCCGACCGCGGATGGCGGCAGGTCGAGGGTGAAGGCGGTGAAGCGGCGGCTCGAGCTGATCGTGATCCGTCCCTCCATGCGCTGCGCGAGCTCGCTGGCGATCGCCAGCCCGAGTCCGGAGCCGCCGGCCTTGTCGGCCGTGTAGAAGCGCTCGAAGATGCGGTTCTGAACCCGTTGCGGTATTCCCGACCCCTCGTCGGAGACGGTTAGCTCGGCGCGGCGGTTCAGGGAGTAGGTAGTCACGGTCACCTTCGTGCCCTCCGGGGTGTGGGTGAGGGCGTTATCGAGCAGGATACGGATGATCTGACGCAGCCGATCGGGGTCGCCGAGCGCGATCGCCGGCCGTTCCGGCGTGCGCAGCTCCAGGGGCGAGCCGCGCAGGTCGGCGCGGGCGCTGAACTCCCGGGTCACCTCGCGAGCGAGGGCGCCAAGGTCGACGTCGCGGGCTCGCATCACCATCGCTCCGGCGTCGAGCTGCGAGAGGTCGAGCAGGTCGGCGGTCAGCTTCGTCAGACGCTCGATCTGCTGGCGCATCGTGCGCATGAACTCGGCCCGCTCCTCCGGGCTCGGGTCCTCCTCTTCGAGCAGCTCGATGAAACCGCCGAGGCTGAAGATCGGCGTGCGCAGCTCGTGCGAGGCGTTGGCGATGAACTGCTTGCGGGCGCTGTCGAGCTCGGCCAGGCGGCGCTGCATCTCGTTGAAGGTGCGGGCGAGCTGGCCGAGCTCGCCGACCCCGACGGAGGCGACGGGGATCGTCGTCTCGAAGTTGCCGTCGGCGACTTTGCGGGCAGCGTCCTTGAGACGGCTGACGCTGTCTATCGCTATGTGAGTCGAGTAGACCCCGATCACGGTCGTCAGCGCCCCCGCGACGAGACCGCCGATGACGATCTGGGTCTTGACCGAGGAAAGGCCGCTGCCGGCGCCGCCGATCGTGACGACCGACAGATAGACGACGAGCACGGTAGCGAGGCTGATGCCAACCGCCGTAAGGGTGTAGCGGCTGCGGAGGTAGCTGAGCTTGAAGCGCCGCACCGCGTCGCTACTCCTTGAAGCGGTAGCCGACGCCGCGCACGGTGAAGAGGAACTCCGGTTGCTTGGGATCGCTCTCCAGCTTCTCCCGCAGATGCCTGATGTGGACGTCGACGGTGCGCGGGTCGCGGTACTCGGAGTCGCCCCAGACGTGCTCGAGCAAGGTCTCGCGGGTGAGCACGCGACCGGGCGAGCGGGCGAGGGCGCCGAGGATCTCGAACTCGACGTAGGTGACCCGGATCTCCTCCTCGCGCAGGGTGACCATCCGCCGGTCGAAGTCGATCGTCAGCTCGCCGCTCTCGATCGACTCGTCGTCGGGCGCCTCGCCGCCCATCCGCGAGCGCCGCAGCGCCGCTTTGACGCGGCTGCGGAACTCGCGCATCGAGAACGGCTTGGTGATGTAGTCGTCGGCCCCGACCTCGAGGCCGGCGACCTTGTCGGTCTCGCTGCCTTTGGCGGTCAGCATGATGATCGGCACCTGGCTGTGCGAGCGCAGCTGCCGGCAGACTTCGACCCCATCGAGCCGGGGCAGCATCAGGTCGAGGATGACGAGGTCGAAGCGGCCCTCCTCGAAGCGCTGCAGCGCCTCGCCGCCGTCGAGCGCGGAGGTGACGTGGTACCCGTCCTTGCGCAGGGGATAGCTCAAGAGCGTCTGGATCGACTGCTCATCGTCGACGAGGAGAATGCGGGCCGTCCCGTTAGCCACGCTTAGAAGGGTAGTGCGGGAGGAATATTGGACGCATGTGCGAGTACCCAGAACTAAGGATCTAGGGACCAGGGCCGATAAAGGGAGCGATGCAGCAGCAGGAGCTGAAGAGCATGGTCGAGTCCGGCCTCTACAAGCCCGATCCCGCCCAGGTCGCGGCGGCGATGCTGGAACGGCGCGGCGTGCGGGAGCTGCTGATCGGCTCTCCGTCGATTCTCAACGGAGCTGGTCAAACCCGCTCGGCATCAGAATCGCCCCGCCAGGCAGCCTGATCTCAACCCCTTCGCCGCCGGCGACCTCGCCGATCTGCGTCAGCGTCGTTTCGCCGACCGCCGAGACGGCGCCGGCCAGCCGCTCCGGGGGCAGCGCCGCCAGCAGCTCGTAGTCCTCGCCTCCAGAGGCGGCCAGTTCGAGCGGGTCGCGACCGCCGCTCGCCGCGATCTCGGCCAGACCGTCGGCAAGGGGCAACGCCTCGGCCTCGATACGCAGAGCCACACTGCTGGCGGCGGCGAGGTGGCCGGCATCGGCGCCGAGACCGTCGCTGACGTCGATCATCGCCGTGGCCCCGGCCGCGGCCAGGGCCCGACCGGCGCCGAGTCGGGGGACCGGGTCGAGCTGCCGCTGTCGCAATCGCGCGGCGGTCGCGGCGGTCGCCGCGTCCTCCAGCTCCGGTCGCTCGAGCAGCATCAGGCCCGCGGCCGCGCCGCCGAGCTCGCCGGTGAGGACGAGCGCGTCGCCCGGCATCGCGCCGGCGCGGCGGACCAGTTGCTCGGGCGCGGTGGCGTGGCCGACGACGGTGACGACGAGGGCCAGCGCCGGCGCCCTGGTGACGTCGCCGCCGGCCAGGGCGGTCCCGGTCTCGTCGGCAACCGCGACGATTCCGTCGACCAGCTCCAGGCAGCCGTCCTCGTCGAGGTCGGTTGGGATCCCGACGGCGACGTAGGCCTCGCCGGCCTCGGCGCCCATGGCCGCCAAGTCCGAGAGCGCAGTGGCGAGGGCCTTGCGGCCGATCTGGGTCAGGCTGGCCCGGTCGCGGCGGAAGTGGACGCCGTCGACGAGAGCGTCCACCGACGTCGCGGTGGCCCCGCCCGGAACGGTGATGGCGGCGTCGTCGCCACTGCCGACACGAACCCGCGGCCCGGGCGGTGACAGTCGTTCCCGCACTCGCTCCAGGAGCTGGAACTCGCCCATCGGCGGACTATCCCACACCGACCTGGTCACTATGGTGCGCCCACGTGGAGCGCCGCCAGCCATTTCTGCACCGCGTCGGCGAGGCGGGGGCACGGTTCGGAACTCGCCCGCCGCGCAGCCGCCGGGTCCGCCTTGCTATCCAGGTCGCGCTCGTCGTTCTGATTTTCGGCTTCCTCGTCTACGCGGTGATCGACCAGTGGTCGGAGATCCAGGACGCCGGGGTTCATTTCCACGTCGTCTGGCTGCTTCCGGCGATCGTGATCCTTCCCTTCTTCTACGTACTCAGCGCTCTCGGCTGGGACTTCATCCTGCGCTTCCTCGGTCACCCGATCGGCTTCGGGCGCGCGCAGGTGGCCTGGGGGCAGCCGCTGCTCGCCCGCTACGTGCCCGGCAGCGTGCTCTACGTGCTGGGGCGGGTGCTGCTCTCCGAACGGGCCGGCGTGCCGCGCCGAATCACGATCGCCAGCATCGTCTACGAACAGGCGATCTCCGCCACCTCGGCCGTCGCCGTCGCCGCCTACTTCATCGTCAGCCATCCCGACCTGCAGGGGCGCCCGGAGCGCTGGGCGGTCCTGCTACTGATCCCAGCGGCGATCGTGCTGCTGCACCCGCGCGTCTTCGGGCCGCTGGCGAACCGGGTGCTGGCGGCCTTCGGCCGCGAGCCGTTGCCGGCCGTGGTGCCGCTGCGGGGGGTGATCTCGCTGATCGCCTTCTACTCGCTGAACTGGGTCGTGGTCGCGCTGGGGATCTACTGCGTCGCCCGTTCGGTCACCTACATCCCCTTCGAGGACGTCCTCTTGGTCGGCTCGGCGCAGGCGATCGGCTACTTCGCGGCGCTGGCGACGCTCGTCGCGCCGGCCGGCCTCGGCGTCCGCGACGCCGCTTTCGCCTGGGCGGTCAAGGCGGCGCTACCGGCCAAGAGCTTTGCGCTCGGCTCGCTGATCGCGATCGCCGTGCGCGGCGTGATGACCCTGGCGGAACTGATCTACGTGGGGGCCGTGACGGCGCTCGGGCGGCGCGCGGGGTGGAGCGTCCAGACGGGGATCCTGCATCCGTCGCCGGAGGAGGAAGCGGCTCGAGAGGATGGCGGGGGTCGCCCGGGGTTCTTTAGCGGGGGGAGGAGGGACGGTACCCCTCCTCACTTAACTTGCTCGGGTGGATCGTGCGGCGGCCGTCCGAGGTTCGGGCAACCGAGAAGTACAAGCCGTTCGGAGGGGGTACCCGTCCCTCCTCGAGCGGCTACCGGCTGGGCGAGTGCCCGACGTGCTCTCGGGCGCAGCAGTTAGAGAGGGATGCGGGCGGCTAGCTGGTAGGCCGTCAAGGCGAGGGTCAATAGCTGCAGGGGTCTGTCGCGGGAGATGGCGGCTAGGGGGAGGAGCCAGATGAGGTACCAGGGGAGGAGCCAGGAGGTGGCCAGGAGGAGACCGGCAGCGGCCCAGGCGGCGGCGCGGACCCAGTCGCCGCCGCGCCAGGTCCATAGGAACAGCTCGAGGACGAGGGTGAGGAAGAGGACCAGGGCGACGACGCGAACGCCGCCGGGGTCGAGGCCGGTGAGCCGGGCCAGAGTGATCGGAATGCTCATGTGACTCGTCCGCCCCTGGTTCTCCCCCGCCACCCCGAACGCGCTCAGCCAGCCCCACCCGAACGCAAACCACCCCACCCCGCAGACGACCACGACCCCCAGCGCCGCCCCCACCAACAGCCGGCCGATGGGCCGATATGTCGTCTCAGGCTCGACATATCGGCCCATCGGCCGCGGGTTTGCGGTGGCGAGGAGGGCGAAGGGGGCTATGAGCAGCGCCGAGGGCTTGGTGGCGATGGCGGCGAGGAGGGTGGCGCCTGCGCTGAGCTCGCGCGCGCTGAGGAGGGCGGCGACGGCGAGCAGCGCCAGCAGCATCGTCAGGGCGTCGTTGTGGGCGCCTCCGACGACGTGGACGAGAACGAGCGGGTTGAGGGCGACGAAGGCGGCGGCCCGGAGGGGGTCGACGCCGCGCCAGGCGGCGAGACGGGCGGCGAGCGCGGCGAGGCCGAGGACTGAGAGCGCGGCGACCGCCTTGAGTGCCGCCACGGCGACGCCCACGGGAAGCCAGGCGAGCGGGTAGGTCATGAGGGTGAACAGCGGCCCGTAGGCGCTGGTCGCTTCCGTCCAGTCGACCTCGGCAAAGGCCGGGTCGGCGGGGGCGGCGAGGGGCGGGTGGACGTAGGGGTCGAGGCCGTGGAGGACCCCGAGGCGGGCGTAGTCGACGTAGCTGTAGACGTCGTGGGAGAGCAGGACGGGCGCGACGGCGAAGGCGGTCACCGCGAGCGCGATCGCCGTCCAGACGGTGCGGCGGCCGAGCGCCGGGGCTGCGGCGACCGCGGCGAGGTAGGCCGCGAAGCCCGCCCACATCAGGGCGTAGGCGGCGCCCGGGTCGATGCTCAGCTACCCACTCCTGCCGGCCGAGCCGCCATCGCTAGCGCCGTCGCCGACCGACGGGGGCGGCGGGGGTAGCGGCGCCGGTTCCTGGCCGGCGCCGGGCGCGTAGGCGTCGGGGTCGTACTCGTCCGGGTCGTAGCCGCCGACCGCGGCACTGCCGGGCGGTGGCGGTTCCTCGCTGCCCGCGTCCGCATCGCCGCTCGTGTCGCTCGGGTTGGCCTGGGTGAAATGGCCGTAGTAGGGCGCCCAGCCGATCTCCTGGTCCGGCTCCTCGAATTCCTCGCAGGGAACGCTGCCGTTGGAGTACAGCGAGTGCCAGATTTCCGCCGGGAAGGTGCCGCCGAAGACGGTGATCCCGTGGACGCTGGTCATCGAGATGTCGTTGGACTCGGGGTAGCCGACCCAGACCGCGGTCGCCAGGTTCGGCTGGTAGCCGGTGAACCAGGCGTCGGTGTATTCGTCGGTGGTGCCGGTCTTGCCCGCTTGCCCGGCGCAACCGGTGTAGGCGGCAGTGCCGGTGCCTTCGGTGATGTTGTCGCGCAGCAGCTGCGTCACCTCCCAGGCGACCGGCGCCGGCAGCACTCTTTTCGGCGCTTCCCTTTGCGGCCGGTCGACCCTGCCGCCGGGGAACGTCACCTTCTCGATCGAGACGGGCTTGCGGTGGATGCCACCGGCGGCGAGGGTCGCGTAGGCGCTCGCCATCTCCAGCGGCGAGACGCCGATGCGCAGGCCGCCCAGCCCCTCGGCCGGGATGCCGTCCAGCTCGGTCACGATCCCCATCGATTTTGCCGTCTGCGCGACGCTCTGCGGGCCGACGTCGAGGTCGAGCTGGGCGAAGACGGTGTTGTCGGAGCTGACCGTCGCCTGCTGCAGGTTGACGGTCCCCTGGTAGCCCTCGTCGGCGGTGCTGACCTCCCAGTGACCCCAGCGGGGGAGGTCGAGGCTCAACGGTTTCGACGTGTAGTAGGTCGAGTAGGGGTCGATCCCCTGCTTGATCGCCGTCGTCAGCACGAAGGCCTTGAAGGTGGAGCCAGGCTGGCGGTGGCCCTGGGCGGCGAGGTTGAACTGGCTCTGCGCGTAGCGCGAGCTCGAGACCATCGCGCGGATGTGGCCGTTGCGGGGATCGACCGCGACCAGGGCCGAGGAGGGATCGGTCGAGTAGGGGAGGGCCGAGCGCATCGCGTCCAGGCCGACCCGTTGCAGGTCGGGATCGACCGTCGTCCGTACCTCCAGTCCGCCCTGCCTCACGGTGCTGACGCCGTACTCGCCGATCAGCTCGTTCTCGACGTAGTCGAAGAAGTAGGGCTGGCGGTGCTCGAAGTAGTCGTCGGAGAGGTTGAGGCCAAGCCCGGAGCGCGCGGCCGCCGCGGCCCGCTCCGGGGAGACGAAGCCGATCCGCTCCATCTGCCGCAGCACCTGGTTGCGCCGCTCGCGCGCCGCGCCGGGGTTGAGGAGGGGGTTGTATTCGGAGGGCGCCTGTGGCAGCCCGGCCAGCAGCGCCGCCCGCGGCAGGCTCAGCTCCCAGACCGGCTTCGAGAAGTAGATCCGCGAGGCCGCCTGGACGCCGACCGCGGTGCTGCCCTCGATCGTCCCGTAGGAGGCGATGTTGAGGTACTGGCCGAGGATCTCTCGTCGCGAGTGGCGCTTGGCGTACTCGATCGCCAGCTTCGCCTCGACGATCTTGCGTTCGAGGTTGCGCTCGGGGTCGGGTATGCAGAGGTTGCGGACCAGTTGCTGGGTGATCGTCGAGCCGCCCTCGACCGCCTTACCGGCTTCGATGTCCTTGAGCGCGGCGCGGAGGATGCCCTCCGGATCGACGCCGCCGTGCTCGAAGAAGCGCTGGTCCTCGATCGCCACCGTGGCCAGCTGCACGTTCTTGGGGATGCGGTCGAGGGCGACCGGCGTGCGCGCTTCGTCGGAGGCGATGACACCGAGCTTGCTGCCGTCGGCGGCGTAGATGGCGGAGTTGCCGCCGCGGTCGATCGGCTTGCAGCTGGAGAGCGAAGGAGCATCGGCGGCGACGTCGAGCACCCAGGAGGTGACGGCGATGACGGCGATCGCAGCGAGGGAGAAGACGACGCCGAAAACGAGCAGGAGCTTGCTGCCGATTCCGCCGCGGCGGCGCTGCCGTCGAGTGCGCTGCGTCATCGAGCAGAGGGTACTTAGAGGCCGTCGAAGGCTCGCGACGCCAGCTACTCAGGCGACCGTGTCCTCGGTCGAGTGGTTGTGGACGATCCCTTCGACCAGGAGCTGGTTGGGGATCACCACCGAAGTGCCGTCGCCGGGATCGATGTAGGTGTAGGAGAGGGTGATGTCGGTGACCCGGCCCTCGTTCTCGTCGAAGCCGATGCGGTCGCCGATCCGGAACGGCTGCGACACCGCCAGCTGCACACCGGCGACCATGTTGCCGATCGTGTGCTGGGCGGCGAAGCCGATGATCAAGCCGAGCACCGCGGTCGAGGCGAGCACCCCGGTGGCCAGCCGCTTCAGCTCGGTGAACTGGCTCAGGGCGATTGCGACAAGGACGAGGAAGATCACCAGGAACACGAGGCGGCGGAGGAAACGCAGCCGGGTTTTGGTCGAGCGGGAGACCTGGGAGACTGCCGGCGTCATGGAGGCCAAGTTAACCGGGCAGGCGGAGGAGAGTTGGGAAGAGCCCCGCTTTCCGTACTCGAATTGGGGGCCTGGGGCAGCAGTTCTCGGGGTCGTTTTAGCTCTGGGGACGGGGATTGTGCTGGGGATTCCGTTTGCGGTGGTTGGGCAGGAGGACGGGGCGACCTGACGACGTTCGGCAACGTCGGGCTGCAGATCGCGACGGCGATCGCGTTCCTGATGGTGCCGATGGCGATCGCGGCGCAGCGAGGGGCGGCGACGATGGGGGAGATCCTCGGGCGCCTCGGGGTGCGCCGCTTCGACCGGTCCGCGTTCAAATGGATGGCGGCGGCGGTCGGCGCCTATCTGCTCTTCGCCTTCCTCTACGTGCTGCTGATCGTCGAACCCGAGCAGGAGGACATCGCCGAGGCGTTCGGCCCGATCCCGGTGCAGATCCTGCTGATCGTGATCGCGGCGCCGATCAGCGAGGAGATCTGCTTCCGGGGAATGCTCTACGGCGGCCTGCGGGAGAAGCTGCCGCGGCTCGGGGCGGCGCTGATCGCCGGCCTGCTCTTCGGCGCCCTGCACGCCGTGACCGGGGTTACCGCGGTGCCGCCGCTGATCGCCTTCGGCTTCGTGCTCTGCCTGCTGTACGAGAAAACCGGCTCGATCGTGCCCGGGATCCTCCTGCACATGCTGAACAACTCTGTCGCCCTGCTCGGCCAGTAGCATCCGGCCGGTGAGTCGCCGTCTCGCATCGTTTCGTCGCCGTCGCGGCCCTGCTCGCGGCCCCCGCTTCCGCCTCCGCGGCGGGCGCCGGAGCGAACAGCGGCGCCACCCAGGCCGTCCCCGACGCGACCGTGAAGATCAAGCTCGGCAAGCTGAAGAACGGCCGGGCGCAGGTCTACAGCAAGGTCCCCGTCTTCGGCACGGTCAGCCCCTACGTCGCGGGCCAGAAGGTGGAGGTCACCTTCTTCCTCGACGGCAAGGAGCTGGTCAGCCACAAGCTGGCGATCGGCAAGGGCAAGGGCGGCAGCCGGCAGCTTCCGCTCCAGCGTCATCGTCCGCGAGGACGGCAAGTACGCGGTTAGCGCCAAGCACGAGGCGACCGCGGCCCTGGGCGGCGACAGCACGATCCGCAAGAGCTGGAAGGTCAGCTTCCCGGCCCTGCATCAGGGCCAGTGCGGGGACGTCGTCGTCGGCTTCAAGAAGGCGATGCGGAAGATGGGCTACATCGCCAACAGCGGCCGCTGCTTCGGCGGCAAGACCGCCCGCGGCGTGCTCGCCTACCGCAAAGTCAACGACATGAGCGCGCAGCACGCGCGCCGGGCAAGGGGCTGGTCAAGAAGGTCTTCGCTGGCAAGGGCGGCTACGAGGTGCGCTATCCGAACGCCGGCGAACACGTCGAGGCGCCGCTCTCCAAGCAGATCCTGGTCTTCACCAAGGGCGATAAGCCGTTCGCGATCTACCCGGTCTCCTCCGGCAAGTCCTCGACCCCGACCGTGACCGGCCACTTCGAGTTCATCCGCACCGAACCCGGCTACAACTCGCACGGGATGTACTACTCCTTGTACTTCTACGGCGGCTACGCGGTCCACGGCTACGAATCGGTGCCGGACTATCCCGCCAGCCACGGCTGCATCCGCACCTTCATCGCCGACCAGCCGGAGATCTACGAGCGCATCAACTTCGGCGAAGACATCTTCATCTGGTAGCTGTCTTCCAGGTAGGTTGAGGGGATGAGCGAGGAAGTGCGATGAGGGTCTTCGTCGCCGGCGCGAGCGGGGCGCTGGGCCGGCCGCTGCTGCGGCAACTGCCGCCGCCGGGCACGAGGTGACCGGGATGACGCGCCGCGAGGGGCGGGCCGCGGCGATCCGCGAGGGTGGCTCGGAGGCGGTCGTCTGCGATGTCTTCGATGCCGACGCGCTGCGCGAGGCGGTGGAAGCGGCTGAGCCAGAGGTCGTCGTCCACGCCCTTACCGCGCTGTCGCCGCGCTTCAAGCCCGCGGTCCGACTACCTGGCGGCGACCAACCGGGTGCGGAGCGAGGGGACGCGCAACCTCGTCGCCGCCGCCAGGGCGGCGGGGGCACGGCGAATCGTCGCCGAGAGCATCGCCTTCTTCTACGAGCCCGAGGGCGGCTGGGTCAAGGACGAGGAGGCGCCGTTGTTCGTCGACCCGCCCGGCCGCTTCGCCCCCGCCCGCGACGCCCTGGCCGAGCTCGAGAGCCAGGTATCGGGCGCCGCTGACCTGGAGGGCGTGGTGCTGCGCTTCGGCTGGTTCTATGGCCCCGGCACCCATTTCGGCCGCGGCGGCTCGCAGGCGGAGGAAACGCTGAAGCGCCGCAACCCGATCGTCGGCGTCGGCGCGGGCAGGTTCTCCTTCGTCCACGTCGAGGACGCTGCCGCCGCGGCGGCAGCGGCGCTCGAGGGCGGGGGGCCCGGCGTCTACAACGTCGTCGACGACGACCCGGCGCCTCAGCGCGAGTGGCTGCCGGTCTACGCCGATGCGCTTGGCGCCAAGCCGCCCCGCCGCGTTCCGGGCTGGCTGGCCGGGCTGGTCGTCGGCCGGGATCTGGCCAGGACGGCCTGGAGATGCGCGGCGCCTCGAACGCGAAGGCAAAGCGCGAGCTCGGCTGGCAGCCGGCGCACCCGAGCTGGCGTCAGGGCTTTCGCGAGTCGCTGGGTCCGTAGTCTCTGGGCATCCGGCTTGTCTGGAACAGTCTTGCTGACCGCGGTCTTTAAGTGCTCTCTGAAAGGATGCTCACGGCGTGAATCCGATTCATACCTCGGCACAACGCGTTGCCCCTCCCTCCGATCTAATCGAGGCTCTGCGGACCTACGCTCTGCAGGAGAAGGAGGTCACGCTCAGCCAGCGGCGAAAAATCGCCCAGTACTACGTCGATGTCCGGCGCAACTGCTGCGTCCGGCCTCCGCGCCGCCGGCGACGCTGCTCGCCGAGCTGCACACGAGTCGGGGCCCTTGCCGTCGGCGGCCCGGTTGACGGGGGCGATCCCCGTGGCATGCGCTGCCATCGGGTGCCCGCCGGGAACGATCTCGTCGCTTTCTTTGTTCGGAGGAACGCAAGAAGCATGGACTTCAGCGCTGGGCCGAGGGACCGGTCGAGCCCGGTACTGCGCTGCTTGGTCGTCGAGGACATCGTGACCACGGGGGCTCGACGGCGATGCGATCGGGCGATACGCAAGAAAGGGGCCTGGAGGTGGCCGGCGCCGTGGCCGTTGTGGATCGACTGGCGGGCGGCGGCGAGCAGATCGAAGCGGCCGCCGGGGTCCCTACTGGCCGCTGGTCACGATCGACGAGATGTACCCTGAGCGCCCAGATCGCGGCTGAACGTTCTGCTCGATGGAGCCGGACGCCGTCGAGATTCGGGTCGCCGGCTGCCTGATCGAGAAGCAGCGCACGACTCCGGACGCCTATCCGCTCTCGCTCAACGCGCTGCGGCTGGCCTGCAATCAGGCGACCAACCGCGACCCGGTCGTCGACTACGACGAGGCGGCGGTCAGCGAGGCGCTGCGGCGGCTCGCCCTGCGCGGCTGGACCCGGCTCGCCAGCGGCGCCGGCAGCCGCGCCCGCAAGTACCGCCACCTGCTGCCGGAGGCGCTCGGGGTCGACGACGGCGAGCTGGCGCTGCTGGCGGTGCTGATGCTGCGCGGTCCGCAGACGCCAGGCGAGCTGAAGCAGCGCAGCGAGCGGCTGCACGGCTTCGTCGACCTTGGCGCGGTCGAGGCGACGCTCGATGGCCTGGTCGAGCGCGGCTACGTCGCCCGCCACGGGCGTCGGCCGGGGCAGAAGGAGGAGCGCTACGAGCAGTTGCTCGGCGGGTTCGGCGAGGAGAGGGCGGAGCGCGACGCGGCGGCGCCCGGCGCCGAGCACGATCCGGCCGAGGGCGCGGTCGCCTCCGGAGCGAGCGCACGCGAGCCGGACCTCGACGCCGGCCGAGGACCGCCTCACCCGGCTAGAGCGCGAACTGGCGGCGCTGCGCTCCGAGCTGCGAGCCTGCGCGAAGCGCTCGGCGAGGACTCAGCGTTCGACGGCCGAGCGACGACGACCCGGCGGCCGCCGGGGATGGCGGCGATCAGCTGGGCCTTGAGCTTGCCGCGCTGCCGCAGCAGCGCCCGGCCGCCGGCGCTGAGGGGATCGTGAAGGCGTGCGAGCGCTCGCCGCTGAGCCGGAAGGCGCGGCGGCCGAGCGAGCGGGTGACGGTCCGGATCCGCGGCGGGGCGACCGCGTTGGCGCGGCGTCGCGACCTTGAGCTTGGTGCGCAGCGCGAGCTGGCCGGGGCACGCGGTGCCGGCCGGCCAGGCGCAGGCGACGCGGACGCGCACCCCGCTGGCGTCGCCCGCGGGTTGGAGAGGGTGATCGCGACCGGGACCGTGGTGTCTTGCAGCCGAGCAGCCGGTCCGCCCCCGGGCCGATGTTGAGCGCGTAGACGCAGACCGGCTGCGGTCCCGACTTGACGGTCGGCGAAGCGGGCGTCGAAGCCGTGCTGCGACTCCGGCCGCCCGGTATTTGGCGGCGACGTCCGGCCGCGGGAGGGTGGCGACCGGGCCGAGCTCGTGCGCGAGCGCGCCCGGCGCGCCGGCCCGGCCGCCGACGTAGACGCGGATCGCCAGCGGCTGCGTCGGCGCGTTCTTGTCGAAGCGCCCAGCCCTTGCACCCGCAGCTGTCCCGGGGTCGGGGGAGCCGGTGAAGTCGAAGGCGCCGACCGGGTCGTCGTTCGCCGCAGCGGCGCCGCGTTGCCGACCGTCGCCGCCGTCGACGTAGTTGTTGTCGATGTTGATCGTGACGCCGCCGTAGCGTCTCGTCGTGGCCGCCGCGGTACTGGTGGATGCGCTGGTGGTCGGCCCAGGCGTTGGCCGGGACGTAGGGGTCGGTGCTGGTCGGCCTGGCCGTTCCAGTTGGCGAACCAGAGGTGGTCGGGCAGGTTGTAGCCGCTGCCGACCTGGTCGGCGAGGTCCTCGATCCCCGAGGCGCTGCTGCTGTAGACGCCGGAGACGTAGCCGAGCGAGTGCAGCTTTTCGGTCCAGGCCTCGAGGAAGGCGAGGGTCGCGGCGGTGGCGCTGGAGGTCTGCGTGTAGGCCTCCATGTCGTTGTAGATCGGGCTGCCGGGGCCCATCCCGAGCGCGGCCGCCTGCGCGACCGCGTCGCTCGCCGCCGCCGTCGCCCTGCGCGGTCGCCTGGCTGGGGTTGATCTTGGCGCAGCTGCTGCAGGCGCTGGTCGGCGCCTGCAGCCCGACGTAGGTCGGGATCAGGCGCCAGCCGGCGTCGGTCTGGGCGCTGACCCAGCTCGCCGTCAGGTTCGGCTGCGAGCAGCCGCGGTTGAGGCCGCCGATGTAGACCCCGATCGCCCGGTACGGCGATTCCTCCCAGGCCGCCATCGACCGCGACGAAGGAGCGGTGCAGGCGTCGAAGCCGAGCCCGGTGAAGACGTTGCCGTCGGCTGAGGCGGTGGCCAGCGGCCGCGTGGGGTGGGGAGCGCCGAGGCTCGGGCCCGCCGCGCCGCGGCCTTCGACCAGGATCGCCCGCCGCCGCCCGACCGCCGCCTCGGCCGGGCAGCGCTGGTTGGCCCCCGGCGTCCCCAGATAGACGGCCCGCCGAGTCCAGCCGCACGCACATCCGCGGGTGCTCGCTGAGCCGGTAGACCGGCCAGCCGGCGGCGTCTCGATCCGCTGGCCATCGAAGTGAACGACGCGGGCGACAGCGCCCGCGGGCGCGAGCGCCCCGGCCACCAGCATCAGGGAAATCAGCGCAGCGAACGCGAGCAGCCCCAGGGGGCCGGCAGGTCCTCGCCCTCGTCGGCTCATCCGCAGCACTCTCGCTACAACGGCGCTCGCGGTCCGAAGTTGCTCTTGCGCGGATGGAAACCTGCAGCGCGGGAGGCGCGCGGGCAGCGGATTCAAAACCCTTCCCCTTCGCGTATTCCGTCCGCATTCCTTGAAAGCATTATTCGTTTTCCATTTTATGTATAGAATCTTGCGAGGACCATGGCCCCCACCCCCCGCTCAGTCGATCGCCAGCCCACCGTCCTCTCGACGAAGCGGGAGCGCGTGCGGGGTTTCTCGAAGACGGTCCTGGGAAACATGGACCGGCTCGAGGTCTGCGCGGCGATCGCTCGCAGCCCGGACGGCTTGGTCAACGCGACCGATCTGCAGGAGGAGCTCGGGCTCGCGCAGAGCCGGATTCGCAATCAGCTCGTCGCCCTCGCCGAGGGCGAGCTGCTCTCGGCCTTCCCGCGAACGGCGGGGAAGCAGTGGTACAAGCGCGGGGACTCGTTGTTCTGGGAGGCGTGTCTCGCCCTCTATGAAGATCGGGTGGAGTGAATGGCTCAGCCCGGTCCGCCCGACGCCGGTGGCCCTGGCTCGTCCCTGGCTGAGCGGGCGATCGGCGCCTTGAGTGAGGCCGTGGCCTCCTTCCGGGCGCCGCAGCCTTCCGATGCCGATCTTTTCGAGAGCCTCTCCCAGGCGGAAAAAGAGGTCCTCCAGAAGCACTGGCCGGACGGCAGGCCCAGTGGAGGGGGCGACTCCTACTTCGACGGGTTCATGCAGATCCGCCTGCGCCGACTGCGCTGGAGAGCGCGGGTGAAGACCGGGGGCGAACTGACCTGGCTGCTGGGCAAGCTCGCCGGGATCGCCGTCGTCTTCGGCATCGCCTGGCAGAGCTTCGTCGGCTGATGCCCCGAGCTGGATTCGAACCAGCGGCCTATCCCTTAGGAGGGGATCGCTCTATCCAGCTGAGCTATCGGGGCGGGGGAGGGAATTTTGGCTTAGATGCGATTTTGGCGTCGAAGTTGGTGCAAAGCGCGCGCCACGCGTGATGCTGGAGGCGGCAGGATTTGCTGCATGAGAGGCGCCCAGGTATTGGACATGTCCGCCGCACGGCTTAATGTGGAGCACATGTCCAAGATGATTCAGGTGAGGAACGTCCCCGACGAGATGCACCGGGCCTTGAAGACCCGCGCCGCCGCCGAGGGGATGACGCCTGTCCGACTACATAAAGCGGGAGCTTGGCGACGTCGCCGGCCAAATCGAAGCTGCGAGGAGATCGCGCGAGCGGAACCGGAGCCGGGGTCCGTCCGAAGCTCAGCGCGAAGACGATCGTGGAGGTCATCCGCGAGAGTCGCGGCGACTGATGCCGGTCGTCGACGCCTCGGTCCTGGTCGAGCTATCTCGCCGACGGCGAGCACTCGAGGGTGGCGCGAGGAGCGCCTGCTTCGCGGAAGAGCACGCCCTCTGGGCGCCGCATCTGGTCGACGCCGAGGTCGGACATGCGCTGCGGCGGGTCGTTCGCCTCGGCGAGCTCGATGCCGACCTGGCGGGCGAAGCCCTCTGGCAGCTCGACGAGCTGCCGGTGCGCCGGATCTCACACGAGGTCCTCGTCCACCATGCCTGGGCCTTGCGCGACAACGTCAGCTTCTACGACGGCCTCTACGTGGCGCTGGCCGAGATGCTCGACGAGCCGCTGGTCACCTTCGACGGTCGGCTTGGCGCGGACCGGGGTGGCGGCGCGGATCGAGGTGCTGGCTCAGCCGTAGAGGCTCTCGGAGGCGAGCTCCTGGGCGCGGCGGCTCCAGAGCTTGACCTGCATGAAGATCGTCGTCGCCGTAGCCCTCGAGGGCGTCGAGGGCGATCAGGGTGAAGCGGTCCTTGGAGATCTCCTCCTGGTCGACGGTCTCGCCGTCGAGCTCGGCGGTGGCGGCGACGGCGCCGCGGACGAGGGGGCGGCCCCAGACCAGGGTGACGGCGCCGGCGCGGCCGTTCTCGCCGCGCCAGCGGCCGATCACGTCGTCGTTGAGGTCGATGTGCCAGTCGGGGTTGTCCTCGGCGAGGACGTCGGTGAAGTCGGCCTTGGCGCGGAAGTCGGCGGGCTCGCCGCCGGGCGGCTGCACGTAGGAGACATGGCCGAACAGCTCCAGCTTGCCCTCGGCGCTCTCGGTGCGGGCCGAGCAGGGGACCCAGACGCGGCCGCCCCAGGCGCGCTCGGGGAACCAGTCGAGCTCGGTCCGGCAGCGCCGCGCCCGTCCGGCAGGTCCTCGATCCCCTCGACCGGCTCGCGCGAAGGCCTTCGCCAGCCGCTCGGCGAAGCGCCCGTGCGGGATCCCCTCCTGGGTCGAGTCGGCGATGAAGCGGGGGATCGGGCGCGGGTTCGGGGCACGGGGCGTCAGTCTGGCAGCGCTTCGCGCAGGTCGGCCGCCGCCCGCTCGGGCGGGTAGATGTTGATGTCGACGCCGGTGCCGAGCTCGAAGCCGGCCTTGATCGTCAGCCGGGGGGCGATGTCGACGTGCCAGTGGAAGTGGTCGGCGCCGCGCGGCGCGGTGCGGACCCAGAGGTTGAGCTCCGGCGGGCCGTCGAAGCGGCTGGCGAGGACGCGCATCGCCGTGCGGATCATCGCCGCCCCGGCCTCGTCGTCGGCGAAGCTGGCCGACTCGCGGCGCGGGACGACCCGCAGCTCGAACGGGGAGCGCGAGGCCCAGGGGCAGATCAGCGCCGCCTCGTCGTCGATCGCGACCAGGCGCTCCTGCCGGCGCACCTCCTCGACCAGGACGTCGCTGAGCAGGCCGCCGCCGGCGGTGCGTTCGGCGTAGGCGCCGGCCCGCTCGCGCTCGCGCGCGACCGCCGCCGGCACGAAGGGCAGCGCGTAGAGCTGGGCGTGGCTGTGCTCGAGCGAGGCGCCGGCGCCGCCGCCCTCGTTGACGATCAGCTGCACGTAGGAGGCGTCGGCGTGGGCGCGCATGCGCTCGCGCCAGGTGGCGACCGCGGCGGCGAACTGCTCCTCGTCGAGCTCGGCCATCGCGGTCGCGTGCTGGGGCGAGTTGATCAGCACCTCGTGGGCGCCGGTCGCCGGGCGGGAGGAGAAGAGGTCCGGTTCGCCCGCCCGCCGCGAGGCCAGCAGCGGGTCGCCGCTGCTGGCGAAGGCGCCGGCCTCGGCGCCGCCGGGCGCGCCGCCCGGCGCCGGCGCCCTCGCGCGCTCCAGCGCCGGGTAGAGGTTCGGCACCACCCGCGTCTTCCAGCCGGGGCTGTCGGGCGCGCCGCCGCCGGGGCGCAGCGCGTAGACCTCCGGCGGCGTGCGGTCCTCGCGGCCCTCGCAGAAGGGGCAGTTGTCGGCCGTCGCCCCTTCGGCCCTCGCTCGGAGCGGACGCCGGAGCCGAACTGGTCCGGCCGCTCGGCCCGGCCGGGGGCGAGGATCGTCCTCAGCCCGCTCAGCTGGTCGATGCGTAGCTCGGGGGCGCTCAGGAGCGGGAGGGGGGGAGGTCGTCTGGGTCGGGCTCGTCGACCTCGGGCGGCTCCGGCGGCGGTGGCGCCGGGCGGGCTGGCCGCTCGGTGCCCGCGGCGCGCTCCGCCGCCCCCTTGCCGACGAACGGCTCGAGCACGTCCATCGGCAGCGGGAAGACGACGGTGGTGTTCTGGTTGCTGCCGATTTCCAGCAGCGTCTGCAGGTAGCGCAGCTGCAGCGAGGCCGGGTTGGTGCTGATGATGTCGGCGGCGTCGGTGAGCTTCTGCGCCGCCTGGAACTCGCCCTCGGAGTTGATGATCTTGGCCCGCCGCTCGCGCTCGGCCTCGGCCTGGCGCGCCATCGCCCGCTGCATCTGCTCGGGGATCTCGACGTCCTTGATCTCGACCGCGGTCACCTTCACGCCCCAGGGCTCGGTCGACTCGTCGATGATCTTCTGCAGCTCTTCGTTGAGGCGCTCGCGGTCGGCCAGCAGCTGGTCGAGTTCGGCCTTGCCGAGCACCGAGCGCAGCGCCGTCTGCGAGATCTGCGAGGTGGCGAGCAGGTAGTTCTCGACCTCGACCACGGCCCGGTTGGGGTCGACGACGCGGAAGTAGGCGACCGCGTTGACCCGGCAGGGGACGTTGTCGCGGGTGATCACCTCCTGCGGCGGGATGTTCAGCGTCACCGTCCGCAGGTCGACCTTGACCATGCGGTCGATCAGCGGGATCAGCAGGATCAGGCCCGGTCCCTTCTGGGCGATCAGGCGGCCGAGGCGGAAGATGACGCCGCGCTCGTACTCGCGCAGGACCCGTACCGACATGCCGACCGCGATCAGCGCGAAGAAGACGAGGACGACGAATATTCCGAGCGCTACTTCCATCAGCTGCCTCCTTCTCTGCTCGCCTGCGCGGCCTGCGGCTGCGGGCGAACCACCAGCGTCAGCCCGTCGACCGCCTCGACGGTGACTCTATCCCCCAGCCGCACCGGGCCGCTTCCGTCTGCCAGGCGAGCGTTCCAGAGGGTTCCCTCCAGCCAGATCGTTGCCCTCCGGGTCGATCGTCGAGCGGGCCTCGGCGCTGGCGCCGACCAGCTCCTCGCTGCCGGTCCGCACCGGCCGGTCGCGGTGGGCCTCGACGACTTTGCGGGCGACGAAGTAGAAGGTCGCGGCGGAGAGGATCCCGAGCGTGATCAACCCCGGTCCGACGTAGTCGGCGGCGCTGCTGTCGGAGCCGAGAGCGACGATGCCTCCCGCGATCAGGCCCGCCGCCCCGAGCGCCGCCAGCACGCCCCCGGTCGGCAGCAGCAGCTCGGCGAGCAGCAGGGCGAAACCGGCCAGGGCGATAAGGACGAAAGCTTCCATCGCTCGATTATCCGCCCTCGAGCGCGTAGCGGCGCACGTCTTCTTCCAGTTCGGCGTCCTCGGCGTAGGGGCCCTGCTTGAGGTAGACGAGCTCGCCGCTGCGGTCGTAGAAGGCGGTGTCGGGGAGGCCGAGCGAGGCGCCGAGCGAGTCGGCGATCTTCTCGTCCGGGTCGCTATAGCTGGGGTAGGGGACCGGCTCCTCGCCGAGGAACGTCTGTGCCGCGTCGGCATCGTCCTGGGAGTCGATGCCGATGAAGGCGACCCGCTTGCCGTAGCGGGCCGAGAGCTTCTGCAGGACCGGGAACTCGAAGCGGCAGGGCCCGCACCAGGAGGCCCAGACGTTGGCGACGACGGGGTAGCCCTCGAGCGCGGCGATCCGCTGCTCGTAGGCGTCGACGCCGCCCGGCAGCAGCTCGTTCGCCTGCTCGTGCAGAGCCGCCAGCGGCGCCGGCGCGCCGGCCAGAGCGCGCTCGTAATCGGGGGCGCTCCCGCACCAGCTCCCTCTTCGGCGCCACCGCATCCGGCCGCCGCGAGGACGATCGTCGCCAGCGCCAGCACCGTTATAGACAGGGTTCGTCCCTTGGTCATCTGATCCGTGATTACAATACGTACGTTCGGTTCGTCGTATGCGAGCCGCTGAGATCTCCGGGGACAGGGATACCGACTCCCCGCAGCCCTCGTTCACTTGCCTCCAGCCGGCCTGTCTCGCGCTCGGCGGGGGCGGACCCAGAAGCCTTCTATGGCCAAGACCAGCGACGTTGCCGCGGCAGCGGCAGTTCCTTCAAGTGCCGATATCGAGCGGGCAGCGGAGTTTGCCCGCGAGCCTCTGCTGCTGGACGGCGAAGGCCCGGAGGCGCTGGCGCCCGGCACCGCGCGCCGCCGAGCCCTCGACACCGCGCTGAGCGAGCTCGACGCCGGCGCCGAGCATCCCTCGATCGAGTGGCGCCGGGACTTCTCCCTGCTGCTGGGGCTGGAGCGGCTGCTCGCCGACGAACCGCCGAAGCTGCGCGACGGCGCCGAACTGAACCCGCACCAGGTCGACGCGCTCTCCGGCACGCTGGTCGAGCTGATGGCCGAGCAGCAGGTCGTCGCGGACGAGGAGAACGGCAATGGCAACGGCGCGGCAGCCGCTGTCAGCCACGACCCGCCGGAGCAGAGCGCCGACGCGGACGCCGACGTGGATGCGGATGCGGACGCCGACCCCGATCTCGAGGACGCGGATGCGGATCTCGAGGACGACGAGGAGCTGGCCCCCGACGAGGAGCCGCAGGACTGGGAGGAAAAGGCCGACGAAGAGGACGAGGAGGTCGTCGAGGAGGCGCCGGAGGACCCCGGGGCCGACCGCCGCTTCTGGTTCGAGCACGCGACCGGCGCCGGCAAGACGGTCGCCGCCGTCGGCTTCATCGAGGCCAGCAAGACCGGCGGCGTGCTGATCCTCACCCACCGCCGCAACCTGGTCGACCAGTTCATCGGCGAGATCTCCGACCGCGGCTACAAGGAGCGGCTGCGGCCGCCGCTGCTCGGCGATCGCGACGACCCAGACGGCCCGGTCACGGTCGAGACCTACCAGTGGTTCGTCCGCAACCACAAGAAGGTCTCCGACGCCTACTCGATCGTCATCTGCGACGAGGCGCACACGGCGCTGGGGGAGAAAACCAGCGCCTGCATCCGCGCCTGGCCCGGTCCCGTCTTCATCGGCATGACCGCGACCGGGGCGCTGATCGCCCGCCACGTCGCCGACCTCTTCCCGACCCAGACCTCGCGCTTCGACCTCGCCCAGGCGGCGCGCCGTGGCGTCATCTCGCCGCTGCGCTGCCTGCGCATCCCGCCCGGGCCCGGCGTGCGCACGATCGCCAAGGTGCCGCTGCGCAAAGGCGAGGTCGATCAGGACTTCGACCAGGAGGAGCTGGCGGCGCTGCTCGATCAGGAGCCCTTCAACGTCGCCATCGCCGACCTCTACAAGACCCGCTTCCGCAAGGTCCCGGGGGTCCTCTACACGGCCGGCGTCCAGCACGCGAAGAACGTCGCCAAAGCCTTCCGTAACGCTGGGATCAACGCCCAAGCCGTCTCTGGCGAGACGCCGAAGCGCGAGCTGGCCGAGATCCTCGCCGGGTTCGAACGCGGCGACGTCGACGTGCTCTGCAACGCGATGCTGCTGGCCGAGGGCTGGAACTCGCCGCGGGCGACGATCTGTATGCACCTGGCGCCGACCGCCTCGCGGCGGATCTACCAGCAGCGGGTCGGCCGCGTCACCCGGCGGGCGCCGGGCAAGGAGGCCGGCTTGGTGATCGACTTCGTGCACCCGGCGACGACCCACGACGAGTCGATCGTCACCCTGCACAGCCTGCTCGACCGCGACGTCTACCGCGGCGGCGCGATCGTCGTCGGGCCGGTGCGGCGCGGGCGCGGGCGCCGGGTCCGGGTCGAGCGGCGGATCGTGCCGGTCTCCGACATCGAGGAGAAGCGGATGGAGGTGCTGGAACGCGAGATCTGGCGAATCGCCGTGGAGAACCTCGACTACCCCGAGCAGCATGCCTGGGCGGCGCTGGCCGGGGCGCGGGTCAACACCCAGGGCTGGCGCCGGGCGCGGGCGATGCTGCAGAACGACAAGACCAAGGAGCTGCGCCGCCGCTTCCTGCTGACCTGCGTGCAGCGCAACCGCAACGCGCAGCTGCGGCTGAAAGCGCTGGGCGAGATCGCCGACCTCGGCGACCCGGAGGCCTTCGACGACGCGATCGACATCGTCGGCACCTGGAGCCGCGAGGACAAGCGGGCCGGGACCAAAACGCTGCTGCAGGCGCTGGTCGACAAGCGGATCGGCCGCCGCGACCAGGCGCAGGCGTGGGTCTGGCGCCTCGCCTCCTACACCCGCGAGCTGCACGAGGAGTACGCGGTGCAGCGCTGGCCGGAGACGAAGCGGCTGCTGGGCCTGCTGGTCAACTCCTCCGGGCGGGCGCACGGGCGCAACGCCCGGCGGCTCGTCCACGCCTCGCGCAAACAGGACCGGCGGCTGGCGGTGGCGCTGCTGGCGGCAGCCGTCTCGCACACGCCCGAGGGCGAGGAGGTGCTGCGCGGCGCCCGCATGCGGATGGCGCGGAAACCGTCGGCGGTCGCCCGCGAGCT
The DNA here is from genome assembly GCA_963832065.1 of uncultured Actinomycetes bacterium. Lineage (GTDB taxonomy): Bacteria > Actinomycetota > Thermoleophilia > Solirubrobacterales > 70-9 > VAYN01. The sequence goes on from CAWHSV010000007.1 coordinate 345,227, forward strand.
GCTGCGCAACTTCCCGCGGGGCGGCAAGCGGCGGCGCAAAAAACGCGGCAAGCGCAAAGGCGGCGCCCAGAACGGCGATGCCGGACAGGGCTCAGAGGCGAAGGTGAACCTCGCCGGCGCCGAGGGCGATGCGGTCGCCGCCGGCGCCGAGGACGAGCAGGAAGCCCCGGTCGTCGACGCCGTCGGCGACGCCTGAGCCACCGTCCCAGGCAACCTCGCGACCGCGCAGGGCGTCGCGCTCGCGCCAGGCGTCGAGGACGGTCTCGGGCTCGGCCTCGACCCAGTGGTCGAGGTGGCGGCTTAGGGCTGCGGCGGCGGCGTGGGGGGTCGGGGGAAGGGTCGCCGGAGCAACAGCGGGGAGGCTCCGGCGACCCTTCCCCCGACCCCCCTCGTTCGAGCCGAAGAGTGAAGTCGCCGTTTCTTTGAGGTCGGGGGGGAACTCGTCCGGAGAGATTGAGAGGTTCAGGCCGATGCCGATCACGGCCCAGGCGTCCTGGGGGCGGGCCTCGATCAGGACGCCGGCGAGCTTGCGTTCCTCGACCCAGATGTCGTTGGGCCACTTGACGCCGCACGCGACCCCTGGCTGCAGCTCCTCAGCCGCCGCGCAGACGGCCAGCGGGACAGCCAGCGGCAGCGTCAGGTGGCGCTCGTTGAGCGGTCGCAGCAGGGCCGAGTAGAGCAGCGCCTTGCCGGGAGGCGCGGTCCAGGTGCGACCCTGCCGCCCCCGCCCCTCGGTCTGCTCGCCCGCGGTGACGACCGTCCCGTGCGGCGCGCCGGTCGCGGCGAGCTCGCGGGCGCGGGTATTGGTCGAGTCGGTCCGTGCGAAGTGCCGGTGGGGACGCCCGAAGCTCACGCAGAAGCGTCGGCGAGGAGGGCGGAGAGGAGGCCGTCGACGTCGTGGCGCTCGGCTTCGACGCCGACGCTGAGGCCGGCGGCGCGGACGGCGTCGCTGGTTACCGGGCCGATGGAGACGATGCGGGCGCCGGTCGGGAAGCGGTCGCCGAGCGCCTCGGTCAGGTTGGCCACCGTTGAGGAGGAGGTGAAGGTGACGTAGTCGGCGCTTTGGGCGGCCTCGATCGCCGCCTCGCCGGGCTGCTCGCGCACGGTCTCGTAGAGGGCGATGACGTCGACCTCGGCGCCGCGCTCGCGCAGGGCGTCGGGGAGGACGTCGCGCGCCTCGGCGGCGCGAGCGACGAGCGCGCGGCGGCCCTCGAGCTCGACTGCGGCCAGCGCCTCGACCAGCGCCTCGGCGACGAAGCGCTCGGGGACGACGTCGGCGGCGATGCCGTGCTTGGCGAGGGCGCGGGCGGTGCCGGGGCCGATCGCCGCGACGGTTGCGTTGGCGAGGGCGCGAGCATCGAGGCTAGGGGCGGATGCCTCCGCGGCGCTTCCATCCGTCGCCTCCGCGGCGGCCATGGCCTCGAACAGCAGATGCGCCCCGTTGGGACTGGTCAAGCAGACGAGCGAGTAGTCGCGAATCGACCCGACGGCGCGCTGGACCTCGGCGCTGTCGATGCGCGGCTCGATCCGGATCGCCGGCAGCTCGACCACCTCGGCGCCGAGGTCGCGCAGGGCGGCGGCGAGGCCGCTGGCCTGGGCGCGGGCGCGGGTGACGACGACGCGGCGCCCGTGCAGGGGACGCCGCTCGAGCCAGGCAAGCTCCTGGCGGCGGGCCGCGACCGGGCCGACGACGATCAGCGCCGGGGCGCCGATCCCCTCGCGCTCGACCGCGTCCGCGATCGTTCCCAGCGTCGCCTCGACGGTGCGCTGCCCCGGCCAGGCGCCGCGTTCGATCGCCGCCGCGGGCTGCTCGGCGTCGCGCCCGGCGGCGATCAGCGCCGCCGCGTTCTCGGCCAGGCGCTTGACGCCCATGTAGAAGACGAGCGTGCCGGGGAAGCGGGCCAGCGCCTCCCAGTCGAGCGCCGACTCCGTCTTCTCGGGATCCTCGTGGCCGGTGACGAAGGCGACCGCGGAGGCGTCGTCGCGGTGGGTGACGGGGATGCCGGCGTAGGCGGTCGCGGCGACGCCGGCGGTCACCCCGGGCACGACCTCGAACTCCACACCTGCAGCCCGCAGCGCTTCGCCCTCCTCGCCGCCGCGGCCGAAGACGAAAGGGTCGCCGCCCTTGAGACGGACGACGCTGCGCCCGGCGCGGGCGGCCTCGACCATCCGCGCGCCGATCTCCTCCTGGGGGACGGAGGGCACGCCGGGCTGCTTGCCGACGTAGACGAGCTCGGCGTCCGCGCGGGCGCCGTCGAGGGCGCCGGGCGGGATCAGGCGGTCGTAGAAGACGACATCGGCGGTGGCGATCAGCTCCAGCGAGCGCGCCGTCATCAGGCCCGGGTCGCCCGGCCCAGCACCGACCAGATAGACGACTCCAGCGCGCGCGCTCAAATCGGTGTTCCTTTTTCTCGCATAGCGAGAACAAAGCACACCGATCGCATCAGCTCGCCTCCGAGCTGCTCGGCGCGGTCGAGGATGTCGCGGGCGCCGGCGCTGAGCAGGCGCTCGGCGAGGAGGACGCCGGCCGCGGCCGGCTCCGCCGCCTCGCCCTCGATCCGGTCGCGCAGCCACTCGCTGCCGTCGGGCAGGCCGACGAACGCGTCGACCTCGAGGCGCTCGCCCTCGACCTTCGCGAAGACGCCGACCGGCGTCGTACAGCTCGCCTCGAGCAGGCGGACCGCGGCGCGCTCGGCGGTCAGCTCCCGCGCCGCATCGAGGTCGAAGATCCCCGAGACCGCTGCCGTCGTCTCTTCGTCGCCGGCTCGGACCTGCAGCACCAGCGTTCCCTGTCCTGGCGCCGGGACCATCGTCTCGACGGGGATCGCGAAGCCGATCTCGCTCTCGCGCCCGAGGCGGCGCAGGCCGGCGGCGGCGAGGACGATCGCGTCGAGCTCGCCCTCGGCGAGCTTGCGCAGGCGGGTGTCGACGTTGCCGTGCAGCTCCTCGACCCGCAGGTCGGGACGCGCGGCCAGCAGCTGGGCGCGGCGGCGCAGGCTGGCGGTGCCGACGCGGGCGCCCTCGCGAACGTCCTCGAGCGAGGACCCGGCGCCGATCCAGACGTCGGCCGGGTCCTCGCGCGCCGGCGCCGCGGCGATCTCCAGCTGCTCGGACATCTCGCCGGGAAGGTCCTTGGCCGAGTGCACGCCGACCTCCGCCTCGCCGGCCAACAGCGCCCGCTCGACCCCGCGCACGAAGCGCGACTTGTCCCCCGGCTCACCATCGGAGGAGACCTCAACCAACTCCGCCCCACCGAGCATCTCAGCAACCTGCCGCGCCTGCGTTAAGGCCAGCTTGCTGCGACGAGTGGCGATGCGAATCATTCGGAGGGAGAAGTGTCGCCGTGTCCGAGGAGGAATCCCGGTAGGGGTGGAACGTCTTGTGCTTTTTCGCGGCGGGCCATAGGCGGCAGCCTCAGACGCTCCTCGAAAAAGTTAAGTGGAACCCCCACCGGGATTCCTCCTCCGCAGCTCGGTGACCGTCCCTTCGCCCTCCACCTCCGGCTCGGTCTCAACATCGAGGCCGAACAGCTCGCGCAGCGCGCTGACGTAGAAGTAGGCATCGTCGCTGCCGGCCGAGCGGCGCATGCGCAGGGTCGGCTCGTGCAGGAGGCGCGAGGCGATCGCCTTCGCCATCGCCTGCAAGCGCTCGCGGTCGGCGTCGCTGAGGCTCTCCCAGCGGCCGTCGTTCTCGGCGAGGACGCGGCGGACGATCTCGTCACTGCTTTCGCGCAGGGCGGAGATCGTTGGCACCACCTCGAGCGAGGCCAGCCAGCGCTCGAAGCGGTCGAGCTCGACCTCGATGATGCGCTCCGCCCGCCGCGCCTCGGCCTCGCGGCCGCTGGCGTTGCGTTCGACGATCTGCTGCACGTCGTCGATGTCGTGCACGGTGACGCCGGCGATCTCGCGGCAGGACGGGTCGATGTCACGGGGGACCGCGATGTCGATCGCCAGCAGCGGCCGCTGCTCACGCTCCGCCATCACCTGGGCGAGGTCGTCGCGCTCGACGATGTGGTGCGGCGAGTTGGTCGCGGTGAGGACGATGTCGGCCTCGACCAGCTGCTCGGGCAGCTGGTCGAAGCGGACGGCGCTGCCCTGGAAGCGCTGGGCGAGCCCGATCGCGCGGTCGTAGTGGCGGTTGGCGACGAAGACGGCGCCGACGCCGCGGGCGACCAGGGCGCGGGCAACCAGCTCGGCCGTCTCGCCGGCGCCGACGACGAGGACGCGGCGGTCGGAGAGGTCGCCGAGCGCCCGCCGCGCCAGCTCGACCGCGACCGAGGGGACGGAGACGCCCTTCTCGCTGATCCCGGTCTCCTCGCGGGCGCGGCCGCCGGCGGCGAGGGCGCCGCGGAAGAGGCGGTTGAGGATCGGGCCGGTGCCGCCCTCGACCATGGCCAGCTCGAAGGCGCGTTTGACCTGGCCCTGGATCTCGGCCTCGCCGACGATCATCGAGTCGAGGCCGGCGGTGACCCGCAGCAGGTGACGGGCGGCCTCGCCGGCGCGCAGCGAGTAGAGGTGGCCGAGCAGCTCGGTCGGGCGGATCTCGGCCTGGCGGGTGAGGACGCCGAGGGCTGTCGACTCGGCCTCGACCGGGTCGGAGACGATCAGGTAAAGCTCGGTCCGGTTGCAGGTCGAGATCGCCGCCGCCTCGTGGATGCCGGCGGCGTCGGTCAGCTCGCGCAGCGCGCCGACGGCGCGCCCCTCGGTCAGCGCGAGGCGCTCGCGCAAGTCGAGCGGAGCGGTCTTGTGGGAGACGCCGAGCGCCAGCAGCTCAGACATCGGTCGCCACCTCCTCCGCTTCGCGTCCGGGGGCCGCTTGGCCGTTGGCGCGCTCGGCTTCGACCCGGCTCTCGGCGAAACCCGCCAGCTCGCGCAGCTCCCGCTCTATCCGCTGCACTTTCGAGGCCATGATCGCGACGTAGACGACGAGCAGGACCATGAAGACGAGGTAGGCGCCGGCGACGTACTTGCCGGCCTCGTCCAGCGGCAGCGCCGGCGCGGCAAGCGGCAGCAGGTCCATTAGCTCACCTCCGGCGCGATCCGCGAGGCGCCGCCGCCCGAGGCCGGCGCGTCGAGGGCGCGACGCAGTCGCTTGACCTGGCCGGAGGCGCTCTTCGCGGTCAGCTCGAACTTGACCAGGGTGACCCAGAGCAGCGCCATCGTCGCCAGGCTGCAGAGGAAGACCAGCATCATCTCGCCCGGCAGGCCTCCGTTGGCGGTGGCGAAGGTGCGCGGGTGGACGAGGCTCTCGGCCATCCGCACGGCCATGAAGTTGAGCGGCACGAAGGCGCCGGCGACGATCGCGAAGACGGAGGCGTAGCGGGCCTGGCGCTCGGGGTCCTCGATCGCGTAGCGGAAGGGGTAGTAGGTCGCGTACATGAGGAAGACGATCAGGAAGCTGACCAGGGTCGGCTCGTCCCAGACCCACCAGTGGCCCCAGGAGGCCTTGGCCCAGATCGCGCCGGTGAGGAGAACGGCGACGCCGAAGATCACCGACATGTGGATGGAGACGTAGGAGTAGGCGTCCCACTTACGGTTGCCGCTGCGCAGGTGGGCGATCGCGAAGGAGCCGCCGGCGACGAAGCCGATCAGCGCCACGATCGCCAGCGGCACGTGCAGGTAGAAGATCTTCTGGACGAAGCCCTGGTCGGCGTCGAGCGGCGCGTAGAAGAAAACCAGCGAAAGCGACAGGGCGAGCATCGCCACGGTGGCGATCGAAAGTGGTCTCAGTCCTTTGCCGTACATGCTTCGCGGGGGTGAGGGTGAGCTTGGCCGGGTCAGTCCTCGAGTAGGAAATCGAACACCGCATAGCCGACCAGGCCGAAGATCAGATCGTATAGGCCGAGCACCGTCAGCCAGGCGCCAAAGCGGTCGTAGGCGGGACCGCCCAGCGCCAGCAGCGGCTCGGTGGCGCCGGTGGCGGCGATCATCAGCGGCACGACGAGGGGCAGGAGGACGAGCGGCACCAGCAGGTCGCGGGCGCGCGAGTTGACGGCCATCGAGGAAATCAGGGTCCCGGTCGCGGCGAGCCCGAGGTCGGCGAGCAGCAGGACCGCCAGCAGCGGCGCCAGCCCGGCGGCCGAGTCGAGGAAGAAGAGGGCGAAGATCGGCACCGCGATCGCCTCCAGCGCCAGCAGGTAGACGAGCAGCGCCGCCGCCTTGGCGGCGAAGAGCACGCTGCGGTCGATCGGGGCGAGGCGGATCGCGTCGAAGCCGCCCTCCTCGCGCTCGGCGACGAAGAGGCGGTTGATGCCGAGCACGGCGGCGAACAGCAGGGTCGCCCAGAGCACCCCGGAGGCGAGGCTGCCGGAGAGGCTGGTGCGGTCGAGGCCGAAGCGGAAGACGACGAAGGTGGTGACGGCGAAGAGCGCCATCGCCGGCAGCGACTGCAGCGTGCGCAGCTCCGAGCGCAGATCCTTGGCGAGGATCGCCGCGAAGGCGGTGCGGGAGGGGGTCATCGGGCGCCCTCCCGGGTGCGCGGGCGGGCGATCACGAGACCGCCGCCGCCTCGCCGATTCCGAGCCGCAGCACCTGGTCGGCGTCGGGCAGGTGCCGGTCGGGGTCGTGGGTGACGACGACGCGGGTTCGGCCGCCTCCCGGGCCAATCAGCCCCCGCGCTAGCTCCCGTCCCTCGGCGTCGAGGTTGGAGTCGGGCTCGTCGAGCAGCAGCAGCTGCGGCTCGTGCAGGACGCAGCGGCAGATCGCCAGCCGCTGCCGCATCCCGGCCGAGAGCTCGGCCACGCGCTCGTCGGCGCGTCGCTCCATCCCGGCCGCGGCAAGCAGCGTCGCGATCCGCGCCTCCGCCGCCTCGCCGGCGATTCCGTGCAGCCTGCCGTGGAAGCGCAGGTTCTCGCGGCCGCTGAGGTCGCGGTAGAGCAGCGGCTCGTGGCCGAGGTAGCCGATCCGCCCGCGCAGCTTCCAGGCCTCGTCCGGCAGCGAGCAGCCGAGCACGATCGCCTCGCCGCCGCTCGGCCGCAGCAGCGTCGCCAGAACCCGCAGCAGCGTCGTCTTGCCGGCGCCGTTCGGCCCCAGCACCGCCAGCGACTCGCCCGCCGCCAGCTCCAGGCCGACACCTTCCAGCGCCGTGCGCTCGCCGTAGTCGCGGCGCAGGCCGACGAGCCGGATCGCCGGCGCCTCGGGCGGGGGTCGGTCCGGGCTCACGCCGGGATTGTGAAGGTCGAGCGAGGCCCTGACCCAGCCCGCTCAGCGCCGCTTCTTCAGCGTGCGCTGGCCGATCTTCAGCAGCGGGCCGGCGCCCTGGCGCAGCGCCTCGCTGCGGGCGGCGCCCTTGCCGTAGAGCGCTTTCGCCGAGGCGCGCACCGCTTCGCCGAGGGTGCGGTCGTAGGGATGCCACCAGAAGTCGCGGGTGAGGCCCGGCTCCCAGGCGTTCATCTTGATGTTGACGCACTCGTAGAAGCCGAATTTGGAGTGCGAGCGGCCGACGCCGGAGTCCTTGACGCCGCCCCAGGCGCACTGGCAGGCGCCATGGCTGAAGGAGTGGTCGTTGATCCAGACCATCCCCGACTCGATCCGCCGCGCGATCCGCTCGCCCTTCTGGCGGTCCTTGGTCCAGACCGAGGCGCCGAGGCCGAACTGGGAGTCGTTGGCGAGGTCGATCGCCTCCTGCTCGGAGTCGACGACGACGATCGGCAGCACCGGGCCGAAGATCTCCTCGCGCATGATCCGGGTCTGGTGGGTGACGCCGGTGAGGACGGTGGGGGCGATGAACTTGCCGGGCAGGCCGGGGACGTCGGTCGGGCCGCCGCAGAGCTTGGTCGCGCCGGAGGCGACCGCGTCCTCGATCAGCTCGACGACGATCTCGTACTGGCCGTCGGAGGTCATCGGGCCGATCTCGGTCTCCCACTCCAGCGGGTCGCCGAGCCGCAGCTTCTCCGCCTCGCGGGCGACGCCGGCGACGAAGCGGTCGGCAACCTCGCGGACGACGTAGACGCGCTCGATTCCCGAGCAGGTCTGGCCGGCGTTGGCGAAGCCGCCCCAGACGGCGCCGGAGATGGCGTTGTCGAGGTCGGCGTCGGCGCAGACGATCATTGGGTCCTTGCCGCCCAGCTCCAGCACCGAGCCCTTGAGGTCGGCTGCGCAGACCTCGCCGACCTTGCGGCCGACCTCGACCGAGCCGGTGAAGAAGACCTTGCCGACGCTGGAGCGGGCCAGCGCGTCGCCGACGCCGCCGCCGCCGTGGACGACCCGGACCAGGCCCTCGGGCAGCCCCGCCTTCTCGAAGACCTGGCGGATCCGCTCGCCCAGCAGCGGCGTCAGGCTGGCCGGCTTGAGCACGACCCCGTTGCCGGCCATCAGCGCGATCGCGACCTCGCCGAAGGGGATCGACCAGGGGTAGTTCCAGGGCGCGATGACGCCGACCACGCCGATCGGCTCATAGGAGAAGTGGCCGCTCTTGGAAAGCGTGAAGGCCTGCGTCATCCGCACCCTCTCGTTCGCGAGGATCTTCGGCCCGGCCTTGGCGCACCAGTGCAGGGCGTCGACCGTCGGCAGCAGCTCCATCGTGTAGGCCTCGGCGCGCGGCTTGCCCTGCTCGCGGACCAGCAGCTCGGCAACCTCGTCGATGTCGTCGAGCAGCGCGTCGGCGGCGCGGCGCATGTAGACGGCGCGCGTCCTCGCCGGCAGCTCGGCCCAGGCGGGCTGGATGCGGGCGACGTCGTCGACCACGGCCTGGACCTGGTCCGGGGTGATGGTCGGAACCGAGCCGACCAGCTCACCCGTTGCCGGGTTGAACGACTCGAGGGTGGACAGGGCGGCGGGTTTGACCTCGGTGGTAGCCATGGGTCGATTCTAGAGCGGTGGGGGAGGGCCGTCGGGGAGGGCTCGTCGGCGCAACAGCGGGGAGGCTCCGCCGAGCCCTCCCCGACGGCCCTCATACTCAGCGTTGGTGGACGACCGGTTGTTCGACACGAGTGGAGAGACCCGGCCCAGGTCGGGTGGGCAAGCTGGAGAGGCCCCGATAGCCGATGCGCCCCTGGCGGTGCGGATGCGGCCCAGGTCTTTGGATGAGCTGGTGGGGCAGGGGCACATTCTGGGAGAGGGTTCGGCATTGCGGACGGCGATCGAGTCGGGGCATCCGCACAGCGCGATCTTGTATGGGCCGCCGGGGGCGGGGAAGACGACGCTGGCGCGGATCGCGGCGGCGGGCGCCGAGGGGGCGTTCGAGGAGGAGTCGGCGGTCAACGCCGGGAAAGCCGAGATCCGCGGGGCGATCGAGCGGGCTCGCGAGCGCAGGAAGGGCTCGGGGCGGCCGACGATCCTCTTCCTCGACGAGATCCATCGCTTCAACAAGGCTCAGCAGGACGCGCTGCTGCCGGCGGTCGAGGAGGGCCTGCTGACGCTGATCGGGGCGACGACCGAGAACCCCTACTTCGAGGTCAACTCGGCGCTGCTGTCGCGCTGTCAGATCTACGAGCTGCGGCCGCTCGAGCCGGAGCAGATGGAAGCGCTGCTGCGACGGGCGCTCGGCGATCCCGAGCGCGGCCTGGCCGACCCGCCGCCGGTCGAGGACGCCGCCCTGGAGATGCTCGCCCAGCGCAGCGGCGGCGACGCCCGGGTGGCGCTTTCGGCCCTGGAGCGGGCGGTCGAGCGAGCGCAGGGGAAGCCGGTCGACGTGGCGGCGATCGAGGACGCGCTGCAGCGCAAGGCGCTCGACTACGACCGCCAGGGGGACCGCCACTACGACTTCGTCTCCGCCTGGATCAAGGCCACGCGCGGCTCTGACGCCGACGCCTCGCTCTACTACCTGGCGGTGATGCTGGAGGGCGGCGAGGACCCGCGCTTCATCGCCCGCCGCATGGTCATCCTCGCCTCCGAGGACGTTGGCAACGCCGACCCGCAGGCGCTGCTCGTCGCCGACGCCGCCGCCCGCGCGGTCGACCGGGTCGGCCTGCCGGAGTGCGCGCTCAACCTCGCCCAGGCCGCCGTCTACCTCGCCCTCGCTCCCAAGTCCAACGCCTCCTACAAGGGCCTCTCGGCGGCCCGCGCGGAGGTGCGCGAGCACGGCGCCAAGACGCCGCCGGATTACCTGCGGGACGCTCACTACCCGGGCGCCAAGGCGCTCGGCCGGGGCAAGGGCTACCGCTACGCCCACGACGAGCCCGGCGGTGTCAGCGACCAATCGCTGCTCCCCGAAGGCCTCGAGGAGCGCCGCTTCTACGCCCCCACCGACCGCGGCTTCGAGGCTGAGCTTGGGCGCCGGCTGGAGGCGCTGCGGGAGCGATTCCGCAAGCCCTAGCGAGGGCCGCAACTTCTTCGCGATCCCGGGGTTTTTAAGAGCGGCTTTCCAAGCTAAGCCAGGGAGAGCCGAAAATACGGCCGGAGGCCTGGACTGGGGGCCTCCGGCCGAGCTTCACACAGGGGGGAGAGGGCGTCGAGTGGGACTGGACTCGGCGCCCTCTGTATTTCCGCTTCTGGTGACGTGTCTGAGTTTTCCCCCCACATTTGGGGGTCAAGCTCAGACACCCCATGGCCTAAGGTGACGGGATGGCCACGAACGACGGTGAGCGGCTGCGACTGGGAGGGATGGCGCTTCGCAACGGGCTGCTGATCCACGGGCCCACGCACTGGGCGGCGGCGGTGCGCGACGCCGACGGGGAGATCCAGGTCGCCTCCGAGCGCAAGCCAGAGCTCGCCCCCAAGCTGGTGGCGCGGATGCCCGGCCTGCGCGGGCCGTTGAAGCTGGCCGAGGCGATGGCGGTGCTGCCGCTGGCGCGGCTGCGGCTGCCGGCGGCTCGGCTTCCCTTCGAGGACTGGCGGGTTGTGACCGCGGTGGGAGCGACGCTTGGCCTCACCGGTCTGCTGCGCCGCCGCAAGCCGACTTCGGCGTTCCGCGAGGGGTTGGTGCAGGCGGCCGGCGCCGTGCCGGCGCTGGTGGCCTTGATGGACCGCGACCTCGCCGCCTACCACGGGGTCGAGCACAAGGCGATCGCCGCCTACGAGCAGGGCGTCGACGATGTCGCCTCGGTTCCGAAGGAGCACGACCGCTGCGGCTCCAACCTGATGCTGCCGATGATGCTGCTCTCGGCCGGCGGCACTGTGCTGCTGGAGCGTTTGGTCGAGAAGCCGAGCGTCGCAGCTCGCGCCGGCGTCGGCCTCGGTGGCGCCTCGCTCGCGGTCGAGATGTTCGCCTGGAGCGACCGCCATCACGGCGATCCCCTGGCCGAGGCCTTCCACACCCCGGGCCGGGAAATTCAGCGGCACTGGGCGACCAAGGAGCCGACGCCGGAGCAGCTCGAGGTCGGGCTGGCGGCGATGGCGGAGATCCTCCGGGTCGAGCAGGGCAACGGCGGCGACGAGCTGCCGCCGGCCGCATAGACTGGCCGCCGTGTTCGGAAGGATCGACCACATAGGCGTCGCCGTCGAGGACCTCGACGCGGCCATCGCCCTATATGAAGAGAGCTTCGAGATGGCGCTCGCGCACCGCGAGAAGGTCGAGTCGCAGGGCGTCGAGGCGGTCCTGCTGGACGTCGGCGACGGCCACGTCGAGCTGCTGGCGCCGCTCGGCCCCGACACCGCCGTCGGCAAGTTCCTCGCCCGCAAGGGAGAAGGGCTGCACCACGTCGCCTACGCGGTCGACGACATCGACGCGACGCTGCCGAAGCTCGCTGCCGCTGGGATCGAGCTGATCGACTCCGAGCCGCGCGCCGGCATCCGCGACAGCCGCGTCGCCTTCCTTCATCCCCGCTCGACCGGCGGGGTACTGACCGAGATCGTCGAACCAGCGGGAGGGCACTGATGGCCGAGGCACAGCGAGTCGAGATCGGCTTCGAGGGCGGGCAGGTCATCTCCGCCCGCCTCGCCGAGGACGACCTCAAGGACCTGCGCAAGCAGCTCGACAAGGGCGGCTGGCACGACCTTCACACGGAGGACGGGGTCATCTCCCTCTACCTCGGCAAGGTCGCCTTCCTCCGCATCGATTCCGGCGAGCACCGCGTCGGCTTCAGCCTCAGCGACTGATGCGACCCCGTCGCCTGCTCGGCGTAGCCGCTGGAGCGACCCTGGCGGCGGCCCTGTGGTGGCGCAAGAACCCCTCGGCCTGTCCCTACGGCCAGCGCTTCTGGGTCGAAGCCCCGCACCCCGTCATCACCCGGGACCGCCTGCGTTCGATCCTCCGCCCCGAGCCCGGCGAGCGCCTGCTCGAGATCGGCGTCGGCACCGGCTACTACAGCCTCGACCTGGCCGAGTGGGTCGCCCCCACCGGCAAGCTCGAGCTCTTCGACCTGCAGCAGGAGTTCCTCGACCACGTGATGCGCGGCGCGGGCGACCGCGGCCTGACCAACCTCGTCCCGACCCAGGGCGACGCCACGGCGCTGCCCTACGAGGACGCCTCGATGGACGCCGTCATCGTCACCGCGGTCCTCGGCGAGATTCCCGACGCTGCCGCAGCGCTGCGCGAGATCCGCCGCGTCCTCAAACCAGACGGGCGCCTGATCGTCGGCGAGCTCTTCGGCGACCCCCACTTCACCACCCAGGCCAGCCTCAAACGTCAGGCCGCCGAGGCGGGCCTCGCCTACGCCGAGCACTCCGGCAATTGGTTCGCCTACTTCGCGCGCTTCGCTCAGTCTTAGAGGCGCTCGCGCAGATCGAAGATGCCGCGGCCGACCTTGGTGAAGCGGCCATCCTCGTACATCGCCGTCCAGACCGAGTCCGCAAGCTGCTTTTCCGGGTTTTTCGGCTCCCGGGCGTGGCGGAAGCCGCGCGAGCGGATCACCGCGGCGATCTCGCGATAGGGCATTGCTTTCCCCTCGTCGAGCAGGACGTCGTAGGCCCGATCGGCGAGGCTCTTGTCGCGGTTCGCGTCGTCCGAATCCCCGCCTGAGCGCTCCAGGGCCGAAACGCGTTTCTCGAGCGATTCCCCCTGCGCTTCCCAGAGCTGCACCTCCGAGAGCAGTCTGGCTCCGTCGGAGACCAGCAATGGGCTCTCTGCCACATCGGTGGCGTCGATCAGAGCTTTGAGGCGTTGGGAGAGTGAGCGCATCCGCTAGAGTCTAGAAAAGTTTTGAAAACCCTTGGAACCCTCGGAGGGCAAATTGCCTCCAGAACTTCCTGAGGCCCGAAAGATACCACCCCAATCGGGCGACGCACACCCGCTCGCGGGCGGGCTCGAGACTTGGCGGCAGGGATACCAGAGCAGGCGCGAGACGACTGCCGGCGCCAACGTCGATGCTTGGAGCCGCCGCGCCCTCGAACGCGCCCGAAGCCTCGAGGAGACCTTGCCGGCGCCTGCCCCCGGGAAGCGCGAGCGCGCCTAATACCGCGGCGGCTCGCGGACTTCGCGGCGTTCTTCGACCGCGGGCCCGGGAGGAACTTCGTCGCGGCGGCGGCGGGACCACATCGCGTCCTGGAGGAAGCCGAGGACGAGGCCGGCGGCGCCGGCGATCATCAGGATCAGCCCGACGGTGTCGAGGCTGACGCCTTGGACGTGGACGTTGGTCGCGAACTTGAGGATCGCGCCGACGGCGATTAGGAAGATTGCTGCGGCAATAGTCATGGGGCCTCGGTACCCGGCTACCGCTTAACTATTCCTGCCCTCCGACAGGAGTCCACCGGCGGGGCCGCGAAGGGCCCCGCCGGCGCCCTGGCTACCGACGCGCGTGCTGGGCGACTTCCTCGGCGCTTTCCTCGGCGCTGGATTTCATCTCCTCGGCCTGCTGCTGCCCCGCCTCCTTCGCCGTCTCGACGGCCTGCTCCGCCACCTGGCCGGCGACGTCCTTGCCGCGTTCGACGGCCTCTTCGCCAGTCTCCACGGCCTTCTGCTTGACCTCGGTTGCGATCGGGCCGACCCGTTCGTTCTCCAGACGAGTCTTCGGCAGGAGCATCCCGGCGAGGAAGCCGACAGCGACCCCGCCCAGGGCCAGGCCGATCGGGTTTTCCTCGGCGACGCCAACGGCTTGCTTGGCGCCGTCCCTGACCTGTCCTGCTTCGGGGGTGGCATCGTCGATCCGCGACGAGGCGCCCGACATCTGCTCCCGCAGTCGCTCCTTCTTGTCGGAGATCGACTCCTTGACACGGGATTTTACGTCGGCCTTGTGGGCCAGCGCATCGACGGTGCTGCCCATTTCGGACCTCGTCTGCTCTATCTCCTCGCGGATTTGGCTTGGCTCTTCGCCCATTGCACGTCCTCCTTCACGGTTTCGATGGTTTGTTCGGCGGGTGGCGTGGCCTCCCGCACTCGGTCCCTCCCGACGAGCGCGAGCACGCCCGCGATCGCTCCGTAGATCGCGGCCACGATCAGCGCCGCCAGCCACGCGTCCATGCCCTTGTCGAGCAGCAGGATCACGGCGGCGGTGAGGGCGCCGAGCGCCAGCAGGCCGACGACGCCAGCGCCGCCGAACATTCCGGCGCCGACTCCGGCCGCCTTGCCTTTTTCGGTCAGCTCGGCTTTTGCGAGGTCGAGCTCCCTGCGGACCAGCGTCGAGAGCTGGTTGGAGAGCTGCTTGACGAGCTCGCCAGTCGAGTTGTTCTGGGTATCGCTTCCGGTGTGCACGGCGCTCACCCCATCGGGGTCGCGTCAGCCCCCACCGGCACCTGCGGCGTCGGCGTCTCCGTCGGTCTAGTGGCCGCCGGGACCGGGTCGCGGTAAGCCGGCGGGGTTTCCGCCAGCTCCCGGGTGGGCCCTTCGGCGCCGGCGCGCGTGCGGTAGCGATTCTCGCTCGACGCCTTGAGGAAGCGCGCCGCTACGAGTCCGACGGCAACCCCGCCGGCCAGTGCCAGCAGGGGCTGCCGTCGCCCCAGGTCCTCGACGTCTTCGAGCAGCCGGTCGCCGTCCGACTCCTTCAGGTAGGAACCGATCTGCTCGGTCCGCTCCGCCGCCCTGTCGGCGACGTTCGCCGGCGCCTCCTTGCCCTGTTTGCGCAACTCCTCGCCGACGCTGCGCAGATCCTGCGCCGTGCCGGTGACTTTCTCGCCGGCCTGGTTGGAGCGCCGATCGAGCTGTTCCCGCAGCATTCCTCCGGCTTTGCCGGCCGCTTCCTGTGCCTTTTCCTGCCCTTGCTCAACTGCCTGTTTTGCCTCGGTCATTTTCTCTCCAAAAGATTGTTGAACCCTTTTCCCTGGTTGCCCCAGGGGCGGGAGAAGGCAAACGAGGGGCGGCTCTCCTTAACAGTCAGGAGGCGAGCAGCGAGGTCCAGAGACGCCGCTCGGCCGCGGCGACGCCGATCGCGCCGTCGCCGATCCGACCCCAGAGAGCCGCGTCCGACGCGCCGCTTTCGCTGGCTGCCTTGAAGGCGTCC
>CAWHSV010000008.1:0-157529 GCA_963832065.1 uncultured Actinomycetes bacterium
GCAGCAGCGCCTGCAGCTTGACCTCGGTCTCCGCCAGCTCTGCCGCTGGGTCCGACCCGGCGACGACGCCGACGCCGGCGAAGAGGTGGGCCTCGCGGTCGCGCAGGAGGGCGCTGCGGAGGGCGACGCAGAACTCGCCGTCCTCGGTCGCGTCCATCCAGCCGACCGGACCTGCGTACCAGCCGCGGTCCATTTCCTCGAGCTCGGCGATCGCTGCCGCAGCCTCGGGCCAGGGCTCGCCGCCAACCGCCGGCGTCGGGTGCAGCATCCCGGCCAGCTCGATCGCCGAACGCGGCTCGGCGAGCTGGGCGATCACCGGCGTCGCCAGGTGCTGAATGTTCGCCACCTTGACGATCTCCGGCTCCGCCGCCGCCTCGACCCAGACCGCGCGCGGGCGCAGGGCGCGGACGATCCGCTCGGCCACGATCCGCTGCTCGCGGCGGTCCTTGTCGCTGCGCAGTAGCTGCTCCCCCAAGTGGTCGTCGACCGCCGGGTCGGAGCTGCGCCGGGTCGAGCCGGCAAGGGCCACGGTCGAGGCGCTGGCGCCGGAGCGACGCACCAGCAGCTCCGGGCTAGCGCCGATGAAGGCCGCCTCTCGGGGTGCCGGCGCAGAAGCAGAAGCAGGAGGGGAACTGCTCGCGCATGGCGCCGAACAGGGCGGCCGGGTCGTGCGCGGCGGCGGCGGTGACGACGATCTCGCGGGCGAGCACGACCTTGCTCATCTCCCCCGCCTCGATCCGCGACGTGGCGGCGGCCACGGCCGCTTCGAAATCGCCCGGCGGGCGGGCGCTGCGGATCCGCGTGTGCGAAGTCGGGTGGGGATCGAGCAGCGGCAGCGGCGCCTCGCCGCGCAGGCCGGCGAGGCGGGCGCTGAGGGCGGCACGGCGCTGCTCCGCGTCCTCACCTGGCTGCACCACTGCGTTGACCGTGAGGAAGGCGCGGTCGCCGCTGCGGCAGAGCGAGAGCTCCGGCAAGACCAGCGAGGCAGGCTGGAGCGAAGACCAGGTCGAGGAGGCGCCGCCGTCGGCCTCGAAGGCGAAGCCGCCGAGCCAAACCGGTCCGGCGCCCGCCGGCAATCCCGGCGGCTCGTCGAGCACCGCTTCCCCGCCTGTTCGCAGACACTCCTCCGCGATGTCGGCAAAGCGCCCCTCGCCCCGCGACGCCGCCTCGTGCGCGACCCCGAGCCCTGCCAGTGCGAAGCCGCGATCCGGCTGCTCCCAGCAGAACCAGCGATCCGAAGCCAGCCGCGAAGCGAGCACCGCCGCGCAGGGATCCGCGATCTCCGTCGCAACCGTGACGCTGACCAGCGTCCGTCGCCCGCGGCGGACGCCCCGGGCGATGGCGTCTAGAAGAAGCTCAGTCGCCGCCACGCCCGATGGCGATCTCGCCAGTGCGGACCATTTCCACGAGCCCATGCGGGCGAACCATGCGCTCGAAGGCCTCGATCTTGTCGGCGGAGCCGGTCACCTCGATCGTCATCGTGCGGCGGGCGACATCGACGATTTTCGCCCGGAAGATCTCCGCGAACTGGATGATCTCGGCCCGGTTCTCGACCGCCGAGGAGACCTTGAACAGCGCCATCTCGCGCGCCACCGTCTCCTCCGGTTCCATGTCGCGGATCTTCAGCACGTTGACCAGCTTGTGCAGCTGCTTGGTCACCTGGTCGATCGGGTGCACGGCCCCGTCCAGGGTCAGCGTGATCCGCGAGATGCTGGGGTCGTCGGTCGGGACCGACCGCCAGCGTGTCGATGTTGAAGCCGCGGCGCGAGAAGAGGCCGGCTGCGCGGGCCAGCACGCCCGGCTTGTTCTCGACCAGGATCGAGAGGATGTGCTTGCGTCCGCTCAGCTGCCCCGGCAGGTGCAGGTCCTCGAGTTTCACCGCCTGCGGCGTCCCGGCCTCCATCAGCGCACCGCCCTCGGCGCCTCGACCATGTCGCGGGCGGCTTCGCCCGGCGGGATCATCGGGTAGCAGTTCTCCTCCTGGGCGACGCGGACGTCGAGCAGGACCGGGCCGTCGGTCTCCAGCGCCTTGGCCATCGTCTCCTCGAGGTCGGCGGAGCTCTCGCAGCGCATGCCGGTGGCGCCGAAGGCCTCGGCCAGCTTCACCCAATCGGGGCTGGCGCCCATCTCGACCGAGCTGTAGCGGCGGTCCCAGAACAGCTCCTGCCACTGGCGGACCATGCCCATGTAGCCGTTGTTCATGAGGAAGACCTTGACCGGGATCTCGTTGGTCACGCAGGTCGCCAGCTCCTGCACGTTCATGATCAGGCTGCCGTCGCCGGCGAGGCAGACGACGGCCTCGTCCGGGCAGGCGACCTTGGCGCCGACCGCCGAGGGCAGGCCGAAGCCCATCGTGCCGAGGCCGCCGGAGTTGATCCAGCGGCGCGGCTTGTCGAAGCCGTAGTACTGGGCGGCCCACATCTGGTGCTGGCCGACGTCGGAGGTGACGATCGCGTCGCCCTGGGTTGCCCGGTGCATCGCCTCGACCATGAACTGGGGCTTGATCTCGCCGTCCTTGCCGGGCTCGTAGTAGAGCGGGTGCTCCCCCTGCCAGCCGCGCAGCTGGTTCCACCAGGCCTCGAGCCGGGACGAGTCGGTCTGCAACGCCCGGTACTCGCGGGTCAGCTTCGGCAGCACCAGCTTGACGTCGCCGACGATCGGGATGTGGGCGCCGACGTTCTTGGAGATCTCGGCCGGGTCGATGTCGATGTGGATGACCTTGGCGTTGGGCGCGAACTCGGCCAGTTTGCCGGTGATGCGGTCGTCGAAGCGGGCGCCGATGGCGACGATTAGGTCGGCTTTGTCCATCGCGAAGTTGGCGGTGAAGGTGCCGTGCATGCCCAGCATGCCGAGGAAGTTCTCGTCCGACGCTGGGAAGGCGCCCAGGCCCATCAGGGTCGAGGTGACCGGGAAGCGGTCCGAGGCGGCGAGCTCGCGCAGCTCCTCGGAGGCGTTGGCGTTGATGACGCCGCCGCCGGTGTAGAAGATCGGGCGGCGGGCGTTGGCGAGCGCTTTGGCGGCGATCCGGATCTGTTTGATGTTGCCCTCGGTCGAGGGCCTGTAGCCGGCCAGCTCGACCGGCTCGGTGCGCGGCTCGTAATCGATGTCGGCGCGCGAGAGGTCCTGTGGGATGTCGAGCAGGACCGGCCCCGGGCGGCCGGTCGAGGCGACGTGGAAGGCCTCGTGCACGTACTCGGGGATCTGGCGCGCGTCGGTGACCTGGAAGGAGTGCTTGACGAAGGGCAGGGTGGCGCCGAGGATGTCGGCCTCCTGGAAGCCGTCGGTGCCGATCAGCTCGGTGCGGACCTGGCCGGTGATGAAGACGGTGGGGACCGAGTCCATCATCGCGTCGGCGATCGCCGTGACCAGGTTCGTCGCGCCCGGACCCGAGGTGGCGAAGGCGACCCCGACCCGGCCCGAGGCCTTGGCGTAGCCCTCGGCGGCGTGGCCGCCGCCCTGCTCGTGGCGCACCTGGACGTGGCGGAAGTCGGCGTCGACGAGCGCGTCGTAGGTCGGCAGGTTGGCCCCGCCGGGGATCCCGAAGACGTCCTTGACGCCCTCGGCCTTGAGCGATTCCATCAGCGTGTCCGCGGCTCTCATCGGACTGGCGATGGTACCAGTGGCGCTACGGCTGGCCTGCAGGCGATTTCGCCGGGTTCCAGCGGGTGCGCGGGTCGATCGTGGTCCTCGATCGCGTTGCCCTTGTAGCGCTCGATGGCGTGGATCATCGACTCGACCAGCTCCTCGCCCAGGAGGGTCGGCTCGAGGCCGAGGTCGAGCAGCTTGGTGTGGACCGCGTTGTAGTAGTGGTGCTCCTTCTCCACGCGCGGGTTGTCGCAGTGCTGGATCTCGACCGCGTAGCCGAGGTGCTCGCCGGCCCCCTTGACCAGGTGCGCCAGCTCCAGCACCGAGAACTGCTCGGTGAACTGGTTGAAGACGCGGAACTCGCCGGCCTCCGCCGGGTTGGCGGCCGCCAGCTCGACGCAGGCGAGGGTGTCGCGGATGTTGAGGAAGCCGCGGGTCTGGGTCCCGGCCCCATAGACCGTCAGCGGGTGGCCGATCACCGCCTGCAGGCAGAAGCGGTTGAGCACGGTGCCGAAGATCTCGTCGTAGTCGAAGCGGGTGAGGAGGCGCTCGTCGCGGGCGGTCTCGTCGGTCTCGATGCCATAGACGACGCCCTGGTTGAGGTCGGTCGCGCGCAGGCCCCAGGTGCGGCAGGCGAAGTGGATGTTGGTCGAGTCGTGGACCTTCGAGCAGTGGTACAGCGAGGCCGGCAGCTTCGGGAAGGGCAGCGTGTCCTTGCGCCCCTTGTGCTCGATCTCGATGTAGCCCTCCTCGATGTCGATCTCGGGCTGGCCGTACTCGCCCATCGTCCCGAGCTTGACCAGGTGGCACTCGGGGACGTGGTCGCGGATCGCGAAGAGCAGGTTGAGGTTGCCGATCACGTTCGCGTACTGGGTCTCGACCGCCTTCTCGCGCGAGGCCATCGAGTAGGGCGCGGAGGCCTGCTGGCCGTAGTGGACGACCGCCTCGGGACGGGTCTCGGCGACGACCCCTTCGAGGAAGTCGCCGTCTTGGACCGAGCCGACGAAGCTGCCGATCTCCCCGCCTCCGAGCTGCTGCCAGGCGGCGATGCGCTCGTCCAGAGCGGCGATCGGCGTCAGCGAGCCGGTGCCGGCCTCCTTGTGCCAGCGGCGGCGGGAGAAGTCGTCGACGACGGAGACCTCGTGCCCGCGAGCCGAGAACTGGAGTGCCGTCGGCCAACCCAGGTAGCCGTCGCCCCCGAGGATGAGGATTCGCATAGGACGCGGCAGCTTAGTTGAATCAGCCCGATGGAAAGTGGACTGGCGGCGCGCAACGGGGGTCGAATCGGCCTCGCCCTCCTCGTCGCCATCCTGCTGCTGGGGGTGGGCCTGCGGGTCGCCGAGGCTTGGGACGGGAGAGCGCCCGTCTACGACGCCGAGGCCTACGCGGCGATCGCCGCCAACCTCGAGGCGGGAGACGGCTTCACGGTGGGGCCCGGGGCGACGCAGCCGTCGAGCAACTACTCCCCCGGCCTGCCGCTCTTCGCGGCCGGGCTCTACGAGCTGAGTGGCCGCCCCCACGAGCGCCTCGCCCGCCTGGCCCTCGCCCTGGTCGGTTCGCTCGCGATCCTCTTCGCCTACCTGATCGGCCGAAGGCTCTGGCGAGCGATGCCTTACGTCGGTTCTGGCCGGCTTCGGATATCGCTCGTCACGCCGGGCTTGATTGGCGCTGGCGCGGTGGCGATCTATCCGGCGCTGGTCGAGTACCAGGGGATGCTGATGGGCGAGCCGGTGGCGGCGACGCTGCTGTCGGGCGCAGTCCTGGCGATGTTCTGGGCGGACGATGCACGGCAGGCCGCCTCGGTTCGCGTCGGCGCCCGCGTCAGGTGGCTGACGCCAGGCGTCCTGCTCGGAGCGTTGGCGCTGGTGCGGCCGGAGTACCTCGGCGTCGCCCTGCTGCTCGCAGCGGCTGTGCTTCTCACCGGCCTTCGGGACGACTGGCGCAGATCCGGGGCCAGCGCGGCGATCCTGCTCGCCGGCATCGCCCTCGCCCTCGCGCCGTGGACCGTCCGCAACGCGGTCGCGCTCGATCGCTTCGTGCCGATCTCGACCGGCGGCGGGCAGGTGCTCTTCGCGGGGACGTACCTGCCCTCGGACGGCGATCCCGAAAAGGTCGGCGAGGAGGTGGTCGAGCGCCATCCGGGCCTTTTCGAGCCAGGCGATGTTCAGCGCCTGCGCCTGGAGCAGATCCTCTCCCGACTGGCCGCGAGTCGCTATCCCGACCTGGAAACCGACCGAGCGCTTGCCCGCATGGGCCGTGAACAGCTCTGGGACGACGTCTCCGAGGAGCCGCTTGAGTTCGCCGGCTTCCTCGCCACGAAGGTCGGCCGGATCTGGTCGCACGGACCGCGCCACGTGATGCGCGAGCCCGTGTGGGAGGCCCTGCACTGGGCGCTGGTCGTCTTCGGCCTCCTCGGCCTGGCCCTTCTCGCCTGGCGCCGCCGCTGGGAGGCGCTGGTCATCGGCACGGCCTTCCTCGCGATCACGGCTCTCAGCGCCCTCCTCGTCGCCTCGCCGCGGCGCGTCCTGGTCCTTGTCCCGCTGCTGGCCCCGCTTGCCGGTATCGGCATCGCCTGGACCGCAGGCCAGCTGGCGCGCAGGCAACTTTTTGGCCCCCCTGGGGGCTCCAAAGTCCGCAGCGGCGTGCCGGGATAGCCTGAGCCGGCCTTGATCGCCGTCGCCGACCGCATCCGCGCGCTGCCCGATCGCTACGGCAGGACGACGCTGATCGTGCTCGGGCTGATCGCCGTCATCGGCCTCGGCGCGCGCGCCTACGTGGTCGTCAACCCGGTCGCGAACCCGGCCGACGACTCGCACGCCTACTACGCGCTGGCCAAGGCGCTGTACGAGGAAGGCAGCTTCGGCGGGCCGGAATTCGAGGACGCCAGCGACTGGTCGCCGGGGGCGCCGCTGCTCTACGCGGCCAGCTTCTACGCGACCGGCGGCGCCCGCGAAGGCACGGCGCGGATCGTCGAGGCGCTGATGGGCCTCGCTGCGATCCTGGTCGTCTTCGTCCTCGCCAACCGGCTCGGAGGCCGCATCGCCGGACTGCTGGCCGCCTTCGCGATCGCCGTCTACCCGCCCTTCATCCACTCCACCGGCGAGCTGATGAGCGAGCCACCGGCGATCCTGACCCTGCCCGCAGCCGTGCTGGCCTTCCTCTGGGCCAGCGAGCAGGAGCGGTTACGCGCCTGGCTGCTCCCGGGGCTGCTGTTCGGGCTGACGGCGATGTTCCGCCCCGAGTACCTGTTCGTCGGCGTCGCCTTCGTCGCCCTGGCGGCGGTCCGTGTCGGCATCGCGCGCGGCTGGCGGCCCGGTCTCGCCGGCGGCGGGCTGCTGGCCCTGGCGCTGCTGCTGCCGATCGTGCCCTGGACGATCCGCAACGTCGACGTCCTCGGCCGCGTTGTGCCGATCTCGACCGGCAGCGGCAAGGCGCTCTACGTTGGCACTTTCCTTCCCGCCGACGGCGAATACCAGCGGGTCAAGGCGATCCTGGTCGAGCGCTACCGGGGCCGCACGCTCGACCCGCATTCCGAGGCGCTGGAGGAGATCGACCCGACGCCGCTGTTCGACCGCGTCGCCGCCCGCTACCCGGATCTGCCGCGCGACTCCGCCCTCGGCAAGATCGGCAAGGAAAACCTCTCCGAGTACTTCGGCGACGACCCCCTGGGCTACCTCGGGATGACCGCCCGCAAGGTCGGCCGCATCTGGGGCAGCGGCGTCGGGGAAGCGATGAGCAGCGGCATCGGGAGGGCGGTCCAGATCCTGCTCGTGGGGCTGGGGCTGGCCGGTTTCGCGCTGCTCGGACTGCGCCGCCGCTGGTGGGAGCTGCTCGCGCTGGCGACCCCGATCCTGCTCGTCACCGCGATCGGCGCCGCCTCCCTGGCCGCCCCACGGCGCAACGAGGTGCTGATGACGCTTGTCTTTCCTCTTGCCGCCCTGACCCTGTCGCGGCTGGTCGCGGCCATATCCTCTGGCCGCGAATGGTCCCACGAGCAGGCATCTTCCCCGCCGAGCTGACGGCGCTGCGCAGCGCCGGACTGCTGTTCGCGCTTGGCCTGATCGCCTACGCGCTGATCCGCCGCCGCTCGTTGCGCAACGTCGACGTCGTCATCCTGCTCGCCGCCGGCCTCGGCCTGGCGCTCGTCTCCGGGACCGAAGTCGTCGACGGACTGCTCTCCACCTTCTCCTTCGAAAAGGGCAACGGCGGCCGCATCCTCGGGCTCGCCGTCTTCGCCATCTTCATCCTCTTCCTGCTGATCCTGCGGGCGCTCTCGCAGGCGGCTCGCAACGCCCGCCAGCTCTCGGCGGCGCTGGAGGGCCTGGCCTGGGAGGAGTTCCGCCAGGCCGGCTTGCCGGAGCGCTTCCGCGGCAAGATCGCGGTTCTCGTCCCCGCCTACAACGAGGCCGAGAACATCGGCCACGTGCTCGACCAGATGCCGGGCGAGGTCTGCGGCGTCGCCACCGAGACGCTGGTCCTCGACGACGGCTCCCGCGACCGCACCGGCGACGTCGCCGCCGAGCACGGCGCCGCGGTCGCCCACCACGTCACCAACCGCGGCGGCGGGGCCGCCCTGCGCACGGGTTACCGGCTGATGGTCGAATCCGGCGCCGAGGTCGTCGTCACCCTCGACGCCGACGGCCAGCACCTGCCCTCGGAGATGGAGCGCCTGGTCAAGCCGGTGCTCGACGGCGAGGTCGACGTCGCCCACGGCTCCCGCGTCCTCGGCCACGCCGACCGCAGTCACTTCGCCCGCGAGTTCGGCATCGTCTTCTTCAACCGCGTCGTCTCGCTGATCACCCGCACCCACGTCACCGACTGCTCCAACGGCTACCGCGCCGTCCGCACCACCGTCCTCCCCCAGCTCGTCCTGCGCCAGGAGCAGTTCCACACCTCCGAGTTCATGATCGAGGCGATCAAGCGCGACATCCCCGCCAAGGAGATCCCGATCACGGTCGAACAGCGGCTGCACGGGCACTCCAAGAAGCCGGCGGTCTTCCGCTACGGGGTGGGGTTCGCGAACGCGATCGTGAGGACCTGGCTGCGATAGGCCTGAGGGAAGGGGCGCCGATACCCCTCCCCGGGAATTCAGTCGCGCGACTAAATTCGCCCGGAGGCCACCCAGCCCCTCCTACTGCACACCCGGATGCCGCACCGCCGCCGGGTCTGGCAGATACAGGTCGGTCCCGCAGCGCGGACAGACCTGGACGTAGAGCTTGAGGGCCTTGTGGCAGTTCGGGCATTGGCGTTCCGGTTCGTTCTTCTCGACCCGGTAGAGGATGGCGGCGATCAGGCCGATCAGGGGGACGACGGCGCCGATCACGAACCAGATCCAGAAGGAGCTGCCCTTGCCGCGGGCGAGGAGGCCGGTGGCGAGGCCGAAGGAGAAGGCGATGACCAGGTACTCCATACGGTCATTCTGGCGCTTCGCGCCGGCTAGTCCAAACGCTTCGGGTGACCGATCGAGCCGACCTCGGAGATGTCGCGCTTGAACGGCAGACCGGCGGTCCAGTCGAGCACCGCCCGGGCTTTGCGGGCGACGCCCGGAATCTGGCTCATGTGGTAGGTCCGGGCCAGCCACCAGGCGGGGAAGCCGCGGAAGGTGCGATCTCCTATCCGACCCACCGCCTTGTAGCGGCCGAGGTTGACGAAGGACGCTTCGCTGCGGTACTCGAAGGCCTCTGGCGCGCCGATGCCGAGCTGGGCGGCGATGTTGCGCGCCGCCACCGGGCCCTGGCGAACCGCGTGCTGGGCGGTCGGCGGGCAGATGCCGCCGCGTGGGTCGGGCGCCGCGGCGCAGTCCCCGATCGCCCAGACCGAGTCCATCCCCTGCACCTTCAGGCACTCGTCGACCGGGACCCGGCCGCGCTCGTCGAGCGGCACGTTCAGCTCGCGGAGGATCGGCTGCGGGGCGACGCCGGCGGTCCAGACGACGGTGCAGGCCGGCAGCGTCTCTCCCGTCGAAAGCCGGGCGCTCTCCGGTCCGACCTCCTCCAGCGTCGTCTCCAACCGGATGTCGATGCCGCGGCCGCGCAGCTCGCGCAGGGCGTAGTCGGCGAGCTCGATGTCGATCTCCGGCAGCACCCGGCCGGTGGCCTCGACCAGCACCCAGCGCATCCCATGCAGCCGGGCGCGCGGGTAGCTCTCCATCGCGTCGGCGGCGAAGTCCTGCAGCTCGGCCAATGCCTCCAGCCCGGCGTAGCCGCCGCCGACGAAGACGTAGGTGAGGAGCTTGTCGCGGCGCGCCGGGTCCTCGGTCGCGTTGGCTTCCTCCAGCGTCTCGACCACGTGGTTGCGCAGCCAGATCGCGTCGGCCAGGCCCTTGAACCCGATCGCATGCTCGGCCAGGCCCGGCACGGGCAGCGTTCGCGAGACCGAGCCCAGCGAGAGCAGCAGCTGATCGTAGGGCAGCGTCTCGACCGTCCCGTACTTGGCCCGCAGCTGCACCGTCTTGGTCTCGGGGTCGTGACCGACGATCGAGCCCAGGCGCAGGTAGGTCCGCTTGAGGATGTCGCGCAGCGGCGTCACCACGTGCCGCGGCTCCAGCGTCCCCGCCGCCGCCTCCGGCAGAAACGGCGTGTAGAGCATGAAGTTGGTCTCGTTGACGAGCACCAGCCGCGCCGACTGCCGCGGCATCGCCTTCTCCAGCTCCCGCGCCGCCGCCGCTCCTCCGAACCCACCCCCGGCGATGACGACGTTCCAGGCCATTGGCTCAAGCTAGCACTTTGTAACAACTTGTCACAAAGTATCGAACAGCGCGATTGTGTACTTGACGCAGGGGTTGCGCCGGAGGCGAATCTAGACTCAAGTTCTTGGAGCGCTACGAACAATTCATGGCCCGGCACCCTCACGCCAAGCAGGGCGCGGCCGTGAGCGCAGGCGTTCTCACCTTTATTGGAGTGTCCGGGCTCCCAAACGACCTTGAAAACTGGAGCGCTGCCTTTCAGGCCATCGGTAGCGACCTGGGGCGCTGGATTCTTGTGATCACTGGGGTTGGCATGGGTCTCGCCCTTGTTGCCTTCAGAAGGCGGCAGGACGACCCCCCGACCGAGAAGCCGAAAGGTCTCGGGCCAGCCGAACGGCGGGAACACATGGACAACCTCTTTTATCCACCCGGCGACGACCGTCGCGAGCTAGGCGAGGAATGCGAGACCTTCGCAATGAAGATGCGCGTCTTCAACGAGGAGCAGGAGTGGAGAAGAGAGCGAGCGGTAGCCGCCGCCGCTCAGGAAATCCGGGAGGCAGATCCGGATATAGACCCCTTCCAAGTTCGGGGGGATGCCGAATCTTTTTTCGAACGAAACGTCGAGGCGACGTATGCGTTTGCGCGGCGCGAGGAGGGACTACGGCTTTTCGACCAGGCTCGCGAGCAGAAGGCAATCGCAGCTAAGGCCCGTCGCCTTGTGGAGCGCCCAAATGCTTTCGAGATGGGAGAGATCCCGCACCTATTCGCGGCGATCGCTAGACGGCTCACCAACAAGGAGGTCTCTGAGCGTCTGCCTGCTTCCAGTCCTCCGCCACGGGATCTGGCGGAGAAGATTGATGCCCTCATGCGAGAGGGAGTTGATCTTGTCGCTGAAGTCAACGTGCCCGTACAGCCCGAGAAGATCAAGGATGGCTGGAAACTGGAGGGTGGCGACGCCCCCGATGAGTGGTGGGACAAAGCAGACGACTTCGCCAAAAGGGCCAGGGACTTGCTGCTTGACGGTCGACCCGCACTCCTCACGGACTACAGGGACGGCTACAACGCACATCTCAAGAAGGAACGCGAGGACAGCAGGAAGGAGAAGGACGACCTCGCCAACGACAAGCGTTCAACCGCAAAGAAGATGCTCGACCTCGCGAACTATGAACGCAGCGGCCCCAGGAGGGTTGTCGAAGCCTGTCTTGAGGGTCTTGCGGCAGCGCGGCACCGAATCGGCGCTAGCCCGGTCGCAAAAGCTATCTAATTAGCACAGGGCGTCCGACCGCCCAGGTACTATTTAGAGGATGGTTTGCGGCTTTCCAGAGCGGTTTTCCTTGCGGACTCCCGGACTTTCTTCGGGAACAATTTCTTCATCACGTCCGCGTCAGTCAGCTCGCGAGATCGTTTTTTGCGGCGGGGCATGGTTATGAACCTTCCTGATCTGATCGAGCAGTTCCACTCGGAGGATAAGTGCCGCGAATATCTCGAAGACCTGCGTTGGCCGAACGGCGTCCGCTGCCCGCGCTGTGGCTGCGACTCCGTCTCGAGGATCGAGAAGCGCAAGCAGTGGGAGTGCAACGAGCCTTCATGCCGCTACCAATTCTCGGTCACGGCGGGGACGGTCTTCCATGACTCCCATCTACCCCTTTGGAAGTGGTTCCTAGCGATCTACCTTGTCGGCGAGTCCAAGAAGGGGATCAGCGCCAAACAGCTAGAACGCACGCTGGGCGTCTCCTATAAGACCGCTTGGTATCTGGGGCACCGAATCCGCTCAGCGATGGAGGAAGACTCGCCGGTGCCATTGCGGGGGATCGTGGAGGTTGACGAGACTTGGATCGGCGGCGTTCAGCGGCGCTCGAAGGGCACTGCGAAGTCCAACAAGAAGATGGTCCTCGGAGCCATTGCCAGGGGCGGCGAGGTCCGGTTTGAAGTACGCGAGGGGCCGGGCCGCGAGTCCAAAGTCTCCTACCGGAGCTTCGTGGAAAGAAACGTAGCCGGCAAGGCGGAAATGATCTTCACCGACTCCGACTACTCCTGGGGTGACATGAACGACTTCGACACCGCTCACGAGAAGGTCGACCACGGCCGCGAGGAATGGGTGCGGGGGATCGTCCATACGAACACGATCGAGGGCGTCTGGAGCCTCTTCAAGCGGGGCGTGGTCGGCACCTATCACCAGCTATCGGCGAAGCATCTGCCGGCGTATCTGGACGAGATGGCCTTCCGCTTCAACAACCGCGATAACGCCTACCTGTTCCGAGACACGCTGCTACGGATGATCGCGGGTGAGACGCTGCCCTACGCGGAGTTAGTTAACCAATCGTAGATTCTCCCTGCGAAAGAAGTTATGAGGATTCGGCAGCTTCGGCGGTGGGGACGCTCGGAGCGCGATCATTCAGCTTCTCGATTTCACAGGCAACTGACTCGTTTCTGTCGGAGCCATCACCTCGAAGCCGATGATCGAGCCAGCCGCAAAAGGCCGCCAGAAAGAAGCCAATAAAGATTGCAGCAGCGTGTGCCCAAATTACTGGCTGCTTGATGTGTTGCCCTTGAACCCCAAGCATCGCCAGCAACGAGAAGGTGGCTGCTATCCCTAGGCCGAGCCACGTAAACGCCCACGCGCTGGCAGCTTCGATTGGATTTTTTAGCTCCCGCACCCGCTCAGCGAAATGCTCAATCTCAGCCCTCCGCACGGGAACCGCCTCGTCGTGCTCTGCCGCAATCGGAGCTAATCGCGACGGGGGGAGATAGTTCGTCTCCGCGTCGGTCATTTCTCCGGCTCCGGGAAGTGAAGCTGTTTATCCTCCCGGCGCGGGGCTTCCATGGGGGCATTTCCTGGAACGACCTGCATCGTGTTCCCGCAGTAACCGCACGTGACGTGGAAGCTGAGATAGCCGGCAGGCCTGAACGCTGGGCCGACCTCCGAGACAGTCCACTCGACGTTTTCGCAGACAGGACACGGGAAGTGGTCGCCCCATCTTTCAATGAGCCAACCCTGGGCTGCAACAATTGGGGCCTGGGCCTCGGCGCGCTGCGCGACGGACTCGAACTGATCCGCGTCGTCGCCGTATTGCTCTTCAAGCTCTTTTCGAACCACCTCGATATACCCGGCGAAGTTGCCGAGGAAAGCGCCGGGGCGAGAAATGCTGAGGTCGTCTGCCACTGGGCAGGACCATATGCGCCGCGGCGGCTCGGTGTCGTCAAAAGAAATCTCCTAAGTCGTAAATAGAACCTTTGCTAAGTAAATCTGCCCCGTCGCGTCTCCCCCGGCGTCCAGACGATTCCCTCAAGCAGCTCTTCCGGGCTCGCTTCAAGCGAAGCCGCCAACTTGACCAGCGTGTCGATACGGGCGATCCGTAGGCCGCGCTCTAGCTGGCTGATCGCCGTGCGGTGGACGGAAGTGCGGGCTGCGAGTTCGTCCTGCGATATGTCGGCTTCCCGTCGGATGCGGGCGAGGTTTTCCCCGAACCGTTCCGCGATGTTCACAGCGCCAGCCTGTCGAGGACCAGGGCCGGGACGGTCAGCGCAAGAGATTCATCCTCCCAGCGAATGAGCCGAGCGCGGACGAGGAAGCGGATCGCGTCCGCCACCTCTGGGCCGTCTCCCAACTCGGTCTTGACTCGGCTGCGGGGTAGGTGGGCGGGGTGTAGATCGAAAGCGAGGGCGAGCACGGCGCGTTGCAGGCGCTCGGCCTCGTACGGAGAATTGTTTTCCTGCATCGGAAGGCCTGACCTTTCGGTGCCAGGCCGGGGGCAGTTAGCGCTGCGCCCCGGCCGCTTTGCGATTGGCCTCGCAAAGTAGGCGCAGGAAGAGACGGATTCTTACCCTGTGTCAAGGGGATAATTCCCTCGAACAGCACTTTCCCAGCGCTGGGCAACCGCACGTGCCTCGAAGCGAACAAACACTCTTGACCAACAGCCTGTTTGCGGTTATAGGTGTACAGACACCGGTGACCGGGGGGACAAAGAGCGTGGGTGCGGGCGCCGGCAAATATAGAAAGAGCAAATCGCATGATTCTCAATCTCAAAGCCATGCTCCTACCCGCGTTGGCAGCAGTCGCGCTGTGGGCGGCGGCCTCAGAGGCCCAGGCATCCAAAATCACAATCGGCAGCGACGAGACGACATTGACGATGGCGAAGGATGGGCTCGGAAAAACAGCCCACCAGGTCTTCGACATCCGCAAAGCCGACGGCAGCGGGGTGCTATCGCTCACATGCGAGGAGATCGCCGGCGACGCGACGGCGGAAGGTCCCGAAGTCGAAGACCTCGCCTTCCAAACACCGGCGCTTCAGGGCACCTGCAACTTCGCCGGCCAGTTCATCACCGTCCAGAACACAGGCTGTAACTTCACACTTGCCGCTAGCGGCCTGCTCCATATCGTCGACGACGGCGCCAACAATTGCGAACACGGGCAGAAATCGATCCACTACGAAAACACGAATCTGAACTGCAAAGTCGAAATCGCCGCGCAGACAATCAGCGGGGTCAAATTCCACAACCTCGAAGACGGGACGATCACAGTCGAACAGCCAAATCTCGCGTTCTCCTATAACGCCTCGGGCAGCGGCTGCCCGTACGGGACAACAAGCAACGGTCAGGCGACAACAGGCAACTTCCTCATCAAAGGGGAGAAAAAGAAACGGCCGAAGCGATCGACCTCGAATGGGACGAATCCAAAATCACAATCGGCAGCGACGAGACGACATTGACGATGGCGAAGGATGGGCTCGGAAAAACAGCCCACCAGGTCTTCGACATCCGCAAAGCCGACGGCAGCGGGGTGCTATCGCTCACATGCGAGGAGATCGCCGGCGACGCGACGGCGGAAGGTCCCGAAGTCGAAGACCTCGCCTTCCAAACACCGGCGCTTCAGGGCACCTGCAACTTCGCCGGCCAGTTCATCACCGTCCAGAACACAGGCTGTAACTTCACACTTGCCGCTAGCGGCCTGCTCCATATCGTCGACGACGGCGCCAACAATTGCGAACACGGGCAGAAATCGATCCACTACGAAAACACGAATCTGAACTGCAAAGTCGAAATCGCCGCGCAGACAATCAGCGGGGTCAAATTCCACAACCTCGAAGACGGGACGATCACAGTCGAACAGCCAAATCTCGCGTTCTCCTATAACGCCTCGGGCAGCGGCTGCCCGTACGGGACAACAAGCAACGGTCAGGCGACAACAGGCAACTTCCTCATCAAAGGGGAGAAAAAAGAAACGGCCGAAGCGATCGACCTCGAATGGGACGAATCCAAAATCACAATCGGCAGCGACGAGACGACATTGACGATGGCGAAGGATGGGCTCGGAAAAACAGCCCACCAGGTCTTCGACATCCGCAAAGCCGACGGCAGCGGGGTGCTATCGCTCACATGCGAGGAGATCGCCGGCGACGCGACGGCGGAAGGTCCCGAAGTCGAAGACCTCGCCTTCCAAACACCGGCGCTTCAGGGCACCTGCAACTTCGCCGGCCAGTTCATCACCGTCCAGAACACAGGCTGTAACTTCACACTTGCCGCTAGCGGCCTGCTCCATATCGTCGACGACGGCGCCAACAATTGCGAACACGGGCAGAAATCGATCCACTACGAAAACACGAATCTGAACTGCAAAGTCGAAATCGCCGCGCAGACAATCAGCGGGGTCAAATTCCACAACCTCGAAGACGGGACGATCACAGTCGAACAGCCAAATCTCGCGTTCTCCTATAACGCCTCGGGCAGCGGCTGCCCGTACGGGACAACAAGCAACGGTCAGGCGACAACAGGCAACTTCCTCATCAAAGGGGAGAAAAAAGAAACGGCCGAAGCGATCGACCTCGAATGGGACGCCTAGCGCTGGTTTGAGTAATCGCTCGCGTTTTAGCCCAGGCGCGGGTCGCGGGGAGAGCCGCGGTCCGCGTCTTCAGGGCTCCAGCCGTTCCCTGATCAACCGGTTGACCTCGCCGCCGTCGGCGCGGCCCTTGGTTTCGCGCATGACGTAGCCGACGATGGCGCCGATCGCCTTCTCGTTGCCGGCGCGGATCTGCTCGGCGGCGGCCTCGTTGGCGGCTATCGCCGCTGCGACGATCGACTCCAGCTCGCCGTCGTCGGCGGACATCTGGGCGAGGCCCTCGCGCTCGACGATCGCCGCTGGATCGCCGCCTTCGGCAACCAGCGTGGCCAGGACCGTCTTGCCGCTGCCGTGGGAGATCTTCTTCTCTTGGACCAGCGTCACCAGGGCGGCGAGCGATTCCGGCGTCAGCTTCGATTCCGCCACGGTCTCGGCGCCGTCGCCCTGGCGCAGGGCAGCCGCCAACTCGCCGGTGACCCAGTTGGCGATCGACCTAGCCTCGACCCCCTGCGCGGCCGACGCGGCGCGCTCGAAAAAGTCCGCGGCGCCGGGATCGGTCGCCAGGGTCATCGCGACGTCGTCCGCCAGGCCCATCTCACCGGCGTAGCGCGCTATCCGCGCCGCGGGCAGCTCCGGCAGCGCCTCTCGCGCCTCGCGCAGCATCTCCCCGGTCGGGGCCAGCGGCACTAGGTCGGGCTCCGGGAAGTAGCGGTAGTCGTGGGCTTCCTCCTTGGAGCGCAGCGAGGTGAGGCTGCCGCTGACCGGATCGAAGTGCAGCGTCTCCTGGGTCACGGTCCCCCCCGCCTCGATCAGCCCCCGCTGGCGCTCGAGCTCCGCTTCGACCCCGCGCTGGAGGAAGCGGAAGCTGTTCATGTTCTTCAGCTCGGTCTTGGTCCCGAGCTGCTCCGACCCGGCCGGGCGCACGGAGACGTTGGCGTCGACGCGCAGGCTGCCCTCCTCCATGTTGACGTCGGAGACGCCGAGCTGGCGCACCGTCTCGCGCAGCAGCCGCGCCCAGCGGGCGGCTTCGGCTGCATCGCGCAGGTCGGGCTCGGTGACGATCTCGACCAGCGGCGTGCCGCCGCGGTTGAAGTCGACCAGAGAGGCGCCGGAGCCGTGGATCCGGCCGGATTCGCCGACATGGACCATCTTCGCCGCGTCCTCCTCGAGGTGGGCGCGGTGGATGCGGACGTCGCCCAAGCGCCCGTTGCTGGCCAGCGGAATGTCGTACTGGCTGATCTGGTACGCCTTCGGGTTGTCGGGATAGAAGTAGTTCTTGCGGTGGAAGATCGAGCGCGGCGCGACCTCGCACTCCAGCGCCGCGGCGATCTGCAGCGCGTAGAGGATCGCCTGCTCGTTCGGCGCCGGCAGCACGCCCGGGTGGGCCAGGCAGACCGGGCACGTGTGGAGATTGGGCTCGTCTCCGAAGGACAGCTCGCAGCCACAGAACATCTTCGTCTTCGTCGCCAGCTGGACGTGGATCTCCAGCCCGATCACCGCCTCCAGCTCAGCCATCTTTGCCCCCCGGGCGAGCCTCGAAGCCGACCGCCTGCTCGAGCGCGTAGGCCGCCTCCAGCAGCTTCTGCTCGGCGAAGGCGGGGGCGGAGATCTGGAACCCGACCGGCAGCCGCGGCCCGCCGCCGGCGGGCTCGGCGAGACCGGCGGGGATCGAGATCGCCGGGATCCCGGCCAGACTCATCGGCACGGTGAAGAAGTCGTTGAGGTACATCGCCAGCGGGTCGTCGACCTTCTCGCCGAGGCCGAAGGCGACCGACGGCGAGGTCGGAGTGACGACGAAGTCGACCTGGGCGAAGGCGCCGTCGAAGTCTTCGGCAATCCGCGTGCGCACTTTCTGCGCCTGGCCGTAGTAGGCCTCGTAGTAGCCGGAGGAGAGCGCGTAGGTGCCGAGCATGATCCGCCGCTTCACCTCGGCGCCAAAGCCCTGCGACCGCGTCGTCTCGTACATCTCCAGCAGATCCCCCGCGCCCTCGGCTCGGCGCCCGTAGCGGACGCCGTCGTAGCGGGCCAGGTTGGAGGAGGCCTCGGCGGGGGCGATCACGTAGTAGGCGGAGATGCCGTGCTCGGCGCTGGGCAGCGCCACTTCGGCGATCTCGCCGCCGAGGCTCTCGATCCGCGCCAGCGTCGCCTCGAAAACCTCGCGCACGCCGGCCTCGAAACTGTCGCGGGCCAGCTCGCCCGGAACGCCGAAGCGCAAGCCCTTGAGGTCCTCGCGGCTCGGCGCCACGATCCCTCCCTCGATCCCGACCGAGGTCGAATCGCAGGGGTCGCGTCCCTCCAGCGCCGCCAGCAGCAGGGCGGCGTCGGTGACGTCGCGGGTCAGCGGCCCGCACTGGTCGAGCGAAGAGGCGAAGGCGATCATCCCGTAGCGGGAGATCGCGCCATAGGTGGGCTTGAGGCCGACGATGCCGCAGAGCGATGCCGGCTGGCGGATCGAGCCGCCGGTATCGGTCCCGATCGCGCAGGGAGCGAGCCCCCCGGCGACGGCGGCAGCCGAGCCGCCGGAGGAGCCGCCGGGGACCCGCTCGCGGTCCCACGGGTTCAGAACCGGGCCGTAGGCCGAGTTCTCGTTCGAGGAGCCCATCGCGAACTCGTCCATGTTGGTCTTGCCGAGCACCTGAAACCCGGCCCGGGTCAAGCGCTCCACCGCCGTGGCGGTGTACGGCGGCTCGTATCCCTCGAGAATGCGGGAACCGGCGGTCGTGGGGATCCCTTCGGTGCAGAAGAGGTCCTTCACCGCTACCGGGATGCCCACAGGCCGGTCGGCAGGGGCCAGCTTCCCGTAGAGGATCGACGCTCGATCGAGCGAGCCCTCCCCCTCGCCCGGCTGCCAGAGGTAGGCGTTCAGCTCGTCGCCGCCTGCCGCCCCGCGCCAGGCCTCGAAGTACTCCGCGGGCGAGAGCTCCCCCGCCGCGATCTTCGCCGCCGCCTGGGCGACGGTCAGTTCCAGCAGCTCGGACATCAAGCGTCGGCCTGCGGCGACGGTACCCGGAAGGCGCCGTCGAACGGCTCCGGCGCCGGCCCCAGCGCCACGTCCTTGGGCAGGCTCTGGTGGGGAACGTCTGCCCTGAGCACGTTCTCCAGCTCCACCACGTGCGAGGTCGGCTCGACCCCCTCGAGATCCAGCTTTCCGATCCGATCGACGTGCTCGAGGATCCCCGAGAGCTCCCCGGTCATCGTCACGACCTCCTCCTCGGAGAGGCGGAGCCGGGCGAGCCGGGCGACGTGCAGCACCTGGTTGCGGTCGATCACGCGCGTGATTCTAGGGTCGGTGGCGCTTCCACGGCGCGGCTCCGGCCACTGCAACCGCCCTACGGCGCAGTGACCGTGCGAGAACGAGCCCCGAGGCAGACGACCGGGCGGCTGGGCAGGTGGTAGGTCGAGACCTCCGCATATACCCGCTCTCCGCGTAGGGCGGCTGGCGACTTCATCCGCCATTCCCCCGCGTAGGGCGTAATGCCCGCCACGACTTTGTCCTTCCCGGGCATGATGCGGCGGACCCGGATGGTGCTGATTTCGCAGAACTCGGACGGGGCGTCGGTGACGATGGTCCCGCCGATCTTGTGGGCGGCCCTATCGACGCTGATCGTCAGGCTCACCGGATAGGTATGGGTGGTCTCGCCGGCAGCCGGCTGAGCCGAGGCGAGAAGCATCGCCACGAAGGCGATCGCCATCCCCATCCTCCTGCGTCGCTTCATCGTCCCAAAGTAGCAGTAGTCACAAAGGTTCCCTGGCACGGCGGTTCACACTGGCTGCCCAGCCAGTTAGAGTGGCCGCGGATGCAGGGACCAACGGCCGAGAGATTCGTAGTGCTGAACCTGCGTCTGCTGGCCGCCAGCTTCGCTGTCGTCGGCATCCTCTTCATCGCCGTCCCCAGCGGCGTCCTCGACGTCATCTCCGACGTCGGCGAATGGTTCGGCAACGACACCCGCGCGCCGCACACGCAGGAGTATCTGTGGCTGGCGCTGGCCTTCTCCTACATGGTCGTGATCACGGCGATCTGTCTCCTCGCCCAGACCGACGTCGTCCGCTACCGCGCTCTGTTGCTGGTCCTCGCGGCCGGCAAGACCGCCTCCTCGCTGGGCTCGCTCGCCTTCTTCCTGATTCAGGACCAGGTCTTCATCTACCTGCTCAATTTCCTCGTCGACGGCTTCCTGGCGCTGCTCTCGCTCTGGCTCTGGGCCGTGGCCGGCCGCATCGGCCGCCCCGCCGACCCCGGTTGACAGCGCGCGCCGGGGCTGTCGACCGCTGAGCAACGCACCCTGAGCGCGATCTGCGCGGCGATGGCGCCGGGCATCGACGGCCTGCCGGCGGCAGAGCGCGACGTCGACGTCTCCGGCCCGGTCGCCAACTTCCTCGGCGCCGTCTCGCCGCGGGTCCTGACCCGGCTGCGGCTCGGGCTGCGCGCCTTCGAGTGGCTGCCCTTCCCCTGGCGCTTCAGTCGCCTCGACCCCGCAGCCCGCGAGGACTTCCTGCTGCGCCTCGAGCGCTCGCGCCTCCCCTTCCACCACGACCTGCTGCTGATGGCGAAACTCCTCTCGACCCTCGGCTACGCGGTCACGCCGGCGGTGCAGGAGCGGATCGGCTTCGAGATCGGGTGCGGGCTGGCCGATGGCACGCTGCCCGAGCCGGCCGGGTCGCTCGGCGACACCGAGCCGCCCGGCGAGGGCGAGGAATGCGACGTGGTCGTCGTCGGCTCCGGCGCCGGCGGCGCCGTCGCCGCGGCCGAGCTGGCCGCGGCCGGGCTGGACGTGATCGTGCTCGAGGCCGGCGAGCGCTACGACCGCGACAGCTACCCGAGCGACCACCTGGAGGCGATCGCGCGCCTATACCGCGACGGCGGCCTGACGATCGCCGAAGGGCGACCGCCGATCCCGGTCCCGGTCGCCAAGGTGGTCGGCGGCACCACGGTGATCAACTCCGGCACCTGCTTCCGCGCTCCCGACCCGGTGCTGGAGAACTGGCGGCATCGCTACGGCATCGCCTGGGCGGGAGACCTGGCGGAGGACTTCGCCGAGGCCGAGAAGACCCTGCAGGTGACGCAGCTCGACCCAGAGCGGATGGGCCGCAACGGCCAGCTGGCGATGGAGGGAGCGGCGGCGATCGGCGCCAGCGGCGCCCCGATCCACCGCAACGCCGGCAGCTGCGTGCAGTGCAGCTCCTGCCCCTTCGGCTGCGAGATCGACGCCAAGCGAGGCATGCACGTCAGCTACCTGCCGCGGGCCGTCGCCGCCGGGGCGCGGATCCGGGCCGGGGTCGAGGTCGACCGGGTCCTGGTCGAGGACGGCCGTGCCGTCGGCGTGCGGGGCTCGACCCGCGCCGGCGCCAGGCGCCGCGGCTTCACGGTCCGCGCCCGCCGCGCCGTGGTCGCCGCTGGGGGCGCTCTCGGCACCCCGGAGCTGCTGCAGCGCTCGGGACTCGGGAACCGCCAGGTCGGCCGCAACCTCCACATCCACCCCGCCTGCTGGGTCGGCGCCCGCTACGGCGAGGAGGTGCGCGGCTGGGAGGGCGTGATGCAGAGCTTCTACGTCGACGAGTGGGAGCACACTGGAGTCCTGCTGGAGGCGACCTTCACCCCGCTTGCCTTCGGCGGCGCCTGGCTGCTCGGCGCCGGTCGCTCTCACCAGGAAGCGATGCTCGACTTCGGCCACGTCGGCTCGATCGGCGTCCACCTCTCCGACCGCTCCTCCGGCAGGGTCGGCCTCGGGGCGGAGGGCTCGCTGCGGGCCAGCTACAAGCTGACCGGCGAGGACGCCAGCCGCCTCGCCTTCGGCATCGCCCGCGCCGCCGAAGTCCACTTCGCCGCCGGCGCGACCGAGGTCTATCCCAACATCGCCCGGGTCGGGACCCTCAAGCCGGGCGACCTGGCCTCGTTCGAGGCGACGACCTTCAAGCCCTCGGAGCTGCGACTCGAGGCCTTCCACCCAATGGGCACCGCCCGCATCGCCGCCGACCCCCGCGAGGGGGCCTGTGCTCCCGACGGCTCGCTTTACGGCGTCCGCGACCTCTACGTCGCCGACGCCTCACTCTTCCCTACGTCATTGGGCGTCAACCCGATGATGACCATCATCGCGTTCGCCAAGCAGGTGGCGCGGGGAGTGGCGGGTGGGGGCTCGCTTAACTTTTTCGAGGGCGAGCGCGGGCCGTCCGAAGGCCGAGGCGGCGAAAAAGCACAAGACGCTCCGCCCCCACCCGCCACTCCCCGGCAGACGGCTTAGCTTCCTGCGGGAGGAGGCGGAGGTGGTGGTGGCGGGGTGCTGCCGCTCGAGGGTGGTGGCGGGGGTGAGCCGGCGCCTGGGCCTGAACCCGGGCCGTCGCCGCGGCCGCCGGAGAAGCGGTCGCCTACCTCGGCGAAGGAGGCGCCTTCTTCCTGCATCGCTCGGTAGCCGCCGTAGGCGACCAGGGCCGAGAGGATCAGGCCGAGGAAGACAGCCCAACTCGCGGTCGGAGCCGCCCGGCGGGTCGATGACCCGGTAGAGCACGAGCAGGGTCGAGAGGCCACCAAGCACCGCCACGACGGCGTTGAGCGGGAAGTCGATCAGGGCGTCCGAGGCCTTGGCGACGACGGTCCCGAGCGCGGCCACCACCGTCACCAGCAGGACCAGGTCGATGAAGTCGAACGACTCCCAGGCGTTGAAGGTGAAGCTGCCCCCGACGTCGACGCCGAGCTGATTCTCCAGTTCGGCCGCCGGGTTATCGAACCCGAACCAGGCGAAGAACATGGAGATGAAGAGGACGATCGCCGCGACCCCGGCGATCTTCTCTCCCTGAGTCAAGCGGTCTACGTCCATTGCATATCCCTCCGTCGAACTCGGCCGGTCGATCCGACCCTACACCTGCTTCAGGGCCTATTCGCCAGGTGGATGGCCGACCCTTCTAGGCGTGACTGGAGGGAGTGCGGGCGCGGGCCGCCTGCAGAGTGTTGACCAGCAGCATCGCGATCGTCATCGGGCCGACGCCGCCCGGAACTGGGGTGATCGCCGAAGCGACCTCGACCGCGGCGTCATAGTCGACGTCGCCGACCAGGCCGTCCTCGAGACGGTTCACACCCACGTCGATCACCACCGCCCCCGGCTTCACGGCAGCGGCCCCAAGCAGGCGCGGAACTCCCACCGCGGCGACGAGGACGTCGGCGCGCCGGCAGGTGGCGTCGAGGTCGCGGGTTCGCGAGTGGCAGATCGTGACGGTCGCGTTCGCCGCCAGCAGCAGGCGCGCCACGGGGACGCCCACCAGCTTCGAGCGTCCCACCACCACGGCCTCCGCCCCCTCGAGATCCACGCCCTCGTGACTGAGCAGCTCCATCACTCCTGCCGGGGTGCAGGGCGTCAGCCCCGGGGCGCCGTGCGCCAGCATCCCGGCGCTGACCGGCGTGAGGCCGTCGACGTCCTTCCCCGGGTCGATCGCGGCGACGATCGCATTGTCGTCGATATGGGCGGGGAGCGGCAGCTGGACGAGGATCCCGTCGACCTCCGGATCCTCGCCAAGCTGGCGGACCAGGTCCAGCAGCTCCTCTTGCCCGATCGAGGCCTCGGGGGCGTGGTGGAACGAGCGGATCCCCACCTCCTCACAGGCCTCGCGCTTCATCCGCACGTAGACCTCCGAAGCGGCGTCGTCGCCGACCAGCACCGTCGCCAGCCCCGGAGCCCGCCCCGCCTCGTCCTCGTAGGCGGCCACGTCGACCTTCACCCGCTCCCGCACCGCGGCGGCGACCGCCTTGCCGTCGATCGTCCGCGCCGCCATCGCTAGCGCTTCCGGATCGGCGCGTAGTCGGCCATCAGCTTGCGCTCCGAGCCGTCGCCGGAGAAACGGACGACGACGACTCCGCCCGGCTCGACCGCGGTGACGACGCCGTCGCCGAAGCTGGCGTGGACGACGTCGTCGCCGGTCTGCATTTCCAGCGCCGCACCTGGATCGACCGGCTGGGCGGGCTCGGCGCCGGGCCGGGCGCCGGCGAGTTCCAGGTCATGCCGCCACCGGCGACCGATTTCTGCTGGCGCTCGGTCAGCTCCGCCGGCAGCTCATCGATGAAGCGCGAGGGCAGGTTGTGCTCGGCGCGGCCGAAGAGGCGGCGCTCGCGCGCCCAGGTCATGTAGAGGCGCTGGCGAGCGCGGGTGATGGCGACGTAACAGAGCCGGCGCTCCTCTTCTTCGCCCCCCTCTTCCAGCGCCCGCATGTGCGGGAAGGCGCCGTCCTCGCAGCCGACGACGAAGACCGCGTCGTACTCCAGGCCCTTCGCGTTGTGCAGCGTCATCAGCGTCACCTGCTCCTGCTTGTCCTCGATCGAGTCCTGGTCGCTGTAGAGGGAGATTTGCTGCAGGTACTCCTCCAGCGGCGGCGTCTCGCTCTCGCCCTCGACCTCGCGCTCGCGGTCGAACTCGGCCGCCCCCTCGACCAGCGCTTCCAGGTTCTCGGCCCGGCCCTCGGCCTCGATCGTGCGCTCGGCCGCGAGCGCTTCCAGGTAGCCGGTCTCGTTCAGGACCGCCTCCAGCAGCCCGGCCACCGACGAGCTCTCGGCGCGGGCGCGGAGCCCCTCCATCGTCTCGTAGAAGCGCGAGACGGACTTGATCGCGGCGGCGCTCAGGCCCGGCGTCTCCTCGACCCGTTCGATCGTCTCCCAGATCGTCAGCCCGGCGGTGTTCGCGTAGGAGACGAGTCGCCCCTGGGTGGTGTTGCCGATCCCCCGCCGCGGCGAGTTAACGATCCGTGAGAAGGAGACGAGGTCGGCTTCGTTGACGAGCAGGCTGAGGTAGGCGACGGCGTCCTTGATCTCGGCCCGCTCGTAGAACTTGGTCCCGCCGATCACCTGGTAAGGCACGTCGAAGCGGTTCAGGGTGTCCTCCAGCACCCGGCTCATCGCGTTGGTCCGGTAGAAGACGGCGACGTCGGCGCGGGAGACGCCGTCCTCCTCGCCCAGCCGCTCGATCTCGCCGGCGACCCAGCGCGCCTCCTCGTGCTCGTCGCCGAGCTCGGTGAGCCGCACCGGCTCTCCTCCCTCTTTCTCAGTCCAGAGCCGCTTCGCCCGTCGCTGGCGGTTGTGCTCGACGACCGCGTTGGCGGCCGAGAGGATGGTCTGGGTGGAGCGGTAGTTCTGCTCCAGCTTGACCGAGGCCGCTTCGGGAAAGTCGGCCTCGAAGTCGAGGATGTTGCGGATGTCGGCGTGGCGGAAGCCGTAGACCGACTGGTCGTCGTCGCCGACCACCATCAGGTTGCCGTGCTCGGAGGCAAGCAGCTGCAGCAGCCGGTACTGGGCGTGGTTCGTGTCCTGGTACTCGTCGACTAGAACGTGGCGGAAGGCCCGGCGCCAGCGCTCGCGCACCTCCTCGAACAGCTCCATCGCGTTGACCGTGCGGACGAGGAGGTCGTCGAAGTCCATCGCGTTCGCCTCGAGCATCCGTTTCTCGTACAGCGGAAAGGCTTCGGCGACGACTTCCTCGAAGGGGCCGCTCTGCGTTTCGGCGTAGGCGGCGGCGTCGATCAGCTGGTTCTTGGCGCCGGAGATCTTCGAGCGCACCGCCCGCGGCGGGTAGCGTTTCGGGTCGACCCCGAGCTCAGAGAGGCAGCGTTTGAGCATCCGCAGCGAGTCGGACTCGTCGTAGATCGTGAAGCTGCGCAAGTAGCCGAGCCGCTCGGCGTCGGCGCGCAGCATCCGCGCGCAGGCGGAGTGGAAGGTCGTCACCCACATCGCCCGCACCGAGCGGCCGATCAGCTGGCCGACCCGCTCGCGCATCTCGGCCGCCGCCTTGTTGGTGAAGGTGATCGCGAGGATTTCCCCCGGGCGTGCGGCGCCGGTGGCGAGCAGGTAGGCGATCCGGTGGGTGAGGACGCGGGTCTTGCCCGAGCCGGCGCCGGCCAGCACCAGCAGCGGCCCTTCGCCGTACTCGACCGCCTCGCGCTGCGGCGGGTTCAGCCCCGCGAGGAGACGCTCGACGCGATCGGCGCCCGCCTCGGTAGGGGCGCCGGCAGGGGCGGCATCGGGCTCGGTAGGCATCTCGAACTCGCTCTGCAGCATCGGCTCCCGAGAATAGAGAGGGGGGCGGCTGGCGATCCGGTGTGCATTTCTCTCGCATAGCGAGAAAAAAGCACACCGAGAGGATCAGCCGCCGGCGGAGGAGCGGCCGGTGCGCGGGCGCAGGTCGGGCGATTCGGCGGCCGGGCCGTTGCCGCCGTCGAGGTCGGAGAGACGGCGCTCGAGGTCGGCGATCCGTTCCGAGAGCGCTTTGATCGCCTCGGCGATCGGGTCCGGCAGGTGGATCCAGTCGGCGTCGGGCCCTTCGACCCGCTTGCCTTCGACCCTGACCGGGTGGCCGGGGTTGCCGACCACGGTCGCCCCCGGCGGCACGTCCTCGACGACGACCGTGTTGGCGCCGACCTTGGCGCCGGCGCCGACGTCGATCGGCCCCAGCAGCTTGGCCCCGGAGCCGACGGTGACGTTGTCCCTGAGTGTCGGATGACGCTTGCCGCGCTGGAAGCCGGTGCCGCCGAGCGTCACTCCCTGGTAGAGCGTCACGCGGTCGCCGATCACGGTGGTCTCGCCGATCACCACGCCGGCGCCGTGGTCGATGAAGAAGGAGTTGCCGATCGCCGCCGCCGGGTGGATCTCGACTCCGGTGATCGCGCGCGTCGCGTAGGCGATCGCGCGCGGCAGGATCGGCACCCCGGCGTCCATCAGCGCGTGGGCGAGGCGGTGCGCAAGCAGCGCCTGCACGCCGGCCCAGGTGGTGAGGATCTCGAAGCTGGAGACGTTCTGGGCCGCGGGGTCGCGGTCGCGCGCCGCGGCGACGTCGGCGCGCACCTCCGAGACCAGCCTCGTCCACCTGCTCATGGTGAGAAGAAGGGTAGGGACATGTAACGCTCGCCCGAGTCGCAGACGATCGTCACCACCCTCTTGCCGGCCATCTCCGGCCGCGCCGCCACGCTCAGCGCGGCGTTGATGTTGGCGCCGGCCGAGATT
The DNA here is from genome assembly GCA_963832065.1 of uncultured Actinomycetes bacterium. Taxonomy (GTDB): domain Bacteria; phylum Actinomycetota; class Thermoleophilia; order Solirubrobacterales; family 70-9; genus VAYN01. The sequence continues at coordinate 27,076 of CAWHSV010000008.1, forward strand.
CCGGCGAGGATGCCCTCCTCGCGGGCAACCAGGCGCGCCATCTCCAGCGCGTCCTCGTCGCCGACCGCGAGGATCTCGTCGATCACCTCGCGGTCGAGCACCTCGGGCACGAACCCGGCCCCGATCCCCTGGATCTTGTGCGGGCCCGGCGCGCCGCCGGAGAGCACCGGCGAGCTGGCCGGCTCGACCGCGACGACCAGCGCCTCCGGCGCCCGTTCCTTCAGCATCTGCCCGACGCCGGTGATCGTGCCGCCGGTGCCGACGCCGGCGACGAAGGCGCCGACCTCGCCGTCCGTATCGCGCCAGATCTCCTCCGCCGTGGTGCGGCGGTGGGCCTCGGCGTTGGCGGGGTTGGAGAACTGCATCGGCATGAAGCCCTTGCGCTGCTCGCGGATCTCTTCCGCCAGGGCGACCGCCTCGTTCATCCCTCCCAGCGACGGCGTCTCCCGCACTTCGGCGCCGTAGGCGCGCAGCAGCTTCGCCCGCTCCCGGCTCATCCCCTCGGGCATGGTCAGGATCAGCTCGTACCCGCGCGCCGCGCAGACCATGGCGAGCGCGATCCCGGTGTTGCCGCTGGTCGGCTCGACCACCACCGAGCGCCCCGGCTTCACCTGCCCTGCCTCCTCCGCGGCGTCGATCATCGCCACCCCGATCCGGTCCTTGACCGACCCCCCCGGATTGAAGTACTCCAGCTTCGCGCAGATCTCGCCGCCGACCTCTGCGCCGAGGCGATCGAGCAGCACTAATGGCGTCCCGCCGACAACCGCCGAAGCCTCCGCCCCGACCCGCATCAGACCTGCGTACCTCGTGCGCTCGACATGCTGCGTCACTCTAAGCGACGTGCAGGAGGGGTCTGGTCGTCCCCCGGGCGAATTCAGTCGCGCGACTCAATTCCCGCGAGGGAGCGCCGACACCCCTCCCTCGCACCGCCCCTAAATAAAGTACATCCCGCTCCCGGCCTCTTCCGCCTCCCGCCGCGCCACTTCCCCGATCGTCGTCTGGCCGAAGACCTTGCGCAGCGCCGTCACCCCCTCGGCCCAGATGCCGCCTGCCTCGTCGGCCTCCTGGCCGACTTTGCCGTCGAGCGCCTGGACGACTTCGAGCACGGTGATCTCTTCGGGGGGGCGGGAAAGGGTGTAGCCGCCGCGCATGCCGCGGTGGCTGGTCAGCAGGCCGGCCCGGCGCAGGGTCGAGAACAGCTGCTCGAGGAACTGCTCGGGGATGTCGCGGCGCTCGGCCAGCTCCTTGATCGGGACCGGCCGATCTCCGGAACGTGCGAGCTCCGCCAGGGCGACCACCGCGTAGCGGGACTTGGAGGTGATGGAGATCAAGGATGCCTTTCTACCGCACCGTTCCGGGCTGGGCTAGGATCGCAAGCGAAGGAGCGGAGAGAAGCATGACGGCGCCCAACCGCTAACGAGCGATCGGAAGCAGCCCTGAGCGAACGCCCCCACTGCCTGGTGATCGACGATCACCCCCTTGTCCGGCTCGGAGTCCGCGGCGTGCTCGAAGACGGCTTCGAGGTGCACGAGTCGACCAGCCGCGAGGAAGGGCTGGACCTGATTCGCGACATCGGCGACTTCGACGTGGCGATCGTCGACATGCGCTGGCGAGAGAACGGGATCGACGCCTCGATCAGCGGTCAGGACGCGATCCGGATCCTGCGCCGCTCCTCGCCCGGCCTCGGCATCGTCGCCCACGGGGAGCGGCCGGAGCGCCATATCGCCAGCGCTGCCATGCAGGCCGGCGCCAGCGCTTACGTCGCGCGCACGACCGGGCCGGCGGAGCTGCGCAAAGCGGTCGATGCCGCCATCGCCCAGGAAAGCTTCGTCGATCCGACAGTGCCGCCGAAAGGAAGCCGCGGCAAGCTGACCCGTCGCCAGCGCCAGATCCTCCAGCTCCTCGCCAACGGCGAGTCGACGACCGTAGCGGCCCGCGAACTCGATCTCAGCGAAGAGACGGTCAAGACTCACATCAAGACCGCGCTGGCGCGGCTCGGTGCGAAAAACCGCACCCACGCCGTCTCGATCGCCCTGCGCGAATGCCTGATCGACTAGTCGCTGCGGGCTAGATCCAGCCGCGGTCGCGAGCGGTGAGAACCGCCTGGGCGCGGTCGACGGCGCCGATCTTGCCGTAGACGTTGTGCAGGTGGGTACGGATGGTCGAGACCGAAAGCTGCATTTCGCCGGCGATCTGCTTGTAGACCATCCCCTCGGAAAGGTGGCGGAGCACGTCCAGCTCGCGGGCCGAGAGCGGGCAGGGCTCGCTGATCCGCGAGGCGTCCTGGCGCGGCAGCGGCATCTCGTAGAGCAGGTCGCGCAGAGCCTCGGGGTCGAGGCCGCAGCGCTCGGCGCTCGCGCGCAGCCGCTCGGGCGAGATCGCCTCGCCTTGGGAGTAGTGGGCGACCATGTCGGCGGTGGCGACCATCGCCGCCAGGCCGTCGGCGTCTTCAGCGTGGTGGCGCTCGATCGCCAGGGCGATCCGCTGCGGCAGGTTCCAGCGCCGGGCAAGGACGCCGCCGACCAGGGTGTGGTCGATGCCGAGCTGCTCGCGTTCGTCGCGCAAGCGCTGCTCGGGCGTGCGCGAGGCGGCGTCGAAGTAGACCTTGTAGCCGGGATGCAGACGGGAGATGACGAGGCGGCCGACATCGTGCAGTAGCGCAGCCACGGCGAGCTCGTCGCGTTCGACCCAGCCGACGACGCGGCCGATGTGATCGGCGGCGCGCTGCGTCGCGAGGGCGTGGACGCGGAAGCGCTCCGGTTTCAGCTCCCAGCCGCCGTTGGACTCGAAGAAGTCGAAGCTCGGCGCGGTGCCAGCGATCGCCAGCACCCCGGAAGGTTTCAGCACCTCGACGGCCTCGGGGATGCCGCCGACCCCACCGGCGACGACGCCGCTGCGGTTGGCGAAGCGAAGAACGGATATCGAAAGGGCGACGTCGGACTCCACCGCTTCGATCAGTTCGCCGATCCGGGCGGTGTCGGCGGTGGCCGCGGCGATCACGCGCTCGCGGGACTCGATCAGGACGGGGAAGCGCTCGACCGCCTCGAAAGCTTCCGCGAGACGGCTGCCAGGGGCGGCTGAGCCACGCGAGGCGCCGTTGCCATTGCCGCCGGCGGGGACACCGTGCGCGGCGCGCTTGCCGTTGGCCTTGGTGGAGGTCGAAGCTCCCATCGCGCTCCCCATCGGCAGATGAAGACGTTTGGTTTAGCCGAAAGTACCCGCGCAATGCCGCGTCAGCTCAATCATCCGTCCGCTTTGGCAGCCGAGAGCCGCTCTATTGCCGTTTCTAGCCTGTTTAAGGTCCGTTCGCGGCCCAGCGCAGCCAGGGACTCGAAGATCCCCGGCGAGATCGACGTGCCCGTGATCGCGACGCGGATTGGCTGGTAGAGCTTGCCCGGCTTGAGGTCGAAGCGCTCGAGCAGCGGCGCCAGCGCCGCCTCGACGGGCGCCGGCTCGAAGGGCTCCACTCTCCGTAGCGCTTCCGCCGCCTCCCTCAGCAGCGCTGCGCTGTTCTCTTCATCACCTTCGCCCATGCCTTCGGATCGTCGATTGGCTCTTCGAAGAGAAAGCGAATCAGCGGCCAGACCTCCTCGAGGGTCTGCGCTTTCTCCTGGGCGATCGCGCAGGCAGCGCGCAGCTGCTCGTCCGGCTCGCGGCCGAGATGGCGGGCCACCGCCGTGGCGTAGTCCTCCAGCGGCATCTCGCGCATGAAGCGGCCGTTCAGCCAGCGCAGCTTCCTCTCATCGAAGATCGCCGCCGATTTGCCGACGTCGGCGACCTGGAAGCGCCGCACCAGCTCCTCGGTCGACATCAGCGTCGTGTCGTCGTCGGTTCCCCAGCCCAGCAGCGCCAGGTAGTTGCGCACGGCCGCCGGGAGGTAACCGGCGTCGCGCAGCTCCTGCACCGAGGCGGCGCCGTGACGCTTGGAGAGCTTCTTGCCATCGGGTCCGTGCAACAGCGGCAGGTGGGCGTAGCGCGGCGGCGCGTGACCCAGCGCCTCCAGGACAAGCAGCTGCTTCGGCGTGTTCGAGAGGTGGTCGTCGCCGCGGACCACCTCGGTGATTCCCATCTCGGCGTCGTCGACGGCGACCGCGAAGTTGTAGAGGACGGAGCCGTCGCCGCGAGCGATCACGAAGTCGTCGTAGCTGGCGTTGGGGAAGGAAACCGGCCCGCGGATCAGGTCCTCGACCACGGTCTCCCCCGTGTCCGGCACTCGCAGGCGCACTGCGGCGTCGGACTCGTCAGTGGGCGTGCCGCGGTAGCCGCGCCCGGCCCCGCGCTCGGCCTTCCAGGCCTCGACGTCCTTCGCCGTCGCCGCGTCGCGGTAGGCGACGCCGGACTCCAGCAGGCGCTGCAGCGCCGTCTCGTGGCGATCGGCTCGCTCGGCCTGTGAGATCGGCCCCTCGTCCCAGCCCAGCTCCAGCCAGCGCATCGCGTCGAGGATCTGCTCGACGTTCTCGACGGTCGAGCGCTCGCGGTCGGTGTCCTCGATCCGCAGCACCAGCGCACCGCCCTCGTGCCGGGCGGCGAGCCAGTTGTAGAGTGCCGTCCTCGCTCCGCCGATGTGCAGCGCACCGGTCGGCGAGGGGGCAAAACGGAGACGGAGGGTTTCGTTAGTCATGTTGATCGGCGCGCATGTCTCAACTGCCGGCGGGCTTGCCAACGCGATCAAGCGTGGCGAGGAGCGCGGCTGCGAATCTATCCAGATCTTCAACCAGAGCCCGCGGATGTGGCGGCCCACCTCCTACGGCGAGGAGGACTTCGCCGCCTTTCGTGAGGCGATGGACGGGTCTGGGGTCAACGCCGTGGTCATCCACGCCGTCTACCTGATCAACTGCGCGACCAAGGACAAAGAGCTGCGCAAGAAATCACTGGCGTCGCTCAGCCACGCGCTACGAATCGGCGACGGGATCGGCGCTGCAGGCGTCGTCCTCCACCCCGGCGCCCAGAAAGGCGAGCCGCATGGCCCTTCGATGAAACGGGCGGCGAAAGCGATCGCGGCGGCGCTGAAGGAAACGGACAACTGCCCGCTCCTGCTCGAGCAGACCGCCGGCCACAAAGGCCTGCTGGGACGGGACTTCGACGAGACCGCCGAGCTGATCGAGCTCGCCGGCAGTGGCAAGCGCCTCGGGCTCTGCCTCGACTCCTGCCACCTCTTCGTCCAGGGCTACGACATCACCGACGAAGCCCACCTCGGCGCGGTCCTCGACGAAGCCGACGCCAAGGTCGGCCTCGAGCGCCTGCGCTGCGTTCACGTCAACGACGCCGCCGTCCCGCTCGGCTCCTGCCGCGACCGCCACGCCAACATCGGCAAGGGCGAGATGGGCAAACGAGGTCTAGCCGCCTTCCTCTCCGACCCCCGCTTCGAGGGCCTCCCCGCAACGCTCGAGACCCCGGGTCCGGAAAAGAAAGGCCCGGACAGGAAAGAAGTGACGCTGGCCAAGCGGTTGCGTCGCGAAGGCCTCAAACGCCATAAAAAGTAGTTGCAGCGAGCGCAGGCCACGGTTCCGTGGCCTGCGCTCTCGAAATCGGCAACGAGCCTCCTCGCTGCGTCAGTACGACCCTTGAACTACGCGTGCCATTTGAGGTTGAGCATGTCGGTCGTGCCTTTTTTCTCCGCTGTGAGGATGACATTGCCTGTTGTCAGTATGCCGTTGCTTGTTGTTCCATAGGGGCACATGAGACCCGTGGCGCTGTATTCGATTTCCCCTAGGTTAGCCATTTCTACTGTAACGGTCCCATCTGCGAGATTGTGGTATTTGACGCCTTCAATTGTCTGTTGGGCTATTTCGACTTTGCACGAACCGCCGAAGCTGAGCTCGATCGGCTGTTTGCCATGTTTACATTCTTTTCCAGCCTGGCTCACGATGTGAAGCTGGGGAGAGCCAGCTGTGAATGTAAAGTTACAACCTGTGTTTTCGACTTTCACGGTTTGGCCACCGAACGTGCAATCGGTCACATCTGCACCTGTAGCCGCTCCGCCTCCCTCGAATATGGGTGTTACGACAGTGAAGTCGGTAAACGATTTCCCGACCACAGTTGCATCCCCTGTGACTTCGTTGCATGTCAGCGACAGCACACCGGTTCCATCGGCTTTGCTGATGTCCAACACCTGGTGAGCTGTTTTCCCTTGTCCGTCCCGCAGGATTGTCAGTGTGGTTTCTTTGGCTTCTTCGGCTCCTTCGACTGTCACCTCAGCCGCTTGCGCGCCGGAGGCAATTGCCGCGCCAAGCACGGTCACTGCCACTGCGAGGCTAATGATCCTGAGATTGCGAATCATCGGTAGCTCCTTCTCTAGCCCGGCACCCGCACCCGCGCTCCTCGCCCTCCGGTCGCCGGTGCAGACAGCTATAGAGGGAACCCGAGTGTTGGTCAAGGAATTTGTTTCAGGTACTCTCCCAAGCCGTGTGAGGGGGCCGGTGGATCTCCCTCAGATCCTCTTAAGAGCAGGCGACAAGGGCCGGACGTGCCGGCCCTTGTTCTCCCGCCGTAAGTTCGCTATTTGACGTGAACGCCGGAGATCGCGCGGGAGATGACTAGGCGCTGGATCTCTGAGGTGCCCTCGAAGATCGTGTAGATCTTCGAGTCGCGGTGCATCCGCTCGACCGGGAACTCCCGGGTGTAGCCGTTGCCGCCGAGGATTTGGATCGCCCGCTCGGTTGCCCAGACGGCGACCTCGCCGGCCTTCAGCTTCGACATCGAGCCCTCGGCGTTTTCGAAGGTGTGGCCGTTGCGGCCCATCCAGGCGGCCCGCCAGACCAATAGCCGGGCCGCGTCGATCTCCAGCTTCATGTCGGCCAGGGCGAAGGCGATCGCCTGGTTCTCGACGATCTTCTTGCCGAACTGTTCGCGCTCTTTGGCGTACTCGAGCGCGTACTCGTAGGCGGCACGGGCGATGCCGAGCGCCTGGGCGCCGACCGTCGGCCGGCTCGCCTCGAAGGTCTGCATCGCCGCCTGCGATTTCGATTTCTTGCCTTCGCGGACCCGCGCCAGGCGTTCGTCGAGCTTCTCTTTACCGCCCAGCAGACAGGCGCCGGGGACGCGGCAGTCGTCGAGGTGGACGTCGGCAGTGTGCGAGGCGCGGAGGCCGTGCTTCTTGACCTTGGCGCCCTGCTCGCAACCCGGCGTGCCGGGCGGGATGACGAAGGCGGCGTGGCCGCGCGAGCCGAGCTCGCGGTCGACGGAGGCGATCACGACATGAACATTCGCGATACCGCCGTTGGTCGCCCAGGCCTTCTGGCCGTTGATCACCCACTCGTCCTTGGCCTCGTCGTACTTCGCCGTGGTGCGGATCGCCGAGACGTCCGAGCCAGCGTCCGGCTCGGAGGCGCAGAAGGCGCCCAGCTTGACGTCGTCAGGCGTGCCGAAGCACTGGGGGATCCACTCCCCCATCTGCTCCGGGGTTCCCTGCCCGAAGATCGCGGCGACGGCCAGCGAGGTGCCCATGATCGCCATGCCGATACCGGCGTCGCCCCAGAAGAGCTCCTCGTTGGCGATCGGCAGCGTCAGGCCGGTTTCGTCGGCCCAGAACTGGCCCAGTGCTTCGAAGCTGTAGAGGCCGATGTTGGCGGCCTCCTGGATCACGGGCCAGGGGGTTTCCTCGCGCTCGTCCCACTCCTCCGCGGCGGGGCGGACGACGCCCTCGGCGAAGCCGTGGACCCACTCTTTGATGTCCTTCTGGTCCTGGTTGAGCTCGAGCGTGAATCGCGGTCCATCCGCAGCGCCGTCGCCACTGGCTCCGGTCACCTCGGCAAGCGCCTGATCCGCGTCGCTCGCGGGGATCTCTGCCGTCTCGGTCACGAGGCCGATATTACATGGACCGTGTCGCAAATTACACGGAACCGTGTCCCGATCAAATGTCGCGAAGGTCGAACGCGCGCAGGCCCTCGACGCCCCCGTCGGTGCAGTCGAAGAAGCGCCGGTTGATGCAGTCGTAGGACTCGCCTGACCCCTCGTAGGCGCGCTCGACCGCGAACTGGCAGTGCGGCAACGGCTCGCCGGTCATCTTCACGCCGCCGAAGCCGCCGGGCGCGAGAACGGCCGCGAGCTCGACCTCGGCGCCGAACACCTCCTGCATGCAGCCGACATACTGCTCGCCGCTGAAGCGGTCGACGTAGCTGTAGAGGTAGCGACAGCCGATTTCCACGCAGCCGCGCGGCTCGACCATCTTGTCGCAGAAGGAGCGGCACTGGCGACACTCCCCCACCTGCGTCCGCGTTGCGGTCATTGGCAAAGTCTAGGGAGCGGAGACCGCAGCACCAAGCCGTTTCGACGACTCAAGCGGCCAGGGCGTCTGAGCCCAGGACGTGCCCGATCTCGGCACGGAGGCCGCTCGAAGGGCGAACCCGATAGCCGTCGCCGACCTTGAGCCGCACTTTGCGGGCGCCGGAGGGCGATCAGCAGATGAACGTCGGCCTCGCCCTTGTGGTGCTCGAAGAACCGCCTTCAGCTCGTCGACAGAGGGCGTAGTTCAGCTGGCGGCGTCGATAGTCAGCTCGAAGGGACCGCTGGGTACGGCGGCGACCTTGTTGCCGCGGGCGATCTCGTCGCTGTCGGGCTCGAAGCGCTGCGCCTCCTGCACGACCAGCTTGGTCTCGCCGCGGTCCTTGTGGTCGAGCCGGCCGCGGACCAGCACGATCGCGTCGGGGGCGATCGTCGTCGCGTTCTCGGACTCGTCGGCCTTGAAGACCAGCATCTCGACCTGGCCCTCGATGTCGTCGAGGGTGGCGAACATCATCTGGCTGCCGCTCTTGGTGCGGATCTTCTTGCACTCGACGACGATGCCGCCGACGGTGACCCAGGCGCCGTCGGGCTTGCCGCCCAGCTCGGCCAGGCTGCAGTCGACCCGTGCCCGCAGCGCCCCCCGCACCTCGGCCAGCGGATGCGAGGAGAGGTAGGTGCCGAGCGTCTCCTTCTCCAGCGCCAGCAGCTCGGCGCGGTCGAACTCGACGGCCGGAGATCGGCGGCCGGTGGTGCGCCTGCGCGGAAGCGGCGCCACCGGCGCCGGCGTCGTCGCCGAAGTCGAAGATCGAGCCCTGGCCCATCTGCGCGTCCTCCTGCGCCTTCTGGCCGGCCGACTGCGCCGCCGGCAGGGCTTCCAGCATCCCTTTGCGGGTCGCGTCGGTCGAGTCGAGGGCGCCGCACTTGATCAGGCATTCGATCGCCCGTTTGTTGACCGCGCGCGAGTCGACCCGCTCGCAGAAGTCCCAGATCGAAGCGATCGGCGTCGTCCTCGCGGGCGCGTAGGATCGCCTCCACCGCCGAGTGGCCGACGTTCTTGACCGCGTCGAGGCCGAAGCGGATCGCGTTCTCGCTGACGACGAAGCTGTGGTCGGAGGAGTTGACGTCGGGCGGCAGCACCTCGATCCCCATCTCCTCGCAGCGGTTGACGAAGAACGGGACCTTGTCTTTGGTGTTCATCACCGAGGAGATCACCGCCGCCATGTACTCGGCCGGGTAGTTGGCCTTGAGGTAGGCGGTGCGGTAGGCGATCAGCGCGTAGCAGGCGGCATGAGACTTGTTGAAGGAGTAGTCGGCAGCGGCCTCCATCAGCGACCACATGTCGTTGGCGACCTTCGAAGCGGTGCCCGAGGTCTCCATCCCCTCCAGGAATTTGGCCTTCATCGTCGCCATCAGGTCGCGCTTCTTCTTGCCGATCGCCTTGCGCAGGTCATCCGCCTCGGCGGGGCTGAAGCCGGCCATCTGCTTGGCGATCTCCATCAGCTGCTCCTGGTAGAGGACGCAGCCGTAGGTCGGCTCGGTGATCGGCCGCAGGCGCTGGTCCGGGTAGGTGACCGAGGCGGGGTCGCGCTTGCCCTTGGCATAGGCGGGGATGTAGCCATCGCGCCGGGGCGGTAGAGGGAGACGAGGGCGACGATGTCGTCGAACTCGGTCGGCCGCACCTTCTTCATCGCCTCGCGCATGCCCTCGGACTCGAGCTGGAAGACGCCGGTCGAGTCGCCCTTGGCGAGCATCTCGAAGGTCGGCTTGTCGTCCATCGGGATGCCGGCCATGTCCAGCTCGATCGCCGCGCGAGCGTTTGATGATCTCGATCGCGTCCTCGATCACGTCGAGGTTGCGAAGGCCGAGGAAGTCCATCTTCAGCAGGCCGATCTCCTCGATCGGGCCCATCGAGTACTGGGTCACGATCTTGTACTGGCGCTCCGCCTTGCCCGACCCGTTCCCGTTGCCGTTAGCGGCGGGAGCGCTGCGGTCCTCGGCCAGCTGCAGCGGCACGATCTCCTGCAGCGGCCGGTCGGCGATCACCACCGCGGCGGCGTGGATCGAGTTGTTGCGGATGATCCCCTCGAGGCCCTGGGCGACGTCGAGGATCTTCTTCGCGTCGGGCTCGGAGTCGTAGGTTTTTTTCAGCTCCTGCCCCGGCCTTCAGGCATTCCTCGAAGGAGGGGTTGCGGCCGAGGATCGGCTCCGGGATCTGCTTCGCCAGGCGGTCGCCGGTGGCGTAGTCGAAGCCGAGCACGCGGGCGGCGTCGCGGGTCGCGGCGCGCGGCGCCATCTTGCCGAAGGTGATGATCTGGGCGACCGATTCGCGGCCGTATTTCTCGCCGCACGTAGCGGATCATCCGCTCGCGGCCGCGGACCGAGAAGTCGATGTCGATGTCCGGCATCGATTTGCGGCCGGGGTTGAGGAAGCGCTCGAAGAGGAGGTCGTTGGCGAGCGGGTCGAGGTCGGTGATGTTGAGGCTGTAGGAGACGATCGAGCCGGCCGCCGAGCCGCGGCCGGGGCCGACTGCGACGCCGTTCTCCTTGGCGTAGCGGACGAAGTCCCAGACGATCAGGAAGTAGGAGGAGAAGCCCATCTCCTCGATCACCCCGAGCTCGAACTCCAACCGCTCGACCGCCTCCGCCGGGACTGGGTCGCCGTAGCGGGCGCGCAGGCCCTCGCCGGCGAGCCGGCGCAGCATCGCCTCCGGCTCCTCGCCGTCCTCGGTCGGGTAACGCGGCAGCAGCAGCTTGCCGAGCTCGATGTCGAGCGAGCAGCGCTCGGCGATCTCCAGCGTGCTCGGCACCGCCTCCGGCCACTCGGCGAAGGACTCGGCCATTTCCTCGGAGCTCTTGATGTAGAACTCGTTGGTGTCGAAGCTGAGCTTCGGCAGCTCCAACGTCGACTTGGTCTGCACGCAGAGCAGCGCCGCGTGGTTGTCGAAGTCCTCGCGCCGCAGGTAGTGGACGTCGGCGGTGCCGACCAGCGGCCGCTTCAGCTCGCGGGCGTAGCGGACGATGCCCTGGTTCGCCTTGTCCTGCTCGGCGATGCCGTTCTTCTGCACCTCGAAGTAGACCTGCTCGGGGCCGAAGGCCTGGACCAGGTCGTCGAGGTGGCCGCGGGCGTCCTCGGCGCGCTCTTCGACCAGGCGCCGGCAGAAGCGCGACTGCAGGCAGCCGGTGAGGACAATCACGCCCTCGGAGTGGCGCGCCAGCAGCTCCATGTCGACGTTGGCCTTGCCGCGCGAGAAGCCCTCGAGGAAACCGGCCGAGGTGAGCTGGACCAGGTTGGCAAAGCCCTTGTCGTTCTCCGCCAGCAGCGTCAGGTGGTTGCGCTCGTAACGGGTCTGCTCCTTGATCGCCTGCCGGTCCTCGACCAGATAGGCCTCGAGCCCGACGATCGGCTTGATCCCGTGCTTCTCGCACGCCTTGTAGAGGTCGATCGCCCCGTTCATCACCCCGTGATCCGTCAGCCCCAGCGCCGGCTGCCCCAGCTCTGCCGCCCGAGCCGCCATCGCGTCGATCTTGCAGGCGCCATCGAGCAGCGAGTACTCGCTGTGGGCATGCAGATGTACGGCGGCAGGAGCGCTCACGGGCAGGTGGCCGATCATGCCAACCGCCGCAGATGCCAAGAGTCTCTTTCGAGACTCTTCCGCGCTACTTCCGTCAGTAAGTCAGAGCTGCGTGGCGATCACACTGGCGACGATGCTCGCAAATCCGATGATCATCGTCCGCTGCATACCGTCGCAGCGGGCGTCGACTACGCGCAGACCCAGGCGGAGGCGCCGGAGTCGGCCCAGATTTCGGCGGCGATCCGGTCCTGTTCGGCCTTGGAGGCTTCGTGGGGAGCGCCCTTGCCGCCGTAGAGCTCCCAGGTGCTGGGAAGGATCTGGTAGGCGCCACCGGCGCCCGAGGAGGGGTTGAGGGCGCTGTAGTTGCCGCCGGACTCGCACATGACGATGTAGGTGGGGATCGAGTAGGGACCGCCGAGCCAGCGGCCGACTTCTTCTTCGGCTTCGGCGCGGCTGGCGGCGCGGGCTTCTTCCAGCTCCCCGACCCAGTCGGCGATCTCCGATTTAAGGTTCGCGAGCGAGGCTTCGCGTTCTGCGCTGAGCGATTGCTGGCGGGCGGCGGCGGCCTCGGCGGCGGCGCCCGCCTCGGCGATTTCGGAGCGGGCGGCGGCGAGGCGCTCGTTGTAGGCGACGGCGCGGGCCTGCAGCTCGGCGACGAGCTCGGCCTGGCGGCGAACCTCGTCGCGCACCTGCTCGACCCGGTCGGCAAGGGCGCTGTCGGATTCCTCGATCGCCCGGAAGTAGTCGGCCCGGGTGATCAGCTCCTGGTAGTCGCCGGAGCCGAAGACGAGGCTGGCGGTGCTGGGCATGCCGCTTTCGTAGATCGCGACCAGGCGGGCGGCGAGGGCCTGGCGCGAGCGGCGCAGGCGGGCGCGCTCGACGGCGAGGCGCTCGCGGGTCGTCTGCAGCTTGCGACTCAGCCTGGCGGCCCGCTCCTGGCCTTCGGCCAGCAGACCGGAGAGGTGCTCCTCACGGGCCCCGGCCTGGGCCGCTTCCTGCTCGGCCATTGCCAGCTGTTCCTGGCTCCGGCGCAGTTCGGCGGCGATGGTCCCGGCCTCGTCGCGAGCGCTCGTCAGCCTCGCCTCGAGAGCGTCGACGTCGGCCGCGTCGGCACTCGGGGCGATGGCAAGCACGGCGGCCAACAGCGCGCAGAACAGCGCCGCGGCGACGCCGACGGCGGCGAGATCCTTTCTGGCGCGAGCCGGCACCACGAGACGGCGAGGCTAGCGAGGGCGCGCGCGGCTTTTCGCAAGCGCCCGAAAGGCCGCAACGAACGTTGCGAAGCCGTGCCGAACGCAGTTGTCCCCGGTATGCGGGGACAACTGCGTTCGCGTGGGGCGTTCAGCCCTCGGGGACGTTGCGGCTGGCCAGGTAGGCGCCGACGCCGACGAGTACGGCGGCGACCCCCAGGCCGATCCTCAGCTCGCGCCTGTAGCGGCGGCGCAGGTAGCGGAACGCGAAGCGAACCGCCGTTTTGCCGACAGAGTCGTACATCAGCCTCCTCCCTCCTCCCCGCGCTCCCTGATCCGGTGCGCCATCCGCGATTGCAGCGACCAGAGCTCGATGAAGCCGGGTGAGGAGGCCTGCGAGAAAAGGCCGCCCGACTCGGCGAAGCTGGCGAGGTCGGCGTCGTAGACCGCGTTGGGCGAGGAGCGGGTGACGACGCGGACACTGCCCTTGTAGAGGCGCAGGCCGATCTCCCCCGTCACCTGCGCGTTGACGGCGTCCATGTAGGCGTCGAGGTCGCTGCGCAGCGGCTCCCACCAGAGGCCGGCGTAGACGAGGTAGCCCCACTTCTGGTCGAGCGCCGGCTTGAACTGGTTCTGGTGGATCGTGCCGACCAGCCGCTCCAGCTCCTGGTGGGCGGTGAGGACGATCGCCGCCGCCGGCGCCTCGTAGATGTCGCGCACCTTGAGGCCGACGATGCGGTCCTCGATGTGGTCGAGGATCCCGACGCCATGGCGGCAGCCGATCCCGGCCGCGCGTTCGAGCAGCTCGACCAGGCCCAGACGCTCGCCGTTCAAGGAGACCGGCAGGCCGGCCTCGAATCCGACCGTGACCGTCTCGGCCTCGTCCGGCGCCTCCTCGGGCCGGGTGACGAGCTGGAAGACGTCGTCCTCGGGGGCGTGGCCGAGGTCCTCGATCCAGCGGCCCTCCGAGGAGCGGCCCCAGAGGTTGTCGTCGATCGAGTAGGGCGCGACCTCGGTGCCGCCCTTGACCGGAATCCCGTGCTCGCGGGCGTAGGCGATCTCCTCCTCGCGGCCCATCTGCCAGGAGCGCACCGGGGCGATCGTCTTCAGCTCCGGCGCCAGGGTCGCGACCGTGGCCTCGATCCGGACCTGGTCGTTGCCCTTGCCGGTGCAGCCGTGGGCGATCGTGTCGCAGCCCGATTCGCGCGCCTGTTCCACCGCCAGCTGGGCGATCAGCGGCCGTCCGAGCGCGGTGAAGAGCGGGTAGCCGTTGCCGTAGACGGCGTTGGCCTTGATCGCCGGCGCCAGGAACTCGGCGGCGAAGCGCTCGCGGGCGTCGACCGTGTGGACCTCGACGGCGCCGAGCTGGCGCGCCTTCTCCTCGATCACGCCGTAGTCCTCGCCCGGCTGGCCGAGATTGACCGTGAGGCAGACGACCTCAGCCTCGTAGGAGTCCTGGATCCACTTCAGCATCACGCTGGTGTCGAGTCCCCCCGAGTAGAGCAGGAGGACACGGTCGACCTCGGCGGGGTCGGCCTCGTAGCTGGCGGTGCGGTTCAAGGAGCTTCGATGCCGCCGCTGCCGCCTTCCTCGGGCGGCGCGGTCGTTTCTTCGGTCGTGGTCGTCGGTTCCGTCGTCGTCTCGGTCGTTTCCGTGGTGGTCGGCTCCGTCGTCGTCGTCGGCTCCGTCGTCGTCTCGGTGCTCTCGGTCGTCTCCGACGTCGTGGTCGAGATCGATTCCGAGCTGGAGGCGGTCGTGGGATCGCCGCCGTCGTCGCTGGCGATCACGAGCACGGCCACGACCAGTCCGACGATCACCGCCACCAGGCAAGCAACGACGAGGCGCATGTTGCCATGCGGCCGCTGGTCGTCCGGGCCGCGATCGTCCGGGCCCATCAGTCGGGTCGGATCCTCGTGCATCGGTCTCTACTCCTCCGGTCCGAGGATCGCGTCGAGGATCTGCGCGGTGTCCTCGATCTCGAACCCGTTTCGCAGTCGAGCCTCGATTTCCTCGCGGCTGCTGCCGGAGACCGCCATCTGGGTCGCCAGCAGGCGGGCGCCGGCGGGCGTGCCGCGCTCGGCCTCGCCGCCGCGGGCGCCGTCGCCCACCGGCTCGACGGCGCTCAGGTGCGAGCCCCGCGCCGGCTCGGCGGGCCCGTCCAGATCCTCTGCTTCAAGCTCTTCGCCCGAGGCGAGGCGGCGCTTCGCCTGCTCCAGCCGGGCGACCAGCCGCTCGGACTCGTCCTTGATCGACTCCGCCTGGGCGACCAGCGAGTCGGTCAGGGAGGTGAGCGAGGCGAGCCGGTCGGCGACGATGCGGTCCGCCTCGGCCTGTGCTTCGTCCAGATGCCGGCGAGCCTGCTTTTCGGCGTCGTCGATCACCGCCACGGCGGCGCGCTCGGCCGCCTCGACTATGGCGCCGATACGCTCAGCCGTGCTGGTGGCAAGCGGCTGGGGGGTTTCGGGGCGGTCCTTGCGCTTCATGCAGGCGTCAACCCTAAGAGCGATTCGCCGATCAGTCCAATCGCCTTCCCGATTTGGTCGGACTCGACCAGCAGCGGCGGCAGCAGTCGCAGCGTCGAGCGGGCCGGCACGTTGACGACGAGACCGCGCTGCAGCAGGTCCGCTCCGACCGCCGCCGCGTCGATTCCCGCGGCGAGGCCGACACCGACCATCAGGCCGCGGCCGCGCGTCTCGGCGACGCCGTCGAGGGCGGCGAGGCCCTCGCGCAGCTGGGCGCCGAGCTCGCGCACGCGGCGCAGCAGCGCCGGGTCGTTGACGATCTCGAGGACCGCCAGCGCCGCCGCGGTTGCGACCGGGCCGCCGGCGAAGGTCGAGCCGTGGTCGCCGGGCTCGAGCACGTCGGCCGCGGCCGGTCCGGCGATGCAGGCGCCGATCGGCATGCCGCCGCCGAGCGCCTTGGCGCTGGTGATGACGTCGGGCCGGACCGGCGTCTGCTCGTAGGCCCAGAGAGATCCGGTCCGCCCGATCCCGGTCTGGATCTCGTCGAAAATCAGCAGGGCGCCCACCTCGTCGCAGGCCTGGCGCGCGGCGAGCAGCGCCTCGTCGGAGATCGGCTGGACGCCGGACTCGCCCTGGATCGGCTCGATCAGCACGGCTGCGGTGCGCTCGCCGACGGCCTCCCGCAGCGCGGCCGCGTCGTTGCGGGGCACGGCGCGGAAGCCGGGCAGCATCGGCCCCAGCGCCTGATTGCGGGCAAGTCCCGGCGTCGCCGCCAGGGCGCCGTAGGTGCGACCGTGGAAGTCGCCCTCGAAGCTGACGATCTCCGGCGCGGCGATGCCGCGGCCGTGGGCGTGCTTACGGGCGACCTTGATCGCGCACTCGTTCGCCTCGGCGCCGGAGTTGGCGAAAAAGACGCGGCCGCCGAGGCTCGACTCGGCGAGGCGCTCGGCCAGGCGCGCCATCGGCTCCGTGTAGAAAAGGTTGGAGACGTGCGCCAGGCGCCCGACCTGCTCGCGCACGGCCT
Source organism: uncultured Actinomycetes bacterium (assembly GCA_963832065.1). GTDB lineage: Bacteria > Actinomycetota > Thermoleophilia > Solirubrobacterales > 70-9 > VAYN01. The sequence continues at coordinate 43,547 of CAWHSV010000008.1, forward strand.
CGACCACGGCCGGGTGACAGTGGCCGAGCGAGCAGACCGAGATCCCGGTCAGGAAGTCGAGATATTCCTTGCCGTCGGCGTCCCAGAGCAGCGCCCCCTCGCCGCGCACGAAGTCGACCGACGCCCGCCTGTAGGTCCGCATCAGGTAGCGCTCCTCGAGCGCCTGCGCCTCGACGAGGCTCATGGCGTGACCATGGTGCCGATGCCGGCGTCGGTGAACAGCTCCAGCAGCAGCGAGTGCGGCTTGCGGCCGTCGATGATGTGGGCGGACTGGGCGCCGCCGCGGATCGCATCCACACAAGCCTGCAGCTTCGGCCGCATGCCGCCCTCCAGCGCGGCGATCTGCTCTTCGACCTCCCTCACCGTGACCCGGGAGATCAGCGACGCCTCGTCCTTCGCATCGGCCAGCCAGCCCTCGACGTCGGTGAGGAAGATCGCCTTGTGGGCGCCGAGCGCGGCCGCGACCTTGCCGGCCGCCTCGTCGGCGTTGACGTTGTAGGACTGGCCCTCGCGGTCGGAGGCCGAGGAGGCGATCACCGGGATGTAGTCGGCGGCGATGTGGTTGAGGACGTCGACGTCGACCCGCTCGATCGAGCCGACGAAGCCGACCTGGTCGGCGTTGGCGGCCGGGGCGACCTCGAACAGGGCGCCGTCCTCGCCGGCGAGGCCGACGGCGGGCTGGCCGTGGCGGTTCAGCCGCTGCACGATTTCGGAGTTGAGCTTGCCGACCAGGACCATCCTCGCCACCTCGACCGTCTCCGCGTCGGAGACGCGCATCCCCTCGTGGAAGCGGACCTCGAGCCCGAGCCGCTCCATGTAGCGGCTTATCTCGGGACCGCCGCCGTGGACGATCACCGGCTTGAGCCCGACGTACTTGAGCAGGACGACGTCTTTGGCGAAGGCTTCGCGCAGCTCGTCGTCGAGCATCGCCGCGCCGCCGTACTTGATCACCACGGTGCGGCCGTGGAACTCGCGGATGTAGGGCAGCGCCTCGAGGAGGACCGAGACGTTCGGGTCGGCAGCGGCGCTCACGTCGTGTACTCCGCGTTGATTCGCACGTACTCGTAGCCGAGGTCGGAGAACCAGACGTGGGCGCGGTGCGCGCCGCGGCCCAGCCGCAGGCCGATCTCGGCCTCCGGCTCCTCGCCGCCGAGCTCGGCCGCCTCGATGCAGTCGGCGCCGATCTCCTCCAGGTCCTCGCCGGCCAGCGCGGCGCCGGCGGCCTGGGCGATCCGGCCCCAGTTGGGGTCGCGCCCGAACAGCGCCGTCTTCACCAGCGGCGAGTTGGCGATCGCGCGCGCGACCCGCTCGGCCTCGGCGGCCGAAGCGGCCTCACTGACCTCGATCCGGCCGACGCGGACCGCGCCCTCGCCGTCGCGGACGATCTCGAGCGCCAGCTGGGTCAGGACCGCCTCCAGCAGCCCGTCGGGCAGCGGCTTGCCGGAGGCGCCGGTGGCCTGCAGCAGGACGGTGTCGTTGGTGCTCATCTGCCCGTCGACGGTGATGCGGTGAAAGGAGGCGTCGGTCGCTGCCCGCAATGCGGCGTCGGGGTCCTCGAGGACGGCGTCGGTCTGGACGAAACAGAGCATCGTCGCCATGTTCGGCTCGATCATGCCCGCCCCCTTCGCTTGGGCGGAGATGGTCACGCCGTCGACCCGCAGGGCGCAGCGCTTCGGCCAGCGGTCGGTGGTGACGATCGCGTCGGAGAAGGCATCGCCGCCGTCGGGCGAGAGGCCGTCGGCGGCATCGGCGATTCCTCCGAGCACAGCGCTGAGGGGCAGCGGCACACCGATCGTCCCGGTCTCCGCCACGGCGACGCTCTCGGTCTTCAAGCCGAGCGCATCAGCGGCCCGTTCGCACATCGCCAGCGCGTCGGCGTAGCCCTTCTCGCCGGTCTCGGCGTTGGCGTTGCCGGAGTTGACGACGGCGGCGCGGACGCGACCGCGGTCGGTGACCCGCCGGCAGACGCGGATCGGCGCCGCCGCGGAGGCGTTGCGGGTCAGCAGCAGCGAGGAGACGACCGCCTCCTCGTCGCAGACGAGCAGACCGACGTCGGTCTTGCCGCCGCCCTTGAGGCCGCAGTGGGCGCCGCCGGCGCGGAAGCCGGGCGCCAGCTGGCGCCGGGTCGAGCTCCTCCACCCCGGCGGGCGCCTGCGCCCAGCGCGAGCTGAAGAAGGCCGTATCGCGCCGGCTGCTCCGCTTCGCGTCCGCGGCCGGCGTCATCTCAGTCCCTCCGTCTCGTCCAGCCCCAGCATCAGGTTGAGGTTCTGGATCCCCTGCCCCGACGCCCCCTTCCAGAGGTTGTCGATCGCCGAGAAGGCCAGCACCCGCCCCCGCTCCTCGACCGTCACGTGGACGTGGCACTCGTTGGTGTCGCGCAGGTCGCGCAGTCCCGGCGGGCTGTCGACGACGCGGACGAAGGGCTCGCCGGCGTAGCGCTCGCGGTAGAGCGCCTGCACCTCCTCCTTGGCGACCGGCTCGGTCGTCTGCGCGTAGCAGCTGGCCAACTCGCCCTGGTCGAGCGGCAGCAGGTGCGGGACGAAGGTGACCGGGGCCGGGCTGCCGAGCGCCGCCAGCTCCTGCTCGATCTCCGGCCGGTGCCGGTGGCCCTCGGTCCTGTAGGCGAAGGCGTTCTCGTCCATCGAGGCGTAGCCCATCGCGTCGCCGCCGCCGCGACCGGCTCCGGAGACGCCCTGCATCGCGTTGACGACGACGTCGGCGAGCAGGCCCTTCTCGGCCAGCGGCGCCAGGCCGAGCACGCTGGCGGTCGGGTAGCAGCCCGGGGTCGCCACCAGCTTTGCCTCGCGCAGCTCGTCTCGGTAGAGCTCGGTCAGCCCGTAGACGCCCTGGCCGAAGAGGTCGGGGGCGCCGTGGTCGCCGTACCAGCGCTCGTAGGTGTCCATCTCCCGCAGCCGGAAATCGGCCGAGAGGTCGACGACGAGGATGCCCTGCGCGCGCAGGGCGGCGACGGTCGGGGCGGCGGCCCCGTGCGGGTAGGCGACGATCGCGGCGTCGATCCCCTCGACCCGGTCGAGGTCGAGCTCGGTCAGCTCCAGCGGCACCCGGTAGCGCGGGTAGAGGCGGTCGAGCCGGACGCCGGCGTCGCCGCGCGAGGTGATCGCGACCAGCTCGCAGCCGCGGGTGGCGCCAGGCGATCTGCGCCGCCAGAGCGCCGGTGAAGCCGGAGGCGCCGGCGACAAGGACCCGGGCCGCGGGCTCGCCGGCGAGTGGTTGTGCGCTCACGTCATTCACGCAGGCTGCCTCCGATCCCCGCCAGCTCGGTCTTGATCGCGTCGCGCAGACCGGCCACCTCCTCGTCGGTGAGGGTGCGGTCGGGGGCGCGGAACTCCAGCCGCAACGCCAGGCTCTTGTGTCCTTCGCCGAGCTGCTCGCCCTCGTAGAGGTCGAAGACCCGGGCCGAGCGCAGCAGCTCGCCGCCACCCTCGAGGACCGCGTCGTGGACCGCGACCGCGTTCACCTCGGCCGGGACGACGACCGCGAGGTCCTGGTGGACCGCGGGGAAGGTGGTCACGTCCTCGTAGGTCTCCTCGCCGGCGGTGGCGGCGCCGACAAGCGCCGCGGTGGCGATTTCGAAGCCGACCGCCGCCTCGACGTCCCACTCGCGGCAGACCAGCGGGTGGACCTCGCCGATCCAGCCGACCGGGACGCCGGCGATCGGGACCGCGGCGGCGCGGCCGGGGTGCAGGAACGGCTCCGGCGCCGCCTCGAAGCTGAGAACGACGCCAAGCTGGCCGGCGAGCGCTTCCAGCACGGCCTTGAGCGCGAAGAAGTCGGCCGGCTCGCCGCCGCCGCGCCAGGAGTGCTCGGCCAGCGGGCCGACGGCGAGCCCCGCGAGCCGGTGCGGCTCGCCGAACGGCGCCGCCTGCTCGCCCACGAACACCCCCGCCAGCGGGTCGACGGGCCGATTCACCCTCGGTATCGCGTCGGCGGGATGTTCAGGTAGACCTGGCCGGACTCGAAGAGGGCGACGGCCTCGGCGTCGCGGGCGAGGTTGCGGGAGGCGACGTCGAGCAGCGAGCCGAGCAGGGTCGTCCGCATCGCCGACTGGTCCTCGGAGAGCGGGTTGGCGAGCAGCACCGCGTCGGCGCGAGGATCGCCCGCGGGAATCCGCAGCCGGCCGGGCTCGCCGGGGTCGGTGAAGCTCCAGCCGACGACCTGGTCGAAGCCGAGGTCGCGCAGCGCGTCCTCGGCCCGGCGCCGCAGCTGCTGCTCGCGGCTGAGACCGCCGACCTTCGCCGCCACCGCCGGCAGCGTCGTCGGCAGGTGCTCGTCGAAGCCGTGGACCCGGCCGACCTCCTCGATCAGGTCGACCTCGCGGGTGACGTCGTAGTGGCGCTCGGGCGGGACCGTGACCTGGAGGTCCTCGCCATCGACCTCGACGCCGAAGCCAAGCCGCTCCAGGTAGGCGGCCTGGTCGGCCTGCTCGATCCGCATCCCCAGCAGGCCCTCGACCCGGGCCGCGCGCAGCTCGATCGCCGGCGGAGCGGGGATCTCGGCGGCGACGTCGATCGTCCCCGGCACCAGCTTCGCGCCGCAGAGCTCGACCAGCAGCCGCGAGGCGATCCGCTGCGCCCGCATGCAGAGCTCCGGGTGCAGCTGCTTCTCGAAGCGCGAGGAGGCCTCCGAGCGCAGCCCCAGCAGGCGCGAGGTGCGGAGGATGTTGGTCGCCGTTCCAGTTGGCGACCTCGAGCAGCACCCGCGTCGTTCCCTCCGAGACCTCGGAGGTCTGACCGCCCATGATCCCGGCGATCCCGCTCGGCCCGTTCTCGTCGCAGACCAGGACCGTCTCGGCGTCGAAGGCGCGCTCGACGCCGTCAAGCGTGGTCATCTTCTCGCCCTCGTCGGCCGCGCCGCACGTTCAGCGCCCCGTCCGGGACCCGGTCGAGGTCGAAGGCGTGCAGCGGCTGCGCCGTCAGCAGCATCACGTAGTTGGTGATGTCGACGACGTTGTTGATCGGCCGCTGGCCGGCGGCGGTCAGGCGCGCCTGCAGCCAGAGCGGCGAGGGGCCGATCGTCGACCTCGGTGAAGACGCGGGCGGTGAAGCGCGGGCAGAGCTCGGGGACGTAGACCGCGACCGAGGCGAGTCGGAGACCTCGCCGGGGCCCTCGGCGGCCGCGTCCTCCGCCCAGGGCGCCGCGGCAAGCGGCGCGCGCCGAGATCGCGTGCACCTCGCGGGCGACGCCCCAGACCCCGAAGCAGTCGACCCGGTTCGGCGTCACCTCCAGCTCCAGCACCGACTCGGCCAGCGGCAGCACCTCGGCCAGCGGCGTCCCCGGCGCGGGACCGTCCTCGAGCACGAGGATGCCGTCGGCGTCCTCGCCGATCTCCAGCTCGGAGACCGAGAGGATCATCCCCTCCGAGCCGACCCCCCGCAGCTTCGCCTTGCGCAGCTTCTCGCCGCCCGGCATCAGCGCTCCCGGCAGCGCCACGGCAACGGTCTGGCCGGCGGCGACGTTGGCGGCGCCGCAGACGATCGTGCGCTCGCCGTCGCCGCTGTCGACGCTGCAGACCCGCAGCCGGTCGGCATTCGGGTGCGGCTCGGCGCTGAGCACCTTGCCGACGACGAAGCCGTCGGCCGCGGGCGGGCCGACGGCGCCGAGCCGCTCGACCTCGGTCCCGGTCATCACCAGGCGCTCGGCGATCTCCGCGACGCCGACGCCGGGGTCGCAGTACTCGCGCAGCCATGAGTACGGGACCCTCATGCGAACTGCTCCAGCATCCGCACATCGTTGTCGAAGAAGCGCCGCAGGTCCGGCACGCCGTGGCGCAGCATCGCCACCCGCTCGATCCCGATCCCGAAGGCGAAGCCCTGGACCCGCTCGGGGTCGTAGCCGCTGCGATTCGACGAAGCCGAGCACATTGGGGTCGACCATGCCGGCGCCGAGGATCTCGATCCAGCCCTGGCCCTTGCAGAGGTTGCAGCGCGCGCCGCCGGCGAGGGCGCCGCTGCCGCCGCACTGAAAGCAGGAGACGTCGACCTCGACGCTGGGCTCGGTGAAGGGGAAGAAGTGGGGCCGCAGGCGCACCTCGCGCTCCTCGCCGAAGATCGCCCGGCAGAGCGTCCAGCAGCGTTCCCTGCAGGTCGGCGAGGGTGATGCCCTCGGCGATCGCCAGGCCCTCGATCTGGTGGAACATCGGGCTGTGGGTAGCGTCGGAGTCGCGCCGGTAGACCTTGCCGGGGACGATGATGAAGATCGGCGGCGGCTGCGCCTCCATCGAGCGAATCTGGACCGGCGAGGTGTGGGTCCGCAGAAGCACGTCCGGATGCGACTGCACGTAGAAGGTGTCCTGGAGCATCCGCGCCGGATGCCCGCGCGGGTGGTTGAGGGCGGTGAAGTTGTAGTAGTCGTGCTCGATCTCGGGCCCCTCCATCACCCGGTAGCCCAGCCCGACCATCACGTCCTCGATCAGCCGCGTGGCGCGGGCGACGAGGTGTGGGTGTCCGACCGGCCGCAGCGGCGCACCGGGCAGGGTGACGTCGACCCGGTCGGTCGCGAGCCGGCTCTCCAGCTCGCCGGCGTCGAGCCGCTCGACACTTTCCTCCAGCAGCGCCTCCAGCTCCTTGCGGGCCTTGTTGGCGGCGCCGCCGACGCTGCCCCGTTCCGCCGCGGGCAGCTCGGCGATCCCGCGCAGGATCGTCGTCAGCTCGGCTTTGCGGCCGAGGTAGCGGACCCGCAGCTCCTCCAGCTCGGCGCTGGAGCCGGCGGCGGCGATCGCGGTCGCGGCCTCGCCCCTGATCTCCTCGATCCGCTCAAGCATCGGGCCGTGCCTCCGACATGGCGGGCGACGATAGCCGCTCGCAGGCGATCGCCGCGGCGGCGGCGACGTTGAGCGACTCGGCGCCGCCACTGCGCAGCGGGATCGTCGCCTCGACCTCGCACGCGGCGAGCACCTCGGCCGGCAGCCCCTCGCGCTCGGCGCCGAGGCAGAGCGTCGCCGCCCCCGACAGCGTCTCCAGCCGGGCGCCGCCGTGGGCGACCAGCGCCGCCCGCGGCCCCGGCGTCTCCCCCACATCCCCCCGCAGAGGCGGCTGGGCGAAGATCGAGCCCATGCTGGCCCGCGTCGCCTTCGGCGAAAACGGGTCGGCACAGCCGGGCCCGAGCACGATCGCGGCGTCGAGCAGCGCGTGGGCGGTGCGGACGATCGCGCCGACGTTGCCGGGATCGCCGACTCCGTGCAGGTAGACGCACGGCGCCGCCGGCCGCTCGGTCCAGCGCAGCGGCCAGACCGCGATCGCCCGGGCGCCGGAGCCGAGCGAGGAAACGCTCGCCAGCAGCTCCGGCTCGACCTCCTCGCCGCCAAGGCCCGAGCCGGCCGCGGTCAGCAGGAAGCGCGGCGCCGCGCCCGCCGCCAGGCCCGCCGCGACCAGGTCCTCGCCCTCGGTCGCGAACAGCGCCTCGCGCTCGCGGTGCTTGCGCTCGCGCAGCTTGCGGACCAGCTTCAGCTTCTCGTTCTGTGGGCTGGCGATCGTCATCGGTGTCCTTGGAAGGCGGTGCGTCTGTCTTTCTGGTCGTTCTTTTCTTCTCCTGGAACGAAAAAGCGGGCCATCTTCATGGCCCGCCCGGGAAAGTGGAGTGTCGGCACGCCGCTAGGCGGCCGCACCCTCCCGGGCTAGCTCCACAAATCGGCGGAAGGCCTCGCGGTCGGAGACCGCGATCTCGGCCAGCATCTTGCGGTTGACCTCGACCTCGGCTTTGTTGAGGCCGTGCATCAGTTCGGAGTAGCTCATGCCCTCGAGCCGCGCGGCGGCGTTGATCCGGGTGATCCAGAGCCGCCGGAAAGTGCGCTTGCGGTTGCGCCGGTCGCGGTAGGCGTACATGCCCGACCGCTGCACCTGCTCTTTGGCGAAACGGTAGGAGGAATGCTTGCGGCCGAAATAGCCCTTCGCTTCCTTCAGCACCTTGCGGCGCTTCTTGCGCGCGTGGACGGAGCGCTTGACCCGGCTCATCTACTTGCCTCCGAGCAGCTTGCGCACGGTCGGCGCGTCGTTCGGCGAGATCTCCACCGGCCGCGCCATCTTCCGCTTCCGCTTCGGCGACTTCTTCTCCAGGATGTGGCTGGAGTAGGCGCGACGGCCACGCAGCTTGCCAGTGGCGGTCTTGCGGAAGCGCTTCTTGGCGCCCGAATGGGTTTTCATCTTCGGCATCGGGCTCGCTATTGAAGCAGACGACGACGCCTGAGCGGAGTTGCGGCCACCGCCGTGGGTACGCTGGCGCCGCGATGCGGATCCTCTACGTGGTCGGGACCCGGCCGAACTTCGTCAAGACGGCGCCGGTGATCGGGGCGCTGCGCTCGCGCCTGCCCGAGGGCCGGCACGCGATCGTCCACACCGGCCAGCACTACGACCGGTTGATGTCGGAGGTCTTCCTCGAGGAGCTGGGCGTGCCCGCGCCCGACCACATGCTCGAGGTCGGCTCCGGCAGCCACGCGGCGATGACGGCGCGGACGATGGAGCGGCTGGAGCCGGTGCTGATCGAGGAGGCGCCGGACCTGGTGATCGTCCCTGGCGACGTCAACTCGACCCTGGCGGCGGCGCTGACCGCGGTGAAGATGGGCATTCCCGTCGCCCATGTGGAGTCGGGCCTGCGCAGCTTCGACATGACGATGCCGGAGGAGATCAACCGGATCGTCGCCGACCGCTTCTCCGAGCTGCTCTTCCTGCACAGCGAGGAGGCGGTCGACAACCTGCGCGCCGAAGGCATCCCCGACGAGCGCATGCACATGGTCGGCAACACGATGATCGACACCCTCCTCGCCCTCGAAGACCGCTTCCGCGCCGCGGGCGCCGCCGGCCGCCTCGGCCTCGAGCCCGGCGCCTACGCGCTCGTCACCCTGCACCGCCCGGCCCTCGTCGACGGCCCGCTGCTGCCGCGAACGGTCGAGCAGCTCGTCGCCCTCGCGCGCGAGATGCCGGTCGTCTTCCCGGTCCACCCGCGCACCCGCAAGATGATGGAGAGCCTCGACTCCGAGCACCCCGGCCTGCTACTGAGCGAGCCGCTCGGCTACCTCGACTTCCTCTCCCTGCTCGCCGACGCCGGCGCCGTGCTGACCGACTCCGGCGGCATCCAGGAGGAGACGACCTACCTCGGCATCCCCTGCTTCACCCTGCGCGACAACACCGAGCGCCCGGTCACGGTCCGCGCCGGCACCAACACCTTGCTTGGGCTCGATCCGACGGCGATCGCCGGCATCCCGGCCGCCCTGGCGGCGCGAGGCGAGGCGCAGTCTGAGCCACCTCCGCTCTGGGACGGCCACGCGGCGGAGCGAATCGCAGACGTCGTCGCGGGCAGCGCTTAGGCTTCAGCAGCCGCGTCGTCAGCCGCAGCGGCGTCAGCCGGAGCAGCGTCAGCAGCCTCATCCGCCGCAGGAGCGCCATCCCCGGCGGGAGCCTCGGCCGCCGACTCGGTGGCCGCGGGTGGGTCGGCCGGCGCAGTCGCGTCGAGCTTGTCGACCTCTTTGCTCGGCGCCAGCAGCATGCTCATGTTGCGGCCTTCCTGCAGCGGCTGCGACTCGACCACGGCGATTCCGCCGAGGTCCTCGAAAAGCTTCTGCAGCAATGCCCGGCCGCGCTCGGGGTGGGCCTGCTCGCGGCCGCGGAACATGATCGTGACCTTGACCTTGTCGTGGTGCTTGAGGAAGCGTTCGACGTGGCCCTTCTTGGTGTCGTAGTCGTGGGTCGCGATCTTCGGCCGCAGCTTGATTTCGCGGATGTTGACCTGCTGCTGGTGCTTGCGGGCCTGCTTCTGCTTCTGCTCCTGCTCGTACTTGTACTTCGAGTAGTCGAGCAGGCGGGTCACCGGCGGCTTCGAGCCGGGAGCGACCTCGACCAGGTCGAGGTCGGCGTCCTGGGCGCGTTTGAGGGCCTCGTTGATCTCGACGATCCCGAGCTGCTCGCCGTCGGCGCCGATCAGGCGCACCTGGGGAACACGGATGCGCTCGTTGATCCGCGTCGTGTCGCGCTCTGGTGGGCGCCGATCGAACCTGCGAGGAACCGGCACTATCGAGAGGAGCGGTGGAGCTTCAAGAGGACGAGAGGTCGGGACGCGGGCACGGGGCGGTCAGCGGCGGCGGTGATTTGGCGTGCCAGCAGTCAAGTGGGGCGGAGTATAGAGGCAGAAGAGCGGATGGCAACCGCTCTGCTCAGGCCCCGGCCGTCTCGGCCTCGATGCGGTCGGCGAACTGCGGCGTAGGACATCTCCCCCAGCTCGCCCTCCGCATGGGAGCGAACGGCGACGGCGTCGTTCTCCTGCTCGCGGTCGCCGACGACCAGCATGTAGGGGTAGCGGCCGATCGCGGCATCGCGCACCTTCCTGCCGATCGACTCCGAACGGTCGTCCAGGGCGACGCGGACGCCGAGCTCGCGCAGCTCGCTCGAAGGCGCGCTGGCCGTAGGGGTTGTGGCGATCGGAGATCGGCAAGACGATCGCCTGGACCGGCGCCAGCCAGACCGGGAAGCGGCCGGCGTAATGCTCGATCAGGATCCCGGCGAAGCGCTCCATCGAACCGAGCAGGGCGCGGTGGATCATCACCGGCCGCTGCTGCTCGTCGTTCTGGTCGGTGTAGTGGAGCTCGAAGCGCTCGGGCATCTGGAAGTCGAGCTGGCAGGTGCCGCACTGCCAGGAGCGGCCGAGCGCGTCGGTGACGTGGAAGTCGATCTTCGGCCCGTAGAAGGCGCCGTCGCCGGGGTGCAGCTCGTACTCGCGGCCCTGCTGCTCGAGCGCTGCGGCCAGCGCCGCCTCGGCCTTCTGCCACTGCTCGTCCGAGCCCATCGACTTCTCTGGCCGGGTCGAGAGCTCGACCCGCACGTCCTCGAAGCCGAAGCGCGCGTAGAGCTCGTCGATCGCCTCGCAGATCCCCGCCACCTCGTCGGTGATCTGCTCCTCGGTGCAGTAGACGTGGGCGTCGTCCTGGGTGAAGGCGCGCACCCGCAGCAGCCCGTGGAGGACGCCCTCGCGCTCGTTGCGGGAGACGCGGCCGAACTCGGCCAGGCGCAGCGGCAGCTCGCGGTAGGAGTGACGGTCGGCGCCGTAGACGAGGCAGGCGCCGGGGCAGTTCATCGGCCGCAGCGCGAAGCGGCGCTCGCCGTCCTCCATGAAGTACATCTCGTCGCGGTAGTTGTCCCAGTGCCCGGAGCGGTGCCAGAGCTGCTCGTCGAGGACCTGCGGCGTGGCGATCTCCTGGTAGCCGCGCTTGCGCAGCTGCTTCTGAACCTCGTCCTCGATCAGGTGCAGCAACGTGGTCCCGTTGGGCAGCCAGAAAGGCATCCCCGGCGCCTCGTCGCGCAGCATGAAGAGCCCGAGCTGGGGACCGAGGCGACGGTGGTCGCGGGCCTTCGCCTCCTCGATCCGCTCCAGATGCTGCTCGAGGTCCTTCTTCGAGAAGAAGGCGGTGCCGTAGATGCGGGTGAGGCTCTCGCGGTTCTCGTCGCCGCGCCAGTAGGCGCCGGCGACCGAGCTCAGCTTGATCGCCTTGATCCGTCCGGTCGAGGGCCCGTGGGGGCCGCGGCAGAGGTCCTCGAAGGCGCCGTTGCGGTAGAGCGAGACGGTCTCGACGCCTTTGTCGCGGACGAGGTCCTCGATCAGCTCGACCTTGTAGCCCTGACCCTGCTCCCGGAAGATCTCGATCGCCTCGGCGGCCGGCACGTCCCGGCGCTCGAACCGCTCGTCGGCGGCGATGTGCTCGAGCATCGCCGCCTCGAGCTTGCCGAGCTCCTCTTCGCTGATCTTTGTATCGGCCGGGAACTCGAAGTCGTAGTAGAAGCCGGACTCGATCGGCGGCCCGATCGTCACCTTCGTCCCGGGGTAGAGCTCCATCACCGCCTCGGCCATCACGTGGGCGGCGTCGTGGCGGATCAGCTCCAGCGCCTCGGGGTCGCGGTCGGTGAGGATCGTCACCTCGGCGCCGTCCGCGGGCAGCGGCGCGGCGAGGTCACGCAGCTCGCCGTCGACGCGGATCGCCAGCGCCGCCTTGGCCAGCCCCGGGCCGATCGCCGCCGCCGCGTCGGCCCCGGTCGCCCCGGCGGGCAGCTCCAACGGCTTGCCGTCGGGCAGCCTGACAGTCAGTTTCTCCGTAGCGGCCTCCATCGGGAGCCATGGTACGGGCCGCGGCCCGGTTGTCGTTTGCCGCCTAGGAGGGATTAGCGAAACTCGCAGCGCGAGTCGCCAAGCGGGTTTGCGGAGTCGGTGATTTCACGGATACCTCGCTTTCCGGGGTGTTCTACCCCAAAGGGATTCAGCGCAAAGAGCGGTGTTTCCCCGTGTTCGGAATGTGTTCGGAGATCGGGCTGAATCAGGCCCGTGCTCGGAGAGCAAGCGAAAAACTTGGCTTGCCAGGCGGGTTTTCAGAGCCGAGCGACCCCCAGCCAAACAGGCTTGGGGTCGCCCTTGCGGGCCAACGCAGGATCTGCATACCGTCGATCAAGTGGAGATCACGATCACCCTCGCCTTGGACTGGCAACACTTGATCTTGGCCGTCGGCCTCGTCCTCGGTTATCGAGAACGTGCCCGGCTTCGGCGATGAGGCAGATACTGCACGGCCGCCCCTCAAAAGAGGTAGGCAAGGCGAGGGGCGGCCGAACTGCAACGAGCAAGCTATTCCCACAATAGATTCGGCTTCAGACGGAGGAGTGTCGGTTTCTACGAACCCCCGTGTGTCCGATAGTGCCGTCTGCCACGAACTTTAGATTGCGTCCTCAGCCCCTCGTAGGCGACCCGGCAAGGCCGCCTACGCGCAGGGGGACGCAAGCAACATGAAGGAGGCCGATATGGCCGTAGTAAGTCCGTGGCACTCGATCAAAGAGGACGTGCATCACAACAACACGGATTGCAACACCGGAAACAACATCGAGCCGGAGAACCGGCGCGAGGGAGACGGCGGCAAGCGGCTCTGCAAGGAGTGCGAAGGTCTGGCTTAAGTAGCCAGCCGGAACGTCAACTCCCACACTGGCGCTGCTGGCTCTCGGTCAATGACCGGCCAGCAGCGCCGCAGTGCTCCCACGGGGAATCGATGCTGAAGCGCAAAGGCCAGCGCTCGCAGTCCCTCCGAGCGGTCGCCGCTAAACCTGATCGTCGGCTCGGGGTAGGCATGCCCCTGACCTCCATCGCAGGACTCGAAGGTTTCAAAGCCAGCCTCTCCGAGGGCTTCGACGTAGGGCGCAATGTGCGGATCGAGCGGCGGACTGTAGATCCGTTTGCCGGTCATGGCGGGATTCCTTTCGGCGCTAATTTCCCAGCAAGTCAGTACCTATTTTTGGCTTGCTAGAGCGGTTTAACGTCCGATCTATCCCGTAGAGTCCCAGCCAGAAAGTCCAAGAAAGAGGCCCCCGCGACGTTGGAGCGTCCGAGGGCCAGACCACCCGAGGTGTAGCTCGAATGGCAGGACCAAGGTAGCACCGCGACCCGCCACAGCGGTAGAGGTCGGAAGGCTTCTAGAGTCGCCTGAGATTCAGCGCTTGATCGCTGATTTGCAGGAGACGAGATGGACCGGCAGGCCGGGATACCCGGTGCGGACGATGGTGGGCTTGGCGCTGGCGAAGGCCATTTATGCCGTGCCGACCTGGACGAGGATGGTTGCCCTCGTCAAAGAGCATTGGGGATTGCAGCGTGCGATCGGCTGCGAAGGCAATCCGCCGAGCGTCTACGCGGCCTACCGCTTCGCGGAAAAGATGCGTACGAACGGCGACATGCTGGAGCGCTGCATCGACTCGGTTGTCGAAGGGCTCAAGGCGAAGCTGCCGAGCTACGGGACCGACCTCGCCATCGACGCAAGCGATATGCCCGCGTATGCGAACGGGCAGCGGTTCCTCTCGAAGGGCGGCAAGGAACGCGAGCGCTATTCCGATCCCGACGCTTCATGGGGGCACCGCTCCGCCGTCTCGACCCGGAAGGGCGGTGGCTTCTACGGCTACCGACTCCATGCCGCTGTCTGCTCGGCGACGGACTTGCCGGTGGCTTGGTCAGTCGAGACGGCCCGCGACCACGAAACCCTGTCCGTCGCTCCCCTAATCGACACGGCGAAGCGCCGGGGCGCGATGGCCGCGACCGGCGCCCTCGACAAGGGCTACGACAACAACCGCGTCTACGCCGAGTGCATGGAGCGTGACTGCCTGCCGCTGATCCCGCTGCGGCAGACCACCGCCGTCAAGAACGGGGAGCATCTACCGCCGATCTGCTCGCATGGCACTTGGAAGTTCGCCGGATCGGATCGGAAACGGGGAGCGTCGAAGTGGCGGTGCCCGACCGGCGAATGCACTCCGGCGTCAACCTGGGTTGCGGCGAGCCGGCTGCACCCGCTGATCCCCCGCGAGTCGAAGCGGTGGAAGGCTGCCTACCGCAAGCGCGCCTCAGTCGAGCGCGAGTTCGGCCGCCTAAAGAATCAGTGGGGATTGAAGCCGCTGCGGGTGCGCGGGCTGGATCGGGTCCGGCTTCATGCCGACCTGACGATCCTGACCAAGCTCGCCTGCGCGCTGGCGCGTACCCGCGCCGCCGCTACTACTCAGCGGCAGCGCAGGAACGGAACTTCCCGTGCCGGGTCTCACCCGGCACCCATGCGAGCCCGACCAGCAGCTCGTCGGGAGTGACTTCCAGCGAGGCCGCGAGCTTGATCAACGTGTCGATCCGAGCCACGCGAAGCCCTCGCTCCAACTGACTTATCTCGGTTCGGTGAACTGACGCCCTGACGGCAAGTGCGTCCTGCCCTACGTCTGCTTCTCGACGGACGCGGGCGAGGTTGTCGCCGAACGTCTCGGCGACCCTCACGGGTTGCCGATGTCGAGCGCGTCCATGTGGATCGCGGCCCGCGTCGGCAGGACAAGATCGCCGTGCCGGTGAAGCAGACCGACCGCGCTCAGATCGCGCACGGCGCGAGCAACGGCGTCACGGCCCGCGAAGTCTTGATCGGGGGCTACCTCGCGCTCTATGTCGGCGAGCGTGAGGGGGGTCGGGTGTTCAGTGAGAACGAGCGTGAGAACGGCTGCCTGAGCCTGCGCGTCTTCTCCCGCAGGGGATACTTGGTCGTGCATGGGAGCTGATACCTCCTGTGCCACGGCCCCGGGCAGTTTGCGCTGCGCCGGGGCCATTGATTGTCTGGACCCGACGCAGCTAAACCGGCTCAGCGTTCGACGGCAAGCGTTTCGCTAGCCGAATCGCTAATCCCTCCTAGGAGGCGGCAAAAGCGACGATCCTCAGCGAGCCGGGCCCTGGCGCGCCTGGCGGATGGCGATCAACGGGCAGGGGCTCTTGCCGCGGACCGGCTCGGTGGCTTCCCAGAGGACATATGGAGGCGCGGCGCGGCGCACGCGGAGGGCGGCAAACGGCGGCTGCGAGACGGCGGCGCGAGCGACGACGAAGCGCACGCCGGAGGGCGGCGCGTCGAGTTCGCCCTCGGCGGCGATGCAGACGCGCCCGCCCCGCAGCTCCCAGGAGATGTAGGGAACGCCGTGCTGGTCGGCAAGCAGCTCCGCGGAGGCGAGCACAAGGGTCGAGTCGGCGGCGACCAGCGGCCGCAGGCCGGTCAGGGCCGGCGAGTAGGAGGTTGGGCCGACCGGCGCGTTGGCGAGCGCCAAGAGGGAGCATGAGCCTGCCGCCATGACGAACAGAGCGGCGAGAACCGCCCGCAACGACTCGCTCCTCGCGGCCGGGTCGGCCTTGTCGACCGTGGCGCTGCCGAATCGACCCGAGCTCTCAAGCAGCGGCAGGAGGATGACCATGCTCGCCAGCGGCGCGGCGATCTCGATCGCCTTGGCGGCGGCGTAGGGGGTGCCGACGGCCCGAGCGGCGGCGTAGGCGAGCGCGGCCGCGGCGAGACCGGCGAGCAGCGCCGACTCGCGCCGGCGCCAGCACCGGGCGATCCCGTGGAGGAGCAGCGCCAGGGCGAAGGCGATGCCGAGGTAGTAGCCGGCGGCCGGGACCGCGCCGTCGCCGGGGGCAAGCCGGAAGTCGCCGGAGGGCCAGATCCCGAGCGCCTCGAAGGGCGAGACCTGGCCGAAGAGGTTGCCGAGCCCGGGGCCGCTGGGGTCGAACGTCTCGAAGCTCTGGAAGTCGATCATCCGGCCGATCTCGGGGGCGATCAGGACGAGGAAGGCGAGGAACGCCAACAGGACGGAACGGGCGACTGCGGGTCCTGTCGAAGGGAGGGGTCCTGCGGGCGGGCGCGGGGCGTCCGTTCTCGGACCCCTCCCTTCGCCACCCGCAGGTGATCGCGTTCGGCTAACGGCATATTCCGCCAGTGCCCAGAGAGCTGAAGTGCCGATCAGCCAGATGAGGCCGGGGAAGCTGTAGGTGTAGACGGAGCCGACGGCGAGGAGGGCTGCTGGGACGAAGCGCAGGGGGAGATCGCGCCAGGAGCGGGTGGACTCGCGCAGGGCGAGGACGAAGGCGAGGACGAAGAGCGCCTGAATCGTCTCCTTGAAGGCGCCCTGGGCGAAATAGGAGGCGACGAGGTAGGCCAAGCCGACGATCAGCGCGGCGGCCGTGCGCGGGATCGGCTTGAACTTCGCGAAGGCGGCGAGGGCGGTCAGCGGCGCCAGGACCGCCACCGCGACGGTGAGCCCGCTGAATCCCTGGACCAGGCCCGATGCCGAGGCCCTTGTTCAGGGCGACGACGATCGCGTGCGGACCTAGCGGGTAGCCCTGGTGCAGCAGCTGCGAGCCGTGACCGTGCGCGAGCCGATCCGTCGCCAGCAGATGCTGGGACATGTCGGGGTTGAAGCTGGTGCCGAGGATCCCGAAGTGGCCCTCGACCGCGAACGGCAGCGAAGCAGCGACCAGGGCGATGAGCGCAACGGGCCAGCCGGCGCGCAGCCCCTCTCCCCCGCCCTCCAGGCGTCCCCACAGGTAGGCGATAGAGGCGATCGTCAGCAGCGCCACGGCGACCGCGGAGACGACCCCATCGCCCCCGAGCCGCACCGTCCCCCAGCAAATCGCGCACAGCAAGGCAAGCCCCACCGCCGGCGCCAGCCACGACCAGCGTCGAGCGCCACAAACGCAGATCGCCGCCTGCCCGATCGCCAGCGAGGTCCCACAAACCGCCAGCACCGCTGCGTAGGCGCCGATCACAAGGCGCGTGGGAGTTCCTGGGCAGTCACCTGAGCCCGCGAGCCTAGACTGCGGAGATGGCGTTTGTGCCGCCAGCCCGCCACCTGCTGCGCGCCAGGGATCTCGCCGACGCCCGCTACTTCGAGCCGCTCAGTGTCGACGACCTCGCCGCGGCAGCCGGCCTCTCGCGGGCCCACTTCAGCCGCGAGTTTCGGCGCGCGTTCGGCGAGTCGCCGCATGCCTACCTGCTGACCCGGCGACTGGAGCGAGCGGCGGCGCTGCTGCGAACGACCGACAGCTCGGTTGCCGAGGTCTGCCTCGCGGTCGGCCTGCAGGGCATCGGCTCCTTCACCACCAGCTTCAAGCGCGCCTACGGCAAGACGCCGACCGAGTACCGCGCCGCCTTCCCCCCGGCCGCCAGCCAGGTCGTCGTTCCGGCCTGCGTCGTGCGCGCCTACGGCCGCCCCCAACACCGCACGTTTCGAGAAGACAGCCCGGCGACTCGTACCTAGCATCAGCGCCAAGCCGATTTCAACCAGGAGGAACCGATGAAGATCGCAAACGCGCAGTTGTGGGTCCACGACCAGGAGGAGGCGCTGGCCTTCTACACCGAGAAGCTCGGCATGGAGGTGCGCGCCGACGTCACCCTGCCGGAGATGGGCGACTTCCGCTGGCTCACCGTCGGCCCGGCGGGCCAGGAGGACGTCTCGATCGTGCTGATGGCGATTCCCGGGCCGCCGGTGTTCGAGGAGGAGACCCGCAAGCAGGTCGAAGACCTGATGGCAAAGGGAGTCGCCGCCACCGTCTTCCTGACGACGGACGATTGCCAGGCCTCCTACGAAGAGCTGAGCGCCCGCGGCGTCGAGTTCACCGAGCGGCCGGAAGAGCGTCCCTACGGGATCGACTCCGGCTTTCGCGACCCGTCGGGCAACAGCATCCGCCTGACCGAGGTGAAGCTGCCGGCGACCGCCTGAGCCAGCGTGGCGAGAAGTGGGCGTTACTGGGCTCGAACCAGTGACCTCCAGCTTGTCGAGCTGGCGCTCTCCCAACTGAGCTAAACGCCCGGGAGATCTGAAT
Source organism: uncultured Actinomycetes bacterium (assembly GCA_963832065.1). Lineage (GTDB taxonomy): Bacteria > Actinomycetota > Thermoleophilia > Solirubrobacterales > 70-9 > VAYN01. The sequence continues at coordinate 61,679 of CAWHSV010000008.1, forward strand.
CTAGCAGCGAGAAACCGGAAGCCGGGCGGCGGTCGCCGTCCGGTTAAAGGTCTGCCTGCAAGTGCCGATGCAACCAGTGCAACTTTTCCGTCCCGCGAGTGTTTATCAATACGTCGCACGAGCCGCGGCAACTAGAACTTCAAAGCTCGAGGACCGACGAGCCAGCGGACTTCAACTTCTCTGGTGGTACGTCCTTCGGAAACAAAGGGCCCCATATGGGGCCCTTTTCCGTTCCCAGGGCTCCGCCTCAGACATGCTCGGCCGGCAGGTGCCAGCGCCGGGGGGCGATCAGCTCGTCGATCTCGGGCGGGCCCCAGGAGCCGGGCTCGTAGGTCAGCGTCGGCGGCGGATCCTCGAGGACCGGCTGGGAGATCTCCCACAGCCGCTCGATCGCCTCGGAGCTAGTGAAGAGGGTGCGGTCGCCGACCATGACGTCGTGGATCAGGCGCTCGTAGGGGTCGAGCGCCTGCTCGGCGCCGCCGAAGGTATCGGCGTAGCTGAAGTGCATGTGCGCCTCGCCGAGCTGGATCGTCGGGCCGGGGACCTTGGCGAGGAAGGAGGCGGAGATGCTGCCGGGGTCGCCGAGCTCGAAGGTGAGGTGATCGTGGCCGAAGGACTCGGCGATCTGGTTGCAGTCGAGCGGGAACATGCGGCGCGGCGGCTGCGCGAAGGCGATCGTCAGCAGGTGGCGGCTCTCCGCCAGCCGCTTGCCCGAGCGCAGGTAGAAGGGAACCCCCTCCCAGCGCCAGTTGTCGACGAAGGCCTTGACGGCGACGAAGGTCTCGGCTTCGGAGTCGTCGGCGATCCCGTCCTCGTCGCGGTAGCCGGCGTACTGCCCGCGGACGACGTCGTCGGGCCGCAGCGGCGGCATCGAGTCGAAGACCTTCTCGCGCTCGATCCCCAGCGCTTTCGGCGCCAGCGAGGTCGGGGGCTCCATCGCGACGAAGCCGAGCACCTGGAACAGGTGGGTGACGATCATGTCGCGGAAGGCGCCCGTCTGCTCGTAGAAGCTGCCGCGCATTTCGATCGAAAGCGTCTCCGGCACGTCGATCTGAACGTGGTCGATGTGGTTGCGATTCCAGACCGGCTCGAACATGCCGTTGGCGAAGCGCAGCGCCAGCAGGTTCTGGACCGCCTCGCGACCGAGGTAGTGGTCGATCCGGTAGATGCGCTCCTCGTCGAAGACCGAGTGCAGCAGGGCGTTCAGCTCCCGCGCCGAGGCCAGATCGGCGCCGAACGGCTTCTCGGTGATCACCCGGGCGCCATGGCCGAGGCCGGCCGCGCCCAGCGCTTCGACCGCGCCCATCGTGGCGCCCGGCGGCAGCGAGAGGTAATAGAGGAGACCGGCATCGCCGCCGAGCTCTTCGCGCGCCTCCGACACCGCCTCCCCGAGGGTCTCGAACCCGTCCCCCACGCTGACGAAGCGCAACGACTCGGCGAACGGGTCCCAGGTGGCGGGCGACATGTCCTCGCGGCCGGAGGCCTCGATCGCCTCGCGGGCGAGCTCGCGGAACTCCTCGAGCGGGACCTCGCGCCGGGCCGCTCCGACGATGCGGAAGCGCTTCGGCATCAGCCCGACCTGCGCCAGGTGGAAGATCCCCGGCAGCAGCTTCCGCCTCGCCAGGTCGCCGGTCGCCCCAAAGAGGACGATCACCTGGTTCTCGGGGATCCGGCTGGCCGACGGCGCCTCGGCCGGTGCGGTTGCGGTGGCCACGCTCATATGCTGGCAGCAGCGATGGCGAACGAGGGGACCGCAGGCGGCGCCGCATGCGACCGCAGAGCGCTCGACCGCAGCGAGCGGCGCTTCTGGCGCGACGTCTGGGAGTCCGTTCCCGGCGAGATCGCGAAGGAGAAAGGCGTCGAGCTGCGGGACTTCGGGCCGCTGCAGGCATCCATCGTGGCCGACCTACCCGGCGTCGGGATGATGAACCTCGTCCTCGGCGCCACCGAGCCGGGCGCGGTCGTGGACGGCCACCTGGCGGCCGCCACCGAGTGGGCGGCGTCGCGGGGCGTGAATTACTACGTCCCCGTCACCCTGGGCCTGGAGGAGACCGAGACGGCGGAGCAATGGCTGCAGGCGAACGGCTTCGACGAAGGCTATGCCTGGATGAAGTTCGTCCGCGACCCCCACCCGCCACGCTTCCGCGCTCCCGAGATCGAGGTGGTCGAGCTCGCCGGCCCCGAGCAAGCGCCGTTCGGAATGATCGCCGCCACCGGTTTCGACCTGCCGGCCTGGGCGGCGGCCTTCTTCGCCGACCTTCCGGGGCGTGACGGATGGCACTGCTACGTCGCCCGGATAGACGCCGAGGCTCAGGCCTGCGCCGCCATGCACGTCCACGACGGCATCGCCGAGTTCGGCATCGCCGCGACCCTCGAGCCCGCCCGCGGCCGCGGCTGCCAGCTCGCCCTCCTCCACCGCCGCATCCGCGACGCCGTCGACGCCGGCTGCCACACCCTCTTCGTCGAGACCGGCGAGCGCGTCCCCGACCGCCCCAGCGCCAGCTACCGCAACATCCTCAAGGCGGGGTTCGAAGAGGCCTACCTGCGACCGAACTGGATGCGTTCGCCGAAAAGCTGACCGCCATTACGGCTCCCTGGGAGTTACAGTCCCGATTTGAAGCCGGGACCCAGCCCACTCGCCGACCGCCCCGACCAGTCGAACCGTCGCCTCGCGGTCAAGTGGCTCGGTATCCAATATTTCGTCGTAGCGCAACGGCACCGCGTGCTCGGTCAACGCGACCACCTCGGGAGTGTCGAATGGAAAATCCCCCCACAGCCGCCATCACCTCTGCGATCAGACGATGCAAGTCGTGGGTGTACTCGAACTCGATTCCCCTAGATCCGAGCACGGCCTTGAGCCACTTCTCGACGGCCTGCTGGGCGTGAAAACCGATGATCTCGTCGCTGATCTCCGAGTTTGGGGCGAGCAGCTGCATCGCCTTCGCGTCGTCCTCTGCCTTGCGAGCGAGAGCTAGCGCTTCGGCCTTCGGTTCACGCTCCGACAAGGACGCGGCCTCTTTGCAATGCCTCGTTGACCATGGTTCCGCGAACCCGAGCCCTCTGGTCCGCGTACTCGGCGCTGAGAACTATGAGGTCGATCGGAACACCGAGATCACCGAGGGCTTCGCGAAGCCGCACGAACTCCGCTCGGCGACTCTTCACCTCGGGCTCGATGACAAGAAGGTCTAGGTCGCTGTTTGAACGAGCCTCGCCTCGGGCGCGGGAACCGAACAAGATCACCTTGGCGTCGGGTGCGGCAGCGGCAAGGCGACGGCCCGCCTCCGCGATCAGGGCCTCATCGGTCATTGGCGCTCACGTCTGAAGCGTAGCCGCCACTCGCGACGGCTCGTGCCCTGCGACCCCCGCGGCGGCCTCTGCCTCGGTGCCCGGCATCAAGTGCCCGTAGAGGTCGAACGTGACCTTGATTGAGGAATACCCCATGAAGGCGGACAGGGCGTCCGGAGCCTATCGTCAGGTACGACTCTCCAGCCACCTGATGATTTCGTTGGGAGTCGCTTCGCCTGCCGCGATCTTCTCCACCATCGGGACGTCCGTGTCGACACTTTCCCAGCGAATGGTCGGTCGTTGGCTTCGAGGAACAGCCACACGGAGAGAAAAGCGGCTCGCTTGTTGCCGTCCGGCAGCGGGTGGTTGCGGGCCAGGTGCTCAACCAGGACCGCCGCTTTCTCTACGAGCGTGGGATATGCGTCCTAACCGCCGAAGCCTGCTTGAGGTGCGGCGAGGGCCGAGTCCGCAAGGGCGATTCTCGGCAAACGCGCGATCTGCTCGGAAGTCGTGCCGAGCAACTCAGCGGCGATCTCGCAGTAATCGCCAAGCTCCAGGTAGATCGTCAAGAGCTACTTGGCGAGGCGACGTAGCGTCTCGCGATTGGCCTGGATCGCAGCCTTGATCCGGCCCTTGCGCTCCGTGCTGCTTCCGGGCAGGCCAAAGCGCAGCTTGCCTCGCTCGGTCTTCGGGGCGCTGGGAGCTTGCGGCTTCATCGCGGACACATTGTTGCACCCAGGCTCTACGCCACCGAACACCGCTCGCCAGAGCGAAAGGCGCCTACCGGAATCGAACCGGTGTAAACGGCTTTGCAGGCCAGTACATATGCCGATTATCCGCTTTCTAGAGCGGTTTTGCCCGGCCGTGGGCCAGTAAATGGGCCAGTTTCATGCAGGGGCCTGTATTTGCACCGGCCGGTCGAGTCGGCGGCGGAGGTCGTAGAGAACCGGAACGTCGCGCCCCGCCACGTTGCTGCGCCAAACTTCCCCGGATCCCGGCACGTCGGCGTGAGTTGCTGCCTCCCACCACCGCCGATCTTCGTCCTCTAGCGCAGCGGTCGCAAAGATCAACTCCATCTTCCACCGCTGGTAGTCGGCGTTGTTTCCGAAGAAGACGTTGTCAGGACTACTCGCCAAAGCTTCTCCATCGTGGATTAGCTCATTCACGATCCCTCCCAGGAACATGTCTTCGGTCTCGACTACTTCAAGGGCGGCGGTCTCCTCGCACTCCGGGACGTTGCCGAAGACTCGCGTCAGCAAGTGCAACGTTCCTGGCTGGGTCAGTCGGACCTTGAAAAAGAGCACCTTGCTCCCGTTGCCAGCAATGGTCATGTTCTCGTCTGCCCAATAGTCCTTGTGGGTGCCGGGGGGTGGCTCATCAGGCAGCCTCTCGGGCGTGCTTAACCAGTGGCCCTTCGGATTCTCAAGCGACTCGCCGTGAGCACCGCACCGCTCGACCCGCAACCCCTGCGGGAACAGCGAGTTCATCGCGACCCCATCGAGGTTGAAGGGATTGGGATTCTTCAGCCCCACACTGATAAGGACACTCTGAGGGCGGCGACTCCGAAAAGGAACGCGCATCTCTGGACTGCCGTCGAGAGAATAGATGATGCTTAGCGGCTTAGAGCGTTGGAGGGTTTCGCTCCGAATGACAGCGGCCGCGACAAGCCAGACAACAAAGGAAAGCCCGAGGACGACGTAGAGAATCCATAGCACCGCCTCTCCTTTAGGAGAGGCGCCTTTTCAACCAGAAATGGAACAAGCGTTGCCAGCGCCAAGCCGAATACGGCACCGGCCAACCAGCGGAGAGTCCGAGCCAATCCAGGTGGGTCAGCCGTGGGAGTAAGCCTCGTCATCGGCGGCGCGACCCAGATCGTCGACCACACGACGGGCCAGCGCGAAGGGGTCGCGCTCAATTTCGTCAGCGTCGTAAGTCACTGGCATTAACCCGAGGGTGTCGAGCGCACGCCGCTTTAGTTGCTCCTCGCCAAACTCACCCACCCGCTTACGGATCAGCGCCGCCTCCTTGTAGACCGTGATGGAGGAAGGCCCTTCCCGCGTCTCTATCCAGTGCGGGTGCGGACCGTAGTCCCTGCGAGAGACCAAAACGTCGATATCAAAGTCGCCGCGCCTTGCGTTTGGCTCAATTCGAACCTCCATGAGGGCCTGCTCCTCATGATCTCCGAAGATCAAGTCCCCGATGATGATCTGTGCACCTTCGGCTACTTGACGGGCGTAAAGGAAAAGGGCAAGAACGAGCGCCAAATCATGGTCGTCTCGGGGTGCGGCATCTTGGTGCAGGAGGTGCTCAAGATCGCGCGGCACCTTGGTCGCTGCCTGAGCCGCGAGGGTGTCAACAGCCGCCCGGTAGACGGAATTTGCCCATCCATCGTGTCCGAAAGGGACAAAATCAGTCGCGGCCTCTTCGATTCCGTGGGACTCGGCAAGTTGCCGAAAGCGGGCCGGAAGCGTGGTCTCGGTCTGCTGTTCCTCCATCGCCTCCCACGGTAGCGAGCGCAATAGATGCCTTCCGCCTCCCTTGCGGAGCTTCCGATGAAAAAGTGCTGCGAATGTCTAAGCCCCCCTGAACCAAGAAGACCCGCCTGGCTTTGGACACCGGCGGGCCTCTCTAGAGATTCTTGGGACGATCCTTTGGAGATCTCCTTGACGCCATGCGGCGTGAAGGTCGGCGGCTGTACCGGGATCGACTTCGGCCCTGGCCGTCACGGGGTTCGAGTGCCACTTGGCGGCTCGGTCCGCAACATCAGTTCAGCACATGGAACGGCGGCAAATCTCACGCGAGCGTGGCCGCCTGCCGAGCGCTGCTTTTGCCAGCCTCAACCTGCATGCGGAGATAGGAGTCGAGCAGGGCCGCCGCCTCGGCCTCGGTTCCGGGCATCAGGTGCCCGTAGAGATCGAACGTGACCTTGATTGAGGAATGCCCCATGAAAGCGGACAGGGCCTTGGCGTTGACCCCTGCCGCGATCATGAACGAGGCGTAGGTATGACGGGCCTGGTGCAGCCGCAGGTGACCCAATGACTGGGCCTCCCATGCTCGATCCGCTCGCCGGTAGATCGTCACCGCCTGGAACGGCTTGCCGGTGGCGTCGCCGAAGACAAGGGCGTCAGCGCAAGGCTCCCCGGCGGCCATCCTCGCCTCCATCAGGCAATCGCGAAGAAGACCTGGGAGAGGCGTCGTCCGCTGGGAGTTCTTGGTCTTCGGCGCGATCGCCCCCGCCTTCGGGTCCCAGGATTCCGTTACACGGATCGAGCCACCGGCGAGATCAACTCCCGACCAGCGGAGAGCACGAAGCTCGCCGTACCGCAGGCCCGCGTAGAGGGCGGTTGCCCACAAGGCGCGATCCCCAGCGGGCAGCACGTCGAGCAGCTGCGCGGCTACATCGGGGGCAACGATCTCTACCTCCTTCGGGTTCGGGGCTGGCAATTCCAGATCGCGGGTCGGATTGACCGCAAGACCTTCGCGGGCGCGGGCGCGGCGATAGAGCGCCTGCAGGGGCTTGATGGAGTTGCGGATCGTGGAAGGCGATTGATCCTCGGCGCTCCAACGATCAACGAGGGCTTGCAGATCGGAGGTGGTGATCGCGTTCATCCTTCGGCCGCCGAGCGCCGGGAGGACGTGATCCTCAAGTGCCTGCCGGTAGCCGCGCAGGGTCGCGGGCTTGTAGTCATTACCGGAGCGGTTGCGGATCGTCCCGGCCTCGGCTCCCGCCAGCCACGCCGCAGCGGCTTCGCCAAGGGTGCGTTTCGTCGGGGCGCGAAGGGTTCCGAGATCGACTCCGCGTTTCACTTCGGCCGCCCAGGACTGCGCGTCTCCCCTGTGGGTGAAGGTTTTGCGGATCTTCTTCTCGTCTCTCGGCGAATAGACCTCAGCGCGGTAGCCGCCGTGGCAGGCCGCATCGCTTCCCACGCTTCGCCGGACAGTTCTTTGAATGTCGCTTCTTGACTACGGCCATCGCGATCTACCTCCTGTCATTTGATTTCGGGCAGAGGGCCATCAGCGGACTTGCTCGACCATCGGCGCGTCGGCGTTTTCAACCACCCATCGTTCAAGCTCCCGAACCGGAACAAGCCGCTTACGGCCGCGCCGGATCAAGCGGAGCTGCGGCGCTACGTTGGCGTCGAAGAAGTCAGGTCCAACTCCAATCGCAGCTGCGGCCTCAGCAGGCGTGAAGGCGATGCGGGGAATGGATGCCGGAAGCTTCTTCGCCACGCCTCTCCCCCTCACCGCCCGTCCTCGAGTTCGCGGTCCTCACCGATCCAGTTCACCGCGCGCTGCGGCTCCCCGACCGCGTGGAAGATCGGGGCGAAGGGGCCGCGATCCTTGAGGTCGTCCAACAGGCAGAAGTAGACCGCCACGTCATAGGCGCGGTCGAGCGCGGGATGATCGCCAAGCAGCGCGGCGGCAACGTCGAGCCGCCGACCGAGTGCCTTGCGCGATGCGCCAGCCAGCGCGCAGATCACTGGCGGAAAGTTGCGGTAGTAGTAGCTCCACAGCGGCTCGCCGCCGCGTTTCTCTCGCGCCCGGTAAAGCTGGCCGTAGCGCGCAAGCTCGGACACCAACCGTTCAACCGAGAGGGTGGCGCGATCCACCTCAACGAATCGCTGGTAGACGGCGATCTGCCGATCCTCGGGGCGGACGTAGGTGAAGACCGCATCGGCGATCAGCGTCCGGCGAGCGCGGCCGCGCCCACGGTTCAGGGGATGGGCTACCTCGTGCCGCCAGGAGAGCGGGGCGAAATCGTCGCCGCGCTCGCGTGCCGCCCGCAGGAAGCTGACCCCGACCTCATTGACCCCAAGCGTGTGAGCGGTCAGCGGACCCGCTGCCTGTTTCGGGCTGAGGACTTTCGGCCGCTCCTTAATCTCGCCGGCAGCAACCACGGCGTCAGCGCCGGCGTCGGTCAGGAACCACAGGCGGCGGGGAGTGCGGCGGCGCTCGACGTAGGCGACCAGGCCCGCCCGCTCAAGGTAAGCGAGCGCCTGCTGGGTGCGGCGCAGGCTGCGATCCGGATAGTGGATCGCGCGCACCTGGGCGGTCGAGAGGATGCGATGCTCGCCGAGGGAGGCGATGATCTCGACCGTGGCTTCGGGCAGCCGCAGGCGTGAGCCTGCCTGCCAGTTCACGCTGACCCCCAGGGCAGCGGTCGATTGACGGCGAGGTGCTGGGTAGCCAGCGCCGAGCCAGTGATCAACCGTGGGGCGGGTACTACAGGGGCATATGCCTCGGTGGTGGAGAAGCGTTGTGGAGCCAGCGCGGAGGCGATAGCGCAGGCGTCGAGTGCAAGGGACGTAGAGGAAAAATGGATAGAGAACATGACGAAGACCTCCTTGATGGTGTTTTGAATTGGAAGTGGCGTAGGAATGTCGGCAAAACGGCACGCCCGCAAACGGCGCTGCGGTGCGCGATATCGGCCCTGCGTCCCGCCCTGGCCGCGAAGCGAAGGGAGAAGCAACAGGCGCAGCCTCGGTCGAAGCGCGAGGCGAAAGCGAAATAGTGGTGAATCGGGTTCCATGCTTAACGGAGTCACGAACCCCGAAAGTGGTCCCCCCTCCTTAACCTGCGGTTCGATTCCGAGCCTCATACCTCTCTGTCGAACGAGGCGGCGAAATCCGGCAAAAAAGTTGGTCGGCCTACCCGGAAGCGGGCGGCGGAGCGAGAAGGGAGAGCAGATATCCATCTGCCCTACAGGGCGGCGAACCCCAAAAGTGGTCCCAACCATTCGGGAATATGGTTGGACGTGAGAGCCGTAGCTGTGCCTCATTACCCCTATGTCGAATGAGGCGGCGATTTGTCCCACTTCTTTCGCCGGGAAGCGACACCGCGACGGGTGCCGCTCCCCGCTCAGTTGGCGATGGCAGCCACCATCACCCGGCTATCCCTCGGAGCGAGTAGCCGATCTTGTGGCAGTTGACGATGAAGCCCTCGGCCCCGGCCTTGCGGAGCTTGATGCGGGCGCGACTCGCGTGTGAGTCGAGAGTGCGAATCGCGCCGCCGCCTCTCCTGCCCCAAATCTCTCGCAGCAACTCCTGCTTGGTGAAGACGCGGCCGGGGTCGGTAGCGAGCATCGCGATCACTTCGAACTCGTGCGCGGTAAGGCGGACCTCATTCCCGCGAACCTTGACCCGGCGAGCGGCCGGATCGACCATCAGCGGGCCGACCGTGACCGGCTTCCGATTAGTCAGGGTTCCAGCCTCAAAGAGGCTGCCGTCAACGTGGCCTCGACAGAGCAGCCGCCAGTCCTCGTCCTCGCCCAACTTCACCGTGACGTGCCAGTTGCCGCCGTCGCTCAGGCGCACCTCTACCTCGCCATCGCCGATCCCGATTGCGGCGCTGCTGAACCGCCCAGGGACCAGCATCAGCTTTCCCTCAGCAGCCGCTTGACGTAGAGCGCCGGTCGGCTCGGCTGGATCAGGAACCCGTCGCTGAAGACCAAGCCCTCGTCGTCAAGATCGCGGAGGGCGCGGGCGAGCGCGACCCCTCCGGTGAGGGTGCGGGGGTTCGCAAGCACCCGACCCGCCAGCGCCGGGAGCGTCAGCAGGATCGGATGCTCGCGAAGCACCAGCGCCAGCACGGCGCGCTGCATGTTGAGGTCGCGCATCGACCTCACGCGCTCCCGCCCTCAAGCACGCCCAGCAGGGCGTGGAGGGCATCGTGATTGGCGGCAACCTCCTTGTAGTTGCTCGCCGCGTCGTCGCCAGCAGTTGCGGCCGCGACGGCAGCGCGGGCGGCCTCGTCCGGCAGGGAAATGGTGCCGGTGTTCAGCGCGAGCAGCAGCCGTTCATACGCCAGGGCTTCTCGGCGGGCAGCATCGGGCCGCTTAAGCCGCTCGGGGGTCTTTAGGTCTTCCCGCGCGCCGTGTAACCAGCCGATCAGAGAGGAGCGCAGGACCGGGATGTGTTTGGCGGCGAGGTCGAGAGGCACCGGTAGCGCCCCGTCCATAGGGTTCTCGTTAGCCATGGGGAGGTTGGTTCTCCTTGTGGTCAGGCCCTCGGTTGGCGTGACAGCGCCGCCGGGGGCCGCTTTATGTCGATGGGCTGAAGTTAGCAGGGTGTGGAGAAAATCTCCACAAGCGCCGTGCTACTCGCCACGGATGATCTGGCCGACCCGCGAGTGATCCAAGCCGACCAACTCGCCGATTTCGCGAAGCGATAGCCCGTCCTTCTGGGCCTTCGCGAAGGCTTTACGTCGTGTCTGTCGCGCGGCTTTGCTGTCGCGCTCGAACTGTCTTTGAGCCGTCTTAACCGCTTTGGTGGCGGCCTTGCGCTCTGGGTTGTCCGGCATCGGTGCAGCCTAAACCGGCAGTCCGCTGCATGGGCTTGCCCCTCCTGAACCTAACTCCCATGGCAACGCTTGAACTTAAGACCGCTACCGCATGGACAGGGATCGTTACGGCCCGTACCCCGCAATTGCTCCTCGCTCAATTCGACGAAGTCTTTGGCTGAAAACAGTTCTCTGCGCGTCTTGTCGTCCACCTCAATCTCGAAGTGATCCACGATCAAACCAATGGTGTTGTCGAAGATCCAGAACGAGCCGAACAAGGCTCGGTCGAGCATGTCCGGGCGCGGCCCGATGCGAACCGTGAAAGCCTCGTCGTCGCCCGAAAACTCGGTGTTGGCATTAAGGCTCGCTGAGGACACGTGCAGCGTCTGATTGTTCTCCCTGTGGGCGATGTCGTGAAAGAAGTGCAGGGTGCGCTGAGCAGCCTCGTCTTTCCAGTGATGCTCAACCAGCTTCATCCGGTCATGCAGATTGATCCTCGACCATGGCCTTGAGCCCCAGGGCCTATAAAGGTCATCGAGCTTCTTCCTCTCCGCTGGGTCGAACTCGGGTAGCTCGATGTCCGGGTAGTAGTCCGGATACTTCGCAACGGCATCGGCAAGCAGCATTCGACCATGCTGGTAATGGTCGCGATAGCACTGCTCGGCCGTCTCCGGGTCGGTCGCGACCCAGTGAGCGTCAATCATGTCCTCGAACAAGGACCGATTGAGCATCGACGCCTGCGCACCGTAGCCCTTGGAGGCGAGTTCGACAGCTGCCATGAAGGTGTCCAGGCTTCGGCTAAGCAGCGCCGCGATCAGCCCATCAGCGGTGTTTTCCAGGGGACGTCCTGGCCAATCCTTCGTCAACCCCTTCGCGTAGTCATAGAGGCGTTTGCACGCCCGAATCTCCGCGCCGAATTGCTCGTCTATCGCTTGCTCTGCGTCAGACACAACCGCTCCCCCGCCTCCTTCGACACGCCGTGGGCCTATTCATCATCCTTGGGGCGCGGTACGACTTTCCAGCCACCTGATGATTTCGTTGGGAGTCGCTTCGCCAGCCGCGATCTTCTCCACCATCGGTACGTCGGTATCAGGATCGGCATCAGTAATCGGCCGTCCGTTGGCCGCCAGGAAGCGCTCCACAGCCAGGAAAGCGCAGCGCTTATTGCCGTCGGGGAGCGGGTGATTGCGAGCCAGGTGCTCAACCAGAACCGCGGCCTTCTCGATCAGGGCCGGATAGGCATCGTGGTCGCCGAACCCAGCGCGCGGAGATGCAAGCGCAGAATCGGCTAGGGCAATGCGAGGCAGCCGAGCGACCTGCTCAGGGGTCGTCCCGAGCACCTCGGCTGCAATGCGGCAGTAGTCGCCGAACGTGACGTAGAAAACCCCGGCCACTTTCGGGTGGCGGGCTACTGCGCCAAGCGGCGCAGCGTCTCCTCATGCTTCTTCATAGCCGCACGAAGATCCCGGCGCTGCTCCTCCGGAGTGCCCGGCAGCCCCGATTTCATATCGGGCTTCTCAGTGGTCTTCGTCGGAGCGCTGGGAGCTTGCGGCTTCATCGCGGACACATTGTTGCACCCAGGCCCTACGCCACCAGAAAATCAGAGCCGGTGAACGAACCCATGGGCCAGTCGTGGGCCAGTTTTACATCCAGATAATCGGCAACAACCGGACTCAGCCGGACGACGAAGCGGCCTCAAAAGGCCGCGCAAACCGGCTTTACAAGCGAAATCCCGCTTGCCAGAGCGAAAGGCGCCTACCAGAATCGAACTGGTGTAAACGGCTTTGCAGGCCGCTGCGTAGCCACTCCGCCAAGGCGCCGAGAAGCCAGCCAAGCCTAGCGGCGCTCAGGGGGGTTCGTCAGGCGGCGGTCCGCTCCAGCGATCGCCCTCGCGGCGCCGGGCTGGAGAACTGCATGACGCCGTCGGCGATCGGGCCGCGACGAAGCATGCGCAGGTCGATCGGGTAGTTCTGGCGCAGTTTCCATGGCTCCTTCGAACCCTGTTTGGGCAGGTGGTCGAGGGAGCGCAGGACGTAGCCGGAGTTAAAGTCGAGCAGGGGCTCCTCGGTCACCGAGGGGTCGGTGATCTTCGGCATGCAGACGCGGTGGCCCCCGGCCTCCATGTGGTTGAGCAGACGGCAGATGTATTCGGAGGTGAGGTCGGCCTTCAGGGTCCAGGAGGCGTTGGTGTAGCCGAGCGTGTAGGCGAAGTTGGGGAAGTCGTTCAGCATCATCCCCTTGTAGGTGAGCGCCCGCGAGATGTCGGGCTGCTCGCCATCGATCGCAAGGCGGACGCCGCCGAGGAAGAGCAGGTTGAGACCGGTCGCGGTGATGACGATGTCGGCCTCCAGCTCGCCCCCCGACTCGAGCTCGATCCCCTGCTCGGTGAAAGTGGCGATGCGGTCGGTGACGATCTCGGCGCTGCCGTCGCCGAGCGCCTTGAAGAGGTCGGCGTCTGGGACCAGGCAGAGGCGCTGGTCCCAAGGGTTGTAGCGGGGCTTGAAGTGGGTGTCGACGTCGTAGCCGGGCGGCAGCGCTTTCATCAGGCCGCGTCGCAGCAGCTTCTTCATCAGCTCCGGGCGCTTGCGGGAGAGCCGGTAGCTGACTCCCTGCAGGAAGACGTTCTTCCAGCGCACGAGCGGATAGACGGTGCGGTCGGGCAGGAAGCGGCGGAGGAAGATCGCCAGCCCGTCCTCGCCCGGCATCGAGATGACGTAGGTCGGCGAGCGCTGCAACATCGTCACGTGGGCGGCGTCCTCGACCATCGCCGGCACCAGCGTCATCGCCGTCGCGCCGCTGCCGATCACGACCACCCGCTTGCCGGCGTAGTCGAGATCCTCCGGCCAGTGCTGGGGGTGGATCACCTGACCAGCGAACTCGTCGATTCCGGGGAAGTCGGGCGTGTAGCCCTCGTCGTAGCGGTAGTAGCCGCTGTTGAGGAAGAGGAAGTCGCAGGTGAGGGTGACCTTCTCCCCCGTGTCGGCGCGCTCGGCCTCGACCGTCCAGCGCGCCTCGGCGCTCGACCAATCGGCGGCGACGGCGCGGTGCTGGAAGCGGATATGGTGGTCGATGCCACCCTCGCGGGCGGTGTCGCGGATGTACCTGAGGATCTTCGGGCCCTCGGCGATCGACTTCGAGTCTGTCCAGGGCCGGAAGCGGTAGCCGAGCGTGTGCATGTCCGAGTCGGAGCGGATCCCGGGGTAGCGGAAGAGGTCCCAGGTGCCGCCGATCTCTCCCCGCGCCTCGAGGATCGCGTAGCTCTTGCCGGGGCAGCGCTCCTGCAGGTGGTGGGCGGCGCCGATGCCGGAAAGGCCGGCGCCGACGATCAGCACGTCGACGTGGTCGGGCATCTCGGCGCCCTCTCTCATTGGCCCAGCCGGCGCAGCGGCTCGCCGCTCATCGGGGCGGTCTCCGATTCCGCGGCCGGCTCTAACAGCTCGAAGGCGATCCCTGCCCGTTGCAATCGCTCGAGCAGCGCGTCTCCCATCGCCACGGCGGTGGTCACCTGGCCAGCGGTCGACGGCAGGTCGTCGAAGGCAAGGCAGAGCGCCGACTCGGCCAGCATCTTCGAGGTCTCGCCGTAGCCGGGGTCGCCACCGGAGACCTCGGTGATGACGCGTTGGCCGCCGCCCTCGCCGACGAACCTGACCCTGAACCAGCTCTTGGCACGCTCGGCTTCGTTCGGCCCCTCCCCCGGGTCTTTGAGCTTCAGCAGCAGCTTGCGGGCCGGCGGCAGCTGCGCCAGGCCGAAGGCCGTACCGACCCCGCCGGCGAGCGCAGCGATCGTCGCGAGCCGCTTGGCGACCATGTTGTGGCCGTAGGTGAAGTTCGCCCCATAGCGATCGAGGATGGCGGCGGAGCGGCGGACGATCGCGCCGTCGATGGTCGGCAGCGGCGCCACCCAGCCGCCGACTGCCGGGTTGTGGCGCACGCGCGGCGGCGCGGAGTGAATCTCGCGACCGAGCGGCCGCTGCTCGCCGCGGCGACGCTCCTTGGCGGCGCCCAGCGTCTGCCGGACGCGGGCGAAGCCGTTGATCGCCGAGTGGTAGGTGCCACCCGAGAAGCTGGCGCCCGAGCGCACGTAACCGTTGACCGTCAGCGGCGCCCCCTCGGGCAGCTGCTGGACCGTGAAATAGGCGCCGAGGTCGTGCGGGATCGAGTCGAAGCCGCAGCAATGGACGAGCCGAGCGCCGGTCCGCTCCGCCTCCGCGTGGTGCAGGCTCCACATCCGGTCGACGAACTCCGGCTCGCCGGTGAGATCGCAGTAGTCGGTTCCCGCCGCGGCGCAGGCGGAGACCAGAGGCTCGCCGTAGAGGGCGTACGGGCCGACGGTCGTGACGACGACCTGCGCGGCCTCCGCCACCTTCGCCAGCGCCGCTCGGTCCGCCGCATCGGCCTCCATCAGATCGGGGGCAGGAGCGTCCGGCGAGGCCTCGGCGAGGCGCGCCCGCACCGCCTCCAGCTTTCCACGGTTGCGCCCGACGAGCGCCCAGCGCAGGCCCGCGGGCGCGTGCGCGGCCAGATACTCGGCGGTCAGACCGCCCGTGAAACCAGTCGCCCCGAACAGGGCAAGGTCGTACTTTCGCGCGGCCACCAGGCTGATTCTGCCAGCGCCACGATTATCGCGGCGGGCGGGACGGCGATCGGGCATGCCCGATCGCCGTCCGTTCCGCGGTTAGCTATCCCAGTTCGACGATGACGGCCCGCAGAGAGCCCGTCGTCGCGGCGCTGCAGCCGATGCTGCCAAACGCCAGTGCCGAAAGCGTCTGCGGCTGACCCGCCTGCTGGAGGCCGACGGCCGTCGAGCTGCTGCCGACCGGTTCGAAATTGAAGGGCGGAGTCCCACTAGCGTTCGCCCATATCCCCGCGCCGGACATCGGCACGCCGTTGACCAGAATGGTCACGAAGGCCGAGCAGACTTCCCCGCCGGGTCCATCGATGTCGGTCGGCGTTCCCTTCAGTTCGACCAGCAGCTCGTAGGATTTGCCAGCCGCCGGAGTGAAGGTGGGCGTCCCCGTGAGTGGTACGGGCGTGCCGCCTGCGGGTTCGCTGGTCAGCCCAGGAACGGCCGTTGCCTGGGCTTCTGCCACCTGCAGCCCCGCCAGGGTGCCGGCGGCGAGATTGGCTCTGGTCAGCGTTCCTTTTTTCACCTTGCCACCGGTGACGGCGCCCGCCTTGAGCTTCGCGCTGGTCACCGCGTTGGCCGCGATCGCCTTCGCCTTGACCGCGTTCTTGGCCAGGTTCCGAGCCTTCACCGCCTTAGCAGCGATGTTTTTCGACTTGACGGAATTCGCGCCAAGCGTCGAGGCGGCGTATACCACTCCTCCGCTGAGCGCCAGAAACAGCGCCAGCGTCGCTATCACGTTCGCGTAGGTAAGACTCCCGCGTATTTTCTTCACCTGAGGTCTACTCCCTTATAGTTGGCCTGATTACCGCAAGGGAGTTCTATCTGATGTTTCACATAATTTGATGTAAGGGGTCGCTGTCGCGAGGGCGGGAAGCCCTCAGCCACCCGCAACCCTGGCGGTGAGGCGTGTTCTTAATGCCCAAGATCCCGACGCATCCAGGTGCGACGGGGAAACGACCTGCATGGGAGACAAAGTGATGAAACGTCGGAAGAGCAATACCTTCGTGGCGATAGTCGCGGCGAGCGCACTGGCGCTGTTCGCGGCCACCGGCGCGCAGGCGACCACCGTCAGCGTCGGCAGCGTGTTCCCGCCCGGGGCGACGCCGAAACCGTTCGAGACCGTGCAGACCTTCTTCAACGCCGCATTGCCCGAGAAAGGCGCCAACCTCGTTTCCCCTGTCAACGGGGCGGTCGTGCGCTGGCTGGTCCAGGATGCCAAAGGCGGGCCCTTCCGCCTGCGGGTGCTGCGACCGAACGGCTCCGGCGGCTACACGGCGGTCGGCACGAGTAGCCCGGCGACGCCGTCCGGCACCGGGCTGCAAACCTTTACGGCCAATCTTCCGATCCGCGCCGGCGATCTGATCGGCATCGATCCGACCAACCCCACCGACGAGATCGGCATCTCCGAAGTGGCCGGAGCGAACTTCGGCTTCATCTTCCCGCCCCCACCCGACGGGGCGACCATTGCCCCGAGCGGCAGCAAAGCGGGCCAGGAGATCGCGCTTCGCGCCGAAGTCCAGCCGGCCCCAGCGGTCACCTCGGTCTCGCCAGGCTCCGGCTCGATCGCCGGCGGCGCCACGGTGAAGATCACCGGCACCGACTTCTCGGCCGCAAGCGAAGTCAACTTCGGCGCCAAGACGGCCACCAGCTTCACGGTCACCTCGGAAACGGAAATCACCGCCGTCGCGCCGCGCACCAACAAAGCGGGCGCGGTCGACGTCACCGTGACCACGCTGGCCGGCACCAGCGCCACCGTGCGGAACGATCGCTTCACCTACAAGGCGTGCGTCGTCCCGAATCTGAAGAAGAACAAGCTGAAAGCCGCCAAGACGCGCCTGCTGAATGCCGGCTGCAAACTCGGCAAAGTGAAGAAGCTGGGCGGCGCCACCGCCAAAACCGGCAAGGTCACCAAGCAGAACCCGAAGCCCCGCACGACGCGGGCGCCGGGCACGAAGGTGAAAGTCACCATCGAGCGGTAGCAGCCCACTGGAGCCGCCTCCTCGCCCCAAACGCCGGGCGGGGAGGCGCTGCTCCTCCTAAGCGGCCGAAGGGATTCGAACCCTCGACCTTCTGCATGGCAAGCAGACGCTCTAGCCAGCTGAGCTACGGCCGCATTGGGACGGAATTCTAGCTGCGCGCGCCGGGTCCTGGTTTCCACGCTAGCCTGATCGCTCAGCCATGCTCTTCCGCCAGATCATCCACGAGGACCTCGGCTGCGCCTCCTACTTGGTCGCCGACCGCGAAAGCGGGGTGGCGGTGGTGGTCGATCCGCAGTGGGACGTCGAGCCCTACCGGCGGCTGGCGCGGCTGCACGGGGTGCGGATCGGGCACGTGCTGGAGACGCACAACCACGCCGACCACGTCTCCGGGCACGGGCGGCTGGCGCGGAGCACCGGGGCGACGATCCACATCCACGAGCTGGCCGGGGCCGAGTACGAGCACGAGCCCTTCGCCGACGGCTGGAGGCTGGAGCTGGGCGACCTGACGATCGAGGCGATGCACACGCCCGGGCACCGGCCCGAGCACACCTGCTTCCTGCTGCGCGACGCCAGCCGCGGCGGCACGCCCTGGGCGGTGCTCGGCGGCGACTCGCTGTTCATCGGCGACGTCGCCCGGCCGGACCTGGCGGTGGAGCCGCGCGAGGGCGCCGCCGACATGTTCCGCTCCCTGCACGAGCGGCTGCTGACGCTCGGCGACGAAGTGGAGGTCTGGCCCGGCCACCTCGGCGGTTCGCTCTGCGGCGGCTCCGGCGATCGACCTCAAGACCTCCTCGACGATCGGCTTCGAGCGCCGCCACAACGCGGCGCTGGCGATCGCCGACGAGGCGGAGTTCGTCGAGCAGACGGTCGGCTCGCTCGGCGACAAACCGCCCAACGTCGAGCAGATCGTCGCCCTCAACCGCGGGCCGCTGGTCGAGAGCTTCGGCACGCCGGCGGCGCTGACCCCACACGAGGTCGAGACAGCGGTCGCCAGCGGCGCCGTCATCATCGACGGGCGCACCAACGAGCAGTTCGACGAGGCCCACATCGCCGGCGCGCTCAGCACCTCCGCCTACGACACCGGCTTCGCGACCAAGGTCTCGCGGGTGGCCCCGGACGGGGCCGAGATCATCGTCGTCGCCGCCTCCGACGGCGACGAGCGCCACGCCGCCGAGCTGCTGGCCGCGGTCGGGCTGCGCGTGCGCGGCTTCCTCGGGGGCGGGATGACCGCCTGGCGCACGGAGGAGCGGCCCGTGCACAGGATCGAGCTGATCGATCCCGGACGAGCTGGCCGAGCGGGTCGGCGGCGCGAGCCGCCGCTGGTCCTCGACGTCCGCAACGCCGCCGAGTACGCGGACGAGCACATCCCCGACTCCCTTCACATCCCCTACGGCGACCTCGCGGGCCGGTTCGACGAGCTGCCGCGCGACCGCGCCGATCGCGACGATCTGCCGCGGCGGCAAGCGCAGCGGCCTCGCTGCCTCGATCCTGCAGCGCGAGGGCTTCGACGAGGTCGTCCACGTCGGCCAGGGGGTCGGCGTCTGGCGTGCCGGCGGCCACCCCGTGGAGAGCGGCGAACCCGCGGCCAGCCCTGCTTAGCCTCATCAAAACTGGGTAGCCTTTTAGGCGTCCTATGCCTGGCGCGGCCGGGCCGACCCCCGCAGAGGAGGCTTCCCCATGAATCGAAGCAAGCTCGTCCCTGCTGCCGTGCTGGCGCTCGCCATCGCCCTGCTGGCGCCGAGCGCCGCGTCCGCCTGGGCGCCGGCGGGCTCGGCGACCGTCCACCCCGGCGTGCAGACCTACACCGAAGGCGGCCAGTGCACCTCGAACTTCGTCTTCCAGGACGGCGCCGGCGTCTACCTCGGCCAGGCGGCGCACTGCTCCGGCACCGGCGGGCAGACCGAAACCGACGGCTGCGCCAGCGGCTCTCTGCCGCTCGGCGCCAAGGTCGAAGTCAAAGGCGCGAGCAAACCGGGGACGATGGTCTACAACTCGTGGCTGGCGATGCAGGCCGGCGGCGAGACCGACCCCGACGCCTGCGCCTACAACGACTTCGCCCTGGTCCGGCTCGACCCGGCCGACGTCGGCAAGGTCAACCCCTCGGTTCCGGGCTTCGGCGGCCCGACCGGAGTCGGCGCGGCCGGCGGCCTCGGCTCGACCGTCTACTCCTACGGCAACTCATCCCTGCGCGCCGGCGTGACCAAACTGAGCCCGAAGCAGGGGGTCGTGATCCAGAACGAAGGCAACGGCTGGAGCCACGTCGTCGCCACCCTGACGCCCGGCATCCCCGGCGACTCGGGCAGCGGCTTCTTCAACGGCTCCGGCGAGGCGATAGGCGTGCTCAGCACCCTGCAGCTGGCGCCCCTGCCCGCCACCAACGGCGTCGGCGACCTCGCCAAAGAGCTTGCCTACATGCGCGCCAACAGCCCCTTCGCCGGCGTGCAGCTGGCGCGCGGCACGGAGCCGTTCAAACCGAACCTGGTCGGCGCGATCCTCGGGTCTTAGGCAGGCGGCGACGCGAGCTAGGAATCCAACTCGGCCAGAAGGCCCGGGAGATCGAGTGGGCGCACGAACATCTCCACCTTCTGGCCGGGCTGCGGCTGTGGCCACTCCTCTTTCGGCCGGTCCCAGTAGAGCTCGAGGCCGTTGCCATCGGGGTCGGCGAGGTAGAGCGCCTCGCTGACGCCGTGGTCGGAGGCGCCGCCGATCCGAACCCCAGCCTCGGTCAGGCGCCGCAGCGCATCGGCCAGGGAGCGCCGGCTCGGGTAGCGGATCGCGACGTGGTAGAGCCCGGTCGTCCCCGGCGGTGGCGGCGAGCCGCCCTTCGAGTCCCAGGAGTTGAGGCCGATGTGGTGGTGGTAGCCGCCGGCCGAGACGAAAGCGGCGTCCTCGCCGTAGCGCTGCATCAGCTCGAAGCCGAGCACCCCGCAGTAGAAATCGAGGGCGCGGTCGACGTCGGCCACCTTGAGATGCACATGGCCGATGTCGACGCCGGGGTCGATCTGTCCTGAGTCCAAATCGACCTCCTTCGCAGGCTCGGATGGCGATGGCGCCGCGGCCTCACCGTCAAGAGCTTCGTTGACGAGACGGTCGGCGTCGGCGTTCTCGGCGCGGCGGACGTGGCGGATCGACCAGCTGTCGAACGCGTCCAGCGCCCGCATCGCCTCGGCATGCAGTTCCTTCATTGTCGGGTCTTTGACCTTGTAGCGGCCTTCGACCTGGCGCACGACCAGCTCGGAGTCGCCGATCAACTCCAGCTCGCCGGCCCCGTGGGCGGCCGCCAGCTCGATTCCCCGCAGCAGAGCCCTGTACTCGGCGACGTTGTTGGTCGCGCGGCCGATGCGCTCGCCGCGTTCCTCCAGCACCTCGCCGTCCGGTCCGTGGACGACGACGCCGATCGCCGCCGGTCCGGGGTTGCCGCGGGCGCCGCCGTCGACGTTGACCGTCAGTCGCGCCATTTCGCGTTCCACTGGCGTGCTGCCGCGTCGAGCTGGTCGATCTCGGTCCCCCGGGCGAGCTCGGCGACCGGCTGCTCCCCCTCCCCGCCGGCGACCTTCCACTGGTACCAGGTGAGGTCCCAGGCGACGGTGATCCGGGCGGCGTCGGCGCTCCCGGCGGCGGCGCCTACCGAGATCCGCGGTTTGCCCAGCGTCCGCGTCAGGCCGGCGACGGTGCGCGCCGCCTCGCTGGCGTTGAAACGGGTCACCGCCAGCTCGAACCTGCCCGCGGTGGCCGCGATCACGCCTGCTGGAGGTGGGACTTCAGCCGCATCACGGCCTTGGTGTGCAGCTGCGAGACGCGCGACTCGGTGACCCCGAGGACCTCGCCGATCTCTCTCAGGGTCAGGTGCTCGTAGTAGTAGAGGGCGACGACAAGCTGCTCGCGCTCGGGCAGCGAGCCGATCGCCTCGGTCAGGCGGTCCTTGACCTCGCTGCTGTCGAGCGCCTCCTGCGGGTCGGCGGCGCCGTCGTCGGGGATCGTGTCCAGCAACGAGACCTGGTCGCCGGAGGAGTCGGACACGGTCCAGAGCTCGTCGAGCGCGTAGACGGAGGAGTTGGCGATCTCCAGCAGCGAGCTCTGCAGTTCCTCCTCGGACATGTTCAGTTTCGCCGCCAGCTCGCTCTCGCTCGGCGCCCGCTGCAGTTCGTGCTCGAGCTTGGCCTGGGCGGCTTCGATCTCCCGCGCCCGCGAGCGCACCGAACGCGGCACCCAGTCGAGCGAGCGCAGTTCGTCGATGATGGCGCCGCGGATGCGGGTCATCGCAAAGGTCTCGAACTTGATCCCGCGCTCGGGCTCGAAGCGCTCGATCGCCCCGATCAGGCCGACCAGGCCGTAGGAGATCAGGTCGGCGTCTTCGACGTGGGAGGGCAGGCCGGCGCCGAGGCGGCCGGCGACGAACTTGACCATCGGCGAGTAGGCGACGACGAGGCGCTCGCGCGCGGTCCCGTCGCCGTCCTCCTTGTAGCGACGCCAAAGATCGCGTAGCTCGACCTCTTTTACGCCCGTTTCCATCCCTAGCTCACGATTCTATGGTCGGTTGGCTGAATGGCGTCATGCGCGGGGGTGGCTGGCGGCATAGGTGTCACGCAGGCGAGCCGCGTCGACTCGGGTGTAGACCTGGGTGGTCGAGATCGACGCGTGACCAAGCAACTCCTGGATGGTACGCAGATCGGCGCCACCCTCGAGCAAATGCGTCGCAAAAGAATGTCTGAAGCGAATGCGGCGAGACGCCGGCGGCGATCGCGGCCTCGCGCGTCCAGAGGCCGAGCCGGCGGGTCACGTCGGAGTTGGAGAGGCGCTTGCCGCTCTTCGAGAGGAAGAGCGCGCGCTCGCGGGGATCGGTCGCCAGCGCCCGCCGGCCGCGTTCGGTGTAGCGACGCAACGCCCGCTGCGCCGGCTCCCCGACCGGCAGCAGTCGCTCCTTCGAGCCCTTGCCGAGGACCCGCAGCTGCTCGGTCTCGAAGTCGAGCGCGCCCTCGTCGAGGTTGACGATCTCCTCGCAACGCAGGCCGCACGAGTAGGCGAGCTCCAGCATCGCCCGGTCGCGCAGCTCCAGCGGCGTATGGGCGGGAATCCGCTCCAGCAGCGTCCGCATCTGCTCCGTCGTCAGCACCTTCGGCAGCTTTTCGGCGCGCTTGGGGCTGGAGACCAGCTCGGCCGGGTTCTGGCCGGCGCGCTCGGTGCGGACGAGGAAGCCGTAGAGGCCGCGGATCGCGGCCAGCTTGCGGGCCACCGTCGCCGGCGCCGCCTTCGCCTCAGAGAGGCCGGCCGCGTAGCGCCTCACGTCGCGGTGGCGCACGTCGCCCGGCGCCAACCCCTGCGCCTCCACCCACTCGACGAAACCGGCGAGGTCGACCGCATACGCCCGCCGCGTCCGCTCCGCCGCGCTGCGCGCCCTGAGGTCACGGTCGTACTCGGCTAGAGCATCCGTCCAGTTCACAAACCTTCATTCGCCCTTTGCCGTGCTCGTCCTCTGAGCGGCGCGAGAACCAAGCAGATCAAGGACGCAGGGAGCGTGGCGTGCTCTGCACGCGAGCGACCGAGGACGCCGATATGCGCCGGTCCTCGCGCCGCTCAGCCGATGAAGATGGGGGTTCCTATTTCAACTCGGTCGTAGAGCTCTTCGACGTCCGGGATCGCCATGCGGACGCAGCCATGGGAGGCGGCGGTGCCGAGCGAGCTGGTTTCTTCGGTGCCGTGGATGCCGGCGCCTTCGTAGATAGCCAGCCAGCGAGCCTTGATCGGGTTCGAGGGACCCGGGGGGGATCGCTCTGACCCGCCAGCGAGCCTGCCCAGTCGGATTCCGGCACGTTCCAGACCGGGTTTTCTTCCATCGCCTCGATTTCGTAGAGGCCTTCCGGCGTTTCCAGGCCTTCCTGGCCGACCGCGACGGTGTAGGTCTTGACGAGCTCGAGATTTTCGAAGAGGCGCAGCGCGTAGTTGGCGCGGTCCAGCGTCAGGTAGGACGGGTACTCGGCGGCCACCTCGCTCTTGGTCACCTCGGGCTCGGTCGCGTGGACGCGGGCGACGATCGTGCGCGGGGCGGTGGCGTTCAGCACGGCGGCGTTGAGGTCTTCGGTGAGCAGGTTGTCGCGCAGCTTGCGGCCGTTCTCGCCAGCGACAACCAGGAGCGATTCGGCGCTCGCTTCGACGCTGGCGTTCTGCGGTTCGCGGTTGATCTCCTCGGCGACGTGGCGGACGAAGCGGTTGATCGCGCGCTCGGAGTAGGTCACCTGCGGGGTGATGCTCTCGCTCACCTCGCCGCCGGTGACGTAGCGAACCAGCCGCCCGGGCAGGCCGCCGTCCTGACTTTCGGCGACGGCCTCCTCGACCGCCCCGTCGATGTCGGCGCGGACCTTCAGCTTCGCGCCGGGCAGCTCCCAGCTCTCGCCGTCGAAGCTGACCCGCAGCGAGTGACGCAGCGGCGCCAGCAGGCGCTTACGGACCAGTGCCGCGGCTGCGTCTTCGTCGAGGCCGCCGACGTCGACCCCCGCGACCCGTACCCCCTCGGCGATCTTGTCCTTCTGCGAACTGTCATAAGCGTAGGCGGCGGCCGCCCCCAGCACGACGAGGATGACGGCGGTGATCACGGCTATCTGCGTCTTGCGGCCCAACTGGCTCTCCTCCGACTGCCCTCGACTTGCACTGCACCGGTTGCGAAAAGTGTAGGCATATGGATCATTCGCCCGGAGCGGTCGTCTTCCCTGCAATTTCGCACTTGCACCGGTCCTATCGGCAACGAGGGGGATATCTTTCGGTCGGTGCGCACGAAGGACGAGGTTCGCGAGGAGATCTGGAAGGCGATGGAGCGCGAGGGCGTCTCCCGCTTTCCCGGCGCCGAGGGACGGATCCCCAACTTCGCCGGGGCCAAGCTGGCGGCGGAGAAGCTCGCCGCACACCGCGCCTGGCGGCGCGCCCGGGTGATCAAGGCCAACCCCGACTCGCCGCAGACGCACGCGCGGCGGATCGCCCTCGAAGAGGGCAGGACGGTGATCATGGCGGTGCCGCGGCTGCGCGACCCGCACCCCTTCCGCGTCCTCGACCCGAAGAAGCTCTCGAAGGCGGCGATGAAAGAGGCGGCGACGATCAAGGGGGCGCTCAAGCACGGCCGCGTCGTCGCCCTCGACGATCTGCCGGAGATCGACTTCGTCCTCTGCGGCTCGGTCGCGGTGAACCTGAGCGGGGCGCGAATCGGCAAAGGCGGCGGCTACCACGACCTCGAGTACGGGATCCTCGTCGACGCCGGCAAGATCGACGACCACACCACCGTCGCCACCACCGTCCACCCGATCCAGATCCTGCGCCAGCACCTGATGTCGACCGCTCACGACCTGCCGGTCGACCTGATCGCGACGCCGCGGGCGGTGATCGACGTCGAGCGCCAGTACGAGCGGCCGCGGGGGATTCTCTGGGACCACCTGCAGCCGCCCCAGATCCGCGAGATCCCGGTGCTCGAACGCATGGGGTATGCCTGAGGCGACCGCCCGCGACCCGCGCATCGCCGCCGGCGCCGATTACGGCAACCCGGCGCCGGCGTGGCCGCGGGTCCAGTGGCGCCGACATCTGCGGCGCGTGGCGCTGCCCGGCGCCGACGTCAACTACGTCGAGCTGGGCGAGGGCGAGCCGATCCTCTTCGTCCACGGCATCTCCGGCGCCTGGCAGAACTGGCTGGAGAACCTGCCCCACTTCGCCCGCGGCCACCGGGCGATAGCCCTCGACCTGCCCGGCTTCGGCGCCAGCCCGATGCCGAGCTGGGAAATCGATATGCCCGCCTACGGCCGCCTGCTGCACGACTTCTGCGAGAAGCTCGGGATCGAGGGAGCGACGATCGTCGGCAATTCGATGGGCGGCTTCATCGCGGTCGAGGCGGTGACGGCGTTGCCGGGGCGCTTCGAGAAGCTGGTGCTGGTCTCGGCAGCGGGCATCCTCAACACTTGGAACCCGGAGGAGCGAGCGGTGGTGACCGCCTGGGCCTGGAAGACCTTCGGCCCGCACTACGCCGACCGGGGCCGGTGGATCGTCACGCACCCGCGGGCGCGGGAGATCGTCTTCAGACCCTTCGTCCGCTACCCGGGCCATCTGCGGGCCGACCTCCTGTTCGAGCAGATCAGCAGCGGCCTGGAGCGCGCCGACGGCTTCGGCGACGCGCTGAAGGCGCTGATCCATCACGACATCCGCGAGCGCCTCGGCGAGATCCAGATGCCGACGATGATCGTCTGGGGCCAGTCCGACCGCGTGATCCCGCTATCGGCCGCCCTCAGCTACCACCGGCGTATCCCCCACTCGCGACTGGAGATCTTCGAGCGCACCGGGCACGTGCCGCAGCTGGAGCGGCCCCTCCGCTTCAACGCCCTCTTGGACGAGTTCCTCGCCGACTAACGCTAGCTAGTGCGTGACCGCGCCCTTTGACGCGGATGAAACGGTCGCCGCATACTTGGACATGACGCCGGAGCCGAAGGGGGACTCGGGCGCCCTGTACTCGGCGACGCGTTTGGCGATCTCCTCGTCCGAGAGGTCGACGTCCATGCGACGGGTATCGATGTCGAGGGTGATCTGGTCGCCCTCGCGGATCGCGGCGATCGGGCCGCCCTTGACGGCCTCCGGGGCGACGTGGCCGAACATCAGGCCGCGGGTGGCGCCGGAGAAACGGCCGTCGGTGATCAGGGCGACGCTCTCCCCCAGTCCCTCGCCGACGATCGCCGCCGTCACCTGGAGCATCTCGCGCATCCCGGGGCCGCCGACCGGGCCCTCGTTGCGGATGACGATGATGTCGCCGGCGTCGATTTGCTGTTCCTTGACGGCACGGAAGCATTCCTCTTCGGACTCGAAGACGCGAGCGGGGCCGGTCTGCCTGCGGCGCTCGGTGCCGGCGACCTTGATCACGGCGCCTTCGGGAGCGAGGTTCCCGCCCATGATCGCCAGCCCCCCTTCTGCCTTGACCGGATCGGCGAGAGCGCGCACCACTTCCTGTCCCGGCGCCTCGGTCGCCAGCGCTGCCTCCTCGGCGATCGTGCGACCGGTTACGGTGATCGCCTCGCCGCGCAGGATCCCGGCCTGGGCCAGCCGCTCGAGGATCACCGGCACGCCGCCGGCGGCGTAGAGGTCGGTGGCGATGAAGCGCCCGCCCGGCTTGAGGTCGGCGAGCAGCGGCGTGGCGCGGGAAATGCGGTCGAAGTCGGCCATCTCGAGCTCGATCCCAAGCTCGTGGCCCAGCGCGATCAGGTGCAGGACGCCGTTGGTCGAGCCGCCGGAGGCGCAGACGCAGGCGATCGCGTTTTCGAGCGAGTCGCGGGTGATCACCTTGCTGGGGGTGATGTCGTCGGCGAGGACGCGCAGCACCAGCTCGCCGATCTTCTCGGCGACGGTCTGCTTGTCTTCGGCTTCGGCCGGGACCATCGCCGAGCCGCCCGGACTGATTCCCAGCGCCTCGAAGGCGCAGGCCATCGTGTTGGCGGTGAACTGGCCGCCGCAGGCGCCGGCGCCGGGGCTGGCGACCCCCTCGAGCTCGCTCAGTTCCTCGTCGCTCATGTCGCCGGCGTTGTGGGCGCCGATCGCCTCGAAAATGTCGAGGATGGTGACGTCGCGGCCGTGCCAGTGGCCGGGGGCGATCGAGCCGCCGTAGAGCAGGACCGAGGGCACGTCGAGCCGGGCCAGCGCCATCGCGCAGCCGGGGATCGTCTTGTCGCAGGCGCAGAGGGCGACGATCGCGTCGAACTGGTAGCCGCGGGCCATCAGCTCGATCGAGTCGGCGATCACCTCGCGGCTGACCAGCGAAGCCTTCATGCCCTGGGTGCCCATCGTCACGCCGTCGGAGACGGCGACGGTGTTGAACTCCATCGGCGTGCCGCCGGCGGCGCGGACGCCCTCTTTGACGTGCTCGGCGAGCCCGCGTAGGTGGAAGTTGCAGGGCATCGCCTCGGTCCAGGTGTTGGCGATCCCGACCGTCGGCCGGCTCAGCGCCTCGTCGTCGAAGCCGATGCCCTTCATGTAGGCGCGCGAGTGGGCGCGGTCGGGCCCGTCGAAGACGGTGGCGGAGCGAGGACGCGGAAGCCTGGTCGCAGTGCTGCCGTCAGGGCTCATCGGGCCAATCTACCGAGCGCGTCCAGGCGAGCCCAAAGACGTCGACGGGACCGGCGCCGGCGCCGATCTCGCGCAGCCCCGCCCCGACCGCGGCCGAGGCGATCTCACGTGCGTGTCGCGCCGCTTCCAGCGGCCCCTCGCCCCGCGCCAGGAACGCTGCCAGCGCCGAAGAGTGGGTGCAGCCGGAGCCGTGCGCGGCGCCGTCGGGGTGGCGCTCGCCTGGGATCTCGACCAAGCGCTCGCCGTCGAAAAAGAGATCGACCAGCTCCTCGCTGTGCCCACCGGTGACGACGGCCGCCTTCGGACCGAGCGCGACGACGCCGCGTGCCAGCTCCTCCTGGCTGGGGCCCTCCCCCGCTCCGACGAGCACTCGCGCCTCGGGGATGTTCGGCGTCGCGATCGAGGTCAGCGGCAGCAGGCGCTCGACCAGCGCTGTGCGCGCCTCGTCGTCGAGCAGCACGGCGCCGCTCTCGGCGACCATCACCGGATCGATCACGACCGGCGCCTCGCCGACATAGCCGAGCGCCTCGACCACCGCGTCGACCGTCGCCACGGTCCCCAGCATCCCGATCTTGACCGCGTCGACCCCGATGTCCTCGGCCACGGCCCGTACCTGCGCCACGATCGTCTCCGGCGCGACCGCATCCACCCCCCGCACGCCGACCGTGTTCTGCGCGGTGATCGCGGTGATCGCCGTCATCCCGTGCACCCCGCAACGCGCGAACGCCTTCAGGTCGGCCTGGATGCCGGCGCCGCCGCCGGAGTCCGAGCCGGCGATCGAGAGGACAGCGGGTGGGCGTCGAGTGGTCACGCGGGCAGCCTAGATGGCTGCATTCTTCGGGCGCGGCAACAAGGTGCGGGAGTAGATACCCATCGCCGAGCAGGTGACATAGCCGAGGAGCTCGAGGCGGGCGAGGGCGGCGGCTGCTTCGGGGCCCGCGAGGTGGAGGGTCGCGGCGACGGCGTCGCAGCTGTCCTCGCCGCTCTCGACGGTGGCGAGGACGGCGGCGAGGCCCGAATCTAGCGGCGGGCCGACGCGCTCGATCTTCCGCGCTCCGGGCCCGAGCATCGCGTCGAGCACGTCCTGGGCGTCGCGGACGAGGCAGGCGCCGCCGGCGAGCAGGTCGTTGGGGCCGGCCGAGGCGCGGGAGGTGACCGGACCAGGGACGGCGCCGAGGTCGCGGCCGAGGTCGGCCGCGAGGTCGGCCGTGATCAGCGAGCCGGAGCGGGCCGCGGCCTCGACCACCACGGTCATCCCGGCCAGCGCCGCCATGATCCGGTTGCGAGCGGGAAAGGTCCAGCGCCAGGGGGCGGCGCCGGGTGGGAACTCGGAGACGACGAGCCCCTCCTCGCAAATGCGTCGCCAGAGCGAGCGGTGCGCTGCCGGGTAGGCGATATCGGGGCCACAGCCGAGGACGGCGATCGGTACGGCCAGCGTCGATGGCGCCGCGGTGGGCACAGGCGTCGATGCCGAAGGCGAGGCCGCTGACGACGACCATCCCCGCCGTCGCCAGCTCCCGGCCCAGCTCGCGGGCGATCTCGCGGCCGTAGGAGGTGGCGCGGCGAGAGCCAACGACGGTCACCGCGCCGAACGGCTCGAGCCCGTCGAGCAGGCCGGGATCCCCGCGCCCGATCAGCGCCCAGGGCGCGTCGGCGGCATCGCGCAAAACGTCTGGATAGAGGTCGCCGTGGCGACAGCAGGCCCAACACCGCGCCGCCGCCAGCTCATCCGCGAAACTCCGCTCCGAGAGAGCGGCGATCCGGTCCAGCAGCTGAGCCCCCACCTTCGGCGCCGCGGCCGCGACCAGGTCCTCGTTGGAGAGGCGCAGCAGTTCCGGCGAGCGGGCGCCCACCGAGCCGGTGGCGATCCGCTCGATATAGGGACCGAGCAGGGCCAGAAGCCAGGAGCGGCGCAGGCAGTCGGGGCAAGCGCGAGCGTCAGCCACGGTCCCGCCTCCGCAGTTGCAGAGCCTGTGCCATCTGCTCGGGCCCAATCGTCTCGGCGCCCTCGAGGTCGGCGATCGTCTGCGCCAGCCGCAACGCCCGGTCGTGGGCGCGGCCGCTGAGCCGCTGCCGCGCGTACAGCTCCGCCAGCAGGGCGGCCGCCTCGTTGTCGAGCGCGCATTCCCGCGCCTCGCCCGGAGTCATTTCGGCGTTGCAGCGGCCAGGGCCGAGCCGTCGCTCCTGCCGCTCCCGCGCGGCGGCGACCCGCTCCCGCACATCCGCCGAGGGCTCCCCCGGCTCGCCGCCGATCTCGGCGGCGCTCGGCTGTCGCACGGCGGCGAGGATGTCGATGCGATCGGCGAGGGCGCCGCTGAGCCGCCCTTGGTAACGCTGCACCGCGATCGGCGCACAGCTGCAGTCCGGATCGGCTTCGCCACGACCGCAGGGACAGGGATTGGCGGCGGCGACAAGCATGAAACGGCAGGGCAAAGTGCGGCGGCTCGAAGCGCGGGCGATCGAGACCTCACCCGTCTCCAGCGGCGCCCGCAGCGCCTCCAGCGCGTCGCGGCGGAACTCACAGAGCTCGTCGAGGAAGAGGACGCCGCGATGGGCGAGCGTCGCCTCCCCGGGGCGCGGCGGGCTGCCGCCGCCGATCAGGCCCGCCGGGCTGATCGTGTGGTGCGGCGCCCGGAACGGCCGGCCGCCGGCCAGCGACTCGCCCAGCCGCCCGCAGGCGCTGGCGATGCGCGCCACCTCCAGCGCCTCGACGTTTGCCAGGGGCGGCAGGATCGAGGGCAGGCGACTGGCCGCAAGCGACTTGCCGGCCCCGGGCGGTCCGATCATCAGCAGGCTGTGACCGCCGGCGGCGGCGACCTCGAGCGCGTGCCGCAGGTGGGGCTGGCCGCGCAGGTCGGCGAGGTCGGGTCCGTCGGTGCTGCCCAGCTGCAGCGGCAGCGCCTGCGGGCGCTCCGGCTCGGACTCGCCGGCGACCAGGGCGGGCAGGTGGCCGAGGCTGTCGAGCGGGATCACGTCGATTCCCGTTGCCAGAGCGGCCTCGGGACCGTTTTCGGCCGGCACGACGATCGCCTCGGCGCCGCCCTCCCGCGCCGCCTCGGCGATCGCCAAGACTCCGTTGACCGGCCGCGTCGAGCCATCCAGGGCCAGCTCGCCGACCATCGCCACCCGCGACAGTAGCTCCCACTCGAGCTGACCGGAGGCGCTGAGCAGCGCCGAGGCGATCGCCAGGTCCATCCCCGGACCCGCCTTGCGCAGGCTGGCCGGCGCCAGATTGACGACGATCCGTCGCAGCGGGAACTCGAAGTCGCAGTTGACCAGCGCCGCCCGCACCCGCTCGCGCGCCTCCCTCACCGCCGCGTCCGGGAGGCCGACGATCGCGAAGTTGGGCAGGCCACGGTGGACGTCCACCTCGACCCGGACCGGGCGGGCGGAGATGCCATCGAGGGTGAAGGTTCGGGCCGTGGCGAGCACGACGAGGACGCTAGAAGGCGGCGGCGCACGTGTTACGAGGGGTTCGTGTCGAAGTTGGAACTTCTTGCGCGCCATAAGCGCGATCCGGGCCCCTAGCGTCTGCTGCGATGACCGTCGCCCGTCAGAGAACCGGTCAGCGGGCGGAGGAGCTGGTCGCCCGCCGGCTCGCCGCCGCCGGCTGGGAGATCGTCGAGCGCAACGCCCGCACCCGCCACGGCGAGCTCGACATCGTCGCCCTCGACGGCCGTGCCCTCGTCTTCGTCGAGGTCAAGGCCGGACGTGCCGGCGCGGCCTTCGGCCCCGAGCGGCCGATCCTCGCCGTCGATGCCCGCAAGCAGCGCCGCGTCCGCAAACTGGCCACCGCCTGGATGGCGGAGTGCCGCGCGCTCCCCCGCTACGCCGAGATCCGCTTCGACGCCGTCGGCGTCACCTTCGATCGCGCCGGGCGGGCAATCGACGTCGAGCACATCCAGGCGGCGTTCTGAGCTACGGGGTCGCGCGCCTGACCAAGCAGGTCAAGGACGGGCGAGGGAGTGTGCTCCGCACACGACCGAACGAGGACGCCGAGATGCGCCGGTCAGGCGAGTCCGAGCTGGGTGTACGCGACCGATTGGAAGGAGCGGCGGTGCAGTGGCGAGATGCCGATCTGCTCGATCGCGGCCCGGTGCTCCGGCGTCGAGTAGCCGACGTGCTCGTCGAAGCCCCAGCCCGGGTGCTCGTCGGCGGCGCGGCGCATGTAGCGGTCGCGGGTGACCTTGGCGATGACCGAGGCGGCGGCGATCGCGGCGCTGGTCCCGTCGCCTTCGATCACCGCCCGGTGCGGGATGGCGCAGCGCGGCAGCGGGAAGCCGTCCGAGAGGCAGGTCGCCTCGGCCGGTGGGCGCAGCCGCTCGAGCGCCACCGAGAGGGCTTCGATGTTGGTCACGTGCAGGCCACGGCGGTCGATGCCGGCGGCGGAGCGCACGACGACGCTGACCCGCGTGGCCGCCCGCAGCACGCAGGGGTACATCTCCAGCCGCCGCTCCTCGGTCATCTGCTTGGAGTCGTGCAGGCCGCCGAGCAGGCGGCGGTCGGAGTGGGAGAGCAGCTCGTAGTCGATCAGCACCGCGGCGGCTACCAGCGGCCCGGCGAGGCAGCCGCGGCCGGCCTCGTCGGCGCCGGCGACGTAGCGGCTCTGCAGGCCGCGGTCGAAGGCGAACAGGCGGCGGCTGCGCGCCAGCCTGCGGCGGTGGGTGGCGGGCCTAGAAGATGCCGATGCGGTCGAGTGGCCAGTAGGTGGCAAAGGCCTCACCGATGATCCAGTCGCGCGGGACAGGTCCCCAGAAGCGGCTGTCGTCGCTTGCTCCACGGTTGTCGCCCATCATGAAGTAGTGGTCGGGTGGAATCGTGATCGTCCGCGGCATGTTGCAAGCGGCGGCGTTCCCGCAGGGGATGATGTACGACTCGTCGCTCTTCTCTTTCCCGTTGACGACCGGGTGGCCGTCTTTAACCGAGAACGTGTCTCCGGGCCCGGCGACGATCCGCTTGATGAAGTTCTGGCTCGACTGGCTTTTGGTCGGCGTCGAGCAGGGTTCCCCCGGTTTGGGCTGGATGCCGCATTCGGTGCCATTGTCGGCCCCGGCCGGGGGGTGGAAGACGACGATGTCGCCCGGCGAAGGGTCGTTGAGGTGGTAGATGAAGCGGTTGACGAGGACCCGCTGGCCAACGTCGAGCGTCGGCTCCATCGATTCGGAGGGGATCTGGTACGGCTTGATCAGCCAGGCCTGGATCGCCAGCGCCAGCCCCAGGGCCAGCGCCACGATGACGACCAACTCGACCAGCCCGCCGCCTTTGCCCTCCGGCTTCGGGATCAGGGGTTTCAGGCCGGATCCTCGTCGGAGTCGCCGGCCTTTTCCGGCTCCTCGTCCTCGGCATCCTCTGACGCTGCGCTGTCCTCGGTCTCCCCGGCCGCGGGCGCCTCTGCGTCCGCCTCCGCCGCTGCCTCAGTCTCTGCCTCCGCCTCGGGTTGCTCGCCGGCCTCCGCCCCTGGCTCTGGCTCGGGCTCGGGCTCGGGCTGCTCGTCCGCCGTCGCCTCGGCCTCGGTCGCCTCCGCCTCAGCCTCGGCTTCGCTCGCCTCGGCCTCGGTCGGCACGACCTCGTCCTGGCTGACGCCCTCGGCATCGGTCGCGACGGGCTCGGCGGCGCCGGCGGGAGCGGAGACGACGTCGTCGTCGATGCCCCAGCGCCGCTCGGCGACGCGGGCGGCCTTGCCGATCCGGCCCCGCAGGTAGTAGAGCTTGGCCCGGCGCACGTCGCCGCGCGCCGCCACCTCGAGTTTCTCGATCTTCGGCGAGTGCAGGGGGAACGTCCGCTCGACGCCGACGCCGAACGACTGCTTGCGGACGGTGAAGGTCTCGCGCACGCCTGAGCCCTGGCGCCGCAGCACGACGCCCTCGAAGACCTGGGTGCGCTTGCGACTGCCCTCGATCACCTGGAAGTGGACGCGGACACGGTCGCCGGGACTGAACGGGGGAAGTCCCCCCTTCAGCTGGGCGCGCTCGATGCTGTCGATTACGGAGCTCATTTGTGCGAGAAAAAACCGCCGGACCCAGTGCGGGAACCGCGCGGTGGCGGAATGGTAGCTACTCGGCGTCCGACTGGAGGTGCTCGGCCCGGGCGCGGCTCTGCTCGAGGCGCCACTGGCGCACCTTCTCGTGGTCGCCGGAGAGCAGGATCTCCGGCACCTCCCAGCCGCGGTGAATCGGCGGCCGGGTGTAGTGCGGATACTCCGGCATCCCCTCCAGCACCTGGCTGAACGACTCCTCGGCAGCGCTGTCCTCGTGACCGAGCGCCCCCGGCAGCTTCCGCATCAGCACGTCGGCGACGACCATCGCGGGCAGCTCGCCCCCAGCCAGCACGTAACGCCCAATCGAGAGCTCGTCGTCGGCGAGATGCTGGTGCACCCTGTCGTCGAACCCCTCGTATCGCCCACACAGCAGCGCCACATGCGGTTCCGCGGTCAACTCGTCGGCGATCGCGTCGTTCAGCAGCGGCCCCGTCGGCGAGAGCAAGACGACCCGCGGCCGTCCCCCTTCTCCGTAGGCAGCCTGCAGCGCGGCATCGACGACATCGACCCGCAACACCATCCCCGCCCCGCCCCCATACGGCGAGTCGTCCACCTGCCCGGCCGTCAGCGGCGTCGTGTCCCGGTAGTTGAACATTCGCAGCTCATTCCCCTGCGCGACCGCATTCTCCACCGATCTCTGACCACGAAACCAGTCGAACGCCTCGGGAAACAAGGTGAATATGTCCAGCTTCATCGCGCCACCGGTTCGGTCGATTGTCTGTCGAAATTCATGAGCGCGAGTCGGGCGGAGTCCGGGTAGGGCTGGAGCGTCTTGTACTTTTTCGCCGCCGCGACCCTCGGACGGCCGCACCCACTCCTCGAAAAAGTTAAGCGAAGCCCTACCCGGACTCCGCCCGACCCCACCCTCAATCGAGAATGTCGACGATCACCCGGCGATCGACCCGCACGGCCGCCGCCTTGGCGATCGTCCTGATCGCGTTCGCCACCCGCCCGCCTTTGCCGATCACCCGCCCCAGATCGCCGTCGGCGACGGTCACCTCGTAGACGAGATCGCCGTCCTCTTCCAGCTCCTCCACCTCGACCTTGTCCGGCTCCTCGACCAGAGCCCTGACGAGGAACTCGATCAGCTCGGTCATCGCGGGCCTAGCTGCCGGAGGCGGCGATGCCCTTGGTGCGCAGCAGGCCGGCGACCGTCTCCGAGGGCTGGGCGCCGTGCTCGAGCCAGTGGCGCGCGCGCTCCTCGTCGAACTCGATCAGCGACGGATTGGTCTGCGGGTTGTACTGGCCGATCGTCTCGATCGTGCGCCCGTCGCGCGGCGAGCGTTTGTCGGCGACGACGATCCGCCAGATCGGGTTCTTTTTCGAACCCACCCTTCTAAGTCTGATTCTGACTGCCATAGGACGCGGCAGGTTACAGGACTCGCCCGGGATGCCGGACGCGAAGCGGAGACATGCCGGTCGACGGGGAGCTAACGCCTGCGGACCTTCGGGCGCGGCGCCCCGCCGCTCATCTGCGCCAGCTGCTGCATATCGGGCATCTTGCCGCCGACCATCGAGCGCATCATCTTGCGCATCTGGTCGAACTGCTTGATCAGCTGCTTGACCTGCTGAACTTTCGTCCCCGAGCCGTTGGCGATGCGTTTGCGGCGGGAGCCGTTGATCAGCGCCGGATTGGCGCGCTCGGCCGGCGTCATCGAGAGGATGATCGCCTCGACGCGGTCCAGCTCGCCCTCGTCGACGTCGGCGTTCTTCAGCTGTTTCATCGCGCCCATGCCGGGCAGCATCCCGATCAGGCCGCTCAGCGGGCCCATTTTCCGCACCTGCCGCATCTGCGTGAGGAAGTCCTCGAGCGTGAACTGGTCCTTTTCGAGCTTCTTCTGCAGGTCCTCGGCCTGCTGCTCGTCGACCTGCTGCTCGGCTTTCTCTATCAGGCTGAGGACGTCGCCCATGCCGAGGATGCGCTGCGCCATCCGGTCGGGGTGGAACTTGTCGAAGTCCTCGAGCTTCTCGCCGGTCGAGGCGAAGAGGATCGGCTTGCCGGTGACCGCGTTGACCGAGAGCGCGGCGCCACCGCGGGCGTCGCCGTCGAGCTTGGTCATCACCACGCCGTCGAACTCGGCCGCCTCGGCGAAGGACTCGGCGACGCCGACGGCGTCCTGTCCGGTCATCGCGTCGACCACGAGGAGGACGTCGTGCGGCTTGGTCTTCTTGCGGATCCGCGCCAGCTCGGCCATCAGCTCCTGGTCGATGTGGAGGCGGCCGGCGGTGTCGACGATCAGCACGTCCCGGCGCTCCTCGCGCGCGCGCTGCAGCGCCCACTCGGCGATCTCGACCGGGTCGGCGTCGGTCCCCTGCTGGTAGACGTGGGCGCCGGCGCGCTTGCCGACCGCGACCAGCTGGTCGACGGCGGCGGGGCGGTAGACGTCGCAGGCGGCGAGCGCCACGTCCTTTCCCTCCTTGCCGAAGAACTGGGCGAGCTTGGCGCAGGCGGTCGTCTTGCCGGAGCCCTGCAGGCCGGCCATCAGGATTACGGTCGGGCCGCTGGAGGCCATCGCCAGCTCCCGGCCGCTGCCGCCCATCAACCCGGCCAGCTCCTCGTTGACGATCTTGACCACGTGCTGGCCGGGGTCGAGGCTCTCCAGCACCTCGTCGCCGAGACAGCGCTCCTTCAGCGTCTTCGTGAACGATTTGACGACCTTGAAGTTGACGTCGGCCTCGAGCAGGGCGAGGCGGATCTCGCGCATCGCCGCGTCGACGTCGGACTCGCTCAGCTTGCCGCGCGAGCGAACGTCCGAGAGGGTCGACTGGAGACGGTCAGAGAGCTGGTCGAACATGGGTCGCCCAGCTTAGAGGGCCGCCGGAGGAGGGATCCGGTGGTCCCGTGGGCGAATTGAGTCGCGCGCGCTACGCGCGCCGCTCCGGATGTCGCTGCTCGCCTATGGCGAGCAGGAACCAGATTGCATTTCGCCGCCTTCGGCGACATTCGCCCACGGGACCGCCGGATCCCTCCATCGACACTCCGTCTCAGGACGGCGAACGCTCAGCTTTTAGGAGGGCCGAGGGTCCGGGCCGCTAACACTGCTGCTGCGAACTGCGGCCCCAGGGTGAACAGCTCCCAACCTCGGTGAGCGCTCGTTGGGAGGGTGGTGGCGCCCCTCCGCGGGAATGTGGCCGAAAGGCCGCGATATGCAATCTGTCTCTTGCCCGCCATAGGCGGGCAGCAACATTCGGAGCAGCCCGCGATAGCGGGCGCGACAAATTCCCGCGGAGGGGCGCCAGCACCCTCCCCCACGCCTACTCAGCAAGCAACGCCGCCGCGTACTCGGCGGGGTCGAAGGGGCGCAGGTCCTCCAAGGTCTCGCCGACGCCGATCAGTTTCACCGGGATGCCGAGGTCGGCGGCGATCGCCAGGGCGATGCCGCCCTTGGCGGTGCCGTCGAGCTTGGTCAGGACGACGCCGTCGACGTCGACCGCCTCGGAGAAGACCTTGGCCTGGCGCAGCCCGTTCTGGCCGGTGGTGGCGTCGATCGAGATCAGCGTCTCGTGCGGCGCCTCGGGAATCTGCTTGGCGATCACGCGCCGCACCTTGGCCAGCTCCTCCATCAGGTTGGCCTGGGTGTGAAGGCGGCCGGCGGTGTCGACGATGACGACGTCGGCGCCGCGGGCGCGGGCGGCAGAGATCGCGTCGAAGGCGACCGAGCCGGGATCGGCGCCATCGTCGCCGCGGACGAGGTCGGCGCCGGCCCGCTGCGCCCACTCGGCCAGCTGCTCGGAGGCGGCGGCGCGGTAGGTGTCGCCGGCGGCGAGCACGACGGAGAGGCCCATCTCCCTGCTCAGGTGCCAGGCGATCTTGCCGATCGTCGTCGTCTTGCCGGTGCCGTTGACGCCGACCATCATCAGCACCGCCGGCTCGCCGCTGAGGTCGATCGGCGCCCGCCCGCTGGCGGCGACCTCGGCCAGGATCTCGATCAGGCGATCGCGCACGGCGGCGCCGTCGGCGGGCACGGCCCCGGAGTCGACCTCGTGCTCGAGCCGCTCGACCACCGCCGCGGTGGTCGGGGCGCCGGCGTCGGCGAGGATCAGCGCCTCCTCCAGCCGCTCCCAGGTCTCGTCGTCGATGCGTTCGAAGAGGCTGGCCGAGATCTCCTCGGTCAGCGCCTGGCGGCTTTTCGAGAGGCTCTCGCGCAGCCGCTTGAAGACGCCGCGGCGCTCGGGCTCGGCGGCCTCAGTCTCCGGCGAGGCGTTCGCGCTCGCGCGCGAACCGAGGTCGATCGTCTCCTGCCAGGTCGTTGCCATCGCTAGCCGGGGAGGCTATCTGCGCTGCGCCCGTGAGCTCCTCGACCGCGGCCTCGAGGTGGTCGACGATGCGTTGCGCGTCGGGGACGGAGTCGGGATCGGCCAGCAGCCCGAAGCCGACCTGGCCGTTGTAGCTGAGGATGGCGACCGCCAGGGCGTGGTTCTTGGCGAGGAAGCCGATCGGGTAGACCTCGGTCAGCTCGCGACCGAGCACGTAGAACGGCATCTGCGGCCCCGGGAAGTTCGTCACCAGCAGGTTGAAGAGGCGGGTGGAGAAGTTGACCGCCGCGGTCGGCGCCAGCAGCAGCGGCGGCGCGAAGTCGCGGAACCAGTCGTTGAGGCCCCAGATCGCCTCCGCGCCGAGCGGCTGCTTGGAGTCCTTGAGCGCGTCCATCGCGGCGGAGATGACGCGCAGGCGCTGGACCGGGTCGGCGACGCCGACCGGCAGCGGACCCCGCATCGCGGTCAGTTTGTTGCCGAGCTCACCATGCTCGTTTTCGGTCCGGATCGAGACCGGCACCAGCGCCTTCAGCTCGAGCCCGTCGACCTCGACCTCGCGCTCCAGCAGCCAGCGGCGCATGGCGCCCGCGACGACGGCCAGGGTGACGTCGTTGACGGTGCCGCCGAGCGCGTTCTTGACGCGTTTGAACTCGGGCAGCTCGAAGGTCGCCCAGCCCATGCTGCGCCGCGGTCCGATCCTGGTGTTGAACGGCGCCTTCGGCGCCGGACGGGCGAGATTCCAGGTCACCTCCCAGATCCCGGCGATGCCGTCGGCGGCGCGCCGGCGGGCGCGCCGAGGCTCGCGCACGGCCCGTCGCAGCCAGCGGCCCAGTCGCCGCAGCGTCGCCGCGATGCCGACGCCGGCATGCCCGACCAGGGCCGTCCGCGACGGCGTGGGGGCGGGCGTCCACGGCGCTTCCTCGCGGGCGGGCTCGGACTTCGGCTCGACGTCGAAGAGCAGCATCCCGATGTCCACGGCGGAGATGCCGTCGGCCATCGCGTGGTGGGTCTTGTAGACGACGCCGAAGCGCTCCTCGGCGAAGCCCTCGACCAGGATCAGCTCCCAGAGCGGTTTCGAGCGATCCAGCGGCGGTGCCAGCAGCTCGCCGACCAGATCCTGGAACTGGGCCTCAGTGCCCGGCGCCGGCAGCGAGATCCGCCGCAGGTGCTGGTGGATGTCGAACTGCGGGTGATCGACCCAGAAGGGAGTGCCGAGCCCCAGCGGCGGGTAGAGCAGCCGCTGGCGCAGCCGCGGCAGGTGGTGCACGCGGCTGCGGATGTGAACGAGGAAGTCCTCCTCGCTGGGGGCGCTGCCCTCGCACATCAGCAGGGCGCCGATCGCCATGTGCCCGTTCGCTTTCTCGTTCGCCAAGAACGAGGTGTCGAACGAAGTCAGCCTGTCCATGTGGCGTTGCCCCATAACTCCCTCCGCGGCGGAGGGTACTGGCTGCATCGCGGCCGGATATGCGGAGAACTGTTGTGCTTAGGCTACGGCGGAAAGGGTGTTCCCACTCTCGTCTTCTTCGTCCCCGGCCTCGCCTTCGCCGACTTCGCGGGGAAGGCGGCGCGAGACGACCTTGGTGACGCCGTCGCCGCCCATGCTGACCCCGTAGAGGACGTCGGCGGCGTCCATCGTCCGTTTCTGGTGGGTGACGATGACGAACTGGGCGCGGTCGGAAAAGCGGCGGATCAGCTGCAGGAAGCGGTCGATGTTGGCGTCGTCGAGGGCGGCCTCGACCTCGTCGAGGATGTAGAAGGGACAGGGGCGGGCGAGGAAGACGGCGAAGACGAAGGCCAGCGCGACCAGCGACTTCTCGCCGCCGGAGAGCAGCGAGAGCTTGCGGGTCGACTTGCCGGCCGGCGTGACCTCGATCTCGACCCCTAGCTCCTCGCGCGCCTCTTCCTCCTCGGCCTCGGGATCCGGCTCGCTGTCGTCGCTCGGCGCCTCCTGCTCTCCCGCCGGCCGCTCCTCGTCGCGGACCGGGCGCAGGGCGACCCGGCGCAGGACGCCGCGCCCGCCGGGGAAGAGGTGCTCGACCATCTCCTCGAAGTTGCTGGCGGTGGCATCGAAGGTCTGCTCGAAAGCGCGCTCGATCTCGTTGTCGATGTCGCGAATCAGCGTCTCCAGCTCCCGCATCGCCCGCTCGGTGTCCTCGCGCTGGGCCTGCAGGCTCTCGACGTGCTCGCGCGCCTCGTCGTACTCGCGCTCGGCCAGCGGGTTGACCGGGCCGATCTGGGCGCGGCGGCGCTCGAGGCGCTCGAGCCGGCGATCGATCTCCGCCCGCTCCTCCTCGCTCATCGCCTGCTCGGCTGGCGAGATCTCCTCCCCCAGCCGCTCGGCGATCCCGCTCAGCTCTCGCTCGGCCTCGGCGCGGCGGTCGCCAAGGTGGGCGGCCTCGACCTCGGCCTTGGTCAGCTCGTCGGCGACCGCGGACATCTCGGACTGCAGCTGGAACTCCTGCTGGGAACAGGCCCGCAGCTCCTCGGCGATCTCGTCGCCGTCGTCCTCGCCGCCGACGACCTTGCCCTCGGTGCGTTCGACGCGGGCGCGGATCGCGGCGCCGACGCCCTCGATCGCCGCCAGCGCGGCGCGGGTGTCGTCGAGCAGGGCCTCGCCACCGGCGACGCGCTTGCGCAGCGCCTCGCGGTGGCGCTCGCCCAGCAGGCCCTCGGCACGGCGGGCGTGACGGGAGGCGCGCTCGGCGCCGCCCCGGACCTCGCCCAATGCCGCCTCGCGGGCGGACTCGGCGGCGGCGTCGGAGCGGGCGACCTCGAATCCCTTCGCGGCGGCGTCGAGCCCCGCCCCGATCTCGCCCAGCTCCTCCTCGAGCTTGCGGGCCCGTTCGGCCGGGGCGCCGCTGCCGCCGACGTCCAGCGTCAGCGGGCCGAGCTCCGCCCGCAATGCCTGCAGCCGCGCCTCCAACTCGGTCGCGCGGCCGGAGAGGCCGACGGCGCGGACGGCGATCCGCTCCTGCTCGCCGCGCAGCTTCGTCAGCAGGCCCCAGGCCTGGGTGCGCTCGCGGTCGCGGGCGGCGAAGCGCTCCTCGGCCTCGCGGCGGCGCTTGCCGACTGCGGTCAGTCGCTCCTCGATCTCCGCCCGCGTCGCCCGCGCCTTTGCCGCGGCCTTCTCGGCGGCGGCGGCGCGATCGGCGCCGAAGCGCAGCTCCTCGGAAACGATCTGGCCGCGCAGCCCCAGTTCCTCTCGCTCGATCCGGGCGCCCAGCTCTGCCGCCTGCGCCTGTCGCTTCAGCGGTCGCAGCCGCGCCCGCGCCTCGCGCTCGACGTCGAGGGCGCGGTCGAGGTTGTCGCGGGCGGCGCGCAGCTTCAGCTCGGCCCGGCGGCGGCGCTTGCGGTGCTTGCCGAGCCCCGCGGCCTCCTCGATCAGCAGGCGGCGCTCGCGCGGTTTGGAGTGGACGATCGTCTCCACCCGGCCCTGGGAGATCACGGAGTGCATCTCGCGGCCGAGGTTGGTGTCGGAGAGGACGTCGGTGACGTCGGCGAGGCGGCAGCGGGCGCCGTTGAGGCGGTAGACGCCGTCGCCGGAGCGGTCGAGCCTGCGCTGCACGGCGATCTCGGAGAAGTCGCTGGCGGCGCGGCCGTCGGAGTTGTCGATCACGACCTCGACCTCGGCGGCGCGGCGCTGGCCGATCCCCTTGCCGCCGGCGGAGATCACGTCCTGCATCGAGGCGCCGCGGATCGCGCCGGGGCTCTGCTCGCCGAGGGCCCAGAGGACGGCGTCGGTGATGTTCGACTTGCCGGAGCCGTTGGGACCGACGATCACGCTGACGCCGGGTGAGAACTCGAGGCTCACCCGCTCGGGGAACGACTTAAACCCCTTCATCGTGATCGATCTCAGATACATGTGCTCCTCGTTCCTACGACCCCTAGGCTTGCGATCGAGTCGGACGCGACGCTGGCCACCGGCCTAGCCTCCGAGCTGCTTCAAGGCCTGCTCGGCCGCAATCTGCTCGGCCGCCTTCTTGCTCCGGCCCACGCCCTCCCCGACCCGCTCGGAGTCGACGATCGCCTCAACCTCGAAGGTGCGTTTGTGCGGGGGCCCGGTGGCGGCTATCACCTCGTAGCTTACGCGCGCCCCGCGCCGCGCGAGCAGCTCTTGCAGGGCGGACTTGAAGTCGATCCGGGTCTCCGAGGCGTGTTCGATCCGGGGCTCGAAGGCAGCGGCGACCGCCTCCGCCGTGCGCTCGAAGCCGAAGGCGAGGTAGCAGGCGCCGATCAGGGCCTCGGTCGCCTCCGGCAGCGGCCGCTCGCCGTCGAGCAGGGTCGCGGCGGGAATCGCGCCGGTAAACCCCGCGGGCTCATTCTCGCGCAGCATCTCGGGGACGCCGAGCTGGCGGCCCACCTCCGCGCAGGAGACGCCGCTGACCGTCTGGTTGTGGACCTTGGTCAGGCCGCCCGAGGCGAGGTCCTCGAAGCGCTCGAAGAGCTCGGTCGCGACGGCGAGACCGAGCACGCTGTCGCCGAGGAAGGCGAGGCGCTCGAAGGAGTCGACCCGGTGC
The DNA here is from genome assembly GCA_963832065.1 of uncultured Actinomycetes bacterium. Lineage (GTDB taxonomy): Bacteria > Actinomycetota > Thermoleophilia > Solirubrobacterales > 70-9 > VAYN01. The sequence goes on from CAWHSV010000008.1 coordinate 103,739, forward strand.
TCGGTCCAGGAGGAGTGGGTGAGCGCCTGGGCGCGCAGCTCAGCGGGCAGCTCGTCGATCAGGGCCGAGAGGGCTGCGACCGCTGACTCTGGATTCGCCGCCACCCTAGGCCGGAGCGTGCTCGACGACGAACCCGACCGCGTCGCCGACGGTCTCGATCCGGGCTGCCTGCTGCTCGGAGACGCTGATGCCGTAGCGGTCCTCGAGCTCCATCACCAGCTCGTAGAGATCGAGCGAGTCGGCGTCGAGGTCCTCCTTGAAGCGGGTCTGCTCGTCGATCTTCTCGATGTCGACCTCGAGCTCCTCGGCCAGGTGCTCGCGGACGAGGGCAAGGACTTCGTCGCGCTTCATCGCATGCTTCCTATCACGCGCCCTCCCCGGCCGCGAGGGCGCCACGCCCGGCGCCGCCCTCCCGCAGCAGCGCCGCGGTGCGCCCGACCGCGTCGACCTCGGCGCAGCGCGCCGCCAGGCGAATGGCGTTGGCGATGCCATCGGCGCCGGAGCTGCCGTGGCCGACGACGGCGATGCCGCGCAGGCCGAGCAGGATCGCGCCGCCGGTCGTGTCCGGGTGCAGCTCGCGCCGCAGCCCGCCCAGGGCCGGCTTGATCAGCAGCCCGCCGACGAGGGAGATCGGATTGGAGCGGGCGGCGTCGCCAACAGCTCCGGCAACGGTGCGAGCCGTTCCCTCCATCAGCTTCAGGGCGACGTTGCCGGTGAAGCCATCGGTGACGACGACGTCGGCCTCGCCGGCGGGCAGGTCGCGGCCCTCGACGTTGCCGGCGAAATCGATACTCGAGGCGTCCGAGAGGATCCGGTGCGCCTCGACCACCTCTTCCCGGCCCTTGCCGACCTCCTCGCCGACGGTCAGCAGGCCGACCGACGGGTTCTCGACCTCGAGCACGGCGGCGCTGAAGGCGGCGCCGAGGTAGGCGAACTGGACGAGGTGCTGGGCGCGGACCTCGATGTTGGCGCCGACGTCGAGGAAGAGCACCGGCTTGCCGGGGACCGGCAGCCGCACCGCGAGCGCCGGCCGCTGCACGCCTTTGATACGCCGCAGCCCGAAGGTGGCCGCCGCCATCGTCGCCCCGGTCGAGCCGCGGCTGACCATCGCATCGGCGGCGTCCTTGGCGACGTCGCCGGCGGCGCGCGCCACCGAGGCCTCCGGCTTCGAGCGGACCGCGGGCACGGGGTCCTCGTCGTTGGCGATCCACTCCTTGGTCGGGACCACCTCTATCCCCTCGGCGCCGTCCAGATCGAGGGCGCGCTCGGGGCCGAACACGCGCACACCGATTCCGTCGGCCGCGGCACGGCGCGCGCCCTCGGCGAGCACGTCGAAGCCCTGCTCAGCGCCGTATCCGTCGAGGGCAACGGTGACGCCGCGCCCAGGCGCCACGGCTACTCGGAGTCGCTGGCGCCAGTCGCCGGGGCCTCGGCGACTCTATGAGCGACGACCTCGCGCCCGGCATAGGTGCCGCAGGTGGGACAGACGCGATGCGGCAGCCGCGGGCTATGGCAGCGCGGGCAGTCGTTCAGCGTCGCCTTGCCGGCCTTGTGGTTGGCACGGCGCTTGTCGCGGCGGGCGCTCGAGGTTCTCTTCTTGGGGACGGCCATCGGGACGCAGCATGGTAGCGGCCGTGGGTCCGAGAGGCGACTGAGAGGAACGGATACCCCTCCTCTCTCAACTTGCTCGGGTGGGGCGGCTGCGGCCGTCCGAGGTTCGGGCAACCGAGAAGTACAAGCCGTTCGGAGGGATATCCGTTCCTCTCAGTAGGTTGCTCGGACTACGGCTAGGTCGGCTTGCTGCCAGGCGATTTCGCCGTCGCACCAGGTCACGAGGTCGGATAGCTGCTTTTTGCTGAAGACGTCGCCGATGACCAGGGAGCGGGATTGGCCTTTGACTTGGCGGCAGAGGTTCTGGCGCTGCTCGTCGTTCGAGCTGGTTGGCGGAGAGGACGGAGACGACTAGGTCCCAGGGGCCGTCGGGGAGTGGGTCCTCCATGCGGGCGAGCTGGACGTCGTCGTAGGTCTGGCGGGCGCGGAAGACCATGTCGGGGCTGGCGTCGAGGCCGACCACCCAGGCGTCGGGGTGGGCCTCGATCAGCCGCCGCGTGGTCTCCCCCGTTCCCATCCCCAGCTCCAGCACGCGCTCGGGCGGGAACGGGATCGCCGCTATGGCTTGGTCCTGGAGCTCGTCGTAGCCGGGGATCTCGGCGCGGATCCGCTCCAGATAGACCTCGGGTTTCCAGTCGAATCGATCCATTTCGTAACCTCGTTGGGAGGAGCCATCGTAAGCCCGTCCCCAGCGGAGGTTCGCCGATGTCCGCAACCGGCAGCACGACCATCGATCTGGCGCGCCTCTCGCTCTCCTTCGGCGAGGGAAAGCGACTGGAGCTCCCAGTCGAGCTCGAGCCCTTCGAGCTGGGCGGCCAGGCCTACGTCGCCAACCCGCCCTCCCCCGTCGTTCGGCTCGACGTCTCCCGCCCCAGCGGCGGCTACGCCCTTCGCCTCGACTTCCCGATCCATCTCGAGGGTCCCTGCATGCGCTGCCTCGAGCCGGGCTCGCTCGACCTCGAGATCGAGGCGCGCGAGGTCGACCAGGCGGCAACCGAGGACGAAGAGCTGCGCAGCCCCTACGTCGTCGAGGACGAGCTCGAGATCGGCCGCTGGGCCCACGACGCGGTCATCCTCGCCCTCCCCGCCCGCTTCCTCTGCCGCCCCGACTGCGCCGGCCTCTGCCCCGTCTGCGGCGAGTCCCTCAACGACACCGACCCCACCGACCACGACCACGAGCAGGCGGCCGACCCCCGCTGGTCAGCACTCAAGAACCTGAAGCTCGACTAACGCTGGCAGGAGGGCGGGGACGCCCTCTCAAAACACTCCAGCGCGAAGCGCGTTTTGAGAGGGCGTCCCCGCCCTCCCCAACGCCTAAGGCTGCTCGTCCAGCTCGGCGACCGGCTTCGTCCTCGCGGCCGGCGAGACGATCGCGGCCGCGCTGGACGGCCGCGAGGAACTTCTGCAGGTTGACTTCAAGCGTGTTGAGGATCTCGTCGGCGTAGTCCTCGGCGCCGAGGCGGATTTCGCGCTCGCGGGTGCGGGCGTCCTCGACGATCTCGTCGGCGGCGCGCTCGGCCTGCTTGGTGACCTCCTCGTCGGAGATCAGGCGGGCCTGCTGCTCGCGGGCCTCGCGGACGATCCGCTCCGCCTCGCGCTTGGCCTCGGCCAGCATCTCCTGGCGCTCCTTGACGATCCAGCGCGCCTGCTTGATCTCCTCGGGGATCGTCGCGCGCATCTGGTCGAGGAGGTCGTAGATCTCCTCGCGGTCCACACGCACCTGATCCGTCAGCGGGACGGGGCGGGCGTTGTGGACGACGTCGTCCAGCTTGTCTATGAGAACGAGTACGTCCATTTGCAGGTCGTAAGCCTACGTGTATGCGGGGTCTTTGGTGAGGATGCCGTGATATCCGGACCGTCTTTTTGCAAGCTGTCGCCCATGAGCTCGACCGGTGGCGGAAGCCTACCTGTCGCCCAGGCGGTCGGCCAGCGCCGCCGCGACCGGCGCCGGAACGAGGTCGGAGACGTCGCCGCCGAAGGTGGCCATCTCCTTCACCCCCGTCGAGGACAGGAAGCTGTAGTGCGGGGAGGCGATCACGTAGATGCTCTCGATGCCGGGGTCGAGCTTGCGGTTGAGCTGGGCCATCTCGAACTCGTACTCGAAGTCGGAGATCGCCCGCAGGCCCTTGACGATCGCCTTGGCGCCGTTGTCGCGGGCGAACTCGACCAGCAGGGTGGCGAAGATCTGAACCTCGACGTTGGGCAGGTCGGCGGTCGCCTCGGCGATGAAGTCGCGCCGCTCCTCGGCGGTTGAAGAGCGTCTTCTGCTTGCGGACGGGGTTGCCGACGACGCCGACGACGACCCGGTCGAAGACATTCGCGGTGCGGGTGATGATGTCGATGTGGCCGTTGGTGACCGGGTCGTAGCTGCCCGGGCAGACGACGGTGCCGTTGCGCTCGCTCACTCCCCCGCCTCCGCGTAGACCGAGACGTCGGCGGCGCCGTAGCGGCGCTGCCGCAGCCGCTCCAGCGAGTCGAGCCGCAGCGGCTTGCCGGCGCCGCTCTCGACGATCGCGCGCCCGCCCGTGGCGAGCAGGCGCGGCAGATGGGTGTTCGAGCTCCTGCGCCACGCGGTCGGCGAGTCTATAGGGGGCATCGACGAAGATGAGGTCGAACCTGGGCCCGTTTCCAGGGACCTCGGAAGCCTCGACCCAGCCAGCGCCCGACGTCGGCCCGGACCAGCTCCGCGCGGTCGCCGAGGCCGAGCCGCTCGACGTTGCCGAGCGCCGGCGCGGGTGTCGCGGTCGACGAGCAGCGCCGCGCCCGGCGCCGCGCGAGAGGGCCTCGATCGCCAGGGCGCCGGTGCCGCAGTAGAGGTCGAGGACGGCGGCGCCGGCGACGCGCTCGCCCAGGGCGGAGAAGATCGCCTCGCGCACGCGGTCGGAGGTCGGGCGGACCTTCCATCCGCGCGGCGCGACCAGACGCTGCCCCCCAGCTCTCCGGCGATCACCCTCATGCGGCTCATTAGAGCGGGATCGGGTCGGCGGCGCTCGGCGCCGAAGCGCGGGCGGGCGGCGTCGAGCAGCGGGCCGAGCGCCGGCGTCGGCGAGCGAGCCGTGGCGGCGCAGCAGCGCCAGCACCTCCTCGCGGGCCGCGAGCAGGGTCGGCGTGTCGTCGGGCAGCTCGGCGACGGCGAAGCGCGGCAGGCCGTGCTGGCGGGTGCCGAGGATCTCGCCCTCGCCGCGCAGGCTGAGGTCGACCTCGGCCAGCTTGAAGCCGTCGCGCTCGTCGGCGACCGCCTGCAGCCGCCGCCGCGCCATCCTCCCCGCCTCTTCGGCGAAGAGCAAGCACATGCGAGTCGTGCTCGCCGCGGCCGACCCGGCCGCGCAGCTGGTGCAGCTGGGAGACGCCGTAGCGCTCCGCCCCCTCGATCACCATCACGGTCGCGTTGGCGACGTCGATGCCGACCTCGATCACGCGTCGTCGCCACGAGCACGTCGGTCGCGCCGGCGGCGAAGGCCGCGCATCGCCTCCGCCTTCGCGGCCGACGGCATCTGGCCGTGCAGGACGCCGACCTCGAAGTCGCGCAGCTCCCCCGCGGCGCAGCCGCTCCGCCTCCTCCTCCGCCGCCTTCCCCTGCAGCTTCTCCGACTCGTCGACCAGCGGGCAGACGACGTAGGCCTGGCGGCCCTCGCGCAGCCGCTCGCGCATGAACTCGTAGGCGCCGGCACGGCGCTCCTCGTCGACCAGCCAGGTCTCGACCGGCTGGCGGCCCGCGGGCAGCTCGTGCAGCGCCGTCGTGTCGAGGTCGCCGTAGGCGGTCAGGGAGAGCGTGCGGGGGATCGGCGTCGCGGTCATGTGCAGGACGTGCGGGCGCCATCCCCTGCACTCCCTTCGCGTCGAGAGCGCGGCGCTGCTCGACCCCGAAGCGGTGCTGCTCGTCGACGACGCAGACGGCCGAGGCGGGCGAACTCGACCGCTGGGCTCGATCAGCGCGTGGGTGCCGACGACCAGTCCCAGCTCGCCGCTGGCGAGCCGGCTCGAGGGCTTGCTTGCGGTCGCGGCGCGGGCGTCGCCCCGGTCAGCAGCGCGAAGGGGATCGCCTCGTCGGCCAGCAGGCGGTCCGAGCGTCGACCGCGTGCTGCTCGGCCAGGGTCTCGGTCGGCGCCATCAGCGCCGCCTGGTAGCCCGGCTTCCAGCGCCCGCAGCATCGAGTAGAGCGGCGACCACCGTCTTGCCGCCGCCGACCTCGCCCATCAGCAGCCGCTGCATCGGCTCGCCGGAGTCGAGGTCGGCGTCGATCTCGTCGAACGCCTGCAGCTGATCGCTCGGTCGGCTCGAACGGCAGCGAGTCGATCCAGCGGCCCACCGGCTCGCCTGGCTTGCCGAGCCGCGGCGCCGGCCGAGCGCGCTGCGGTGCGGTCCGCTTGCGGCGTGGCGAGCAGCGCCTGGTGCAGGAACAGCTCCTCGAAGGCGAGCCGCGCGGCGCGCCGTCTCGGCTTCCTCGGGCTCTCCGGGAAATGAGCCGCCCGCACCGCGTCGCCGACCCCGGCGAGCCCGCGCCGCGCTCGCAGCTCCGCCGGCAGTCCCTCGATCGCGTTCGGCGCCCACCTGCTGCCTGCTCCGCCCAGTCCCGCATCCGCTGCGCTTTCAGGCCTCGGTCGCCGGGTGGACGGGGACGAAGCCGGTCGGCCGCGGATCCCGAGGGGAGGGTCCTGCGGGCGGACGGTCGGCCGTTCTCGGACCTCGCCCTCGCCGCCCCCGGCGGCGACGAGCTCGTACTCGTTCACCGGAAGCCGCGTCTGTCCAGCTTGCCGGTCAGCAGCAGCCGGGCCCCCGGCGCCAGCTTCTCCGCCAGCCAGGGCTGGTTGAACCAGGTCGCCCTGACGTGACCGCGTCTCGTCGCCGACTTTGACCTGGATGATGCTGAGGCCGCGGCGGCGGAACGGGCGCGGCTTGCAGCCGCGGACCTCGACCAGGACGGTCGCCTCCTTCCCTAGCCTCGAGCTCCGCCAGCGGCGCTGATCGCTGCGGTCGCGGTGGCTGTGCGGGAACGCGGAAGCAGGAGGTCGCCGACGGTGTGCGATGCCGGCCTCGGCGGCGGCTTCGGCGAGCTTCGGGCCGACGCCGTCGAGGGCCTGGAGCGGGAGCTCGAGCGCGCTGGGGCGCGGCCAGTGGACCGGGGCGGCGAGGAGTGCTCGCGCGGCTGAGCTCGCGCGGCGCCGGCGAAGGAGCGCACTACTGGGCGGCGAGCAGCCACCACCAGTTCGGCTGGCCGCCCTCGTGGGTCTCGACCTCGACCCCGTCGGGAACGTGGGTGTCGATCTCCGCGAGCGGGATCGGGGCGTCCTCGCCCGCGATCACGGTGACGATCTCCGCCCCCTCGGCGAGGCGCTGGATCGTCTGCCGCGAGGGTCGAGCCGGCGCCGCCCCAGGCGACGATCTCGCCCGCGACGAAGCCGACCGCGTCGCCTTGCTTGAAGCGCCCTTGGGCGTCGTCGCGGGCGGCGGGGGCGACGCCGCCGGTCGCCACCTCCTCCAGGGCCGCCTCCAGCCGTTCGCGCGTTCTCCTCGCGCCGAGGCCGCCGGGTCGAGCTCGACCAGCGCCAGCAGGCTGGCCTGCTGCGAGGTCGCCGCCACGACCCGCGCCGGCTTCTCCGAGAGCTCGCAGGCGCGCTCGGCCGCCATCACCACGTTGGAGGAGCTGGGCAGGACCAGCACCTCTTCGGCCGGCACGCCGTGGATCCCGGCAAGCAGCTCGTAGGTCGACGGGTTGAGCGTCTCGCCGCCGGGGACGACGTGGGCGCCGAGCTCGGCGAAGAGGCGCTCGCATGCCGTCGCCGGCGGCGACGGCGATCGCCCCGGTGCGGCCGGCCGGGGCGCTCAGCCGGGCGCGCGCGCTCGGCCATCTGCTCGCGCATGTCGGCGACGTCGAGGTTCGTCACCTCGCCAGCCCCCTCGAAGAGCGCCACCGCCGCCTCGGGCTCGTCGGTGTGGACATGGACCTTGAGCGTCGCCTCGTCGCCGACGACGAGGACCGAGTCGCCCAGCTCCTCCAGCCGCGGGAGGAACTCGCGCGAGGCGAGGCCGCTGCCGGCGACGATGAAGTTGGTGCAGTAGCGGAAGCGGCTGTCCTCGTGGTGGGGACGGCTGAGCCGCGGGCGCCTCGTAGTGGGACACCTCCGGCAGCTCCGTCGTCGCCCCGCAGCGCCGCGACCACTCCGGCCAGGATCAGCACCAGGCCGTGCCCGCCGGCGTCGACGACGCCGGACTCGCGCAGCACGTCGAGCTGCTCCGGCGTCCGCGCCACCGCCCGCTCGCCGTCGGCGATCGCCCGCTCCAGCACCTCGGCGAGCATCGCGTCCTGCTCGGCGTCGCCGACGTCGCGGCCGAGCCGCTGCTTGTCGGCCTCGAGGTGGGCGAGCTGGCGGGTCGACCGAGTGCGCCATCTCGCGGAAAACGGTCAGCATCGTGCCCTCGGCCGGCTCGCGCACCGACTCGTAGGCGGCGTCGGCGGCGCGGGCGAAGGCGGCGGCGACGAGGACCGGGTCGACCAGCTCGCCGGGGCGGCTGGCCAGCTCCTCGGCGGCGCCGCGGACGATCTGGCTGAGGATCACGCCGGAGTTGCCGCGGGCGCCCATCAGCGCCGCCCGGGCCAGCGCCTGCACCAGCTGCGTGCGGCCGACCTCGTCGACCTCGAGGCCGTCGAGGCGGTCGAGCTCCTCCATCACGGCGCGCATCGTCATCGCCATGTTGTCGCCGGTGTCGCCGTCGGCGACCGGGAAGACGTTGAGGTCGTTGACCTCCTGGCGTCGCGCCTCCAGGAGGCGTAGGCGGAGATGATGACCCGCCGGAAGCGGGCGATCGAGGGATCGGGCACGGGCTGAATCTACCGCACTCCGGGCGGGCTAGCGCGTCCCGCAGCGCGTCTCGGTCATCCCCCTACGCGCAGCTCAGGCCGCCTTGGTGACCTTGTTCGACTTCAGGCAGCGCGTGCAGACGTAGGCGCGCACGCGGGCGGCCGCTCTCCTGGATCCGCACCTTCTGCAGGTTCGGGTCGAAGCGCCGCTTGGTGGCGACCATCGAGTGGCTGCGGGACTGGCCGAACGCCGGCCCCTTGCCGCAGCTGTGGCATACCTTGGCCATGAGGATCGTGGATGGTAGCCAGATCAGACGCAGTCTTGCGCTTCAGCAGGGCCATGCGGGCGACGGTGAGGGCGGCGTTGCGGCCCTGGTCGCGCTTGCCGCCGCCGGCGCGGGCCAGGGCCTGCTCCATGTTGTCGCAGGTGATGACGCCGAAGGCGCAGGGCACGCCGGTCTCGAGCTGGACGTCCTGGATGCCGCGGGCGGCCTCGGCGCAGACGAAGTCGTAGTGGTCGGTCTCGCCGCGGATCACGGCGCCGAGGCAGGCGACGCCGGCGAAGCGCGCCGTTCGGCAAAGAGCTTGGCGGCGAAGGGCAGCTCGTAGGCGCCGGGGACGTCGAGACCTGGGCGACCGAGCCGCTCGGGACCCCGGCGATCTCGAAGCCCTCGCTGGCGCCGTTGAGCAGCCGCTGGGCGAGGTCCTCGTAGAAGCGGCCGACGCAGACGGCGAACGCCAGCGGCGAGAGCGTCGCTGCTCGCCCTCGGTGAACTCCTCCAGGAAGGCGCCGGCCTCAGCCATTGCCGTCCTTGCCGTCCTTCCGCGTCGCGTTCCTCCTCGTCGTGGATCATCTCCTCGTCGAGCGCCAGGCCCTGGTGGTGCAGCGAGTGGCCCATCTTGTCGCGCTTGGCCCGCAGGTAGGCCTCGTTGTGCGGGTTGGGAACCGACTCGATCGGCACCTGCTCGCTGACCGAGAGCCCGTAGCCCTCGAGGCCGACGATCTTCTTCGGGTTGTTGGTGAGGATGCGGATGCTGGTCAGGCCGAGGTCGACGAGGATCTGGGCGCCGATGCCGTAGTCGCGCAGGTCGGCCGGCAGACCGAGCTTGAGGTTGGCCTCGACGGTGTCGGCGCCCTCCTCCTGCAGCTTGTAGGCGCGCAGCTTGTTGAGCAGGCCGATGCCGCGACCCTCCTGGGAGAGGTAGAGCAGCACGCCCTGGCCCTCGCGCTCGATCATCGCCAGCGCCGCGGCCGAGCTGCTCGCCGCAGTCGCAGCGCATGCTGTGGAAGACGTCGCCGGTGAGGCACTCGCTGTGGACGCGGACGAGCACGTCCTCGGCCCCGTCGACCTCGCCCTTGACCATCGCCACGTGGTGTTTGTCGTCGACCAGCGAGCGGTAGCCGACGGCGGTGAAGTCGCCGAAGGCGGTCGGCAGCGCGGTGTCGACGACCCGCTCGACCAGCTTCTCGGTGCGGCGGCGGTAGGCGATCAGCTCGGCGACGGTGATCATCTTCAGGCCGTGCTTCTCGCAGTAGGGGATGAGGTCGGGGACGCGGGCCATGGTGCCGTCGTCGTTCATCACCTCGCAGATCACCCCGGCCGGGATGAGGCCGGCGAGTCGGGCGAGATCGACGCTGGCCTCGGTGTGGCCGGTGCGCTCGAGGACGCCCCCGTCCTTGGCCCGCAGCGGGAAACATGTGGCCGGGGACGACGATGTCGCGCGGGCCCGACTCGGGGTCGATCGCGACCTGGATCGTGTGGGCGCGGTCGTGGGCGGAGATGCCGGTGCTGACACCGCCAGCGGCCTCGATCGTGACCGTGAACGCGGTCTGCAGCGGCGCCTCGTTCTTGGCCGCCATCAGCCTGAGGCCGAGCTGCTCGCAGCGCTCCGCGGTCAGCGCCAGGCAGATCAGCCCGCGCGCCTCCTTGGCCATGAAGTTGACCGCCTCGGGCGTCGCGAACTGCGCCGCCATCACCAGGTCGCCCTCGTTCTCGCGGTCCTCGCCGTCGCAGACGACGACCATGCGGCCGCGGCGGATCTCCTCGATCGCCTCCTCGATGGTCGCGAACGGGCTCTCGCCCCGCGCTCGGTCACCATGCGTTCGCTTTCGGTCTCGGTCTTGTGACTCACGCTCGCTCCTTTCCAGCGAATGGTGCCAGCAACCGCTCCACGTACTTGGCCACGATGTCGCACTCGACGTTCGGCTTGCTTCCCGGCTCGAGCTCGCCGAGGTTGGTTCGCTCCAGGGTCTCCGGGATCAGCGAGACCTCGACCCAGCCCTCGCCCAGCACGGCGATCGTGAGGCTGACGCCACTCGAGCGCGATCGAGCCCTTGTCGACGGCGTAGCGGAGCAGCTCGGGGGCGAGGGCTACGCGAACTCGCCGAGCGAATCCGTCGTCCTCGACGGAAGCAACCTCGCCGACGCCGTCGACGTGCCCCTGGAGGATGTGGCCCCCGAGGCGATCCGAAGCCCGCATCGCCAGCTCGAGGTTGACCCGACCGCCAGGCTCGACGCCGCCGAGCGCGGTCACCGCCAGCGTCTGGTTCATCGCCTCGGTCTCGAAACCGCCGTCGTCGATAGCGCTCGCCGTCAGGCAGACGCCGTCGACTGCGACCGAGTCGCCCAGGGCGATGTCGGGTCCGAGCCCCGTCGCGATTCGCAGACGCGCGCCCTCGCCGCCGCTCTCGACGGACTCGACTCGGCCTATGTCCTGGATCAAGCCCGTGAACACGTCACCACTCCTTGTAGCGGGCCGTGATCAGCGTGTCGTCGCCGACCTGCCTGGCGGTCGACTCCAAAGCGATCCGGCGCGCGGGCCCTGTCGCGGCAAGAACGGGGGCGCTGCGGGCGGGCTCGTCCTCGACCCCCCCTTCCCCCGCGCGAGAATCCGCCAACAGGATCGGCGCGACGAAGGTGCGGGACTGATCGAGCTGGTCGGCTTCTGCAAATGCGGTGGCCAGGCTTTGTCCGCCCTCCAAGAACAGACTGGTGATTTCGCGGCGGCCGAGGTCCGCCAGGGCCGAGACGATGCGGTCGGCGGGAGTCGCGCCTCCGGCGACGAGGATCTCGGCGCCGGCGTCTTCGAGCGCAGCCGCGCGGGTCGGATCGGCGTCGGGCGCGGCGACGACGAGCACCGGGGACCGGTCGAGGGTCGCGAGGAGCTGGGAGTCGAGCGGGAGGCGGGCTTGGGAGTCGAAGACGACGCGGAGCGGCTGGCGGGCATCGGCGTGGCGGGCCGTGAGGAGTGGGTCGTCGGCGAGGACGGTGCCGATGCCGACGGCGATCGCGTCGGTTTCGGCGCGCCACCTGTGTACGAGGTCACGGCTGGCCTCGCCGGAGATCCAGGGGGAGTCGCCGGCGGCGGTGGCGGTGCGGCCGTCGAGCGACATCGCCAGCTTCAGGGTGACCAGGGGCAGGCCGGTGCGGGCGTGCTTGCGAAAGGACTGGTTGAGCAGGCGGGCAGAAGCGGCCTCGGCGCCAGCCGCGAAGACGACCTCGACGCCGCCGTCGCGGAGGATGCCCGGCCCGCGCCCCGCGGCCTTCTCGCTGGGGTCGTCGGAGGCGATCACGACCCGGGCTATCCCAGCCTCCAGAATCGCCTCCACGCACGGCGGCTGTCGCCCCTCGTGCGCGCACGGCTCCAACGTCACGTACATCGTCGCCCCCGCCGGCGTCTCTCCCCTCGCCTCGCAATCTCCCAGCGCCGCCCTCTCGGCATGCAACCCCCCGAACTCGGCATGAAACCCCTCGCCGATGACCTCACCGCTTCGCACGAGGACAGCTCCCACAAGCGGGTTGGGACTGACGCGCCCCCTGCCATGCTCAGCCAGCCCCAAGGCCCGCTGCAGATGGATTCGATCCGTCTCGGTCAGCTGCATCTCATCGACTGATTGACTGGTCAGTCAGCCAATGCTATCGCGCCGAGACCCGCGCGCCGACCCCCCGGATACCCTGACCGCCCCGCCATGAAGCTGATCATCCAGATCCCGTGCCTCAACGAGGAGGCAACCCTGCCGGCGACGATCGCCGACCTGCCGCGCCGGCTCGACGGTTTCGACGAGGTCGAGCTGCTGATCGTCGACGACGGCTCGACCGACCGCACGATCGAGGTCGCGCGCGAGAACGGGGTCGAGCACATCGTCCGCCTGACCAACAATAAGGGCCTCGCGGCAGCATTCCAGGCGGGTCTCGACGCCAGCCTCAAGCTCGGCGCCGACGTCGTCGTCAACACCGACGCCGACAACCAGTACCGCGGCGCCGACGTCGCGAAGCTGGTCGCGCCGATCCTCGCCGGCGTGGCCGACATGGTCGTCGGCGACCGGCAGGTCTCGCAGATCGACCACTTCTCCGGTTCCAAAAAGGGCCTGCAGCGGCTCGGCAGCTGGGTCGTGCGACGGCTCTCGGGAACGGCGATCACCGACACCACCTCCGGCTTCCGCGGCTACAACCGCGAGGCGGCGCTGCAGCTGCTGGTCGTCGACAACTTCACCTACACGCTGGAGAGCCTGATCCAGGCCGGCAAGATGCTGGTCGCGGTCGACGAGGTGAGGATCGGGACCAACCCGCAGATGCGCGAGTCGCGGCTGTTCGGCTCGACTGGGGCCTACGTGCGCCGCAACGGCCCGGCGATCCTGCGCAGCTACGCTCGCTACGAGCCGCTGCGCGCCTTCGCCACGGCGGGGCTGATCGTGCTGGCCCTGGCCCTGGCGGCCTGGATGCCGTTCCTGATCGACTGGATCTTCAACGGCGACAGCAGCGGCCACGTCCAGTCGCTGATCCTCGGCGCCGTCCTCTTCATCGCCGCCGTGCAGCTGTTCGCGCTCGGGGTCATCGGCGACCTGCTGGCCGGGCAGCGGGTGATGACGCAGCGGGTCTTCGAGCGGGTGCGGCGGGTCGAGCTGGCGCTCGGCGTCGAGCCCTCCCACTACGAACCGGGCAAGCCGCAGTCCCGATGAGCAACGCCGCGGAGGGCGGTGGCGGCCGCGTCGCCAGCTCGGCCGATTACGGCAAGACCGCGAGCTTCCTCGCCATCGGCGTCGGCCTTACCGGTCTCATCACCTACGCCTACTTCCTGATCGCCTCGCACGTCCTCTCCAAGCCCGACTACGGGCAGATCACGGTGCTCTGGTCGGCCGTTTTCATCACCATCTCGACCCTCTACCGACCGGTCGAACAGCTGCTCTCCCGGCACATCTCCGAACGGCTGGTGAAGGGCGAGCCGATCGCCCAGGAGATGCGGGTCGCCTCGACGATCCAGCTCGGCCTGGCCTTGTTCTTCGCCGTCGTCGCCCTGGTCCTGCGGGGGCCGATCCAGGACGGCCTGCTGGAAGGCAACGAAAGCCTCTATTGGGTCTTCTTCGGCGCCGTCCTCTTCTATGCCGCCAGCTACTTCGCCCGTGGCTTCCTCGCCGGGCAGGGCGCCTTCGGGACCTTCACGGCGCTGATCCTCTCCGAGTCGATCTTCCGCACCTCGTTCGCGGTCCTGGTCGCCATCGGCCTGCTGAGCGGGCAGTCGGCGGTGGCGGTCGGCATCGTCGCGGCGCCGAGCCTCTCGCTGCTGGTGGTGCCGCTGGCCTTTGCACGGCGGGCCAGGAAGACGCAGCGTGCCTCGCCTCCCGGCGCGCCGGGAGGCGGAACGGAGGACGTGCCGGCTGAGGACTTCTCGATGCGCCACGGCAGCGGCTTCGCGGCGGCCGTGATGGTGATCATGTTCAGCGAACAGGCCTTCCTCAACGCCGGTCCCCTGATCACCCGGGGTCTGCAGGGGGCGGCCGCGGCGGGCTTCATCTTCAACGTGCTGATGATCGCGCGGGCGCCGCTGCAGCTCTTCCAGGCGGTCTCGACCAGCATCCTCCCCCACCTGACCAGCCTCCACACCTCGAGCGAGGCCGACAGCGTGCGCGAGTTCCACCGAACCGTGCGAGCGGTCCTCCTGGGGATAGTCGCGTTCACCGCTCTTGCCGCGCTCGCCTTCCTCATCGCCGGCCCGCAGTCGATGCAACTCGCCTTCAGCGACAAGTTCAGCTACGACCGTCCCGGTCTGCTGCTGACGACGCTCGGCATGGGCCTCTATCTCGGCTCCGTCACCCTCAACCAGGCGTGCCTGGCGCAGGGACAGGTGCGGCGCGCCGCCGCCCGCTGGCTCGGCTGCGCCAGCTTCTTCATCGCCTGGAACTTCCTGCCGCTGATCGAGAACGAGTTCCGCCGCGTCGAGATCGGCTTCGCGCTCACCGCCGGTGTGCTCTTCGCGCTGCTCTACCTCGTCTACCGCCGCCCGCGCGAACGAGCCGAGGACGTCCCCCAAGCAGGGTCGGCGGAGGAGCTGGAGGCGCGGCTCGCCTCGATCGACGAGAACGTCTGAGTGAATCTGCCCTACTCGTCGGCTCTGTCTTCGTCCTCGGTCGAACCGAGAAACTGAATCGCCGACTCATGATCGGTAACCGTTGAAACGTAGAAGTGCTCGAGAGAGCCTCGGACCGGCCGCGTGTCCGTTAGAGCGATGGCGCCTTCTTCGCGGAGCACTCTGGTGTGGTAGCTGATGTTGCTGACAGGAAGACAAAAGGCTCTACCGAGCTCGCTGGGACTTCGGGCCTCGCCGGCCCTGTGAAGCGCTCGGAGGATTCTGCGACGAAGCGGATGGTTCAAAGCCCTCAGCAGCTCGCCGCTGCGTGGCAGTTTGCCGCGCCTGGTCGGAAAGCTGGCGTTTCGGCCTTGAGATTTTTCCACTTTCACTACTCACGCTGACCCCGGCGCCGTTGGCCAAGTCGAATACTGATTGCAGGACGAGGGATGCGAAACATCGTGAGAAGCTTGGAAGAGTGGCGACGACCTGCGTTCCCCTTGTGATTTTGATCGAGCTGCTCGGTAGTCCGCAGAGCCGACTGCACATATGGATCCCCTGAGAGTCCGGAACGATAGAAAGGTGGGGTTCCGGGCGGGCGGTGAGAGGCGTCGTGGATTACGCCCCCGGACCGCTCTAAGACCTGAGCGTGGTAGTAGACCTCGCTCAGAGTGAACTCAGGCACCTCACACGCGATCTCGCGGGCGCTCAGGGGACGCTCGCTTCGGTCGAGGGTACGCAGGATTTCCCGGCGAATGGGATTTTCGAGGGCGCGCTGAAGCTTCGGCCCTAACGCTGCGGCGATCTCGTTCGGCAGCCTTCCCTCGCCACCTCCGAGACTCTTCTGATTCATAGTGGAAAGTGCAAGCATGTCCTAGATTTGTCCGAATCCCGTGAGCAGTAAGGGATGATCGTGCAGTCTAGGGCGGCAGAAACGCTTTACGAAGGCAGTCTGTACCAGCAATCAGCCGTTAACCAGCGTCCGCCCTGACAGGGGACCTAGCGAGGCTGCTGACAGAGATAGACGGCCTTGGTGTGGAGATCTTCATCGAGAACGGGGTGAAGATCGCCGTCCAGCTCGCCGAAGACGCCCAGGGATCGAAGTCCCACCGCGTCGATCGCGGTCAACACCTCGTCTTCGGAGAAGTGACGCTGGCGATGGACATGCGCCGTGCCCGACTCGCCTTTCGCCTCGAACCTTGCCCGGTTCATCGAGCCCGGCGCGACGTCCTCCGGGGACATCTGCCCGTTCCAGACGAAGCGTCTTCCGTTCTGCTCGACGACGTGTTCGTTGCTGAAGAAGGTCCGGTAGGTGGCGAGAGTGTTGAGGTCAAAGAGCACGATCCCGCTGGGCGCCAGGTTCCGGAGCATTCCCGCCAGGGAAGCTTTGAGCTCCTCGACGCTGAGCAGGTAGTTGATCGCGTCGTTCACGGCCCAGATCAGATCGAACTCGCCCAGAGCGGGCAGCTGACGCATGTCGGCCTCAAGCAGCGTCGCGCCCTCGCCGACCTTGGAACGAGCGACATCGAGCATCGCCGGGGAGATGTCGCAGGCGGTTACGCGCCAGCCACGGTCGAGCATCGGCAGGAAGCTGAGCCCGGTCCCGCAGCCGACGTCCAGCAGTCGATCGCCTTCGAGGCCCATCTCGTGTGCCTTGGCCAAAAGCCGACCGGTCCACCGCTCGTACATGTACCCACGGTTGAAGTCGTCATATGACGAGGCGTAGGCATCGTAAGCCTCCTTTGCCGATCCGCCGGCTTCCCCCGGAGCCATCATCTCGTCGGGGCGGGTTGAAGCTGCGAGCAGACCGGGCAGGTGGGCTCCGGCGCCACCTCGAAGCGCTCGACTTCCATTGTGCGCAGGTCGAAGAGGTAGCCCGCGCCCAGCATCGGCGGCGCGACCAGCCCAGTCAGGAAGTGCATTGCTTCCGCGCCGACCAAACCACCGACCAGCCCACACGCGGGGCCCAGGGTCGCGGCCGGCGAGGGCTTGGCGCGGCGTTGGGCGATCGCCACGTCGTAGAGCGGGTATTCCCGGCGGTAGGCGATGTCCTGGCAGCCGAAGCAGCCGGTCTGGCCCGGGACGTAGAGCGGCCCGGCTCGGGCCATGGGCGGGAAGTGGCTCATCGCTATGTAGGGGACCCCCGCCTCGAAGCAGGCTGCGTTGCACCAGTACTCGATCTCGTGCGCAGGCCAGTCGGCGGCATCGACCACGAGGTCGGCGCCGGCGATGAAGGCGGCCAGCTGCGCCTGGCTCTCGACACGTTGCGCGACCGCCTCCACCTCGATCCTCGAGTTGAAGGCGCGAAGTCGCTCCGCCGCCGCTTCGACCTTGAGCCGGCCGATGTCCGCCTCGGCGTACTGGATCTGGCGATTGAGATTGCTCTCCTCCACGCGGTCGCCGTCGATCAGGCGGAGCGCTCCAACCCCGCAGCAGGCCAGCTCCCAGGCGACGCGCCCGCCGAGCCCTCCCACGCCGAGCACGACGACGCGAGCCTCTCGCAGCCGAGTCTGGCATTCCGATGGCGTTACCCCGCCGGTGGAGCTGAGGTCGCTGAAATATCGAAGCTGGCGGTCGAAGCGGGCAAGGTCGGCCGGCGGTACCCGGTCGTCGTCGTCGGCGTCCTCGAGCAGGTCCATCTCCTGCATCTGCGCGATCACGTCTGCGACCTCCCGCGGGCCAAAGCGCGCGTCCAGCTCGTCCCTCGAAGCACTCCCGTCGAGGGCCTGCAAAAGGTCCCTTTCGCGCTCGCCGGGCCGTTCGATGCGGATGTCGTCGGCGCTGGACCGCATGAGCACGAGGTCGCCGTTAGGCGCCTCGATCTGCTCGATCGTCCTTTTCAGGCGGGGTCGCATTACTTTCTACACTGTTTGTTAGTAGGGGAATTTCTTTGACACTGCTCCCGGGTCAGGCGACCCGGGATGCAGCAGAAACTCCACTCAGCCGCCCTTCGACGTGCTGACCGCTGGAAACGTCGCCTTCGTGGCATCGAATTTCACCCTGCTCACCTCCTCTGGAAGAAGCCCCAGGCGGAGGCAGCCCCCCGGTAGCGATGCCGTCGGAGGGCCACCACGCGCTCAGTTGCCCTTCGTCGTGCCCATCGCGGGCAATGTCGCCTTCGTGGCATCGAATTTCACCCTGCTCACCTCCCTTCAACCCTGTGAGAGTCTGAGCAAGAATGACTTATCACTGGCAGCTTTAGCCACCGATGACGAAATAAGTCTGCATTTTGGAAGGAAAACCGATTACTGTCCGCTAGCCGCAGCCATTCAGGCGTCACTGAGAAGTGGAGGCAACGTGGGTCCTCAAGAGAAAGATGCCGCGCCGCTGTTTTTGATCGAAGCCAAGCTGGCCAAGGCGCTCGCCAACCCCTGGCGCAACCGGATCTTGATGGAGCTTCACCTCCAATCGATGAGCCCAAAGCAGTTCAGCGAAAGGTTCGGCGGCGACCTGACGCTCATTGCACGTTATTTCCGCGAGCTCAAGGAGTGGGACTTCGTCGAAGTTGCGGAAGAACTGCGCGGTGGTAAACGGCGCGGTGCTATCGAGAAGGTATATCGAGCCACTCAGCGTGTTCACTTCGATACGGCAACCTGGGAGCTCTTACCGCGTTACCTGAGAGCGGAGTGCTCTGGGGCGATTTTGCAGAGCCTCATCCTTCGCATCGTCCAAGCGATCGAAGGGGGGACGTTTGACGCTGAGGTGGATCGCCATCTTTCTTGGCGAACACTTCCCTTTGACCGACGGGCATGGACGGAATACGTCACGCGGCTGGACGAGGTTCTCGCCTGGGTCGCAGAGCTGGAGGCGGAATCGGCCGCACGCATCGCGGCAACGGAAAGCGAGGCCATACCATTGACCGTCGCGCTCTTGGCCTTTCGGTCGCCGTCTGAGCCTGTTGAGATTTCCAACTCTTTACAAGAGAGCTCAGAGCTTGAGCAGGCAAGTCAGCCTCCCAGCGCGCCACCATTTCTTATCAGTGCGCAAATGGCAAAAGCTTTGGCGAATCCATGGCGCAACCAGATCTTGACGGAGCTTCACGTCCGCCCGATGAGCCCCAATCAGTTCGCTAAAGAGCGCGGGGGCCCAGAGCTGGCAACCATCGCACGCTATTTTCGCCAGCTAAAAGAATGGGGGTACCTCGAGGTAGCGGAAGAACTGCGAGGAGGGAGGAGGCGAGGAGGAGTCGAGAAGGTCTATCGCGCGATGCCGCGTGCCCATTTCGACATAGCTATGTGGGAACGTCTTCCCCGCCACCTGAGAGCTGTAGGGTCGGGGAAGACCTTGGACCACCTCATCCGTCGGATCGATCAGGCAGTCACATTGGATACGTTCGATGCCGATTTGGATCGGCATCTCTCATGGAAAGCAATCTGGCTGGACCGGCAAGCGTGGATCGAGTACGTCATCCGGCTCGATGAGCTCCTGACCTGGACGAATGACCTCGAAATCCAGGCGGCGCAACGCTTGGCCGAGATGAGAGAGAAGCCGACCCCGACAACGGTTGCGCTTATGGCGTTTCGTGCGCCCGACCGTCGTATCCTGGATTGACTCGAAGACAGCGAAGGGCTACCAGCTGACCCTGGCCTGAAGCAGTCGAAATGATCATCTAGGGTCCGTCGATGGGCGCCCACGATGCCGAGCTGATCCTGATCGCCGGCTCGTTGTTGGCGGCCGGGATCATCGGGGCGCTGCTGGCCGACCGGGTCCGCGTCCCCGGCCTACTGCTCTTCCTCGGCCTTGGCATGCTTGCCGGCTCGCAGGGGATCGGCGGCATCGAGTTCGACGACCCCGGGCTCGCGCGCACGCTTGGGACGATCGCCCTGATCCTGATCCTCTTCGAGGGCGGGCTGACCGCCGGCTGGTCGGAGATTCGGCCGGTGCTGGGAACCGCCGCCTCGCTGGCGACGGTGGGCACGGCGGTCACGGCGGTCATCGCCGGCCTCGCGGCGAAGGAGATCTTCGAGCTCAGCACCCTGGAAGGGATGCTGGTCGGCGCCGCGATCGCCGCCACCGACTCCGCCGCGATCTTTGCCGTGCTGCGCCGCTCGACGCTCGAGAAACGGCTCGCGCGCGCGCTCGAGGGCGAGTCGGGAATGAACGACCCGGTGGCATTGCTGCTGGTGATCGGCTTCATCGAATGGATCCAGGAGCCGGGCTTCGGCTTCGTCGACATGATCGGGCTGCTGGCGCTGAAACTGGCGATCGGGACGGCGATCGGGGTGGCGGTCGGCCGCCTCGCCGTCGCCGGGCTGGACCGGGTGCGGTTGCCTACCGACGGGATCTACCCGGTGGCGACGATCGCCATCGCCAGCCTCTCCTTCGGCCTGGCCGAGGTCGCGCACGGCTCCGGGTTTCTCGCCGTGTACCTGACGGCGCTGGCGCTCGGCTCGGCCCGGATCCCCGCCCGGCGCACGATCGTCGCCTTCCACGAAGGACTCGGCTGGGTCGCCCAGATCTCCCTCTTCATCCTGCTGGGGCTGCTGGTCTTCCCGAGCACGCTCGGCGACGTGGCGCTGAAGGGGCTGGCGCTCTCGGCTGTCCTGATCGTGCTGGCCAGGCCGGTCGCGGCCTTTGCCGCCACGGCGTTCGCGCCGCTGAACCTGAGGGAGCGGCTGATGCTCGGCTGGGCCGGCCTGCGCGGCGGCGCGCCGATCTGGCTCGCGACCTTCCCGGTCGTGGCGGGGATCGGCAGCGGCGAGCAGCTGTTCGCGATCGTCTTCTTCGTCGTGGTCAGCTCGACCCTGGTCCAGGGCGCCTCCTTCGAGCCGCTGGCCAAGCGGCTCGGCCTCACCACCGACGAGCCGTCGCTGCCGCGGCGGCTGCTCGAGTCGGGGCGGATCCGCCGCATGGGCGGCGACGTGATCGCCTATCGCTTACCCCCGGGCGCGGCGGCGGCCGGCCATTACGTGCGTGAGCTGCAGCTGCCGCGCGAGGCGCTGGTCAACGTGATCGTCCGCGACGGTCACGCGATCCCGCCGCGGGGCTCGACGGAACTGCGCGAGGGAGACGAGCTGCACATCCTCGTCCGCGGCGAGCTGCGCGACGAGGTCGAGGAGCAGACGAAGGTTTGGACGAAGGGTCCCGTGGGCCGCCCCGCCCCGCCGCCGCTGCCGCACCGCGCCGCCTCGCAGATCTTCTCGGTGCGGCCGGCGCGCCAGGACGACGATCCGCTGGCGCGAGGCGAGGTCGACGGGATCGCGGTGCTGGCGGTCCTGCGCAGTCGCCGCGACGGGGTTGGGGTGATGGCGGCGCTGGCCGACGGCCGCTACGCGGTGACCGGCGAAAAGGTGATCGCGGTCGGCGGTCGGCGGTCCCTGGCGGACTGGTGCGAGCGGCGCGCCTCACGGGCCGACGTCGATCAGGCGGAGCGCGCCTGGTGGCAAGAGGTCACCGGCGCGCTGATCGCCCGCGGGCGGAGGCTCTGAGGCGGCCTCAGAGCCTCTTGGTGCTTCAGGCTGCGCCGGCTGCGGCGGCGATCGCCGTGTAGGCGGCGGCGGGGTCGTCGGCGCCGAAGACGGCGGAACCGGCGACGAAGAGGGAGGCGCCAGCCGCGGCGACGGCGCCGGCGGTGGCGGTGTCGATGCCGCCATCGACCTCGATCCGGGCCTCGCCGGCAAGCGAACGTAGGCGCTCGACCTTGGCCGGGGAGGACGCGATGAAGGCCTGGCCGCCCCAGCCGGGGTTGACGGTCATGCAGAGGGCGATGTCGGCGTAGCCACGCAGCTCCCCCACCGCCTCGGCCGGCGTGCCGGGGTTGAGGGCGACCCCGGCCAGGCAGCCGAGCTCGCGGATCGCGTGCAGGGTGCGGTTGGCGTGCGGGGTCGCCTCCTCATGGAAGGTGATCGAGTCGGCGCCCGCCCGCGCGAACTCGTCGATTTGGCGCTCGGGCGTCTCGATCATCAGGTGCACGTCGACCGCCCCGCCCGCGGCGTGGACCTGGTCGGCGATGCCGCCGAGGACCAGGGGGCCGATCGTGATCGGCGGCACGAAATGGCCGTCCATCACGTCGAAGTGGATCACCCGCGCGCCGGCGTCCATCACCTCTTCGACCTTCGACCCTAGCTTCGCGAAATCGGCCGAGAGGATCGACGGGGCGACCCGCGGCGACTCGATCAATTCCCGCATCCGCTCGCTCATCGGCGTGAGCCTACTGAGCGCGTCCGGACGCGCTCAGGCGCTCAGGCGGCTCGCAGCATCGAGGAGCCGCAGGCCTGGCACTGCATGTCCTCGGTGTTGCTCATGCGGGCGATCGTCTGGTGTTCGCCGCAGTTGGGGCATTGGGAGACGAGTTCGAAGCGGCTGAGGCAGTTGACGCAGCGCAACCGGCCCGGCAGCTGGGTCGGGCGCAGCCAGGGCTCGCCGCAGCTCGGGCAGGGGGCCCGGCCGAGGGTGGTTCCTTCCCCAGATCCGACGTCTCCGGTCTCGCTCATCGTCTAATCATGCCGCCTCAGGCGGCCGACGAAGAAGCCGGTGGTGCGGTCGCGGTCCGGGCGCAGCTGCAGGCAGCGCGGCTCGAGCGGGGAGGCGAGCTCCGGCGCGCGAGCGCCGAGGTCCTCCAGCTCCAGCGGCGGCGCCTCCCCCGCCACCGAGGCGGCGAGCAGGGCCGCGACCCTGTCCTCGTTCTCGCGGCGGGAGATCGTGCAGGTCGAGTAGACGAGGATGCCGCCGGGGCGCAGGGCACGGGCGGCGCCGAGCAGGGCGCGCGCCTGGACGCCGACGAGCCGTTCGATCGCCTTCGGCGATTTGCGCCAGCGGGCATCGGGACGCGAGGCGAGCGCGCCGAGGTCCGAACAGGGCGCGTCGAGCAGGACGCGGTCGAAACCGGATGCGACCTCGGCGGCGGTGGCGTCGGCCTCGACCACGGTGATGCTGCGCAGGTCGAGGCGACCGGCCTGGGCTGCGACTTCGCCGGCCCGGGTGGGGTCGAGCTCGACCGAGATCAGCTCGCCACGATCGCCCATCCGCGCCGCGATCTGACCGGTCTTAATCCCCGGACCGGCGCAGAGGTCGAGCACCTGCTCCCCCTCCTGCGGGTCGAGCACCTCGACCACGGCGGCGGAGCCACGGCTCTGCGGGGTCAGCTCGCCGCCCGCGACCATCGTCGCGACGATGTCGCCGGTGCGCCCGGAGATCACGATCGTCTCCGCCGTGGCCAGCGGCCAGCCTCCCCCTGCCGGGGCGGCCTCCACCCCGGCGGCGCGCAGCTTCGCCAGCGCCGCCTCGCGGTCGCCGCTCGCCCTCATCGCCACCTCCGCCGGCTCGTTCACGGCGGCGAGCAGGGATCGCGCGCGCTCCGGCCCCAGCTCCTCCCACCACATGCGGGTCAGCCAAGCTGGGGCCGAGTGGGCGACCGCGGCGGCGTCCGCGGAGGAGTCGTCCTCCAGCAGCGCCGCCGTCAGCTCCGCCCGCTCGCGCGTGGCGCGGCGAAGCACGGCGTTGACGAGGCCCGCGGCGTGGCCGGCGCCGCCCGCCTTGGTCAGCTCGACCGCCTGGTCGACGGCGGCGTGGTCGGGGGTGCCGTCGGCGAAGAGCAGCTCGTAGAGGCCGAGTCGCAGGGCGGCCAGCACCGGCGGGTCGAGCAGCCGCGTCGAGCGACCGGCAAGGCGTTCGATCGCGGCGTCGAGGGTGGCGCGGTGCTGGACCGTCCCGTAGGCGAGCCGCTGGGCCTGGGCCCGCTCCCGTCCCTCGACCCCGAGCCGCTCGGCGCCGGCGCGGAAGGCGCGCTCGGTGTAGGCGTCCTGCTCGAAGGTCTCCCGGATCGTCGCGAAGGCGAGCGAGCGGGCCGGCGCGATCACGGCAACTTCGGCAGCTGGTGGCCGCGCAGATAGGCGTCCGCCGGCATCGGCTTGCCGCCTGGTGGCTGCACCGCCTCGAGCCGCAGGGCGCCGCGACAGCAGCCGACCAGGAGCGCCCCCCACTCCGACTTGACGGCGCCGGTCTGGACGCTGACGTCGACAGCGCGAGCGCAGCGGACGCCGAGCCGCTCGCCTCCCGCCATCTCCAGGTAGGCGCCGATGTGCGGAGTCAGGGCGCGCACCGTCGCCGCCAGCTCGCCCGCCGGCCGAGCCGGGTCGAGGCGGCGCTCCTCCGGCGCGATCTTCTCGGCGTACGTGGCCTCCGCCTCGTTCTGCTCGGTGAACTCGAGCACGCCCTCGGCCTCGAGGTTGAGGGCGTGCGCCAACAGCTCGCCGCCGAGCCCGGCCAATGTCGAGGAGAGCGCCTCGAAGTCTGTGTCGGCGTCGATCGGCGCCTCCGCGGTCAGCGCCACCGGCCCCGAGTCGAGCCCGGCGGTCAGCTTCATCACGCAGACCCCGGTGCGCCGGTCGCAGGCCATGATCGCCCGCTCGATCGGCGCTGCCCCGCGCCAGCGCGGCAGCAGCGAGGGATGGACGTTGAGCATCAGGTGCTCGGAGAGCAGCGGCTCGCGGATCAGCTGGCCGAAGGCGCAGACGACCACCGCCCGCGGTCGCGCCGCGGCGATGCGCTCGCGCGCCGCCTCGGCGTTGACGTCCTCCGCCTGCAGCAGCTCGATCCCCAGCTCGGTAGCGGCCGTGGCGACCGGCGGTGGCGTCAGCTTGCGGCCGCGCCCCTGCGGACGGTCCGGGGGCGTGACCACGAGCGCCGGCCGGTGCTCGGAGCCGGCCAGCCGCCGCAGGACGGTGGCGGCGAAGTCGGAGGTGCCGAGGTAGACCGTGTTCACGCGTTAGGCGGGGTCACGCGTCGGTGCGCGGCTCGCGCAGCTCGCCCTCGTCGCCGGGCTCGGACTCCTCAGGCGCGGGGCTGTAGGCGTCGCCCTCGCGCAGGGCGCGCAGGGCGCCCTTGCGCTGGTCGCGGCTGGTGCGGTCGAGGATCAGGATGCCGTCGAGGTGGTCGATCTCGTGCTGCAGCACCCGCGCCTCCAGGCCCGAGGCCTCGATCTTGACCGCTTCGCCCTCGGCATCGCGACCGCTGACGCGAATGTGAAGCGGGCGCTCGACGTCCATCGAGACCCGCGGCAGGCTGAGGCAGCCCTCCTCGGCGATCGTCGCCTCCTCGGAGGACCACTCGATCGTCGGGTTGACCAGCGCCGTCGGCTCGCCGTCGGAGCCGGCCTGGAAGACGAGCAGGCGGCGCAGCACGCCGAGCTGCGTGGCGGCGAGGCCGACGCCCATCCCGTCGCGCATGATCGCGATCATCCGCTCGACCTCGGCCCGCAGCTCGGGGCCGAAGTTGGCGACCGGAGACGCCTTGCTCTTCAGCACCGGGTCGCCGAACTTGATCACCTGCGCGAGCGCCGCCTCGCGGCGCTCCAGCAGCTCCGCCTCGAGCTGCTCGCGCTCGCCGCTGTCGGTTTCGGTCCCTTCGCTCATCGGTCTGAGTCTAAGGCTCGCGCCAGGCGTGCGGCAGGCCTCACTGGGGGTCGACGTCGACGCCGATCGCCACCTCGCGCAGGGAGCGGTCGGCGGCCCGGCGCTCGACCGCGCCGCGGACCGCGGCGACGGTCCCCTCGCGGTCGGCGGCCTTGATCAGGAGGCGGCGACGGTGGCGGTTGCGGACGCGGAACATCGGCGCTGGGCCGAGCAGCTCCGTCCCCTCGGGCAGCTCCGCGCGGAGGTCGGTCGCGAGCGTCGCGGCGGCGGTCTCCAGCTGCCCCTCATGCTCGCTGGCGAAGCCGATCCGCAGCAGGTGCGAGAAGGGCGGGTAGCGCAGCAGTCGCCGTCGCTCGAGCTCGGCGGCGAGGAAGCCGGCCGAGTCGTGGTGGGCGGCGTGGGCGATGCTGGAGGCGGTCGGGGCCAGCGTCTGGACGATCACCTCGCCGCCGGCCTGCGCCGCGGCCGCTGCGACCGGCCAGCTGGGCGACCATCGCGAAGGTGCGCTCCTCGGCGCGGAAGTCGGGGAAGCGCAGGGTCGCGTCGGCGTCGAGGATCGCGCTCAGCGTCACCTCGGGGAAGTCGTGCCCCTTGGCGACCATCTGGGTGCCGACGAGGACGCCGCTGTCGGCCTCGCCGAAGCGCGGCGAGGATGCGGGCGTGGGCGCCGCGCTCGGCGGCGGTGTCGGAGTCGAGGCGGAAGACCGGCATCGGCGCCAGCCGCTCCGCCAGCAGCGCCTCGATCTGCTCGGTGCCGGCGCCGGCCCGCGAGAGCGTCGTCGAGCCGCACTCGGGACAGGCCCGCGGCAGCGGCTCGGCGTGGGCGCAGTGATGGCAGACGAGGCGGCCGCTGTGGCGGTGGACGATCAGCGAGACGTCGCAGTTGGGGCAGCCCCAGTGGTGCCCGCAGGAGCGGCAGGTGAGCCAGGGGGCGAAGCCGCGCCGGTTGACCATCACGATCGCCTTGGCGCCGGCGGCGCGCACGTTCTCCAGCGCCTCCCAGGTGTCGGGATGCAGGGGGCCGGAGCGGGGGTCGGCCTCGCGCATGTCGAGCACCTCGACCGGCGGCATCGCGCCGGCCGTCGACCCGGCGCGGCAGCTCCAGCCGCGGCAGCTCCAGCCAGGACTCCGGCCGCGGCGTCGCGGTGCCGGCGACCAGCACCGCGCCGCAGTCCTCGGCGCCGGCGGCGGGCGACGGCGCGGGCGTCGTAACAGGGGTCGCCCTCCTGCTTGTAGGAGGGGTCGTGCTCCTCGTCGATCACGATCAGGCCGAGGTCGCGGACCGGGGCGAAGACGGCGGAGCGGGGGCCGACGCAGACGCTCGCCTCGCCGCTGCGCAGGCGCCGCCACTCGTCGTAGCGCTCGCCGGCCGAGAGGGCCGAGTGGAGGACGGCGAAGCGGTCGCCGAGCCGGGCGCGGAAGCGCGCCACCGCCTGCGGGGCGAGGCCGATCTCGGGGACGAGGACGATCGCGCCGCGGCCCCGCGCCAGCGCCGCCTCGACCGCGGCCAGGTAGACCTCGGTCTTGCCCGAGCCGGTGACGCCGTGCAGCAGCAGCTTGCGCGGCGTCTCCGCCTCGCCGTCGAGCGCGGCGACGATCGCTGCCACCGCCTGCCGCTGCTCGGGCAGCAGCTCGGGCCGCTCGCTCGGCGCGCGCGAGGCTCGGAGGCGGCCGGGCGCGCGGCGCAGGCGCGAGCTGCGGGTCGCGATCAGGCCGCGCTCCTCGAGCCGCCGCAGCATCTGCGCGGTCGGAGCCGACCGCGGCGGCCAGCTCGCCGCGCCGACATCTCGCCCGCCCGCAGCGCCTCCAGCACCGCCCGCTGCTTGACCCCGAGGCGCCCGGCGCCGCTCAGCGCCTCCTCCCCGGCCGGCAGGATCTCCGCCCGCAGCTCGACTTCGCGAGCGGACCCGTCTGCGCCGCCGGCGCCGGTCCCCGGCGGCAGCACCAGCTGCAGGCCGCGCGAGGGGGTCGAGCAGTACTCGCGGGCGACCCAGAGGCCGAGCCGGACCAGCTCCGCCGGGGCGCCGGCCTCGAGCGCCTCGATCGGCTCGGCGAGCCGCTCCGGCGGCAGCTCGGAGGTCTCGGCCAGCTCGACGACGACCCCGAGCAGGCGCCGGCGGCCGAAGGGAACGCGCACGACGCTGCCGACCTCGAGGTCCGCCATCGCCGCCGGCAGGCGGTAGTCGAACGGGCCCCGCAGGGCGCGGGCGGTGGTCAGCGGCTCGACCCTGGCGATGGCCATCCGGCGAGGGTATGCGCGCACGGGGACGACGCGATGGAAGCCTGGCGAGCCGAGCGGCGAAGACGTATGCTGCGCGGCGATGGCCTCAACCTCAGCCCCGGCGAGCAGGTGATCTTCGAGGGCCACCCCTCCTGGCGGGCGATCCTCGGCTTCTACCTGAAGGGGATCGTGGTCGCGGCGATCGCTCGGGGTGATCGCGAAGCTCGTCGACGGCAACAGCACCGTCTTCCTGGTCGTCCTCGTGGTCGATCGCACTGACCGTCCTGATCGGCTTCGTCAAGCGCGTCGCGACCACCTACACGATCACCGACCGCCGCCTCAACATCAAGCGCGGGATCATCTCCCGCGAGATCCAGGAGACGCGCCTGGAGCGGGTCCAGAACGTCA
This sequence comes from uncultured Actinomycetes bacterium, assembly GCA_963832065.1. Classification (GTDB taxonomy): domain Bacteria; phylum Actinomycetota; class Thermoleophilia; order Solirubrobacterales; family 70-9; genus VAYN01. The sequence continues at coordinate 131,475 of CAWHSV010000008.1, forward strand.
ACTACCGCCAGTCGGTCTACCAGCGGCTGATGCAGATCGGCGACGTCGACTTCGACACCGCCGCCACCGACGACTACAACTTCGTCTTCGCCGGCGTCGCCGACCCCGGCGACGTCGTCCACGGGGTCGACCAGGCCACCGGCAGGAACGCCGCCGGGACGCACGGCCTCGGCGAGGCACAGGCGCCGCGGGCGTAAGTCGCGCTCTCCTAGGCGGCGCGCGATTTCGAGGCCGGCGGCGGCGCGGAGGGCGTCGGCGCGGTCGGTGCGCTCCCAGGTGAAGTCCGCGTCCTCGCGGCCGAAGTGGCCGTAGGCGGCGGTCTTCTGGAAGATCGGGCGGTGCAGGTCGAGGTAGCGGCGGAAGGCGCCGGGGCGCAGGTCGAACTCGGCTTCGACCAGGCGGGAGATCTCGCGCGTCGGGCAGCTTGCCGGTGCCGAAGGTCTCGACCATCAGCGAGACGGGTGGGCGACGCCGATCGCGTAGGCGACCTGGACCTCGCAGCGCTCGGCGAGGCCGGCGGCGACGACGTTCTTGGCCACGTGGCGGGCGGCGTAGGCGGCGGAGCGGTCGACCTTGGACGGGTCCTTGCCGGAGAAGGCGCCGCCGCCGTGGCGGGCCATGCCGCCGTAGGTGTCGACGATGATCTTGCGGCCGGTGAGGCCGGCGTCGCCGACCGGGCCGCCGATCACGAACTTGCCGGTCGGGTTGACGAGGAAGTTCTCGCGCAGCTCGCCCTCGTCGAAGAGCCCGGGCGCCTCGGCCTCGAGCACCGGCAGGACCACGTGCTCCCAGAGGTCGGGCTTGATCGTGCGCCTCGGAGTCGACGCCCTCGGCGTGCTGGGTGGAGATCAGGAGCTTCTCGACCTCGACCGGGCGGCCGTCGGCGTAGCGGACCGTGACCTGGGTCTTGCCGTCGGGGCCGAGGTAGTCGAGCGTGCCGTCCTTGCGGACCGCGGCGAGCCGCTCGGCGAGCCGGTGGGCGAGGTGGATCGGCATCGGCATCAGCGCCTCGGTCTCGTCGGTGGCGTAGCCGAACATCATTCCCTGGTCGCCGGCGCCGGCGACGTCAGCAGCTCGTCGTCGTCGGAGGCGGTCGACCTGGTCTCGTAGGCCTTGTCGACGCCCTGGGCGATGTCGGGCGACTGCTTGTCGAGCGAGACGAGGACCGAGATGTGGTCGCAGTTGTAGCCGTAGTCGCCGTGGTCGTAGCCGATCTCGCGGATCGTCTCGCGGACGATCTCGGGGACGTCGAGGTGGACGCTCGGTCGAGATCTCGCCGGAGACGACCGCCATGCCGGTGTTGACCAGGGTCTCGCAGGCGACGCGGCCCTCGGGATCCTCGGCCATGACCGCGTCGAGGACGCCGTCGGAGATCTGGTCGCAGACCTTGTCGGGGTGGCCCTCGGTGACGGACTCGGAGGTGAAGAGGTACTCGCCCTCGGCGAGCGGCTTGGTCGTCATGGTCGGAAAGCCTAGACGAATTTGAGCGGCGGCCGGCGCCGTCAGGCCGGACGACCGCGGCGACCGGAATGCGGCACGAAGTCGATCACCAGCGGCACGCCCTCCAGCCCGTAGGTCTCGCGCATGCGGTTCTCGAGGTGGTAGGCCCAGTCGCGGATGATCAGCTTGCGGTCGTTGACCTGGATCGCGATCCGCGGCGGGCGCTCGCCGACCTGCGCCGCGTAGTAGAGGCGCAGGCGGCGGCCGCGGCGCGACGGCGGCGGCGTCTTGGCGACGACGTCGGCGACGAAGCGGTTCAGCTCCGGGGTCGGGATCCGCTCGCCGGCCGGTCGGCCAGCTGCAGCGCCTTCGGCAGCAGCGTTGGCGACGTTGCGCCCGCGCGTCGCCGAGCAGGTGATGACCGCTGGCCGCAGGCGCAGCTTGCGCTCGACCCGGGCGCGGGCGTCGTCGATGTCGGTGGCGGTGACGTCCCACTTGTTGAGCACCAGCAGGGTCGCGCAGCCGGCCTGCATCGCCAGCTCGGCGACCCGCAGGTCCTCGGCGGTGACGCCCTCGGAGGCGTCGCAGACGACGATCGCGACGTCGGCCCGCTCGACCGCGCGTTCGGAGCGCAGCTGGGCGTAGTAGTCGACCGTGCCGGCGACCTTGGAGCGGCGGCGCAGGCCGGCGGTGTCGACGAGGATCGCCCGGCGCCCGTCGACCTCGAGCTCGGTGTCGATCGCGTCGCGGGTGGTGCCGGCGCGGTCGGAGACGATCACCCGCTCGGAGCCGAGGAAGGCGTTGACCAGCGAGGACTTGCCGGCGTTGGGGCGGCCGATCACGGCGACGCGGACGGCGTCGTCGTCCTCGAGCCGCGGCGGCCGCTCGCCGAGCGCCTGACGACCAGCGTCGAGCAGGTCGCCGCTGCCGAGGCCGTGGGTGGCGGAGACCGGCCATCGGCTCGCCCAGGCCGAGGGCGTGGAACTCGGCGGTGACGGCTCGTCGTCGGGGCGGTCGGCTTTGTTGACGACGACGAGGACCGGGACGTCGCCGCCGCGCAGCGTCTTCGCCAGCTCGGCGTCGCCGGCGCGCAGCCCGGCGCGGCCGTCGACGACCAGCAGGACCACGTCGGCCTCGGCGATCGCCAGCCGCGCCTGGCTCTGGACGTCCCGCGCCAGCTCCGCCTCGTCCTCGAGGTCGATGCCGCCGGTGTCGAGCAGCTCGAAGGCGACGCCGTTCCACTCGCAGGCGAGCCGCTTGCGGTCGCGGGTGACGCCCGGCTCGGCGTGGGTGACGGCCTCGCGCGCCGCCGGCGAGCCGGTTGACCAGGGTGCTCTTGCCGACGTTGGGGAAGCCGACGACGGCGACCGTGGGCAGGCGGCTCACCGGGCGCTCCGGGGCGACTTCGCCACCCCTGGGGCACACGCTCGCCCCGGCTCACGCGAGGCCCCGCTCGCGGGCGAGGGCGACGACCCGGTCGACGACCTCGTCGAGGCTGAGACCGGTGGTGTCGAGCTCGACCGCGTCGTCGGCGGCGCGCAGGGCGCTGTGCTCGCGGGTCTCGTCGCGGGCGTCGCGCTCGCGCTGGGCGGCGAGCACGGACCTCGAAGTCCTCGCCGGTCTGCGCGGCGCGGCGGCGGGCCCGCTCCTCGGCGGAGGCGGTGAGGAAGACCTTCAGCGGCGAGTCGGGGCTGACCACGGTGCCGATGTCGCGGCCCTCGGCGACGTAGCGGCCGGCGGCGATCAGCTCGCGCTGGCGGCGCGACCATCGCCTCGCGCACCGCCGGGATGGACGGAGACGCGCGAGGAGGCCTCGGTCACCTCGGGCTCGCGGATCGCGGTCGCTCGACGTCGCGCCCGTCGAGCAGGACCCGCTCGCCGTCGAGCCCGATCTCCAGCGCGGCCGCCAGCTCGCCCATCGCCTCGTCGTCGTCGAGGTCGACGCCGCGCTCGATGCGCCGCCAGCGCCACGCAGCGATACATCGCCCCCGAGTCGAGGTAGGTGAAGCCGAGCTCGCGCCGCGACGGCGCGGGCGACGGTGGACTTGCCGGCCCCGGCGGGCCCGTCGATCGCGATGACCATGCGCGGCAGCGTAGAGACGCGGGGTCGCACCGTGGCCGGCAGGCCCGCAGTCAGCCGTCGTCGCCGAGCAGCGAGGCCAGATCGGCCTCGAAGCCGGGGTAGCTGACCGCGGCCGCGTCCATCCCTCGACCTCGACCCCTCGCGCGAGGCGAGGCCGGCGATCGCGCCGAGCATCGCGATCCGGTGGTCGCCGTGGGAGTCGATCGCGCCGCCGCGCAGGCCGCCGCCGCCCTCGATCCGCATCCCGTCCTCGGTCGGCTCGACCTCGCCGCCGAGCGCGTTCAGCGCCTCGCTCACGGTGGCGATCCGGTCGGACTCCTTGCGGCGCAGCTCGGCGGCGTCGCGGATCGTCGTCGTCGCCCTCGGCGAAGCAGGCGGCGAGGGCGACCAGCGGCAGCTCGTCGATCGCCAGCGGGATCTCGGCGCCGCCGACCTCGGTCCCGCGCAGCGGCGCGGCGCGGACGCGGATCCGCCCGATCGGCTCGCCGCCGCGCTCGCCCTCCGGCTCGACCTCGATCTCGGCGCCCATCCGCTCGAGGATCGCCAGCAGGCCGGTGCGGGTCGGGTTGATGCCGACGCCCTCGAGGACCACGCTCGCTGCCGGGCACGAGCAGCGCCGCGACGATGAAGAAGGCGGCCGAGGAGAAGTCGGCGGGCACCGCGATCTCGCCCGGCTCCAGGCGCTCGGCCGGGCGCACCGAGACGGCGCCGTCGCTCGCGCTCGCACCTCGGCGCCGGCGGCGGCGAGCATCCGCTCGCTGTGGTCGCGGCTGGGCAGCGGCTCGACGAACCGCGGTCTCGCCCTCGGCGAGCAGGCCGGCGAAGAGCAGGCAGGACTTGACCTGGGCGCTGGCGACCGGCAGCTCGTAGTCGATGCCGTGCAGCGGCGCGCCCTCGACCTCGAGCGGCGGCAGGCGCTCCTCGCGGCAGCTGAGGTCGGCGCCCATCTGGCGCAGCGGCACGGCGATCCGGTCGACCGGGCGGCGGCGGATCGAGTCGTCGCCGTCGAGCGTCCAGCGCCCCCTGCGGCTGCCCGGCGAGCCAGCCCGGCAGCAGCCGCAGCAGCGTGCCGGCGTTGCCGACGTCGATCGCGGCCGGGCGGGCGCCGCGCAGGCCGACGCCGCGGATGCGCACCGCCGAGCCCGCCTCGACCGCCGCGTCCTCGACCTCGGCCCCGAGCGCCGCCACGGCGGCCAGGGTCGAGCGGGTGTCGGCGGCGTCGAGGTAGCCCTCGATCGTCGTCTCCCCCTCGCCCATCGCCGCGATCAGCGCCGCGCGGTGGGAGATCGACTTGTCGGCGGGCGGGCGCAGGGCGCCGCGCAGCGGTCCGGCCGGGTCGAAGCGGGTCATCGGCGCGACCCTCGATCGTCTACGCCGCGCCGTTGAGCACGGTGACGGTGTGGCCCAGCTCGCGGACCAGCGCCGCGGCGCGCTCGGCCTGCTCGTCGCCGGCGACCCAGAGCGAGACCGCGCCCGAGGTCATGTCCGGCGCCGGGTGCAGGGCCATGTCCTCGATGTTGACGCCGGCCTCGCCGAGCGCCAGCGCCAGCTCGGCGATCGTCCCCGGCCGGTTGGCGACGACGACCCGCAGCTCGCGCAGCGGGCCAGCCTCCAGCTCGGTCTCCAGCAGCCGCCGGCGGTCCTCGCCCGCGGCGGCGTGCCAGGCGGCGACCGCCTCGCGGTCGCCGCTGCGGATCAGCTCCGCGGCCTCGCGCAGCCGCCGCGCGACCGCATCGACCGCCTCGGCGACCGCCTCGCGGTTGCTGGCGAAGATGTCGGCCCAGATCGCCGGGTTGGAGCCGGCGACGCGGGTCGTGTCGCGGAAGCTGGGGCCGACCTCGGGCATCCGCTCGGAGTCGCGGGTCAGCTCCGCCGCCGCCTCGGCCGCGAGCGACGTTGGCGACCACGTGCGGCAGGTGGCTGACCGTCGCCATCAGGCGGTCGTGGGCGTCGGCGTCGATCGCCTGCGGGCGGGCGCCGAGCCCGGCGACCGTGCGCTGCAGGCGGTCGTAGAGGAGGCCGCTGGAGCGCGTCTGTCGGGGTCAGGTACCAGCGGGCGCCCTCGAAGAGGTCGGCGCGGGCGTTGTCGACGCCGGCGGTCTCGGCGCCGGCCAGCGGGTGGCCGCCGATGAAGCGCTCGTCGCCGCCGAGCGCGGCGACCAGCTCGCGCTTGGTCGAGCCGACGTCGGTGACGACGGTGTCGGGGCCGCAGGCCTGCAGGGCCGTCGCGCAGCTGGCCGGGCAGCGCCGCCGACCGGTGCGGCGCAGAAGACGACCTCGGCGCCCTCGCAGGCCTCGGCGACCGAGGCGGCGCCGCGGTCGAGCGCGCCCAGCTCGAGCGCCCGCTCGACGGTCGCCGGGCTGCGGCTGTAGCCGACCACCTCGGCCTCGAGCCGCCGCCGCGCGGCGAGCCCGATCGAGCCTCCGATCAGGCCCACGCCGAGGACGGCGACCCTGGGGGCCTGGCCCTCCGTCAACTGCGCCGAGCCTCGACCGCCGAGGCGAAGCGCTCGAGGACGGAGACGGTCGTCCTCCCAGTCGAGGCAGGGGTCGGTGATCGACTGCCCGTAGGTGAGCTCCTCGCCCGGCACCAGGTCCTGGCGGCCCTCGACCAGGAAGGACTCCAGCATCACGCCGACGATCGCCTTGTTGCCGTCGGCGATCTGGTCGGCGATTTCGCCGGCGGCGAAGAACTGCTTTTCCGGGTCCTTGGCGCTGTTGTCGTGGGAGGCGTCGATCACCAGCCGCTCCGGCAGCCCGGCGACGCCCAGCGTCACCAGCGCGTCCTCGACGCTCGGGCACGTGGTAGTTCGGCATGCCGTGGCCGCCGCGCAGGATGATGTGGCAGTCGGGGTTGCCGGTCGTGTGGAGGATCGCCGGCATGCCGGCGTCGTCGATGCCGGCGAAGGCGTGCGGGACAGCGGCGGCGCGGACCGCGTCGACCGCGACCTGGACGTTGCCGTCGGTGCGGTTCTTGAAGCCGATCGGCATCGAGAGGCCGGAGCCGAGCTGGCGGTGGGTCTGGCTCTCGGTGGTGCGGGCGCCGATCGCGCCCCAGGCGACCGTGTCGGAGATGTACTGCGGCGTGATCGGGTCGAGGAACTCGCAGCCGACCGGCAGGCCGAGGTCGAGCACCTCGAGCAGCAGCTTGCGGGCCATGCGCAGGCCGGCGTTGACGTCGCCGGAGCCGTCGAGGTGCGGGTCGTTGATCAGGCCCTTCCAGCCGGTCGTCGTCCGCGGCTTCTCGAAGTAGACCCGCATCACGACCAGCAGCTCGGTCGCTCAGCTCCTTCGCCGTAGCCGCGAGCCGGCGCGCGTAGTCCAGCGCCGCCTTCGGGTCGTGGACGCTGCAGGGGCCGACCACGACCAGCAGCCGCGCGTCCTTGCCGTGCGAGCACGTCGACCGACTTCCTCGCGGCGCTCTGCACCACCGCCTGCTCCCGCTCCTCGCCGAGCGGCAGCTCCTCCAGCAGCTTCTCCGGCGGGGCCAGCTCGACCACTTTCGCGATCCGCTGGTCGCGGACCCGGTCCCGCTTGGCGCCCTCCTGCATCCCGATGATCATTTTGCCTTCGCCTTTCTCCAAAGCCCTGAAATCGTACTTTCTGGTCGCTCCCTGCCAAGCGCGGACTTGCGCAGCGGACCTACGCAAACGTGGATCGGCGCCCGGCCGAGTGCGATCTTCGAAGCGGCACGACGCCGCCAGGCCGGACGCCTAGCTAAATCGCCAGTAATAGGAGCAGCTGAAGGCGAGGACGGCGCTCGGGGGCGCTGATGCCGCATCGCGGATGTGGCCGTCGACCTCACGTCAGCAGACGTTCTACCACGCGAAGCGCGATTAGTCGAGGATTTCCGACAGGCCGCCGAGGAAGCGGTCGTTCTCGGCCGGCAGTGCCGTAGGTGACGCGGATGTGGCCGGGGTCGCCGAGCGGGGTGCCGGGGCGGACGGCGATCTCGTCGCTCGGCCAGGCCGGCGACGACCTCGCCCTCCTCGGCGTCGCCGAGGTCGATCCAGGAGAAGTTGGCCTGCGTCTCGGCCGTGTCCAGGCCGAGCCCGCGCAGACGCCTCCTCGACCCGCAGGCGCTCGGCGACCGTGCCCTCGACCCGGCGCAGGACGTCGTCCTGGTGCAGGATCGCCTCGGCCCCGGCCGCCTGGGCGAGGGCGTTGACGCTGAACGGCTGGCGCACGGCGTCGACCGCGGCGCGGAAGTTCGCCGAGCCGATCGCGTAGCCGACCCGCAGCCCGGCCAGGCCGTAGCACTTGCTGAAGGTGCGCAGGACGACCAGGTTGGGGAAGTCGGCGAGCAGGTCGAGCGAGGCGTCGGGGTCGTCGTCGGTCTGGAACTCGACGTAGGCCTCGTCGAGGATGATCGTCACGTGCGGGGGCACCCGCTCGCAGAAGGCGGCGACCTCGGCGGCCGGGATGTGGGTCCCGGTCGGGTTGTTGGGGTTGCAGACGAGCAGCAGCTGGGTCGCCGCGGTGACCTCGGCCGCCATCGCGTCGAGGTCGTGGACGTCGTCCGTCGTGCCAGCGGCACGCGGATCTCGCGGGCGCCGGTCAGCGCCGGCAGGTAGCGGGTACATCGAGAAGGCCGGCCAGGCGTAGAGGATCTCGGCGCCGGGCTCGCAGAGCGCCTCGGCGGCGGCGAGCAGGATCTCGCAGGAGCCGTTGCCGACGGCGACGCGGCTGGGCTCGGTCTCGTAGCGCTCGGCGATCCGCCGGCGCAGCAGCGTCGCGTCGGGGTCGGGGTAGCGGTTCATCGCCCCGGCCGCCGCCGCGATCGCCTCGATCACCTTCGGGTGCGGCGGGAACGGCGACTCGTTGGAGGCGAGCTGGGCGATCCCGCCGGCGGCGATCGCCTCCGGGCGCCTGCCCGGTCGGCACGCCGGCCTGGTAGCCCGGCATCCGGGCCAGCTTCTCGGCGAAGGTGACGGTCATCGCTCCGATTGTGACGGAGGCGCCGCCCTACTGGGCCGCTGGAGGTCGGCGCGCAGCTTCTGCGTCCTCGCCGAGGTAGACGTGCGCGGGCACGTGGCCGTCGGGGGCGTAGTAATGGACCATCACCCGGATCACCCGCGGCATCGAGCCGGCACCGGGATCTCGCGGACAGCAGAGCAGCGGCACCGCGTCGAGCCCGAGCTCGCGCGCGGCGACGGCCGGGAACTCGGCGTCGAGGTCGTCGGTGGTGGTGAAGAGGCAGCTGACCATCGCCTCCGGCTCGAGCCCGTTGCGCTCGATCAGCTCGCGCATCAGCGCCCTCGGTCGCCGCGACGATCGCCTCGGCCTCGTTGGCCTCAGCCTGTGCCGCCCCGCGCACGGCGAAGAGGCGCTGCTGCGGGGGCTCGTAGGCGCCGACGTTCACGCCCTGCATCTTTCCAGAGAGCCGGAGAGGGGGCGAATGACGCCGCGCGTGTGCCTTGTTCTCGCATGGCGAGAGAAAGGAACACCGCCTTGAGAAGACTCGGCGAGTCTCGCGGCCGAGCAGCACGGCCTCGCCTCGACTGCACAGCTTCGCCAGTGCGGCTTCGACAAGAGCGCCGTCTCGCGGCAGGTCGCGTCTGGTCGCCTGCACATGGTGTTCCGCGGCGTCTATGCGGTCGGGCATCCGCGGATCGGCGAGCGCGGACGCATGCGCGCCGCGGCCCTGGCCTGCGGGCCGGAGGCGGTGGTTTCGCACCGGACCGCGGCGAAGCTCCTCGGACTGCTCGATCGCGCGCCGATCGTCGTCGACGTCATCGCGCCCGGCACAGAGAGGGCGAAAAATCGCCGGGGTTCGAGCTCACCACGTGCGTCCGCCCACCAGGGGAGAGGTGGGAACCGTGGATCGCGTTCCCTGCACCAGCCCGGCACGGACCCTTGTCGACCTCGCGGGAACGCTCGGCATGCGCTCGCTCCGCAGCCTGTTCGAGCGGGCCGCCGCCCTGCGGTTGCTTGATGTTGCTGCGATCGACGCGGCCATCGGAGTTGGCGGCCGCCGCGGTCTGGGGGCCCTGCGCATTCTCCTCGAGGAGTGGAGGCCTACGGGCCGGATGGTGGCGGCGCAGCGGCTGAAGAGCCCTCTGGAGGCGATGATCTTGCCGCTGCTGGCACGGCGAGGCCTGCCGATGCCGCGCTGCAACGCGCCGATCGAGCTTGTCGACGGCCGCATCGAGGTCGACTTTCTCTGGCCCGAGCAGAAATTCGTCCTCGAGGCGGACAGCCGCGACTTCCACGCCACCGACGTCGCCTTCGAGCGAGACCGATGGAGGGATCGCGAACTGCTCCGGGTCGGCCTCTCGACCCTTCGGGTGACCCGAATGCAGGCAGAAACCGAAGCGGGCGCGGTTGCCGAGGCGATCCGCCGTCAGCCTGGGCCCGGAGGACCCGACCTCCTCCCAGAGGCGAGCCACCTCCTGATCGGAAAGGCGCCGGCTCTCGCCCTCGGCCAGCCCATGGAGCGGCAGCGAGCCGAAGCGGACGCGGCGCAGCTCCTGCACCCGGTTGTCGATCGCCTCGGCCATGCGGCGGACCTGACGGTTGCGGCCCTCGCGCAGGACGATCTCGATCTCGCGCGCGCCGAGCCGGGTCACCTCGGCCGGCGCGGTCGGCCCGTCCTCCAGCTCCACCCCCCGTCGCAGCCGCTCGAGGTCGCGGTCTGCCGGCGGTCGCAGCAGCCGCACCCGGTAGGCCTTGGCGACCTCGTAGCGAGGATGGGTCAGCCGGTTGGCCAGCTCGCCGTCGTTGGTCAGCAGCAGCAGGCCGGTCGAGTCGGCGTCGAGGCGCCCGACCGGATAGAGCCGGGCCGGCGAATCGACCAGCTCGACCACCGCCGGCCGCTCTCCCGGCTCGCGCGCCGTGGAGACGACCCCAGCCGGCTTGTTCACCACCCAGACCTCCCGCGCCTCGACCCCGACCGGGCTGCCGTCGACCCGCACATCGTCAGCATCGCTGACGTCGCGAGCCGGATCGGTCACCACCTCTCCGTCGACGGTGACCCGGCCACGAGCAATGACCTTCTCCGCAGCCCGCCGCGAAGAGACTCCCCCATGCGCGAGAAACTTCGCGAGCCTCACGACGAAAGCGCGGCGATGGGCCCATCGCCGCGCCTCCCCCTCACGGCTCGGTCCGCTGTTCCCCCGCCTTGAGCAGTCGCTCCCGCAGCTCCCGCTCGTCCTCGGGACTGGGGTCGAACCGCGACGGATCGGGCAGCCGGTCGAGCCCGGCGAGGCCGAAGAGCCGCTCGAACAGCTCCGAGGTCTTGAAGATCGCGGCGCCGAAGCGGGAGCGGCCCGACTCTTCGATCAGCCCGCGCTCGGCCAGCGTCTGCACCGCCGACTCCGAGCTGACGCCGCGGATGCGGGCGATCTCCGGCCGCGAGACCGGCTGCAGGTAGGCGACGATCGCCAGCGTCTCGGCCTGGGCCTGGGTGAGCGGCGGCGTCCGCGGCTTCGCCAGCAGGCGCCGCGCCGCCTCCTCGCTGGCCGGGTCGCTGGCGAGCGTGAAGCCGCCGGCGACCTCGCGTAGGACGACGCCGCGCCGGCCCTCGGCCAGGTCCTCGCGCAGCAGCTCGACCGCCTCGGCGACCTGGCCCTCGGTCGCCTCGGTCGCCTCGGCCAGGTCGGCGACGGCGACCGGCTGGGCGGAGAGGAAGAGCAGCGCCTCGACGGTGCGGGCGAGGTCGCTCACGGCTGGGCCACCTTGCGGACCTCGATCGGCCCGAGCGGCTCGCTCTGCGCCCAGTCGATCTCGCCCTTGCGGTACAGCTCCAGCAGGCCGAAGATCGTCACCGCCTGGGTCAGCCGGTCCTCGCCGCCGAACTCCTCGTCGAAGTCGAAGCTGGCGCGGCGGCGGAGGACGTCGCGCAGCGCCTGCAGGCGGCGCTCGAGCGAGACGGTCGGGCGAATGTGGCCGATGTCCAAGCCCGGTGGCTCCAGCAGCAGGTCCCCGAGCGCGGCGCCGAGCTGGTCGGGGTCATAGACGGCGCTGGCGGCGTCCACGGCGACGCGACGCAGCCTCGCCGGCAACGGCGCCGAGCGGTAGAGGTAGCCGCGCTGGCTCTCGAAACGATCGGCGAGCACCTTCGAGGCGTCGCTGTAGCGCCGGTACTCGAGCATCCGCGCCAGCAGCTCCTCGATCGCCTCTTCCGGGCTGAGGTCGTCGAGGCCCTCCTCCGGGCCGGGCAGCATCAGCCGCGACTTCAGCTCCAGCAGCGCCGCGATCAGGACCAGAAACTCGGTCGCCACCTCCAGCTCCAGCTCCCCCTCGCGCTCGAGGTGCTCGACGTAGGCGACGACGACCTCGCCCAGCTGCAAGTCGAGCAGGCTCACCTCCTCGCGCAGCACGACCGCCAGCAACAGGTCGAAGGGCCCGGCGAAGATGTCGAGGTCGAGGTCGAGCTCGGCGACGCTCACGGGCTCACGTTAACGCGACGGCCCGATGCCCATGCGGTCGCGAACGTCGGCCAGGGTGACCGATGCGATCGCCCGGGCTCTTTCGGCTCCCTCGGCCAGGGTCGCCTCCAGTGTCGCCTCGTCGGGACGCAGCTCGGAGTAGCGCTCGCGGACCGGCGCCAGCAGCTCGACCACCGCCTCCGCCACCGCCTGCTTGAAATCGCCGTAGCCAGCGCCCTCGAACTCGCGCTCGACCTCCTCGGGAGCGATACCGCGGGCGACGGCGAGGACGTCGATCAGATTGGCGATCCCGGCCTTTCCGGGGCCGCGGCGCACCTCGCGGCCGGAGTCGGTGACGGCGCTGCCGAGCTTCTTGCGAATCGCCGCGGGCTCGTCGAGCACGTAGACGGCGCCGGCCTCGCTGGCGTTGGTGGTGGACATCTTCCGTTCCGGCTCCTGCAGGTCCATGATCCGGGCGCCGAGCTCGGGTATGCGGAAGTCGGGCACGACCAGGGCCTCGCCGAAACGCTCGTTGAAGCGGCGGGCGATCTCCCGCATCAGCTCGACGTGCTGGCGCTGGTCGTCGCCGACCGGGACCTCGGTGGCGCGATAGGCGAGCACGTCGGCGGCCATCAGCACCGGGTAGAAGAAGAGCGCCGCGGAGACCAGCTCGCGCTGCTTCGCCGACTTGTCCTTGAACTGGTGCATGCGGTTGAGGTCGCCGTGGGCGGTGACGGCGGAGAGCAGCCAGGTCAGCTCGGTGTGCTCGCGCACGTCGGACTGGCGGAAGAGGATGCAGCGAGCGGGGTCGAGGCCGGCGGCGAGCAGGATCGCGGTGGTGTCGTAGAGCCGCTCGCGCAGCTCGGCCGGGTCGTAGGTGATGGAGATCGCGTGCAGGTCGACGATGCAGAAGATCGCCGGGTCGCCGCGGTCCTGCCCCTCGACGTACTGGCGGATCGCCCCGATGTAGTTGCCGAGGTGCTTGCGGCCGGTTGGCTGGATGCCGGAGAAGACGATCGGGCTGGGCACGGGCGCAGCCTACGCGGGCTCGGGCGCGGGCGCCTCGCTGGGCGCGCCGCAATCCGCGTCGGCGCCGTGGCCGCACTCGCCGGCCGCCGCGGCCCCCCGGGTCGGCACCGCCGCGACCCGTCGCCGCGGGTTTTCGATCCCGAAGCCGGAGGCGATGCCGCCGACGATCATCAGCAGGCCGGCGATGAGGACGCCGAGGTGGAAGGCCGAGGTGGAGGCGTCGATCGAGGCCGCTTCCAGGCGCCGCGCTTCCGCCGGCGCGAGGCGCTCGACCTCGGGCACGGCGAGCGGCTGCGCCTTGGCGTCGGCGACCGTCGCCGCCGCCGGGCGGCTCAGCGGCGCCGCGCCGAGGTTCGAGTCGATGCCGGCGCCGAAGTTGGCCGAGATGAGAGCCCCGAGCACGGCGATCGCCAGCAGGCCGGCGACGCGGGCGATGCCGTTGTTGACGCCGGAGGCGATCCCCACGTGGCGTTCCTCGACCGAGTCGAGCACGGTCGCCGTCAGCGGCGCCACCGTCGCCGCCAAGCCGAGGCCGAAGACGAGGATCGCCGGCAGCACCTCGCTGACGTAGTCGGCGCCGGCGCCGACCCGCAGCATCAGCAGCAGCCCGACGCCGCCGACGATCGGCCCGACCGTCATCGGCAGCCGCGGCCCGGTGCCGGAGGCGACCCGGCCGAAGCGCGGCGAGAGGAAGAAGAGGAGGACCGAGACCGGGGTCGTCGCCAGCCCTGCTTCCAGGGCCGAGTAGCCGGCGACCTGCTGCAGGAAGAGGGTGAGGAAGAAGAGGCCGCCGATCAGCCCCGCATAGGCGGCGAGGGTGGTCAGGTTGGCGATCGCGAAGTTGCGGATGCGGAAGAGGCCGAGGTCGAGCATCGGGTGCCGGGCCCGCATCTCGTAGACGACGAAGAGGACGAAGCAGGCGATACCGCCCAGCAGCGGCGCCCAGACCAGCGGATCGCCCCAGCCGTGGGTCGGCTGCTCGATCAGGGCGAAGACGGGGCCGCCGAGGCCGGCCGCCGAGAGCACGATCCCGAGCCAGTCGATGCCGCGGAAGGCGTCGGGGTCGCGGCTCTCCCGCACCGAGTGCAGCGTCAGCGCCACCGTCACCACGATCAACGGCAGGTTGACCCAGAAGATCGCCCGCCAGGAGAGCAGCCCGATCAGGGCGCCGCCGCCCGCAGGGCCGATCACGGTCGCGATCCCCGTCCACGCGGTCCAAGTGCCGACCGCCTTGCCGCGCTCCTCGCCCTCGAAGGTGGCGGCGACGATCGCCAGCGATCCCGGCACCAGCAACGCCCCGGCGATGCCCTGCAGGGCCCGCGCCGCGACCAGGAGCTCGTCGGAGGGGGCGACGGCGCAGAGCAGCGAGGTGGCGCCGAAGGCGATGAGACCGGTGACGAACATGCGCCGCCGCCCGAACTGGTCGCCGAGGCTGCCGCCGACCAGCAGCAGCGAGACCAGCGTCAGCATGTAGGCCTCGACCACCCACTGCTGGCCGGCGAGCCCGGCGTCGAGGTCGCCGCTGATCGCCGGCAAGGCCACGTTGACCACGGTGCCGTCGAGGAAGACGACGGTGGACCCGAGAATCGTCGCGATCAGCGTCAGTCGCTGCTGGCGGGACACACCCCCGAGTCTAGGAGCCCGGCTCGCGCAGCTGCTGGGCTGGGGTGAAGAAGTTGCGATAGGCGAGGCCGGTTGCGACGAGAGCGGCGATCGCGACGCTGCCGAGCAGGGCGTAGAGGAGGATCAGCTGCAGGCGCACGGCGTCGGTCGGGTCGGCGCCGGCCAGCAGCATCCCGACCATCGTCCCCGGGAAGAAGATCAGGCCGGTGGTCTTGGTCGAGTCGACCAGGGCGATCATCCCCGAGCGCAAGGCGCGGCGGACCGTCGGCATCGCCGCTTCGCGGGCGGTGGCGCCGAGCGCCAGGGTGGCCTCGATCCGGTCGCGGGAGTCGCCGATCTCGTCGCCGAGCCGGTTCAGCGCCACCGCCGCGGCGGTCATCGCGTTGCCGATCACCATGCCGCCGACGGGAACCAGGTAACGCGGCGTCGGGTCGAAGATGCCGAGGGCGACGACCAGCCCAAGCGTGGTCGCGCCGGCCAGCGCCAGGGCGGTCAGCAACGGGCCAAAGGGGGCGGGGACCTTGGTCGCGCGGTTGCGCGCGGTCAGCGCCCCGAACAGGACCATCACCGCCAGCAGGACGAAGACGAGCCAGATCGAGTCGGCATCGAAGATCAGCTCGATCGCATAGCCGATCGCGGTCAGCTGGATCAGCGAGCGGATCGCGGCGACGCCGATGTCGCGCTCGAGGTCGGCCTTCCACCAGAACGAGATCGCCGCCGCCAGCGCCACCAGGGCGAGCGAGGCGGCGACCTGCCCGAGCGAGACGTGGATCGAGCTCGTCGCGGCCAGGGGGATCACGCCAGCACCCGCTCCAGCGGCCCCGCGTCGACGACGCGGCCCGCCTCCAGCCGCACCACCCAATCGCTCAGCCGCCGCGCCTGCTCGGGATCGTGGCTGACCAGAACGACCGAGATCTCCAGCTCCCGCTGCAGCTCGCTCAGCGCCGCCTCGATCGCGTCGCGGGCGGCGTGGTCGAGCGCCGAGGTCGGCTCGTCGAGCAGGAGCACCTTCGGCGCCTGAGCCAGGGCGCGCGCCAGCATCGCCCGCTGCTGCTCGCCGACCGAGAGCCGGCCGACGTCGCGGCCGGCGAACTCGGGACCGAGGCCGGCAAGGCGCAGGCAGCGCCCCGGGTCGAGCTCCTCGCCGGCGAGGCGGGCGGCGTAACGAAGGTTCGACTCGACCGTGCCCTCGAGCAGGGCGGGCAGCTGCGGCGCCAGCGCCACCTCGCGCCGCAGGGCCAAGGGGTCGTAGTCGCCGAGCGGGCGCCCCGGTATTCGATCTCGCCGCGATCGGGGTCGGCGAGGCGGTTGAGCAGGCGCAGCAAGGTCGACTTGCCGCTGCCGGATGGGCCGACGATCGCGGTCGCGCCGGCGGGCATCGCGACGCTGACCGCGTCGAGGACCGTGCGGCCGCCGCGGCTGAGGCCGACCTCTCGCAGCTCGAACAGCATCGCCGCATGTTCCCACCGGTCCGACGCAAGATGGCTCCCGCCCCGCCGGGGCGGTTGTCCGCCGTTTGGATGGACTGGAACAATCCGGGTAGGTGATCTGCTGATGGCGAGAGCAATCTGGAGCGGTTCGATCAGCTTTGGGCTCCTCAACGTGCCCGTGAAGCTCTACAGCGCGGTCGCGCGGCGCAGCATCGCCCTGCGCGAGATCCGCGACTCCGACAGCGCCCGGATCAAACACCGGCGGGTCGCCGAGGGGACCGATGAGGAGGTCCCCTACGAGAACATCGTCAAGGCCTACGAGATCACCCCCGGCCAGTACGTGCCGATCAGCAAGGACGAGATGTCGGCGCTGGCGCCGGAGAAGACCCGGGCGATCGAGGTCAAGGACTTCGTCGACCTCGAGGAGATCGACCCGATCTATTTCGACAGCCCCTACTACCTCGGCCCGGCCGAGGGCGCCGAGAAGGCCTACTCGCTGTTGGCGAAGGCGATGGAGGCCTCCGGCAAGGTGGCGATCGCCCGCTTCGTCTTCCGCAACAAGGAGCACCTGGCGGCGCTCCGCGCCACCGACGGGGTGCTGACGCTGACCACGATGCGCTTCGCCGACGAGGTCGTCCCGGTCGACGAGCTCGATGACGTGGTCCCGGAGAAAGCAGCGAAAGTCGCCAAGAAAGAGCAGCAGATGGCGGAGCAGCTGATCGACTCGCTCAGCACCGAGTTCGACCCCGGCGCCTACCGCGACGAGTACCGCGAGGAGCTGATGTCGCTGATCGAGCGCAAGGCCGAAGGCAAGGAGATCGTCGCGTCGGAAACGGAGGCGCCGAAAGCGACCAAGGCGCCCGACCTGATGGCGGCGCTGGAGGAGAGCATCGCCGCGGTCAAAGGCGACGGCGCCAAGAAAGCGGCGCCCGCCAAAAAGAAAAAGACGGCGAAAAGCTCCTCCTCGCGGGCGAAGAAAAGCTCGCGATCCAAAGCGAAGTCCGCCAAGTAGCCCGTGGCCTCGGGCCGCATCGTCGAGGTCGACGGGCGTGAGCTGAAGCTCACCAACCTCGACAAGGTCCTCTACCCGAAGGCCGGCTTCGCCAAGGGCGAGGTCGTCGACTACTACGCCAAGGTGGCGGCGGCGATGATCCCGCACCTGAACGGGCGGGCGGTGACCCTGCGGCGCTTCCCCGAAGGCGTCGACGACCTCGACGCCGCCTTCTTCGAGAAGCGCTGTCCCAAGCACCGGCCGAAATGGGTGAAGACGACGAACGTCCGCGCCGGCCCCAACGCCGGCAACATCGACTTCTGCGTCTGCGACAGCCTGCCGACCCTGATCTGGATGGCGCAGCTGGCGGCGATCGAGCTGCACCCCTCGCTCTCGCTCGGGCGGGCGCCGACGCGGCCGACCGTGCTCGTCTTCGACCTCGATCCCGGGCCGCCGGCCGACGTCGTCGACTGCTGCCGGGTGGCGCTGCGCCTGCGCGAGCTGTTCGACCACTTCGGCCTCCAGTGCTTTCCCAAGACCTCCGGCTCGAAGGGGCTGCAGGTCTACGTCCCGCTCAACTCGAAAAAGGTCAGCTACGAGACGACCAAACCGTTCGCCAAAGCGATCGCCCAGCTGCTGGAAAAGCAGACCCCCGACCGGGTCGTCTCGAAGATGAAGAAGGAAGAACGCGGCGGCAAGGTCTTCGTCGACTGGTCCCAGAACCACCGCAGCAAAACGACGATCGCCGTCTACTCGCTGCGGGCCCGCGAACGTCCCACCGCCTCGACGCCGGTCAGCCTGGGACGAGGTGGCCCACGCCGCCGCGAACGAAGACGCCACCTCGCTCGTCTTCGAGGCCGGTGAAGTGCTGGAGCGGGTCGAGGAGCACGGCGACCTCTTCGCCCCGGTCCTGGAGCTGACGCAGACGCTGCCGGAGCTCTGAGCTCCCTTCAGCCGACGAGCCAGCGACGCCCGGAGGACACCCAGCGGGTGAAGACCGGGTCGACCAGCTCGAGGGCGCCGGTCCGGCCTCCGCCGACGCGGGCCAGCAGGCCTCTGTCGACCAGGCGCCGGGCGGCATCGGGGGCCGCCGACCCGGCCGGCAGGCCGTACATCTCCCGCCCCACCTTTCCGGTCAGGCTCGACACCCCCGCCGCCACCGCCTCGACGACCCCGGCCTCGATCCGCGAGAGAGCGTCCCAGGTCGCCTCGAAATCGCCCTGCAGGTAGTCCCAGGCCTCTTCGTACGCCGCCGTCCACTGCTCCTCCCCCGCCTCCGTCCCGGCATCGGTGTGGCGCCAGAGCAGATGGGCGAAGAGCATCGAGCGCTGCGGGTGGCCGGCGACGAGATCGAGCAGCCACTCCAGGGCCCGGCCAGAGTCCCGTCCCGTTCGCTCGAACCGTTCGGCGACGTAGTCGGCGAGCGCCTCCCGCGGCAGGCTTCCCAACGCGAGCGGCGCGGCCTGTCCGTAGAAGGGCCGGCGCCTGTCGGCGAAGAGGGAGAGCATCATTCCCGGGTGCGAGCCCGAGAAGACGTAGGTGACGCCGGCGCCGTGGTGCTGGATGACGCTGCGTATCAGCGCGTCGAGCTTGGCCTGGAGGACCGACTGGAACTCGTCGAAGGCGACCAGCATCGGCTGGCCGGTCCGTCGATGCAGCTGCAGCGGTAAATCGAGCGCGTCGAGCAGCGCTCGCTCGCCGGCCTCGCCCGCGCCGAACCCCAGCGAGGCGCCGCCGAGCGGCGTCTGCACCCCGAGCTGGCCGCCCCGCTTGCGCAGGCTCGTGTACGCCCGCCGCAGCGGCCCGGCCGGAAGGGCCTCGTAGGCCCGCTCGATCTGCGCCGCCATCTGGCCCGGCGTGCGGACGCCGTAGAGATCGACGAGCACGGCGCCCGCTCCGGCCTGGCGCGCGTCGAACACCGCCCGGTGCAACAGGCTCGTCTTACCGTAATCGCGGGGGCTCGCGAGCCTGGTGTTGACGCCGGCCTCGCGGCGCTCGGCGAGCAGAGCGAGCTCGTCTTCGCGGTCGACCAAGTCGTTTGGCTCGAGCGGCCGGGCGAAGACGAAGGGGTTGGTTGGGTTACGTTCCGCGCGTGCCATCTTCTACGTTTAAGCGTAGCAAATGATACGTTGCAACGTAGAATCTACTCTGGGTCAGATTGGCGGACAACCGGGCGACGGGTCGCCTTGACCTCGTCGAGGCGGCGGACTGGGGTCGTGTAGGGGGCGTTCTTGGCGATCTCGGGGTCGGACTCGGCCTCGGCGAGGATCTGCTCGACGGCGTCGGCGAAGGCGTCGAGGCTCTCCTTGGTCTCGGTCTCGGTCGGCTCGATCATCAGCGCCTCCTCGACCAGCAGCGGGAAGTAGACGGTCGGCGGGTGGAAGCCGAAGTCGAGCAGGCGCTTGGCGAGGTCGAGGGTGGCGAGCCCGAGCTCCCTCTTCATCGGCTTGCCGGAGAGGACGAACTCGTGCATGCAGTGGCGGTCGAAGGCGACCGGGAGGCGCTGCCCGGCGCGACCCTCCGCGAGGCGGGCCTTCAGGTAGTTGGCGTTGAGGACGGCGGTCTCCGAGGCCTCGGCGAGGCCGTCGGCGCCGAGGCTGAGGATGTAGGCGTAGGAGCGGACGAAGACGCCGAAGTTGCCCTGGAAGCCGCGCAGGCGGCCGATCGACTTGGGCCGCTCGTGGTCGAGGTCGTAGAAGGGGCCGTGGCCGTTCTCGCTCTCGCGCCGCACCACCTGCGGGCGCGGCAGGAAGGGCTCGATCCGGTCGGAGACGGCGATCGGGCCGGCCCCGGGGCCGCCGCCGCCGTGGGGCTGGCTGAACGACTTGTGCAGGTTGACGTGGACGATGTCGAAGCCCATGTCGCCGGGGCGCGAGTGGCCCATCACCGCGTTGAGGTTGGCGCCGTCGTAGTAGAGCGTCCCCCCCGCCGCGTGGATCAGGCCGGCGATCTCGGCGATGTTCTCGTCGAAGAGGCCGAGCGTGTTGGGGTTGGTCAGCATCAGGCAGGCGACCCCCTCGTCGACCTTGGCGCGGAGGTCGTCCATCTCCACCCCGCCGCGCTCGTTGGTCGCGATCTTGACCACCTCGTAGCCGGCCATCGTCACCGAGGCCGGGTTGGTGCCATGCGAGGTGTCGGGAGCGAGGACCTTGGTCCGCTCTTCGCCGCGGTCGGCGTGGTAGGCGCGGGTCAGCAGCAGGCCGGCGAGCTCGCCGTGGGAGCCGGCCGAGGGCTGCAGGCTGACGTGCGGCAGGCCGCAGATCTCGCTCAGCGACTGCTGCAGCAGCCACATCAGCTCCAGGGCGCCCTGGGCGCGGCGGGGATCCTGCGCCGGGTGCAGACGGGCGTGGCCGGGCAGCGCCGCCACCCGCTCGTTGAGCCGCGGGTTGTGCTTCATCGTGCAGGAGCCGAGCGGGTAGAAGCCGCTGTCGAGATCGAAGTTGCGCCGCGAGAGCCGATTGTAGTGGCGGACGATCTCCGGCTCGGCGATCTCCGGCAGCCGCGGTGGCTCGGAGCGCAAGAGCTGCGCCGGGATCAGCTCCGCCAGCGGCGCCTCCGGCACTTCGGCAGCGGGCAGGACCGCGGCGCGGCGACCCGGCTTCGACTTCTCGTAGATCGTCTGCGCCCGTTCGGCCTGCATCGGGGTCTCGGTCAGCGCCATCAGCCCGCCCCTCCCGTCAGGGGCGCGCTTGCGTCCTCCGCGGACGTGAGCGCGCTCCGCTCGGCGGCGACCGCCGCGCCGAGGGCCTCGGCGAGCTCGTCGATCTGGGCGCGGGTGCGGCGCTCGGTGATCGCGACGAGGAGGCCGTCCTCGTGCTCGGGGTACTCGCGGCCGAGCGGGTAGCCGGCGGCGATGCCGCGCTCGGCGCAGCGGTCGAGCACGGCGGCGACGGGGGCGTCCAGGCGCAGCGCGAACTCGCGCGCGACCGGCGCCTCGTGCAGGAGCTCGACGCCGTCGACGGCGGCGAGGCGCTCACGCGCGTAGGCGGTGCGCCGGGCCAGCAGCTCGCCCAGCTCGCGGAAGCCGTGGCGGCCGAGCCAGGCGAGGTGGACCATCGCCGCGAGCGCGTTCAGGGCCTGCGCGGTGCAGATGTTGTTGGTCGCTTTCTCGCGACGGATGTGCTGCTCGCGCGTCTGCAGAGCGAGGACGAAGCCGCGGCGGCCGTCGACGTCCTCGGTCTCGCCGGCGATCCGGCCGGGCATGCGCCGGATCTGCTCCGCGGTCGCACAGAAGAAGCCAAACGAAGGGCCGCCGAAGTCGAGCCGGTTGCCCAGCGGCTGTCCCTCGCCGAGGGCGATGTCGGCGCCGCACTCGCCGGGTGGCCTGAGGATGCCGAGCGTCATCGGGTCGCAGGCGACGACCAGCAGCGCCCCGTGCTCCTTCGCCGCGACGCCCAGCGCCTCGACGTCCTCGACCGCGCCGAGGAAGTTGGGGCTCTGCAGGAAGACGGCAGCGGTCTCGCCGTCGACGGCGTCGGCGAGGCCCGCGGCGTCGGTCACGCCGCCCGCGAGGCCGACCTCGACCACCTCGGCGCCATAGCCCGCGGAGTAGGTCGCGAGCGTCTCGCGGCTGTGCGGATGGACGCCGCGCGAGACGACGAAGCGGCGGCGCCTGGTCGCACCCATCGCCAGGTAGCCCGCCGAGGCGACCGAGGACGGCCCCTCGTAGAGACCGGCGTTGGAGACCGGCAGCCCGGTCAGCTCCGACATCGCCGTCTGGAACTCGAACATCACCTGCAGCCCGCCCTGGGAGATCTCCGGCTGGTAGGGCGTGTACGGAGTGAGGAACTCGGAGCGCTGGACGATCGCGTCGACGATCGCCGGCACGTAGTGGTCGTACATCCCCGCGCCGACGAAGCAGACCTCCCGTTCGGCGTCGGCGTTGCGCCCGGCCAGCGCCGCCAGCCGCTCGTGGACCTCGGTCTCGCTCAGCCCCTCCGGCAGCGCCAGCGGCCGGCCCAGGCGCAGCGGCGCCGGGATCTGCTCGAACAGCTCGGCGACCGAGTCGGCGCCGATCGCGGCGAGCATCTCGGCCCGGTCGGCGGGCGTGGCTGAGGTGTAGCGGCTCACGCTCCCAAGGCTACGGGAGCGACGGGCGGGGGCTGCGCCCTAGCTTTCCAGCAGCTTGCGGTATTCGCCGGCGCCGAGCAGCGCCTCTAACTCCTGCGGCGCGGTTAGGCGCACCTTGACCAGCCAGCCCTCGCCGTAGGGGTCTTCGTTGATCTTCTCCGGCGTGTCCTGGAGCGCGTCGTTGACCTCGACGATCTCGCCCGACATCGGCGCGATCACGTCGGAGACCGCCTTGACCGACTCGACCTCGGCGTAGGAAGAGTCTTTATCGACCGCCTCGCCGACCTCCGGCGGGTCGAAGAAGACGACCTCGCCGAGCGAGTCCTGGGCATACCAGGTGATGCCGAAGACTGCGTGCTCGTCGCCCTCCAGGCGCACCCAGTCGTGCTGGTCGTGGTAGCGGAGGTCGTCGGGGTAGTTCGCGTCTGACAAGGCTCAGCTCCTTCGGTAGAGGGGTTTGGAAGCTACCCGGGCGGCGCGGCGCTTGCCGCGCACGTCGATCTCGAGCTCGGTTCCCGGCTCGGCGAGATCGGCGCGGACGTAGGCCATGCCGGCGCCGACCTCGAGCGAGGGCGAGAAGGTGCCGCTGGTGACGACACCGACCGGCGCCTCGCCGCTGAGGACGGCGTTGCCTCCGCGGGGGATGCCGGCGCCCTCGATCAGGAACGGCGCCAGCCGCTCCGCCGTGCCCTCGGCGCGCGCCCGCGCCACCGCCTCGGCGCCGACGAAGCCGGTCTGCTCGGCGCAGCACCAGCCGAGGCCGGCCTCGATCGGGTTGCGCTCCGGGGTCAGCTCGTTGCCGTGCAGCGGGAAGCAGACCTCGAGCCGCAGGGTGTCGCGGGCGCCGAGCCCGCAGGGGACGATGCCGGCGTCGAGCAGCTCGGCCCAGATCGGCGGCGCCACCTCGGGATCGAGCAGTAGCTCGACGCCGTCCTCGCCGGTGTAGCCGGTGCCGCAGACGAGCGCCGGGCGGTTGCCGACGCGAGCGTGGAGGACCCGCATCCGCGGCGGCAGCTCGATCCCGAGGGTACGGACGAGGACCGCCCGGGCGTGCGGGCCCTGCACGGCGAGCATCGCGTAGCGGTCGGCGACGTCGCGGACGATGACATCGAACTCGCGGCTCCAGCGCCCGAGCCAGGCGAGGTCGCCCCCGTGGTTGGCGGCGTTGGTGACGATCAGGTAGCGGTCGCCGCCGAGCCGGTAGGCGAAGAGATCGTCGAGCACGCCGCCCGACTCGTCGCAGAGGCACGAGTACTGCGCGCCTCCGATCTCCATCTCGGCAACGTCGTTGGAGAGCACCCGCTGCAGAAAGCGCAGGGCGCCCGGGCCCTCCACCTCGACCTCGCCCATATGCGACACGTCGAACATGCCAACGTGCCGCCGCACCGCCGAATGCTCCTCCCGGATCCCCTCGTAGGCAACCGGCATCTCCCACCCGGCAAACGGAACGATCTTCGCCCCGAGCTGCTCGTGCTGCTCATACAGAGACGTGCGCCGGAGGTCGCTCACGTCCCGCAGGCTATTGACGAGCCAGCGTCGAAGAAGGTCGGGCGCCCCTTCCTCAGAGGCTCCCGGACCGACAAGCCGAAGCGCGACAAGCGCCCCAGGCTGCGCGACGGCCTCTGAGGAAGGGGCGCCCGACCTCCCACGCCCGACCTAATCCTTCAAAAACCCCGGCACGTCAATGTCGTCATCCGAAACCCGAAGTTTGCGGATGTCGGTGTCATCGGCCGCGATCCGCGGCTTCGTCTCGTAACGCCGCCGCACCCGCTGCGGCGAGCGCGCCAGCAGCTCGAAGCCCTCGAAGCCGGTGGCGATGACCGTGACCCGGACCTCGTCCTTCATCGACTGGTCGACGACGGAGCCGAAGATGATGTTGGCGTTGTCGTCGGCCTCGGCCTGGACCAGCTGGGCCGCCTCGTTGACCTCGAACAGGCCGAGGTCCTCGGGGCCGGTGATGTTCAGCAGCATCCCGGTCGCGCCTTTGATCGACTCCTCGATCAGCGGCGAGGTGATCGCCGCCTTGGCGGCGTCGAGGGCGCGGGCCTCGCCGGAGGCGGAGCCGACCCCCATCAGGGCCGAGCCGGCGTCGCGCATGATCGTGCGCACGTCGGCGAAGTCGAGGTTGATCAGGCCGGGGATCGTGATCAGGTCGGTGATGCCTTGCACGCCCTGGCGCAGGATGTCGTCGGCCTGGCGGAAGGCCTCGAGCACGCTGGTGCGCCGCTCGACCGCCTGCAGCAGCTTCTCGTTGGGGACGATGATCAGGGTGTCGACGTTGTTGCGCAGCTTCTCGATCCCCTCGAGCGCCTGCTGCATCCGCCGTTTGCCCTCGAACTCGAAAGGTTTGGTGACGGCGCCGACCGTGAGGGCGCCGATCTCTTCCTTGGCGATCTCGGCGATCACCGGCGCCGAGCCGGTGCCGGTGCCGCCGCCCTCGCCGGCGGTGACGAAGACCATGTCAGCGCCCTTCAGCGCCTCCTTGATCTCATCGCGGCTCTCCGCCGCGGCGCCCGCCCCGACCTCGGGGTTGCCGCCGGCGCCGAGGCCGCGGGTCAGCTCCTGCCCGATCGAGAGCTTGATGTCCGCGTCGCAGGCCTGCAGCGCCTGAGCGTCGGTGTTGACCGCGACGAACTCGACGCCGCGAATGCCGGCATCGATCATGCGGCTGACCGCGTTGGTACCGCCGCCGCCCGCTCCGACGACCTTTATGACCGCGAGGTAAGTGGATTCCATCTCCCGATTTCTCCTTCGCCGACCTCGAGGGCGGGCGAGACAGCTGTTGGTTGAGTTGAGCCTTTGTTCCGTCCGAGGCTTCAGCAACGCTCTAGGGTTCGAGCCGCTGCTTCAACCGCGGAAATTGCGCTGAACGTAGGGCATTGTGGCGTGTCTGTCAAACCGGCGACAGGCATCCTGCAGGGGCAAAGTCTCAATGCTTACTTGAGACTTTGCCGTACTCTCACCCTTTGGTCGAGGGTTCAGGGAGCAGGCGGAAGCGTATGCCCAGAGCCGCCTATCGCCGGTCTGGCCGGGGCATGCAGGTCGACGTAATCGAGCGCTTCGATCGAGGGATCGGCGAGGACCGCGGCGGCCGCCTTCCACTTGCGCTTGGCCTGGGAATCGTCGCCGAAGCGCAGTTCGATCCCCGAGGTCGTTTCCACGTCGACCCCGCTTTCGCCATAGTAGCTGCGCGAGAGGAAGGGCCGCAGGGTCGCGGGAGCGGCGCCGAGGACCCGCGCCTGTTCCAGCATCGGGCCGGCCAGGCGGCCGCCTTTCGGGCGGCTCGGACAAGCGGTAGCTCCGGTAGCTCGGGCTCCTCCGGCAGCGGCAGCCAGGTGACGATCGCGCCGCCGGCGCTGACGGCGATCGCCCCTTCGCCGCTGCCGAGCGTGGAGGTCGCTTCGGCGCCGCCACCTGCGGCGCGAGGGCGGTGTCGCGGACGAGGAAGAAGTAGACCGCGGCGATGCCGGCGACGACGAGGCCGATCGCCAGCAGTCGACGTCTCACAGCTCCCAGCTGCTGGGCCAGCGCACCTCGCCCAGCACCTGGACCTCCGGCTCCAGCTCGACCCCGAAGCGCTCGTGGACCCGGCGCCGGCCCGCCGCCATCAGCTCCAGCACGTCGGCGGTGGTCGCCTCGCCGGTGTTCTCGACGAAGTTGGCGTGCTTCGCGGAGAAGCGCGCGCCGCCATGGCTCAGGCCGCGGCAACCGGCGGCCTCGAGCAGCTGCCCAGCCGAGCGACCTTCGGCGCGCTCGTCGTCGGGGTTCTTGAAGGTCGAGCCGAAGGTCTTGATCCCCGAGGGCTGGGCCTCGCGGCGCCGCTCCCGCATCGCCGCCAGGGTGGCGCGAATCTCCGCCGGGTCGGCCGGGCGCAGCTGGAAGCTGGCCCGGGAGACGATCTCGCCCGAGCCCAGGTTCGAGCGCCGGTAGGCGAAGCCGAGCTGCTCGGGCCGGCGACGCTCGGCGCCGGCGGCGGTGCTGACCTCGACCCACTCGAGCACCGCGCCAGCTGACCCCGTA
>CAWHSV010000009.1:0-92622 GCA_963832065.1 uncultured Actinomycetes bacterium
CTTCCTCTGCCTCTTCTTCAGCTTCCTCTTCGGGTTCTTCGTCAATCGGCGGCGGAAGGTTCTTCAGCGCGCCTTCGGTGCGGCGGTCGCTTTGCCGGCGCCGGTGGTGATCGTGCAGGAGACCGGGTGCAGGACACGGTCGTCGTCTTCCAGATCGTGTAGAACGGCAGCGAAGGAGGTCGTTCGGTTTGCCCGGCGATGGAGTATTTGAGGCGCTCGGTCCCTTATCGAATTCGGGCCATTCGAGCTTGACGCCGTTTTCTTTGGTGAACTCTGGGAGCCCTACGGTTTCGAGCACGGCGAGTTCGGCGCCGTGGGAGCTGAAGTCGATCAGC
The DNA here is from genome assembly GCA_963832065.1 of uncultured Actinomycetes bacterium. GTDB lineage: Bacteria > Actinomycetota > Thermoleophilia > Solirubrobacterales > 70-9 > VAYN01. The sequence continues at coordinate 336 of CAWHSV010000009.1, forward strand.
ATCACTTCCGGGACTCCTGGCTGAAGATGCCTGCTTCCGAGGAGCGCGGGTAGGTCGCGCGCAGGCCGCCCGAGCTCTGGGCGATTTCGCTCCGGCGCCCGCCTCATCGAGCAGAGGATGCGGCCGTCGCCGACCGGCGCGCCGGCGTCGATCCGCAGCGTCGAGGCGACGCGGAAGAGCGAGTAGCCGCTGACGTTGGTGCCGGTGGCGTTGATCCGCCGTCGACCAGCTGCATCTTCTCGTTGCCGCCCGGCACCGCGACCGCCTTGGAGTCGGGGATCGGGGCGTCTGGACCCATTCGAGGTTCGCCGCTTCGCCGCCGCTCTTGTCGGTGGCCAGCAGCGCCGCGGCGAGGCAGGCGAGCAGGCCGACCGCGACCACGATCAGCGCCCCGCGGGGCGGGCGGCTGTCCGGGCCGGCGCGTCACAGCCGCGACAGTATTGAAACCGGCGGCCGTCGGAGCTCCGTTGGGCCGCTCGCCGAGGGTACCGTGTCGCGTGGCCGCCAAGCCGACCCCGCTGCACCCCGCCGCGGTCGAGACAAAGACGGCCCTCGTGCACGGCCGCTCGGTCAGCTACGTGGAGGCCGGCGCCGGCCCGGTGCTGCTGCTGATCCACGGCATGGCCGGCACGCTCCGAGAACTGGGAGTCGGTGATCGAGCCGCTCGCCCGGCGCCACACCGTGATCGCCCCCGACTTGCCCGGCCACGGGTCTCCGAGCCCGGCGGAGGCGACTACTCGCTGGGCGGCCTGGCCGCCGGCCTGCGCGACCTGCTGCTCGCGCTCGGCCACGAGCGCGCGACCCTGGTCGGCCACTCCCTCGGCGGCGGCATCGCGATGCAGTTCACCTACCAGTTCCCCGAGATGGTCGAGCGCCTGGCCTCGTCTCCAGCGGCGGCCTCGGCCCCGAGGTCAGCCCGGTGCTGCGCGCCGCCGCGCTGCCCGGCGCCGACCTCTTCATCGCCGCCACCGCCGGCGTCGGCCGGCGGGTCGGCTCGGTGCTCGGCCGCGGCCTCGGCGCGCTCGGCCTGCGTCCCAACGCCGACGTCGCCGAGGTCGCCCGCGGCTACGCCTCGCTCGCCGACTCCGAGCGCCGCAGGGCCTTCCTGGCGACCCTGCGCTCGGTCGTCGGCACCGACGGGCCAGCGGGTCGCCGCCGCCGACCGCCTCTACCTCGCCGAGGCGCTGCCGATGCTGATCGTCTGGGGCGCCCGCGACCCGATCATCCCGGTCGAGCCACGCCGAAGAGGCCCACGAGACGCTGCCCGGCAGCCGCCTCGAGATCTTCGACGGCGTCGGCCACCTGCCGCAGCTCGAGGCGCCGGGCCGCTTCGTCGCCGTCCTCGAGCGCTTCCTCGCCGAGACCGAGCCGGCCGAGGTTCGACCGCGAGGAGTGGCGGGCCCGCTTCAGCCCGCCTGACGCGCACGACGCAGCTCGAACGCGCCCGACAGGATTCGAACCTGTGGCCTCTTCCTCCGGAGGGAAGCGCTCTATCCAGCTGAGCTACGGGCGCCGAGGGCCAGTCAGCTTCAGCCGCTAGCGTAGCCGCTCGCGTAGGCTCGCCGGCCCATGGACCTCTCGGTCGACCTTCCTCGGCACCGGGCGGCTCGGTGCCCTCGGCGCGGCGCTCGACCGCGAGCGTGCTCGTCTCGCGTGGCGGCGAACGGCTGATGTTCGACTGCGGCGAAGGGACGCAGCGGCAGCTGCAGCGGTCGCTGGGGCTGGTCCAGGTCGACGAGATCTACCTCACCCACTTCCACGCCGACCACTTCCTCGGCCTGCCGGGGCTGCTGAAAACGCTACGACCTGACCGACCGCGAGGCGCCGCTGACGGTCTACGGGCCGCGCGGGCTGCGCGACCTGTTCACGGACGCTCGGCCGCTCGATCGGCCGGATCGGCTTCCGGCTCGAGCTGGTCGAGCTCGAGCCGGGCGACGTCGGTCGCCCACGACGGCTACGAGGTGCGAGCCCTTCGAGGTCGAGCACAGCGTGCGCGCCTACGGCTACGCGCTGGTCGAGGACGAGCGCCCGGGCCGCTTCGACCTCGAGGCGGCGAAGCGGCTCGGCGTGCCCGAAGGCCCCGCCTTCGCCGCGCTGCAGCGCGGGGAGGAGGTCGCAGGGCGCCGCCGGCCCGGTCGCGCCCCGAGCAGGTGGTGGGCGCAGCCGCGCCCGGGCCGGACGATCGTGATCACCGGCGACACCGCGCCCTCGCCCGGCGACGGTCGCCGCCGCGCGCCGACGCCGAGCTGCTGGTCCACGACGCCAGCTTCGCCGAGGAGGAGGCGCAGCGGGCCGCCGAAACCGGCCACTCGACGGTCGGCCAGGCGGCCGCGGTCGCCCGCGAGGCGCAGGTCAAGATGCTCGCCCTCGTCCACATCTCCTCCCGCTACCACGTCGGCGCAGGTGCTCGAGGAGGCCCGGGAGGTCTTCGAGACCGACCGTCGCCCCCCGCGACTTCGACCTCATCGAGATCCCCTTCCCCGAGCGCGGGCGACCCCGAGCTGGTCCCGAACGGAGCCCGCGACGAGGCGGTCCGGCACGGCCCGACCGAACCTCCCGCAGTTCGTGAGGGCGAGGCCATACCGGACCTCGCCGCCCGCGCTGCTACGCTGCGGCCGTCCTTTAACCCGGTCCCGAGAGGCCAGGAAGGAAGCGAAAGAGTGAGCGAGAAGGTCGTGCTCGAGCGCGACGACCTGCGGCGAACGCTGCAGCGGATCGCCCACGAGATCGCCGAGAAGAACCCCGATCCCGAGGGCTTCGCGATCGTCGGAATCCACACTCGCGGCGCCCTCCTCGCCCGCCGCCTGCACACCCTGCTCGGCGAGCTGACCGGCGCCGAGCTGCCGATCGGCGACATCGACATCTCCTTCTACCGCGACGACGTCGGCGCCAAGGCGCCCGACACCCAGCCCGTCGTCCACGCCTCCCACATCGACTTCGACCTCACCGAGCGCACCGTCGTCCTCGTCGACGACGTCCTCTTCACCGGCCGCACCGTGCGCGCGGCGATCGAGGCGCTCTTCGACTACGGCCGCCCGCGCCGGGTCCAGCTCGCGGTGCTCTGCGACCGCGGCCACCGCGAGCTGCCGATCCGCCCCGACTACGTCGGCAAGAACCTGCCGACCGCCCGCGAGGAGCGGGTCAACGTCCGCCTCGAGGAGAGCGACGGGGTCGACCAGGTGACGATCTCCGAGCCGGCGCGGAGGCGCTGCGCATGAAGCACCTGCTGGCGATCGAGCAGCTCTCGCCGCGAGGAGATCGAGGCGATCCTCGACCGCGCCGAGAGCTTCGCCGAGGTCGGCCGCCGCGACATCAAGAAGGTGCCGACCCTGCGCGGCCGCACCGTCGTCACCCTCTTCTACGAGTCGAGCACCCGCACCAGCTCCTCCTTCGAGCTGGCCGCGAAGCGGCTCTCCGCCGACCTCGTCTCGGTCAAGGCCGCCGGCTCCTCGGTCGACAAGGGCGAGTCGCTGAAGGACACGGTCGCGACCCTCTCCGCCTACGACCCGGCGGCGATCGTGATCCGCCACCCCTACGCCGGCGCCGCCCAGCTGGTCGCCGAGCTGGACCGAGGCCGCGGTCGTCAACGCCGGCGACGGCAAGCACGAGCACCCGAGCCAGGCGCTGCTCGACGTCTACACCCTGCGCCGCCGCCTCGGCTCGCTGGAGGGCAAGCGGATCTGGATCGTCGGCGACGTCCTCCACAGCCGCGTCGCCCGCTCCAACCTGATCGCCTTCCAGCGCGATGGGCGCCGAGGTCACCGTCTGCGGCCCGCCGACGCTGATCCCGCGCGGGATCGAGGAGCTCGGCTGCGAGGTCGCCCACTCGCTCGACCGGCTCGACGAGGCCGACGTCGTCTACGCGCTGCGGATGCAGCAGCGAGCGGATGCAGCGAGAGCTTCGTCCCCTCGCTCCGCGAGTACGCGGCCAACTTCCAGATCGACTCGCGCCGGCTCGGCCCGCGCCAGCTGCTGATGCACCCCGGCCCGGTCAACCGCGGCGTCGAGCTCTCCGGCGAGGTGATCGACTCGCCGCAGTCGCTGATCGCCGAGCAGGTCGCGGCCGGCCTGGTCGTGCGGATGGCGATCCTCTACGAGCTGCTGGCCGGCGGCGAGCGCCCGGCGCCGCTCGGCCGAGGGCGACGGCGCGCGCCGAGCCGACCCCGATCGGGCAGCCCGCGTGAGCCTCGGCCGAGGCGCTCGACGTCCGCCCCGGCGAGGAGCGCGGACCTGGTCCTGCGCCGGGCGACCGTGCTCGACCCGGTCGCCGGCATCGACGGCGTCCACGACGTCGTCATCCGCGACGGCGAGATCGCCGAGCTGGCCGCGCCCGGGCAGCGGCCGACGCCGACGGCGCCGAGGTCGTCGAGGCCGAGGGCCTGCACGCCTTCCCCGCCTTCTTCGACCCCCACGTCCACCTCCGCACCCCCGGCCACGAGCACAAGGAGGACGTCGAGACCGGCACCCGCTCCGCCGCCGCCGGCGGCTACTGCGGGATCCTCGCGATGGCCAACACCGAGCCGCCGGTCTCGACCGCCGCCGACGTCGAGGCCCTGCGCGAGCAGGCCCGCGAGCCGGCGCCTCGGTCCCGGTCGGCTTCCTCGCCACCGTCACCCGCGGCATGGAGGGCGAGGAGCTGACCGAGATGGTCGAGCTGCGCGAGGCCGGCGCGATCGGCTTCTCCGACGACGGCCTGCCGATCCGCAGCGCCCGGGTGATGCGGCGCGCGCTCCAGTACCAGCGGCTCTGCGGCGGCACGATCGCCCTGCACGAGGAGGACCCCGAGCTCTCCGGCGACGGCGTCATGCACGAGGGCGCCGGTCTCGGCGGCGCTCGGCCTGGCCGGCGTCCCCTCGGTCTCGGAGTCGACGATGATCGCCCGCGACGCCGCCCTCGCCGGCTACGAGGACGCCCGCATCCACGTCCAGCACCTCTCCGCGGCCGAGTCGGTCGAGGTCGTCCGCGCCGCCAAGGCCGCCGGGGTGCAGATCAGCGCCGAGGCCAGCCCGCACCACCTCTGCCTCACCGACGAGGAGGTCCGCAGCCTCGACCCGCGCCGCTTCAAGATGAACCCGCCGCTGCGCGCCGAGGCCGACCGCCAGGCGCTGATCGAGGGCCTGCGCGACGGCACGATCGAGTGCATCGCCACCGACCACGCCCCGCACGCAGGCGGAGGAAAAGGAGGTCCCCTTCGAGCAGGCGGCGATGGGGGTGACCGGCCTCGAGACCGCCTTCGCCGCGCTCCACACCGACCTGGTCCTGCCCGGGACGATCGAGCTCGGGCTGCTGGTCGAGCGGATGGCCGGCGGCGCCGCGCCCGTTCGGGATCGAGCGACCCGAGCCTGGCGCCGGGCGCGAGGCCAACGTCGCCCTCTGCGACCTCGGCGCCGAGTGGACGGTGGGCGAGGACGGCTACGAGAGCCGCTCGCAGAACTCCTGGTGCGCCGGCCGGACCCTGACCGGCCGGGTGCTGGTGACCGTCGCCGCCGGCCAGGTCGCCTTCCGCCTGCGCAGCTTCTCGCTCGGGGTCGCGGCGTGAGCGGCGCCTACCTGCTGCTCGAGGACGGCGACCCGCTTCGACGGCGCTCGCCTGCGGCGCACGCGAGCGCGGTCACCGGCGAGGTCGTCTTCAACACCGCGATGACCGGCTACCAGGAGTCGGTCACCGACCCCTCCTACGCGGGCCAGATCATCGTCTTCACCTACCCGCTGATCGGCAACTACGGGGTCAGCGCGGCGGCGATGGAGTCCGACCGCGTCCACGCCCGCGGCGTCGTCATGCGCGACGCCAAGAACCGCGAGGACGCCGCCACCGCCGAGGGCGGCTGGCTCGACTGGCTCGGCGACTGCGGCGTGCCGGCGATCAGCGGCGTCGACACCCGCGCCCTGGTCCGCCACATCCGCGACCGCGGCGCGATGCGCGGCGGCATCTTCCCGGCCGAGACGCCCGAGGCCGAGGCGCGCGAGCGGGTCGCCGCCGAGCCCTCGATGGACGGCGCCGACCTCGCCCGCACCGTGACCCCGCCGGAGCCGGTCCGCTTCGACGGCGACGGCCCGCACGTCGTCGGGATCGACACCGGGATCAAGATGAGCATCGTCCGCCAGCTGCGCGAGCGCGGCTGCCAGGCTGACCCTGCTGCCCTGCACCAGCTCCGCCGAGCAGGTCCTCGCCGAGGATCCCGACCTCGTCTTCCTCGCCAACGGCCCCGGCGACCCGGCGGCGCTCGACTACGTCGTCGACACCGTCCGCGAGCTGGTCGGCAAGCGGCCCGTCTTCGGCATCTGCCTCGGCCACCAGCTGCTCTGCCGCGCCGTCGGCCTCGAGACCTACAAGCTGCCCTTCGGCCACCGCGGCGCCAACCACCCGGTCAAGGACCTGGAGACGGGGCGGATCGACATCACCTCGCAGAACCACGGCTTCGCGGTCGACGGCCCCGGCGGGGAGCCGCGGATCGAGGGCGACGAGCCGGTCCGCTGGGAGACCGACTTCGGCGTCGCCGAGCTCTCCCAGCTCAACCTCTACGACCGCACGGTCGAGGGCCTGGTCCTGCGCGACGTCGCCGGCGCCACCGTCCAGTACCACCCCGAGGCGGGCCCCGGCCCGCACGACGCCCGCCACCTCTTCGACAGCTTCCTGGCGCTGGCCGCCTGCCTGATGCCGCGCCGCGACGACATCCAGAAGATCCTCCTGATCGGCTCCGGCCCGATCGTGATCGGCCAGGCGGCCGAGTTCGACTACTCCGGCGTCCAGGCCTGCAAGGTGCTGCTCGAGGAGGGCTACGAGGTCGTCCTCGTCAACTCGAACCCGGCGACGATCATGACCGACCCCGAGTTCGCCACCGCCACCTACATCGAGCCGCTGCTGCCCGGCCCGGTGACCAAGATCATCGAAAAGGAGCGCCCCGACGCGCTGCTGCCGACGCTCGGCGGCCAGACGGCGCTGAACCTGGCGATGGCGCTGCACGAGGACGGCACCCTGGAGCGCTTCGGGGTCGAGCTGATCGGCGCCGACGCCGACGCGATCCGCCGCGCCGAGGACCGCGAGGAGTTCCGCACGACGATGACCGAGGCCGGGCCTGCGGATCCCCTGGTCGATGACGGTCGAGACGCCTCGGCGAGGTCGAGGAGGCGCTGGCCGACGGCCGCATCACGCTGCCGGCGATCGTCCGCCCCGCCTTCACGATGGGCGGCCAGGGCGGCGGCGTCGGCCGCAGACCGAGACCGAGCTGCGCCAGGTCGTCTCCGAGGGCCTCGCGGCGAGCCCGATCAACCAGGTCCTGGTCGAGGAGTCGGTGATCGGCTGGGGCGAGTTCGAGCTCGAGGTGATGCGCGACCGCAACGACAACGTCGTGATCATCTGCTCGATCGAGAACGTCGACCCGATGGGCGTCCACACCGGCGACTCGGTCACGGTGGCGCCGGCCCAGACCCTCACCGACCCGCTCTACCAGGAGCTGCGCGACCAGGCGATCAAGGTGATCCGGGCGATCGGGGTCGAGACCGGCGGCTCCAACGTCCAGTTCGCGGTCGACCCCGAGAGCGGCGAGATCGTCGTGATCGAGATGAACCCGCGCGTCTCGCGCTCCTCGGCGCTGGCCTCGAAGGCGACCGGCTTCCCGATCGCGAAGATGGCGGCGAAGCTGGCGGTCGGCTACGCGCTGGAGGAGATCCCCAACGACATCACCCGCGCCACGCCGGCCTCCTTCGAGCCGACGATCGACTACGTCGTCACCAAGATCCCGCGCTTCGCCTTCGAGAAGTTCCCCGGCGCCGACGGGCCGGCTCTCGACCTACATGCAGAGCGTCGGCGAGGCGATGGCGATCGGCCGCACCTTCCGCGAGTCCTTCGCCAAGGCGATGCGCTCGCGCGAGCTCGACGCCGACGCCCGAGTTCCCCGACTCCGACGAGGAGCTGCTGGCGGCGCTCGAGATGCCCTGCGCCGAGCGCTTCGACCAGGTGCTCGAGGCCTTCCGCCGCGGGCTCGACGTCGAGGCGGTCCACGAGCGCTGCCTGGTCGACCGCTGGTTCCTGCGCGAGCTCGAGGCGCTGGCCACGCGAGGGCGACGGCACCGAGGGCCTGGTCCGCACCTACAAGGCGGTCGACACCTGCGCCGCCGAGTTCGAGGCGGCGACGCCCTACTACTACTCCGCCCACGAGCGCCCGCGCGCCGACGGCGTCCCGCCGCCTCCGAGGTCCGCCGCGGCGAGCGCGACTCGGTCGTCATCCTCGGCGCCGGCCCGAACCGGATCGGCCAGGGGATCGAGTTCGACTACTGCTGCGTGCACGCGGCGATGACCGCCCGCGAGCTCGGCCGCGACGCGGTGATGGTCAACTGCAACCCGGAGACGGTCTCGACCGACTACGACACCTCCGACCGCCTCTACTTCGAGCCGCTGACCGCCGAGGACGTGCTCGCCGTCTGCGAGCAGGAGCACCCCGAGGGCGTGATCGTCCAGTTCGGCGGCCAGACGCCGCTGAAGCTGGCCCGCACGCCTCGAGGAGGCCGGCGTGCCGCTGCTCGGCACCCCGGTCGACGCGATCGACCTGGCCGAGGACCGCGGCCGCTTCGGCGCCCTGCTGCGCCGGCTCGGGATCAAGCACCCGCCCTACGGCACCGCGCTCTCGGCCGACGAGGCGGCGGCGGTCGCCGAAGAGGTCGGCTTCCCGCTGCTGGTCCGGCCCTCCTACGTGCTCGGCGGCCGGGCGATGGAGATCTGTTACTCGACCGAGGACCTCAACGCCTACCTCGAGGCCCACGTCAAGGCCGACCAGGAGCACCCGCTGCTGCTCGACCGCTTCCTCGAGAACGCGATCGAGGTCGACGTCGACGCCCTCGCCGACGGCGAGCGAGGTCTACGTCGCCGGGATCATGCAGCACGTCGAGGAGGCCGGCGTCCACTCCGGCGACTCGGCCTGCGTGATCCCGCCGCTGAGCCTCGGCGAGGAGATGCTCGAGGAGATCCGCGCGACGACCGAGCGGATCGCGCTCGAGCTCGGCGTGATCGGCCTGATCAACATCCAGTACGGCGGTCGCCGGCGGCGAGCTCTACGTGATCGAGGCCAACCCGCGCGCCTCGCGCACGGTGCCCTTCGTCTCAAGGCGATCGGCGTGCCGCTGGCGAAGATCGCCTGCCGGCTGATGCTGGGCGAGCGCCTCGCCGACCAGGAGCTGCCCGAGCGGCCCGCCCGAGCACGTCAGCGTCAAGGAGGCGGTGCTGCCCTTCGCCCGCTTCGCCGGCGCCGACTCGGTGCTCGGGCCGGAGATGAAGAGCACCGGCGAGGTGATGGGGATCGCCGCCGACTTCCCGACCGCCTTCGGCAAGGCCCAGGCCGCCGCCGGCGTGCGCGCTGCCGCAGCGAGGGCGCGGTCTTCATCACCGTCACCGACACCGACAAGCCCGCGGCGACCCAGCTCGCCGCCCGCTTCCACGACCTCGGCTTCGAGGTGATCGCGACCGGCGGCACCGCCCAGGCGATCTCGCGCGATGGGGGTGCCGGTGACCCGGATCAACAAGCTCGGCGAGGGCTCGCCGCACGTCGTCGACCTGATCCGCGAGCGCCGCTGCGACCTCGTGATCAACACCCCGACCGGCTCCGGCGCCCGCGCCGACGGCTACGAGATCCGCACCGCCGCCGTCCGCCACGGCATCCCCTGCGTGACGACGATGACCGGCGCCACCGCCGCCGCGCGGGCGATCGCCGCCGGCAGCGCAGGGCGACGCCGAGGTGCGCAGCCTGCAGGAGATCCACGGCGCCGCGCTCACGGCGCCGCGCCGAGCCGCGATGAGCGCGCGCTCCGCTTCGGGCCGGCCGCCTCTGCGAGGTCGGCGAGAACCGCGCCTCCGGCGGCTACCGCGTCTTCTCGCTGCTCGACCGCGAGGGCCCGGAGCCGCTGCCGGGCCAGTTCTACATGCTCGCCGCCGCCGAGCGCTGGGAGCAGCGCGGACGGCCGCCCCTTCCTGCCGCGGGCGATCTCGGTCGCCGAGACCGGCCCGGCCGCGCGGCGGCGTCCGCCTCGACTTCCTGGTCGAGGGCGTCGGCCCGGGCACCGACCGGCTCTGCGAGCTCGAGGCCGGGGAGGGGGTCTGGGTGACCGGCCCGCTCGGCAACGCCTTCGCCGAGCCGCGCGAGGTCGCGCCCGGCGCCGCCGGGGCGATCCTGGTCGGCGGCGGCATCGGGGTCGCCCCGCTGGCGCTGCTGCGCCGCCGCTTCGCCGAGCGCGGCGTCGCCGCCCGCGTCCTGCTCGGCTTCCGCGACGCGCGCACCGCGGCGGCCTCGACGACTCTCTTCGCCGGCGACCTCTGCCCGAGGTCGGCCTCGCCACCGAGGACGGCCACGCCGGCCACCGCGGCTACGTCACCGACCTGCTCGCGACGATGCTCGCCGGCGACGACGCCGCCAGCGCCGTCGTCTACTCCTGCGGCCCGCCGGCGATGCTGGAGGCGGTGCGCGCGCTCTGCGCCGAGCGCGGCGTCGCCTGCGAGCTGGCGCTGGAGTCGCCGATGGCCTGCGGCTACGGCGCCTGCTTCGGCTGCGCGGTTCCGCAAGCCGGACGGCGGCTACATGCGCCTCTGCGTCGACGGCCCGGTCTTCCGCGGTGGCGAGTCGAGAGCCTCGCGGCGCGGAGGTCGGCCGAGCACCGTGGGATCGCCGTGACGGACCCGCGGCGCGTCGAGTTCTGCGGCATCGCGCTGGCGCACCCGGTGGTCAACGCCTCCGGCACCTACGACGCGATCGCCGCCCGCCGGGTCTTCGGCGACGCCCTGCTCGAGGACTTCCCCTTCTCCGCCTTCGTCTCGAAGACGATCACGCCGGAGCCGCGGGCGGGCAACGCGCCGCAGCGGATCTGGGAGACGCCCGCGGGGATGATCAACTCGATCGGGCTGCCGAACAAGGGCCTGGACGGCTTCCTCGCCGAGGACCTGCCGCAGCTGGCCGAGCTGCCGGTGCCGCTGATCGTCTCGGTGATGGCGACCAGCCGCGAGGAGTTCTCCCGACTGGTCGAGGGCGTGGCCGAGCGCGACGAGGTCGCCGCGATCGAGCTCAACGTCTCCTGCCCCAACGTCCACTCGGGGCTGATCGTCGGCGAGCAGCCGGCGGAGACCGTGGCGCTGCTGGAGGCGCTGCGGCCGCTGACCGCGAAGCCGCTGATCGTGAAGCTGACGCCCAACGTCGCCGACCCGGCGGCGGTCGCGGTCGCCGCCGAGGAGGGCGGCGCCGACGCGGTCTCGCTGATCAACACGCTGAAGGCGAGCGCGATCGACCCGCGCACGCGGCGCCCCGGCGCTGGCCGCCGGCCACGGCGGCCTCTCCGGGCCCGCGGTGCGCCCGGTCGCGCTGCAGCAGCTGCGCGCGGTCGCGGCCGCGGTCGAGCTGCCGGTGGTCGGCATGGGGGGGATCTGCCAGCGGCGCCGACGCGCGCGAATTCCTCGCCGCCGGAGCGCCGTCTGGTCGCGGTCGGGACGGAGAATTTCCGCGATCCGACGGGCGGGCTCGCGGGTCGCCGCGGAGCTCGTCGCGAGCCGGTCGCGACGGGCCGCGGCCGTCCCAGTACTCGACCTCGAGTAGAGGTTGAGGTGAATTTGGGCGCGAATTGGGCCGGATCGGCTTGCACGCCGCTCGACCCGCGGCTATACTCGCCGCCGCACATGCCTGCCCCCCAGTCAAAATCTCCGCCGCCGCCCCCGAACGGTCCCTGGACCAGCGGATGGAGGCGCTCAAACGGGCCAACGACATCCGCACCGCGCGGGCCAAACTGAAGAAGGACCTGAAGGCGAGCCGGGCCAGCATCCACGCGATCCTGCTCGACCCGCCCGAGTACGTGCTGACCGCGAAGGTCTTCGACATGCTGCTCGCCGTCCCCAAGTACGGCCGCGTGAAGACCAACCGGATCCTCAACCAGTGCCGGATCTCGCCCTCGAAGACGATCGGCGGCCTCTCCGAGCGCCAGCGCACCGAGCTGGTCGCGTCTGCTGCGCCGCTAGCCGACCGCCGCGCCGGTCAGTATCCGCGGCCGCCATGTCCAAGGTCTTCGTCATCACCGGCCCGTCGGGGGTCGGCAAGGGAACGCTGATCAGGGAGCTGCTGCAGCGGGTTCCCGATCTCGAGCTCTCGATCTCGGCGACGACCCGGGAGCCGCGCGAGGGAGAGGTGGACGGCCGCGACTACCACTTCCTCAGCCGCGAGGAGTTCGATCGCCGGGTCGAGGCGGAAGACTTCCTCGAGTTCGCGACCTACAGCGGCAACCGCTACGGCACGCTGCGCACCGAGGTCGAGCGGCGGCTCGCCGCCGGCCACTCGGTCGTGCTCGAGATCGAGGTCCAGGGCGCGCGCCAGGTGCGGGCGGCGATGCGTGAGTCGATCCAGGTCTTCATCGCGCCGCCCGGCCCCGGCGGTCCTGCGCGAACGCCTCGACGCCCGCGGCACCGACTGCGCCCGAGGCGATCGACGCCCGGCTCGAGGTCGCGGCGCAGGAGATGGCCGCCCAGGACGAGTTCGCCTACCGGGTCGTCAACGACGATCTCGACCGGGCGGCGGCGGAGCTGGAGGGGATCGTGCGCGCCGAGCTCGGACTATCACTAGACTCCGCGGCCGAATGATCAAACCACGCGTAGACAAGCTTCTGGAGCACGCTGACTCGCACTACGCCGCCGTCGTCGTCTCGGCGAAGCGCGCCCGTCAGATCAACAGCTACTTCCACAACCTCGGCGAGGGCGGCTTCGGCGAGTACCCGCCGCCGATGGTCGAGGTCAACGCCGAGAGGAACTACCTCTCGATGGCGCTCGAAGAGCTCGCCGAGGGCAAGCTCAAATACGAGTACCGCTCCTAGCGCCCAGCGCTGGAGCCCCCTGACGGGAGGCAGCAGATGGCCAGAATCCTGCTTGGCGTGAGTGGTGGGATAGCCGCCTACAAGTCGCTGGAGCTGGCGCGGCTCGCGACCCTGGCCGGCCACGGCGTGCGCGTGCTGATGACCGAGACGGCGACCCGGTTCGTCGGCGCCGCCTCCTTCGAGGGGATCGTCGGCGCGCCGGTGCTGATCTCCGAGTTCGAGCGCGACCCGATGCGCGGCGCCTTCCCCGGCGACGGGCGAGCCGGGGCACGACCCGATCGGCCACCTCGAGCTGGCCGCCAACTGCGATGCCTTCCTCGTCGCCCCTGCCTCGGCCAACACGGTCGCCAAGCTCGCCGCCGGGATCGCCGACTCGATGCTGACCACCTCCTTTCTCGCCTGCTCGGCGCCGCGGCTGCGTGGCGCCGGCGATGAACGACCGCATGTACGCCGACGCGGCGACCCAGGCCAACCTGGCGACGCTGCGCGAGCGCGGCGTCGAGGTGATCGAGCCCGATCGAGGGCAGGCTCGCCTCGCGCGGCGAGTTCGGCCGCGGCCGGCTGCCCGACCCCGGCGCGCCTGCTGGCCCGGGTCGAGGCCGCGCTGCCCAGCGGCGAGCGTCCGTGGGACGGCCTGCGGGTGCTGGTCACCGCCGGCGGCACCCGCGAGCCGATCGACCCGGTCCGCTTCATCGGCAACCGCTCCAGCGGCCGCATGGGCCTCGCCCTGGCCGCCGCCGCCGCGCGCCGCGGCGCCGAGGTGACCCTGATCGCCGCCAACGTCGCCCTGCCCGAGCCCGCCGGCGTGCGCCGCATCGACGTCGAGACCGCTGCGCAGCTCGCGACGGCCGCCGCGCGCCGAGTTCGCCGACGGCCGACGTCCTGCTGATGGCGGCGGCGCCCGCCGACTTCCGGCCGGTCGCGACCGCCGCCGGCAAGCTCGAGCGCAAGGACGGCCTCGACCTCCAGCTCGAGCCGACCGAGGACATCCTCGCCGCACTGGCAGCCGAGCGCTCGCCGGAGCAGACCGTGGTCGGCTTCGCCGCCGAGCACGGGGGCGACGCGACCGGGCGGGCCCGCGAGAAGCTGACGCTCAAGGGCGCCGACCTGATCGTCCTCAACGACGTCTCCGACCCGGAGATCGGCTTCGAGAGCGAGAGCAACGCTGTGACCCTGATCGGCAAAGACTCCGAGACCGTCGTCCCGATCGCTCCCAAGGAGGCGATCGCCGAGGCGATCCTCGATCAAGTCGCCCGCCTGCGTCAATCCGGCCCGACCGAGGCTCGCTCAGAGCTATACTGAGTTCACTTTTCCACGTATTGCAGTGTCGAGAAGTGGGCCTGGCCCACTTTTTTTTCGGCCCGAACCAGGCATGACCGACCTCCAGCAAGACATTCAGCAGCAGCTAGACGAACTCGATTCGGAACTCGACCTGGTCGCTTTGGAGCGGCCCGGCAACGAGTCGTTGCGCCTCTTCATCGATCATCCCGGCGGCGTCGACCTGGCGCTCTGCGAGCAGGTGACGCGGCATCTCAACCACCTGCTGGTCGACTACACGCTCGAGGTCTCTTCGCCGGGCCCCAAGCACCGCCGCCCCAGCACCCCTTCCGAGACCAAGGAGCCGCCGCAGTGAGCAAGGAGATCGTCGACGCAGTCAAAGCGCTCGAGGCAGGAGAAGGGGATCTGCCGCCGACAAGCTGATGGACGCCCTCGAGGACGCGCTCCTCTCGGCCTACAAGAAGACGCCGGGGGCGGCCAAATACGCCCGCGTCGACCTCGACCACGAAACCGGCGACTTCCGCGTCTTCGAACTGATCCTGCCGCCCGGAGCTGGAGGAGAAGCTCCTGGCCGAGGCGGCTGAGCTTCAGGAGGAGCCCGAGGTCGATCCCGAGACCGGCGAAATGCGCGAGCCCGAGGATCCCGAGCTCGACCCGGAGATGATCGCTCCCTACGAGGACCAGATCGAGACCCGCGACGTCACCCCCGAAGACTTCGGCCGGATCGCCGCCCAGACCGCCAAGCAGGTGATCCTGCAGCGGATCCGCGAGGCCGAGCGGCAGATGATGTACGACGAGTACCAGGACCGGGTCGGCGAGCTGATCACCGGCATCATCCAGCAGTCCGACAAGCGCTACACGCTGGTTCAGCTGCGCGAGCGGGTCGAGGCGCTGCTGCCCAAGTCCGAGCAGGTCTACAACGAGCGCTACGACCACGGGATGCGGGTCAAGGCGGTCATCACCGACGTCTCCGACTCGACCAAAGGCCCGGCGATCGTCGTCTCGCGCCGCAGCCCCGAGCTGATCAAGAGCCTGTTCGAGCTCGAGGTGCCGGAGATCGCCGACAAGCTGGTCGAGATCGTCGGGGTCGCTCGCGAGCCCGGCTACCGCTCGAAGATCGCCGTCGTCTCCCACGCCGACGGGGTCGACCCGGTCGGCGCCTGCGTCGGCCCCCGCGGCTCGCGCGTGCGGATGGTCGTCTCCGAGCTGCGCGGCGAGAAGATCGACATCATTCCCCACAACGACGAGCCCGCCCGCTTCGTCGCCAAAGCTCTCTCGCCGGCCCGCGTGCGCGAGGTGATCGTCGACGACGACGAGCGCCAGGCGACCGTGATCGTGCCCGACGATCAGCTCTCGCTGGCGATCGGCCGCGACGGCCAGAACGCCCGCCTCGCGGCGCGCCTGACCGGCTGGCGCGTCGACATCAAGTCGGAGACCGAGTTCGCCTCTGAGGAACAGGAGATCGAGTTCGAGGGCGAGGAACAGTTCGACGGCCGCTGCCTGGCGGTCCTCTCCAACGGCCGCCGCTGTCCCAACGCCGCCATCCCGGGTTCCACTTATTGCGGCCTACCGTCCCACCAGGCGCTGGCCCGCTTCGAGACCAGCCAGGTCGCGGTGCTGGCCGGTGTTTCGGAGACCGAGCTGGCGATCCTCGCCGATCCGGATGCCGATCAGAGCCAGGTCGGCGAGATCGTCGAGCGCGCCTCGGCGGACTTCGTCGAGGAGCCAGATGAGGCGGAGTCGCCCGCGGGAGAAGCCGATGAAGTGGACTCCTCCGAAGATTCGAGCGTGGAAGCCGATCAGGTTGTCGAGGAGGCGGAGCAGGCTTAGTGGCTAAGAAGCGGGTTCACGAGATCGCGAAAGCGCAGGGAGTTAGCAGCAAAGAGCTGCTCGCAGCGCTGAAAGCCGCCGGCGTCGAAGCCAAAGCCGCGGCCTCGAGCGTGGAGGAGGCCGACGCGCTGAAAGCGATCGCCGCCGCGCAGGGGAACGGCGCCGGGGCTACGAAAACCCCGGTCGCGAAACCTGCCTCCGAGAAGCCGGCGACGGCGCCAGCCTGCGAAAGCCGCGACCGCGGCCGCTCCTGCGGCGAAAAAAGCGACGGCCGCGACGGCCGCCGGCAAACCCGCCGCGCCGAAATCCCAGTCTTCGACCAAGCCGGTGCGTCCAGCCGGGGGCCAGCAGGGCGGCGCCGCCGCTGGGGGCGGCAGCGCCAAAAAACGCCGGGTCGTGATCGACTCGCAGGCCGCTCGCCGCGATCAGATGGGCGGTCCCCCGCCGCAGCGCCCGCCGCGCCGACGCGGCGGGCGCCGCCGCCGGCCGTTGCTGGAGGAGCCGCCGATGGGCCCGGCCACCCCGGTCGAGCCCGAGGCGACCAAGGTCAACTCGGGCGCCACCGTGCGCGAGGTCGCCGAGTCGCTGGGCCTGGCCCCGGCCGAGGTGATCAAAAAACTGATGATGATGGGCGAGATGGCGACGCTCACCCAGACCCTCACGGACGAGTCGGTGAGGGCGATCGCCGACGAGTACGACCGCAAGCTGGAGATCGTCTCCGCCGCCGACGAGGGGCCCGAGGAGCCCGAGTTCTCCGACGCCGACGAGGACCTCGTCGCCCGCCCGCCCGTAGTCACGATCATGGGCCACGTCGACCACGGCAAGACCTCGCTGCTCGACGCGATCCGCGAGACCGAGGTTGCGGCCGGTGAGGCGGGTGGCATCACCCAGCACATCGGCGCCTACCAGGTCCACAAAGACGAGAAGACGATCACCTTCCTCGATACGCCCGGCCACGCCGCCTTCACGGCGATGCGGGCCCGCGGCGCCAAGGTCACCGACGTCGCCGTCGTCGTCGTCGCCGCCGACGACGGCGTCATGCCGCAGACCAAGGAGGCGATCGACCACGCACGCGCCGCCGACGTGCCGATGCTGATCGCCGTCAACAAGATCGACAAAGAGGGGGCCAACCCCGAACGGGTCCGCAACGAGCTGGCCCAGGAGGGCATCACGCCCGAGGAGTGGGGGGGCGACACCGTCTTCGCCGAGGTCTCGGCCAAGACCCATGAGGGTCTCGACAACCTGCTCGACATGATCCTGCTGGTCACTGAGCTCGAGGAGCTGTCCGCCAACCCGGACGCACCCGCTTCCGGCACGGTGATCGAGTCCCAGCTCGACCCCGGACGCGGCCCGGTCGTCACCGTCCTGGTCGGCCGCGGGACGCTCCGCGTCGGCGACTCGCTCGTCGCCGGGCCCCAGTGGGGCCGGGTGCGGGCGATGCACGACTTCACCGGCGAGCGGGTCGAGGCCGCGGGACCGGGGATGCCGGTCGAGGTGCTCGGCTTCGACGGCGTCAGCGATGCCGGCGAATTCGCGCAGGTGGTCGAGAACGACCGCCAGGCCCGCCAGGTCGCGCAGGAGCGCGCCGACCGGCTGCAGCGCGAGGCGCTGGCCCGCCGCCAGGCCCGCAAGGTCAGCCTCGACGAGGTCTTCGCCCGCGTCCAGGAGGGCGAGATCAAGGAGCTCAACATCGTCCTCAAGGGCGATGTCGCAGGCTCGCTGGAGGCGCTCCAGGACGAGATCGCCAAGGTGCCGCAGGAACGGGTGGCGATCAACATCATCCACTCGCAGACCGGCGGCATCAACGAGTCCGACGTGATGTTGGCCTCGGCCTCCGACGCGATCATCATCGGCTTCAACGTACGGCCTCTGGCCGACGCGCGGCGTGCCGCCGAGCGCGAGGGCGTCGACGTCCGCACCTACTCGGTCATCTACAAAATCACCGAAGACCTGCGCAATGCGATGGAGGGTCTGCTGGAGGCGCTCGAGGTCGAGGAGACGGTCGGCGAGGCCGAGATCAAACAGACCTTCAAAGCCTCCAAAGTCGGCCGCATCGCCGGCTGCATCGTCACCGACGGCAAAGCGGTCCGCACTGCCAGCGTTCGCTTGATTCGCGAGGGCACGGTCATCTGGACCGGCAAACTCGGCTCCCTGCGTCGCTTCAAAGACAACGTCCAAGAGGTCGAGGAAGGCCAGGAGTGCGGCATCGTGCTCGACGGCTACGCTGACGTCAAGGAGGAAGACGTGCTCGAGTTCTTCCAGACCAAACAGGTCGAGCAAACGCTGGAGTAGGATGCCCGGCGCTCGCATGCGTCGCATCAACGAGGTGCTGCGCGAGGTCGTAGGCGCCGCGATCTCCAGCGATCTGAGCGATCCCCGCATCGGCTTCGTCACTGTGACCTCGGTTGAGACCAGCCCCGACCTGCGCACCGCCAAGGTGTATGTCTCCGTGCTCGGAGACGAGGAGGAACGGGAGGCGACGCTGAGCGGCCTGCATTCCTCCCATGGCGTGCTGCAGACCCGTATCGCCGCCGAGACGCGGATGAAGCGGACGCCGACCCTGACCTTTCATTACGACGACACGATCGAGCAGGGGGTGCGGATCTCGCGCCTGCTCGACCAGCAGGGCCCGGCGGGACCGGAGGAGTCGCGATGAGCGGCGGGACCGTCGCCGCCTCCGACCTCGAGCGCGTCAGCGCCGAGCTGCGGACACGCGAGCGCTTCCTGCTCACCGCCCACGAGGGACCCGACGGCGACGCTCTCGGCTCCCTCCTGGGTATGCACCACCTGCTGACCCAGCTCGGCAAGGACTCGGTCATGTTCCTTGCCGCCAAGGAGTTCCCGCTGCCGATCGAGTACCGCTTCCTGCCGCTGGAGGAGGTCTTCCACGAGCCGCCGGCCGACATGGCCGACCGCACCGTCGTCTTCCTCGACTGCGGCAACATCGACCGCATGCCGGTCGACTTCCTCACCGCCGGCGGCAACGACGTCATCAACATCGACCACCACCACGACAACACCCGCTTCGGCGACTTCAACCTCGTCGACGTCGAGGCCTCCTGCACGGCCGAGATCGTCTACGACCTCGCGGTCCTGCTCGGCGCCAGGATCACCCGCGAGATGGCCTCCGCCCTCTACGTCGGCCTGATTACCGACACCGGCAAATTTATGTACGAGAACACCGACGCCCACACGCACCGGGTGGCGGCCGAGCTGATCGACGCCGGCGTCGACATCGACGACACCTACCGGCGTCTCTACGAGCACGTGCCGATCGAGAAGCTGCGCCTCGTCGTGCGCGCGATCGACGGCATTCAGCGCCACTGCGACAACCGCCTCGTCCTCACCTACATCACCAGCGCCGACTACGAGGAGACCGGGGCGGGGGAGGAGATGACCGAGGGCGTGATCGACCATCTGCGCTCGATCGACGGCACCAAGGTGGCGGCGGTGATCCGCGACCTCGACAACCGCGGCCGCGCCGCCCGCAAGGTCAGCCTGCGTTCCAGCGAGGGCGACGTCGATGTCTCGGCGATCGCCCGCAGGCACGGGGGAGGGGGGCACAAGCGAGCCGCCGGCTTCTCCACCGACCTCGAGCTCGACGCGCTGGTCGACTTCCTCTGCGGTGAGGTCACCGCCCAGCTCGGGGCCCTGACCGTGGTCGACGGCGACTCGGCGGGGGCGGTGCTGCTCTACGACAAGCCGGCGGGAGTCACCTCGCACGACGTGGTCGCAAAGGTGCGACGCGAGCGGGGCTGCAAGGCCGGGCACGCCGGCGCCCTCGACCCCTTCGCCACGGGGCTGCTGCTGATCCTGCTGGGCCGCGCCACGCGCCTGCAGCGCTTCCTCGTCGGCCTGCGCAAGACCTATCTGGCGACGGCCCGGCTCGGCTGGCGCTCCAGCACCGGCGATCCCGATGGCGAGTTGACCGAGACCGGCGTCGTGCCCGGCTCGTTGGAGCTGCCGACCGGCGTCGTGCGCCAGCGGGTGCCGATGACCTCGGCGGTGCGAGTCGGTGGCGAGCGCCTCTACAAGAAGGCCCATCGCGGCGAGACGGTGGCGACGCCGCAGCGCGACGTCGAGGTCTACCGCGCCGAGCTGCTCTCGAGCGGCGACGATCTCGCCCGCTACGAGATCGAATGCTCGGTCGGGACCTACGTCCGCACCCTTGTCGAGACCCTGGGCGACGCCTACTGCGCCGAGCTGCGGCGGACCGCGATCGGTCCCTTCGGCGTCGAGGACGCCGGCATCGAGGTCGAAGCCGCCAGGGTCGGCGAGCTGGTCCCGGCGGTGGGGGCGGCGCTGCGATGAGCATTCGGGTGACCTCCCTGCCCGACGCCGAGCCGCGGCCGCGCCACGTCGCGATCGGCACCTTCGACGGCGTCCACCGCGGCCACCGGGCGGTGATCGCGGGCGCCGACACCGTCCTCACCTTCGATCCGCACCCGTTGGAGATCCTGCACCCGGCGGCGCTGCCGAAGCTGATCATGCCCTTCTCGGTCAAGCGCGACGTGATCGAAGGGCTCGGAGTCGAGGAGCTGGTGGTCATTCCCTTCGACCGCGAGTTCGCCCAGCGCAGCGCCGAGGATTTCATCGAGCACGTGCTGGTCGAGAAGCTGGGCGCCGCGCAGGTGTCGGTCGGCGAGAACTTCCGCTTCGGCGCCAGGGCCCAGGGCGACGCGGCGATGCTCGCAGCGCGCTCGGAGTTCGAGACCCGCGTGGCGCCGCTGGTCGAGGTCGACGGCGAGACCGTCTCCTCGACCCGGGTGCGGGCGCTGGTCGCGGCCGGCGACATGGAGGGCGCCCAGCACTGCCTCGGCGCTCCCTTCATGGTCGAGGGAACGGTGGTCAAGGGCGACCAGCGCGGCCGCGAGCTCGGTTTCCCGACCGCCAACATCGTCCCCGACGACCGTCTGGCGATCCCGGGACACGGCGTCTACGCGGCCTTCGCCGACGGCGTCCCCGCCGCCGTCAACGTCGGCATCAGACCCACCTTCGAGAGCGGCCGCGGCGTCCTCATCGAGACCTACCTGATCGACCGCGCCGACGACCTCTACGGCCGCGAGCTCAGGGTCGCCTTCGTCGAGCGGCTGCGGGGCGAGAAACGCTTCCCCAACGTCGAGGACCTGATCGCGCAGATGCACCGCGACGTCGCGGACGCCAGGCGTGTCTGTGCTAGCTTCCAGCGGCCGTGACCCGCAGGGGTGCACGGCGTTTTTTCGAGTTTTACGACCATGGGCCTGACCAAAGAGAAAAAGAACGAGCTGATCGGCAAGTACGCGCGCGCCGACGGCGACACCGGCTCGGCCGAGGTTCAGGTCGCCCTGCTGACCGAGCGGATCAACGAGCTCACCGAGCACCTGCGCGGCCACGCCAAAGATCACCACTCGCGCCGCGGCCTGCTGATGCTGGTCGGTAAACGGCGGCGGATGCTGCGCTATCTGGAGCGGACCGACCTCGAGCGCTACCGCACCCTGGTCGCGGACCTCGGCCTGCGGCGATGATCGCGGCCGGCGAGCCGGCCCCCGACTTCACCCTGCGCGACCAGGACGGCGAAAAGGTCTCGCTCTCCGATTACAAGGGCCGCAAGGTTCTGCTGGTCTTCTACCCGGCGGACTTCAGTCCCGTCTGCTCGGATCAGCTCTCGCTTTACCAGGAGGTCAAGCCGGAGATCGCAGAGAAAGGGGTCGAGCTGGTCGGCATCAGCGTCGACAGCGTCTACGCCCACAAGGCCTTCCAGGAGAAGATCGGCGTCGACACCGCCCTGCTCGCCGATTTCGAGCCGAAGGGCGAGGTGGCGCGCGCCTATGGCTCCTACCTCGACGGCGCCGGAACCGCCAACCGCACGCTCGTCCTCGTCGACGAGGACGGCATCGTCGCCTGGACCTACGAATCGCCCCACCCGGGCGAGTTCCCCGGCGCCAACGTCATCTTCGACGCGCTCGCGACCTCCTGATCGGCGCGTCTGCTCTTGCGCGCCTGTGGGGTGCGCTGCGGCAGACTCGTGACATGCGCGAGCTGACCAGCGCCGCTGTTCCGCCTGTGGGGCCAGAGGATCACGCTCGGGGGGAGGGGGAGAACCTGATCGTCTATGCCGATCTCGGCTGCCCGCGCTGCGCCGCTGCCTGGGCGGAGATCGTGTCGCGGCGGCGACGGATTGTGCTCCGCCACTTCCCGGTCGCCAGCAAGCACCCCCGCTCGCCGGCGCTGCACGCGGCGGCCGAGGCGGCCGGAGCCCAGGGCCGCTTCTTCGAGATGGTCGACTCGCTCTACGCGGATCGCGGTCACGTCGACGACCCCCACCTCTGGCAGCGCGTGGAGCAGCTTGGCTTCGACTTGGAGCGCTTTGAGACCGACCGCCGCTCCGATACCGTCGCCGCGCGGGTTCGGCGCGACTTCGAGTCCGGAATCCGCGCCGGGGTCACCTCGACGCCGGCCGTTTTCGGCTGATTACAGCGCGTCCGTGTACTCTCTGCTGCGAAAGAGAACGAGAGTTCTGAACAAAAGCGAATGGCCGCCAACCGGGTGGCCGGAGGTAGGACAACTAAATGAGCATGTTTGACGTAAGCCGGGTCTCGGTGGATGTCGGCGAGAGCCAGATTTCCTTTGAGACGGGCAAACTCGCGAAGCAGGCGGGTGGCGCGGTCGTAGTCCAGGCCGGCGACACGATGGTCCTGTGCACCGCAACCGTCGGCAACCTGCGCGACGTGGATTTCCTTCCCCTCACCGTCGACGTCGAGGAGCGAATGTACGCCGCGGGCAAGATCCCCGGCTCGTTCTTCCGTCGCGAGGGCAAATCCGGCGAGAAGGCGACGCTGACCGCGCGCATGATCGACCGGCCGATCCGCCCGCTCTTTCCCAAGGGCTGGCACTACGAGACCCAGCTGGTCGCGATGCCGCTGTCAGTCGACCACGAACACCCCTACGACATCCTCGCGATGAACGGCGCCTCCGCGGCGCTGGCGATCTCCCCGGTGCCGGTCGCCGCCCACGTCGGCGCGGTCCGGATCGGCAAACTCGAAGGCGACTTCGTCGTCAACCCGCCCGAGGAGACGCACGAGGCGCTGGAGCTGGACCTGATCGTCGCCGGCACCGAGGAGGCGATCCTGATGGTCGAGGCGGGCGCCGACGGCGTCACCGAGCGCGAGATCCTCGACGCCCTCGACATCGCCCACGGCGAGATCAAGAAGCTCTGCGCGGCGATGGAGGAGCTGCAGCAGAAGGCCGGCAAAGACAAGCTGGAGGTCGAGGCGCCGGAGGTCGACGCCGCGCTGCTGGAGGAGATCCGCTCCGAGTACGGCCAGGCCCTGGTCGACGCGATCGCCACCGAGGGCAAGCTCGAGCGCTACGAGGCGATCGACAAAGTCAAGGACGAGGTGGTCGGCAAGTACGCGCTTGCGGACGACGCCGGAGAGGTCGACGAGGAGCGAGTGGCTGAGGTCAAGGCCGCCTTCGGCTCGATCGAGAAGGACACGATCCGCAAGGCGATCGCCGTCGACAAGAAGCGCCCTGACGGTCGCGCCCAGGATGAGATCCGGCCGATCGAGTGCGAGGTCGACGTCTCCCCGCGCGTGCACGGCTCCGCCCTCTTCACCCGCGGCGAGACCCAGATTCTCTCCAATGTGGCGCTGGGGACGACGCGGATGGACATGCGTCTCGACACGCTCGGGCTGCAGACCACCAAACGGTTCTTCCACCACTACAACTTCCCGCCTTTCTCGGTCGGGGAGGCGGGCTTCATGCGCGGTCCCAAGCGGCGTGACATCGGCCACGGCGCGCTCGCCGAGCGGGCCCTGGTGGCGACGATCCCCGACGAAGAGGAGTTCCCGTACGTGATCCGCGCGGTCTCCGAGACGCTGGAGTCCAACGGCTCATCCTCGATGGGCTCGGTCTGCGCCTCCTCGATGGCGCTGCAGGCCGCGGGCGTTCCGGTCACGGCGCCGGTCGCCGGCGTTGCCATGGGCCTGATCAAGGAGGGCGAGGACTACATCGTCCTCACCGACATCGCCGGCGTCGAGGACCACCTCGGCGACATGGACTTCAAGGTCGCCGGCACCGAGGACGGGATCACCGCCCTGCAGATGGACATCAAGATCACTGGCGTCACCTTCGAGATCCTCGAGGATGCGCTGGAGCAGGCCCTGAAGGGGCGTCAGTTCATCCTCGGCAAGATGGCCGAGGCGATCGAGGGGCCGCGGGAGAAGCTCTCCCAGCACGCGCCGGCGATCGAGTCGATCAAGATCGACCCGGAGAAGATCGGGGCGGTCATCGGCAAAGGCGGCGAAACGATCCGCGCCCTCTGCGAGGAGTTCGAAGCGGAGATCGACGTCGAGGACGACGGCACGGTGCGGATCTATGCGCCGACCGGCGAACTGGTCGACGCCTGCGTCGCCCGCATCAACTCGATGACCAAGGAGGCCGAAATCGGCGATCGCTACAACGCCGCCAAGGTCGTGAAGACGACCACCTTCGGCGCCTTCGTCGAGCTGGTCAAGGGCACCGACGGCCTGCTGCACATCTCCAACGTGAAACCGGGCGAGCGCGTCGACTCCGTCGACGACGTCCTCAAAGCCGGCGAGGAGATCGACGTCACCGTGGTCGAGGTCGACAAGGAGCGTGGCCGGATCGGCCTGCGCCTGACCAGCGACCCCTCGGTCGAGGGCAAAACGCCCGAGGAACTGGCCTCGGTCGGTTCCGGCGACGGCGGCCGGCGCAACGGCGGCGATCGCGGCGGCCGTGGCGGTCGCGATCGCGGTCCCCGGCGCGAGCGTGAGCGCCGCGGTTAGGCATTGAGCGCGCCCCAACTCACCGAGTTGGGCTCGGGTGTCCGGGTCGTGACCGAGGAGGTTCCCTCGGTCCGGTCCGTGGCGCTCGGGCTCTGGGTGCGCACCGGCTCGCGCAACGAGACCCCGGTCCAGGCCGGCGTCTCGCACTTTCTCGAGCACCTGCTCTTCAAGGGGACCGCGCGCTACTCGGCGATCGAGATCTCCGAGCGCTTCGACGGGCTCGGCGCCTCGGTTAACGCCGCCACCGGCAAGGAGACGACCCATCTGCACGCCCGTTTCCTCGACGAGCACACCGAGGAGGTCTTCGACCTGCTGGCAGAGATGCTGCTGGCGCCGACCTACCCCGACATCGACTCCGAGCGCCAGGTGGTGCTGGAGGAGATCGCGATGTACGAGGACGAGCCGCAGGACCGGGTCCACGACGTGCTCGCCGAGGCGGTCTTCGGCTCGCATCCGCTCGGCCGGCGCGTGCTCGGCGAGGCCGAGGTGATCGCCTCGATTCCGGTCCCCGACATCGAGGGCTACCATCACGCCCGCTACACCGGCTCGGAGATCGTCGTCGGCGCCGCCGGCCACCTCGAGCATGCCCGCATCGTCGAGCTGGCGGAACGGCTGGTGACGCCTCCCGGCGGCGGCGAGGGAGTGGCGCCGGAGACGGCGCTCGACGGCGGCTCGCGCCTCTGCTTCCATACCAAGGAGACCGAGCAGTACCACATTTGCTTCGGCGCTCCCGGGCTGCGGCGCGAGGACCAGCGTCGCTACCCGCTGGCGGTGCTCGACTCGATCTTCGGCGGCTCGACCTCCTCGCGCCTGTTCCGCGAGGTGCGTGAGAAGCGCGGCCTCGCCTACTCGGTCGGCTCCTACAACGAGCAGTTCACCGACCAAGGCCTGGTCGCCACCTACGTCGGCACCCGCGAGGACAACGTCGAGGAGGCCTGTTCGATCATCGGCGCCGAGCTGACGCGGCTGCGCTCCGAGCCGGTCTCGGCCGAGGAGCTGACCCGGGCCAAGGAGAGCGTCAAGGGCCGGCTCGTGCTCTCTTCGGAGTCGACGGCGGCGCGGATGACGCGGATCTCGCGGGCGACGCTGTTCGGATTGCCGATCGAAAGCCTCGACGAGATGCTGGCCAAAGTCGACGCGATCGAGGTCGACGACCTGACCGAGCTGGCCGCCGAGCTCTACGGTGGCGAGCGGCTCTCGGCCGCCTGTGTCGGCGCCGACGAGGACCGCTTCCGCGCGGCCGTGGCGCCGGTCAGCGAGAGCCTGGTGGCAGCGTGACGCAGGCCCCGATCAAGGTCGCGGTCGCCGGCGCCGCGGGACGCATGGGGGAGGCGGTCTGCGAGGCGGTCGAGGCGGCCGAGGACACTGTTCTCGCCGGCAGGGCGGATCCGTCGCTGGGAGTCGAGCTGGCCGAGGTGCTGGCCGCGGCCGACGTCGTCGTCGACTTCACCGTTCCCGACACCGCCCTCGCCAACGTCGAGGCCTGCCTCGAGGCGGGCGTCCACGCGGTCGTCGGCACGACGGGCTTCGACCTCGACGCCGCCCGCGCCGCCGCCGAGGCAGCGAACGCCAACTGCTTCGTGGCGCCCAACTTCGCGATCGGCGCCGTGCTGCTGATGGAGGTGGCGCAGACGATCGCCCCGCACATGCCCGAGTGCGAGATCGTCGAGCTGCACCACGACCGCAAGCTCGACGCCCCCTCGGGCACGGCCAAGCGCACCCAGGAGCTGATCGACGCCGCCGGCGGCAACGTCCACCAGCCGATCCACTCGGTGCGGCTGCCCGGACTGGTCGCCCATCAGGAAGCGATCTTCGGCGGCGAGGGGCAGACGTTGGCGCTGCGCCACGACTCGATCGACCGCCGCTCCTTCATGCCCGGCGTCCTGCTCGCCGTGCGCAGGGTGGCGGGGCTGCCCGACCGCTTCACGGTCGGGCTCGAGAAGCTGCTTTTCGATGACCGGGCCGGTTGACGGGGTACCCTGGCTGCGATGAAGGCGATCCAAGGCGTAATCACCGCGATGGCCACCCCCTTCGACGAGTCGGGGGCGGTCGACGCCGGGGCCGCGCGACGCCTGGCGACCCACCTGCTCGAGCACGGCTCCCACGGCCTGGTGATCGCCGGGACCACCGGCGAGTGCCCGACCCTGACCGACCAAGAGGAGATCGACCTGCTGCGTGCCGTGCGGGCCGAGGTCGGCGACGGGGTGCTGCTGATCTGCGGGACCGGCACCAACGACACCCGCCATTCGCGCGAGCTGACCAAAATGGCGGCCGAGGCTGGGGCGGATGCCTCGCTGGTCGTCGCGCCCTACTACAACAAGCCCAACCGGGCCGGTCTGCGGGCCCACTTCGAGGCCGTCGCCGAAGCGGTTCCGGAGCTGCCGCTGGTGATGTACAACATCCCGGCGCGGGTGATCGTCAACATGCCCCCCGACCTCCTGGCCGAGCTGGGCGCGATCGACAACATCGTCGCCGTCAAGCAGGCCAACGACGAGGAGCTGGGTCCGATCGACGGACTCGCGGTCCTCGCCGGCAACGACAACACCTTGCTGCGTGTGCTCGAGTTCGGCGGCGCCGGCGGCATCACCGTCGCCTCCCACGTCGTCGGCGAGCAGATGCGAGAAATGTGGGATGCCGCCCAGGGCGGCGACCTCGACCGCGCACGCGCGATCGATTCCGAGCTTACGCCCGTATACGAAGGCCTCTCGGTGACGACGAACCCAATCCCCGTGAAGGCGGCGCTGGAGATGCTCGGCCTCGCCTCCGGCCGGCTGCGGCTTCCTCTCGTCCCCGCGGATGCCGAGCAGCGGGCCGCAATCAAGGCGGCACTCGAAGGCTCCGGCCTTCCCGTCGCCGGTTGACCAACTTCCAGAAGAGAGCGAGTAACTAGTGCCAAGCAAGAAACTCCGAGTGCTGCCGCTTGGCGGCCTCGGCGAGATAGGCAAGAACATGACCGTCGTCGAGTACGACGGCAGGATCATCGTGGTCGATACCGGGTTGATGTTTCCAACCGCCGAGATGCACGGCATCGACCTCGTCCTTCCCGACTTCTCCTACCTGCGCGAGCGCGCCGACGACATCGAGGCGATCGTGCTCACGCACGGCCACGAGGACCACGTCGGCGCCCTGCCCTACGTGCTGCGCGAGATCGGCATCCCGCCGAAGATCTACGGCGGTCTGCTGACGATCGGGATGGTGCGGTCGAAGCTCGACGAGCACAAGCTCGGCGAGAAAGCGCCGCTGCAGGAGCTGCCGGCGGGGGAGAAGGTGAAGCACGGGCCGTTCGAGCTCGAGCTCGTCCACCTCGCGCACTCGATCCCCGACATGCGCGGCGTCCTGATCACGACCGAGCTCGGCTCGATGCTGATGACCGGCGATTACAAGTTCGACCAGACCCCGGTCGACGGGCGTCCGGCCGACGTGCCGCGTCTGGCCGAGATCGGACGCGACGGTCTCCTGCTGCTCTGCGGCGACTCGACCAACGCCGACCGGCCGGGGGTGGCGCCATCCGAGTCGAGCGTCGGGCCGGCGCTGCTGCAGGAGTTCTCGCGCTGCAAGGGGCGGATCATCGTCACCTCCTTCGCCTCCAACATCCACCGCGTGCAGCAGGTGATCGACGCCTCCGTCGCCCTCGACCGCAAGGTCGCCCTGGTCGGGCGCTCGATGCGGAAGAACTTCAACATCGCCTCCAACCTGGGCATGGCGAAAGCGCCCGACGGGCTCTTCATCCAGCCGCGCGAGATCGAGGACTTCCCCGACGAGAAGGTCGTCGTGATCTCGACCGGCAGCCAGGGCGAGCCGCTCTCGGCGCTGCGGCGGATGGCCAACAACGATCACCGCGACGTGCAACTGCACTCCGGCGACACGGTCGTTTTCTCGGCGACGCCGGTGCCCGGCAACGAGCGCGCCGTGAACGAGACGATCGACCGCATCTACGAGATCGGCGCCACGGTGATCACCGCCAAGGACGCGCCGATCCACGCCTCCGGACACGGCTGGCAGGAGGAGATCAAGCTAATGCTGAACCTGACCAAGCCGCGTTACGTGATGCCGGTCCACGGCGACCACAAGCGCCTCCGTCTGCACTCGGAGCTGGCCGAAGCGGTTGGGGTAGACCCGGCCTCGATCTTCCGCGGCCGCAACGGGCTGCCGCTGGAGATCGACGAGAGCGGCGCCCGCTTCGGCGAGGACATCCACGCGGGTGTCATGTACGTGGACGGCGTCAACATCGGCGAGCCCGACGACGCCGCCCTGCGCGACCGCCGCGAGATCTCCGCCGACGGCATCTTCATCGTCGTCGCCACCGTCTCCTCCGACGACGGCAGCGTCGTCGCCGACCCCGAGGTGATCTTCCGCGGCGTCGCCTTCCTCGAGGAAGCAGACGCCCTGGTCGAGGAGCTCAGCGACCTGGTCGAAGACACGCTCGAGGAAGCGTCCTCGGCGGGCAACCGCGAGTCGCACCTGATCGAGGAGGACCTGCACGACGCGATCGGCAAGTTCGTCTTCCAGCGCCTGCGCAGGCGGCCGATGATTTTGCCGGTCGTGGTCGAGGTTTAGCTCCGGGGGGTCGGGTGGGGGAGACCCGGGGACCCCTCCCCAGAAGCCGTCGCGCAGCTGGGTCGTCTGGCTGGGTGCGGAAGGCTTGCGCTTGAGCTTCTGGGGAGGGGTCCCCGGGTCTCCTGCCATCCGCGCCTCCGGGACGGCTTGAGGCGAAGCCCGTGGGGTGGGTGCTAGTGGGTCTTTAGGGGGCGACTGACGGGGGGTTTGGAATCGGCGAGGGGGAGGCGGATGCGGAGGAGGGCGCCGCCTTGCTCGGACTCGGTGGCCTCGACCTTGCCGCCGTGGGAGGTGGCGACGGCGCTGACTATGGCCAGTCCGAGGCCGGCCCCGGCGCCTCCGGTGGTGTCGGCTGGGCCCTCGCTACGAACGAAGCGGTCGAAGACCTGTTTGCGCATCGACGCCGGGATGCCGGGGCCGTCGTCGGCGACCTCGATCACCGCCTCGCCGTCCTCCGTCCGCAGGCTGAGCTCGATCAGGGACCCGGCGGGCGTGTGGTGGGCGGCGTTGTCGAGCAGGTTGAGGACCATCCGGTGCAGCTCGTCGGGACTGCCGTCGACCTGCAGGGGCCGGCCGTTGTCGACGGTCAGCGTGCGGGCGCCCAGCAGCGGCGCCGCCTCGGCGGCGGCGTCGCCGACGACGGTCGCGAGGTCGCAGCGCCGGCGCCTGTCGAGCCGGCCGGCGTCGGCGCGGGCGAGCAGCAGCAGATCGGCGACCAGGCGGCTCATCCGGCGTGAGGAACGCAGGGCCGAGTCGACGATCTCGCGGTCTTCCGCATCGCCGGGGGAGGCGAGCGAGGCCTGCAGCAGCTCGAGGTTGGCGAGGACGCTGGTCAGCGGCGTGCGCAGCTCGTGCGATGCGTCGGCGACGAACTCGCGCTGCTTCTGCATCGCTCCCTCGCGCTCGGTCCGCGCTGCATCCAGCGAACGCAACATCTCCTCCAGGGTCAGAGCCAATTCGCCGACCTCGTCTTCCACCGTCGGGTCCGGCATTCGCCGCGAGGGATCGCGGGTGGTCGCGATCTCGCGTGCGGTTGCGGTCAGGGAGGCGATCGGCCGCATCGCTCTGCGGGCGATCGCGACACCGGCGAAGCTGGCGAGCAGGGTGCCGCCGAGGACCCCGGCGGCGATGAAGAGCCAGAGGCGCTCGACCGTCGAGTCCACGTGCGCGACGTTGCGGCCGTACTGCACGTAGCCGGAGGTGGCGCCGTCGGGAGCGATCACCGGTTCGGTGGCGACCCTGATCTCGCCGTGGTCGGAGAGCCCCGCCTGGGGAGGGCCGAGGCCGGCGGCGCCCGAGCTCTCCCTGAGCATGTCGCCGTTGACGTTCAAGACACGGGCCGAGGCGTCGTCGGGAAGGACGAAATCGTTGAGCCGCGGCCCGGCCTGAACGAAGGTGCGGAAGGCGCTGTATTCGATTTTGAATTCGCGCGCGAGGATCTGGGCGGCCGTGCGCACCTCGTCGTTGAAGTCGTCGCGGATGCGCTGGGTGGCGACGCCGCCGACCACCGCGCCGAACAGCATCAGGATCGCCAGCGTCAGGCTCGCCGAGACGGCCGCGAGGCGCCAGCGCAGCGGCCAGCCGCGAGGACGCAGGATCCGCCGCTTGGAAGCGCCAGCCCCGCGGCGTGCCCGCAGCCGCGCCATCAGTCCTTCAGCACGTAGCCGGCGCCGCGCTTGGTGTGCAGCAGTCGCGCCTCGTCGCCGCCCTCGAGCTTGCGCCGCAGGTTGGAGATGAAGACGTCGATCGTGTTGGTGGCGGCCATCGGGTCGTAGCCCCAGACCTCGTCGAGCAACCGCTCGCGGGAGATCACCAGCCGCTCGTTCCGCATCAGGAACTCGAGCAGCTCGAACTCGCGGTTGGTCAGCTCGATCTCACGCTCGCCGCGGCGGACCTCGCGCGTATCCGGGTTGAGCTGCAGATCGCCGACCTGCAACGAGGCGGCGCCCCGCGGCGGTCGCCGCCGCAGCAGCGCCCGGATCCTCGCCAGCAGCTCCTGGCGCTCGAACGGCTTCACCAGGTAGTCGTCGGCGCCGCTGTCGAGGCCGGTCACGCGATCGTCGGTCTCACTGCGAGCGGTGAGCATCAGGATCGGCACGTCGCCCTCCATCCGCAGGCGCCGGCAGACCTCGATGCCGTCCATGCGCGGCAGCCCCAGATCGAGCACGACCAGATCGGGGAAGAAGCCGGCGGCGACGTCGAGCGCCTCGACGCCGTCGGCCGAGGTCCGCACCTCGTAGCCCTCGTTGCGCAGGGAACGGCGCAGGACGTCGGCGATGTCGGCGTCGTCCTCGACAACTAGGACGCGGCCGCCGCTCGGATCGGGGTCGGCAAGCATCGAGCCCGATGTTAGACCGGCCAGGACCCGATTCTTCCTGGTTTTAGCGCGAATTTAGGGGTTCGCAGGTCTTGTGGGGCGCGCGTCGAACCCGGGAAGCATGTTCGTTCGAAAGAAGCGTGCGCCTGCGCGCAAAGCCAAAGCCGGGAAAAAACGAGCCAAAGCGGCCAAGCCACGCGGTGGGTTGCACCTGCCGGCCGGCTTGGAGCAGCGCCATCTCGATCTGATCGGTCTTTTCCTGGTCGCGTTCGGCGTCTATCTGGTCTTCGGCCTCTTCCTCGGCTGGGAGGGGGGCAAGGTGGGCTATGGGGTGGAAACCGGCCTGACCTATCTCTTCGGCAACGTCGGCGCCCGCATATTCACGGTTTCGATCCTGCTGGTGGGCGGGATGCTGCTCACCGGCACCTCGGTCTCCGCTCTCGCACGGGGGATCGGGCGGGCGCTGCGCGCGATGTTCCGCAGCGTCTTCCGCAGCGGCGATGCGGCCGCTCGCACCGTCGCCCGGACCCATATGGACTGGCGCGAGCAGCGGCAGACGCGCTCGGAGGCCGAGACGGTCGCCGGCGCCACCGACGTGATGAGCAGCTATCCCGACACCGATGAGTTCGAGCCGACCGTGCAGCTGGCCGAGGAGGCCGAGGACGAGCCGGATCTCGACCATGCCGGCGACGGCTTCGACCGCGAACTCGAGGAGATCGCGACCTCGGAGGAGGACGCGATCGTCGTCGAGCAGCCGGTCGCCGAGCCCGAGCAGGTGGCGCTGACGCCGATGGGACAGGCCCGCGGCGTGACCACTTCGGAGGAGATCGACTACAGGCCGCCGTCGGCGAAGGTGCTCGATCGCGGCAAGAACAGCGACAAAGGTCCGGACCCGCGCGACCACGAGATCGTCGGTCGCAAGCTGGTCGAGACGCTCGGGCACTTCGGCGTCGAGGCGAAGATCGTCGGCGTCGTCAGCGGTCCCCACGTCTCTCGCTACGAACTGCGGCTGGCACCCGGGATCAAGGTGAAGAAAGTCACCGAGCTCGCCAACGACCTCGCCTATGCGCTGGCCTCGACCGACATTCGCATCCTGGCGCCGATCCCCGGCAAACAGGCGGTCGGCGTCGAGGTGCCGAACACCCGCCGCCGCATCGTCCGCCTCGGCGACATCTACGCCGGCCGGCCGGAGAAGACCTCGCCGCTGGTCGCCTGGCTGGGCAAGGGAATCGACGGCAATCCGGTCTGGACCGACCTGGCGAAGATGCCGCACGTGCTCGTCGCCGGCACCACCGGCTCGGGCAAGTCCGGCTGCGTCAACGCGATCCTCTCCTCGATCCTGATGCAGGCCTCTCCCAACGAAGTCCGCCTGGTCCTGGTCGACCCGAAGCAGGTCGAGCTCAACCATTACGAGAACGTGCCGCACCTGCTGACGCCCGTTGTCACCTCGCCGCGGCTGGCCGCTAACGTGCTCTCCAACCTGATCGGCGAGATGGAGAGCCGTTACGGAATCATGAGCGAGGCCCGCTGCCGCAACCTCGGCGAGCTCAACCGCGCTCGCGTCAAGGCCGGCGAGCCGCCGCTGCCGCACATCCTCTGCGTGATCGACGAGCTCGCGGACCTGATGATGGTCGCGCCGGCAGAAGTCGAGGACTCGATCATCCGCCTGGCGCAGAAGTCGCGCGCCACCGGCATTCACCTCGTCCTCGCCACCCAGCGCCCTTCGACCGACATCATCACCGGCACGATCAAGGTCAACATCCCCTCGCGGATCGCTTTTGCGGTCTCCTCGCAGACGGACTCGCGCGTGATCCTCGACCAGGGCGGGGCGGAGGCGTTGCTCGGCCAGGGGGACATGCTCTTCCGCGGCGCCGGCAGCTCGAAGCTACAGCGCGTCCAGGGCGCCTTCATCACCGAGGACGAGATCGCCCGCATCACCAAGCACTGGGCCAAGCAGGGCGAACCGGAGTTCGAGGCCGAGTTGCTGGAGACGCCGGCGGAGGTCGCCGAGGAAGGCGGCGAGGGCGACTTCGACCCCGACCGCGACGATCTGCTGGACGAGGCGATCCGCCTGGTCGTGCAGACCGAGACCGCCTCGGTCTCGATGATCCAGCGGCGCCTGCGGGTCGGCTACACCCGCGCCGGCCGTCTGATCGACATGCTCGAGCGCCGCGGCGTCATCTCCGGCTACGAGGGCTCGAAACCGCGCCAGGTGCTGATCACCCAGGCCGACCTCAACCGCGTGCTCTCGCCGGCCGGCCAGGGCTCTGGTCCAGCGCCGGTCTCCGTCGACGCCGATCCGGACGTTTAGCAGCGCGGGTCGGTAGCGTCAGCGGCGTGATCCGCGCCGGCATCGTCGTCACCGGGACCGAGGTCCTGACCGGGCGTATCTCCGATTCCAACGGCCCCTGGGTCTCCGAACGGATGGCCGAGCTCGGAGTCGAGGTTGCCCACATCCTCGTCGTCGCCGACCGCCCCGACGACCTCGAGGCGGCGCTGCGTTTCATGGCCGCGGAGGGGATGGACCTGATCGTCACCACCGGTGGCCTCGGACCGACCGCCGACGACCTCACGGCAGAAGTGGTCGGCCGCTTCGCCGGTCGCGAGCTGGTCCTCGACGAGGGCATGGAAGCGAAGATCGCCGAGGTCCTGCGCGGCTTCGCCAAACGCTTCGACTTCGACGAGGAGGCGGTGCTGGAGGCCAACCGCAAGCAGGCGATGGTCCCAGAGGGGGCAACGCCGCTCGACCCGGTCGGCACGGCGCCGGGATTGGTGGTTCCAGCGGGCGAGCGGATCGTGATCGTCCTGCCCGGACCGCCGCGCGAGCTGCAACCAATGTGGCCGGCTGCTCTCTCGACCGCGCCGGTGCAGGCCGTGCTGGGACGGGCTACCCCGCTGCGCGGCTACACGCTGCGGATGTTCGGCGTGCCGGAGTCGGAGATAGCCAAGAGCCTGCGTGAGATCGAGGGTGACGGGGTTGGGCTGGATGCGGTGGAGATCACGACCTGCCTGCGCCGCGGTGAGATCGAGATCGACGTCCGCTACCGCGACGAGGCCGCGGCGGTCGCCGACGCGGTGCGCAGCGGCCTCGCCGGGCGGCACCGGCGCCACCTGTTCAGCCTCGACGGCGAGACGATCGACTCGCAGGTGGCGGCGCTGCTAAAGGGACGGCAGCTGGGCCTGGCCGAGTCCTGCAGCGGCGGCCTGCTGGCGGCCCGGATCACCGACGTCCCCGGCGCGTCCAGCTACATGGCGGGCAGCGTCGTCGCCTACTCGAACCAGGCCAAGGCGGAGCTGCTGGGCGTCGACCCGGCGCTGATCGAGGCGAAGGGCGCCGTCTCCCCGGAGGTGGCCGAGGCGATGGCGATCGGGGCGCTGGAGCGGTTCGAGGCCGACGTCGCCGTCTCCGTCACCGGCATCGCCGGTCCCGAGGGCGGCAGCGAGGAGAAGCCGGTCGGCTACGTCTGCTTCAACGCCCGCCTCGCCGACGGCGCCAGCCTCGCCCGCGACCCGGTGATTCCGGGCGGCCGCGCGGACATTCGCGAACGCTCCGCTCTGGTCGGCATGCACCTGCTGCGGATCCTGCTCAGCGGCGAAGAGCCGCCGCTGTAGGTGATTTCACGCTTCCGTGGGGAAGTCGTGATGCTCTTTTTGCAAACGCGGCCAAACCGGCGCGTCCTCGACCCGTAGCGTGAGCCGGGTGAGCAAGCCCGCCACCGAGAGCAAGCCCGTCCGCATGTTCGTCGCCCTCGACCTGCCGCAGAGCGTGCGCGAGGACATCGCCGCCTGGGGCGAGACCGAGTTGGCCGACCCTGCGCTGCGGCGGGTTCCGGCCGAGTCGCTCCACTTGACCCTCGCCTTCCTCGGCAACAGGCCGCCCGAGGACGTCGAGCGGATCGCCGAGGCGATCGAGGAGGTCGTCGAGACGCCGGCGCCGATGGAGCTGGGAGGCCCGGTCGGACGGCCTGAGCGGGGCAGGCCGCGGCTCATCGCCCTGCCGGCTCTGTCCCGGATGTCCCGGGCGGTCGAAGGATTGCAGGCGGATCTGAGCGAGATTCTGGCCTTTGAGCGTCTCTACGAACCCGACAAGCGGCCCTTTTGGCCGCACGTGACGGTCGCCAGGGTCCGCGCCGAGGGACGCGGATCGCGGCGGCCGATGCGGGTGGAGGCGCCGTCCGGGCCCTCTCCCACGGCGCGCGTGGGTCTCTTCCATGGCGTCCGAATCTCCCTCTACCGTTCTGTACCCCAGCCGTCGGGTGCGCGCTACGTCCCGTTGGCCCAAGTCGAGCTGCCCGGAGCAGGGTGGCAGTGAGGTGATGAGATGGCGGACAAGAAAGTGACTTTGAACGACGTCTCCGCGAAGGAGGCCAAAGCCAAGGACGCGGCGCTCGAGAGCGCTGTCGTCGGCATCAGAAAAGAGTTCGGGGATGGCTCGCTGATGCGGCTCGGCGACAAGGGCACGGTCAAGGTGGAGTCGATCCCCACCGGCGCCCTCGCGCTCGACCTCGCGCTTGGGATCGGCGGCGTGCCCCGGGGACGGATCGTCGAGATCTTCGGCCCGGAGTCCTCGGGCAAGACGACCCTCGTCAACCACATCATCGCCCAGGCCCAGGCGCTGGGCGGCGTCTGCGCCTTCATCGACACCGAGCACGCGATCGACCCGGTCTACTCGCGGGCGATCGGCGTCGACACCGACGAGCTGCTCGTCTCCCAGCCCGACTACGGCGAGCAGGCGCTGCAGATCGCCGATCGCCTGATCGCCTCCGGCGCCGTCGACGTCGTCGCGATCGACTCGGTCGCGGCGCTGA
Source organism: uncultured Actinomycetes bacterium (assembly GCA_963832065.1). GTDB lineage: Bacteria > Actinomycetota > Thermoleophilia > Solirubrobacterales > 70-9 > VAYN01. Next base: position 36,743 of record CAWHSV010000009.1, read on the forward strand.
CGCCGAAAGCGGAGCTGGACGGCCAGATCGGCGACACCACGGTCGGCCTGCAGGCGCGGCTGATGTCCCAGGCGATGCGCAAACTCGCCGGCAACCTCAACCGCACCAACACCGTCTGCATCTTCACCAATCAGATCCGCGAAAAAGTCGGCGTCCAGTTCGGCTCGCCGGAGACCCAGCCGGGAGGCCGTGCGCTCAAGTTCTACGCCTCCCAGCGACTCGACATCCGCCGCATCGAGACCCTCAAAGAAGGGACCGAGGCGGTCGGCAACAGGGTCCGGGTCAAAGTCGTCAAGAACAAGGTCGCCTCGCCGTTCCGCCAGGCCGAATTCGACATCGAGTACGGCGTCGGGATCTCGCGCGAGGGTGGCCTGCTCGACTTCGGCATGGAGCAGGACCTGGTGCAGAAATCCGGCTCCTTCTTCTCCTACGGGGAGACCCGGCTCGGTCAGGGCCGCAACAACGCCAAACAGTTTCTGGTCGACAACCCGGAGCTGGCCGCGGAGATCGAAACGAAGGTTCGGGCGGCTTTGGGCATCGATGGCGAGGCCCCGGCGGCAGAGCCCGCGGAGGCTGAGGTTTCGACGCCTGCGCCGGAGGCAAAAGCCGCTTAGCTCCCTGACTGCGGCGGGCAGTCGCGACGGATAGGATTCCCGCCGCTTCCATGGATAACGAAACTCTCTTTTACGTCTTCGGGATTGCGGCTGCGGTCTCGGCAGTAGCGATCAGCTTCGTCGGGCTGAAAGTCAAGGATTTCCCGGGCCGTGCCTTCCCGCTCGTGATCCTCTGGTTCGCGATCCTGGTCGGCGGCGCGACGACCTTCTCCGTGCTTCACGCCCAGGACGAGGAGCACCACAAGGAAGCCGAGCTCGAGCACGCCAACGAGGAGTTCGAAGCGATCGGCAACGAGGACATGCCTGCCGAGGCGGGCGGAGCGCTCCAGCTCGCCGCCGATCCGGGCGCGATCGCCTACGACACGACGGAATTGACCAGCGCTCCCGGCAAGGTGACGATCGACTTCTCGAACCCGGGAGCGGTGGAACACGACGTCGCGATCGAAGCCGAAGGTGGCGAAGAGCTCGTCGCCTCGGAAACGATCACCCAGGGCGAGACCTCCGTCAGCGCCGAGCTGGCCGCGGGCGCCTACACCTTCTTCTGCACTGTTCCCGGGCATCGGGAGGCGGGGATGGAAGGGACGCTCCTAGTCGAGTAGGGACGATGGGCGAGGAGGGTCGGGTGCCCCTTCCCCGGAGGCCGTCGCGCAGGCTGGGTCGCTTGCCAGGGTTCGAGCGTCTGAACTTGAGCCTCCGGGGAAGGGGCACCCGACCCTCCAGCCGATCCGCGCCGCTCGATCTGCTCTCGAAGCTGACTGGGCTTTCTTGCTGACTGGTGGAGCCTTGGGGAGGCAGCGGGGGTCTCTCCCCGGAAGGCTCAAGTGCCAGCATTTCGCGCCCTGCATACGATCCAGCTGCGCGACGGCCTTCCGGGGAGAGACCCCCGCTGCCTCCACGCTGGCGCTACTCTGCCGCTGATGGGGAAGCGCTTTCACGTCACCACCTTCGGGTGCCAGATGAACATGCACGATTCCGAGCGGATGCGAGGGATGCTGGCCTCGCTCGGCTACGAGGAGGCAGAGAGTCGGGATGGGGCCGACGTGATCCTCTTCAATACCTGCTCGATCCGCGAGTCGGCCGACAGCCGTTTCATCGCCCACCTCGGCGAGGCGAAGCGGCTCAAGTCCGAAGATCCGGAGCGGGTCGTCGGCGTCGGCGGCTGCTGGGCGCAGTCGGTCAAGGACGAGGTCTTCCAGCGCTTCCCCTTTGTCGACGTCGCCTTTGGGCCGGGGCAGATCCACAAGCTGGCGGAGTTCCTCAACTCCGACTCGCTCAGCGCCCAGGGCTACTTCGAGTTCGAGGACTTCTCCGGTCACCTGCCGGCGCGGCGCGAGCGCGAGTTCCAGGGCTGGCTGCAGATCTCCCAGGGCTGCAACTGCGCCTGCTCCTACTGCATCGTGCCCTCCACGCGCGGGCGCGAGGTCAGCCGCGACCCCGCGGAGCTGATCGCCGAGGCGGAGGGACTGGCCGCCGACGGGGTGCGCGAGGTGACGCTGCTGGGGCAGAACGTGAACAGCTACGGTCGCGAGCTGCCGAGGGAGAGCCGGATCGGCTTCGCCGAGCTGCTGCGGCGGGTCGATGCGATCGAGGGAATCGAGCGGATCCGCTACACCAGCCCTCATCCGAAGGACATGAAGGAGGACGTCGTCCGCGCTCACGCCGAGCTGCCGGCGCTGTGCGAGCAGATCCACCTGCCGCTGCAGTCGGGCTCCAGCGCGGTGCTCAAACGGATGCGCCGCACCTACGACCGGCAGCGCTACATGGACCGGGTGGCGTTGATCCGCGAGCACGTGCCGGACTGCGCGCTCACCACCGACATCATCGTCGGCTTCCCGGGCGAGACAGAGGCCGACTTCGCCGAGACGCTGGAGATCGTCGAGGAGGTCGGCTACGACGGCGCCTTCACCTTCGTCTTCTCGCCGCGGCGCGAAACCGAGGCGGCGACGATGGGCGACCAGGTGCCGCACCCGGTCAAGGTCGAGCGGATGGAGCGACTGGTCGAGGCGGTGCAGAGGCGGGCGAGGGAGCGGGCGCAGCGGTTCGTGGGGCGGACGCTGGAGGCGCTGGTCGAAGGGACCAGCCGGACCGACGAGACGAAGCTGCGGGGGCGGACTCGGCATGGGAAGGCGGTCAACTTCGAAGGGAGCGCGGAGGCCGGTCAGTTCGTCGACGTCGAGATAGGCAGCGCGACTTCGCAGACGTTGGCAGGGGTGTCGGTAAAGCCCCTCTCTCAACTTTTTCGAGGATAGGTCGCGGCTCGCGTGCGCGCGCTCCGCCGAAAAAGTACAAGCCGTTCGGGGCTTCACCGACACCCCTGTTCGTGAGCGTGCTCGCGATATTCGGGCCGACGGGGGTTGGGAAGACGGGGGTGGCTGTTGCTCTTGCTGAGGAGCTTCGTAGGCGGGGGGAGGATCCGGTGGGGATCAACTGCGATGCGCTGCAGGTGTACGAGGGGCTGGGCGCTCTCACCGGGGCGGCGACTGCAGAGGAGCAAGCGAAGCTCGAGCACAGGTTGCTGGGCTTCGTGCCGGTCACCGAGGACTTTTCGGTCGGTGACTACATGCCGCGGGCGCATGCGGAGGTGGATGCGGCGCTCGAAGCGGGACGGGTCCCGATCGTCGTTGGCGGCACCGGCTTGTACTTACGCGCTGCGCTCGCCGAGCTTTCCCTCGAAAAGGCGCCGGCAGAATCGGAGGACTCGGAGCTTTGGTCGCCGCGGACGCGGCATCCGACGGCGATCTTCGGGCTCGACATGGACCGCGAGCTGCTCTACGAGCGGATCGACGCCCGCGCCGAGGCGATCGTCGCCGCCGGGGCGATCGAGGAGGTGAAGCGCGCGGAAGCGCTTGGGCCGGGGCGAACCGTCCGCAAGGCCCTCGGCTTCGACGAGCTGCTGGCCGGCGACATCGAGGCGATGAAGAAGCGCTCGCGCAACTACGCCCGCCGCCAGCTCACCTGGATGCGCAAGGTCCCCAACCTCCACGCCATCGACCGCACCGAGCGCTCCGACGCCGAGGTAGCCGAGATCCTCGGCCGAAGGGCCGATTTCCGCTGATATGCGTGGGTTTTCGGCCCGTCGGCGGAGGGAATAGGCTGCGCCGGTGCGATTCGAGAAGTGGCAGGCGCTGGGCAACGACTACCTGATCCTCGAGGCGGACGCGCTCCCCTGGGGGCTGAGCCCGAAGCGGGTCGAGTGGCTGTGCGATCCGCATTTCGGGGTCGGGGCGGACGGCGTGCTGCTGCTCTCGCGCAGCGAGGATCCCGAGTTCGTCGCGGAGCTGCGGATCTTCAACCCGGACGGGTCGGAGGCGGAGCTCTCCGGCAACGGGGCGCGGGAGGCGATCCTCTACCTGCGTCGGCACGGGTGGACCGACGAGGACACCTTCGCGATCAAGACCGTGGCCGGGCCGATCGTGCCGACGATCACCGGCGAGCTGACCTGCGCCGTCGAGATGGGCGCGTCGACGACGTCGAAGGACTTCCCTTCCGGCGGCGCCGATGGCAAGGGGACGCTGAGCGCGGCGGGGCGGGAGTGGGAGTTCCAGCACGTCTCGATCGGCAACCCGCAGTGCGCGATCGTCGTCGACGAGGAGCTGGAAGATCTCGACCTGGACGAGATCGGCCCCGAGATCGAAGGCCACGAGCTGTTTCCCAACCGCACCAACGTCTCCTTCCTGGCGATCGACGGCAGCCGGGTGCGGGCGCGGATCTTCGAGCGCGGGGTGGGGGAGACGCTCTCCTCCGGAACCGGCGCCAGCGGCGCCGCGGTGACGGCCTTCCTGCGTGGCGCCCCAAGCCCGATCGTCGTCGAGCTGGAAGGTGGCGAGCTCGAGGTCGAGGTTGGCGAGGACCTGGCGGTACGCCTGAGCGGCTGGGCCGAGCCCGTCTACGCGGGCGAGCTCTCGCCCGAGCTGTCGCAGGCGCTGTCCGAGCTCGATCAATAGATTTCCGCGCCCATGGCGATCGCCGATCCGTCAAGCCGCCTGGAGGCGATGCCTCCCTACATGTTCCAGGAACTGGAGCGGCGCATCGCCGAGAAGCGGGCGGGCGGCATCGACGTGATCAGCCTCGGCATCGGCGATCCGGACGAACCGACCTACCCCTACATCGTCGAGGCGATGCAGACGGCGGTCGCGGATCCCGCCAACCACCAGTACCCGAGCAACCGTGGCCGCGAGGAGTTCCGCCGCGCCTTCGCCGACTTCTACGACCGCCGCTTCGGCGTCGAGATCGATCCCGAGGGCGAGGTGATTCCGGCGATCGGCGCCAAGGAGTGCATCTACAACCTCTGCTTCGCCTTCCTCGACCCCGGCGGCGTCGCCCTCGCCTCCGACCCCGGCTACCCGGTCTACACCGGCGGCCCGATCCTCGCCGGCGCCAGGCCGGAGCTGCTGCCGCTGGTTCCCGAGCTCGGCTTCGCCCCGGACCTCAGCGCGGTCCCCGCCAACGTCGCCGCCAAGGCGCGGCTGATGTTCCTCAACTACCCGAACAACCCGACCGGCGCGGTCGTTCCCGAGGGTTTTTTCGAGATGGTCGTCTCCTTCGCCCGCGAGCACGAGATCCTCGTCGTCCACGACAACGCCTACTCGGAGACGACCTACGACGGTTACGTCGCGCCCAGCTTCCTCGAGACCCCCGGCGCCAAGGAGGTCGGGGTCGAGGTCTTCTCGCTCTCCAAGGGCTTCAACATGACCGGCTGGCGCTGCGCTGCGATCCTCGGCAACGCCGAGGCGATCCAGACTTACTGGCGACTGAAGACCAACGTCGACTCCGGCCTCTTCGAGGCGGTGCAGATGGCCGGTGTCGCCGCTCTGCAGGGCCCGGCTGGCCCGCTGCAGCGGATGAACGAGACCTACGCGCGCCGCCGCGACCTGGTCGTCGCCGCCCTGCGCGAGATCGGCGTCGAGGTAGCGGCGCCGAAGGGCACGATCTACGTCTGGGCGCCAGTGCCGAAGGACCACACTTCGACCTCCTTCGCCGAGCTGGTGCTCGAAGAGGCCGCCGTGGTCGTCTCGCCCGGCTCGATGTACGGCCCCAGCGGCGAGGGCTTCTTCCGCATCGCCCTCACCGCCCCCGACCAGCGCATCGAAGAGGCGGTCGAGCGGATGCGCGAGCACCTCACCTAGACGGCGAGGCGCCCGCACTCCGCAGGGCTACTCGACTTCGATTTCGTCGACCATGCCCTTGAGGGCGTGCGGCGGGCCGCCCTGGCGGTCGGTGATGAAGCAGTAGAAGGCGTAACGGCCGGGCTCGAGGTCGAGCGTGACGACCTGGCCTTCGCCCCCTTCGAGCACCGCCGTGGACTGGGTGCCTTTTTCGCTCAGCGGCGGTTTGCCTTTTTCGGTTTTGAAGAACGTTTCGACGTCCTCGGCGGTGCTGTCGCCGATCAGCTTCGAGGCGATCAGGTGGTGCGGCTGGACGCCGATGTTGTCGAACGCGATTTCGTTCGCGCCGGCGGGCAGCGTCTCCGCCTCGAACACGTACTCGCCGGCCTCGACGGTTCCGTCCGCCTCGGCCAGCTCCTCATCCGAAGCCTCGCCGGTCACCTCGGTGGAGGCCGCCGTTTTCGGATCGGGGGGACCGCCCTGGGTTTCGGTGTTGAAGGCGTAATAAACGCCGGGCTGCAGAACCTGGCTCACCGTGGCGCTCTCGCCCGGTCCCGTGATGCCGACACCGCCGCCGGCGAAGAACCAATCGGGAAACGGTTGTCCTTTGACCGCTTTGTCGAGCCCCGCGACCACTTCCTCGGCGGAGTGGTCTCCCTCGATCCGGATCAGCTGCAGATCGGCGCCTCCGTCGCTGTTGTTGGTCAGGGTGATCTCGGCGGCGCCGGCCTCGGCGCTCTCGGGCGCCACGATCGTCGTCGCTTTCCCTTTCGTATCGACCGTGAAGCTGAGCTTCTGGGGATCGTCGCTCTCGCCGCAAGCGGCGAGAGCGCCGGTTGCGAGCGCCGCGACGGCGAGGACAACGGCGCCGGCGCCGAACCTCCTGGCAAGTTCTCTCAAGGGGGCCTCCTGGTTGGGTGACGGAAGGACCGTACCCATGCAAGCGGACTTGTTAACGCTTGCTCCAGTAGCGATCGAGGCCGCGCCACTGGTACTGCGGCGGCACCGCCTGGATCAGCTCGGCGGCGGTCTCTGGGTCGACCGCCGCCTCGACCCGTTCGCGATGGCGCTGTTCGTAGTCGGCCTCGGAAAGATCGCGGGCCAGCTGTGCCTCCTCGCGCAGTCGCTGGCGCACCGTTGCCAGGTGCTCCGGCGGGTTCTCGACCGGGCCGAAGTGAGTGAGGGCGAGACGCTCCGGACGCCAGGACTCGACGATGCCGATCGACTCTTCCCAGGTCTCGATGTCGATGTCTGGCGGCGGCGTCGGTGGCACGACCAGGTTCGAGGGCGGGATCCGCACCGCGGCGACGTCGCCGACGAAGGCGGCGCCGCTCTCCTCGTGCAGGTAGCAGACGTGGTGGGAGGCATGGCCGGGGGTGTAAGCGACGCGCATGCCCAGCACCGTCTCACCGCCGCTCAGCACCCTCACGTTGGCCTCCGGGACCGGCACGATCTCGCCCCAGAGCTCCTGCATCCGGTCGCCGTAGAGGCGCTCGGCGCTGGCCAGCAGCCGCGAGGGGTCGATCAGGTGCGGGGCGCCGCGCTCGTGCACGTAGACCTCGAGGTCGGGCCAGCGCCGAACCAGCGCGCCGGTCGCCGCGGCGTGGTCGAGGTGGATGTGGGTCAGCAGCAGCGCCCGCGGCCGCTCGTCGCCGAGCGCCTCCAGCAGGGTCGGCAGCGAAGACTCCGGCCCGGGATCGACGAGGATGCCGTCGACCTCCCAGCAGCCGATCACATGGGGACGGCCGAGGTGCTCGACGTCGATGACGCGCATGGAAGCGGGGATCGCTCAGGCGTTCGCCGGAGCGGGAAAGCGGTCGTCGGCTGCGAGCGTCTGCCGCAGGCCCTCCTCGAGGCCCCGCGGCGCGTATCCGAGCTCGCGCCCGGCCTTCTCGTAGCTGGCCCAGAAGGTGACCCCGTCACCGGAGGAGATCAGCTCGCGCAGGTTCGGCGGCTGGCCCATCAGCCTGCCGATCAGGGGGCCGAACGGAACCATCGCCTTCAGCAGCGGCACAGGCAGCGCCCGCTTCGGGGCCTTGCGACCGCTGACGCTGGCGACCGTCTCGATCGCCTCGCGCATCGTCGTCGCCGGGCCGCTGATCACGTAGGTCTCGCCCAGCTTGCCGCTGTCGAGGGCAAGCAGGATCCCACCGGCGATGTCCTCGACATGGGTCATGCAGATGCCGAGATCGGGAAAGGGCAGCAGCGGCAGTTTTCCGGCGAAGAACTGCTCGAGCAGGTCCGCGACCTGGGAGGTGTCGCCGGGGCCGTAGACGCCGCCTGGCTGGACGATGATCGCTGGCAGGTCCTGCTCGGCGATCATCCGCTGGACGATCCGGTGCGCCTCCAGCTTCGTCTCCTCGTAGTAGGAGGTGAATTCCTTGCCAGGGTGCTCGTAGGACTCGTCCACGACCTGTTTATGGGTGTTGCCGAAGATGCCGACGGTGGAGACGTAGACGATCCGCGGCACCTTGGCCTCCAGCGCCGCCTTCATCACGCGCTCGGTGCCGGCGACGTTGGCCTCCCACATCGCCGGGTGCTGCTTGGCGGGGATGCCGACCTCGTACATGGCGGCGGCGTGGATCGCCGCATCGCAGCCCTCCATGCCCCTGCGGATCGCAGCGGCGTCGCTGAGGTCGCCAGGCGCCAGCTCGCAGCCGAGCTCCTCGACCTTCTTCCCCTTCTCGGGGCTGCGGACGAGGCAGACGACGTCGTCGCCGCGCCCGCGCAACTGGCGCACGACCTCGCCGCCGATGAATCCCGTGCCGCCAGTAACGAAGACCCTCACGCGGCAACCCTATCCGGCCGGGGCCGTTGCCTACAATCCGCCTGAGTGCAGCGTTCGAGAAATGGCCGCAACACGCAGACGCGCAACGGCGCGGGCGGCTCGAACAACGCCGGCGTCTCGAACCCGCGGGCGCGCCAGCGCGCCCTGGCGATCGGCGTCGTCGACGGGCGCGAGCAGGGGGAACCGCTGGCCGAGCTGAAGGAGCTGCTGCGGACCGCCGGCGTCGCCACCGCCGGTGTCGCCACTCAGCAGCGCCCCCAACCCGACCCCGACCGCTACTTCGGCCGCGGCCGGCTCGACGAGCTGAAAGGGGAGATCGCGGCCTGCGACGCCAACCTCGTCGCCTGCGACGACGAGCTCGCTCCCCGCCAGGAGCGCAACCTCGAGGCGGCGCTGGGGGTGCCGGTGATCGACCGCACCGCGGTGATCCTCGACATCTTCGCCGACCACGCCCACTCGGCCGAGGGCAAGTTGCAGGTCGAGCTGGCCCAGCTCGAGTACAACATGGCGCGCATGCGGGGCCTCTGGACCCACCTCGAGCGCCTCGGCGCCGGCCGCATGGACGGCGGCATCGGCACCAGGGGACCGGGGGAGAGCCAGATCGAGACCGACCGCCGGCTGGCCCGCGACCGGATCTCCGCCCTGCGCCGCCGACTCGGCCGGTTGGAGCGCAACCGCGGCGTGATGCGAGCACGGCGCGAACGCTCTTCGCTGCCGCGGGTGGCCCTCGCCGGCTACACCAACGCCGGCAAGTCGACCCTGCTCAACGCGCTGACGGGCGCCGAGGCCGGGGTGGGGGACAGGCTCTTCCACACCCTTGACCCGACCACGCGCAGCCTCGAGCTCTGCGGCCGCGACTACCTGCTGACCGACACGGTCGGCTTCATCGAGAAGCTGCCTCACCAGTTGGTCGAGGCCTTCAAGGCGACCCTGGAGGAGACCGTGCTAGCCGATCTGATCGTGCACGTGGTCGACGCCTCCGAGAACGAGGAGCGGCGGCGGCTCGACATGCGGGCCGTGGACGAGGTGCTGGAGGAGATCGGCGCCGGCGAGAAGCCGCGGCTGCTGGTCCTCAACAAGGCCGACCTGCTCGGCGCCGAGCAACGGCACGAGGTCACGCTCGCCCACCGGGATGCCGTTCTGATCTCGGCGATCGACGGGAGCGGGCTGGACGAGCTGCGGCAGCGTGTCGAGGCGGCGTTCGAGGAGACGCTGACCGAAGTCGAGCTGCTGGTCCCTTACTCCGAGGGCGCCCGGCTGCACGAGCTGTACGAGCTTGCCGGCGACCTGGAGCGGACCGAGCGCGAGGACGGGGTCCTCGTCCACGCGAAGGTGCCGGTGGCCGAGCTGCACCGCTTCGACGATCTCGCCGTCGTCTAGGCTGCGCGCGTGCGACTGCCGGTGGCAAAGCTGAAAGAGGACGCGGTGCTGCCCACGCGGGCGCACCCTGGCGATGCGGGATTGGACCTCTACGCCTGCGAGGCGGCGCACATCGGGCCGGGCGAGCGCTGGAGCGTCGGCGCCGGGATCGCGGTCGAGATCCCCGCGGGGCACGCCGGCCTGGTGCTGCCGCGCTCGGGCATCGCCCGCGAGCACGGAATCTCACTCGTCAACAGCCCCGGGCTGATCGATGCCGGCTACCGCGGCGAACTGCGGGTTCTGCTGCTCAACACCGACCCGGCCGAGACCTTTCGCGTCGCCGCCGGCGACCGCATCGCCCAGCTCATGATCGTGCCGGTCGTCCTCGCGGACCCGCTCGAGGCGCCGGAGCTTGCCGAATCGGCCCGCGGCGGCGCTGGTTTCGGCTCCAGCGGGCGCTGAGCTTCAGCCGACGCCGGCCGCCGCCCGGGCGCTCTCGTGGGCGGCCGCCTCGAAGGCGTCGTCCAGCGGCGCGAGCTCGGGACGGGCGCCGTAGCGCCGCTCGAGGGCGAGCGCGATCAAATGGTCGGCGAGCCAGGCGTTCTTCGGCAGCAGCGGACCGTGCAGATAGGTGCCGATGAGATTGTGCCGCCGCACACCCTCGAAGCCGTCGGCGCCATTGTTGCCCTTGCCCTCGACGACCCGGCCCAGCGGCTGCACGCCAGGCCCGAGATAGGTACGGCCGCCGTGATTCTCGAAGCCGGCGAGCAGCCGCGGCCCCGGACCGAGATCGACCTCGATCGCGACGTTGCCGATCAGCCGCGGTCCCGGCTCGCGCACCGTCTCCAGATCGACGAGCTCGAGGCCGGCCAGCGTCTCCTCTTCCAATTGGTAGCTGTGGCCGAGCAGCTGGTAGCCACCGCAGACGGCGAGCAGCACGGCGCCGCTCTCGACTGCTGCGGCGAGGTTGCCGCGCTTGCTCCCGACCATGTCGGCGGCGACCATGCGCTGATCGCGGTCCTGCCCGCCGCCGATGTAGAAGAGGTCGTGGGCGCCGGGGTCGACGGGCACTCCGGGGCCGGCCCCGGAGTGGGCGAAGGCGATCCCGCGCCACTCGCAGCGCCGCTGCAGGAAGGCGATGTTGCCGCGGTCGGCGTAGATGTTCATCTGCTCCGGGTAGAGGCTGAGGACGCGAAGCTCCATCAGTCCGCCCGGCCGAGGAGGACGGCGGTGGAGCCGACATGGAGGTCCGAGGCGGGAATCCGCCGGCGCCCCAGGGGCGCGAGATCGGTTTCGATGCCCTCGCGTTCCAGCTGCGCCGCGAAGAGCGCTTGAATCCTCACCTCGTTCTCCTCTTCGGCCAGGGCGCCCGCCGGCGAAACGGCTGCCGCAGCCGCCTGATCGCGATCTCCTCGCCCTCGACCACGGTCTCGAGCGGCAGGCTCGAGTAGACCCAGTCTTCGATCTCGCGCACGTCGGGCAGCGGTCTGTCGTTGCCGTCTCCCGGCAACAGCTCCTCGACGATCGCCATCGCAATCCGCCCCCCTGGGAGCAGATGGGCGGCGACGCTGCCGAGTACTTCCAGCCGCTCCTCCGGGCTGGGGAGGAGCTGCATCAGCTGCATCGGGGCCAGGGCCAGGGCGATGTCGGTCTCGAGCTCGAAAGCCCGGGCATCGCCGAGGACCGCCTCGACCGGCAACCCCCCGGCGCGCTCGGAAAGCTCCGCGACCAGCTCTGGCTCGATGTCGAGGCCAACCACCGTATGACCGCGCTTCGCCAGGTGCAGGGCGACGCGGCCGGTGCCGCAACCGAGATCGAGGATCGGTCCCTCCGCATCCTCGGCCAGCTCCTCCCAGAGAGTCAGGTCGGCCTCGTAGGAGCCGCACTCGACCTCGTGCCAGATCGCCGTGCTCATCTCGATCCGCTCGCCTTTCACCGCCAGAACTCCGGCGCCAAGCCGCGGTCGGAGAGCAGCTTGCGGAGCTCGAGCAGGGCGGTGTAAGTGGGCAGGGCGAAGAGGCGATCCGAGGCGCAGGCGACGGCGCGGTCGAGCGAAGCTTCGATCTCCGGCACGATCTCGATCGCCGCGGTCGGCCAGCCGGCGTATTTCAGCCGCAACGCCATCTCCGGCGCTCGCGTGCCGGCGCAGACGACTCGGCGCACGCCACCGGCCAGGAGCTCGAAGTCGGCGTCCCAGACCCAGGAGATGTCGCGTCCGTCGGCAATCCGGTCGTTGAGCCCGATCCAGAGGTCGACCGGCTGCTGGCCCGCCTCGAGGCGCAGCGTTCGCAGTACCTCGTTGGCCCCGGCAGGGTTCTTGATTAAAAGCACTGCGACTGCCTTACCCGCTACCGCGATCGTCTCAACCCGGCCAAAAGCCGATTTGAACTCCGCCAGGGACTCGGCGATACGCGTGGGGGAGACACCGAGCCCGAGAGCAGTGGCCACCGCGGCCAGGGCGTTGTAGACGTTGTAGAGGCCGGGGAGCGGCAATTCCAGGCGGATGTCGCCCTCTGGCGTCGTGACCGTGAACCGGGAGCCGCTCATGCCGTCGAGCTCGATCTCGGTGGCCGCCACCTGCGGCTGCGGCCGCTTCGCGCCGCAACTGGGGCACGAGTAATGGCCGAGGTGGCCGACAAAGGCGCGCTCGTAGACGTAGGGGTGGCCGCAACGGCGGCAGTGCTTGGCGTCGAAGGCATGCTGCAGCTCCGGCAGCGCCTGGGCGGTGTCCTCGAGGCCGAAATAGACGACGCCCTGGCGCGGCTCCCCGGTTCGATCACGGCCAAGATCGGCGATCAGCGGATCGTCGGCGTTGAGGACGAAGGCGGTGCGCCCATCGCGCTCGGCAACGGTTTGTGCCCAGTCGTCGGCCAGCGCCTCCATCTCGCCATAGCGGTCGAGCTGGTCCCGGAAGAGGTTCCCGAGCACGATCGTCCGCGGCTCGAGCTGCGCCGCCACCTGCGGCAGCCAGGCCTCGTCGACCTCGAACAGGCCTTCGTGGCCGTCCTGCTCCAGCAGCGCGGTGGCGACCCCCCAAGTCATGTTCGAGCCGGCACGGTTATGAACGGGATGTCGCCCGTCCGCCTCGAGCATCGCCGCGATCATGCCAGCCGTCGTCGTCTTGCCGTTGGTGGCGCTGACGATCGTCGTGCCGCCGTCGAGGGCGGCGCCGAGGCGTGCGATCGCATTGGGGGCAAGGCGCAAAAGCACGCGGCCCGGCAGCGTCGTGCCGCCACCGCGCCCGCTGGCCCTGCTGGCGGCCCCGATCGCTCGCGAAGCGGCAACCTTGGCAGCGAAGAACGGGTCGCGCCGTTGCACTGGGGGGGAGGCTGGGCGGTCAAGGCGCTATCGGCGCCGGCGCCAGCACGCTGAGGGCACGCGGGAGCACTCGCAACGAGGCCGGCAGGTCGGTGAGGTGCTCGCCGTCGGCGTAGACCGGGAAGGGCTTGCTCGCGGTCAGCTCTAGATGTGGAGCGCGAAAGACACGCACCTCGTCCTTCTCGACGTGGGTGCCTTTGAACACGCGCGGGAGGTTACTCACGAAGCGCAGCTTGCCGACAGCGCCGACCGCGACGATGTCGAACTCGCCGTCATCCAGCTCGGCGTCGGGAGCGATGTACATGCCGCCGCCGAAAGCCTTGCTGTTGGCGACCGAGATCGAGTAGCCAGTGAGCCGCAATCGCTCCTCGCCGACCCGGATCGTGAAGCGGGCCGGCTTCCAGCTCAGCAGGGTGCGAACGGCCGCGTAGGCGTAGACGAGGTTGCCGCGCAGAAAATGGGTTTCGTTGGCAAGCCGGTTAGCTTCGGAGTCGAAGCCGACGCTGACGATGCCGAGAAAGCGCTTGCCGTTGGCCTCGCCGACGTCGATGCGGCGACTGTGGCCGGAAAAAAGGGTTTCGACCGCGAGCTCCGGCTCGCTCGGGATCCTGAGCACGCGCGCGAGGTCGTTGCCGCGACCGCCGGGGACGATGCCGAGCGGCGTCTCGGTCCCGGCCATGGCGCCGCCGACGGCGCCGAGCAGGCCATCGCCGCTCATCACCACCGGAACCTCGCCCGCTTCGATAGCCCGGAGAGCCTGTTCGGCGCCGTGCTCCAGGCCCTTCGTCGGCTGGACCCGGAAAACGGCGCGGCGGGCGTCGAGCGCCTGCTCGACCTGGGGCAGCAGGCGCAGCGTCTTCCCGCCCGCCGAAGACGGGTTGACGAGCAGCGTCAGCGGCATTCCCTCGATGTCCATGCGCCCGCAGCCTAGTCGGGACCGGTAGCCCGAACGGCCTCGCGCAGGCGGCCGACAGAGAAGCTGCCGTCGCCGGCCGCGGCCGCCTCGATCGGCTCGATCCCATGACGCCGCAGGCGACGCCGCAGGCGCCGTGCGGCAAGGCCGCGGCGAACCCCGCCGGAGCGCTGCGAGCAGGCAAGGACCAGGTGTCCGCCGGGACGCAGCACGCGGGCGATCTCGGCGACAGCGGGCCGCCCGTCGACCTGGGCGACAAGGTCGAAGAAGTCGTCGGGGAAGGGAAGCGCGTTGGGGCGGCCCCGCTTGAAGGCGATCCGTCCCTCGGGGTCGAGGCCGACCCTGGCGGCGGCGGCGTGGACGCGGTCCGCGGAGCGATCGACTCCGCGGACTCGTGCCGCCGGAAACTCTCGCGCCAGGAACAAGGCGCCGTCGCCGTCGCCGCATTCGACTTCCAGCACGCGCTCCGGGGCTGGGACGTGCAGGACGCCGGCCGCGAGCGGGGTGAGTCGCGGGACGGGCATGCGCTCGATGCTATTGCCGTTTCAGGGGACTGCGGCGGTCCTGCAGGAGCTATGCCGCCGCGATGCGGGCGCGGATCAGTTGCGCAGTATCGGGGTCCCCGTCGGCCTCCAGGGTGGCAGCCAGGCGAAGTCCCGCCCTGGGTTCGTGCTCGGCGGCGGTGAGGTGCACAGCGCAGGCGATGTCCGGCTTGCTCAGCGCGGTCAGGCGCTCGCCGAGGTCGCGGCAGAATGCCACCGCGAACGACGTCGGCGTCGCGGTCGTCGCGGCCCAGGCGGCGACGGTTAGGTAGAAGTCCTCGCTGTGCTTGCGGGAGGCGAGTCCCCGCACCATCTCGCCGCAGCCGATCGTCGCGTCGGGGGCGACCCGGATGTCGGCCGATTCGATCGCCTCTTTGTAGGCGGCGTATGCGCCGTCGTGCTCGCCCTTCTCGCTGAGCACCTGGCCAAGGCGCAGGGAGGCATCGGCGGCGTAGTCCGGACCGGGGCCCTGGGGATTTGCTCCTGCCTTGTAGACCTCCTCGCACAGCTCCGGGCGCTCGCTTCTCAGTCGGTCTCCGAGGCAGAGCGCTACCCAGGAATGCTTTGTCGCGGCGGCGACGGACACGCTGGCGACCTCGTCGCGGCGGTCCTGCTCGTTCAGCATCTCGATCAGCAATTCAGATGCGGCGAGGGTCGTCCCCGGCGCCCCTACCTCTATCGCCGCTTTGAGATAGCTCTCCGCCTCGGTTGCATCGGACTGGCGGAGATGTTGCGCCAGTCTCAGCGCCGCCCAGTCGCGATGCTGGGACTCGCCGTCCGCCAGCTGGCGCAGGTGAAGCTCGATCTCCGCCACATCCTGGCCTCCCCTGCGTTCGAGCAGCGCCACGAGCAGCCTGCGAGCGTTCTCGGACACCGCGGCGCTCGCTCCGTTTTCGGCGACGGCCATCGTTCGGTAGGCGTCAACCGCCTCGCCGGCGCGGCCCTCGGCCTCGAGCGCAATGGCGATCGCGAGCGCCGTCTCGGGATCGGATGTCACGCGGGCGAGGAGTCGCGCCGACCTTGCTCCGAAGCCTCCCGCGCTGAGCAGGCGACTCGCCATCATTGCCGCCCGCCCCGCGACGGCCGGCTCGTCGGAGCCGATCGCCCGCCGGTAAGCGGTCGTCGCAGCCTCGGTCGCGTCGAGGCGAACCAGGAGATCGCCCAGACGCAGCCAGTCGCTGGCGACGGCACTCATCACAGGCGCCTCAAGCGCTTCTCTGGCGGCCTGCAGAGCGCCCTCTGCGTCCGCGAGGTCCCAGCGTTGCCCCGCGATCCAGATCAGGGTCGCTCCGCTCGGACGCGGGTTGTCGAGGCGCGACAGGAGGTCCCGGCGGCGCTCCGGGGAGATCTGCGCGACTTCCCGCAAGTACGAGTGACTTGCCGGGTCGGCCTCCAGCTGGGCCTCGATCAGGGCGGCGATCAGAGCCTCGCATTCCTCTTCCGAGCGTTTCAGGGAGCGATCGACTCCGCCACCGCTCGGCGCGGCCGCCATCGCCAGTTCAATAGCCTGGCGGTGCAGTTGCACGACACCGAGGTCGGCACGATAGAAGGTGTCGCGCAGCTCGGTCAGAAGCTCGTGCGCGGCCGCCGGGGCCGGTTCCACCAGGGCCCACGCCCAGTGGGTCAACGCGGCGACGTGGATTTCGTTGAAGTCCCGCATCCAGTCGTCGCGGTGTCGTGCGACCGTACGCCGTGCGTGCTTGGCGCCGAAGTCGGGGCGCGAGCCGTCTCCATTTTCGTGGCGAAAGCCGGCATGCGGCAGCAGGGCGGCGAGAGTGTCGTCTGCCTCCTGCCGACGGCGATGCCGCTCATGGTCCAGCTCCGCCCGCCGGCGGCGGGGATCGTCCGACGGCGAAGGCGGCGAGGTCAGAGCGTCGGGCGAACCGAGCGGCTGGGGCCAAGCCGTCGGAGGCCCGGTGGCGAGCCGTCGCATCGAGCTCGATGCCGTCCGGGCCAGCAGGATCTGCGTCTGGATCAGCGCCAGCTGGGCCAAGACCCATTTCGGCTCGCCGCGGAGGACGGCGGTCAGCCGATCGGCGGCGCTCTCGAGGAGCCGCATTTCCTGCTCGGGCCCGGCGTCACGAGCCTCCAGCATGTCCAGCTCGGCGAGGTTGAGGTGGGGCAGGGGAAAGGCCTGGTTCTCGGCGATCGCCTGATCGAAGCAACGACGGGCGCGTCTGAGGTGCGCGACGTTGCCGGAACGCTCGTAGCGAGCGCCGTGCGCAAGCCCACAATCGTTCAATGCGAAGGCCTTCACCGACCTGATCAGGCGCGGTTCGGCAGCCCGCGTCGCCTCCGCCTCCTTCGCACGCTTCAGCACCCGGTCCTTGTATTCGACGAAACGCCGGACCACGCCTTCGGTGGCTGGTTCGTAGAAGTACTTCAGGAAACCCATTCGCGGCTCCCCGAGCATCGCCGAAACGGCCTCGATGTAGTGCGTGTAGGCCTTGGTGAATTCACCGTTCTCGGCGGCGATCCGGGTTAGATTCCAGTCGAGCTCGGCGACGATCGCGTCTCGTCGCACCTCCTTGTATTGCCTTCCGGCCTGCAGGGATTCGACCGCTCTCTCCTTCCATGGGGTCCCCTCGGGCCCATCGGACCCATTGGAGATCCGGGTGTCGCGGTCGAGCTCCGGTCCGGCCAGGAGCCAGGCGACGTAGCCCCGGTTCCCCCAGGCGCCGAGGTTGCCGGGGTTGATCGCGATGACTTCGGCGTATTCGTCGTCGACCATCTCCGCCACCTCGCGCTCCAGCGTCCCGCGGGACCGCCACAGGCCCTCGAGCCGCGTCGCCCGCTCGAAGTGCGCGCGCTCCATCGTCGGGTCCCGTGCCACAGCCTCGGCGAGCAGACGCAGGGCCCGCACGTTGTCCCGCTCGACCATTCCCGCCGCGAGCAGGAACTCGGGGTCGGCGCGGGCGTCCGCGGGGAGTAGCCGCTCGGCATCGTCCAGCGAGGCGCCCGCGCCGAGGTCGTCCCGGAGGTAGTGCTTGGCCACGGCGAGCGTGACGTGAGCGCGGAACAGGGTCGAGCGCTGCCCCTCTACGTCGGCCGGGAATCTTTTCCAGCCGCGCGATCGCCCTGCGAACGCTCGGCTGGGCCTCGTAGATCTCCTGTGGGACGGTCCCGTGCAGGAGCTTCAGGTGCCATTCGGCGATCAGCATCCGGGCGTGCCCGAGCTGCGCCCGCGCCGTGAGGATTTCGCGGCGACCCAGTCGCCGCAGCGCCTTCGCCAGTAGTCGCCGCACCCGACAGCGAGCCCTGGCGGCGGCCCGTGCCAGCCTCGCTATTCCACGGCGCCACCTCGTCGCCGATCGCTGGCGGGAGCCAACGTCGTAGATCTCCTGCGCTTTGCGGTAGAGCTTGCGTGCCGCCTCGTAGGCGTCGAGGGTGTTCGAGGTCGCGTAGTCGTCTGCCTCGGAGAGATAGGCGGCGGCCCGCAGCCGGCCCGGCGGCAGCAGCCTCACCTTGCGCTCGACCCCCTCGCGAATCTGGGCGTAGATCTGCGACGCGACGCTCCAGTAGACGCGCTCGAAGAGCTGGCCATACTGCTTGTCCGTCAGCTCCGGCGCCCAGCCGCCGGCGGCCTCCGGAAGCTTGAAGCGGATGGTTTGAGCGAGCTTCGCCGGCGCTCCCTGACCGCCGAGGCGGACCTTGGGAACGATTTCGAGCGTCCAGTCGCCCTTTTCGAGGCTGCGCAGCCCGTACCAGCCGGAGATGTGGACATGCGCGGCGGGGTCGCCTTCGGGGTCGGTGGGCGGAACGTCGGACTCCTCCAGCAAGGAGAGACGGCCGACCCTCTCGCCCAGTTTCTCGGTCAGGTCCTTGCTCAGCCACTCGATCGGCCCCGCGGATCTCGCCGAGCTCTGACCGGGCCCTGGCGCGAACTCCCCAACCGAGAAGGTGTACTGAAAGGGCTCTTTCGATTCCTGTATCCAAAGGCGCGTCCAGTTGACGAGCAGCAACGAGACCGCCAGCGCCGTCGAGGCGATCGCGACCAGTTGATCGCCGACTTGCGAGGCAACTTGCGAGGCCGCGAAGACGGCGAGGCTGGCAACCACCCCCAGCCAGCCGACGGATCGGTAGCGACGGCCACGGCGAACGCGGCCGACCAGGTCGGGATCGACGATGGCGTCGGCGGGCAGTTTGGTCAAAGCTCCAAGCGACATGCGGCGATCCTCTCGCAGCTTTCGCCGAGTAGTCAACAAACTCTGCAATCCGGGGAACGATTCGGACCCCGGCTGGCCCACTACGAAAGGGAGCCATCTGCGAACCGATTCGTCTAGGCTTCCCCGCCGATGGAGGAGCAGGCAGACCAACGCTGGATCATCCTCGCCGTCTTCGCGCTCGTCGCGGTTGGCGTCGTCGCCGCGATCCTGATCTCCCGCGGTGGCGGCGAGAGCGATTCGACGACTGCCGCGGCCGGCAGCGGTGGCTGCAAGCAGGTCGAAGCGCCGCAGCCGAAGTCGACGTCGTTCAAAGCGCCGAAACAGGTGCTGAAGCCGGGCGAAGAAGCGACTGCGGTCGTCCAGACCAGCTGCGGGACCTTCGAGATCGACCTCGACACGGAGCGGGCGCCGAAGACCGCAAACTCCTTCGCCTTCCTCGCCGAGGAAGGCTTCTACGACGACCTCACCTTCCACCGCATAGTTCCCGGATTCGTGATCCAGGGCGGCGGCCCGGACGGCACCAGCACCGGTGGCCCCGGCTACAGCGTCGATGAGAAACCGCCGGCCAACCTCGCCTACACCAAAGGGGTGGTGGCAATGGCGAAGAGCGCCGCGGAGCCGCCCGGTCGCTCCGGCAGCCAGTTCTACATCGTCACCGGCGCCGACGCCGGACTGCCGCCGGAATACGCGCTGGTCGGCAAGGTCGGCGAGGGCCTCGACGTGGTCGAGCGCATCGGCAAGCTCGGGACGGCAAGCGAAAAACCGAAACAGCCGATCCTGATCGAAGAGATCTCGATCGAGCGGGGCTAAGCGCGCCGTTTAAGCTGGCGCGGTGGCCAAGGTCGACCGAGGAGACGCCGCGCCGGACTTTGAGCTGGCCGGCACCGGCGGGGCGACTTACCGGCTCGGCGACTACCGCGGCCGCAATCTGGTCCTCGCCTTCTACCCTGGCGACGAAACCAGGGTCTGCACGGCGCAGTTCTGCTCTTATCGTGACGAAAGCGAGAGGATCGACCGGCTGGACGCAGAGGTGCTGGGCATCTCGCCGCAGTCGGTCGAGTCGCACGAGCGCTGGGTCGACGAGCAGCGCCTCAACGTCCCGTTGCTCGCCGACGAGGACCTTGCCGTCAGCCGCCGCTATGGCGTCACCGGTTGGCTGGGACCGCTGGCTCGCTTCACCGAGCTCAAGGACGTGCCCGGCGGCCGCTACGTGATGCGGGCTATCTTCGTCATCGACGCCGAAGGGATCGTGCGCTACCGCCACGTTTCGCGGACGGGCGCCAGCTTCCAGTCCGTCGCGGAGCTGGAGCAGGCCGTGGCCTCACTCGGCTGATGCCGCCGAGCGGCGGCGAGCTCGTCGTCTCGGGGACGCCGGCGATCCACGGCGAGGCTGCCGGCTCGGGACCGCCGATCGTCCTCTGCCACGGAATCACCGCGACTCGCCGCTACGTGCACCACGGCTCGCGGGCGCTGGAGCGGGCCGGGCACAGGGTCATCGCCTACGACGCCCGCGGCCACGGCCAATCCGACCCGGCGCCCCCGGCGAGGGTTATGGATACCCGTACCTGGTCGCCGATCTGGAACGCGTGGTCGCGACCGAGGTGGGGGAGGGAAGCTTCCTCCTTGCCGGCCACTCGATGGGCGCCCACACGGCCGTCGCCTACGCGCTGCGGCGCCCCGACCGCCTCGCCGGCCTGGCCCTGATCGGACCCGTCTACGCGGGGGAAGAGGAGCCGTCCTCGCTCGAGTACTGGGATGGCCTCGCCGCAGCGCTCGCGGAGGGAGGGGTGGACGGCTTCGTCGACTACATCGACCGTCACCAAGACATCGACCCGCGCTGGCGCCAGTCGGTCCTCAGCTTCACCCGCACCCGCATGCAGTTGCACCGCCATCCGCACGCTGTAGTCGACGCCCTGCGCGAGGTGTCGCGTTCGCGGCCCTTCGACTCGATGGCCGAACTGGAAGGGCTGGCGATGCCGGCGCTGGTCGTCGCCAGCCACGATGCCGCCGATCCCGGGCATCCCTACGCGGTCGCCGCCGCCTACGCGGAGCGGCTGCCGCAGGCGCGGCTGACCAGCGAGGGCGAGGGGGAATCGCCCCTCGCCTGGCAGGGCGGCAAGCTCTCACGGGAGTTAGCTTCCTTTTACGCGGAGTCTCTATCTTCGGCGCCAGTGAGATTTCCCAGCGAGGGAACGCTGCAGCGGCTGGTCGCCTTCGTCGCCGTACTCGGCATCGGCGTCGCCGCCTACATCGCGATCGCCGACTCCGGCGGCGGGTCTCCCGCCTGCCTGGCCGGCGGCGGTGGCTGCGAGACGGTCGCCAACAGCTCCTATTCGCACGTCGCGGGGGTCAACATCGCCATCTTCGGCGTCGTCGGCTACGTTGCCCTGTTCCTCACCGCGTTCTTCGTCACCGACCTGGCGCGCTTCGGCGGCTTCGCGATCTCCCTCGGCGGTTTCGGCTACAGCATCTACCTGACCTACCTGGAGATCTTCAAGATCGAAGCGATCTGCCAATGGTGCGTGGCCAGCGCCGTGCTGATGACGGTCCTCTTCCTGCTCAACGCCACCCGCCTGATCGGCTACGCCGGGGCCAGCAACGGGGAGTTGCGCGAAGAGGCAGGCGCCAAGCCCGCCTAGGGGACGCAGGAGAACGGATGAGCGACCAGCGGGAGAGGGAGAAGCGTCGCGAGACGCGACTGCAGGAAGAGTCTAGGGCCGATGCCGGCGAGCGCCGCAAGCGCCTGCTCCAGCTCGGCGGCGCGGCACGGCTTTCCTGGCGATCGTCGCCGTCGCGGTCCTGATCGTCGTCAGCTCGAGCGAGCGACGGTGGCGGCGATGCTGAGAATTTGGACGGAGTCGGGGAGATCGGCAACCTGCTCGGCGGCATCCCACAGGAGGACTGGTCCTGGGCGATCCCAGCGCCGAGGTCGAAGCTGATCGAGTACGGCGACCTGCAGTGCCCGGTCTGCAAGGCGTACTCGGAAGACTTCCTGCCGCCGATTATCGAAGACAAGGTCAAGAAAGGCGAAGCCAGGCTCGTCTTCCGCAACTTCGCCTTCATCGGGCCGCAGTCGGCGCCAGCCGGCGCCGCGGCGCTCGCGGCCGGCGCCCAGGAACGCGGTTGGCAGTACCTGGAGCTGTTCTACCGCAACCAGGGCGTGGAGAACTCGGGCTACGCCGACGACGAATTCCTCACCGCGGTGGCCAAGAGCGCCGGCGTCGAGGACATCTCCAGGTGGAACCGGGAACGCAAGAGCGCGAAAATCACCGCCGAGGTCGTGGCGACGACCGAAGAAGCCCAGGATCTGGGCCTGACCGGCACGCCGTCTTTCGCGATCAGGGGCCCGAGCACCGACGGCCTGGAGCCGATCGGCACTCCCAGCTCGCCTGGGGAGGTCGAAGCGGCGATCGACAGTGCGAGCTGATCGCCTCAGGCCTTCACGCCTGAGTTGACATAACCACCATTATCGTGCGTTGAGGAGCGGAGCGAGCTAGACGGGCAATACAGCGCGGCCCCGTACCAGGGGCTCGACGATCGGGACGGCCTTGGGGAGCTTGTCGCGCTGGATGTCTCCCAGCGTCAGCGGCGAGGCCTCGATCGTTGCCACGGTGTCGCGGTTGCAGTGGCAGCCGTCGCCGAGGAAGCGCCAGGGCTTTTCCAGCCGGTCCTGCCAGCGGGCCAGGCCCGGCTGCTCGGCGCGAACGTGCTCGAGGAAGAGCAGTTGCCCGCCGGGCTTGAGCACGCGGGCGACCTCGGCGAGCGCCGCCTCCGGGTCCGGCACCGTGCAGAGGACCAGCGTGACGACGGCGGTGTCGAAGCTGTCGTCGTCGAACGGCAGGCGTTCGGCCGGCGCCTCGACGACTTCGGCTGCGCGCGCCGGACTCCGCGAGCTTCGCCCGCAGCCGTTTCGGTCATGTGCGGATCCGGCTCGGCCAGGACCAGCTCCTCACCGCTCCGGGAAAAGCTCGATGTTGCGCCGGTGCCGGCGCCGAGGTCGAGCATCCTCCCCCGCGCCTCGGCGAGCAGCTCCCGCCGCATCTCGCGCAGGCCGGCCTCTTCGGTCGCCTTGAAGGCGCGGTCGTAGAGGGCCGCGAAGGCCCGCCCCCAGGTCGCGTCGTAGAGCCGACCCACGAGCCTGCCCCTAGGCGGCGTCGCGCTGTGCGGCGAGCGGCGCCTGCGGCGCCGGCGTCTCCCTCGGCGCTCGGCTCGCTGGCCGCGGCGCGCTCCTCGTAGGCGCGGCGGGCGCCGTGGTCGACCTCGGTCATCAGCTTGTCGACCTTCATCAGCCGGCCCGACCGCCTCGCGCCAGCGCGCGCGGCAGCAGGGCGACGAAGCTTGAGAGGCCGCCGTTGGAGCGCGGCACGCAGACGTCGAAGCGCCGCACTTCCAGCGCGTCGACGATCTCGTTGGCGACGTCCTCGGCCTCGACCGGTTTGATCCATTTCTGGCCGACGCCGGCGGTCAGCTCGGTGTTGACCACGGTCGGCATCACGCAGGCGACCTCGACGCCGCTGCCGCGCAGCTCCGCCCGCACCGCCTCGCTGATCCCGACCACGGCGTGCTTGGTCGCCGAGTAGGTGGCGATGCCCGGGAAGCGCCGCCTTGCCGGCCTGCGAGGCGATGTTGACGATGTGGCCGCTGCCGCGCGGGCGCAGCCGCTCGATCGCCAGCTGGGTGCCGACGATGACGCCGTAGATGTTGATGTCGAGCTGGCGGCGGATCGAGTCGTCGGACTCCTCGACCAACGGCGTCACCGGCATGATCCCGGCGTTGTTGACCACCACGTCGACCGGGCCGAGCTGGCGCTCGGCCTCGTCGAGGAAGGCGGCGAAGGAGGCGCGGTCGGTGACGTCGAGCGGCAGCGCGATCGTGCCGCCGCCGAGCCCCGCCGCGCGTCTGCTCGGCCAGCTCCAGGTCGAGGTCGCCGATCGCGACGCGGCAGCCCTTGCGGACCAGCGCCGTCGCGGTCGCCTTGCCGATCCCGCGGGCACCGCCGGTGATCGCCACGACCTTGCCGTTCAGTGACCGCCGCTGCTTCGCCATCGTGTCCTCCTGGTTCGTGCGGCGGGCCTCTAGCCCGCCGGCTTGTAGACGGTGACCACGGCGGCGCCGCCGAGGCCGATGTTGTGCTGGAGCGCGACCTTCGCGCCCTCGACCTGCCGCTTGTCGGCGTCGCCGCGCAGCTGCCAGGTCAGTTCCGAGCACTGCGCCAGCCCGGTCGCGCCGAGCGGGTGGCCCTTGGAGATCAGCCCGCCGGAGGGGTTGACGACGACCTTGCCGCCGAAGGTGGTCGCCTCTTCCTCGACCAGCTTGTGCGCCTCGCCCTCGGCCGCGAAGCCGAGCGCTTCGTAGGTGATCAGCTCGTTGGCGCTGAAGCAGTCGTGCAGCTCGCAGACGTCGACTTCGGCGGCGGCCACCTGGGCCTCCTCGTAGGCGCGGTCGGCGGCCAGCTTCGACATGTCGGAGCCGACGATCGTCATGCAGTCGGCGTCCTCGGCGAAGGTCGAGGAGAGGTCGGTGACCATCGACTGGCCGGCGATCTCGATCGCCCGGTCCCAGAGGTCGTGCTCGTCGACGTAGCGCTCGGAGGCGACGATCGCGCAGGCCGAGCCGTCGGAGGTCGGCGAGCACTGCAGCTTGGTCAGCGGGTCGTGGATCATCTTCGCGTCCTTGATGTCCTCCAGCGAGTACTCGTCCTGGAACTGGGCGTAGGGGTTGTTGACCGAGTGCTTGTGGTTCTTCCAGCCGATCCAGGCGTAGTGGTCGGGGTCGGAGCCGTACTTCTGCATGTGGTCGCGGCCGGCGTTGCCGAACATCTGCGGCGCCGGCGGCGACTGCTCGGGGTCGCGGATCTCGAACATCCGCATCGCGTGCTTGTCGAGCGCGTTGGTGCGGTCGGTGTACTTGACGCCGAGGCTGCCCGGCTCCATCTTCTCGAAGCCGAGCGCCAGGGCGCAGTCGACGAGCCCGCCCTTGACCGCCTGGCGGGCCAGGAACAGCGCCGAGGAGCCGGTCGAGCAGTTGTTGTTGACGTTGACGACCGGGATCCCGGTCAGGCCGAGCTGGTAGAGCGCCCGCTGGCCGTAGGTCGAGTCGCCGTAGCAGTAGCCGGCGAAGGCCTGCTCGACGTCCGTCGTAGGGAATGCCGGCGTCGGCGAGCGCCTTCTCCCCCGCCTCCTTGGCCCAGTCGGGGTAGTCGCCCTCCTTGGTGCCGGGCTTCTCGAACTTGGTCATCCCGACCCCGATCACGAACGTGCGGTTGCTCAAAGTCTGCTCCTCGAAGTCTGCCGCGCCCCTCGGCGCGCGGTTTGGCTGCGTAGCCAGGAATCTACCGGGCTCGTCCGGACTCCCTCCCCTCCCCCGGGTTCGGCCAGAGCGCGAAGGCGACGAAGGCGATCGAGGATGCCGAGCGCGGTGCCGGTGGCGCGCTGGCCGGCGGCCTGCAGCGCCGGCTCGCCGAGCGTGTCGGCGAGCAGGACGGCGTAGATCGTGATCGCCGCCGTGAAGAGCGCGTACTGGACCGTGAGCAGGCCGTAGGCGAAGCGCGGCGGCGATGGTCAGACGACGCCGGACGCGACGTCGTCGTCGGCGAAGCCCTCGGCCGAGCGCGGTCGCGATCACCAGGCCGAGCGACGGTGCCGACCGCGCGCAGGACCAGCCGCCGGAAGCGTCTCGTCGCATCTCGGGCCGCATGACGAAGAGGATCGTCAGCGGGATCCAGAAGCCGTGCTCGTCCATGTCGAGCAGCCGGTAGAGCGGCGACGCCGGCCGCGAGCGCGAGCGCCGAAGCGGATCGCGTGGCGGAAGCTGGGCGAGCTCAGGGTGAGGTTCGACGCGCAGCGCTGCGAGCGCGGCGCGGGTGTTCCAGCCGCTCGCCTCGTCGTCGGCGGCCGGTCGGCGAAGACCCAGACGAGCAGCGACCAGAGCGCCTGCAGCAGCGCCGCCGGCCGTCGCGTAGAGCAGCGCCGGCAGCGGCGTCGGCGAGCGCGAGGAAGAGGCCCTGGGCGATCAGCAGCGCCAGCGCGACCGAGAGGCCGAGGATCGCGAACCGCAGCGAGACGGCGAAGCAGTAGCCGGCGGCGGCGCCGAGCAGGCCCATCGCCAGCGACCGCGAGCGGCGCCGACTGGCTGCTGAGGACTCCGAGCGCCGCGGCGATGCCGATCAGCGGCGCCGACGCCGCCTGCCAGGCCGCCCGCGGGCCGGCCGGGGCGTCCAGGCCGGGAAAGCCGGCGAGCAGGGCGCCGGTGGCGATCGCCCCCTTGGTCGGGGCGTCGAAGCCGAGCTCGATCGACCAGCGAGACGCCGACCGGGACCGCGAGCAGGGCGCCGCGGCGCAGCGCCGGCCCCGGCTCGCTCGGGCCGATCGCGAAGAGCGGCGAGGCGCGCAGCCGCCGGGCCGCGCCGGCGGCGTTGAACAGGCCGCTCGAGGTCCCGCCGGAAGGCGCCTGGCTGCGGGTAATCTGAGGGGTCTTGGTCAACGCGGTTCTCAGCTCCGATCCTGCCGCTGGAGTCGGCATCTTCGCCGCCCTCGCGGCGGGAGTCGTCTCCTTCCTCTCCCCCTGCGTGCTGCCGCTGGTGCCCGGCTACCTCTCGGCGGTCACCGGCGTCTCCGCCAGCGAGCTCGACGACGCCGGCTGGCGCCGCGTCCTCGGCCCCAGCCTGCTCTTCGTCGCCAGCTTCTCGGCGATCTTCATCCTCCTCGGCCTCACCGCCACCGGGCTCGGCTCGACCCTGCAGGACCACAAGGAGCTGCTGACCAAGATCTCGGGGGCGCTGATCATCGCCATGGGCGTCCTCTTCGTCGCCTCGCTCTTCGTCACCCGGCTCAACCGCGAGTGGCACGTCGACGCCCTGCTCGAGCGCGCCGGCAGGGGCGGCCCGATCGTCGCCGGCGCCGCCTTCGCGATCGCCTGGACGCCCTGCATCGGCCCCACCCTCGGCGCGATCCTCTCCGCCGCCGCCGCTCTCGGACTCGGCCGCCCGCGGCGCCTTCCTCCTCGCCGTCTACTCGGCCGGCCTGGCGATCCCCTTCCTGCTCACCGCCCTCGCCTTCTCCCGCATGACCACCGCCTTCGCCGTCGTCAAGCGCCACTACCAGGCGATCGTCGCCACCGGCGGCTTGATCCTGATCGCGATGGGCGTCCTGATCTGGACCGGCGAGCTCTTCCAGCTCAACGTCGAAGCCCAGAACTGGCTCGAAGACTCCGGCTTGGGCTTCTGGAACGAGGTTTGAGGCCTGACGCCTTCTCAGTTGTTGACCGGCGCGACGGTCTCGAGCTCTTTGCCGACGGCCTCGGTGACCTCCAGGCCGTCGTCCTCGAGGTCGCGAGAGCAGACGATGCGGAAGCGGCCGGTGCTGATCTCGCCGTCGGGCACGACCGGCAGCCCGCGAATGTGCTCCCAGCCCAGCCGCTCGACCTCGAACGGGTTCATCCGCACCTCCGCCGCCGGGAACGGGCAGTTCGAGTTGTGCTGGTCGATCGCCTTGGAGATCGCCTCCAGGTTCTTCGCCTCGGGGGAAGCCATCGACCGGGAGTCTAGGACCCGACTGCGCGGGGCGCGACCCTGTGCCGCGAGGATATGGTCAGACCGTGGCGGAAGCGCAGCACCGGGAAGCTGTCGAGGATGTGCGCGGCGAAGAGGCCCGCGCCTACGAGGCGATGGTCGCGCGGCGGAACGTCGGTCTCCGGATCGTCGTCGGCGTCGTCGCCTTCGACCTCCTGTTGCTGAAAATTGCCGTCGAAGCGGCCGACCGGGTCGACGATCAGGCCGGGCTGACGATGGCGATTCGCCTGATCGCCGTCGTCGCCTTCCTCGTCCTCGCCGGCATGCTGACGCAGATCGAGATCCGCAATCGTGACGACCGGCTCGTCTACCGCAACGCGACCGAACGCGTGCGAGCGATCCGGCGCGGGTCGACCCCACGGACGGAAGAGGATCTGCGGGAGGGATTCTGGGTCAGCGTCGGCAGATCCTGGGCGACCACCTGGCCGCTGCTCGGCGTGCTCGTGTTGACGATCGCGATCTGGTCGATCGCTGGCCTGCTCGCGCACTCCCACGCCACCGGGCGGCCCGGTCCGGCAGCGGCCGCTCACGGCCCGCATTTGCCCTGAGTCGCCGGCAGCCTGTCCGTCCCATCTCCCTCTTACCATCGACAGGTGGCCGATAAGCGGACGATCGCGCATCTCGACATGGACGCTTTCTACGCGTCGGTGGAGCTGCGGCGGCGGCCGCAGCTGAGGGGGAAGCCGGTGGTCGTCTGCGGGTCCGGGCCACGGGCGGTGGTGACGACGGCGAGCTATGAGGCGCGGAAGCTGGCGGGGATCCACTCGGCGATGCCGGCGGCCGTGGCCCGGCGGCGACTGCCGAACGCGGTCTATCTCCAGCCCGACTTCTCCGCCTACCGCGAGGCTTCGGCGCAGGTGATGGAGGTGCTGCGGCGCAACGTCGAGACGGTCGAGGTGGTTGGGCTGGACGAGGCGTACCTCGATCTCACCGGGCTCTTCTCCCCGAAGGCGACGATGCGGCGGGTGGCGACCGAGATCCGCCGCGACACCGGGCTGACCTGCTCGATCGGGATCTCCGAGAGCCGGATGCTGGCCAAGATCGTCAGCGAGCTGGGCAAGCCGGCCGGACTGGTCGTGCTCTCGCGCGAGCGGGCGCTGGAGCGCTTCGCCGGCGACTCCCCCGGCCTGGTGCCGGGGATCGGCCCGAAGACGGTTGTCAAGCTGCAGGGGATGGGGATCCGCACGCTGGCCGAGCTCGGGCGGCGCGAGCGGGCCGAGCTGGAGGCCTCTTTCGGTCCCCGCTCCGGCGCCTGGCTGCACGCCCGCGGCCGGCTCTGGGACGAGACGCCGGTCGTCGTCTCGCACGAGACCAAGTCGCAGTCGACCGAGATCACCTTCGACGTCGACGTTCGCGACCCGGCCGAGCTGGAGCAGCACCTCGCCGAGCTGTCGGAGGAGCTCTGCCGGCGGCTGCGCAAGCGCGAGCTCGAGGGGCGGACGATCGGGATCAAGGTGCGGCTCGACGACTGGACCAACGTCACTCGCTCGCACACGGTCGAGGCGCCGACCAACGATCCGGCCGTGGTCGGCCCAGCCGCGCTCGACCTGCTGCGGGCGTATGACCCGCAGCGGCCGGTGCGGCTGCTCGGCGTCCGCGTCGCCTCCTTCGAGCACGACACGGACGCCGAGGCGACCGAGCCGGAGCGGGAGCCGCAGCTGAAGCTCAGCCTGCCGGCCTGACCCGCGCTTCCTCACCACGTCTCCGCCGTGCATCGAAACCGCGGTGTGGCCGGGCCTAGCGGTTGGCCAGGACCGTGCCGACCCCCGGGAAGCCGAGCCGGTTCTTGACCGCCTCGGTGAGGTCGTAGTCGCGGCCGGCGACGTAGGGGCCGCGGTCGATCACCGGCACGGTGACGCTGCGGCCGTGGTAGCGCAACTTCACCTTCGTCCCGCAGGGCAGCGTCTTGTGGGCCACGCCCATCGTCCCCGGCATCAGGGCGCCGCCGCAGGCGACGCCGTTGCCGTAGAGGCCGGGGCCGTAATAGGAGGCGCTGGCGTAGCGGTAGCCGGTCAGGCGACGCGCGACGCTGGCCGAGCCGCGGGTCCGCGGCCCGTGGACGGCGAACGCCCGCACCGCGTAGTTGCCGGTCCGGTCCGGGGACCAGCGCAGCGCGAAGCTGCCGTTGGCCTTGCTGGTCGTCGTCACGACCCGGGCGTCCGGACCGCGGAAGACCAGCTTGACGCGGCGGCGGCCGCCCGGACGGACCCGGCCGTGAACCGCGACTCCGTTGCCGCTGAGGACGGTGTGCCCCGAAAGGTGCAGGGAGACGTGGGAGCCGGCCCGTTTGGGCTTGTGGTGGTGCGGGTTCTTCGCCGCTGCAGGCGCCATGCCGACAGACAGCACGGTGGCGGCTGCCACCGCGGGCAGGAGATAACGCATCTGTTTCACTCGCTTTCTCGCTGCCTACGGGGTTAGCTGACGGGCTCGCGAGCTCCGGCAGGGCGCCGGGCTCTCGCTACGGGCGGCTCGCCGCCCGATTCGCCCCGGCCGCGGCTCGATCGCCGCGGCATTTGGGTCCCCCGTTCCCCGTCGCGTGGCGCGAGGGGACTCGGCAGATGGGTTCGCTCGTTTTGTCAGCGAACACCGTAGGAAAGGCTTGGCAGCGGCGGAGTGACGGGCCTCACACGCCGCGATTCCGGCAAGAAGCCGTGCAAATCGCTCTATAGAGCGGAGAACGAACCTTTAACGGGGCCGTTCCATCGTGTGCGAAGATGAATCGATGGCGGCCGAAAGACTGACCGGACTCGACTCGTCCTTCCTCCACATGGAGCGGGCCGGCGCCCACATGCACGTCGCCTCGGTCAGCATCTTCGAGGGGCCGCCGCCCTCGCACGAGGAGTTCCGCGACCACATCGCCTCGCGCCTGCACCTGGTGCCGCGCTTCCGCCAGAAGCTGCGCTTCGTGCCGCTCGACCAGGGCCGGCCGGTCTGGGTCGACGACCCCTACCTCAACCTCGATTACCACGTGCGCCAGACCGCGCTGCCGGCGCCGGGCTCCGAGGAGCAGCTGCGCAACCTGGCGGCGCGGATCTTCTCCCAGCAGCTCGACCGCAGCAAGCCCCTCTGGGAGCTGTGGCTGGTCGAGGGCCTGCGCGACGAGCGCTTCGCGATCGTCGGCAAGAGCCACCACGCGCTGGTCGACGGAGTCTCCGGCGTCGACATCACCACCGTCCTCTTCGACCTCGATGCCGAGCCGCAGGGCAACCCCGCCCCGCCCCCGCCCTGGCTGGCGCGACCGGAACCGACCGACCTCGAACTGCTCGGCGACGCCTGGCGCGAGCGCCTGACCAGCCCGCAGGAGATCGTCCGCGGGGTACGCGCCGCCTTCCGCGGCCCGCGCCACGTGATCCGCGGTCTCGGGGCCACCTCGAAGATGATCGGTGTCGGCATGTCCGCTCCCAGCAGCGTCTTCAACGTCGAGATCGGGCCCCACCGCCGCCTCGCCATCACCCAGGCCGACCTGGCCGAGCTGAAGCGGGTCAAAGACGCCCACGGCGGCACCGTCAACGACGTCATCCTCTCGATCGTCGCCGGCGCCCTCGGCCGCTACCTGCGCGCCCGCGGCCACGACACCGATGGCCTGGAGCTGCGGGCGATGGTTCCGGTCAGCGTCCGCGCCGAGGAGGAGCACGGCGCCCTCGGCAACCGGATCTCGGCGATGATGGCCCCGCTGCCCGTCTGGTGCGAGGACCCGGTCGAGCGGCTGCACATCCTCACCGAGCAGATGGGCGACCTCAAGTCCTCGGGACAGGCGGTGGGCGCCGAGATCCTGACCAAACTGACCGACTTCGCCCCTTCGACGATCGCCTCCCAGGCCGCCCGGCTGCAGCCGGCGCAGCGCTTCTTCAACCTCGTCGTCACCAACGTGCCGGGGCCGCAGTTCCCGCTCTACGTGCTCGGCCGCAGGATGGAGTCGATCTTCCCGATGGTGCCGCTGGCCCGCCGCCAGGCGCTCTGCGTCGGAATCATGTCCTACGACGGGCAGGTCAACTTCGGCCTGATCGGCGACTACGACGCGATGGCCGACCTCGACAGCTTCGGCCTCGATCTCGAGGCCGCGACCGCGGAGACCGTGGCTACGGCGCCGGCGAAGCCCAAAACCGCCAAGGCTCGCGCCAAGGCCAAAGCCGCTTCCAACGGCAGCGCGCCGGTCGCCTCCGAGTCCCGCTCCTAGCGGCGCCTCGGCGAAATTCCCCAGCGGCGCCTCAGCGAATCAGCTCGCCGCGGATCGCAAACGGCGCCTGGTCGGTCAGGTAGCGCCAGTCGAGCCGGCGGGCGCTGAAGCCGCTGGCGTCGGCGTCGGCGTTGACCAGGACGGCGGTGATGCGGGCGTAGCGGCCGGGCTCGCGGAGGCGCGCCCTGAGCCGGCCGCCGCCGCGGCTGAAGTCCAGCCGGGTGACGGCGCCGCCCCCACGCTCGCTGCCGCGGCGCCCGACCAGCGCCAGCGAGGACGCGGTCCCCCGCGGCGCGACCGCCCGGACCACGACCGCCCGGCCGCCGCGCGCGCGTACCCGCAGCAGGGTGAAGGTGGCGTGGTTGAGCTGCCGGGTCAGTCGCCGTCCGTCCAGCGGCAGCGAGCCCTGGCGGGCCATATCGGGGAAGAGCCGGCTCTCGCGGAACCCCTCCCCCGTGCGCCACTCGGCGACGGCGGCGGCGAAGTGGGCGAAGTCGTGGGCGAAGTCCGAGCGCCCGGCGGCGCGGATCGCCGAGTCGTAGGCGCGGACCGAGAAACCGCCCGGCCGCAGATCGATCGCCCGGCCCCACGCCTGGCGGACGATCGCGGCGCCGTAGCGCCGCGCTAGCCACTGGTTCCAGACCGCCGAGCCGTACTCCTTGATCGAGCTGGCGGTCAGCGGCGTGTCCCAGCGGCGCACCCAGCGCCGTACGTAGCGCAGGTAGTCGTCGATGCCGTTGTAGACCTCGTCCTCCATCCAGGTGGCGCTCGACTCGGCGAGCCAGGGGTCCTGGAAGGCGTCGTAGCCGAACTGGAGGATGTGGTTGTACTCGTGGGCGAGGGTGACCTGCAGGTCCTGGGCCGCCGTCGTCCCCGGGAACTCGAAGGCGCTGTAGTCGTTGTCGAGGACCAGGTACCCGTGCAGCCGCCGCGGGATCCGGTGCTCCCTGCTCATCTGACCGCGGTCGGGGGCCGCGTAGCCGAACAGTTCGCCGCCGATCTGCGAGAGGTAGATATCGGTTCCCCCCCTCCCCCCGCCGCGTCGCCCGTCGCTCTTCGGCTCGCGCCAGCCCAGCTTCTCGTTCTCGACCTCGTGCACGCGTTCGGCGACGCGCAGCACCTGCTCGACGAAGTTGGGGACGCCGTTGCCGTCCGAGTCGGCCAGGCTGGGCGCGTCGATGCCCTCCGCGACCCAGTGCACGCAGAAGTGCGGTGAGCAGCGGGGCGACTTCGGCGCCTCGGGCACGGCGTAGGCGTTGCGGTTGGGGTCCGGGTCGTCGGTCGGCCTGGTCCGCGCTTCGGTCGGTCGCGGCTGCGGCGCCAGGAACGGTTTCTGGCTCGGGGAGGCGAGGCTGGGCGCCGCGTCCTCCAGCCCGATGGACGCCGCCGCGGCAGCGGGGAGCGAGGCGAGCAGCACCAGCGCCGCCGCCGAGAAACCGACCAGGTGGCGACGGCGGCCCCGCACCGCCCGGACCCTAGCGCTCGCCGCGGCCCGCCCCGGCGTCCTGGGCGGGGATACTTCGCCGATGCCCGTGCCGAGGCCGCAATGCGCGTAGCGCTCGCCCAGATCGACCCCACCGTGGGCGACATCGACGGCAACGCCGCCAAGATCGCCGAGTGGATCGGCCGCGCCGCCGCCGCGGGCGCCGAGCTGGCGATCTTCCCCGAGCTCTGCCTGCCCGGCTACCCGGCCGAGGACCTCTACCTGAAGCGGCACTTCCTCGAGGCCAACCGGCGCGCGGTCGAGGAGCTGGCCGGCCAGGTCGGAGAGATGACCGTGCTGGTCGGCTTCGCCGAGCCGGTGGCCGGTGGCGGCGATTCCCGCCGCGCCCACAACTCCCTCGCCGTCCTCTCCGCGGGCGGCGTCCGCGGCGTCTACCGCAAGATGCGACTGCCGAACTACGCCGTCTTCGACGAGCAGCGCTACTTCGTCCCTGGCGAGGCGCCGATGACGATCGACGTCGCCGGCCAGCGGGTCGGGCTGACGATCTGCGAGGACTGCTGGGCGCCCGGGCCGCCGGCCCAGACCGAGGCCGAACAGGGGGCGACGCTGATCGCCAATCCTTCGGGCTCCCCCTACCACCGCGGCAAGGGCGGCGAGCGGACCGAGATGTTCGCCGAACGCTCGCGCGCCTACGGCGCCTACTTCGCCTTCTGCAACCTCGTCGGCGGCCAGGACGAGATCGTCTTCGACGGCCAGAGCCTCTTCACCGCCCCCGACGGCGAGACGATCGCCCGCGCCGCCCAGTTCGAAGAGGAGCTGCTCGTCTGCGAGGTCCCGGGCGGCCCCGGTCTGCTCGCCGAGCCCCTCTCCGATCTCGACGAGGTCTACGAGGCGCTGAGGCTGGGACTGCGCGACTACGTCGCCAAGAACGGCTTCCGCCACGTCGGCGTCGCCCTTTCCGGTGGCATCGACTCCGCCCTGGTGGCGATGCTCGCGGCCGACGCGGTCGGAGCGGAGCGGCTCAGCTGCGTGGTGATGCCGTCGCCTCATTCGAGCTCTGAAACCCAGGAGGACGCTCGGACTATCGCCGAGAACCTCGGCTGCGAGCTGATCGAGGTCGAGATCGGCGCGCTGATGGACGGCTACGAGCGGGCGCTGACGGGATATCTGAGGCCCGGCGAGGCGCCTTCCCTGGGCGAGGAGCCGCCTCCGCACGACCCGGCGCGCCCCTCCGAGCCCGACCTGGCGGCCGAGAACATCCAGGCCCGGATCCGCGGCAACCTGATGATGGCGCTCTCCAACCGCCACGGCTGGCTGGTGCTGACGACCGGCAACAAGAGCGAGATGTCGGTCGGCTACGCGACCCTGTACGGGGACATGGCGGGCGGCTTCGCGGCGATCAAGGACGTGCCGAAGACGCTCGTCTACGAGCTGACGCGGCGGCGCAACGAGCGCGCCGGGCGCGAGCTGACGCCGGCCTCCGTGCTCGAGCGAGCGCCCTCGGCCGAGCTGCGGCCCGATCAACTCGACAGCGACTCGCTCCCCCCTTATGACCTGCTCGACCGCATCCTCGAGGCCTACGTCGAGCGCGACCAGGGGCGCGAGGAGATGATCGCCGCCGGGATGCCGGCCGAGACCGTCGACGAGGTGATCCGCCTGGTCGACCGCTCCGAGTACAAGCGCCGCCAGGCGGCGCCGGGGATTCGCATCACGCCGCGGGCGTTCGGCAAGGACCGGCGGCTGCCGATCACCAACCGGTTTGGGGGCTAAGTTCGCGGAAGCGGGCGGATGGCGATCGTCATCTGGGCCAGGGCGCAGAGTCGATCTTGGTCGTCGCGAACTTCGGCGTCCCAGACCCAGGTGGTGCGGCCGCGGTGGCGGGCGCGGGCGGTGACTTCGGCGGCGCCCGCGGTGACTGGGCGGATGAAGTTGACGGCGATCGACTGTCCCATCGCCGCCATCCCGTCGTCGAGGACGGCCAGCGCGGTCGCCCGCGAGCAGATGCTCTCGACCAGCGTCGACATCACCCCGCCGTGCAGGAGCCCGACCGGCTGGCGCAGCTCGTCGCGCAGCTCGATCCTGACACGGGCATGATCCGGGTCGTCGTCGAGCCACTCAGTGCCGACCAACTCGTCGAAGTGGGAGCGGAGCCCACGGGGGTCGGCGGCCATCAGGGCGAACCCTAATAGGGTTCGGCGCAGATGGCGCTCAGCGAGGACCAGAAGGCGATGCTGCGGCTGCTCGCCCAGCGCGGCGAGCAGGGTTACGAGGACCTTGCCGCCCTGTTGGGGATCGGGGTCGATGAGGTCTACGCCAAGGCGACGGAAGCGGCGACGCAGCTCGAGTCGGAAGGGATCCCAGCGCCCGCTATTCCACCGCCGCCCGGCGCGAGCGCGACCGGGAAGCCACAGCCGCCCGTGGCCGAGCCCGAGCCACCGGCAGTGGAGAAGCCGGTCGAGCCGCGCCCCAAGCCTTCGCTGCCGAACGGGAACGGCGCCCGCGCCGCGATCGCCGCCGGCGTGCTCGTGGTCGTCGCTCTGGTCGTCATCCTGGCGCTCAGCGACGGCGATTCCGGCGACACGGCTGTCGACGGATCCGGTGCGAGCGGCGCCGCCGCAGAAGAAGCGGTCAACACCGACGGCGGCAGCGGCGGCAGGGAAGTGACCCAAGCAGTCCTCGAGCCGGTCGACGGCAGCGGCGCAAAAGGCCTCGCGGTCTTCGGGCGGGTCAAAAACTCCCTGGCCCTGCAAATCGAAGCGTCCGGGCTGGCGCCAACCGCCAAAGGCGAGTCCTACACGATCTGGCTGTACGACTCGCCGAGGAAAATGCTGCCGCTTGCCTCGACCGCCGTCGACAAGCAGGGCAGGATCGGCTCCCAGGTCCAGCTCCCCACCGAAGTGCTGGGCTACCTGGCCAACGAAACCTTCGACCAGATCAACATCTCCCTCACCTCGAACGCGACCTTGAAGGCGTCGCTGGAGAAAGCGACGCGCGAAAAAGAGACGCCGATCTACACCGGCGCCGACGTCCTCCGGGGACAGATCACGGGACCCATCATCGGCGCCGCCAAGCGGAAAAGCGGCGAATAGCGCCTAGCCGTCCGGAATCAGCTTGCCGGGGTTCATGATCGCGGATGGATCGAGCTGCTCCTTGACCGCCCGCAGCACCTCCAGGCCGGTCCGCCCCACCTCCGCCTCCATGTAGGGCGCGTGGTCGCGGCCCACGGCGTGGTGGTGGGTGATCGTGCCGCCGTTGGCGACGATCGCCTCCGAGGCGGCCCGCTTGACCTGGCGCCACTGCTCCAGCTCCTGGCCATGGCGGCTGCGGGCGATGAAGGTGAAGTAGAGCGAGGCGCCGTCGGCGTAGGCGTGCGAAAGGTGGCACCAGACGAGTCCCGGCGTCCCCTGGCCGTCGAGCGAGCCCCGGATCGCCGCCGCGACCGCCGCATGCAGCTTCCCGAGGCGGCGCCAGCTGTGCGAGGTCTCCAGCGTCTCCACCATCGCGCCCATCTCCATCAGGGTGTCGCGCAGGTAGGGGCCCTGGTAGCGACCGTGCTCCCAGGCACGGCCCGCGGCCTGCCCCAGATAGGCGGCGCCGCCCGCCCGCAGGGCCCTCACCGCCAGCGCCCGCCGGCGCGCGACCGACTCCTCGTCTCCTTCGAAGCCGGCGATCGCCAGGCAGCCGCCCTGGCGTTTGCGTAGGCCGAGGTAGCCGCCGAAGAGCCTGCCGGCGAGGCCACGCGGTCCCGAGAGGGCAAGCGACCCCTGCGTCTCCTCCTCGTCGGAGATGCGAACGATCTCCGGCAGCCCGGGCCCCTGGGCAAGCGCGCGGACGATCTCGGTCCCCGCTTCGAAGCTCTCCGCCATCCAAGCCTCGTAGCGGCGCACGCGGGGCGCCGGGCGCACCCGCGCGGTCACCTCGGGGATGACGCCCAGCACGCCCTCGGAGCCGACGATCAGCTCGCGCAGCGCCGGCCCGGCGGCGGTGTGCGGCGTTTCCAGCGTCTGCATGTCGCCCGCCGGAGCGATCAGGCGGATCGAGCTGACAAGGGCGTCGAAGCGCCCATAGCCGCTCGAGGCCTGCCCGGCCGAGCGGGTCGCCGCGAAGCCGCCGATCGTCGCGTACTCGAAGGACTGCGGGAAGTGGCCGAGGGTCAGGCCCTGAGCGGCCAGCGCCGCCTCGGCCTCGGGCCCGCGCAGGCCGGCGCCGAGCCGGGCGGTGAGCGAGCGGCGGTCGACCTCCACCTCGCGCAGGGCGGCCAGGTCGAGGCTGATCAGGCGCTCGTGGGCGCCCCGCAGCGGCTCGACGCCGCCGACGACGCTGGTGCCGCCGCCGAACGGCGCCACGGCGATGCCCTCCTCAGCGCAGATCTCGAGCACACGGCGCAGGGACTCGGCGTCGGGGGGCACGACGACGGCGTCGGGCGCGTCGTCCAGCTGGGCGCTGCGCAGACGCGCCAGGTCCGCATAGCCGCAGCCGGTCGCGTGACGGAGGCGATCCTCCGCCGCGACGAAGATCGCCTCCGGACCGAGCGCCTCGGTCAGCGACGCCGGCAGCGACTGCGCCGGCGGCAGCGGGAACTCCTCCAGGCTCGCGGCCAGCGGCCATGGCTCCAGCTCGCCGATCCGCTCCCGCAGCACGCCGAGCGCCTCGGCATCGAGCTGCGGCGCGATCGCCGGATCACCCCATCCCCACCACTTCGAGTCACGCCGTGGCGCGCTCACGCGGACGACCCAGCGGTGTGCTTTGTTCTCGCCTGGCGAGAGGAAGTCACACCGATCACGCCAGCGCCCTCTCGATTCCGTCCAGCGCCTGCTCGAGGGTCTCGCCCTGGCCGCGCCGCATCATCGGCGAGCCCAGCCGCGACATCCCCTTCAGCGACTGCACCGAGCTGAGGTCGACCTGCGTCCCCTCGTCGTCCGGCCGCAGGGCGATCTCGATGCGCGAGCTGCGCAGGTGGCGGGCAAACGGCGTCCCCTCCAGCTCCTGCTCCCAGACGTAGCGTTCGTTCTCGGCTGCGCTGATACAGCGGTAGTCGGCCCGCACCCCCCTTCCCTCCGCGGTCTCCAGCACCTTGGTCCACTGGCTGCGCCGGCCGCTTCCCTTGCGCTCGACGTTCTCGACCCGAGTCGTCCGCGGCCACCAGCGCGGCAGGCTGTGCGGATCGGAGATCAGCCGCCAAACCTCCCCTGGAGGCGCGGCAATCGTTCTTCTTCTGCTTATCCGTGGCATGACTAGGGGCGCTTCCGCGGCCCCTAGTCCCCGGCGAGGCGGCGCAGGTCCCGCACCAACAGCAGATGCTTGAGGTGGCTGACGGTCGCCGCCAGGCTCTCCAGGCTCTGCAACGCCTCCTTGCGCCGCTCGGGGTTGCGCGAGCGCAGCGAGGGACCTAGCAGCGCTTCCAGCAGGTTCGCCTCGCGGTCGGCCGAGGAGCGGAAGACGCGCAGGTTGCGGGCGCCGACCCCGACCCGCGAGAGCTCGTTGGCGGCGCGGACGATCTCGCGGTCGGTCTCGTCGTAGACCGTCTTGCCTTCCCGCGTCTCCGGCTGCACGATGCCGTAGTTCTCGAGCTCGGCGATCAGCTCCTCGCGGGCGCCGGTCTCCTCGATCACCTCGTCGAGCGTCAGGTAGGCGCGCGAGGTGTCGACCAGGATCGCCCGGCGCACGGCGCCGCCGGCCGCGCGCTTGTCGCCGTCGCCGATCATGATGTCGCCGCCGGCCGCCAGCTCCTGACGGATCACCCGCAGCGGCAGAAACTCGTCGCGCTGCAGGCGCAGGATCGTGCGCAGGCGCTCGACGTCGGCCTGGCTGTAGAGGCGGTAGCCGCCCGAGGTGCGGCGCGGGCTCAGCAGCTTCTGGTCCTCGAGGTAGCGGATCTTCGAGATCGAGACGTCGTCGAACTCGCTCTGCAGGATCTTGCAGACGGCGCCGATCGTCAGCGCCTTGCGGGGACGGCTGGCCGATTCCGGCACGCGGGCGGGCTGTTCGGAAACCGGCATATTCACCGCTCCAGATAGCTGAGCTTGTACTTGCCGACCTGGATCTCGTCGCCGTCGTTGAGCCGGTGCGACTCGATCCGGCGCCGGTTGACGTAGGTGCCGTTGAGCGAGCCGAGGTCGTCGACGTAGAGGCCGTCGCGACGGCGCACCAGCAGCGCGTGGTTGCGGGAGACGGTGACGTCGTCGAGGAAGACGCCGGCGTCGGGGCTGCGGCCGATGCTGACCCGGTCGGCGTCGATGCTGAAGCTCTCGCCGGCGCGACCGCCGCCGGCGCGGATCACCAGCGCCGCCCCGGCCTCCTCGACCACCTCGTCGATGTCGACCGGCTGCATGTCGCCGGTGTCGTCGACGGTGTAGGTCATCGTCGTCGGGTCCTCTCCGGACTCCGCGGGCCCACCGAGGTAGGCGCCGCACTTCTGGCAGTAGTTGGCGCCCTCGGGGTTGGCGAACCCGCACTCGGGACAGTGGACGGCCATGCTCGGCTCCCGGCGCTCAGGCGGCGGGCTCGTCCTCCGCCGCGGGCTGGGCCTTGCCGGCAAGGATTTCGGTCAGCTTGCTGACGTCGTCGCCGGAGATCATCGAGTCGCCGCGCTCGTGCTTGTCGCGCAGGCGGTTGACGAGCTCGGCACGGAGGATGTCGATCTTTCCGTGCAGGACGCGGCGCTTGTAGGAGATCTCGTTCTCCTCCTCCGTGAGCTTGTCGATCAGGTCCTTCAGCTCTTTCTCGCTGAGGGAGCCCAGATCGGGAAAGGTGTCCTCCATCTCGCTCCTTGTTCGAAGGAGGCGCGGGCGGCCTCCATTTGCGCAGGCTCGAAGTATAGGTCGAGCGGCGTCCAAGGTTCAACCGCAGGTTGAAGGTTCAGGCCGGTTTGGTGCTCAGCTTGCAGGCTCGCGGGCGCGCACGGCGCGCATTCCCGCCCGGGCGTAGAGCACGGTGGCGAGGATCGCCAGCGCCAGACCGACGATCAGGGCGGCGGCGGGGCCCCAGCCGGCGAAGACCATGGCGAAGAAGATCCCGCCCATGATCGGGAAGACCGAGAGACGGCCGGGCCAGTTGACCTCGATGTCGACCCCGTGGCGCAATCCGTACTCGGCGAGGCCGAGCATCGCCAGCTCGCGCACGGCGAGCAGCGCCAGCGCCCAGCGCGGCAGCAGCTCGAAATGCCAGCAGACGACCGCGCCGGCGAGGATCGTCAGGCGGTCGACGAGCGGGTCCAGCAGCGCCCCCATGCGGCTGTACTGGCCGGTGACGCGGGCAAGGAAGCCGTCGAGGTAGTCGCCGGCCGCGATCAGCCAGAAAACGGTCGCGGCGGCGACGTCGCGCCCGTCGCCGGATTCGAAGGCCAGATAGAGGAAGACCGGCAGGCCGGCAAGGCGGAGATAGCCAACGAAGTTGGGGATCGTCCAGGGGTTGAGCGGTTCGCCCTTGCGGGTGCGCCGCGGTTTGGGATCGCTGCGGTCGAGGCCGAAGAGACGACGCACGCGGCCGCGGCCGAACGGGGCGCTGCTAGGCATCGATGCCCTGGAGGAGCGCCAGCGCCTGGGCGGCGGCCCCCTCCACCGGCAGCTCGTGCTCGATGCCCGAGGCGCGCTCGCCGGCCTCGACGACGCCGTTGGCGAGGCCGCGCCGACCGGCGACGATCCGCAGCGGACAGCCGAGCAACTCGGCGTCGGTCAGCTTCTCCCCCGGCCCGGCGTCGCGATCGTCGTAGAGAACCTCGGCGCCGGCCTCCCGCAGCTCGTCGTAGAGGCGGTCCGCGGCCTCGCGCTCGGGCTCGCCGGCCTTGGCGAGCGAGACGAGGTGCACGTCCCAGGGAGCGAGCGCCGGCGGCCAGACGATGCCGCGCTCGTCGGCGCGCTGCTCGATCGCGGCGGCGACGATCCGCGCCGGCCCGATCCCGTAGCTGCCCATCACGATCGGCTTTTCGCTGCCGTCCTCGTCGAGGTAGGTGGCGCCGAGCGGCTCTGAGTACCGGGCGCCGAGCTTGAAGATGTTGCCGACCTCGATCGCCGGCTCGATCTCGATCGTGCCGCCACCGGGAGCGAGGTCGCCGGCCTCGACCGTGCGCACGTCCATCTCGTAGGCCTCGAAGTCCCGCCCGGGGTCGACGCCGCGCAGGTGGGCGTCGGCCTCGTTGGCGCCGCAGACGTAGGAGTCGCCGGTGAGCGCCGCGTCCTTGATCATCGGCAGGCCGGCGCCGACCGGGCCGACGTAGCCGACCGGCCCGAGCTCGGCCTCGATCTCCTCCGGCCGGGCCTGGCGGAAGTCGGTCCCCATCCCGTTGCGCAGCTTGATCTCGTTCAGCCGGTGGTCGCCGCGCAGGAGGACGAGCACCAGCCCCCGGCCCTCGACGACGATCGGCATCGCCTTGATCAGGGCCCCGGCGGGCAGGCCGAGCGAGCCGGAGACCTCCGCGACCGTGGTCAGGCCGGGCGTATCGACCCGCTCCGGCGCCGGCAGCGGCGCCGGCAGCTCGACCGGCTGCGCCGCGGCCGAGGCGACCTCGACGTTGGCGGCGTAGCCCGGCGCGAGCGCCACCTCGTTCTCGCCCGCCGCGCATGGCGCCATGTACTCGTCGGCGCCGGAGCCGCCCATCATCCCGACGTCGGACTCGACCCTGTACCAGCGCAGGCCGCAGCGATCGAGGATGCGCTCGTAGGCGCCGGCCTGCAGCTCATAGGAGCGCGCCAATCCCTCCTCGTCGCGGTCGAAGGAGTAGGCGTCCTTCATCGTGAACTCGCGCGTGCGCAGGACGCCGGCCCGCGGCCGCGGCTCATCGCGCTCCTTCGTCTGGATGTGGAAGAGCATCAGCGGCAGGTCCCGGTAGGACCGCACCTCCCGCGCCACGTGGTAGGTCACCGCCTCCTCGTGGGTCATCGCCAGCACCATCGGCGACCCCTTGCGATCCTCGAGCTTGAACAGCTCCTCGATCGCGTACCGCCCCGTCTTCTCCCAATTCTCAGCCGGCTGCAGCACAGGCATCAGCATCTCCTGACACCCGATCCCCTCCATCTCCTCCCGAATGATCGCCTCGACCTTCCGCTCCACCCGCCAACCGGCCGGCAGATAGGTCCAGAGCCCCGCCCCGAGCTGCCGGATCAACCCCGCCCTGACCATCAGCTTGTGCGACAGAGCCTCCGCGTCGGCGGGAGCGTCCTTGAGCGTGGGAAGAAATGTCTGGCTGAGGCGAGTCACGCGTGAAACCTATCCGCCTCTTCCGGCGGGTGGCACGAGGAGGGGCGCCGCGAACGTAAACCTCGCCCGCAGGCGCCCCTCCTCGTGACAGGACCCGCCCGCCGGAGCACCTAGGCCCGGGTGAACCGTCTCCCTGCCGTCGGCGAGGCCTCCTCGTCCAGCAGCACCTTGTCCGACTCCCCCCGCTCGACCGCTTCCTTCTCCATCTGCGCGATCTTCTCCGGCGTCAGTTCGCCGGCGTTTTCCTCCTCGATCTTCGCCAGCCAGGCGGCGCCCTCCTCGGCCTCGGCCTCGTCGACCTCGACCTTGCCGCGGTCCAGCGACTTGTCGATCTCTTCGAACAGGGTGTCGACGAGCGTCTCCTGCGGGACCTTCCGCAGCGGCTTGCCGTGGGCGAAGATCAGGCCCTCGTTCTTGGCGCCGGCGATGCCGAAGTCGGCGTGGCTGGCCTCGCCGATCCCGTTGACCGCGCAGCCCAGCACCGCCACCTCGACCGGCTCGGCGTAGCTTTCCAGCCGCCGCTCGATTTCGGCCACGACCGAGTCCATGTCGAACTGCAGGCGGCCGCAGGTCGGGCAGGCGATCAGAACCGGGCCGCGCTCGCGCAGCTGCAGCGCCTTGAGGATCTCCCAGGCGACTTTGACCTCCTCCTCGGCGTGGAAGGTCGAGAGGCTGATCCGGATCGTGTCGCCGATCCCGTCGGCGAGCAGGGTCCCCAGCCCGACCGCCGATTTCAGCGAGCCCGCCCATTTCGTCCCCGCCTCGGTGATCCCCGAGGTGCAGCGGGTAGGGGATCTTCTCGGCCAGCAGGCGGTTGGCGGCGATCGTGTTCGGCACGTTGGTCGACTTGATCGAGACCTTGAAGTTCTCGAAGTCGAGGCTCTCCATCAGTTCGACGAACTCGACCGCGGCGGCGACCAGCGCCTCGACCGGCGCCTCGCGCTCGAGCTCGTGCAGGTGCTTGGGCAGCGAGCCGGAGTTGACCCCGATCCGCATCGGCACGCCCGCCGCGTTCGCCTTCACCGCGACCTCGGCGACTTTGTCGCGACCGCCGATGTTGCCGGGGTTGAGGCGGATGCAGTGGGCGCCGGCGTCGATCGCCTTCAGCGCCAGGGTGTGGTTGAAGTGGATGTCGGCGATGATCGGGATCGGCGATTCGCGCGACGATCGTCTTCAGCGCCTCGACGTCCTGCTCGCGCGGCACCGCGCAGCGGACGATGTCGGCGCCGGCGTCGGCGACCTTGCGGATCTGCTCCATCGTCGCCGCCAGGTTGGCGGTCTCGGTCTTGGTCATCGTCTGCACCGCGACCGGGGCGCCGCCGCCGATCGGCACGTCGCCGACGAAGATTTGGCGTTTGGAAGCCATGTCTACAGCGTATCCGGGCGGTCAGCCGGGCCGGTCAGCGGACGTTGTAGGCGTCGCTGCCGAGGCGGCCGATGTCGTTGGTGAGGCCGATCGCCATCAGCACCATCACCAGCGCGAAGCCGATCACCGTCGCCCGCTCCATCACCCGCAGCGAGGCGGGCCGGCCGCGCAGTTTCTCGACCACGGCCCAGAAGATGTGGCCGCCGTCGAGCGGCAGGATCGGCAGCAGGTTGATCAGGCCCAGCGAGAGGCTGACCAGGGCGAGCAGGAGCAGCGCTTCGACGCCGCTCCGATCGAGAGTCTGGTTGGCGACGTCGCTGACGCCGACGATCCCGGAGATCTGCTTGCGCTGCTCCTCTTCGAAGATGCGGGAGAAGATCGAGGCGGTTTTGCTGGTGACCAGCCAGATCGAGTCGAGGGCGCGCGTGCCGGCGGCGCCGGCGCCGATGTCCTCGGGCCGGCGGCCGTAGCAGAAGCCGATCAGGGCGCGCCTGTTGGCCGCGT
The DNA here is from genome assembly GCA_963832065.1 of uncultured Actinomycetes bacterium. GTDB lineage: Bacteria > Actinomycetota > Thermoleophilia > Solirubrobacterales > 70-9 > VAYN01. Next base: position 80,803 of record CAWHSV010000009.1, read on the forward strand.
CGTACTCGGGCCGGACCGAGATCGTCCGGACCTGACCGTCGCGGCTGATCTTCAGCACCACCGGAGTCGCCGCCACGCAGCCGTCGACCTGCTTGCCGGCGCACTCGTGCGAGGCCACCTGCTCTGCCGAAGCTTTCGAGCCGGGCTTCCTGATCGAGGCCGGCGAACGACTTGCCGTCGACCGCGAGGATGCGGTCGCCGGGCTGCAAGACCTTCGCCGCCGGCGTCCCGGCGCGGATCTCGCCGACCTTCTGGTCGACCTGCTGGGCGTTGAAGAAGTAGACGAAGGAGAGGATCACGAAAGCGAGGAGCGATGTTCACGCCGGGCCGGCGGCGACGACGACGATCCGCTTCCAGACCTTCTGCCGGTAGTAGGCGCGGTCCTCGTGCTCCGGAGGGATCTCTTCCTCCGGGTTCATGCCGGTGATCTTCACGTAGCCGCCGAGCGGGATCGCTTTGACCCCGTACTCGGTCTCGCCGCGCCTGAACGACCACAGGGTCGGGCCGAAGAAGAGGAAGAAGCGCTCGACCCGCATACCGGTCGCCTTGGCGGCGAGGTAGTGCCCGCCCTCGTGGAGGATGATCAGCAGCGAGAAGCCGAGGAAGATGTAGAGCCAGTTCATGCTGGAGTCAACCCGCGAACCTGCTCTTCGCTGCGCCGGCGGGCCTCGGCGTCGGTGGCGAAGAGGTCGTCGAAGTGGGTCACGGGACGGGCCGGCATCTCCTCCAGCACGCGCTCGATCACGGCGGCGATGCCGGTGAAGCGGGATGCGGCCGTCGAGGAAGGCGGCGACTGCGACCTCGTCGGCGGCGTTGAGCACGCAGGGCGCGGTCCCCGCCGCCGCGCCCGCCTCTAGCGCCAGCCGCAGGCAGGCGAAGGTCTCGAGGTCGGGCGCCTCGAAGGTGAGCGCGCCGACGGCGGCGAGGTCGAGCTGCGGCACGTCGACGTCGGCGCGCTCGGGGAAGTGCAGCGCGTAGGAGATCGGCACCCGCATGTCGGGATAGCCGAGGTGGGCCAGCGAGGAGCCGTCGTTGAGCTGGATCAGCGAGTGGACCAGCGACTGCGGGTGGACGACGACCTCGATCCGCTCGTAGGGGACGCCGAAGAGGTGGTGCGCCTCGATCGCCTCGAAGCCCTTGTTCATCAGCGTCGCCGAGTCGATCGTGATCCGCCCGCCCATCCTCCAGGTCGGGTGCGCCAGCGCGTCCTCGACGCTGACGCCGTCGAGGTCCTCGCGGCCGCGGAACGGCCCGCCGGAGGCGGTCAGGACCAGCTTCTCGACCGTGCCCGGCGCCTCGGCGCCGATCAGCTGGTGCAGCGCCGAGTGCTCGGAGTCGACCGGCAGCAGGCGGGCGCCGGTCGCCTCGGCCAGCGCCATCACCAGCTCGCCGCCGACGACCAGGCTCTCCTTGTTGGCGAGGGCGACGTCGATCCCCTCGGTCAGCGCGACCACGGTCGAGGCGAGGCCGGCGGCGCCGACGATCCCGTTGAGGACGAGGTCGGCGCCGGAGGTGGCGATCAGCTCGCGCACGCCCTCCTCGCCGGCCAGCACACGACCGCTCCAGGCGTCGCGCGCCCGCTCGGCGGCGCTCTGCGTCAGCCAGCGCGATCGCCGGCACGCCGTGCTGGCGCGCCTGCTCGACCGTCAGCTCCCAGCCGCAGCCGGCCGCCAGGCCGACGGCCTGGAGCTCGTCCGAGCGCCCGATCACGTCCAGCGCCTGCGTCCCGATCGACCCCGTCGAGCCGAGTATCAGGACCTTCTTCATGCGTCCCCAGAGGATAGGGAGCGCACGCATCTGCTCTGACCCGTCCTATGGACGGGTGGCAGCAGACGCGTCTCAGTAGACAAGCGCCACCGCGAGGTAGTAGCCGACGACGACGGTGAAGAAGACGGCGTCGAGGCGGTCGAGGATGCCGCCGTGGGGGCCGAAGAGCGTGCCGGTGTCCTTGGTCCCGAGGTCGCGCTTCAGCATCGACTCGAAGAGGTCGCCGATCGGGGCGACGGCGGCGACGGCGGCGCCGATGATCAGCGCGTCGACCCCGGAGAGCCAGTCCTGGTAGAGGCCGGCGAACCAGAAGCCCATGGTGCCGATCAGGAAGCCGCCGATCAGCCCCTCGATCGTCTTGTTCGGGCTGAGCTGGGGAGCGATCTTGTGGCTGCCGAACATGCGCCCGGTGGCGTAGGCGGCGGTGTCGGCGACGAAGGTCCCGACCAGGACGTCGACCAGCAGGCCGGCGCCGTGGTCGGGCAGGTCGCGCAGGAGGACGGCGTGGACGAGCGGGATCCCGATCCAGACGATGCCCAGCAGCGTTACCCCCATCGAGATCGTGACGCCGTCGCGATGGCGGGCGTCGGCCCCGAAGAAGAAGAGCAGCGGGAACGAGGCGGCGAGGATCAGCAGCACGTTGAAGGCGGTGCCGAAGTGGGCGGCGACGACCAGGGCGGCGACGGCGAGGTAGGCGGGGATCGCCAGCGGGCGCGAGCTGGCGGTCATCGTCACGTACTCGCGCAGGCAGAGGGCGCCGATCGCGATCATCGCCGGCGCGAAGACGAGGCCGCCGGCGACGACGATCGCGATCGCGAAGGCGATCCAGGGCAGCGCGACCAGGACCCGCTTCGCGGTCTCCCCCCGCAGGCCGCGTTTGCGCCGCGGCGGCCGCGGCGGCTTCGGCGGCGGCGCCGGAGTCGTCCTCGAACATCTCGTCGTCGAAGAGGTCGGTCCTCATGACCGCGCCCCGAAGCGGCGCTGGCGCGTCTCGTACTCGCGCAGGGCGCCCTCGAAGGCGGCGCGGTCGAAGTCCGGCCAGAGCTCGTCGCGGAAGACCAGCTCCGAGTAGGCGCACTGCCAGAGCAGGTAGTTGGAGATCCGCCGCTCGCCGCTGGTTCGTATCAGGAGGTCGGGGTCGTGCATCTCAGGTGCGTAGAGGTGGTTGCGGAACTCCTCCTCGGAGCCCCCCTGGAAGCTTCGCGCCGCGTCGACGATCTCCGCCCTGCCGCCGTAGTTGAAGGCGACGAAGAAGACGATGCGGTCGTTGCCGGCGGTCTTCTCTTCCGCCCACTCCATCCGCTCGACCAGCTGCGTGGGCAACTCCCTCGCGGCGGCCGACGAAGCGCATCCGCACGCCTTCGGCGTCGAGCTCGGGCGTCTCGTTGGCGATCCGCTCGCCCATCATCCGCATCAGGCCCTCCGACCTCCTCCGCCGGGCGGCGTCCAGTTCTCGGTCGAGAAGGAGAAGACGGTCAGCTCCTTGACGCCGAGCTCGACCGCGTCGCGCAGCCGCGCCTTGACCACGTCGGCGCCGGCCCGGTGCCCCTCGACCACCGGCAGCCCGCGCTGCTGCGCCCAGCGGCCGTTGCCGTCGGTGATGATCGCCACGTATCTCGGCGCGGTCACTGGCAATACCCAACCCCGCGAGGAAATGCGCCGGTTTGCAGCCGCCTCACACCTCGAGGATCTCTTCTTCCTTGCCCTTGAGCAGAGCGTCGATCTCGGCGATCGCCTCGTCGGTCTGCTTCTGCAGCGCCGACTCGGCCCGGCGCTCGTCGTCCTCGCCCGCTTCGCCCTCTTTCTTCAGCTCGCGCAGGTCGCGCATGATGTCGCGGCGAACGTTGCGGATCGCGACCCGGCCCTCCTCGGCGACGCCGTGGACGACCTTGACCATCTCGCGCCGGCGCTCCTCGGTCATCTCCGGGATCTGCAGGCGGATCACGTTGCCGTCGTTGCTCGGCGTGAGGCCGACGTCGGACTCCTGGATCGCTTTCTCGATCCCGCCCAGGGCGCCCTTGTCGAAGGGGGTGACGGTGAGCAGGCGGGCGTCGGTGGTGGCGACGTTGGCCAGCTGCTTCAGCGGCGTCGGGTTGCCGTAGTAGTCGACGACGATGCGGTCGAGCAGGTGCGGCGAGGCGCGGCCGGTGCGCACGGTGGCGAGCTCGCCACGGCTCGACTCGACCGACTTGGTCATGCGCCCCTTGGCGTCCTCGAGCAGTTCGTCGATCAGCTCCACTGGTTCCCGTCCTCGCTCACTCGGCGGGGGCACTGGAGACCAGCGTGCCCACCTTCTCGCCGGAGACGATCCTATCTATGTTGCGTCTCGTCGCCCATGTTGAAGACGTAGATCGGCAGGTCGTTGTCCATGCAGAGCGAGAGCGCCGTCGAGTCCATCACCCGCAGGCCGCGCTCGATCGCTTCGCGGTGGGTGATCGCGGGGATGAACTCGGCCTCGGGATTGGTCGCCGGGTCGGCGTCGTAGACCCCCTCGACCCCGTTCTTGGCCATCAGGATCGCCTCGGCGTGGATCTCCAGCGCTCGCAGCGCCGCCGCGGTGTCGGTGGTGAAGAACGGGTTGCCGGTGCCGGCGGCGAAGATCACCACGCGGCCCTTCTCGAGGTGGCGCATGGCGCGGCGGCGGATGTAGGGCTCGGCGACCTCCTTGACGTCGATCGCCGACATCACCCGCGTGTGCTGGCCCAGCCGCTCCAGCGCGTCCTGCAGGGTGAGCGCGTTGAGCACCGTCGCCAGCATCCCCATGTAGTCGCCGGTGGCCCGGTCCATACCGCTGGCGGCGCCGTCGAGGCCGCGGTAGATGTTGCCGGCGCCGACCACGATCGCGACCTCGACGCCGCGCTCGCGGACCGCCGCGACCTGTCTGGCGATGCGGTCGACCTCGGCGCCGTCGGTGCCGAAGTCCTGGCTGCCCATCAGGGCCTCGCCGGAGAGCTTCAGGAGGATGCGCCCGAAGCGCGGCTCGGGAGAGTCGGTCACGTGGGCTGAGCTTATTCCTCGCCGACGCGGAAGTAGGCGAAGCGGGCGACGCGGACGTTCTCGCCGGTCTTGGCGGCCAGCTCCTGGCGCAGCTCCTCGATCGTCTTCGAGTCGTGCTTCTCGGCGTTGACGTGCGCCTGGTCGAGCAGCGCCACCTCGCTCGCCCACTTCGAGAGCTGTCCCTCGACGATTTTCTCGACCACGTTGTCCGGCTTGCCTTCTTCGCGCGCCTTCTCCTCGAAGACCCGCTTCTCGGCCTCGCGCTCCTCGCGCCGGAATCTCCTCGGCGGAGACGTAGCGCGGCGCGGTCGCCGCGACGTGCAGGGCGACCTGGTAGGCGAAGGCCTTGAAGTCCTCGTTGCGGGCGACGAAGTCGGTCTCGCACTGGACCTCGACCATCGCCCCGACCCTGTCGTTGGCGTGGATGTAGGAGGAGACGACGCCCTCGTCGGTGCCGCGCCCTTCGCGCTTGGCGGCGGAGGCCTGGCCCTTCACCCGCAGCAGCTCGATCGCCCGCTCGGTGTCGCCGTCGGCCTCGGTCAGGGCGGCTTTGCAGTCCATCATCGCCGCCCCGGTGCGGTCCCGGAGCGCCTTCACATCGGCGGCGGTGACGCTCATTTCGACTCCTCGTCTTTCTCGGCAGCGGGCTCGGCGGACTCGGCTCGGCGCCGGCGGCTGCTCCTCGGCCGGGTCTTGTCTCGGCCGCAGCCGGCGGCTCGGCGTTGGCCGGGCGGCTTCAGCCGGAGGCGATGCCGCGGCTGCCGGCGGCGGCTCAGCCGTGGGCGGCGCCGGAGCGGGCTGCGCGGCTGCGACGGCGTCTGCGCCGCTTTCGCCTGCGCCTCGGCGGTCGCTTTCGCCTGCGCCTCGGCCTCGGCAGCCGCTTTTTTCGCTTCCTCGGCTTCGACCCGCGCTTTCTCTTCTTCCTCGCGTTTCTTGCGCTCTTCCTCGTCCTTTTTGCGCCGCGCCATTTCCTCGGCGATGCGCTTCTCCTCCTGCACCCGCCAGGCGCTGGAGCCCTCCTCGACGGCGGCGCCGATCGTGCCGATGACCAGCTGGCAGGAGCGGATCGCGTCGTCGTTGCCGGGGATCACGAAGTCGACCGGGGTCGGGTCGCAGTTGGTGTCGACCAGGCCGATGATCGGGATCCGCAGGCGGGCCGCCTCGTGGACCGCGATCTCCTCGGTTTTGAGGTCGGTGACGAAGACCGCGTCGGGCAGCCGGTCCATGTCGCGGACGCCGCCGAGGTTGAACTCGAGCTTGGCGAGTTCGGCCTCCATCCCCATCCGCTCCTTGGTCGGCAGCAGGTCGAGTTTGCCCTCCTCTTTCCAGCCGTTGAGCTCGTGCAGGCGGGCGATCCGGGTCGACATCGTGTTGAAGTTGGTCAGCAGGCCGCCCAGCCAGCGTTTGTTGACGTAGGGCATCTGGCAGCGTTCGGCCCATTCCTGGACCACGTCGCGCGCCTGCTTCTTGGTGCCGACGAAGAGCACGGTGCCGCCGCCGCTGGCGAGCTCGCCGGCGAAGCGGCGGGCGTTCTCCAGCAGCGCCTCGGTCTGCAGCAGGTCGATGATGTGGATCCCGTCCAGCTCGCCGAAGATGAAGCGGCGCATGTTCGGGTTCCAGCGGCGCGTCTGATGGCCGAAGTGCACTCCGGCCTGGAGCAGCTCGGTGAGGCCTGCCTCTGGCATTGAATCTCCTTGGTCTGTTGGTGAAGCCTCCCGCCCCGCTTGCCGGACCTGGCGCCGGGCGCCAGGCAGGATCCGGTTCGCCGTCGAACGGGGATTGGTTTTGAACGGCCGATTGTAGAGAGCGCCGGCCTAGGCAGCGCGGGCCGCCTCGAGCGCCGACGGCGAGGTCGGCCGGCAGCTCCGATTCGAAGCTGAGGCGCTCGCCGCTGCGGGGGTGATCGAAGGCGAGCCGGTGGGCGTGCAGGAACTGGCGCTCGAGGCCGTAGCGATCGGCGCCGCCGTAGGTCGGGTCGCCGGTCAGCGGGTGGCCGATGGCGGCGAAGTGGGCGCGGATCTGGTGCGTGCGGCCGGTCTCCAGGCGCGCCTCCAGGTAGCTCTCCTGCGCGCAGCAGCTCCAGCACCGTGAAATGGGTGCGCGCCTGCGCGCGAGGCGGCGCCGGAGACCGCCATCCGGTGCCGCTGGCGCGCGGCGCGCCCGATCGGGGCGTCGATCGTGCCGGTGCGGGAGCCGAGCCTGCCGCCGGCCAGCGCCAGGTAGATCGCGCTCGACCTCGCGTCGCTGGACCTGGGCCTGCAGGGCCGCGTGGGCCTCGTCGTCCGCGGGCGACGACGAGCAGGCCGCTGGTGCCCTTGTCGAGCCGGTGGACGATGCCGGGCCGCTCCGGGTCGCCGCCGCCGCCGAGGACGTCGCCGAGCTCGTCGACCAGAGTCGGGCCGCGATGCGAGGGCGCCGGGTGGACGACCAGCCCGGCCGGCTTGTCGACGACGGCGAGCGCCTCGTCGAGGTGGACGACGCGCAGCTCCGGCTCAGCCACCCGCCGGCTCCCGCTCGGCGTCGCGCAGGTAGAGGAAGACCAGCAGCAGGACGCCCGACGGTGATCGCGACGTCGGCGAGGTTGAAGGGCGGCCAGGGCGAGAGATCGACGTAGTCGGTGACCTCGCCGGCGCGGATGCGGTCGACGAGGTTGCCGATCGCGCCGCCGGCCAGCAGCCCGGCCGCGACCCACATCCCCGGCCGGGCCGGGTCGCGGGCGAAGAGGTAGGCCGACCACCCCCAGCGCCACCAGGGTGAAGAGGATCAGCGGCGCCCCGCGCCCCGCCGGCGAGGCCGAAGGCGACGCCGCGGTTGTGCGAGAGGGTCAGGCCGAGCGGGCCGAGCACGTCGACCTGCTCGCCGGGCACGAGGTTGGCCTCGACCGCCGCCTTGGCGGCCTGGTCGGCGGCGACGACGAGGGCGCCGAGGGCGCCGGCCAGCGCACCAGGCGCGGGCGGCGAGCGCTCACCCTGCGATCAGGCCGACGACGATCGCCTGCAGCCACGAAGAGCACGATGATCCCGACGATCGGGCTGAGGTCGAGCGCGAAGCCGCCGCCACCGACCGGCGGCAGGAAGCGGCGGAAGAAGTTCAGGTAGGGGTTGGTCGTCTCGGTGATGAAGTCGAGGACGGCGCGGAGGCACGGGTTGTAGGGCATCCGCGGCACGTAGGAGATGAGGATGTTGGCGAAGATCAGAACGATGTAGACGATGAAGAGGGCGCTGACGTAGGTCGGCGACGTCGCCGCGGCTGAGCGCCAGCGCGATCATCCCCGCATCCTCTCCAGCGAGGCCTGCACCGCCGCCTCGAATGCCGCCCTGCCGCCCTCGCGGTCGAGCGCTTCCAGGCCGGCCTCGGTGCTGCCGCCGGGCGAGGCGACGGCCTTGCGCACGTCGGCCGGGTGACGGATCCGCAGCAGCTCCGCCGTGCCGGCCGTGGTCTCCACGACCAGCTCCCGCGCCAGCTCCGCGATCGAGGCCATCCGCCGCGCCGGCGTCGGCGATCGCCTCGACCGCCAGCGCCAGGTAAGCGGGCGCGCAGCCCATCACCGCGGTGGCGGCGTCGAATTCCTCGTCGCGCAGCTCGACCACGTGCCCGAGCACGCCCAGCTTCTCCCGCACCAGCGGCGACGGCGGCCCGGCGACGCAGAGCACGCCTTTGCCGCACCTCGACCGCGACGTTGGGCATCACCCGGAGCGCCTCGGCCGAGGGAAAAGCCGCGGCGACCGTCTCCAGCGACGTCGCCCCCAGCAGCGAGATCACCACCTTGGCCGCCGCCAGCTCGGACGCGACCTCCTCCAGCCTCGCCGGCTTCACCGCCAGCACCGACAAGTCCGCCCGCTCGCCTATCTCGGCGTTCGACACCGCCTCCCCGCCCAGCTCGCCGGCGAGCGCCGCCGCCCGACCCGACCCGCTATCGGAGAACAGCATCTCGTCGAACTCCCCCTTCCATCCCCGCGCCATGGCCGCGGCCATGCTTCCGGACCCGACGAAGCCAACGATCATGAGCTGGAGCCTAGCCGCGGCCCTTGCCGGAGGGGCGGATGCTAGGACTGGTTGAAGAAGCCCTTGTCGATCAGCCTCGCCTTTTCCTCGGCGGAGACCTCGACGTTGCGGGGCGTCAGCAAGAACATCTTCTCGGCGATCCGCTGCATGCCGCCGTCGAGCGCGTAGGTGAGGCCGGAGCAGAAATCGATCATCCGCTTCGAGAGCTCGTGGTCGGCGGTCTGCAGGTTGAGGATCACCGGCACCGAGCGTTTGAACTGGTCGGCGACCTGCTGGGCGTCGTTGAAGTTGCGCGGGATCACCAGGTGGACCTGAAGGTCGTTGCCGCCGTCCTCGACCGGGCGCAGCGTGCGGGTGCGGCTGGCGGCGATCGGCTCGTCGTCGGCGAAGATGTCGTCGATCTCGTCGCGCCGGGCGCGACGCGAGGTCGGCAGGCGCCGCACCGAGCCCTGGTCGCGCTCGCGCCGGGCCTCGAAGACTTCCTCGCTGCCGGTCTCGGGCTCGAAATCTTCCTCGTACTCGGGACCGTAGTCGTGATCCTCGGCGAGGCCGAAGTAGACGAGTGCTCTATGCCAAGTGTCGCGAAGGGCCATTGGTAACGCGTTCTTTCGGCCTCGAACGGCCGACTCCTTTACGGATTATCGCGGAGGTTAGCGACGATTCACACGAACAGCGCGACGCCCAGGCGAATGATCGTCGCGCCCTCCTCCACGGCGACCTGCCAATCCTGGGAGGTGCCCATCGAGAGGCGCCGCAGATCGCAGGCTGCGGCCAGCTCGGCCAGGCGGGCGAAGTGCGGTCGCGAGGCCTCCGGATCCTGGCTGAAGGGCGGCATCGTCATCAGCCCGCCGACCCTGACGGGGCAGCGCTCGATGAAGGCCGGCAGCTGCGCCGGGGCGACACCGCCCTTGCCCTCCTCGCCGGCGATGTTGACCTCGACCAGGACCTCGGTCGCCGGCGCCCCGTGCTTGCCGAGCTCGCGCAGCGCCGAGTCGGTGGCGACCGAGTGGACGAGGCGGCAGAGCGGCAGCGACTGCTTCACCTTGCGGCTCTGCAGGTTGCCGATGAAGTCCCACTCGAAGGCCTCGCCCCAGCGCTCGTGCTTGGCCGCGAGGTCCTGCTGCCGGTTCTCGCCGACCAGCGCGCACCCCCGCCTCGGCCAGGGTTCCCATCTCCTCGAGCGGCACGTACTTGCGTCGCCACGAGGACCTCGACGTCCGGCGCCGGCGCTCTCGCGCACCCGCTCCAGGTTGGCCCGGACCTTGTCCGCCTCGATCCCGTGGATCAGCCCCGCCACTCAGGCCTCCCCCGGCTCGATCCAGACCAGTCCCGCCTGGCGGCCGGTGCGGCCGCCGTCGCGCCGGTGCGAGAAGAACAGCTCCGCCTCGCAGCTCGTGCAGAGCCCGGCGCTCTCGATCCGCTCCACCCCCGCCTCGCGCAACAGCCGGCGAGCGACCTCCGCCAGGTCGAGCCGCCGATGGGCCGATATGTCGGCTCCAGGGCGACTTTTCGGCCCATCGGCCGGGATGTCGTGGGCGAGGGCGTCGAGGACCTCGGGGCCGACCTCGTAGCAGCAGGGGCCGATGCCGGGGCCGATCGCCGCGTCGGTTGCGCCGATCGCCTCGGCGCCGCCGGCGACGATGCCGGCGGCGAGGCCGCGCCAGCCGCAGTGGAGCATCGCCACCCCGCCGGGGCCCGATAGCGCCACCGGCAGGCAGTCGGCGACGAAGACCAGCGGCGCCAGGCCCGCCGCGGCGGTCACGTGGCCGTCGACCTCCGGGATCGCGCTGCCGGGCGCCAGGAACGGGCTCGGCGCCTGCGCGGCGTCGTGGAAGGCAAGGCCGGCGCCGTGGACCTGGCGTCCGATTGGAACCCGCGCCGGGTCGCGCCCCAGCGCCGCCGCCAGCCGCCCGCGATTCGCGACCACAGCCTCGGTTGGAATCGTCGGTGAGAACGCCGAGGTTGAGGCTGTCGAAGGGCGGCCCACTAACGCCGCCAATACGGGTCGAGAAGGCGGCCCGAGCGCAGCCCAGGCCGGCCTCCACCCACCGCACCCCATCGCGCTCGCGCCATTCCATCCCCATAAACAAGCAAACGGAGGGTCGATGGGCCTGAAACGTCCATATTGCGGACGCTTGAGGCCCGTCGACGGGGCTACCCGTTGCGTGCGGCCTTTAGGGCTGCTGCGAGCTCCTGTTCGCGGCCGTCGATCTCGCCGTCGAGCTTGGCCCGCCGGGCCGCGGCAAGCCCGCGGCCCAGGGCCGGTCCCTGCGGCACGCCCGCGGCGAGCAGGTCCTCGCCGTCGATCTCCAGCTCGACCTGGCGCCAGACGGCGAGATAGCGATCCAGCCACGCCCCGCCCAGCGCTCGAGCGAGGACCAGCTCGACCGGGTCGCTGGCGCGTGCCAGCTCGACTCCTTCCGAGGGTCGCGCCACGATTGCCTCGGCGAGCGTCTGCTCGCTCCCGACGGGTCCGAGCGTCGCCGCTAGGAGCGCCCTATCGCGCGGCGCGAACTCCCTCCAGTGCGAGGTCTCGAGCAGCTCGTCGACCCGACGCGCCAGCTCGACCCCGCCCTCGCGGAGGCCGATCAGGCCCCACTCGCCCAGCAGCTCGAAGCCACGCGGCGCCGTCGCTTCTCCGGCAAGGCGCGACAGCTCGGCTTCGCGGCGGTCGGCCGAGACCGTGCCGAGATCCGCTGCCCGCAGCAGCCGTGCCGTCTCCGGCTCCAGCTCCAAGCCGAAGCGCGCCGCGTAGCGGGCCGCGCGGATCGCCCGCGTGGGGTCGTCGGCGAACGACTCCGGGTGCAGGACCCGCAAGCGAGCGGCCTCCAGGTCGGCGCGACCGCCGAAGGGGTCGATCAGCCGCGGCTCGGCGCTCAAGGGCATCGCCATCGCGTTGATCGTGAAGTCGCGGCGGCCGAGGTCGTCCTCGATGCCGCCCGCCGCCTTCACGACCGGAAGCGCCCCCGGTTCGGGGTAGGTCTCCGAGCGAGCGGCGGCGATGTCCAGCTCGTGGCCGTCGACGGTCGCCTTCGCGGTCGCGAAGCGCTC
>CAWHSV010000010.1:0-63402 GCA_963832065.1 uncultured Actinomycetes bacterium
CCAGCTCGGTCCAGCGTGCCGCGGCCTCTGCGGCGAGTGGCGCCTCGTCCCGGCCTGCCTCCTCGAGGAAGCGCGAGTACATGAGGCGGAAGGCACCGCCACCGGTGCCGCGGCGCTCGATCACCTGGTAGGCGAAGCGGGCGCACCACTGCCAGTCCTCGGCGACCTCAGGCCAGGAGCCGGCCTCGGCGGCGAGGCGCTCGACGGCGGGCAGGCCGGCGAACTCTCCCCACGTGGGCTCGACCATCTCCCTCGCTGCCTGCGCGATCGCCGCGGGGATCGCCGCTTGCAGCCGCTCGCGGTCGACCGCTGCGGAGACGGTGAACATGTGGCCTTCGAGCGGGTAGGCGGGGTGGCCGCTGTGACGGGCCTTGGCGAGGTTCTCCAGGCGGGTCGTCTGCAGCTCCTCGAAGCCGGTGTCCGACAGCTGCGCGACCTCGTCGTCGTAGCCGGCCAGGACCACCGCGTGGCCGGGGAAGTGGGCCGAGTTGCCGTAGTGGTCGAGGTGGTAGATGTCGGTCAGGAGCAGCGCCGGCTTGCCGGAGTCGATCTCGGCCCGGGCCGCCGCCCAGGCTTCGGCGTCGCCCTCCCCGGTGGAGAAGGTCCGCAGCTCCAGCGCCGCCCCGGTGAGGTCGCGGAAGCTCTCCTCCAGGCGCGCGGTGCGGCCGTTGAACCAGCGAGTGGGGGAGGCGTCCTCGAGGGTCAGGTAGTAGAAGCTCGCGCCGGCGCCGAGGCCGAAGGCCATCTCCTCGCTGAGCTCGATCCCGTGGAAGGCGAGCAGGTTGCGCAGGGCGGTCGAGCCGCAGTGGTTGCCGGGCGTGTGGGTATAGCCGGGGACGGTGGGCATCGACGCTGATTATCCTGCTCCGCCGATGCACGAACTCGACCTCAAGCTGCTGCGCCTGATGCGAACCCGCGGTCACACCCCCGGGTTGGAGGCCACGATGCAGGCGCTGGGCAAGGCCGGCAACAACGCCCTCGTCTGGGTCGTCCTCGGCGTCGCCCTGGCGCTGATCGACTGGGAACGGCACGAGGCGTGGCTGATCTGCGCCGTCCTCGGGCCGATCGCGATCGGCCTCAACTACGGGATCAAGCTGGCGGTCCGGCGGCCGCGACCGGTGCTGGAGGGGCTGCCGCCGCTCGGCGGCGCCCCCAGCTCGCTCAGCTTCCCCTCTGCCCACGCCTTCTCGTCCTTCGCGGTGGCGACGGCGATGGTCCGCGTCGACCCGGCGACGGCGGGCACGCTGCTCGTCGCCCTGGCGATCTCGCTCGGCCGCCCCTACCTGGGGATGCACTACCCGTCCGACGTCCTGGCCGGCGCCTTCCTGGGCGTCCTGCTCGGCCTGATCGTTCCGCTCTCGCTGTGAAGGTAGGGATCGTCGGCCTGCCGAACGCCGGCAAGTCGACCCTCTTCAACGCGCTGACCAAGGGCGGTGCCCAGACCGGCGACTACCCGTTCACGACGATCGAGCCCAACGTCGCCGTCGCCCAGGTGCCCGACGAGAGGCTGGAAGAGGTGGCGACGACGGTACGCAGCTCTGAATTGCAGCCGGCGACGATCTTCTTCCACGACATCGCCGGTCTGGTCAAGGGCGCCTCCGAAGGCGAGGGGCTCGGCAACCAGTTCCTCGCCTCGATCCGCGAGACCGACGCGATCTGCCACGTCGTCCGCTGTCACGAGGACTCCGGCGTCCCGCACCCCGATGGCCGCGTCGATCCGCTGGCCGACATCGAGACGATCGAGACCGAGCTGATCCTCGCCGACTACGACCAGGTCGAGCGGCGGCTGGGCCGGGTTGGCAAGCAGGCCAAGTCGGGCGACGTAGAGGCGATCGCCGAGCACGGCTGGCTGCAGGCGGTGCGCGAGGCGCTTGCCGCCGGGCGCCCGGCGCGCACGATCCCGGTCCCCGACGCCGCCCCCGACGCGGCGATCAACCTCGGCGCTCTCACCACCAAGCCGATCCTCTACGTCGCCAACGTCGACGAGGGCGATGCCGAGGCGCCGCAGGCGGTCGTCTCCCACGCCAACGCGGTCGGCGCCGGGGTGGTCGCGGTCAGTGCCCGGATCGAGGGCGAGCTGGCCGAGCTCGACCCCGCCGAAGCGGAGGAGATGCGCGAGTCATACGGAGTCGAGGGCTCGGGCCTGGCCCGCCTCGTCCGCGCCGCCTACGAGCTGCTCGACCTGATCGTCTTCTTCACCGCCGGCGAGGACAAGGAGGCGGTCGCCCGGCCGCTGCGCCAGGGCGCCACCGCGCTCGAGGCCGCCGGCACGATCCACACCGAGATCATGGAAGCCTTCGTCAAAGCCGAGGTGGTCGGCTGGCGGCAGCTGGTCGAGTGCGGCGGCTACTCGCAGGCCCGCGACAAGGGGCAGCTGCGGATCGAGGGCCGCGACTACGTCGTCCAGGACGGCGACGTGATCACGATCAAGGTCTGATCCCGGGTTAGAGTCTTCCCATGGACGAAGGCGCGAGGTTCCCGCGGATCGCCAGTAAGGCCGGTCACTACGAGAGCTTCTACATCAAGGCCTGCGAGCCGGGCGGCGGTCGCGGCATCTGGATCCGCCACACGGTTCACAAGCGGCCGGACGCGGAGCCCAATGCCTCGATCTGGTTCGTCTTCTTCGATCGCGCCGCGCCCGGCCCGCGGGCGACCAAGGTGACGGTGCCGGCCAGCGAGCTGGCGGCTCCGCAGGGCTCGTGGATTCGGATCGCCGACGCCGAGATCGCGCCGGGACAGGCCGAGGGCTCGGTCGACACGGAGGCGCTCAGCGCCGGCTGGTCGCTGACCTTCTCCAGCGAGGCCGGGCCCTGCAAGTACCTGCCGGCCGACTGGCTCTACGCGGCGCCGCTGCCGAAAACGAAGTTCGTCGCCCCCGTCCCGCTCGCTCACTTCGACGGTCGCCTCGAAATCGACGACGAGGAGTCGATCGAGCTGAGCGGCTGGCCGGGGATGATTGGCCACAACTGGGGCAGCGAGCACGCCGAGCGCTGGGTCTGGCTCGAGGGCACCGGCTTCGCCGACTCGCCCGGAACCTACTTCGACGCCGGCGCCGCCCGGGTCAAGCTCGGCTCCCGGATCAGCCCCTGGATCCCCTCGGGGATGCTGATGCTGGACGGCGAGCCGCACCGCCTCGGCGGCCTCGGCGCGATCCGCTCGGCCGCGATCGAGGAGGCACCGGGCGCCTGCTCCTTCGTCCTCCCCGGCAAGGACATCGTCGTCCGCGGCCGCGTCTCCGCCCCGGAGAAGGACTTCGTCGGCTGGGTCTACGCCGACCCCAAGGGCCCTGAGCACAACACCGTCAACTGCTCGGTCGCCGACCTGGAACTGACCGTCGAGCGCCCTGGCCTGCCCAAGCGCGAGCTGACCCTGGCGGCCGGCGGCGCCTACGAGCTGGGCATGCGCGAGACCGACCACGGCATCCCGATCCAGCCCTACCCGGACGGCTGACTCAGGTCAGTTTCGGCAGGCCGGCCTCGACCCGGACGACGTTGATCGGGTCGAGCCATTTGTTCATCGCGATCTGGGCTTTGACCGAGCCGGATTTGTAAGTGCCTTCGGCGCCTTCGTAGAGATTCCCCAGTGTCGTCGCTGCCCGCTTCGCCTGAGTCATCTCCTCGGCGGAGCGGTTCGTGTTGGCCTGGATGCGAGCAGCGGTGGCGATCGCGAAGCGGGAGAGCGCCTCGGTCTGGACACTGGCAAAGACCAAGTTGTGGTGATGGCATTCGAGCGTCGAGAACCGCTCGATTCCGCCCCCCATGAGGAAATGCTCCGGGCTCCAGATTGCTCGCCCACGGCGCTGGCCGTAGATCAGGTGGGACGCCGGCGCATTGCTGATGCCGGCCACCTTGCGGTCAGCGGCCGCCACCAGCGGATCCGATTCCCAGGTGGGGCTGAAGGAGGAGGTCGCGTGCAGGAACCTGGCCACGTCGTCGTGGGTGGGATCGAAGGAGTCCCGCCCCCCGCTTGCATCGTTGAGGGTGAAGACTGAGAACGGCTCCGCCATCGGACCCCCGGCGGTGCTGCCCGCGCTCGCCCGCAGGCTCGCCAGTCCGGCCTCGGCCACCTTGTCCAGGGTGACCCAGGGACCGCCCGCGCCAGTCAGCGAAAAGCAGCGGTTGCGTTTCAGCCCGAGAACGTCCCTGGTGGCCGCTGCAAAGCCGAGCCAGTTGCCCCTCAGCGTGAGTTCGACCACGAAGGTCGTCCCCCAAGGGTGCAGGAAGCCCTCAACGGCCACCTCCACTCGGTTGTCGTTGGAGACAACGGGCACCGGTGCCCCGACCCGGAGCGGAACCTGCGCCCGCCAGGCATTGCGGCCAGGGACCTGCGCCAATTTTTCCCACGAGGGGAGGTATCGCTCCCAGAAGCCTTGACGCGTCCGCGGCGCCCACGGCGGCGTCAACGGGCTAGATCGGTCCTTACTGTCGAACGTGTCCCTGTACGGGGGATCCTGGATGACGCTGGGGTCTGCCTTCGGCGCCGGATCCATCAGGTTCTGATGCCACAGCAGGCCGAGCCGCATCACCTCCAGCTGGGGATCTCCGTTGGCGGCTACCATTCGCGGCGACTCTTATTTCGATGCAGAGAACGCGATCTACCAATTGCGTCTCCGCTTGCGCCCGAACAGGGATAAAACGAGCGAAATAATTGAGGGGCGGCCCCCCACGGGGGGCCGCCCACTCCAATTTTCAGCTTCGTCATTCTTCGCCCACCATCACTGCCGAACGGGTGGGAGTGACTTTCTCTTTTGGCACCAGGATCGGGGCGTCGATTCCGCCCAGGTTGGCGCTGAAGCGAGTGGTCAGCAGATCGCGCTCTTCCGCTTGCCCCAGGAGGGCGGCAAGCGCGCCGGCATCGTGCTCGTCGTTCAACTGCGCCTGGATCTGCTCCCGCAGCGCCGCGTCGTCGTCGCCGGTCCAGGTGAAGGAGATCTGTGGTGAGGCCCAGCTCGCCGCCCGGGAATCGTTCGGGGCCTGCAGCAGGAAGAGCTGGGCGGCCTGACCGTCGGCGCCGTAGGTGAAGCGAGGGCGCTCGAGCGACAGCCCCTGCTTGCCAACTTTCTTCAGCACCTCGATCGGCCCGTCTTCGCTCTCGACCCGGCGCGCTTCTCGCCAGCCGTTGTAGAGCGCGAGCGCGGCGAAATAGCCAACCGCCCCGGCCGCCATCGAGGCGAGCCAGATGCCGACCAGATCTTCGAGGCCGTAGCGGCCGAGCAGGTCGGTGCCGAGCGCGGCGGCGGCGATCACGATCACGATCGAGATCACCACGGCGAGCACCCAGAACTCGGGCTCTTTGAGCGGGAAGGGGAACGCCTCCCCGTCCCATTCCTTGCGGCGGAAGCGGAGGCGCCAGAGGATGGCCGCGGTCGCGAGGGCGAGGAAGCCGGGGAGCAGCAGCAGCGAGGGAACGCCGAGCAGGGTGAGGATCTCGGATTCGCCGGCGACCGCGACCTTCGCCGTCTGGCTGGCGACGAGGTCGAAGCTGGTCTCGCCGCTCTGCATTTCGAGCCGGAAGACGAGCTGCTGCTCTCCCGGCGTGACCCGCGACGCGGCTGCCGCGGTCGCCTCGAGCACTGCAACCTGACCCGGCGCGACAGCGACGTCGTGCGGCAGTTCCTTGAAGTCGATGAAGGAGGGTCCGCTGGCTACGACCTTCTTCACCGTCAGCGTCTGCGCGGATTTGTTGTGGACCAGGAGGTAGACCGGTTCGCTCTCCCCGGACCGCAGCGTCGTCAGGCTAGCTTTCAGCTCAACCGAGGCGACTTTCTCGAGGTCGACCGGCGCCGGCGGGAGCAGCTCGATCGCGGCGGCGGTTGCCTGCTCCACCTCGTCGGCTCGGTACTCGGCCAGCAGCGTCAGCTCGGTCGGGAGCGTGGCGAGCGTCCAGGCGGGGACGGTCAGCTGGTAGGCGAGGCTGCCACCGGCCGCGAGGGAGGCCGATGTCGTCGGCTCGACGGCGGCGCTGGTGACGCTGCCGTTCGGGGCGACGCTGAGGCGCAGGTGCGAGGCCGGGGCGTCGCCGGCGTTGGTGACCAGGACGGTTGCCTCGGCCATCTTGGACGAGGAGAGCTGGACTTTTCCGGGAACCGTCTTCAGCTCCAGTTTCGGTCCCGCGGCGCTGCTGGGTCCGGCGAGCAGCAGGAACAGCAGGGCCAGCGTGGCGAACGCCCCGAGCGCTCTCCCCGTAAGTCGATTAGTAGAACGACGGTAAGTGATCGAGTAACACTATTTGGTGACCTTCTCGAAGGTCATCCAGGTGTCATAGCCGCCGAGCGCGACCTCGAGCTGTTCGCCGGTCACGGTGCTGACGCCGCCGGTGCCGATCAGCTTGGCGCTGATGATCCGCGGCGAGACGCCGCGCTTGGTGATCAGCACCTGTTTCAGCTTCCCCTTCAGGTAGCCGCCGAGCTTGGCGCTGATCTCGGGGCCGCTGAAGCGCAGCGTCCATTTGTGCAGCGGGCAGTAGTAGTCGTAGGGGTCGGGGACACCGACCAGGTAGGGGATCGAGGAGCCGAAGACGTTGACGATGCTCTCGGTGTGGCCGCCGGAGCAGGCGGAGAAGAGGGTCTGGGCGACCTCGCCGCCGTACATGACGACCTGGCCCTTGGTCTCTTCGGTGGCGGCGTTGGTCGTGTTGTACTCGCTTTCCAGGCCCTCGTAGACCTGGCTGCGGGTATCGGCGTAGAGGTCGAAGCCGTTGCCGCCGACGCCGCCAGTGAGGGCGAAGGAGCGCGAGGCGATCGCCTGCGCGCGCAGCTCTTCGCGCGGCCAGGAGGGCGGCGACTCGTTGGGGATCACGCCTTTGACGTACTGGTCGACGGCGAGCGCGTTGACGACGTTGAGCGAGCCGGGGTCGCTTTCGGTCGGCACCGTCTCCAGGGCGCCGCGATAGATGCCGAGCCCGGCGACCTCGATCGTCCCCTGGCCGGCGGCGCGCAGTTTGCGCCCGCAGCTGGCGAGCCGTTTGCCGCTGGAGCTCTGCAGGACGACGGCGCTGCCGGAGCGGTGCGCTCGGTAGCCGCGGGCGGGGTCGAGGGCGGCGCCGCAGGCGCTGGTGGCGCGGCTGAAGCTGACGTCGCCGCTGGAGATGTCGAGCAGGACCCGGACCACGCGCGGCCCGTCGAGGGTCCCGATCGTGGTCCCGGTGAAGTAGTGGCCGAGGATGAACTGGTAGCTCTTGCCGTGCAGGGCGAAGCCGTAGGCGCCGTAGGCGCTCATGCCGACGCCGTGGCCGAAGCCGCGCCCGTGGACGACCCAGTTGACGGCGGCGCTGGCCGCCGGGGCGGCCGTCGCGAAGCCGCCGCATGCGGCCAGCGCGGCGAGGACGAGGGAGAGGATCTGGGCTCGGAGTCGGGGCATCTCTTGGGCAGGAACATCTTCGCCGCCCGGGAGTAGCGACCTGTGTCGGCGGTTTGACCGCGCGACTATTTAGGAACTAAGCTGTACGTGTAAGGAACCGCAGTGCCTTCCACCGATGGCCAAAGCCCGCGCTAGGAGCAGAGAAGACGAGCCGCGCCGCCTGCCGCGCGGGCGCCACGCGCTCGCGCCCGAGCAGGTGCTGGAGGACCAGCGCCGGCGCCTCGTCGACGCCGTCCCCAGGGTGGTCGCCGAGCACGGCTACGAAGCGATGTCGGTGGCCGACGTCGTCAAGGCCGCCGCCGTCTCCCGCAACGCCTTCTACAAGAACTTCGCCGACAAGCAGGAGTGCTTCGCCGCCGCCCACGAGGCCTGCCACCAGCGCCTGCTGGCGATCCTCGAGCAGCCCTGTGACCGCGGCTCCAGCGTCGAAGAACGGGTCGAAGCGGCGCTCGGACGAGGCCTCGACCTGCTCGCCGCCGAGCCCGAGGTCGCTCGCCTGCTCTTCGTCGAGGCTCCCTCGGCCGGCGAGGAGATCGCCCTCCGCCACCACGAGTGGCTGCGTCGCTACGGCACCCTGCTGCGCTCCACCATTCCCCAGGCCGCCGAAAAATCGAGCCTGGCAGTGGAGATCGACCAGGTGATCGTCGGCGGCATCGCCTCCCGCATCGCCAGCGAACTGCTCCAAGGCCGCGCCTCCCAGCTGCGCATCCTCACCCCCCATCTGGTCGATTACGTGCTCGCCTTCTACGGATCGAGCCAACCTGATCCTCAAGCCACCGGCATCGTCACGCTCGAGCCCGAGCAGGCATCCGAGTACCCCGAAGAGCGCCGCCAGCAAGCCGGCGCTTAGCTCCTCTCAGATCCGCCCGTCTCCCTGATCCAGAGCCCTTTCACCGGCCTCCGGCCGGCCCAAGCGACCGCACGGGCATCAGAAATACCGCGTGCGTATCTTGACAATTAGGGGACGACATGTTTATATCCTCGCCGTCGTCTCTTAGGTACGCCATCGGTATATCTAAGTCGACGGCAGGGACAGCAGTCAGCAGCGCCACAGGGAAACCGAGCCTAGGGCCGCTTTAGGGAAGCGGTCGGCAGAGGCTCAAGGGAACAAGGAGACAGCTACGTGAGAAGCCACGCGAAGGCATCGTCCGCGGGAACCATCGAAGGCAGCGGCAACAGCCGCGGCCTCTTCCGCCGTGCCTCTGCTGCCCGTGGCGCCTCCAGCGATGTCAAAGGGAGTGGTGCGCGCTCACTGCGCCTCTTCGGACTCGCCTTCCTCCTCGTCGGGATGTTCACCGCCATGCTCGGATCCGGCTCCGCTCAGGCGGCGCTGAAATGGTTCAACACGGGCGAATTCGCCAACGGGGGCTTTTCGGAGCCAACCAAAATCGCCGTCGACAACTCCAGCGGGAACGTCCTTGCGGTCGATTCCGACAAAGGCCGGGTGCAGGTCTTCGACTCAGGCGGCACCGCAGCCAGCCTGCTCACCAGCTTTGGTGAAGGAGAGCTAGTCAACCCCTACGGAATTGCGGTCGACCAGTCGAACGGTGATGTCTATGTCTCCAACTCCGTCTACGAGAGGCAGGTCATAGATATTGCCAACACCTCCGGAGGTACCTACACCCTCAGCTTCGGAGGGCAAACGACCGGCTCGATTAGCTTCAACACCGACCCATCCAATGTTCAAATTCCGCTGGAAGAGCTCTCGACTATTGGCCATCATAACGTCGAAGTCCAGGGTGACTTTGAACATAGGACCATATCCTTCAGAGGCTCGCTCGCCGAAACTGATGTCGAGCAACTAACTGTCGATGGCTCGGGTCTCGAAGCCGCTTCGCCCGAAACCGGCCCCGCAGAAATAGGCGTTAAAACCATTCGCCAAGGCGCTCCGGGTGAGATCTTCAAGTTTGCTCCCAACAGTCGTGCCAATCCAACCTCATACAGCAAAGTCCCCTCCTTCACCAGTCCGCCCCGCGGGTCAGACGCAGGGGCAGGCCAGATCGGCAGATTCGCCTCGGCGCTCGCAGTCGATCCGACCAACGGGGATCTCCTTGTCGCTGACTCCGGAAACCTGCAAGTCAGCCGCTTCTCCTCAGATGGCGCCTTTCTCGATAGCTTCGACGGTGCCGACACCGTTGCTGGGCCCTTCATTCATCTATCCGACCTTACGGTAGATCCGGATGGCGGCATCTATGTGCTGGCGGATGGCGCGATCCAGGGCGATTACGGTCAAATTGGAGTGGTCACGGGTTCCCGCGTCGAGCGGTTTACCTCCGGAGGTGTAGCAAGCGGATCACTCGGTGCTCCCGGCTCTCTCGATTCAGCGAGATCGATCGGGATCGACTCGGTGTCCGGAAACGTACTAGTTGCTTTTGGCGGCGGAGTTTCGGGGACGGGCCCGGCCACCGTTCTTAGCTTTCACGCGGGGAACCTACTCTTCAGTGTCGAGAATCTAGTGGGGCCAAATCGGGACATAGGCCTTGCATCTGGTGACCCGAGCCGGATATATGCCCTGACGGGGTTTGAACAAACTCCACTAGGACCACTTGGGTTTCCCAGCGTTCAGATTTTCGAACAGAGATTCGTTCCCGAGGTCACCCTCGACGCACCTTCCCTAGTGGCGCCCCACGGAGCTCACCTGTCTGGCACCGTGAACCCGGGAGGGGAACCCGATACTCACTACCACTTTGAGTACTCCGCCGATGGTGGTAATAGCTGGACCCCGACCCCTGAAGAGACGGCCGGTACTGGAAGCGCACCCGAACCCGTTGAGGCTGATATCGCTGGGCTCGAACACGCCAGCGACTACCAAGTGCGCTTGGTCGCTTCCAACAAATACGACAGCGCCACCTCTGAAGCGCGCACGTTTACGACCCTGCCGGTCCTGCCGACGATAGTCACCGGCGCTGCGACCGACCGCACCGCCACCGGCGCGACGCTGCGCGGCGTCATCAATCCCAATGGTGCTCAGACCACCTATCACTTCGAGTACGGACTAACCACTGCCTATGGATTCCGCTCGCCGACCTTTGAGGCGGCGGCTGGAAAGGAACGTATCCCGCTCTACGTCTCGCAAGTCATCGGCGGTCTGCAGGCCGGAGCGACCTATCACTACCGCTTGGTGGCTCAAAACGCGGCGGGGAGTGAGGCGGGCCTCGATAAGACCTTCGTAGTTCCCGTCTCTGTTTCCGGCGGCCCAAATCGCTCCTACGAGCTGGTCTCCCCGGCGGACAAGGCCGGCGGGGACATCGAGCCCCGTTACTTCCAGGCCTCTGAAGACGGCAACACGATCGCCTTCCTGACCAAAGTCGGGATTGGCAGCACCAAAACCGAAGCAGCCTCCGCGCTCATACGTTTCATCGCCCGACGAGGCGCTGACGGCTGGTCCTCGAAAGGCACCGACCCTCCGCAGCAGAAAAGCGATCTAGGCACCCCGGCGGTGGTGTTCACGATGGCCGTCTCCCGAGACGGGAACCAGGCGGTGGTCTTCACGAACAAGAAACTAGCTCCGGACTCGTTCGATCACGGATCGAACGTCTACCTCCGAAACACCTTGACGGGCACCTATCGAACTCTTGCCACGGAACCGACCGAAAACTACTATTTCGGAACCCTTATGTTGGGTGCTGCGCCAGTCGTATATGGAGGCAGCACGGACTTTGCCCGGGTGTTTATCCCAGCCAGGGGCACCAGTTTCCCCCCGGGTACGGTGGTCGAATACCACGATGGCCAGTTTCAGGCCGCCTCTGTCGATCCCGGAGGCAACACTATCCTGGGTGAGTACAAAGGCGTATCCACGGACGGCTCGAAGCTCTTCTTTCGCTCGGAAGGCGTCTTGTACGTTCGTGTGAACGGGACGACGACGAAAATGATCCCCGGCGAATATGTTGGGTCCAGCAGTGACGGCAGTATTGCTTACACCTTCGGCAAAGAACTCACCGAAGACTCGGAAGCAGGTGTTAGGAACCTCTACCGCTTCACGGTCGAGAGCGGCGCCCTGGAGAAACTGGCGCCGATTGGGCCCGTAGGCGGGAATGACACGAAAGTTCTGGATGTAAGCGACAACGGGGCTGCTGTTTACCTGTCCTCCCCCTATGACCTGACTGGGGAAGGCGGTTCGGGGATGGGAATCTATGCCTGGTATGGCGGCGAGCTGTCACGTGTGTCCATGAGCCAGGAAGGGGGGTCTTATGGCATTTATCGCGCCGAAGCGAGTCCGAATGGCCGTTACCTGGCTATCGACACCGGCGACACGATCACCGATTACGATCCGGCATCCCTCAAGTGCCCCTCGACCGGAACGTCAGGGGTATTCCCACCGTGTCATCAGGTCTATCGCTACGACGCCGTGACCCACGACCTGGCTTGCCTGTCGTGTCGGCCAGACGGCGCCCCGCCCACCGGCGCGGCGGAAATCGGAGAATCGGAAGTGTATGCGGGAGGGACTGCACTGCCGCACGTGGTGACGGATGCCGGTCAGGTCTTCTTCGATACGCCGGAGCAATTGGTCTCAGCCGACTCCAATTCGTTCCAGGACGTCTACGAATACGACGGAACGGAAGTAAGGCTGGTCAGCTCTGGACACGGCCTCCCCTCGAAAATTTCCGAAGTCAGCGTCGATGGCAGCAACGTCTACTTCACCACGAAGGATCGGCTGGTCGGGATCGATACGGATGGCGCCACCGACCTCTACGACGCCCGAGTCGACGGTGGTTTCGCATCGCAGAACCCGCCCCCCGCTCGAGAGGAATGCATTCGCGACGACTGCAAGGCGACGCCGAATGTGGGTCCCGAGCTTCCGTTCGGTGGCTCCGAAGGGCTGAATGGCCCCGAGAACGTCAAGGCGGGCACAAAGAAGCGCTGCGGGAAGGGTCGTCAGGTTCGCAGGGTCAAGGGCAAGTCACGCTGCATCAAGCAGGACAAGAGGAAGAACCGAACTAACGACAACCGGAGGCAGGGTCGATGAACGCTCGCACCTCGAGACAAGGCATCCGTCGACCGATCACCACGGCGTTGCTCGCGAGCCTCTGCTGCTTGGGGGTCATGATCCTCGCGCCTTCGGCGCAGGGCATCGGCCTTACCGAATTCGGTGCGGGGACCGCATCCGAAGGGAGATTCTCCCGTCAGGCCGGAGCCCATCCGGACTTCACCGTCAGGCTTGCCTTTACCGACGACGACAACGTCCGCGACATCAAAGTCGATCTCCCTCCCGGAATGGTCGGCAACCCGACTTCGCTGGGTTTCTGCACGAATCAAGATCTGACCGGCCCCCCCAGTGAAGAAAGCAACGAGCACTGCCCGCGCGCTTCCCAGGTCGGCACCGTGGACATCTACCTCGGAAACAGTCCCGTGGCAACCCCGCGCAATCTCTACAACATGGTGCCGCCCTCGGAACTCCCCGCCCTGTTTGCCTTCAACCTCTTCGGCGTCATCGTCCGCTTGGAACCGAGGGTACGCCCGTCCGACTACGGGATCTCGACCGAGGTCCACGACACCTCGAATGGATTGGGTTGGATCAGACGCACCGATGCGACTCTCTGGGGCGCTCCCGGCGAGCACTTCAACACCGGGACTCTCCCGCGCCCGTTCATGACCAGCCCGACCTCCTGTCCTTCCGGACCAACCCCGTTCACCGCGGCGGTCAACTCCTGGCAGACCCCCGTCTTCGCATCGAGTACGAACGTCAACGACTTCGAAGGCACCCCCTTCCAGTGGGAAGGATGTGAGCGTGTGCCCTTCGAACCTGCGATGAAGGTCAGTCCCGGGACCCATCGGGCGGCCTCGCCGACCGGGTTGGCGTTCGACCTCAAGTTGCCTCAGAGCGATGATCCTCACGGCTTCGCCACCTCCCACCTGCGCAAGATCGTCACCACCTTCCCGCAGGGGATGACGGTTTCCCCGTCGGCGGTGGCAGGCCTTGGCGCCTGTTCGGAAGCCGAGGTCGGGCTCCACACCAACAACCCCCCCACCTGCCCAGACTCCTCGAAGCTCGGCAACGTCACGATCGCGACGCCGGTGCTAACCGAAAGGCTTCGGGGTGAAGTGGTGCTCGCACGGCAGAACGAGAATCCCTTCCGCTCGACTTACGCCGTCTACCAGATAGTCAAAGGCCCGGGCTTCTACTTGAAGCTTCCGGGCGAACTCAACGTCGACAAGCAGACCGGGCAGATGCGGGCGATCTTCGACGACCTTCCGCAGCTACCCTTCGAAACCGCCGAATTCGACTTCCGCGGTGGCCCGACGGCCCCGTTCGTGACGCCGAACACCTGCGGCACCTACCAGACCCATTCGGAGCTGACCTCCTGGTCTGGCAAAAACGTCGTGGTCGACGCACCGATGTTGATCGACGAGGATTGCGCCCAAAAGGGTGGCTTCAGCCCGAGACTTCAGGCCGGCGTCGCCAACCCCGTGGCGGGAGCCAAATCGCCCCTGACGATCCGCATCCAGCGGTCCGACGGAGAACAGAACATCTCTCGCTTCGACGTCACCCTGCCCCAGGGCGAGCTGGCGAACCTGAAGGGACTGGCGGTCTGTCCCGATGCAGTGGCCCCAAGCGGCAACTGCCCGAAAGGCAGCCAGGTCGGGATCTCGACCACGGCGATCGGCACCGGCGCCTTCCCGCTCTTCGTGCCGCAGCCCGGCAAGGACCCAACGGCGCTCTACCTGGCCGGCCCGTATAAGGGCTCCCCGTACTCGCTGATCGCCAAGGTCCCGGCCCAGTCTGGTCCCTTCGACTTCGGCAACATCGTCGTGCGCACCGCGATCAACCTGAACCCGGTCACCGCTCAGGTGATTGCCGAATCGGACCCGCTGCCCCAGATCCTCGAAGGGGTGCCGATTCAATACCGCGACGTCCGGATCGAAGTCCAAAAGCCCGACTTCACGGTCAACCCGACGAGTTGCGAACAGCGCTTCGTGAAAACGAAGATCTACTCCACGCAAGGCGCAGTTGCCACGCCATCGGTCCCGACCAAGGTCGGCGATTGCGCCGCCCTGAACTTCGGACCGAAACTGGCCTTCAGGGTCAAAGGCGGAACCAACCGCGGCGACTTCCAAGCGCTAACTGCCACTTTGACCACCGGCAAGAAGGAAGCCAACATCGCCAAAGCGGCGGTAACGCTCCCGCACTCCTACTTCCTCGAACAGAGCCACATCGGCACCGTCTGCACCAGGGTGCAGTTCGCAGCGAAGAAATGCCCGGAGGCATCGATCTACGGGACGGCGGAAGCGGTCACTCCGCTCTTGGACCAGCCGCTGAAAGGGCCGGTCTACCTCAGGTCATCCAACCACGCCCTGCCGGACCTGGTCGCAGCTTTGAGTGGCCAGTTCGACATCGAGTTGGCAGGGCGAATCGACTCCAAGAACGGCGGCATCAGAAACACCTTCGAGGTGGTCCCCGATGCCCCCGTCACCAAATTCATCTTGAAGATGAAGGGCGGGCAGAAGAGCCTGCTCGTCAACTCCCGCAACCTCTGTAAGTCGGTCTCCAGGGCCGACGTGAAGATGGTCGGCCAGAACGGCAAGCGGCATTCGGAACGGCCGGTGGTCGAGAACGACTGCGGAAGGAAGGCAAAGAAGAAGGGCGGGGCGACTCAGGGGAAGCACCGCAATCGCTAGTCGGATGGCAAGCGGCTGTCCCGACCTTTCCTTTGGGAATACCACGTGCGTATCTTGACAAATACGAACTAGGCTGTTTGTATAGCGGAGCGTCTTCTCTGAGATACGCCCTCGTATTCCTGAAGACCGACTGGAGAGCGAGATGGCAAAAGAAACCGAGTTGGCGGTCCGCAAGGCCCGGGCGTTGCGGCGCCGACCGGACCTCGACCCCCCAAAGGTCAAGAAGATCGCCCCCGGCTCTCGTCTCCCGCGGGCGGAGGTGATCGCCGACCAGCATCGCCGCATGCTGGACGGGCTCGCCGCCGCGCTTGCCTACCACGGGTACGAGGACACGAAGATCACCGACATCGTCGAACTCGCCGGAGTCTCCCGACCCACCTTCTATGAGCACTTCGAGAGCAAGGAGGTCTGTTTCGCGGCGGCTTACGAGGACGGGGTGGAGCGGCTCATCCGGGCTGTCGAAGCCGCGCTCGCCGGCGAGCGCGGTTGGGTTGCGCGCCTCTCATCCGGCCTCGGCGGCGGGCTCGACTTCCTCGCCTCGAATCCCCAACTGGGCCACCTGCTGCTGGTCGAGTCGCTGGCCGCCGCCCGCCCCGCCCGGCTCGAGCACGAGCGCTCGCTGGAGCGGCTCGCCCGTGTCCTCGGCCGCCCGGCGGCCGAGCTGCCCAGCGGCAGGGCGGTTCCCGAGGAGACGGCACGCCTGCTCGCGGGCGGCCTCGCCTCCCACCTCTCCGGGCGAGTGCTGGCTGGCGAAGCCGAGCGCCTGCCGGAGTCGCACGAGCTGCTGCTGGAGTACCTGCTCGCGCCGATGCCGGCGGCCGCGTCGCGAGATGCCGGCGAGCGCCGGGTCGCTCACGGTTAGGCTCGATCGGTGCCGGCTAAGCCGCGCGACGACGGGTCGGAGCGCTTCGAGCCGAGGTCGCTCTGCCGGTCTGCCGGCCGAGATCGCGCTGGCGCGCCTGCCCGCCGGCCGCCATGGTCTGCCGCGCTCCTTCGTCGCCCAGAACCAGCGCCTGCGCATCGTCGCCGCGATGCTGCGGGTGCTGCCGCGGGACGGCTACGCGGCGGTCACGATCGGCCACCTGACCCGCGAGGCCGGCGTCTCGCGGGCCGCCTTCTACCAGCAGTTCGCGAGCAAGGAGGACTGCTTCCTCGCCACCTACGAGATCGCCAGCCAGTGGTTCTGCGAGCGGGTCGAAGCTGCCGTCGCCGAGGCGGAGGATTGGCGCGAGCGGATCCGCGCCGGCGCCGCCGAGACCCTCGCGCCTGCTCGCCGGCAACCCGCCGGTGGCGCACCTGATGGCGGTCGAGATCCTGCGCGCCGGGCCGACGGCGCGCCAGCGCCAGCAGGCGATGCTGGATCACTTCGCGGCGGCCTCAGCGCCGGCCACCCGGGACGGGCCGAGCTGCCCGACGACCTCGGGACGCTGCTGCTCGGCGGCGCCGTGGCGCTGATCGCCCGCTACGTCGATACAGGCCGCGCCGAGCGCTGCCGCAGGCGACGACGGCGCTGGTCGAGTACCTGCTGATCCCCTACCTGGGCAGGAGGAGGCGCCGCCTGCGCCGGGGGATGCCCTGGAGCCGGCTGACGTCATCGACACGGCGCGACGAAAGCCGAGCGCTACGCTGGCCTGAAGCGACAGGAGGAGGTCGGAATGGCAACGCAGACGGTGGAGGCGGTCGATCACAAGCTGCTCGCGGCCGGCGAGTGGGTCGAGACCGGCGAGTGGGGCGAGGTCAAGAGCCCCTACGACGGCAGCCGCGGTCGGGCGGGTCGCGCTCGGCGACGCCGGCGACCGTCGAGCGCGCCGTCAGCGGCCGCCCACGAGGCCTTCGAGTCCGCCGACTTCCCCCAGCTCGAGCGCGCCGCGGCGCTCGACCGCGCCGCCGAGCTGGTCGGCGAGCGGGTCGAGGAGCTGGCGCTGACGATCTCCGCCGAGGCCGGCAAGCCGATCAAGACCGCCACGGTCGAGGCGCAGCGCTGCGTCGACACGCTCACCTTCGCCAGCCGTCGAGGCGCGCAAGCTGACCGGCGGCACGGTGCCGATGGACGCCTCGCCAGCCGGCGCCGGCAAGCTCGGCGTGATGCTGCGGGTGCCCTACGGCGTGGTCGGCGCGATCAGCCCCTTCAACTTCCCGCTCAACCTGGTCGCCCACAAGCTCGGCCCGGCGATCGCCGCCGGCAACGCGGTCGTCCTCAAGCCCGCCGGCCAGACGCCGATCTCGGCCCTGAAGCTGGCGGCGATCCTGGAGCGAGGCGGGGCTGCCGGAGGGCTGGCTCAGCGTCGTCCCCGGTCCCGGTGGCGAAGGTCGGCAACGCGATCGTCGAGCACGAGCTGACCAAGGCGCTCAGCTTCACCGGCTCGGCCAAGGTCGGCTGGGAGATTCGCAGCCGCGTCCCCCACAAGAAGGTCAACCTCGAGCTCGGCTCCAACGCGCCGCTGATCGTCAACGACGACGGCGACTGGGAGACCGCCGCCGACAAAGCGCAGATCCACGCCTTCTCCCACGCCGGCCAGAGCTGCATCTCGATCCAGCGGATCCTCGTCCACGAGGCCGTCGCGGACGGTTTCACGGACGCGCCTCGTCGCGAACGTCGAGAAGCTGATGGTCGGTGACCCGCTACGACGAGGGGACCGACGTCGGGCCGCTGATCACCCCCGGGGATCGCGACCGGGTCAAGGCGTGGGTCGACGAGGCGGTCGCCGCCGGCGCCGAGCTGCTGACTGGGGGCGAGCTGGTCGACGAGGGCCGCTGCCTCGCCCCGACCCTGCTCTCCGCGCCGCCCAAAGACGCCAAGGTCTGGTGCGAGGAGATCTTCGGCCCGGTGGCGACGATCGACACCTTCGCCTAGTTCGACGAAGCGCTGGCGCTGGCCAACGACTCCAAGTTCGGCCTCCAGGCCGGCGTCTTCACCCGCGACATCGGCCGCGGCCTCGAGGCGGGCCGGACGCTCGAGTTCGGCGGCGTCCTGATCAACGAGGTCGCCGACCTTCCGCGCCGACCAGCAGCCCTACGGCGGCGTCAAGGACTCCGGCAACACCCGCGAGGGCCCCGCCTTCGCCGTCCTCGAGCTGACCGAGGAGCGCTTCGTCACCCTGCAGGGCTAGGCAGGCTCCCCGAATACTGTAAGAGTCTTCTCACTAAGAATTGGGTAGGGTTTGTCGTCTCAGCTCAACGGACTGTGAGCAGAGGTGGGAGATGAAGCTTCGGGGAGCGGGTTTCAGGTTCGGTGTCTTTTTCGCGGCGCTGATGGCGATCGCGTCGATCACGGCGGTGGCGAGCGCTGCCGTGTCCGACACCGTCGGCCAAACCAGCGTCGCGAACAGCGGATCGTGCCCGCGGCGCCCGGCGCCTTCCGCTTCCTGCAGCTCGGCGCCGGCGAGCCCTACGCCGTGCGCCAGGACCTGGCGCCCGCCGCCACCGGCCGCGCCACAGCCCGCACCTCGCTCGTCTACTTCGGCCAGCTCTCCGACTTCCAGCTCGCCGACGAGGAGTCGCCGGCCCGGCTCGAGGTGATCGACCCGCTCTCGACGCCGCTCAACCTTCCCTTCGGCGCCGCTTGGCGCCCCTGGGAGGCGCTCGAGCCGCAGGTCGACGAGGCGATGATCCGCCAGGTCAACCAGTTCGCGGCGGCCAGCCCGGTCGCCGACGGCAGCGGCGCCCACAGCGCCATGGACTTGACGATCGACACCGGCGACTCGGCCGACAGCCAGCAGCTGAACGAGACGCTCTGGGTCCGCACCCTGCTCGAGGGCGGCGCGCTCAACCCCAACAGCGGCGTCAACAAAGCCACCTACTCGCACCCCCTCTGCCCGAACCTGTTCGTGCCGGGCGCCGCCGAGGCCGCCCGTTACACCGGCGTCCAGGACTACCAGGACTACATCGAGGGTCCCTTCCCCGAGTTCTACGACCCGAACAGCCCCAAAGGCCCGCACGCCGCCTGGCCCAAATACCCGGGGCTGATGGACCGTGCACAGCAGGCTTTCACCGCGACCGGGCTCAGCGTTCCCTCCTACGTGGCCTTCGGCAACCACGACGCGCTCGTGCAGGGCAACGCGGCGGCCAACGTCGCCTTCGAGCAGGTCGCCACCGGCTGCCTGAAGCCGATCGGACCGGTCTCCAATCCGGAAAACGTCGCCGCCCTGCTCACCTCGCTGTTCAATCCGGCGAACCTGCTGGCCTCGTTGCTGACCAGCCCGCAGAACACCATCATCGTCCCGGGCGACCCGAAACGACAGTTCGTCTCCAAGAAGCAGTACAAGGACATCTTCAAGGGCGGCTCGCAGGCGGACGGCCATGGCTTCGACTTCGTCGACGCCGCCGAGGAGACGGCCTCCAAAGGCGCCGCCGGCTACTACGCCTGGAGCCCGGCGCCGGGGATGCGCTTCATCGCCCTCGACACCGTCGCCGAGGCCGGCACGATCCTCACCCCGACCGGCAAATCGACCTCCGACGGGAACATCGACGACCCCCAGTTCAAATGGCTGCGGGGTCAGCTGCAGGCGGCGACCGCGGCGGACGAGCTGGTGGTGCTGTTCAGCCACCACGCGCCCGAGAGCCTGGTCGCCGACGCTCCCGACGAGTTGGCGCCGCTCTGCCTGCTCGCCGACTCGCACGGGCACGACCTCAACCCCGGCTGCGACCTCGACCCGCGCAACTCGCAGCCGATCCACCTCCAGGCCGACGCCGTCAACCTCCTGCACGAATTCCCCAACGCGATCGCCTGGGTGGCGGGCCACTCGCACGACAACCTCGTCAACCCCTTCCCGAACCCGAGCGGGCCAGGTGGCTTCTGGAGCATTCGGGTCGCCGCCGAGGCCGACTGGCCGCAGCAGAGCCGCCTGCTCGAGGTCTTCGACAACCACGACGGCACGCTCTCGATCTTCGGCACGATCCTCGACCACGTCGGCCAGGCGGCCGCGCCGGCGCCGGGCACCCCGGCCTCGGCGATGGACTTCAACGACCTCGCTTCCGCGGCGCGGACGATGTCCTTCAACGACCTCCAGTCCGGCGCGCCCCTCGGCGAAGGCCAGCCCAAAGACCGCAACGTCGAGCTGCTGATCGACGACCCGCGCTAAGAACCCAGACTTTGGGTTGCGGTGGAACCCAAAGTCTGGGTTCGATCCTTACTCGTGCGGGCGGGCCATGCGGCGGTGGTCCAGGGCCTCCTCGAGGACCGAGGGCTCGACGCCCTGCTCGAGCGCGACCTCGCGCAGGGAGCGGCCGGACTCGGCCGCGGCCTTGACGATGTCGGCGGCGCGGTCGTAGCCGATGTGGGGATTGAGCGCGGTCGCCGTCGCCAGGGTCGCCTCGGCGTGGCGCTCGGTCATCTCCTCGTTGGCCTCGAGGCCGGCGACGCATTTCTCGTCGAGCAGGCGCGAGGCGGAGGCGAGCAGCTTGATCGAGTCGAGCAGGTTGCGGGCGATCAGCGGCACCCGCACGTTGAGCTCGAACTGGCCCTGGCTGCCGGCGACGGTGATCGCGGTGTCGTTGCCGATCACCTGGGCGGCGACCTGGATCACCACCTCCGGGATCACCGGGTTGACCTTGCCGGGCATGATCGAGGAGCCCTTCTGCAGCTCCGGCAGCCGCAGCTCGGCGAGGCCGGCGCGCGGGCCGGAGCCCATCAGCGCCAGGTCGTTGGCGATCTTGTTGAGCGAGACGGCGTAGACCTTGAGCGCGCCCGAGAGCTCGACCAGCGAGTCGCGGTTGCCCTGCGCCTCGAAGGGGTCGAGCGGCTCGGAGATCGCCAGGCCGGTCTCGGCGCCGAGCTTCTCGCGCACCTTGGCGGCGAACTCGGGGTGGGTGTTGAGGCCGGTGCCGGTGGCGGTGCCGCCGAGCGGGATCTGGCCGACCCGGCGCAGCGTCGCCTCGACCCGCTGGATCCCGAGCCGGACCTGCGCCGCGTAGCCGCCGAACTCCTGGCCGAGGGTGACCGGGACGGCGTCCATCAGGTGCGTGCGGCCGGCCTTGACGACGTCGGCGAACTGCTTCGACTTCTGCTCCAGCGCCGACTCCAGCGCGCCCATCGCCGGCAGCAGGTCGTGGGTCACCTCGTCCAGCGCCGCCAGGTGCACGGCGGTGGGGAAGACGTCGTTGGAGGACTGGCCCATGTTGACGTGGTCGTTGGCGTGGGCGCCGTCGCCGGCGAGGTTGGCGAGCACCTCGTTGGCGTTCATGTTCGAGGAGGTGCCGGAGCCGGTCTGGAAGACGTCGACCGGGAACTGGTCGTCGTGCTCGCCCTCGCCGACCGCCTTGCCGGCGGCGGCGATGCGCTCGGCCAGGTCGCCGTCGAGCAGCCCCAGCTCGCCGTTGACCTCGGCCGCGGCGGCCTTGATCCGGCCCAGCCAGCGGACCACGGGCACCGGCACCGGCGAACCGGAGACGGGGAAGTTGTCGACGGCTTTGGTGGTCTCGCCACCCCAGAGCTGCTCAGTCAAGTCGGGCCTCCATCGCGAAGTTCGTTGGCCTCGGGAGCGTATTCGCCGGCGCTTGCCGGCGCCGATTCGCCCGATCTATTAGGGTGCCCTAACGTGAAGCCGGACGATCCAGTCAGCCAGGGCGCCGAGCGCGCCATCGTCCACCTCAATGACGACCACGCCGACGCGCTGCTGGAGATGGCGCAGGCGCTCGGTGGCCGCCCCGAGGCAACCGCCGCCCGCTGCGTCGACGCCGACCGCACCGGCCTCGACCTCGTGGTCCAGACCGCGGCCGGCGAGGCCGAGGTCCGCGTCGACTACGAGGAGCCGATCGAGGGTCCGGAGGATCTGCGCAAGGCGACGGTGAAGCTCGCCCAGAAGGCCCGCGCGGAGCTGGGTATGGAGCAGCGCCCGGTCACTCCGTAGGCGCGGGCGAGCCCGGCGCGGCTTCAGCCTTGTTTGAGGCCGGCGTCGAAGCCTTTGGCGTAGGCGCCGAGGAAGCCGGCGGGGAGCGGGCCCTCGGGGGAGTAACGGGCGGCGACGGTGAGGCGGCGGATCAGGTCGGCGTGGATGCCTTCGCTGCTGTCAGCACCGCGCTGGGCGGCGCCGAGCAGGTAGCCGAGCTGGAGGTTGGCCTCGCCGGCCGGGGTCTTCTCGCGCGTCAGCGTTGAGCTCGGTCGCGGTCTTGACCATGGCGCCGCCGACGTTGGCCAGGTCGCCGCCGCTCTGGTTCTCCGCCAGGCACTCGCTGATCGGCGTCTCGTCCTGCAGCTTCACGGCCTCTGGCGCCGCGGCGAGGGCGCTCAGGTAGACATCGGCGCCTTCGCGGCAGGCCACCGGGGTCGAATCGTCCATCCTTGCCGCAACCGGCGAGGAAGACCGCGGAGGGCGAGGACGACAAGGGCGGATCGCCATCGACGACGACGAAGCGGGCAACGTCTGCAGTTGGCTCAATTAGTCAGACATTTCTAGTATCTAAACGATGCCGGCGATCGAGTGAACAGCAGCTACCCAAGGTGCAGGCGGCGCTCGCGGTCGCTCGTGGCGGGGATCATTATTGCCGTCGCCCTCTCCTCTTGCTGCCCTCCTCGCCGTCTGCAGAGCAGCGACCCGCGCCGCGCGGACAGCGCCTATCCGAACGTCGACCGGCTCAACACGCGACACGTCGCCAGCTCGATCGACAGCGACTCGGTGTCCAGCCTCGCGGTCGACTGGACCCTCCCGATAACGGCCCAGCGCAGCTTCTACGGTGCCTACTACGCCTCGCCGACCATCGTCGACGGCGTCGTCTATTCCCAGGACCAGTCGTCTGACGTCCAGGCGGTCGACCTGGAGACCGGCGCGGTGCTGTGGGAGAAAGCCTGGCGGGAGCCGATCGTGGGACCGAACGGCGTCGTTGTCGCTGGCGGCTTGGTCTACGGCGCGACCCAGGCGCGCGCGTTCGCGCTCGACGCCAAGAGCGGGGAGGAGGTCTGGTCGAACCAGCTGCTGCGCACCGACTCGATGCAGATCGCGATGGCCCCGGGATACCACCAAGGGACGATGTACGTGTCGACGGCCCCGGCGGCACCGTTCGACGGGGGAGAAGCGGGCGTCCTCTGGGCTCTGGACGCCAAGACCGGCGAGAAGAAGTGGCATTTCGACACGGTGCCGCACGGTCTCTGGGGCAATCGCGCGATCAACTACGGCGGCGGCGTGAACTACACGCCCGCCTTCGACGACCAGGGGTCGATGTATTTCAGCGTCGGCATCGCCGGGCCGATCCCCGGCACCGAGAGGTATCCCTGGGGGTCGAGCCGGCCCGGTCCCAACCTCTACACCAGCTCCGTGGTCAAGCTCGACGCCGAGACCGGCGACCTGCAGTGGTTCCACCAGGTGACCCCACACGGTCTATGCAACTGGAATCTCGGACCGCCGGTTCTCTTCAGGGGCGGGGGCCGGGACCTGGTGATCGTCACGGGCAGGGGCGGGGTGGTCCTCGCCCTCGACCGCCAGACCGGCGAGCCGGTCTGGCGGCAAGCGGTCGGCACTCACAACGGCCACGACAACGACGGTCTGCTGGCGATGCGGGGCGAAGCCTCGAAGCTGAAGATGCCGATGACCGTGCTTCCTGGGAGGTTCGGCGGGGTGGCGGCGCCGATCTCGGTCAGCGGCTCGACGGTCCTCGTGCCGGTCGTCAATTGGGCGACGATGATCGACAGTCAGACGACCGGGGAAGACGTCGGCACCCCCGACGGCGAACTGGTCGCCCTGGACGCCGTCAGCGGATCGCCGCGGTGGAAGCAGCGGTTCTCCTCGCCCTTATATGGAGCGATCACGTCGACCAACGACCTGGTCCTCGCCTCGACCTTCGACGGCGTGCTGCACGCGCTGGACGCGGGCAGCGGCGAGGAGGTCTGGGAAGAACCGCTGCCGGCCGGCAGCAACGCCGGGCTCGCGCTCAGCGGCGACACCCTGCTGGCGCCGGCGGGCTACGCCGAGGACGGACAGGTCGCGACGCTGGTCGCCTACCGGCTGCGGGATTGACCGGCGCTGGCGGCTCAGTCGCCGACGCCGCGCGGGCCGAGGCCGCCGGTGCGGACCATGGAGATGCCGCCCGACGGGCCGGGCGGCGGTTTCGGCGCCGGCGAGGATTTGGTCCGCGGCACGCCGGCCGTTTCGTTCGGGCCGACGGGGAAGACTTCGACCCATTCGGCCAGCTGGAACTGGGGCGCCGGCGAGTGGTTCCAGGAGAGGTGCAGGTGGTGGCCGCAGCCGTGGCCGGCGTCGCCGTCGTAGCCGACCCAGCGGAAGGGCGGGGCGGGCAGGCCCTGGACCGGCTCGGCCCAGAGCGCGAGGCTGGTGATCGGCGCCCAGGCGGCGTCGCATTTGCTGCCGCCGCCCACGGGCGCGATGTCGACGGCGAGGCCGTTGTAGTGATCGGAGCCTTTGACGTGGCATTCGTCGCAGCCGGCGTGCTCGCCGCTGGGCAGCGGCCCCGAGTACCCGTCGGTGACGTAGATCGGGTAGCGCTGGGCGATCCAGCGCAGGTCCGGCAGGATCCGCTTGTCGACCATGTCGCCGGCTTCGTGGGGGATCGAGTCCGGGATGGGAACGATCTTGCCGGCCGCGTAGACGAGCCGGGTCGGGGCGGTGCCGGGGGCGGCCTGGCCGCTTGCGGCCAGGCAGAGCAGGGCCGCGCAGGCCAGCGCCAGCGCCAGGCCCAGCCGCTCGACGCGGGCGAAGACGAAGGGTCGATTCCTCATCCCCCGGCTTATCGACACCCACTTGCACCCGGCTTGAATCGCGCCGGATAGGGTTCGTGGCGATGCCCACGGTCCGCGACGCCACGCTCGATCTCTTCCGTGCCCACGGGATGACGACCATGTTCGGCAACCCGGGCTCGACCGAGCTGCCGATGCTCGCCGACTACCCCGCCGACTTCCGCTACGTGCTCGGCCTGCAGGAGGCCGTCGTCGTCGGCATGGCCGACGGCTTCGCCCAGGCCTCCGGCCGCACCGCCGTCGTCAACCTCCACACCGCGCCCGGGGTCGGCAACGCGATGGGGGCGATCTTCAACGCCCAGGCCAACCACTCGCCGCTGCTGATCACCGCCGGCCAGCAGGCGCGGGCGCAGATCACCCTGCAGGCGAACCTGACCAACCGCGACGCGACGCGGATGCCGCACCCACTGGTCAAGTGGTCCTACGAGCCGCCGCGCCCCGAGGACGTGCCGCTGGCCCTCGCCCACGGTGCCCACCTCGCCGGCCTGGCCCCGCGCGGCCCCGTCTTCGTCTCGCTGCCGATGGACGACTGGGACGCCGAGGTCGACGCGGCCGACGCGCAGGCGGCGATCGACCGCAAAGTTGGTGGCCGCGCCACCGCCGACCCCGAGGCGGTGCGGGCCCTGGCCGCGGCGCTCGAGGCGGCGGTCAACCCGGTCCTCGTCGCCGGCCCCGACATCGATGCCAGCGGCGCCTGGGACCTCGGCATCGCCCTCGCCGAGCGCCAGCGGCTGCCGGTCTGGGCCTCGCCGGCGACCGGCGGCAACCGCCTCGGCTTCCCCGAGGGTCATCCCAACTTCCGCGGCGTGCTGCCGCCGGCGATCGGCCCGGTCGGGCAGACGCTCGAGGGCCACGACCTGATCCTCGTCGTCGGCAGCTCCGTCTTCCCCTACTACCCGCACATCCCTGGGCCACTGCTGCCCGAGGGGGCGAAGCTGGTCGCGATCACCAGCGATCCCGACGAGGCGGTGCGGGCGCCGATGGGCGACGCGATCGTCGCCGACGTGAAGCTGACCCTCGAGGCGCTGCTCGCCGCCGTGGCGGAGTCGGCGCGGCCGCTGCCCGATCCGAACCCGCCGCCGGGGGAAATCCCACCCACCGACCCGCTCAACCCCTCGACCGTCCACACCGCGCTGGCGGAGGTGATGCCCGACGACGCGATCGTCGTCCTCGAGTCCCCCTCGAGCACGCTCGCCCTGCGCAACCAGCTGCGGATCTCGCGACCCGGCAGCTACTACTTCAGCGCCGGCGGCGGCCTCGGCTTCGGCCTCGCCGCTTCGGTCGGGGTGCAGCTGGCGCAGCCGAACCGGCCGGTCGTCTGTGTGCTCGGCGAGGGTTCGGCCCAGTACGCGATCACCGCCTTCTGGAGCGCCGTCGCCTACGAGACGCCGGTCACCTTCCTGGTCCTGCGCAACGAGGAGTACGCGATCCTCAAGTGGTTCGCTGAAGTCGAGGGGGTGAGCGGCGCGCCCGGCCTCGACCTGCCCAAGCTCGACGTCGCCTCCGTCGCCGAGGGCTACGGGGTGAAGGCGCACCGGGCCAAGGACCGCGACGGGGTGCGCGAGGCTCTGGCCACAGCGCTCGCCTCCTCCCAGCCGGAGCTGGTCGAAGTCCCGGTGACGCCGGGCATGTCCCTCTTCTAGGCTATGGCGCTGCTGCAGCGGAGCCCGCAGTCGCTCGCCCCCCAGGTCAACGAGCCGGCTCCGGACCGCGCTCCCGACGAGATCGCCGCCGGCGTCGCGCAGCCGCTGCGCGACGAGCTGGAGGCGCTGCTCGGCGCCGACCGGGTGCTGCCCAGCGCCGGCGACATCGTCAAGTACGCCTCCGACGCCAGCCCCTACCGGCTCTTCCCGCGCGCGGTGGTGATGGCGCGCGAGCCCGGCGACGTCGCCAAGGTCCTCGCCTACGGGCGCGAGCAGGGGATCCCGGTCACCTTCCGCGCCGGCGGCACCAGCCTCAACGGCCAGGGGCAGAGCGACGGCATCCTCGTCGACGTGCGCCGCCACTTCGGCGGCGTCGCGGTCGAGGAGGACGGCGCCCGCGCCCGGGTCAAGCCCGGCACCGTGCTCGGCCACGCCAACCGCGTGCTCGCCCCGTACGGGCGCAAGCTCGGTCCCGACCCGGCCAGCACCGACATCGCCTGCGTCGGCGGCGTCATCGCCAACAACTCCGGCGGCATGCGCTGCGGCACTAGCAAGGACTCCTACTCGACCGTGCGCTCGCTGACCCTGGTCCTGCCGTCGGGGACGACGATCGACACCGCCGCCCCGGGCGCCGTCGAGGAGTTCGCGGTGGCGGAGCCGGAGCTGGCCGCCGGCCTCGAAGCGATCCGCGACGAGATCCGCGCCGATGCCGAGCTGAGCGAGCGGATCCGCCGCAAGTTCGCGATCAAGAACACGACCGGCTACCGGCTCTGCGCCTTCCTCGACGCCGACGAGCCACTGGAGATCTTCCGCCGCCTCGTCGTCGGCTCCGAGGGGACGCTCGCCTTCGTTGCCGAGGCGGTCTTCGAGACGGTGCCGCTACCGGCGCGCACGACCACGGCCTGGGTCCACTTCCCCGACATCGACCAGGCGATCGACCCCGTCCGCGAGCTGGTCGACATCGGCGCCACCGCGGTCGAGCTGATGGTCGCGCCGGCGCTGATCACTGCCGCCTGGAACATGGTCGGGGCGCCGGAGGAGTGGAAAGAGCTGCCGCCGGAGTCGGCGGTGCTGCTGGTCGAGTTCGGCGCCGACGACGACGCCGGCCTCGACGAGTACGTCGCCAAGGCGGAGGGGATCTTCGCCGCCCGCGAGGTCATCCGCCCGATCGAGTTCACCCGCGAGGCGGAGGGGGTCGAGCTGGCCTGGCGCGTGCGCGAGGGCCTGCACGGGCTGATCGGCCGCCTGCGGCTGCCCGGGACGGCGCTGATCGTCGAGGACGTCTGCGTGCCGCCGGAGCGGATCGCCGAGGGTGCGCGCGACCTGCAGGCGCTGCTCGGCGAGCATGGCTTCCTGCCCGGCGTCGCCGGCCACGCCTCCGCCGGCAACCTCCACTTCATGCTGACCCCGGACTTCGCCAAGCAGGAGGACCTGGAGCGCTACGAGGCCTTCATGTCGGGCCTGGTCGAGCTGATCGTCGACAAGTACGACGGCTCGCTCAAGGCCGAGCACGGGACCGGGATCAACATGGCCCCTTATGTAGAGCGCGAGTGGGGGGAGAAGGCGACCGAGCTGATGTGGCGGGTGAAGAAGCTGGCCGATCCGGACGGCGTGCTCTCCCCGGGCGTGGTCCTCAACCGCGACCCCGGCGTGCATCTGCGCAACCTGAAAACGACGCCGGCGATCGAGGAGTCGGCGACGACCTGCGTCGAGTGCGGCTTCTGCGAGCCGGTCTGCCCCAGCCGCAACCTGACGACGACGCCGCGCCAGCGGATCGTGCTGCGCCGCGAGATGGCGCGCCAGCCGACCGGCTCGCCGGTGCAGCGGGCGCTGCTGGAGGAGTTCTCCTACGAGGCGCTGGACACCTGCGCCGCCGACGGCTCCTGCCAGCTCGCCTGCCCGGTCGGGATCGACACCGGCAAGCTGGTCAAGGAACTGCGCACGGCGCGGCACAGCGAGCGCGCCGAAGGCCTCGCCCACGCGACCGCCAAGCGCTGGGGCACGGTCGAGGGCGCCACCCGCGCCGGCCTCCGGCTCGGCGGCCCCCTGGCCCGCCGCACCGAGCGCGGTCGCGCCCTGCCCCCGCCGGCACCCGGCAAGCTGCCGCCGACGATCCACACCGGCGCCGCCGCCGTCTACGTCCCCTCCTGCACCAACCGCATCTTCGGCACCTCTGCCGACGGGCCTCAAACCCCCCTATATGGAGGGAAATCGGCCCATCGATCTTGGGTTGTGGAGGCGCTGGTCGCGGTGTCGGCTCGGGCCGGGCTGCCGGTGTGGATTCCGGAGGACTTGATCGGCAGTTGCTGTGGGCTGCCCTGGAGCTCCAAAGGCTTCGGGGAGGCGCATCGGCAGAAGGCGAACGAGATGGTCGAGCGTCTCTGGGGCTGGAGCGGGGAGGGAGCGCTGCCGATCGTGATCGACGCCGCCTCCTGCACCGGCTCGATCGCCGACCCCGGCGACGGCGTCCTCACCGAGGAAAACGCCGAGCGTCTCGGCCAGCTGGAGATCCTCGACTCCGTCGCCTGGGCCCACGACCGCCTGCTCCCCTGGCTGGAGGTAAGCGAGAAGGTCGCCACCGCGACCGTCCACCCGACCTGCGCGACCCGTCACCTCGGCCTGTCCCATCGACTCGAGTCCCTCGCTGAGGCACTTGCCGACGACGTCTTCATCCCGCCGACCGCGACCTGCTGCGGCTTCGCCGGCGACCGCGGCATCTCCCACCCCGAGCTGACCGCCGCCGCGACCCGCCCCGAGGCCAGCGAGGTCTCCGGCCGCTCCTTCGACGCCTACCTCTCCAGCAACCGCACCTGCGAGATCGCCCTCGAGCGCGCCACCGGCGAGCCCTATGGATCGGTGGTCCTGCTGCTGGAGCACCTCACCCGGGCCGAGTGATGACCCCCACTCGCGTGGGGTCGGTGGTGCTCGTCTTGGCCGGTCTGGCGCTGGCGCTGGCGATTTTCGTCGCGGACTCCGAAGAACCGCGCACTCTCGACGAGGCCGAGGCGAAGCGGGTCCTGGAGCAGCTGCCCTACCAGCTCGAGTTCCACCCGCAGCCGCCACCCCCGCACGCGAGCGGTGCGATTGCGGGACGCGTCGTGGGGCCGGGGGGCGCGGTGGTGCGCTTCGGCGTCGCGCTGGGGCGAGGCGCCGATCCTGTCCGCCTTGGCCCGGGCAGTGGAGTCGAGGCGAGCGGCGGCGAGACCTTCCGGCTCAGCGACGATGCCACTGTCGTGGTTGCCGGTAGGCCCCGGATCGCCGCCCGCCTCGAGACCGTGGCGGAGTGGAAGGAAGCCGTCCGCATCGTCGTCGACATCGAAGAGCAGCTCTGCCGGGCGACGACCGGCAAGTCCTGCACGATCTAACGCAGATCGTCGCGCCGCACCCGTGCTGGAACTGACCTAACGCGAAGCGGCTGAGACAGCGGCGGCGCCCTGCTCGTCCGCGGCGGTCTCGATCTCGCGCAGCGTCTTGCGCATCGCCGGATCGCTGTCCATGCGGCGATCGAGCAGCGGGTTGAGCAGGCCGCGCAGGGCGGAGACGTAGCGCCACCATTTCGGCGCGAAGATGCGCGGGGCCCGTTCCTCGATGCCGCGGACGACGGCGGCGCCGGCCTCGGCGGGCGGGATCCGCTTGCTCAGGAAGCCGGGCAGGTTCTGCTCGAGCCGGTCGGCGTGCGGCCGTTCTTTCGCTTCCTGGACCATGCCGGTGTCGACCCAGCCGAAGTAGGCGACGCTGGCGCTGGCGCCGAGTGGGGTCAGCTCGGTCCGCAGCGAGCGGCCGAGCGACTCGACGCCGGCCTTGGCCACCGCGTAGGGGCTGTTGAGGACGCCGTTGGCGAAGGCGTAGACGGAGGAGGTGACGACGATGTGACCGCGGCGCTCGACGATCTGCGGCAGCGCCGCGCGGACCGTGCGCCAGACGCCGAGCATGTCGACCTCGAAGACGCGCTCCCATTCCTCGGCGCCGATGCCGCGCACGGTGGCGATCGTCGACTGGGCGATGCCGGCGTTGGCGACGGCGACGTCGAGGCCGCCGAAGCGCTCGACGATCTCGGCCACGGCGGCCTGCATCGCCCCGTGGTCGGTGACGTCGGCGCCGATCCCGAGCGCCCGCTCCCCGATCCGCTCCGCCGCCTCTCGCGACTTCTCGGCGTCAAGGTCGAGCACCGCGACCGAGCCGCCGCGGAGATGGATCTGGCGCGCGGTCTCGTAGCCGATCCCGCGGGCGGCACCGGTGACCAGCGCCACCTTGCCGTTGAGGTCGTAGAGAGTCGCCACCGGCGGCCACCCTACCGCCCGCTCTTGTCCTTGGTAGCCCAGAGGGCGACAAAGGACAAGAGCGGTATCAGGCGGAGTCGCCCTGTTGTGCCGCCTCGACCTCGGCGACGACGGCGGCGATCGCGGGGTCGCGCTCGAATCGCCGGTCGAGCAGCGGGTTGAGCAGGCCGCGCAGGGCGGAGATCAGGCGCCACTCCCAGGGCGCGAAGGCGCGCGGGGCGCGCTCCTCCAGCGCCCGCACGATCGTCGCCCCCGCCGTAGTCGCGGGGATGCGCCTGAGCAGGAAGGACGGCAGGATCTCGCTGAGGATGCGGGCGCCACGCCCCTCGTCGCGGCGGTCGAGGGAGTCGCGGACCAGGTCCGTGTCGACCCAGCCGAAGTAGACGACGCTGGCGCTTGCTCCCAGCGGCGCCAGCTCGGCCCGCAGCGCCCGCCCGAGCGCCTCGACACCCGCCTTGGATACCGCGTAGGGGCTGGCGAGGAGGCCGTTGGAGAAGCTGTAGATGGAGCCGATGAAGACGAGCTGGCCGCGGCGCTCGGAGATCTGCGGCAGCGCCGCCCGCGCCGTGTGCCAGGCGCCGATCAGGTTGACGTCGAGGACCCGGCGCCACTCCTCGGCTGGCATCGTCCGCGCGGTCGTCACCGTCGGCGGCGCGATGCCGGCGTTGGCGACGGCGATGTCGAGGCCGCCGAAACGCTCGACCACGGTGGCGATCGCGTTCATCGTCGCTCCCTGGTCGGTGACGTCGGCGCCGATCCCCAGCGCCCGCCCCCCGATCCGCTCCGCCGCCTCCCGAGCCTCGTCGGCGTCGAGGTCGAGCACTGCGACCGAGGCCCCGCGTCCGTGCAGCTGGCGCGCGGTCTCGTAGCCGATCCCGCGGGCGGCACCGGTGACCAGCGCCACCTTGCCGTTGAGGTCGTAGCGCGGCATCGGCCTGAGCGTACCTTCCGTCCCGGGCTAGGCTGCGCCCCCGTGGCCGACCTCGACGCGACCTACGCCGCCTTCGCCGCCGAGCGCGGGCTCGAGCCGGCGCCGGCGCTCGCGCTCGGCGCGCTGACGCCGCTGCTGGTCGAGTCCAAGCACTGCCAGGTTTCTCCCGCCGCCCGCGGCCGCCTTGGCGGCGAGGTCGACGGGATCGTCGGCCACCTTTCCTACACCCGCAACAAGACCTTCCGCTTCAACGTCGCCCTGGCCGAGATCCCCACCTCGACCGCGCTGGCGCCGCGGCTGTTCTGCATCCGCAGCGGGCGCAGCACCCGCGACGATGAGTTCTACGGCTTCGAGGCGCGCCACTCCAAGCTC
Source organism: uncultured Actinomycetes bacterium (assembly GCA_963832065.1). Taxonomy (GTDB): domain Bacteria; phylum Actinomycetota; class Thermoleophilia; order Solirubrobacterales; family 70-9; genus VAYN01. Next base: position 31,887 of record CAWHSV010000010.1, read on the forward strand.
TGGACGGAGAGCACGGCGCTGAACCAGCGCTACACGATCAGCACCAGTCCCTACCAGGACCCGAACTGGATGCGGCAGCTGTTCTCGCCGGCGCTGGTCGACTACCTGGCGAGCAAGCCCCCGGCCGACTTCTCTTTCGAGCTGGCCTACGGGGCCCTGCTCGGCAGCGTCGAGGACGACGATCCCGGCATCGACGGCCTCGCCGCGCTCTGCGAGGCGACCGCCCACGTCGCCGCGCGGATCGCCCGGGAGTGCGAGGAGTAGCGATGCAGATCAACCGCACCGGATACTTCTTGATCGCCCTCTTCGGGCTGCTCGGCCTGGCGATGTGCGTCGGCCCGGCGCTCTTCGGCGCCAACCTCGAAACGTCGCTGATCGTCGCCTCGACCGGGGGGATCTTCGTCCTCGTCGCCGCCGGCCTCGCCTGGTACGCGCGCCACGCCAAGGCCAAGGCCGCCCACCAGGACTGGATCTTCCAGAACGGGATCAAGGGCAGCGCGACCATCGTCGAGGTCGGCAACTCGCACACCACCGTCAACGAGATGCCGCTGATGAAGCTGAGCCTCGCCCTCGACATCCCCGGCGTCGGCCGCAGCGAGGTCACTCGCCGCGAAGTGATGCCGGTCTTCACCGCCAACCGCATGGAGGCCGGCCTGGTCCTCCCGGCCTACGCGAATCCGCGGGACCCGTCCGAGTTCATCCTCGTCTGGTGAGGCCGCGCGCTCCGGCGCGCCCCCGCTCCTAGAATCCGCTGTTCGTGCCGGGATTCAGTCCAGTCGACAGCAGGCAGTCCTTCCCCGAGCTGGAGGAGCGGGTGCTGGCGCGCTGGCGCGAGGACGACGTCTTCGCCCGCTCGCTCGCCAACCGCGAGGGGGCCGAGGTCTGGAGCTTCTACGAGGGTCCGCCGACCGCCAACGGCCGCCCCGGCTCCCATCACGTCCTCGCCCGCGTCTTCAAGGACGTCTACCCCCGCTACAAGACGATGCGTGGCTACCGGGTCCCGCGCAAGGCGGGCTGGGACTGCCACGGATTGCCGGTCGAGCTGGAGGTGGAAAAACAGCTCGGGATCGCCTCCAAGCAGGAGATCGAGGAGTTCGGGATCGCCGAGTTCAACCAGCGCTGCCGCGAATCGGTCTTCGAGTACGTCGAGGAGTGGAACCGCCTGACCGAGCGGATCGGCTTCTGGATCGACCTCGACGATCCCTACGTCACGCTCGAGGACGACTACATCGAGTCGGTCTGGTGGTCGCTGAAGAAGCACTGGGAGGAGGGTCGCCTCTACGAGGGCCACAAGGTCGTCCCTTACTGCCCTCGCGACGGCACCCCGCTCTCCTCGCATGAGGTCGCGCAGGGATACAAGGATGTCGAGGACCCGTCCATATACGTCAAGTTCCCGCTGCTCGGCGAGGACGGGGAGGAGACCGGCGAGCACCTGCTTGTCTGGACCACGACCCCCTGGACCCTGCCCGGCAACGTTGCCGTTGCCCTCGCGCCCGACGTCATTTACGTTCGCGCTCGGGTCGCCGGCGAGACGCTGATCGTGGCCGAGCCGCTGCTGGAGAAGGTGCTGGGGGAGGGCGTGCCGGTGACCGACCGCTTCCCCGGCTCGGAGCTGGTCGGACGCCGCTACGACGGGCCGGTTTTCAAGCTCACCGAGGGCCCCGCCAATGCCTTCCGCGTCCTCGCCGGCGACTTCGTCACCACCGAGGACGGCACCGGGCTGGTCCACATCGCCCCTGCCTTCGGCGAGGACGACTACCGGGTGGCGGCCGCGAACGGGATCTTCGACCCGACCCAGCGGCAGACGCTCTACAACCCGGTTAAGCCCGACGGCCACTACGACGATCGCGTCGCCGGCTTCGAAGACCGCTTCGTCAAGGACCCCGAGGTGACCCGCGGCCTGATCGCCGACCTCGAGCGCCGCGGCCTGCTCTTCCGCGAGCAGGTCTACGAGCACTCCTACCCGCACTGCTGGCGCTGTGGCACGCCGCTCCTCTACTACGCGACCTCGAGCTGGTACATCGGCACCTCCGAGGTGAAGGAGCAGATGCTCGCCAACAACGAGGCGATCGGCTGGCACCCCGAGCACGTCAAGCACGGCCGCTTCGGCAAGTGGCTGGAGAACAACGTCGACTGGGCGCTCTCGCGCGACCGCTACTGGGGCACGCCGCTGCCGGTCTGGCGCTGCTCCGACCGCGAGTGCGGCGAGCTCGAGTGCATCGGCTCGGTCGCCGAGCTGCGCGAGCGCTCCCGGGGCGAGGTTCCCGACGACCTCCACCGCCCCTACATCGACGCGGTCAAGTTCAACTGCGCCAAGTGCGGCGGCGAGATGCGGCGGGTCGAGTCGGTGATCGACACCTGGTACGACAGCGGCGCGATGCCCTTCGCCCAGTTCCACTACCCGTTCGAGAACCAGGCGGAGTTCGAGGAGCGCTTCCCAGCCGACTACATCTGCGAGGCCCAGGACCAGACCCGCGGCTGGTTCTACACGCTGCTGGCCGAGTCGACCCTCCTCTTCGGCGAGTCGAGCTACCGCAACTGCGTCTGCCTCGGCCTCATCCTCGACCCCGAGGGCCAGAAGATGTCGAAGAGCCGCGGCAACGTGGTCGACCCCTGGGAGGTGCTCTCGGCCCACGGCGCCGACGCCTTCCGCTGGTACTACCTGACCGCGCAGCAGCCCTGGGCCGGCTACCGCTTCTCGGTCGACACCGTCGGCGAATCGGTGCGCCAGTTCCTGCTCACCCTCTGGAACACCTACTCGTTCTGGGTCCTCTACGCCAACGCCGAGGACCTCGGCCCGGCCGACTTCGCCGCCGCCCCGGAGCCCGCCAACGACCTCGACCGCTGGGCGCTCTCGCGCCTGCAGGCGACGACGGCGACGGTGCGCGAGCGCATGGACGAGTTCGACTGCACTGCCGCCGGGCGGGCGATCGCCGAGTACGTCGAGGAGCTCTCTAACTGGTACGTGCGGCTCTCGCGCCGGCGTTTCTGGGACGGTGACCGCGCCGCCTTCGCGACCCTGCGCCACTGCCTGCTGGAGACGATGGCACTGCTCGCCCCCTTCACCCCCTTCCTCGCCGACGAGATCCACCTCAACCTCGCCGGCGGCGCGGCGGGCGAAGCCGACTCGGTCCACCTGCGCGACTACCCCGAGCCCAACGGCGCCCTCGCCGACCCCGAGCTGGAGGCCGGCATGGAGGCGGTGCGGCTGACCGTCGAGCTGGGACGCGCCGCCCGCGCCCAGGCCAAGGCCAAAGTGCGCCAGCCGCTGCGCCGCGCCGTGATCGTCGCCAACGAGGCCGAGCGGCGGGCGATCGAAGCTCGCGCCGAGCTGGTCACCGCCGAGCTCAACGTCAAGGAGCTCGACTTCGTCAGCGACGAGGGCGAGCTGGTCAGCTACAGCGCCAAGCCCAACTACCGCGCCCTCGGCCCCCGCTTCGGCAAGCGGATGCCGCAGGTCGCCGCCGCCGTCGCGGCACTCGACGCCGCCCACGTCGCCGAAGTGATGTCGAACGGCGGCGAGATCGGGATCAACGTCGAGGGCGACGAGCACACCCTCGGTCCCGAGGAGATCACCCTCGCCCTGCAGCCCCTCGATGGCTACGAGGTCGAAGCCGAGGCCGGCCACGCCGTCGCCCTGCAGCTCGAGCTCGACGACGAGCTGCGCCGCGAGGGCCTCGCCCGCGAGATCGTTCACGCCGTCCAGATCGCCCGCAAAGACGCCGGCCTGGAGATCACCGACCGCATCCAGCTCGGCCTCGGCGGCGACGAGGAGCTGCTAGCCGCCGCCCGCGCCTATGAGCGATATCTGGCCGGCGAGGTGCTCGCGACCGCCGTCGAGTACGACGGCGGCGATGGCACCACCGCGACGATCGACGGCCGCGAGCTCTCGATCGCCGTCAGCCGCGTCTAACCGCCCGTGTCGAGTTTCTTGGCCCTACGCCGAGTAACTCGACAATCGCTCAGTCGTTCGCGGCCTCGCCGATGATGAAGTCGGTTTTGGCGGAGTCGGAGAACTTCACCCAGCAGTGATCGGGGGAGACGCCGGCGACCTCGATCAGGGCCGCTTCGATCCGTTTGGCGATCTCGGCCTTCTGTTCGTCGCTGCGGCCCTCGTACCAGTGGACCTCTACGAACGGCATGTGTGGAAGGGAGCGACGCCGCGCTAGGCGAGCGCCGGCTCCAGCTCGGCCTCGAGGCGGCGCTTCGGCATCGCCCCGACGACTTTCTTGGCGATCGCCCCGTCCTTGAAGAGGATCATCGTCGGGATCGAGAGCACCTCGTAGTTGGCCGCCGTCTGCTGGTTCTCGTCGACGTTGATGCTGACGATCTTGAGGTCGTCGCGCTCGCCGTCGATCTCCTCCAAGACGGGGTGGACGACGCGGCAGGGACCGCACCACGGGGCCCAGAAGTCGACGAGAACGGGTCCGTCGGCGTCGAGCACGTCGGCTTTGAAGGTGGCGTCGGTTACGTCGTTCAGTTTCCCAGTCACTGGATATCGATCTCCCAAAATCGAGGGTTCGTTAGTCAGCCAATACTTCAGAAAGTATAGCGCCCTTTTTCCGATCAGGTTTCAGGCATTTTTGCCAAGTCTCCGCCCCAAGCGCAAGAGCGGCACCCGCCAGACCGCCTCGGCGACGATCGAGCGGTCCATCTTCGAGCTGCCGGCGCGGCGGTCGCGGAAAATGATCGGCACCTCGACCACCTTGAAGCCGCGCTTGATCGCGCGGTAGGTCATCTCGACCTGGAAGGCGTAGCCGCGGGCCTGGACCGAGTCGAGGTCGATCGCCTCCAAGACCTCGCGCCGAAAGCACTTGAAGCCGCCGGTCAGGTCCTTGACGTCGACCCCCAGCACCAGCCGCGCGTAGGCGCTGCCGCCGCGGCTGATCGCCCGGCGCAGCGGCCCCCAGTCGCTGACGCCGCCACCGGGCACGTAACGGGAGCCGAGCACGACGTCGGCGCTCTCCGCGGCCTCGAGCAGGCGCGGCAGATAGGCGGGGTCGTGGGAGAAATCGGAGTCCATCTCCAGCACCAGGCCGGCGCCGGCGGCGAGGGCGTGGCGGAAGCCGGCGATGTAGGCGGGGCCGAGCCCTTCCTTGTGGCGGCGGTGGAGGACGTCGACGCCCTCGTGCCGCGTCGCCAGCCGCGCGGCGATCTCGCCGGTGCCGTCGGGGGAGCTGTCGTCGACGATCAGCACCCGCGCCGTGGCCGGCAGCTTCGCCCGGGCCGCTTCGACGAAGGCCTCGACGTTCTCGGCCTCGTTGTAGGTGGGGAGGACCAGCCAGGCCGGACCGCTCGCGGGGGCGCGCATCGCGCCGATGCTATTCGGCGGGCGAAAGTGCGACTAAAGACGTCCGGCGAGGGGATAACTTGGGGAGCAATGACCAACGCCGAGATCGCCGCCGCCCTGGATGAGCTGGGAGTCCTCTACGAGCTCGACGGTGCCGTCAGGTACAGGGTGCTGGCCTACGGAACGGCGGCGAAGGCGATCCGCGAGAGCCCGGTCTCGGTCGCCGAGCTGAGCGCCGCCGGCAAGGCGACCGAGATCCCCGGCGTCGGCAAGACGTTGGCGGAAAAGATCGAGGCGCTGCTGGAGACCGGGGAGATCCCGGCGGCGGTGAAGCTGAAGGCGAAGTTCCCGCCGACCCTGATCGAGGTGACCCGGGTGCCCGGTCTCGGGGCGAAAACGGCGCGGCTCCTCTACGACGAGCTCGGCATCTCCTCGATGGAGGAGCTGAAGACCGCCGCCGAGGCCGAACAGATCCGCGAGGTCAAGGGGCTCGGCCCGAAGGCGGAGGAAAACGTCCTGGCCTCGCTCGAGCGCCTCGGCGAGCCCGGCGAGGGCCCCGGCCGGCTGCTGCTCTCGGCGGTGCGGCCGATCGCTCACGAGCTGGCGGCGGCGCTGCGCGAGCACCCGGCCGCCAACCGGGTCGAGGTCGCCGGCTCGGTGCGGCGCTGGGCCGAGACCTGCAAGGACATCGACATCATCGCCACCGCCGAGGAGCCGACCGCCCTCTCCGAGCACCTCGCCGCGCACGCGCTGATCGCCGCCGCTGGCACGCCAGGGCCGAACGGCGTCCGCGCCCAGACCCACAACGGCATCTCGGTCGACCTGCGGATCGTCGCCCCCGCCGCCTTCGGCAACCTGCTGCAGCACTTCACCGGCTCCAAAGCGCACAACGTGCAGCTGCGCGAAGAGGCGGTCAGCCGTGGGCTCTCGGTCTCCGAGCACGGCATCACCGATACAGAGAGCGGCAAGGTCGAGCTCTGCGAGCGGGAGGAGGCCGTCTACGAGCGCCTCGGCTACGCCTACGTCGAGCCGGAGCTGCGTGAGGGGCGGGGCGAGCTGAAGGCGGCGCGCGAAGGCAAGCTGCCGCAGCTGATCGAGCTCGGCGACGTCAAGGGCGACCTGCACTCCCACACCACGCTCTCCGACGGCCGCAACACGCTGGAGGAGATGGCCGCAGCCGGGCGCGAGCGCGGCTACGCCTACATGGCGATCACCGACCACTCGGCCAGCCACGGCTTCGGCGATCACGTCACCGCCGAGCGGCTCTGGGAGCGGATCGAGGAGATCCGCGCCTGGAACAAGGGCAAGAAGGGCTTCCGCCTGCTCGCCGGCTCGGAGATCAACATCGGCCTCGACGGCACGCTCGACTACCCCGACGACCTGGTCGCGGCGCTGGACTGGGTCGTCGCCAGCGTCCACACCTCCTTCTCGATCTCCGGCAAGGAGATGACCGCGCGGGTGCTGGAGGCGATCGAGAACCCCCAGGTCAACTGCATCGGCCACCTGACCGGGCGCCTGATCGGCCGCCGCGAGCCCTACGACATCGACGTCGAGGCGGTCGCCGCGGCCGCCGCCCGCACCGGCACGGCGATCGAGATCAACGGCAACCCCAACCGCCGCGATCTCTCCGACCGCCATGCCCGCCTCGCCGCTGACGCCGGGGTGCAGATCGTCCTCAACACGGACGCCCACGGCGTCGACACGCTCGACAACATGGCCTACGCCGTCGCCACCGCCCGCCGCGCCTGGCTGACCAAGGCCGACGTCGCCAACACCCGCGGCTGGCGCGAGTTCTCGAAGCTGCTGAAGGACTGAGTGACTAAGCGCGGCTGAGGCGGTCGCTGCGCAGCCCGGGGGTGCGGACCAGCTCGATCGGGCGCACGGCGGAGTTGGGGACGACGTAGAACTTGACGCCGTCGCGCTGCTCGATCGCCAGCACCGCCGCCTCGCGGGTGTGCCAGGCGAGCGAGACGATCAGGGCGTAGCCGGCGCCGATCACGGCGACGCCGGGGAAGAAGAGGCCGAGGCCGCCGGCGATCAGCGCGGTCAGGCCGATTGGCCAGAGGCGCCCGAGGGCGATCCGGGCCGGGTTCTCGGACGGCAGCGAGGTGGCCGTGCGGGCGCGGGCCAGGGGGTCGCGCATGTCCTCGGCAGCGCGGGCTGGGCGGCCGAGATAGATGCCGATCCCCAGCGAGGCCAGCCACCAAACCACCGCGACCAGGAGCGCGGTCGTGTCGTCGTTGCGGTTGACCCCGACCGCGGTGATCGCGCCGAGCGCGGTCGCCTCGGCGGCGGTGAGGAAGACGGTTACGCGCAGCAGGTCGGTGTAGGGCACGGCTACTCCGCCAGCCACTCGAGGATCGCCAGCCAGCCGGCGGGCCCGTCGACGGTCAGGTCCGCCTCCTCGGAGATCTCCGGCGGTCCCTCCGGCGAGACGATGCCGACGCAAACCGCGTGCGCCAGGTCGCCGGACTCGTGCAGCTCACCGAGGCGGCGGAAGGCGTCGAGGTCGGTGCGGTCGTCGCCGGCGTAGGCGGCCGCGCGCAGACCCTCGCTGGCCAGCAGCGAGGAGACGGCGGCGTCCTTGCCACCGCCGCCGAGCGGCCGCAGCTCCAGCACCTTGCGGCCCCAGCGCGGGTCGAGCTGGACGTGCCCGGCGGCGTTGGCGATTTCATGCGCGCGCGCCTCGGCCCCGGCCTCGTCCGCGGCACCCCGCCAGTGCAGCGCCTGAATCGGCCCCTTGTCCTCGATTCGCAGCCCGACCGCCGCCAGCGCCTCGCCGTCGAACCCGGCCAGGAACTCCCGCGCCGTGTTCTCCTGGCCGGCCAGCGAGGGATCGAGCCGCGGCGTCTCCTCGCCTGGCAGCAGCAGCTCGAGGCCGTGGTTGCCGGCGTAGGCGAGTTGGTCGAGGCCGACCAGGCGCCTCGCCTCCTCGGCCCGGCGCCCGGAGACGCAGCCGACGAGGCCGTAGCGCTCGCTCAGCCGGGCCAGCACCTGGCGCGCCGCCTCCGGCACCGTCGCTTCCTCGGCGCGTTCGACGATCGGCGCCAGCGTCCCGTCGACGTCGGTGAGGATCGCCGCTCGCGGGGGGTCGGCACGCAGCGGCTCCAGCGAGGCCGTGGCGCCCCCGCCGGTCTCAGTTTCGCCAGGCACGGCATCTAGTATCGCCGGATGCCGCCTTCCTCCGGGCCGATGCCCACGGACTCGCTGCTGAAGCTGGCGGCGATCGGCACCCTGGCCGGGATCTTCAGCGGCCTCTTCGGCGTCGGCGGCGGCACCGTGATCGTGCCCCTGCTGATCTTCTGGTTCGCCTACGGCGAGCGCCTGGCGACCGGCACCAGCCTTGCCGCGATCGTCCTCATCGGCCTGCTCGGCGCGCTCGCCCAGGGAGGCATCTACGGCAACGTCCACGTCGTCACCGGCCTGCTGCTGGCGATCCCGGCCGTGCTCGGCGTCGTGCTCGGCACGGCGATCCAGCAGCGCATCCCCCAGCGCGCCGTCTCCTACCTCTTCGCCCTGCTGCTGGTCGGAATCGCGATCGAGCTGATCCTCAAATGAACGAGCTGCTCGCGATCCTGATCGCCGTCGCCGGCGGCCTCGCCGGCGGCCTGGTCGGCGTCGGCGGCGGCGTCCTCTTCGTGCCGGCGCTGACGATCTGCCTCGGCCTGACCCAGGTCGAGGCGGAGTCGACCTCGCTGCTGATGATCGTGATCGTCGCCCTCGTCGGCGCCTATCGCCAGAAGGGCTACGGCAACGTCCGCCTGCGCGAGGCGCTCCTGATCGGCATCCTCTCCCCACTCGGCGTCTGGATCGGCGTCACCGTCTCCAACCACGTTTCCGAGCGCGTCCTGCAGCTCTCCTTCGCCGCCCTCGCCCTGTTCATGGCCGCGCAGCTGGTCCGCCGCGCCCGCCGCTCCGCGCCCTAGTGCGTCGTCGACCGCAAGCGCCATCGTCGACGAACTCGATAATTGCCCCGATGACGTCAATCCGCTGCAGGAGGACCTCGACGAAAACCTCGTCGGCGACATTTGCGAGACCGTTGAATAGGGAAGCGCTGTTTCCCCGACGGCGAGCGCTTGGCCTCGCTGCGATTCTCGGTGTTCTCGTCGCGTTTGCCTCGGCCCACCTGGTTCAGGCCGGAGATCGTTCCAGAGTCCTGGACCCCTCCTTCGGCAAGAACGGCATCTCACTTACTCGACCGGGCGGCTTCTCGACGGGCGAGAGCGCGTTGGCCATTATCGAGGACCGACACGGTCGGCTGGTCGTCGCCGGTTCGACCGATAACGAAGCGCTCCTGGTCCGTCGCTTCCTGCACAACGGCTCACCCGATTCCTCCTTCGGTGAGGACGGAAGAGTGGAAGCGAATTTTGGCTTTGAAACGGAGGGTTGGGATATCGAGCTGCTCCCTCGAGGCGAGATTCTCGTTGTGGGGTCAGCCGGAACCGGCTTTTTCCTGGCCCGCTATCGCGACGACGGAAGCCGAGTCCGCTCGTTCGGTAACGACGGTAGAAGGGGCTGGACGTACACGCCTGGTGGACTTGAAGGCGCCGGGGCCTTCGCCGCAGCCGTTCAGCCCAACGGGCGCATCCTCGTCGGCGGCTACAGAATCGACCACAACCGGAAATGGTATGAGCGGGTGATCCGCTATCGACCCGACGGCTCGATCGACCGGAGCTTCGCCAACAAGGGCGTATTCGAGCTGTGGTCACCGAAGGGAGTAACGGGGACGATCACCGGGATCGAGGTGCTGCCGAGCGGCAAGATCCTGCTCGGCGGGCACGCAGGCGGCTACCTGTTGTTGGCCCGACTGCACCCGAACGGAACGCCCGACCGCAGCTTTGGGCCGCGCCGCGATAGACCTGTCCTCGTCGATGTCGACGGTGTGCGGCGCTGCAACTGTGGCTACGCCGAAGCGCTCGAGATCGGGCCCGGGGGCAAGCCGCTGCTGGCAGGCGGAGTCGCCGCCGGCAAGGAACCCTCGCTGCTTGTTCGCTTCACCCCTGACGGCCGGCTCGATCGCAGCTTCGGCAACGGCGGCGTGGTCCGCACCCTGCGCGGCACGCGCCTGTCCTTCCGCGACATCACCCTCCAGCGCAACGGGCACATCACCGCGACGGGCTACTACAACCAGCCCAGCAACGGCCAGGTCCAGGTGGCGGTGCTGCGTTACCTGCCGAACGGCGAGCTCGACCGCAGCTTCGCCCGAGGCGGCTTCTTCCACCGCCACTTCGGACGCGAAAGCGTCGGCAACGCGGCGATCACCCAACCCGACGGCAGCGTCGTCGTCGCTGGCCGCGCAGTCTTCGGCGAACCTGCATTCGAAGCCCCAGATCCGCTCGAAGGCGGCCAAGTGTTGATGATGCGCTTTAAGCGGTAGCCGGGGGCGTATCCGCACTTCCAACCGGCCGCACCTCGACCAGGTCCTCGATGATCTGGAAGTCCGTGACTTCGTGGGTCAGGAGTGGGATCCCGTGGACGTTGGCGGTGGCGGCGATCGCCAGGTCGAAGGCGCGCCGGCGGGGCTGGCCGCCGCGCTGGGCGACGGCGGCGTGGAGGCGACCGCACTCGCGGGCGGCCGCGGCATCGAACGGCAGGGCATCGAAGTGGCTCTCGATTATCCCCAGCCTCTTGAGCCGGTCGGCACGCGCCTCCTCGTCGGCCGCGACGAGCACGCCGAAATGCAGCTCGGTGAGGGACACGGCGCTGATTGCCACCTCGTCGCTGGGCCCATCCTCGTCGCCGATCAGGACCGAGGTATCGAGCAGGAACGGCATCCCTCTATAAGGACCAGGGGTCCTTCATCTCTCCCCCCAGGATTTCGAGGTCTCGCATCAGGGTCGGATCGGGGGCGGAGGACCAGAGCTCGCCGAGGCGAGAACCGTCGACCCACTGCCGGGTCCGGGCGGGTCCAAGCTGCGCGACCGGCCGCCCCGAAACGGTGACCGTGATCTCCTCGCCGCCTTCGGCCCGACGCAGAACCTCGCCGATGTGATTGCGCAGCTCTTTCTGCGGGACGGTCGCCATTTCCACAAGGTAGCAACATTGCTACCTGAGAGATTTTCACCGAATGAGGCCGGGGTGGGAAGATCTCGATATCGATTTCTTGAGCAACAAGCCCGCTCTCCCGAACGGACACACGCGATGACTGTGCTCGCGGAGCGCGACGGGCTCGTCGATCAGGCTCGGGCGTTGGCCGACGGGGAGGTCAGCTCGCGCGAGCTGACCGAGCGCTCGCTGCGGCGGATCGAGGAGACGCAGCCAACGCTCAACGCCTTCCGCATCGTCTGCGCCGAGCAGGCGTTGGCCGACGCCGATGCGGCGGATCGCCGTCTCGCCGCGGGCGAGCGCGCGCCGCTGCTGGGGGTGCCGGTGGCGATCAAGGACGACGTCGACCTCGCCGGCCACACGACTCCGTTTGGCTGCGCTGGCGAGCACCGTGACGCCGAGCGCGACGCCGAGCCGGTGCGCCGCTTGCGCGAGGCCGGTGCGATCGTCGTCGGCAAGACCAACGCTCCCGAGGTCGGCCAGTGGCACTTCTCCGAGACGCTCGCCTACGGTGCCACTCGCAACCCTTGGCAGCCCGAACATACGCCGGGCGGCTCCAGCGGCGGTGCCGCCGCCGCGGTCGCGGCCGGGCTGGTCGCCGGGGCGATGGGCTCCGACGGGGCCGGCTCGATCCGCATCCCCGCCGCCTGGACCAACCTGGTCGGGCTGAAGCCACAGCGTGGCCGCGTCTCCACCTGGCCCGACCCCGAGGCCTTCAATGGCCTCAGCTGTTACGGCCCGCTGGCCCGCAGCAGCGCCGACGCGGCGCTGTTGCTCGACGCTCTCGCCGGCAACGTCCCGGCCGACCGCCACCAGGTGGCGGCCACGAGCGAGCCCTTTGCCCGCGCCGCCGAGATGCCGCCGGGGCGGCTGCGCATCGCCCTCTCCTTCACGACCCCGATCGGCGCCCCCGGCAAGGTCGACCCCGAGCACCGGGCGGCGACCGAGTCGCTGGCGGCGACGCTGGTCGAGCTCGGCCACGAGGTCGAGGAGCGCGACCCCGACTACGGCCTGGTCGGCCCCGCCCTGGTCGCGCGCGGCATGTCGGCGGTCAACGCCTGGCTCGGCGAGCGCGGCGTCGATCGCTCCCAGCTCGAGCCGCGCACCCGCGTCCACGCCCGCATGGGACGCGCGCTCAGTGGCGCGCCGCTGAGCGCCGCGCGCGCCGCCGAGCCTTCGCTGCGGCGGCGCATGGGGCAGATCTTCGAGCACGCCGACCTCGTGCTGACGCCAACCACGGCCGGCCCGCCACCCAAGGTCGACCGCTTCAAAGGCCGCGGCTACTGGGCGACCAGCAGCGCCGCCAGCGCCGCCTGTCCCTTCGCCTGGCCCTGGAACGTGGTCGGCTGGCCGGCGCTCAGTGTCCCCGCCGGCTTCACCGCCGCCGGCCTGCCGATCGGCGCCCAGCTCGTCGCCCCAGCCGAGAGCGAGGCGCTACTGCTCTCGCTCGCCGGCCAGCTCGAGTCCGAGCGCCGCTGGCACGAGCTGCGCCCGCCCCTCTCGCATTAAGAGGGACTCCTAGGGCCGAATCGCTACGGCGCGAGGACGGCCATCGTCTACGCTCAAAGCGTGGATTCGCTCACCTGGGAAGGCGACCTGCCGCATCTGCGATCTCCCGTGTTGGTCTGCGCGTTCCGCGGCTGGAACGACGCTGCCGCGGCGGCGTCGACCGCGCTTGGCGCGGTTGCCGCTTCATTCGAGGCGGAGACGATCGCCCGCATCGATCCCGAGGACTACTTCGACTTCCAGTCGACCCGGCCGACAATCAGCTTGCACGAAGGTCAGACCCGCCGCATCGAGTGGCCGGCAAACGACCTGATCGCCGTCCCGGTGCCCAGCGCCGACCGCGACCTGGTCCTGCTCGACGGCACCGAGCCCAACCTGCGCTGGCGCACCTTCTCAGAGACGATCGCCACTGCCGCCGATGCCCTCGGCGTCGAGATGGTGATCACCCTCGGAGCCCTGATCGCCGAGGTCTCGCACACGTTGCCGGTGCCGATCACCGGCCTCGCCTCCGATCCCGACCTGGTCGAGGAGCTCGAACTCGAGCGCTCCAACTACGAGGGGCCGACCGGAATCGTCGGCGTCGTCCACGACCTCTGCCGCGCCAACGGCATCCAGTCCGCCTCGCTCTGGGCGGCCGTGCCCCATTACGTCGCCGCGGTGCCGAACCCGAAGGCGGCGCTGGCGCTGCTGCGGCGGCTCGAGGGACTGACCGGGATCGCCGTCGAGGCCTCCGACCTGGAGGCGGAAACGGGCGACTACGAGGAGCAGATCGGCCGCGCCATCGCCGCCAACCCGGAGATCGAGGAGCTGGTCTCGCGGATCGAGGCTGAACAGGTCGACCTGCTGGAGGAGGACGGCACCGAACTGCCCTCCGCCGATTCAATTGCCCGCGAGTTCCAGCGCTTCCTGCGCCAACGCGGCGACGGCAGCTGAGCCGCGGCTAGGACTCGGCCGCCGGGCAGACCAGGCGGTAGTCGCACCAGGAGCAGACGGTGGGGGAGGGGCGCGGCTCGAAGTCCTGGCCGAGGATGCCCTCGCCGACCTGCAGCACGGTGCGCTCGACCCGCTCGGCGTCGTCGGGCTTGCTTGGAGCCGCCACCTTGTCGGCGTCGAGCACGTAGTAGTAGCTGCCGGTGCTGGCCTCGATGTCCCAGGCCTCGCGCGCGGCCAGCCGGTACAGCGCCAGCTGCAGGTCGCTCTCCAGCTCCGCTTCGGTCTTGCGTTCGCCGGTCTTGTAGTCGATCAGCTCGTAGTCGCCGTCGGGCAGGCGGTCGACCCGGTCGACCCGCCCGCGTACGTGGTGCTCGCCGACCTTGAAGTCGAACTTGCGCTCCAGCCAGACCGGCTCCCCTTCGGACATCCGCTCGCGTTCCCAGTAGAGCCGCAGCGCCTCGCGGGCGCGGTCGCGGAACTGCAGCTCATCGTCGGTGGAGCCGAACCCGGTGCGCCGCCAGCCGGTCTCGAACAGGTAGTTGAGCTGGCCCAGCCCTTCCTCTTCGTTCTCCGGCGGCTCTTTGTGGAAGCGCTCGAGCACGTTGTGGATGAGGATCCCGAAGCGCTGGTTGATCGTCGGCTCCTGCGGGATCCCGAAGACGCGGGCGAACTTGTACTTGAGCGGGCAGGTCAGGTAGAGGCTGAGATCGGAGGCCGAGAGGCTGAGGTGGCCGTCGCCGCGGCGGGGCAGGAAGGCGGCCAGCGAGGGCTCCTCGCGGGCGGCGACGAGCTGCCGGCGCCGGCCCTGCTCGTCCTCGGAGTCGAGCAGGTAGGAGTCGAGCGCGGAGGCGTCCAGCTCCGCCTGCTGCTCGGGCGTCGCGACCTGGCGCAGGAGCCCGTTGACCGCGGCGACCGCCTCCGCCGTCGGCTCGTCGCCCGGCCGCTGCGCCAGCGCCGCCAGCTTCAGCAGCTCCAGGTAACGGGCGATCGCGCGGTTGACGTCGATCGCGGTGTCGAGCCGCGGCTCGGAGAGCTCGCGGCCCGCCCGCCAGGAGGCCTCGAGCACCTGCTCGCGCAGGGTGCGGTAGGTCGCGTGCAGGCCCTCGGCCGGCCCGAACAGCTCCTCCCCGTGCGCCTCCTCCTCGCCGCCGGCGGCGGCCAACGCCTCGGTGTAGAAGCGCGAGGGGCGCGCCTCGCCCTCCTCGCCGCGTTCGATCCGGGAGAGGACGAGGCCGCTGCGGGCCGGCCAGCCGATCCGCGACCACTCGGCCTCGCCCTCGAGCCCGAGCACGAAGACGTGGTCGAAGCCGATCCCCTTGACCGCGTCCATCGCCATTCCCTGCACCGAGCCGGGAGACGGCGGCTCCTCGCCACCGGCCGGCTCGACGCCGGCCTCGGCGACGGCGCTGAGGTAGGCGACGAAGCCGCGGGTCGAGCCGTGCGGCTCGCGCCGCGCCCAGGCGGTCGCCAGCTCGGCCAGGCGCGAGAGGCCGAGCAGGCGCTCGGCGACCTCCGGCTGGGCGGCGAAGAGGCGCTGGCGCCGCAGCCCGATGTTCTCGATCAGCCGCCGCACGAAGACGTCGGCGCGGCGCTCCTCCAGCACCGCCGAGGCGGCGTTGTAGAGCCTGAGGAAGGCCTGGATCCGCTCCCGCGCCTCGGGCTGGAACTGGGGGCTGTCGAGCGCCGCCTCGCAGGCGGCGACCATGTCCTGCTTGCGCCGCCGGGCGATCGTCGTCAGCCGCGCCAGGTCGCCCGAGCGCAGCTCGATCGGCGGCCGCGTCAGCGCCCGCGCCGCCGCTGGCTGAGTCGTCGGGATCGGCGAGCACGCGCAGCCAGGCGATCGCGTCGCGCACCTCAGGCCGCTGGAAGAGGGCGGCGGGCCCGGAGAGATGGAAGGGGATGCCGCGCTCCTCCATCGCTGCCGCCACGGTGCCGCCCTCGCGGGCGGGGTCGGCGACCAGCACGCAGATCCGCTCCGCCGTCGGCGCCGCCGGCCAGCAGGTGCTCGACCTCGCGCGCGACCGCCTGCGACTGGGCGCGCTCGTTGGCGCACTTCCAGAAGCGCAGCGAGGGATCGCGGAAGCGGTGCTCGAGCGACGACGACGTCGCCCTCGGGGTGCAGGTCGCGGAACCAGGCGCTCGCCTCCTCGGCCTGCTCCAGCGCGTAGAGCTGGTTCGGGTTGTCGGCGGCGAGCGCGGCGAGGATCGCCCGCTGCGCCGGCGTCGCCTCCTCCAGCTCGTCGACCATCAGCTGGCGGAAGCGCTGGGCGAGGGCCTGGCGGACGTCGGGGCGTTCGACCAGCAGGCAGTCGAGGGCGAGGAAGACGTCGCCGCGGTCGAGGCTGCCGGCGTCGGCGAGGATGCGGTCGTGGGCTGTGTAGAGCTCGGCGAACTCGAGCTCACGCCGCGCCGCCTCCGTGCTCGCGCCGTCGGTCGCCGTCTGCTCCGCCTCGCGGGCCCGCTGCTCCAGCCGCGTCGGCCCGATCCGTTCCGCCTTCAGCCGGTCGATTCGCGCCAGCAGCCGGGCCAGCAGGCCGGCCGGGTTGCCGCGGATCTCGTGCCGGCGCAGCGGCAGCCGGTCGAGGCGGTCGAGCAGCATCGCCAGGCGCTCGGCCGGTCCCGAGCACGTCGAAGAAGGGGTCGAGGCCAGCCGCCTCGGCGTGCTCGCGCAGGAGGCGCTCGCCGATCGTGTCCCAACTGCCGATCCAAAGCTCCTCGAACGATCCCTCCAGCAGCGCCTCCGCCCGCTCGCGCAGGCGCCGCGCCGTCGCCCGGGTGGAGCCGATCACGAGCACGCTCTCCGGCCCGGTCCCGGAAGCCGCCAGCCGCGCCAGCCGCCGCGCCAGCAGCTCCGTCTTGCCGGTCCCGGCGGCGCCGAGGACCAGCAGCGGACCGTCGTCGTGGGCGACCGCGCGCGCCCGTCCGTCCTCCTGCATCGTCGCCGTCGGCAGCTCCTCGCGCATCGCCCAACGCTAGCGCGCCTGGTGATCCGGCCGGCAAGCCGGACGCCGATTTTGCGGCTGCAAACCGTCGCCCGCCTTTGTCCTCGGTCAACCGAATAGTCACCACTATTCGGCCTCCCTGCGTCCGCGGCGTGCTCGGTTTTCGCTCGCAAATCGGCACCGGGCTACCGGCCGGATCACTAGCATCCGGCCGATGGACGTTTTCTCCGCAGACTGGCGGGAATCTGCCGCCGCATCGTCGCCGCGCAACGGGAGATCTTCAGCGGCACTCCTGCAGCGCCGAGCGCACTGTCTACGAGGGGGTCGGCGAGGGCGGGGACCGCACTCTGGCGATCGACCGCCGCTGCGAGGACGTCGTCTTCGCCGAGCTCGAGCGGCTGGCGGCCGCAGGCGCCTCCTTCGTCGCCGTCTCCGAGGAGCGGGGCGAGGTCGCCTTCGGCTCCGGCGGCACGGCCCGGGTCGTGATCGACCCGATCGACGGCTCGCTCAACGCCCGCCGCACGATCCCCTCGCACAGCCTCAGCATCGCCGTCGCCTCCGGCACCTCGATGGCCGACGTCGAGTTCGGGTTCGTCCACGACTTCGGCGCCGACGAGGAGTTCGCCGCGCGCCGCGGCGAGGGCGCCCAACTCGGCGGCGGCCCGACCCGGGTTGCCGCCGTGGCGGAGAAGCTCGAGGTGGTCGGCCTGGAGTCGGCCGAGCCGGAGTGGGCGCTGCCGGCGCTCGAGGCGCTGGCGGGAAGGCCTATCGGCTGCGGGTCGTCGGCTCGATCGCGATCACCGCCGCCTACGTCGCTGCCGGCCGCTTCGACGCGATGCTGAGCCTGCGCTCCTGCCGCTCGGTCGACGCCGCGGCGACGCAGCTGATCGTGCGTGAGGCCGGCGGTTCGGTCGCCTTCGGCGACCTCGCGCTGGACGGACGCCCAGCTCGATCTCGATGCGCGCTATCCGATCGCCGCCGCCAGCAGCGAGTCGGCGCTGGAGATCGTGCGCAGCGCCCAGTCGCGCTGCCGAGCTGGCGTAACCACTGGCCGAAAAAGGGTTTAGAACGTGTGTTCGTACAAAGAACATATGTTCGCTACACTCGCGAACTCCCCGAGGCAGGCAACCCACCGAGATTCGAAGGGATTCAACTTCATGGCTGAGACCAAAAACGGCAGCAAATCCAAAACCCAGGCAAAACGCGCCACCACGGAAGCGAAAAAATCCGCGGCGAAAACGGCGAAAGCGACCAAACGCGCCGCGACCAAGACCGCGGTCGCCGAGAAGAACCAGGTTCAGACCGTCGCCGAGGCCGCCGTCGACTTCCCCGTCGGCATCGTCCTCAGCGTCAGCGACCGCGTCTCCGACCTGGTCGAGCCGTGGACCGGCCGCACCAGCGCCGAGAAACAGCTCAAGTCCTACCGCACCCAGCTGCGCAAAACCGCTGAAGCGGACCGAGCGCCGCGGCACCAGCGCCCGCCGCAAAGCGACCACCGAGGCCCGCAAGACCCGCAACCGGGTCGAGCGCGAGGCCCGCAAGCACCAGCGCACGGTCGAGACCACGCTGAAGCGCAACCGCAACGAGGTCGAGCAGCGCGTCCGCCGCACGATCGACGAGCAGACCTCCCGCGCCCAGGGCCTGGTCGACCAGGTCACCGATCAGCTCACGGCACTGCGTTAGATCTGCCGCATCTCCGCAGTACCAAGGCCGTCCCGCTCCGCGGGGCGGCTTTTTTCGTGGCGTCAGCGTCCAGTGACGGACACGGGCCTGGAGACCGCCGGCTCGTAGGGCCAGCCGTCCTGCGCTGGGGCGAAGGCGCGGAACTGGAAGCGGATGCCGCGGCTGTCGTCGTCGCTGAACTCGTAGGCGTAGCGGAAGCGGCCACTGCCGTCGGTCTGCACGGTGCGGAACTCGCGACCAGTCGCTTCCGGGTACTCGGAACTGCGAGCTCGACCGGCCGGCCAGTCGGCTGGGATCGAGGCGTCGCAGAGCGCTCGATGCGGCCGGCGAAGACGACCGGCAGCGCCGCCGATCGGAGCCGAGCCCGTCGAGGCGCGCAGGCGCACTCCGGCGCGGACGTCGAGCGCCACTCCGCGACTGCCGCTGCGGGTCAAGGTCCGGTTGCCGGGGAAGCGGCGCTTCGACGCTGCGGCTTGGGCCAGGGGCCAGGCGGGTGACGAAGACGCCGTCCGGCGCGGTCCGCACGACGGTCGTGCGGCGGGACGGCTCGCGCCAGCGGCGAAGGTCTCGACGATCTCGACCGGCTGGTCGGCGAGCGGCGAACCGGTGGTGGTCAGGAGACGGCCGCCGAAGGGGACGCCGCGCCCGAACGGCACGACCCGAACGCTCGGGCGGTTGCCGAAGGAGCTGGTCGCCACACGCCGGCAGCGCCGCTCGCCCCGTACGCGGGCGCAGCGCTGCCAGACGAGCTGGCGGCCGCCGAAGCCGGCGAGGAGGCTGGTCTGGGTCTTCAGCGGGTTCGCCAGCACCATCCGCCCGCCACCCTGGCGTCGCTCGGAGCTGACCGAGTTGCCCGCCGCATCGAAGGCGGTGGCCCTGAATTCGTAGGTCCCGGGTGGGAAATCGTCCGAGTTCCAGCGGGCGACGAGCCGGTCGCCCGACCATCGTCGTCGGCAGCGCCGCGAAGGCCTGTCGTGAGCCCGTCGGTCGCAGCGCGATCGAGCCTCGCGCCGGGTCGGGTCCCGAGAGCGCATCCGTCGACCAGCGCTTCGATGCGCTCCGGTTCGCTCGGGTCTCGTCCGGAGGCGAAGGCGACGCCGTGGGCGGGCTCTCGTCGATGCGGACGCTCTCGCAGAGTGCGGTCGTCTGCTCGCCGCGATGTTGCCGGCCGCGTCGCGAGCGTAGAAGGCGATCCGGTGAGCGCCCTCGCCGCTGACCGAGCGGTCGCCGAGTCGCCGGCCTGCAGCCTCGGCGCGCCGCCATCAACGGCGAGTCGAGGCGAAGGGCCGCTCGACCCGGCCGCGGACCATCCCCGAGCTGGCGTCCCTTGCCCGGGCCGTGATCCGCACCGGCCCGTTGACCCAGCCCGTCGCGCGTGCCTTCCAGCGCCAGCGTGGGCAGGGTCGCGTCGACATGCAGGACCGCCGTGCGGACTTCATGCGAGGCCATGCCCGAGCCGGAGACGGCGACTGCGCGGACGATGTGATCGCCCTCCGGCAGCGTGCCGAGCGAGATCGTGTCGCCGCGCGACGCCTCCCCGCAGGTCGGTCTCCCACAGCTCGCAGCGATCTGGAGCCGAACACGGCCCCGAACCGCCGGCCGCGGCGACGGAAACCGCGTAGCCGCGGATGCCGGAGATCGGCTGCGGTCCGCTGGGGTGTTCGAGCCTCACGGTCGGCGCGACGTTGCCGGCGATCCAGCCGGAGGGCGGCGACCGGCTGCGCGGGCGCCGGTCGCACGTCGTCGAATCGCAGCGTGGCGCGTGACTTCTGGCCCGAGCCTTCCCTCCGGACCCTCGAACCAGATCTGGACCGCATGGATGCCAGGACGGCGCACTTCCACCCGCTCGATCGCCGCCGATGTACTTGGGGGGTCCACCGTTCGGGCCGGTTCCAGTCCCGGCCCCTCGGGAAGGCGGTAGTGAACGGCCAGCACCGGGAGGGTGTCCGCGGCTTCCAGCGGTCGGATCCCAGTAGAGGTTGAAGGAGTTGTCCGCATGCCAGCTCCCTTCGCCTCCCGCGACGCGCAGGTTCATCGGTTTCAGGAGTTCGATCGGATCCGCGGTCGCGGCGAGGGGGAGGGCCAGCGCTGCCAGCGCCAGCGCAGCCAGGAGCGCGCCGAGCCGCGCGCTTCACGGGCCGAACTCCCCCGCGGCGTTGCCGCCGCTGCGTTTCGCTGGGCCGGCCGCGGGCGGCGTCGCGACCGGTTCCGGTGGCGGCGCGTATTCGACCGCCCCGCTGGAGGCTGCGACTTCCGGGCTGGCGATCGGTTCGACCGCCGGCGCCGGCTCGTCGGTCGCAGGCGGTTCCTTTCGCTCCGGCTCCGGTTCCGGCGCTGGAGCGGGCTCGTATTCGACGCTCGCGTTCTTCGCTCCATTCCGACGCCAGCTCGGAGCTGAGCTTGCGCTCCAGGGCTGGCGCCTTCGCTTCGACGGGCCGATCGACGACGAGCGGCGTGGGGACCACGCCGGTGGCGACGCAGGCCGCGGCGCCCCCGGCGGCGCCGGCGCAGACCGCGCAGCGCCTTGGCGAGGGCGGCCATCCCGGCGCCGCGGGCGCCACCGGAGGCGGCGACCTGAGAGAGCGCCGAGTCGGCCGCCGCCACCGCCGCCGAAGCGAGCGCTGAGAGCAGGCGAACGCGTCATGCGCGCGGTCGAGCAGCGAGCGCGAGAACGGCAGCGCCGGCGCCAGCGCGGCGGCGGCGCCGGGGGCGGCGCGGTAGGCGCGCAGAGTCGCCCGGCAGTTGGCGCAGGCGCGCAGGTGCTCGCGCAGCGTCGCCGCATCCTCGCTGCTCGCCTCGCCGTCGCAGAAGGCCGAGAGCAGCGGCTCGCAGGTCCTCGCAGCGGCCGCCGCCTTCGCCTGCGCGACAGCAACCGCCGGTAGCGCTCGCGGCCCTCGGCTAGAGCAGCGATTGATCTTCGTGTGCGAGAAGCCGGTGATCTCGCCGATCTCCTTGTAGGAGTAGCCCTCGCGCGAGCAGCGTCAGCGCCCGCAGCTCCTGTGGCTTCAGGGCCTGCAGCGCCTCGCGGCTGCGGGCGACGGCTTCGCGGCGCTCGTCTCGCTCGGCCGGGCCGTCCGACTCGGCGGGAAGCGAGGCCACCCAGTCCTCGCGGTCGTCTTCGCGCCTCGCCGCGGCCGGGCCGCTGAGGATCCGCTCGCGGTCGCGGCGCACGGCCAGCGCCTCGTGCTTGACCACCGTCTGCGTCCAGCGGACCAGTTCGCGCGGGTCCTCCGACGGCGCCTTCGATCAGCAGGATCTCGAGCGCCCGCTGCAGGGCGTCGTCGGCGTCCGTCGGCGCAGAGCGAGTAGCGCTGGGCGGTGCGGCGCAGGGCGGCCTCGTGGCGCGCGTAGGTCTCGACGGCGGCCCGCTTGCGCGCCCCGTCCACGCGTCCCGCCATGACCGAGGCCCCCGCCTCCTCGCCATCCAAACTCACTACTCGACTCTCCCTGCTCGCTTCAATTGTCCGCACCAAACATGGCAGTTCTTAGTGCTGCAAGGACGGGGTCTCTCCCCCGTTCTGGCCGATCTTCGGCCTCGATTTGCGGAAATTGCGGAGACGATGCGGAAGGCAGACGTGGCGCCAGCCTCGATAGCATCGGTCGCGATGAGCACCTGTGTAGTCACCGGCGGCGCCGGCTTCCTCGGATCCCACCTCTGCGAGCACCTGCTCGGCAAGGGGCACCGGGTGATCTGCCTCGACAACCTCGAGACCGGTTCGCTGGAGAACATCGACCACATTCGCGACGACGCGTTCGAGTTCCGGCACGTCGACATCACCAGCTACGTCGACATCCCCGAGGATGTCGACTTCGTCTACCACCTGGCCTCGCCGGCGAGCCCGATCGACTACCTGCGGCTGCCGCTGCACACGCTCAAGGTCGGCTCCCAGGGCACCCACCACATGCTCGGGGTGGCCAAGTTCAAGCGCGCCCGCTTCCTCATCGCCTCGACCAGCGAGGTCTACGGCGATCCCCAGGTCCACCCGCAGAAAGAGGACTACTGGGGCCACGTCAACCCGATCGGCCCACGCGGCGTCTACGACGAGGCGAAGCGCTACGCCGAGGCGCTGACCATGGCCTACCACCGCCAGCAGGGCGTCGACACGGCGATCGTCCGCATCTTCAACACCTACGGCCCGCGCATGCGCCCCCACGACGGCCGCGCGATCCCGACCTTCCTGCGCCAGGCGCTGCAGGACCGGCCGCTGACCGTCTTCGGCGACGGCAGCCAGACCCGCAGCTTCTGTTACGTCGACGACCTGATTCGCGGCATCGTCGCCCTCGCCGAGTCCGATGTGCACACGCCGGTCAACATCGGCAACCCGAACGAGTTCACGCTGCTGGAGCTGGCCAAGACCGTGATCGAGGTGACCGAGTCGCGCTCGGAGATCGTCTACGAGGCGCTGCCGACCGACGACCCGCAGCAGCGCCGCCCCGACATCGGCCGCGCCAACGATCTGCTCGAGCTGGGAGCCGACGATCGAGCTCAACGAGGGCCTGCGGCGAACGATCGACCAGACCGGCGTCGAGCGCCTGGTCGGCGCCCCGCCTAGCCGACTGAGCGCCGAGCGCCTCCTCCTGATCGGCGCCGGCGGCTTCGTCGGCGGCCACCTGGCAGCAGCGGCGCGAGACGCCGGCTTCGACGTCATCGCGGTGGCGCGAACGCCGAGCGGCGACGCGCCCCGGCTGCGACCTGCTCGATCCGGCCTCGGTCGCGGCTTGCGTGGCCGCGGCCCAGCCCGAGCTGGTCGTCAACGCAGCGGGGGCCGCCTCGGTCGGCCAGAGCTGGCAGCAGCCGGTGGAGACGTTCGCCGCCAACGCGAGCGGCGTCCTCAACCTGCTCGAGGCCGTTCTCGCCGAGACGCCCGGCGCGCACGTGCTCTGCCTCTCCTCCGCCGACGTCTACGGCGGCCGGGACGCCGAGGTGCTGCCGCTTGGGCGAGGACCTGCCGCCGCGGCCCGTCACTCCCTATGGCGTCAGCAAGGCGGCGATGGAGCTGCTCTGCAGGCAGTACGAACGCGCCCACGGCATCGAGATCGCCGTCGTCCGCCTCTTCAATCTGATCGGTCCCGGCCAGTCGGACCAGTTCGCGCCGCCCCCAGCTTCGCCCGCCAGATCGCCGCGGCGGAGCGGGCCGGCGAGAGCGGGTCGAGCTCTCGCTCGGCAACCGCGCCGCCGTGCGCGACTTCGTCGACGTTCGCGACGGCGCCCGGGCGCTGCTGGAGCTCTCGCGCCGTCGCCTCGACGGCACCTTCAATCTCTGCTCGGGCGTCCGGTACGACGATCGGCGAGCTGAGCGAGGAGCTGGCGCGCCAGGCGGGCATCCCTGTGCATCTGCGCGACGAGCGCCGGCCTCGGCGCCCCGTCGATCCGACCCTGCCCTGCGTCGGCGACCCCGCGCCGCCTGCGTGAGGCGATCGGTTCGCAGCCGGAGATCCCGCTGGCGCGCAGCCTCGCCGACCTGCTCGACGCGCTGGCGAGCCGCGGCCCGCCGGCGCCTAGGCTCCGCGCCCTCAATATCCTGCGCCAGCGATGGCCGAGCAACGACAAATCGCTCGAAGACGATCAGCACCGCACGATCGCCCCGGTCGTCGGGCCCGACGACCCGCGCGTCTTCACCGACTCCGGGATCGAGATCGAACCGGCTCTACGACGAGAGCGACGTCGCCCCCGGCCTCGAGGAGCGGCTCGGCGAGCCGGGCGAGCCGCCCTTCACCCGCGGCATCCACGAGGGCATGTACCGCGACCGGCTCTGGACGATGCGCCAGTACGCCGGCTTCGCCTCGCCCGAGGACACCAACGAGCGCTACCGCTACCTGATCGAGCACGGCTCGACCGGGCTCTCGATGGCCTTCGACCTGCCGACCCAGCTCGGCCGCGACTCCGACGACCCGCTCTGCAACGGCGAGGTCGGCCGCACCGGCGTCCCGATCGACACGATCGAGGACATGCGGATCTGCTTCGACCAGATCCCGCTCGACAGCGTCTCGACCTCGATGACGATCAACGCCCCGGCGGCGATCCTGCTGCTGCTCTACGAGCTGGTCGGCGAGGAACAGGGCGTCCCGTCCGAGAAGCTGCGCGGCACCGTCCAGAACGACGTCCTGAAGGAGTACATGGCCCGCGGCAACTACATCTACCCGCCGGAGCCGACGATGCGGCTGACCACCGACCTCTTCGAGTACTGCCACGAGAACGTGCCGAAATGGAACACGATCTCGATCTCCGGCTACCACATCCGCGAGAAGGGCTGCTCGGCCGTGCAGGAGGTCGCCTTCACCCTCTCCAACGCGATCGCCTACGTCGAGGCGGCGCTCGAGCGCGGGCTCGAAGATCGACGAGTTCGCGCCGCGGCTCGCCTTCTTCTTCAACGGCCACAACAACGTCTTCCAGGAGATCGCCAAGTTCCGCGCGGTGCGGCGGATGTGGGCGAAGATCGTCAAGGAGCGCTTCGGGGCCGAGAACCCGAACTCGATGAAGATCCGCTTCCACACCCAGACCGGCGGGGTCACCCTGCAGGCCCAGCAGCCCGAGGTCAACATCATCCGCGTCGCCCTGCAGGGCTTCGCCGCGGTCTGCGGCGGCACCCAGTCGCTGCACACCAACGGCTTCGACGAGGCGCTGGCGCTGCCGACCGAGCGCTCGGCCCGGATCGCCCTGCGCACCCAGCAGGTGCTCGCCTACGAGTCCGGCGCCGCCGAGACCGTCGACCCCTTCGCCGGCTCCTACTTCGTCGAGTCGCTGACCGACGAGATCGAACTGCGGGCCAAGGAGCTGATGGAGAAGGTCGAAGAGCTGGGCGGCTCGGTCGAGGCGCTGGAGTTCATGCAGCGCGAGATCGAGGAGTCGGCGCACAGCTACCACGAGCGCTACAAGAGCGGCCAGGACGTGATCGTCGGCGTCAACAAATTCGTCACCGACCAGGTCGACGACGTCGACATCCTCAAGGTCGATCCCGAGGCCGAGCAGCGCCAGCTGGCGCGGCTCAAGGCCTTCAAGGAGCGCCGCGACCAGGCCGCGGTCGACGCGCGAAGCTGGAGGCGCTGCGCGACGTCGCCCGCGGCGAGGGCAACCTGCTGCACCCGATCCGCGCCGCGCTTGCCGCCGACGCCTCGATCGGCGAGGTCTGCGGCGCCATGCGCGACGTCTTCGGCGAATACCAGGGCGGCGCTTTCTTCTAGGTCGCGGCGCACGACTGTCGAGGCGCGGGCGCGGCAGTCTCCTACGATGTCCGGCGTGTTCGATCAGCAGCTCGCCTGGTACGTGGCGGGACCGATCCTGGGACTCTGCGTCGTCGCCTGTCGTGCGCTCTTCAACGGCCGACTCGGCGTCACCGGTGGCTTCTCCGAGGTGATCGGCAAGCTCGCGCAGCCGCCGCCTCGACTTCGACTGGCGCGGCTGGTTCCTGATCGGCGTCGTCCTCGGCGGCACCCTTTTCATGCCCTCTCCGGCGGCCAGCTCGTTCCACGGCTACGGCTGGCTCACCGACACCTTCAGCGGCGTTGGCGGCGGCCGTCGCGATCGCCGCCATGCTGTTCGGCGCCGGGGTTCTGATCGGCTTCGGCGCCAAGCTGGCCGGCGGCTGCACCTCCGGCAACGGCCTGACCGGCGTCTCGATGGTCTCGCCAGCGGCGCTGGTCGCGACCGCCACTTTCTTCGCCAGCGGGATCGCCGTCAGCTTCCTGATCGAGGCGGTGGTCTAGATGAGGGCGCGGCTGGCGGCGCTCGGGGTCGGCATCGTCTTCGGCGGGATCCTCTGCTGGAGCCAGATGAGCGACCCGGACGTGATTCGCGCCGCCCTGCTGCTGGAGCAGTCCTACCTCTTCCTCTTTTTCGCCTCGGCCGTGCTGGTCGCGGCGCTGGGCACGGAGCTGTTGCGCCGCCGCGCTGGTCGAGCCCTGCTCAGCGACGGTCCGGTCGGCTGGTCGCGCGAGCTGCCGCAGCGCCGGCACCTGCTCGGCAGCCTCCTCTTCGGGATTGGCTGGGCCATCGCCGATGCCTGCCCGGGACCGATCGCGACCCAGATCGGCCAGGGTATCCCCTGGGCCTTCGTCACCTCGCCGGGGTGGTGCTCGGCGTCGCCCTCTTCCAGCGCGCCGGTGCGGCCGAGACGGAGCCCCCGGCAGACTCGATCTCGCTGAACGGTTTATCTCAGAATCCCGAGGTCAGCAGGAACGATCGCGCGTTGGTTGAAGCGGGCTCTCGATGATCGAGGTAGCGCGGACGCTGATGAAGTCGGAGCCGGAGTTGACCGAGCTGCTGAGCGCGGTCGAAGGGGTCGAGGTGAGGATGGCCGAGAAGGGGTTCGGCACTCGCGTCGAGATCCGGGCCGATGAGAGCACCGGACTGGAAGAGGCCGACCTCGAGGCCTTTCTCGATCGCCTGGCGGAGCCGCAGCGGCGGCCGTTCAGCAGCGTTTAGCGCCGCGTCGTTAGCTCCAACAGTGGCGAAAACGGCCAGCGCCGTGACACGCGCTGAGGCCGCGAAATAGACTGCGGCGCTCGATGCGCGAGAAAAACCCGGTCACCCACGAGGAGAAGGTTTCCTACCTGCGCGAGCTGCGCGAGGCCGCGATCCACTCCGCCTCCGAGGAGGCGGTCGAGAAGCAGCACGCGAAGGGCAAGATGACGGCCCGCGAGCGGATCGAAAAGCTGCTCGACCCGGGCTCGTTCGAGGAGCTGGACACCTTCGTCCGCCACCGCACCTACGACTTCGAGATGCAGAAGAAACGGCCCTGGGGCGACGCCGTCGTCACCGGCCACGGCACGATCGACGGTCGTACCGTCTTCGTCTTCTCCCAGGACTTCACGGTGTTCGGAGGGAGTCTCGGCGAGGTGATGGCGGAGAAGATGTGCAAGGTGATGGACCTCGCCGCCCAGGTTGGGGCGCCGGTGGTCGGGATCAACGATTCAGGCGGCGCCCGGATCCAGGAGGGCGTCGTCTCGCTCGGCGCCTACGGCGACGTCTTCGCCCGTAACGTCAAATGCTCCGGCGTGATCCCCCAGATCAGCCTGATCATGGGTCCCTGCGCCGGCGGCGCCGTCTACTCGCCGGCGATGACCGACTTCATCTTCATGGTCAAAGAGACCTCGCACATGTTCATCACCGGCCCGGAAGTGATCAAAACGGTGACCGGCGAGGAAGTCGAGTTCGAGGAGCTGGGCGGGGCGATGAGCCACAACTCGAAGTCCGGCGTCGCCCACTTCGCCTCCGAGGACGAGGAGAGCTGCCTCGAGGACGCTCGCTACCTGCTCAGCTTCCTGCCCTCGAACAACCTCGAGACGCCGCCGCGCTTTGAGCCCAGCGACGACCCCGAGCGCGAAGATGAGGCGCTCGACTCGATCGTCCCCGACGACCCCTCCAAGCCCTACGACATGCGCGACGTGATCGCCCTGATTGTCGACGACGAGGAGTTCTTCGAGGTCCACGAGCACTTCGCCCGGAACATCGTCTGCGGCTTCGCCCGCCTCGACGGCTATCCGATCGGCATCGTCGGCAATCAGCCGGCCTTCCTCGCCGGCGTGCTCAACATCGAGGCATCCGAGAAGGCGGCCCGCTTCGTCCGCACCTGCGACGCCTACAACGTCCCGATCCTCACCCTCACCGACGTCCCCGGCTTCCTGCCCGGCACCGACCAGGAGTGGAACGGGATCATCCGCCACGGCGCCAAGCTGCTCTACGCCTACACCGAGGCGACCGTCCCCAAGCTCACCGTCGTCACCCGCAAGGCCTACGGCGGCGCCTACGACGTGATGGCCTCCAAGCACATGCTGGCCGACTACAACCTCGCCTGGCCCACGGCCGAGGTCGCGGTGATGGGCCCCGAGGGCGCCGTCAACATCATCTACCGCAAAGACATCGCCACCTCGCCGACCCCCGACGAGCGCCGCCAGAAACTGATCGACGACTACAAAGCCCACTTCGCCAACCCATATTCGGCGGCGGAGCGAGGCTACATCGACGACGTCATAGAGCCGCGGCAGACTCGGCCGAAGCTGATTAAGGCCCTGCATATGCTGCAATCGAAGCGGGTGCCGCAGCCGAAGCGTAAGCACGGGAACATTCCGCTTTAGGACGAAGCGGGGAGGGGGTGGGTGGCCCTGCTCTCTCAACTTTCCGCGGAGAAGCGTCGGACCTCGTCCGCGCAGCCGCCTGGCCGCAAGGAAAGTACAAGCCGTTCGCAGGGCCACCCACCCCCTTCTCAGGACGACCTACAGCGGAGCGCTCTGAGCCCTAGGGTCATCTCCGCCGCACGCAGGAAGAGCTGCCCGCCCAACGGGGATCAGCTTCGACCTCGCATCGCGTAGCTGCTTCAGGATCAGCGGATCTGCTGGTTCGCTCGATGGGGAGGGCTGGGTGTGCCCTCGAACGGCTTGTACCTTCCTTGCGGTCAGGGGCGCTGTTCGGACCGGCGCAGGACGATCCACCGCGGAAGGTTGAGTGAGAGGGCACACCCAGCCCTCCCAACCACAACCCCACAAGAATCAGGGAATCCGCGTCGCCGCTTCCCGCCGCGACTTCCAAGTCGCCAACGGCGCCGCGGTCAGCTCTTCCCAGGCGGCGTCCTCGCCGAAGAACTGCATGACGACGAAATGCAGCAACCCCGGCAGCATCTCTGGGGCGGTCTCCGGTTCGTCGCTCATCAGTTTGGTTCGCACAAGAGTCTCGATAGCCCCTACCATGAAGGTCGCCGTCACTGGAGGTGGAGCTTGGCGAGAGGGAATCTCGCGGCGCGCGTAATCGATCGCGTGGGAGAGGCGCTCCATCAAAAGATCATGTTCTTCGAGCGCAGCGCCACCGGCGGCGTGCGCCTCGACCAGCAGCGCCCGCGCCAGCGAGGGCTGGTTGGCGCAGAACTCGAGCAGCTCGGCCATCCCCGCCCGCAGGCCCTCGCGCCAGGTCGGCTGCCGTTTGGCGACGCCGATCAGGCGGTGGTAGAGCCAGTCGGCGGCGTCGTGGTAGGCCTGGGCGAAGCAGTCGTCCTTGTCGTCGAAGTGCTTGTAGAAGGTGGCGCGGCTGGCCTGCGCGCGCTCGATCACGTCCTGGACCGAGACGTGCTCGTAGCCGCGCTCGCCGCTGACGATCAGGATCGCTTCCAGCAGGCGCTCGCGAGCGCGGCGGACGCGGCGTCCTGGGAAGGGTGCGACCGGGGCCATCGCCTCGTTCTCGTCAGTGGCTGCGGAAGTCTGATCGGGCATCGCCAGCATCTTTTGAAAACAAGCTCCTTTTGTCTAGATATAGCAGCTTTCAGAGACACCGGTGACCAGAACGTCAAAGTTTCTAGAGAAAAGGAAAATAGACACCAGGTGAACGTTCTGGTATCTTGCCGGTATGGCGAAGCAGCGCCCACTCTCGGAGCGGCTCTCCAAGATGCCCCCCGGCCGGCACCTGGTCCCGAGCGACTTCGTCACCCAGAACCAGCGCGAGCGGATGCTGCTGGCAACGGCGGAGCTGGTGGCCGAGCGCGGCTACCAGAAAACCACGATCGAGCTGATCGCCAAGACCTCGAAGGTCGCGCTGGTGACCTTCTACGAGCACTTCTCGAGCAAGGAGGAGTGCTTCCTCGCCGCCTTCGACGAGAGCGTCGCCGCCGCGCGGGAGGTCTTCGCCGAGTTGCTCGAGCCCGAGCAGCCTTGGCAGGAGCAGATTTCCTCCGCGCTGGAGATCTTCCTCGAGATGGTGGTCAAAGAGCAGGCGCGGGCGAAGCTCTGCATCGTCGAGGCGCAGGCCGCCGGTTCGGCCTCGCTGGCTCGCTACCAGGCAATGCTGGAAAGCGTGGCGCCGAAGCTGCGCGAAGGGCGCGAGTTCAACCCGCGCGCGAGCCGGCTGCCGGACGGGCTCGAGGTGGCGATCGCCGGCGGGATCGCCTGGCTGGTGCACCAGCGTCTGGTTGCCGACGACGTCGACGACCTGATGGTGCTGCTGCCGGAGATGCTGCAGGTGACTCTTACGCCGTACGTCGGCGAGGTGGAGGCGGGGCGGGCCGCCGACGCCGCTCAGGCGCGGGTGGCCGCCTGAGGAACACGAGCGCAGGGGGCAGGGCCGGGCGCATGTGAGCGCGGGCACCGAAGCCGGGACCGCGGCGAGCGGGGACCCGGTGCGCAACCGCATCGCGCTGGCGATGATCGAGCTGGCCGCCGAGCACGGCCTCGAGGCGACCACGGTGGCGATGCTCTGCGAACGCGCCGGGGTCGGCCGCGCCGCCTTCGACCGCAACTTCAGTGGCAAGGAAGACTGCTTCCTGCGCGTCCACGGCGACGTCGCGGCCGAGTTCTGCCAGCGGGTTGGCGTTGCCTACGCGGGCCCCCGGGGCTGGCACGACCGGATTTGGGCCGGTGCTTGGGCGGCGATGCGCTTCCTCCAGGAAGACGCCCAGCGCGCCCGCTTCTTCGTCGTCGCCGTCAACGGCGCCGGCGCCCGCGCCCAGGGCCGCCGCGATCGCATCCTGCAGGGCCTGGCCGACATGATCGACGCCGGCCGCGCCGAGCTGGAGGAACCGGAGGCGGTTTCGCGCAGCACCGCCGAGATGGTCACTGGCGCGATCTACGGCACGATCATGGCCAAGATCCGCGACGGCGCGATCGAGCGCGGCGAGGAATTCCTCTCCGAGCTGGTCTACATGGCGATGATGCCCTACCTCGGCGCCCGCGCCGCCGAGGACGAGCTGCTGGTCCAGCCGCTCCACTAGTCACGCGCTCGGTTGCACGTCTGTCGCCAAATTGGCACAAACGGGCCTTGTTTCGTTGCAGACAGAAAGTTACGGTGCCAGAATGCGGACGATGCCGGAAGCCTGGACCGAGGAACGCCTCGACAACCTCAACGAGCGGGTCGACGACGGGTTTGACGATGCCGCCAAGCGCTTTGGGCAGATCGACAAGCGTTTCGAGGAGGTGGACAGGCGCTTCGATGAGGTCGATAAACGCTTCGAAGAAGTGGATAAGCGCTTCGATGAGGTCGACCGGCGCTTCGGAGAGGTCGACAAGCGCTTCGACTATATGGATGCCCGGCTGGACCGCCTGGACGACAAGTTCGACCGCCTGCAGCGAACGGTGATGCTGATCGGCGGCGGGATCATCGCGGCGTTGATGGGTGTGATCGCGACGATGATCGGCATTG
>CAWHSV010000011.1:0-15899 GCA_963832065.1 uncultured Actinomycetes bacterium
CTCCCCTCATCGGCAGACCTCGGGAGTTGTTTGAGAACGTCAGCGGATCGGCGCGACTGGCTGAAGTCAGCGACTCGTCGCCGGGACGTGTCCGTCGCCTTGCCCTTGTCGCCGACGCTGAACCGCATGCCGGGCATTGACCATCAGCGCTCGCGGCGCCATCGAGGCCAGCACGCGGCCTGGCCGCTTCCGGCGCGTCCCCAGCTCGTCGAACGCCACGGCCACCTTCGCATCGCGGACCGCGGCGGAGAACAGCATTCGCTCACCGGCGCCGAGGGGCCGGCCGGTGGCGTAGTCATTGATGAAGAAGGCGTGGCCGCGCAACTCTTTGCGATGGCGCCGGCGGTAGCGAGCCAGGCCCTTTTCCAGCGGCTCCTCACCGCGAAGCGCAGGCGCCACGCAACCGGCGAGCCACTCGCCCGATTGCAGCGCCCAGCCACAGCCGACGCCGAACAGCGGATCGACGGCGAGCGCCGCGTCGCCGACCAGCGCCAGTCCCGGCGCAACCGGCATGCGGACGTTGTTGGGCATCTCGATCTTGCCCAGCACAGGGCCGATCAAGCGGGCGGCGCGAATCGGCGGCGGGTCGGGCGAATTCGCGATGAACGAGACGAGGGCTGCCTCGGGATCCGCCTTGAACTCGGGCAACCGTCGCTTCGTCGGCATCGCCGCGTAGAAGGTGAGATTGGAATCGGTGGGAAACGCTGCGCCCCAGTCCGGATCCAGCAACCAAATCGAGCTGCGCGGGGCCCCGGCGGGGGCCGGTCCTTCGAAGTAGCCGCCATAGGCGAAGCGGCCGTGCGGCAGGGTCTTGGTCGCGACGCCGGCCAGATCGGCGATGGTCGAGCCACGGCCGTCGGCGCCGACGACGAGTCGGGCTCGCAGCGCGGAATTCTCTCCGGTCGCGCCCTGCAACCTGACGCCCCGGACGACGCCGTCCTCGCGAACCAGCCCCCGCGCCGCCCGGCCGAGGACCAGGTCGACGCCGGGCGTCGACGCCGCCGTCTCGCGGATCAGCGGATCGAGCAGCTCGCGTCTCAGGTTCACCGCGTAGCCGGCCCGATCGGCGGGCGCTTCGATCCATCCCCAGCGCGTCCAGGCACGCATCCGCGAGCGGATTCCCCCGGCCGCCAGAATTGGCTCGAGCAGATCCAGGCGCTCGAGGGCCGGAGCGGCCGATGCCTGGATGAAGTGAGAGCAGATGCGCTTGAAGGCCGTCGGATCCGGCTGTTTCTCGATCAGCGCGACGCGTGCCCCGGCGCGCCCGAGACCTATCGCCGTCGCGCAACCGGCCAGGCTGGCGCCGACGATCGCCGCGTCGTAGTCGGGGCGAGTGGGGACGAAGTCCGCGTCGTCTTTCGTCCCTTGTCCCATCTGCGCCTCCTGGCGTTTGCTTTCACCGTCCGTCTCGTACTATACGCCGAACTATGAAAAGCAAGACCATCCGGCTCACCACCACCTCCTATGCGCTGCTCGCGCTGCTCGACCAGCTCGGAGAGGCGACGTCCTACGACATCAAGCAGGCGCTGGATATGTCGATCGAAAACTTCTGGCGGGTGCCCCACACCACGGCCTACGACGAGCCCGCCCGGCTGGCGGCCGGTGGCTATCTGACAGTCAGACAGGAAGCAGGCGGGCGGCGGCGCAAGCTCTACCTGCTGACCGGCGAGGGCCGCGCCGCGCTGGCAGCGTGGGCGGCTGAGCCGACCGCAGCTCCGCCGCAGATCCGCGACGAAGCGATGCTGAAGGTCTTCGCCGGCGCCGACCCCGAGCCGCTGCTGGCTTCACGCGCCGGCTGGCACCGGGCAAAGCTGGAGGAGCTCGAAGGCTATTTGAAGGAAGTCCGCGAAGCGGAAGGCTGGACCGGCTCGGAGCGGGCGCTGATCGCTGGCGTCATGTACCACCGCAAGATGCTCGAGATGATGGGCGCCCTCAGCGGGCCGGCCTGACGCACCGGCAGGCTCGTCGAACGACGAGCCACGACACCCTTTGCGAAGCCTTTAAGTGGAGCTGAGGGGGCTCGAACCCCTGACCTTCGCGCTGCCAGCGCGACGCTCTTCCAGCTGAGCTACAGCCCCAGATCGGCCTCCGAGTTTACCGCGAGTGCCGCCTGGCTAGGCGGCGCGTTGCTCGGGGCCCTGATCCTCGTCGACGTCGAGGATCAGGTTGTCGGGCGCGGTATGGCGAACCTTGAAGTCGAGGGCAGAGAGCTCCTCCAGCTCGCGCAGCAGCTCGACCGGCTGGTCCAGCCGCACGTTGAGCGTCGCCCGGCCCTCGGAGAAGCGTTCGACCGAGATGTCGGAGGCCCCCACCTGGCCGACCGCGTCCTCGAAGCCGACCAGCTGCGAGAAGTCCCCTAGCGGGCCGATCTCGAGCTTGATCTCGCCCTCGAAGAGGCCGTTGAAGTTCTCGGCGAGGCCGTTGCCGTTCGCGGCTGGGACAGTCTCCGCCGCCGGCGCTTGCGCCTCGTTCAGCTCCTGCACGCGCCGGCTCACCTCGACCGCCTCGCGCAGCGCTTTCATCCGAATCCGCGTCGCCTGGCCGCGGGCCTGCGTCTGGATCTCCTCCAGGCGGGAAGAGACCGCCTCGAGCGAGGCGATGCTGCGGTCGTGGCGCTCGTTGGCCTCGCGCAGGCGCTCGCCGAGGCCGCGGATCTCACGCTCGCGCTCGATCACCATCCCCGAGAGCGAGGAGAGCTCGCGCTCGAGTTCGGCGATCGCCTCGGCCTGCAGCTCGGACTCCGCAGCTCGTGGCCGCAGCGCCCCGATCTGCTCGTCGCGCGCGGCTATCGCCGCGTCCACATCCGGCCGGCGATACCCGAACAACACCCGCTTGAAGCTTCCCATGCGCGGCACCGTACGGGGGCGCCCGGACGGTATTTCGTAACAGATGCGCCGAGCGGGGCTTGCGGCTAAGCGCTTGCGGCCGAGGGCGCTTCCGGCGCCTCGAGGTCGAGCGGCAGCCGCGGGGCCTCGTGCCAGAGATCCTCGAGCTGGTAGCGCTCGCGCGCTTCGGTGGTGAAGACGTGGAGGACGCAGTCGAGGTAGTCGAGCACGACCCAGCCGTCCGCCCCCCCGCCGTCGACGCCGCCCGGGAGCAGACCTGTCTCTCGCTTGACCTGCACCCTCACCTCGTCGACGATCGCCCGCGCCTGGCGCTCGTTGCGCGCCGTGCAGATCGCCAGGAAGTCCGTGTAGGAGACGAGCTCGCGCATGTCGAGGACGACGATCTCCTCGGCTTTTTTCGAGTCGGCCAGCTCGGCCAGCCGCCGCGCCAGCGACTCGGACTGCGGCGCCTTCATGCGTAGACCCCCTTTTCCTCGATCAGCCGCGCGACCGGCTCGGGAACGAGGTAACGCAGGGGCCTGCCGGCGGCGGCGCGCTCGCGCACGGCCGAGGAGGAGACGCCGAACTGCGGCATCTCCAGCATCGTCGCCCGGCCCTCGGCGCCGAGACTGCGGGTGACCGCCGCCACCTCGGTATCGGAGACGCCGGCTCGGCGGGCGACCGCGAGCCGCGCCAGCTCGACGACGCGCTCGGGATTGCGCCAGCTCTCCAGGCCCACGGCGGCGTCCGCGCCCATCACGAACACCAACTCCGTGTCGCCTCGTTCTTCCGCAAGCAGCTCCAAGGTCTCATACGTGTAGGACGGCCCCTCCCGCTCCACCTCGAGCGTGGAGACGGAGAAGCGCGAGTCGTCGGCGGCGGCGAGGCGGGTCATCGTCAGCCGCAGCTCACGCCCGGGATCGTCGGCGATCCGCTTGTGCGGGGCATCGCCGGTGGGCACCAGGATCACCTCGCTCAGGTCGAGCTGCCAGAGCGCCTCCTGCGCCAGCGCCAGATGGCCGAGGTGCGGCGGGTTGAAGGCCGACCCCAGCACGCCGACGCCGACGCCCCGCGCCCTACTCACGTATCTGGCCGTCGCCGCGCGCCACGTACTTGAAGGTCGTCAGCTCGCGCATCCCGATCGGCCCGCGGGCGTGCAGCTTCTGGGTCGAGTTGCCGATCTCGGCGCCCATCCCGTACTCGAAGCCATCGGTGAAGCGGGTCGAAGCGTTTATGTAGACGGCGGCTGCATCGACGCCGGCGGCGAACTCGTCGGCCGCCTGCTCCGAGCCGGTGACGATCGCCTCCGAGTGCCCGGTGCCGTGGGCGTTGACATGCTCGACCGCGTCCGCGACGGAGTCGACCACGGCGACGGCCATTTTCAGGCCCAGGTACTCGGTGTCCCAGTCCGCCTCGGTCGCGGCGCCGACCTCGGCGCCGGCGGCGGCCGAACGGACCCGCTCGTCGCCGACCAGCTCGACCCCGGCCTCGCGCAGGTCGGAGAGCACCGCCGGCACGAAGCGCTCGGCGATCGCCGCATCGATCAGCAGCGTCTCCGCCGCGTTGCAGACGCCGGGCCGCTGCACCTTCGCGTTGACCGCGATCCGCCGCGCCATCTCGAGATCGGCTTCGGCGTGCACATAGACGTGACAGTTGCCGGCGGCCGCGTACATCACCGGCACCGTCGCGACGTCCTTGATCGCCGCCTTCAACCCCTCGCCGCCGCGCGGGATCAGCAGATCCACCAGGCCCTCCTGCCTCGCCAGCTCGGCCAGCTCCTCATGACCGCCGCCGGCCAACAGCAGCACAGCGTCTTCCGGAAGCCCCGCCTCACGAAGCGCCTCGCGCACGACCGCTGCCAGCACCCCGTTCGACCTTTCCGCGTAATGAGACCCGCGCAGCACGATCGCGTTGCCGCTCTTGACCGTCAGCGCCGCGCAATCGACCGTCACGTTCGGCCGCGCCTCGTAGACGACGGCGATCACCCCCAGCGGCACCCGCACCTTGCGCAGGTCGAGTCCGCTCTCCAGCGCTTTGCGCTCGAGCTCCTCGCCAACCGGGTCCTCCAGCGCCGCGACGATCCGCACCCCCTCGGCCATCGCCGCAACCCGCTCCGCCGTCAGCGCCAGCCGATCCCTCAACGCCTCGGTCAGCCCAGCCGCATGCTCGTCGGCCAGATCGGCCGCATTCGCCTCGAGGATCTCGGCGGTGCGCTCTTCCAGCAACCGAGCGGTCGCCTCCAGCGCAGCGTTCTTCGCCTCGGTCGCAGCACTCGCCAAGGTCCGCGCGGCCCGCTTCGCCGCCGCGCAGCTATCGTCGACACTGGTAGCCGTGGCAACCATCGGCTAAGGGTAGCTGGGGGGAGTCGGACGCCTAAGAGCCGAGCAGGACGAAGCGGTCGCGGTGGATGACCTCGTCCGCCGCGTGCGGCAGAACGTCGCGCACCTGGGCGCTCTTCATCCCCCGCACCTGGGACAGCTCACGAGCCGAGTAGTCGGCGATGCCCTTGCCGATGACGGCGTCCGCAGCGGCAACCTCGACCGCGTCGCCGGCATCGAAATCCCCTTCGACAGCGACGATGCCCACCGGCAGCAGGCTGGAGCCACGCTCGCGCAGGACCCGGGCAGCCCCGTCGTCGACGGAGATCGTGCCCCGCGCCGGCTTCGCGTACTTGAGCCAGAGCTTGAAGCTGGACGCCTTGCCCTGCTGCGCGGCGAAGCGAGTGCCGACCTCCTCGCCTCCGGCCGCCGCCGAGAGCGTCCGCGGGCTGGTCCCGTTGCAGATCACCGCCGGGATGCCGGCCTCGCTGGCCATCTCCGCGGCCGCGACCTTGCTGCGCATGCCGCCGGAGCCGAAGGCGGAAGTGCGGTCGCCGATCTCCAGCTCCCGCAGCTGCGAGAAGTCCGTCACCTCGGCGATCGGCGCCGCCTCCGGGTCGAGGGACGGATCGGCGGAGTAGAGGCCGTCGACGTTCGTCAACAGCACCAGTAGTCGCGCGTCGAGCAGCAGCGCCACCTGGGCCGCCAGGAAGTCGTTGTCGCCGAAGCTGATCTCGTCGGTGGCGGTGGTGTCGTTCTCGTTGATCACCGGCACCACCCCCCACTCGACCAGCCGCCGCAGAGTCTGGCGCGCGTTGAGGTAGTTGGTGCGGGCGGCGATGTCGGCGGCGGTCAGCAGCACCTGCGCCGCCCTCGTCCCGCCCTGCGCCAGCCTGCTCTCGTAGGCGCGGAAGAGGTCCCCCTGGCCGACCGCCGAGGCTGCCTGCAGCTCGTCCATCGCCCGCGGCCGCACCGGCAGACCCATCAGGCGCATACCGCGGGCGATCGCTCCCGAGGTCACCATCACCACCCGCTCGCCATCCTGCTCCAGCGCGCTGACCTGCTCGCAGACGGAATCGAGCACGTCGGCCCGCAGCTCGCCGTCGTCGGCGGCGACGATCGAGGAACCGAGCTTGACGACGAGGGTCATGGCGGGGAAGTGTATGAGCGCGCCTCCTATGCTGGGGCGGATGATTGAGGCACTGGCCTGGGGCGCCCTGGCGGCGAGCTCTCTTCTGCTCGGCGCCGCCCTTGCCTTCGCCCACCGCTGGTCCCGTCGCCAGGTCGGCCTGGTCCTCGCCTTCGGCGCCGGGGCGCTGATCAGCGCCGTCAGCTTCGAGCTGGCGCAGGAGGGCCTCGAGATCGGTGGGGCGGGCGCGACCGGCATCGGCCTCGGCGCGGGCGCGCTGACGTATTTCGCGCTCGACGGAGCGATCGCCAGCCGCTACTCGGCGGGCCGCGGACGCAGGGGGCGCTCCGACGCCTCGGACGGTGGCGCGGCGCTGGCGCTTGGCGCTTTCCTCGACGGGATCCCGGAGCAGCTCGTGCTCGGAATCGCCCTGGCGAGCGGCGGTGGCGTCGGCGTCGCGCTGCTGGTGGCGATCTTCGTCTCGAACCTGCCCGAGGCGCTGGGCTCGGCCGAGCAGATGCACGAAAGCGGAACCGCGCGCGCGGCGATTCTGCGGCTATGGCTGCTCGTCGCCGCGATCTGCACCTTGGCGGCGGCGATCGGCTACCTGGCCGCGGAGGCGGTGGGTGGCGATGCGAGGGCCGCGATCGACGGCTTCGCCGCGGGCGCCCTGCTGGTGATGCTGACCGACTCGATGATCCCTGACGCACGGGCCCAGGCCGGACGCAGCGCCGGCTTGGTCACCGTCCTCGGCTTTGCCCTGGCCGCGGCGCTCTCCAACCTCGCCTAGGCGGTTCCCTATATGTGCAGCTCGAACTCGTGCTCGCCGATACGGACGTCGTCGCCGGCCTCGAAGCCAGCTCGCGTTAACGCAGCGATCACGCCGATCTCGCCCAGCCGCTGCTCCAGATAGGCGAGCGCTTCCTCGTTGCCCACGTCGTGGCGCTCGAAGAGCAGCTCGACGCCTCGGCCCAGCACCCGGAAGCCGCCGTCCCCCTCGCGCTCGACCCAGTAGCCGCCCTCTCCCACGGGCCGGTAGACGCGGTGCTCGACCTCGAACCCACCCGCTGGCTCGGAGGCGGCCTCGGTCGCGGCCGGCGCCGAATCCGGCAGCGCGGCAAGGACCCGAACCCGAAGCTCGTCCAGCCCCTCCCCGGTCGCCGACGACACCGCCAGCACCCCGAGCGCCTCCTCGCCGAGCCGCTGTTCCCACTCGACCACCGCCGTCTCCACCTCCTCCTTCACCAGCAAATCTCGCTTCGAGAGGACGACCAGCTCGAACAGCCGCTCCAGTCCGGCGCCGTGGGCGCTCAGCTCGGCGCGGACCGTTTCGTAATTCCCCTCAGGGGTCCCCTCCAGTGGCGCCAGGTCGACCAGATGGACCAGCACCGAGCAGCGCTCGACGTGGGCGAGGAACTCGTGTCCCAGCCCGGCCCCCTCGGCCGCCCCTTCGATCAGCCCCGGGATGTCCGCAACGACGGCCTGCCGGTCGTCGCTTTCGATCGTCCCCAGCACCGGCGAGAGCGTCGTGAACGGGTAATCGGCGACCTTCGGCGTTGCCCGCGTCAGCCGGCTCAGCAAGGAGGACTTCCCCGCGTTCGGCAGCCCCACCAATCCCACGTCGGCGAGCAGTTTCAGCCGCAGCTCGATCCAGTCCGCCTCCCCGCTCGTCCCCTTCTCCGCAAACCGCGGCGCCTGCCGGGTCGAGTTCGCAAACCGCTTGTTCCCATGCCCTCCACGCCCTCCGTGCGCGACCACGGCCCTCTGCCCCGCCTCGACGAGGTCCAAGGCGCTCCCATCGACGGTCACCGCCTCGGTTCCGGCGGGCACCGGGATCGCCAGATCCTCCCCCCGCGCCCCGTGCTTGTTCGACCCTTCCCCATGCCTTCCCCGCTCCGCCCTGAAGTGCTTGCTCCCCCTCAGCGCTCCGAGGTCGCGCTTGGAGGAGTCGCAAACCAGCACGACGTCGCCGCCATGCCCTCCATCCCCGCCGTCAGGCCCACCCCTGGGGACGTGAGCCTCACGCCGGAAGCTGACGCTGCCGTTACCGCCAGCGCCTCCCTCAACCCAGATTTTCGCCTTGTCGTACATAGCTGAATGAGATCAGACGCGGCGTTCGTCCTTTATCGGCCCATACCCGGCAAAGGACGAACGCCGCGTCATGCGAACGTCGGCGCCAGTCCGCGGGGACCGGGCCCACGCAAGCGGCGCTACGTTTTTCGCCCGTCCGCATCGCGGACGGCTATTACGGTCACGCGCGAAAACGACAGCGCAGCGGGAGGGGCGCCCGGCCCCTCCCCACGCTCAGTCCTCAGCCAGAACGCGGATCGTCCGCCCCTTGCGGGCGGTGCAGAAGTCGACCTTGCCGGCCCGCGTCGCGAAGATCGTGTGGTCGCGCCCCAGCCCGGTCCCCTCGCCAGGCCAGAACTTGGTCCCGCGCTGCCGCACGATGATCTCGCCGCCACTCACCTGCTGGCCGGCGAAGACCTTGACCCCGAGCATGTTCGGGTTCGATTCGCGCCCGTTGCGGCTGGACCCGAGTCCTTTCTTATGAGCCATCGGTATCCCCCTTCTTCGCAGCGGGTTTTTTCTCGGCTGGTTTCTTCTCGGCAGCCTCTTTTTTCGGCGCCGCTTTTTTTGCCGCCGCTTTGCCCATTTTCAGGCTGGTCACTTCGAGTTTGGTCAGCTCCGAACGGTGCCCGGCCTTACGCCGGTAGCCCTTCTTCGCCTTGTATTTGAAGACCTTGATCTTTGGCCCGCGCAGGTGCTCGGCGACCTTCGCCTCGACTTTCACCTTCTCCAGCTCTTTTGGCGCCGCGACGACGACGTCGTCGCGGAACATCACCGCGCGCAGGGCGACTTTGTCGCCCTCTTTGGCATCGAGCCGATCGACGAGCAGGGCAGTGCCCTGCTCGACCTTGTACTGCTTGCCGCCGGTTTCAACCACTGCATACATGTTCGATCAGTCTTCCTTGCTGCCTTGTTTGGCGCGCGCACGCCCCCGGCCGCCCCTGCGGCCGCGACTGCGTTTGCGCGAAGGAGCGCCGGATTCTAGCTCGGAGCCGTTTTGCTCGCCGGCTCCGGAGCCGTTCGGCGAATCGGAGTCCAGCAGCGAGGCGATCGCCGCCGAGCGCTCGACCTCCTCGATCCGCACCAGCTTGCGCTGGCCGACGAAGCGTCCACCGCCGGTGACGCTGACGATGTAGGAGTCGATCCGGGCGACGGCGTCGTCGGCGTTGTACATGTGCGGCTCGTCGATCTGGACCAGCACCTCCTCGCCGACCTTGAACGGCAGCGCCCGCTCCTCGATCTCCTCGCGGGCGCCTTTCTCGATCAGCGTGAAGGTGTCGATCGCCAGCGCGTCGCCGCCCTCGAAGTGGAAGCGCTTGCCGGTCTCGCTCTCGAGCTCGGGCAAACCGCTGTCCGGGTCCGTCAGCGCAGCCGCCACTTTCGGGTTCACCCTGACCAGGAAGGCCGCGGCGTCGCCGTTCTCAGCGGCGATTTCCCGCATCTTCCGCAAGCCCTCGAGCGCCACCGTCTCGGCCGAGAGGACGACGCCCTCGCCGGCGCAGGTGGGGCAGGGCGCGGTGAGGATCTCCCGCACGCCGTCGGTGACGTTCTGGCGCGTCATCTCGACCAGGCCCAGCGGCGAGACCTCGACCACGTAGCTCTTCGACTTGTCGGCGTCGAGCGCTTTGCGCATCGTCTTCAGCACCTTGTCGCGGTTGCTGGCGCGGGCCATGTCGATGAAGTCGATGACGATGATGCCGCCGATGTCGCGCAGGCGCAGTTGTCGCACCGCCTCCTCGGCGGCCTCGGTGTTGACTTTGGTGATCGTCTCCTCGAGTCCGCCCTTGCCGCGGCCCGTGAAGGAGCCGCTGTTGACGTCGATCACCGTCAGCGCCTCGGCGTAGTCGATGATCAGATAGCCGCCCGAGGGGAGGTCGACACGGCGGCTCAGCGTCGACTCGATCTCCTCGTCGATCTTCCATTTCTCGAACAGCGACCGCTTGTGGCCCTTGTAGAGCTCGACGCCGCCAACGAGCTCCGGCGCGGTCCGCTGGAAGAAGTTGGTGACGCGCTCGAACTGCTTCTCGGAGTCGATGATCGCCTTCTCGAACTCGCTGAGGAAGACGTCGCGGAGCACGCGCACCGAGAGATCCGCCTCCTGGAAGACCATCGCCGGCGCCTTGCTGTCCTGCGCCCGCCGGTCCAGCACCTCGTTGAGCTTCTGCAGGTAGCCGATCTCGCGCACGAAGTCGGATTTCTTTGCGCCGTGGGCGGCGGTGCGGACGATCAGCCCGCCCGGCCCCTTGTAGGTGCGGTCGACCATCTTGCGCAGGCGGTCGCGCTCGGAGTCGGAGAGGCGGCGGCTGACGCCGACGCCGGAGCCCTGCGGCGCGTAGACGAGGTAACGGCCGGCGATCGAGACGTTCATCGAGAGCCGCGCGCCCTTCGTCTTCAGCGGGTCCTTGACAACCTGGACGAGGATCTCCTGCCCGGGCTTGATTAGCTCGTTGATCCGGCGGCCGCTGCCGCGGCCGCGCTTGGGTGCCTGTTCGCCGCCCGGCAGCACGATCTCGTCGACGTGCAGGAAGCCGTTGCGCTCAAGGCCGATGTCGACGAAGGCGGCCTCCATGCCGGGAAGGACGTTGTCGACCTTCCCCTTGTAGATGTTGCCGACGATGGATCGGCGGCCGCGGCGCTCTATGTAGAGCTCCGCGACGTCGCGTTTGCCGCCTTTCTGCTTTGCCTCGAGGACGGCCACGCGGGTCTCTCCGCGCTCGGCGGAGACCAGAATAGTTTTCTTCATTTGTTGTTCAGCTCAGTTCGGTTAGGTACGCGGCCGGGGGGCGCCTTCTTCAAGACGTCACCAGGCGAACCTTCCCTTCTGAGCGAGATGCGCTTGGACGTTGATGCTCTGAAGCACTCCGATCGCCAGGAAAGTGGCGAGGACGGAGGAGCCTCCGTAGCTCATCAGCGGTAAGGGGATGCCCGTGATCGGCATGATGCCGAGGTTCATCCCCACGTTGACGAAGACCTGGAATAGCAGCGAGACGGCGATGCCGCCCGCCACCAGGGTTCCGTAGGAGTTCTTCGAGAGCGTCACTATCTTCAGCGCCCGCCAGAAGAGCAGGGCGTAAAGGGATAGGACGAACGCGGCGCCCATGAACCCGTAGCGCTCACCGATCACCGCGAAGATGAAGTCGGTGTGCCGCT
This sequence comes from uncultured Actinomycetes bacterium, assembly GCA_963832065.1. GTDB lineage: Bacteria > Actinomycetota > Thermoleophilia > Solirubrobacterales > 70-9 > VAYN01. The sequence goes on from CAWHSV010000011.1 coordinate 11,493, forward strand.
CGGGAACGAAGTCGAGCCGCGTTTGGGTGGCACGGTCGCCACGGCCGGTCTCTTGACCGGAGCCGATGGCGACCACTGATTGGTTCTGCTGGTAACCCGCGCCGCTCGCATGCTCGCCGGGGTTCAGGAAGGAAGTAAGCCTTTCCTCCTGATAGCCCTTGAGAATCGGGGCCCCCACGGTGGGGGCCGCGACGAGAACGAGCGCGATCAAGACGACGAGGGTCGAGCCGATGACGGCGAAGTGGGTCCAGGGAACACCACCGAAGTACATCACGGCGAGGGTCGCGACCACGAACACGAGGGACGTGCCGAGGTCTGGTTGCAGGAAAACGAGGGCCGCCGGAGCGAGGCCGAGGCAGAGATAACGCACCGTGCGCTGCCGCTCCGAGCCGCGCCTGGCGCCGTCGATGACGAAGCCGGCGAGCGCCAGCACGAGCAGGAGCTTGCCGAGCTCGGACGGCTGGAAGCTGAAGAAGGGAAATTCGAAGGCGCGCCGCGAGCCGCGGGCGGCGAAGCCGAAAACGAAGACGAGGGAGACGCTGACACAGAGGAAGGTGTAGATGCCCACCCGCAGCTCGCGGAAGCGCGAGTAGTCGATCCGGGTCAGCAGCAGCATCCCGACCAGTCCGAGCACGCTGTAGATCAGCTGGCGGTCGACGAAGTAGCGAGGGGCGCCGGGGACGTCGTTGACGGTCGCCTGGCCGAGCGTGAAGACGCTGAACGCGGCCAGCGCCACCGCGGCGATCGTCAGCGGCCAGTCCATGTGGGCGAGACCGAGGCGCTCGGCGATGCCGACGCGGACGGCGAACGGCTCGGGGCGGGCTTGTCGGGAGCGGGTCGCGTACATCAGCCGGGGCTTCCCCCGTTGGCGGCGCCGGTTTCGGTCGCCTGCTTGTCGAAATAGGCTTCGAGGATCCGCAGGGCCGCCGGCGCGGCCGCTTCGGCGCCGAAGCCGCCTTCCTCGACGGTGACGATCGTGACGATACGCGGGTCCGGATACGGAGCAAGGACCGCGTACCAGGACTGGTCGCCGTGGCCCGGTCGTTCCGCCGTTCCCGTCTTGCCCGCGACCTGCACCGGGAAACCGCCGAAGACGCCGTACGAGGTGCCGCCGGGCGCCTGGGCTGCCTGGTGCAGGCCTTCGAGGACCGCCGACCTGTAAGCGGGGTCGATCTCGATCCTGCGCCGCGGCTTCGGGTCGAATTCCTCCAGAACCCGGCCGGCCGCGTCCTCGACTTCCATGCCGACATGCGGGGTGACGATCATGCCGTCGCTGGCCAGCGCCGCGTAGGCGATCGCCAGCTGCAGCGGGTTGGTCTGCAGGTCGCCCTGGCCGATCGCCAGCTGGATGTTGTCGCCAGCCGACCAGGGCCGTTCGGTTTCACCCTCGGCGAAGAGCTGGTCGCGCCACTCCTTGCTCGGGACCAGGCCTTCGGTCTCACCGGGGAGATCGAGGCCCGACTCCTTGCCGATGCCCAGCTTGCCGGCCCACTGCTGCAGCTGGTTGGTCTCCCACATCCTCAGTCCCAGCGTGTAGAAGTAGACGTCGGAGGAGACCTGCAGGGCGGAGATCATGTCGACCGTCCCGAGGGCGACGCCACCCGCGTTCTGGAACTCCTGGCCGCCGACCGTGATCGAGCCGTTGTCGAAGATCGGTTCGGTCAGCGTGATCTCGCCGCCTTCGAGGGCGGCCAGGGCGGTGATGATCTTGAACGTCGATCCGGTCGGGTAATAGCTTTCGGTGGCGCGGTTGGCGAGCGGCGCCAGCACCGGGTCGCGGTAGAGCGCGTCGACCTGGGCCTGGGTCATCGGCCGGGTGAAGACATCGGGGTCGAAGGTGGGAGCCGAACCCATGCCGAGGACCTGGCCGTTGTGCACGTTCATCGTCACGAAGGCGCCGGGAAGTCCAAACGAGGCAAGCGCACTTTCGCCCGCCGCCTGCACGTCGGGGTCGATCGTCAGCTTCAGGTTGTCGCCCGGGACCGGCGGCTGCGAGACGAGCTGGCCGCCGGGGGTCGGCTGGCCGAGCGCGTTGACCTGGATCTTGGTCAGCCCCGGCTCCCCGCGCAGATAGCGATCATAGGTGTACTCGACCCCGCCCTTGCCGACCTCGTCGCCTGGCTCCAGGCCCTGGTACCGGGCTTCCTTCAGCTCTTTTTCGGAGACCTCGCCGACGCTGCCGACGACGTGCGCGGCCCGCGAGCCGTTCGGGTAGGCCCGGACGAAGACGCGCTGCACGGACACGCCCGGGAAATCGCGCTGGTTCTCTTCCAGGTAATAGACGAGGTCGTAGCCGACGTCGCGGCGCAGGGTCACCGGCGCCCCGCGGCGACTTCTTCGGATTCGCGGATCGTCCGCCGCACCTTGCGCAGCGACATGTGGGCCAGGTTCCCGAGCCGCGCCAGCTCGGCTCGCTGCTCGGCTGGGTCTGCGGGCAGTTTCTGCAGGTTGAGCTGGAGCGCCAGGCTGGTGCGGTTGTCGACCAGCACGTCGCCCTCGCGGTCGAGGATGTCGCCGCGCGGGGCGATCACTTTGAACTCGCGGGTGCGGTTGTTCTTCGCCTCGGCCAGGTACTCGTCGCCGGAGAGCACCTGCAGGTCCCAGAGCCGGAAGAACAGCACGCCGAAGAGGGCGACGGCGAAGCCGCCGAGGACCGCGGTGCGCAGGGCGAGGCGAGGGCTGGCGCCGGGACGGTCGCTGGAGCGCAGGTACATGCCCTCAGACTCCCAGCACGGTCGGCCGCCGGGGGCGACGGAGCGGGCGCTCGTCGACGAGGGCCGGCCGCAGCGCCCGCCGCAGGCCGAGGTAGACAAGCCAGCCGAGGAAGAAGGCGTAGACGGCCTTGAGCAGGATGTCGCGCACGACCAGGCCGCTGATCGCGGCATCGGCGCCGAGCATCAGCTCGACCGCGCCGAACCCGAGCTCGGCGAAGACGGTCAGCCCGGCGCAGAGCAGCGGCGCCGCCAGCGGGCTGTGCGCCTCGATCCGCTCGCGGAAGAGGCCGGCCATGTAGCCGGTCGCGAGCAGGACCAGCGAGGCGCCGCCGAGCGGCTGGACCAGCAGGCAGTTGAGTAGGAAGCCAACCGAGAAGCCGGTCACGGCGCCGGTCATCGTGCCGCCCAGCAAGCCGAGGGAGACGACCAGGGCGGGCAGGATGTCCGGACTGACGTGGAAGAGCGCGACCTGGGAGAAGAAGGAGAGCTGCAGGAGGACGCCGAGCAGCACGATCGCGACTACGCGGGCGAGGATGTTCGGGGTGAAGATCACCCGCGCGAACCGCCCGCCAAGACCTGGACGAGATCGAGATCGCGCAGGTCGGCGTAGGGCCGCACGTGCACCTGCTGGCTGGCCTCCTGCTCGACGATCGGGGCCCGGGTCACCTCGCCGATCGGGATGTTGGGGGGGAAACGGGACTCGATTTCCTCCGAGCGCCAGCCTGCCGTCACGACCGCCTGTCCCCTGTGGACGTGTTTGGTCGAGTCGATGAAGTCGAGGATGAGATCGCCGGGGTCGCCGACGTTGGGCCGGATCACGCCCTGGACGGCGACCGGCACCACCTTCGCCGAAACGCGCTGGAGTGGTCGGCGATCAGCGTCACCTGGGCCGTGCCGCCGGTGACCGCGGAGACGGCGCCGACCAGGCCGTCGCCGTTGACGACCGGATCGTCGCCTCGACGCCATCGTCGCTGCCGGCGTCGATGGTGACGTCGGCGAACCAGACGGTCGGGCGAGCGGCGATCACCCTTGCGGTGACGAGCTCGTAGCCCGCGGGAATGCGCCGCTGGTCGAGTCCGACCAGCTTGCGCAGCGGCGTGTTTTCGGCCAGGGCGGCGCTGGCGCCGACAGCTTCCCCGCGCGCGCGCCGCGGTCGTCCTCGGCGGCTGTTACCGCCGCGCGCGTCGAAGGTCTGGTCGAACCAGTGACGAGGTCGCGGCAGGCTCAAGGGCGCGTCGATCGCCGACTGGACGGGCTGAAGATGCCGCTGACGACCACGCTGCACGCCGTCGATCCCGACCCATAGGTCACCATCAGCAGCACGAAGGAGCCGACAATGAACAGCGCGAGCACCGCCTTCGGCGGCGTACTTGCTTTCGGTCACATCGGAGACCTAAATCCGTTGCTTGTTTCCGGCACAGTGGATCGCCTCGAACTCCTCGAGCGAGATGTCCGAGCAAACCGCCACGCACGTCAACGGCGACTCTGCCAGTTCACACGGCATCTGGCACTCGTCGCGAGGCGCTGCTCCAGTCCTTGCAAGAGCGCGCCGCCGCCGGCGAGGGTCATGCCACGGTCCATGATGCCCGCCAGCTCCGGGGGGTCCTATAGCGTCTCCTTGACCGCGTCGACGATGTGGCCGACGGTCTCGTCCAGCGCTTCGCGGATCTCTTCGGAGCCGAGCGTGACCGTT
>CAWHSV010000012.1:0-33549 GCA_963832065.1 uncultured Actinomycetes bacterium
CGGCAGCGAGGCCACTGCCTGCGTCTGGGTCGGCTATCCGGACTCGACGACGTCGATGGCCACCCTCTACAACGGCGGGCCGGTGATGGGCGGCACCTTCCCGGCGCTGATCTGGGCCAGCGTGATGTCGGCCTGGGAGGAGATCCAGGCAGAGCACGCGGCCGCGAGGAAGGCGCGCGAGGCGGGGCGCGAAAGCGAGGACGGCTCCAGCGACGAAAGCGAAGCCTACGTCCCAGAAGAAAGCGAATACGAAGCGGCGCCGGAAACCGAAGAATCGTATGAAGCGGCGCCGGAAGAAGCCGCGCCCGAAGTTGAAGCGACGCCGGAAGCAGCCCCCGAAGCGACGCCGGAAGCCACGCCCGAAACGGGCGGGGGCGGCGGCGTCACCGCCGGCTAGCCGGCCGGGCGCGGGCGCGAGACGAACGGGCTGCCGGCGGCGCAGAAGCGCCAGGGCCGCTCGACCGCTTTGGTGATGCCGATGCGCGGGCCGGTCACCACCGCGGACGGCTCACCGTCGGGCCCGAGCAGCGCGAACGGTTCCCGGCCGAGGTCGGCGCCGTTGCGCTCGAGGCCAACGCCGAGCGCCTCGGTCAGCTTGCCGGGGCCCGAGCAGAGCTCGCCGTCGGGGCGCTCGCCGCGGCGCTCCCGCATGACCTCCAGGCCCGCGGTCGGCTCGAGGGCGCGGATCAGCACCGCCGCCGCCTCGCCCTCCGGTTCGCAGACGAAGTTGAGCAGGCTGTGGATGCCGTAGGAGAGATAGACGTAGGCGCGACCGGGCGGTCCGAAGAGGACCTCGGTGCGGTCGGTGAGGCCGACGTAGGCGTGGCAGGCGGGGTCGTCGCGCTCGTAGCTCTCGGTCTCGACGATCGTGCCGCCGACCCCGTCGAAGAGGAGCCGACAGCCGATCAACTCGCGGGCGACGAGGTGGACCGAGCGCTCGAAGAAGTCCCGCCGCAGCCGCTCCGCCGGGGCCGAGGACACGCTCAGGCGCGCTCTTCGAGCACCCGCGCCCGCACCGCGGCCAGGGTCTCGCGGGCCTCGGCCAGCTGCGCCTGCAGCGGCACCGAGCCGGTGCCGCCGGCGATCCGCTTCGACTCCAGCCAGCTGCTGCGCCGCAGCACCTCGTAGTAGGCGTCGTCGAGGTGCTCGGAGCGCCGGCGCAGGTCCTCCGGGGTCAGCTCCGAGAGCGAGCGCCCGCTCTCGACCGCGTCGCGGACGAGGCCACCGACAATTCCGTGCGCCTCGCGGAAGGGGACGCCGCGGCGGACCAGCAGGTCGGCGACCTCGGTCGCGGCCAGCATCTCGTCGCCGGAGGCGTCCTCCATGCGCTGGCGGTCGAAGGCGATGCCCTCGAGCATCCCGGCGCTGGCCTCGAGGCAGGCCTCGATCGTGTCGACCGCGTCGAAGAGCGGCTCCTTGTCCTCCTGCATGTCCTTGCCGTAGGTCAGCGGCAGCGCGTGCATGACGCCGAGCAGGGTCTGGTAGCTGGCGGCGACGCGCGGGCTCTTGGCCCGCAGCAGCTCGGCCGAGTCGGGGTTGAGCTTCTGCGGCATGATCGAGGAGCCCGAGGAGAAGGACTCGTCGAGCTGGCAGAAGCCGAACTCGGTGCTGGACCAGATGACGATTTCCGAGCCCAGACGCGAGAGGTGCATCGCGCAGGCCGAGGCGGCGGCGAGATAGTCGAGGACGAAGTCGCGGTTGGAGGCGCCGTCGATCGAGTTGTGGCTGACGTGGTCGAAGCCGAGGTCGGCGGCGACCGCGTCGCGGTCGATCTCCCAGTTGACCCCGGCCAGGGCGCCGGAGCCGAGCGGCATCACGCTGGCGCTGTCGAGCGCGAACTGGAAGCGGAGGACGTCGCGGGCGAGCATCCAGAAGTAGGCGAGCAGGTGGTGGCCGAGGTAGACCGGCTGGGCCCGCTGCAGGTGGGTATAGCCGGGCATCGCCCAGTCCTTGTGCGCCTCGGCCTGCGCCAGCAGCTGCTCCATCGTCTCGGCGCAGAGCTCGATCGCCCGCAGCGAGTGCGCCTGCACGACCAGGGCGACGTCGGTCGCGACCTGGTCGTTGCGCGAGCGGCCGGTGTGGAGCTTGCCGGCCAACGGCCCGATCTCCTCGCCGAGCAGCCGCTCGATCGCCATGTGGACGTCCTCGTCGGCGGGCTCGAACTCGAAGCCGTGCGTGGCCATGCGGGCCTCGACCCGCTCCAGCCCCTCCTCCATCCCCGCCAGCTCCGCGGCGTCGAGGACGCCGAGCCGCTCCAGGCCGCGGGCGTGGGCGCGCGACTGGTCGAGGTCGTAGGCCGCCAGCTGCCAATCGAAGGGCAGCGAGCGGTTGAGGCGCCAGAAGCGCGGGTCCGGGTCTTTGCGGAAGCGGCTCACGAGCGGGCGATTATCCCTAGCCGGCCGCTTGACCGAGGGCCGCCGCCAGCTCCTGACAGACGCGGTCCACCTGCGCCGCGCTCAGGGCCGGGAAGAAAGGCAGCGCCAGCGAGTGCGCGGCGGCGGCTTCGGCGACCGGGAACTGGCCCTCGCGGTAGCCCAGCTCGCGCAGGTGCGGGAAGAGGTGGATGCAGGGCAGGTAGGCCTTGCTGGCGACGCCGCGCTCGGCCAGGCGGGCGATTACCGCGTCGCGATCGACCTCGTCGGCGAGCCGCACCGGGTAGACGAACCAGCTGCGCCGCTCGCGCTCGCGGCCGGCGATCGGCGTCTGCACGCCCTCAACGCCGGCCAGCCGCTCCGCGTAGGACGCCGCCACCGCGGCGCGGCGCCCCAGCAGCGAGTCGAGCTTCTCGACCTGGGCCACCCCGAGCGCGGCGGCGAGGTCGGAGAGGCGGTAGTTGAAGCCAAGGCCCTCGTGCTCGAGCCAGCCCATGTCGGCGGCGCGGCCCTGGTTGCGCTCGCTGCGCAGGCGGGCGGCGGTGGCGGCATCGGAAGGGACGATCATCCCCCCCTCCCCCGTCGTCATCTGCTTGTTGGCGTAGAAGGCGAAGGTCGCGAGGTTGCCGCGGGCACCGACCGCGCGGCCCTCGGAGTCGACGGCGCCGAGCGCCTCGCAGGCGTCCTCGAGGATGCCGAGCCCGTGCTCCGCGGCCAGCGCCTCCAGCGCGTCCATCGCCGCCGGGTAGCCGAAGATGTGGATCGGCAGGATCCCCCGCGTGCGCTCGCCGACGGCGGCCGCCGCGGCCTCGGGGTCGAGGTTCAGCGTCAGCGGATCGACGTCGCAGAAGACCGGCCTCGCCCCCTCGTAGAGCAGGCAGTTGGCGGAGGCGACGAAGCTGAAGGGGCTGGTCAGGACCTCGTCGCCGGGACCCCAGCCGAGGGCACGGACGCCGAGGTGCAGCGCCGTCGTGCCGCTGGAGACCGCGACCGCGTCCTCGACCCCGAGCCAGGCGGCCAGCTCGCGCTCGAAGCGCTCGCCGGTCGGCCCCAGCGAGAGCCGACCCGAGCGCAGCACCTCCAGCGCCAGCTCCTCCTCACGGGCGCCGACCTCCGGCTGTGCCAGTGGGATCTGCTCGATGCCGTCGCTCACTGGAACGCGTACTCCAGCGAGTCGACCAACGCCTCCCAGGAGGCCTCGATGATGTTCTCCGAGACGCCGATCGTGCCCCACTCGCGGCCGCCGTCGGCGGAGTCGAGGAGGACGCGGGTGACGGCGCCGGTGCCGTGGGCTTCGTCGAGGATGCGGACCTTGTAGTTGGTCAGCTCGATCTCGGCCAGCTCCGGGTAGCGGTCGACGATCGCGCCCCGCAGCGCCCGGTCGAGCGCGTTGACCGGGCCGTTGCCCTCGGCCACGCGCAGATAGCGCTCGCCGTCGACCTCGACCTTGATCGTCGCCTCGGTCTCGACCCCGGCGCCGGCCCGCTTCTCGGTAACGACGCGGAAGCTCTCGAGCCGGAACAGCGGCTTGTAGCTGCCGGCCTCGCGCCGCAGCAGCAGCTCGAAGGAGGCCGGGGCCGCCTCGTAGTGGTAGCCGCGGTGCTCGCGCTCCTTCAGCCGCTCGACCGCGCGCGCCGCCGCCTCGTCGTCGATCTCCAGGCCCGCCTGGGCGGCCTGATCGCGGATCGTCGCCTTGCCGGAAAGCTCGGAGGGCAGGACGTTGCGCTGGTTGCCGACCGCGGCCGGGTCGATGTGCTCGAAGGTGCGGGCGTCGGCCTCGACCCCGGCCACGTGCATCCCGCCCTTGTGGGCGAAGGCGTTGCGGCCGACGTAGGGCGCGTCGGGGTTCGGCGTCACGTTGCAGAGCTCGTCGACGAAGTGGACGGTCTCGGTCAGCGTCGCCAGCTGCTCGGCGCTGACCACCGCGAAGCCCAGCTTCAGCTGCAGGTCGGGCAGGATCGTGGTCAGGTTGGCGTTGCCGCAGCGCTCGCCGTAGCCGTTGACGGTGCCTTGGACCAGGCGGGCCCCCTCGCGCACGGCGGCCAGCGAGTTGGCGACGCCGCAGCCGGCGTCGTCATGGACGTGGATGCCGAGCTCGACCCGCTTGCCCAGCCGCGCCGCCACGGCCGCGGTCGCCTCGCCGATCTGGTGCGGCAGGCTGGAGCCGTTGGTGTCGCAGAGCGAGAGGTTCTCGGCCCCCGCCTCCAGCGCCGCCTGCAGGCAGGCGAGGGCGTAGCCGTCGTCGTCGCGGTAGGCGTCGAAGAAGTGCTCGGCGTCGTAGACGACCCGCTTGCCGGCGGCGCGGCAGAAACGGACCGAGTCGGCGATCATCGCCAGGTTCTCCTCGCGGCTCACCTTCGTCACCTTCTCCAGGTGCAGGCCCCAAGTCTTGCCGACCAGGGTCACGACCGGGGCGAAGCTGGCAACCAGGGTCGCCAGCGCCGGGTCGTCCTCGGGCGCGGTGTCGCGGCGACGGGTCATGCCGAAGGCGCAGATCGTCGCCTGCCGCAGCTCCAGCTCGGCCAGCCGCTCGAACAGCTCGACTTCCTTCGGGTTCGAACTGGGGAAGCCGGCCTCGATCATCTGCACGCCGAGCTTGTCGAGCGCCAGCACCACGCGCGCCTTCTCAGACGCCGATAGCGACATCCCCTCGCCCTGCATGCCGTCGCGCAAGGTCGTGTCGTAGAGCTTCACCTGTTCCATCTCACTGCCTTTCGAGTCTGAAGATCGGGGAGGGCGGCGAGCGCCCGAGCGCACGGCATGCAGCCGCGCCAGCCGCTAGGCGGCAGCGGTAATTCGCCCGACGATCGACTCGATGCTGCGGTGAAACCTCACGAGCTCACCTTACTCGGCGAGTCGACCTCGGCCGGGGACTCGACGAAGTCGAGCCACTCCAGATACTCCTCGGCGCGCCCGTAGAGCGCGTCCTGGAATTTTGCCTGGACATGGCGGGTGATCTCACCGGGATCGCCGAGCGGGTGGTCGTCGATCTCGCGCACTGGCACCAGCTCGGCGGCGGTCCCGGTGAGGAAGATCTCCTCGGCGATGTACAGCTCGGAGCGGGCGACGTCGCGCTCGACCACGCTGTAGCCGAGGTCGCGGGCGATCTGGATCACCGACTTGCGGTTGATCCCGTCGAGGATCCCGGCCACGTGCGGCGGGGTCACGATCTCGCCGTCGCGGACGACGAAGATGTTCTCGCCCGAGCCCTCGCAGACGAAGCCGCGCTCGTCGAGCAGGATCGCCTCCTCGTAGCCGGCGTTCTGGGACTCGGTCTTGGCGAGGATCGAGTTGAGGTACTGGCCCGAGGCCTTGGCGTGCGGGATCAGGCCGGCGGCGCTGATCCGGCGCCAGCTCGAGACCTTGGCGCGAATGCCCTTGCGCGCCGCCTCCTCGCCGAGGTAGACGCCCCAGGGGAAGGCGGCGATGATCAGATCGACGGGGGCGTCGGTGGCGTAGAGGCCGAGGCTGCCGTAGCCGCGGAAGGCGAGCGGGCGGATATAGCCCGAAGTGAGGCCGTTGCGCCGCAACAGCTCATGCGTCGCCTCGCGGATCTGCTCCTGCGAGTACGGCATTTGCAGGTAATAAAGCTCGGCCGACTTGGCCAGCCGGTCGAGGTGGTCGCGGTGGCGGAAGATCGCCGGACCGCGCTCGGTCTCGTAGCAGCGGATGCCCTCGAAGACGCCGGTGCCGTAGTGCAGGCCGTGGCTGAGCACGTGCGTCTGGGCGTCCTCCCAACGGACGAAATCGCCGTTCTGCCAAATCAAATCGACCGTGTCCATGTTGGGGAAGTATGCCCGATCAAACGCAGGGCTTCACCCCCATGGCCGCGAATGACGGCCGGTAAGCAAGACGACGAGGAGGCTCAGTCCATGAATTCACGTTTCCGCCCGAAGCTCACGTACTCGAACGTGATCGCTTCGCTGGCGCTGTTCATCGCGCTCGGTGGCGCCGCGGTCGCCGCGGGGTTGCCGCGCAACAGCGTCGGGGCCAACCAGCTCAAGCGCGGCGCCGTGACGCCCGCGAAACTGAAGAAGGCAGCCGTGACCAGCGGCAAGCTCGCACCGAAGTCGGTGGTCGCCGGCAAGCTCGGCGCCAACGCCGTGCTGCCGGGCAACATCGGCAACGGCGCCATCACCAGCGCCAAGATCGGCGCCGGCGCCGTGATCGCCAGCTCGATCAAGAACAACGTGATCACGACCAACAAACTGAACAGCAAGGCGGTGACGACGGACAAACTGGGCAACGAAGCGGTGACCGCGCCGATCCTCGCCAACGGCTCGGTGACCCCGGCCAAGCTGAGCAAAGAATTCGGCCCGGTGCTGAGCACGCTGAAAAGCGGGCAGACGCTGCAGGGCAGCTTTGCGGTGGGCGGCTCCGGTGAAAAACAGACGGTCGCGATCAACGGGGAGACGTTCCAGTTCCCGCTGGCAAACACCCCGGCCGCGAACGTGATCCCCCTCGGCGGCCCTAACACCGCAGCCTGCCCGGGGCTCGGCAGCGGCCAAGCGCCTTCAGCGACGGCCGGCAACCTCTGCCTCTACGTCACCAGCGCCACGAACCTGAAAGCGCCGCTGGTCGTCCCGACCCCCAGCCTCAGCAGGCTTGGCTTCGGCGTCGAAGCAACGGCAGAAGACAACGCCAAACCGTTCTCGGCCTACGGCCAGTGGGCGGTGACCGCTCCCTAGACCGGGAGCTCTGCGAGGACCGCGTCGGTCATCTCGGCGGTCCCCACCTCGACCTCAGCGGGGACGTCTGGCATCGGAGGTTCGGCCAGCGTCCCCGCCGCGAGGTCCGGAGTGCGCAGGCCGCGCTCCAACACCACGTCGACCGCCTCCTCGATGCGAGCGGCGTCATCCGCCCGGCCGAGGCCGTGGCGCAGCATCATCGCCGCCGAGAGAAAGGTCGCCAGCGGATTGGCGATCCCTTTGCCGGCGATGTCCGGGGCGGAGCCGTGGACCGGCTCGAACAGACCCGGGTCGCCGTCGGCGCCGAGGCTGGCCGAGGGCAGCATTCCCAGCGAGCCGGTCAGCATCGCCGACTCGTCGCTAAGGATGTCGCCGAAGAGGTTCTCGGTGACGATCACGTCGAAGTCGGCGGGGCGCGAGACCAGCTGCATCGCCGCGTTGTCGACCAGCAGGTGGTCGAGCTGGACGTCGGCGTAGTCAGGGGCGAGGCCGGTGACGACCTCGCGCCAGAGCCGCGAGGTCTCCAACACGTTGGCCTTGTCGACCGAGGTGACGCGGGGCTTGCGGCCCGAGCCAGCGGCGCGGCGGCGGGCGGCTTCGAAGGCGGTGCGGGCGATCCGCTCGATTTCCGCCACCGTGTACTCGCAGGTGTCGTGGGCGCGGTCGCCGTCGCGGCCGGAGTCGCCGAAGTAGATGCCGCCGGTCAGCTCGCGCACGACCAGCAGGTCGGTGCCGGAGATCCGCTCCTCGCGCAGCGGGCTGGCCCCGACCAGGGCCGGGCTCGGCCGCACCGGACGCAGGTTGGCGTAGAGGCCCATCCCCTTGCGCAGACCGAGCAGTCCCTGCTCGGGGCGCGGCGCGTCGGGATCGGTCGTGTCCCATTTGGGACCGCCGACGGCGCCGAGCAGAACCGCGTCGGCGGCGCGACAAGCCGCGAGCACCTCGTCGGTGAGGGCCGTGCCGTGCGCGTCGATCGAGCAGCCGCCCATCAGCCGCTCGTCGAACTCGAAGGAGCCGAGCGACTCCAGCAGGCGCTGGGTGGCGGCGACGATTTCGGGACCGATCCCGTCGCCAGGGAGCACGACTATGCGGGGGGCGTCGCTCACGAGGACGGCACTCTAGCCTCGATGTTGAGGCGCACGTAGTCGAGCACCAGCGGCTGCTCGGACTCGGCCAGGACCGCCTCCGCGAACGGCCGCCGCTTCGCCTCCGGCAACTGCGCCAGCAGCGGGCCCAGGGTGACGGTCGAGGTGAAGGCCAGCGGGTCGGGCGGCTGTACCGGCTTCGGCTCCAGCCAGCAACGCGCGTCGGCGAAACCGGCGGCAAGCAGGCGCGCTTCGGTCTCCTCCGGTCCGGCGAAGTTCCACATGCCGCTCGCCGCCTCGAAGTGCTCGGCGAACTCGGGACGGGCAACGACGGCCGCGATCGCCTCGGCGTGGCGGGCGACGTTGCCTTCGCCGCCGCACTGGGCGACGAGCCGGCCGCCCGGCCGCAGCGCCGCCCGCAAGCGAGCGAAGAGGCGGTCGTGGTCGAGCAGCCAGTGGAAGGTCGCGGTCGAGAAGACCAGATCGACCGGCTCGGCCAGCTCCAGCTCGGCCAGGTCGGCGACCAGGTAGTCGACCCCCTCCCCCAGGCGCTCGCGCGCCTTGGCGACCATCGCCTCGGAGCCGTCGACGGCGAGCAGGTCGCCCCTCAGGCAGGCGGGCGAGCAGCTCGGCGCTGACGCGGCCGGTGCCGCAGCCGGCGTCGAGCGCGGCCTCGTCGCCGCGCAGCTCGAGTCGCTCCAGCACCTCCATGCCCCACTCGAACTGCGGGTCGGAGACCGCGTCGTAGGTCTCCGCATCCCACTCGCGGGCGCTGCTGTTCATCGCCCGCGGCTCCTCGGCGGCGCTCACAGCGCCGTCGTCACCGGTCCGCGCTCGGCCCCACCGGCGGACTCGAAGCTGTCTATCGCCGCCCCGTTCTCGAGCGTGATCGCGATGTCGTCGAGGCCGTTCAGCAGGCGGTGCTTGACGTCGGGCTCGACCGCGAAGGTGAAGACGCCGGCGGCGCAGGTGACGGTCTCGTCGTCGACGTCGATCCGGGCCTCCCCGGCTTCGGCGACCAGGCGGCAGTGCTCCTCGTCGAGGATCGCCGGCAGCAGCCCGATCTTCGTGCAGTTGGAGTAGAAGATGTCGGCGAAGGAGGGGGCGACGATCGCCTGGAAGCCGAAGTCCTCGAGCGCCCAGGGGGCGTGCTCGCGCGAGGAGCCGCTGCCGAAGTTGCGGCCGGTGACCAGGATCGGGTTCGGCTCCAACTCGATCTCGCCGTCGCGGATCCAGTCGTAGAAGAGGAACTCGCCGAAGCCGGTCCGCTCGACCCGCTTGAGGAACTGCTTGGGGATGATCTGGTCGGTGTCGACGTCGTGGCGGTCCAGGACCGACACCTTGCCCTCGATCACGTCTATCGGCCTCATCTTCAGCTCCAATCCCGGATGTCGACGAAATGTCCCTCGATGGCGGCCGCGGCCGCCATCTTCGGGCTGACCAGGTGGGTGCGCCCACCCTTGCCCTGCCGACCCTCGAAGTTGCGGTTGGAGGTCGAGGCGCAGCGCTCGCCCTCCATGAGGATGTCGGGGTTCATCCCCAGGCACATCGAGCAGCCCGCCTCGCGCCATTCGAAGCCGGCGGAGCGGAAGACGTCGTCCAGGCCCTCGGCTTCGGCCGTTGCTTTGACCTGCTGGGAGCCGGGGACGACCATCGCCCGGACCGAGCCGGCGACCTTGCGGCCGTCGACGATCGCCGCCGCCTCGCGCAGGTCCTCGATCCGCGAGTTGGTGCAGGAGCCGATGAAGACCCGTTCCGGGGCGACCTCGGTCATCGGCGTGCCGGCGGTGAGGCCCATGTAGGCGAGCGCCCGTTCGGCCGATTCGCGGTCGCCGGGCGAGTCCATCGCCGCCGGGTCGGGGACGCTGTCGGTGACCTCGCAGACCATGCCCGGGTTGGTGCCCCAGGTGACCATCGGCGAGATCGCGCTGGCGTCGACCTCGACCTCGGTGTCGAAGCTCGCGCCCGTCGTCGCTCGGCAGCTGGCGCCAGCGCTCGACCGCGGCGTCGAAGTCGGCGGGCGCCGCGGCGCGGCCGCGGACCCACTCGAAGGTGTGCTCGTCGGGGGCGATCATGCCGGCGCGGCCGCCGCCCTCGATCGTCATGTTGCAGATCGTCATCCGGCCCGGCATCTCCAGCGCCTCGATCGCCGGTCCGGCGTACTCGACCGCGTGGCCGACCATGCCGCCGGTGCCGAGGCGGCCGATCGTCGCCAGGATCAGGTCCTTCGGGGTGACCCCGGAGCCGAGCTCGCCGGCGTAGGAGATCCGCATCGTCTTCGGCTTCTTCTGGACCAGGCACTGGGTCGCCAGCACGTGCTCGACCTCGGAGGTGCCGATGCCGAAGGCCAGCGCCCCGAAGGCGCCATGGGTCGAGGTGTGGCTGTCGCCGCAGACGATCGTCATCCCCGGCTGGGTGACGCCCAGCTCCGGGCCGATCACGTGCACGATCCCCTGGCGGTCGGAGCCCAGCGAGTAGAGCGGGATGCCGAACTCCTCGCAGTTGCGCTCCAGGGTTTCGACCTGGACACGGGAGAGCTGGTCGGCGATCAGGCGCGCCGCCATCGTGCCGTCGGTCGGCACGTTGTGGTCGGCGGTGGCCAGGGTCTTGTCCGGCCGGCGCAGCGGGCGGCTCGGCCAGGCGCAGCCCGTCGAAGGCCTGCGGCGAGGTGACCTCGTGGACCAGGTGCAGGTCGATGTAGATCAGGCCCTCGGAGACCTCGTGGGCGGCCCAGATCTTCTCGAACATGTTCTGCGGCATCGTCAGCTCCTCCTCAGCCCGGCGGCGATCACGGCGAGGAAGCGGGTCGGCTCCTCGCCATCGTTCTCGAAATGGTGCGGCAGGTCGGCGTCGAAGGTGACGCTGTCGCCGCTGGAAAGGTCGTGGCGGGCGCCCTCGACGAAGAGCGCCAGGTCGCCGTTGAGGACGACGGCGGTCTCGCGGCTGCCCGGCTCGTGCATCGGCGGGTCCTCGCGGCCGCCGGTCGCGGCGCCCGGTTCCAGCGTGTGCAGCGAGACGTCGGCGCGCTGGCCCGGCAGTGGCGGCGTCAGCTCCTCGAAGCGGTGGCCGCCGCGCTCGAAGCGGCGGCGCTCGCCGGCGCGGACTGACGGCGACGTGCTGACCCTCGTCGAGGCGCAGCAGCTGCGACAGCGTCAGCTCCAGCCCGGCGGCGATCTTCTCCGCCACCGCCAGCGTCGGGCTGGTCTCGCCGCGCTCGACCTGCGAGAGCATCGGCGCACTGACGCCGGAGCGCTCGCCAGGTCGCGCAGCGAGAGGCCCATCGCGTCGCGCAGGGCCTTGATGCGGGGCCTACGGCGGTGGTGGGATCCGCGGCTTGGTCAGCTCGGCGCGGTCGCAGTGCTGGCGCTCTCATCGTTGTACGTTATCACGGACATTTGTAATAGTGAAGTCATCAGCTTCTGCAGGTCTCGGCGCGACTCCTCCGGGATCGTCGTGAGCTGGCGCCAGGTCGACGCGCGTGCTGCGGTAGCCGGCCGCGGCAGCCGCCGGTCGCGGTCGCGGTCGCCCTGGAAGGCGCTCCGCGTGCCGTGCGCCGCAAGCCGTCGAGCTCGACGATCAGCCGCTGCTCGGCCAGAGGCAATCGACCTGGTAGCGGTGGTCGCCAGCCGAAAGCCAGGCGTTGAGCCGCGGCCGCGGCAGGCCGGAGCGTTCGAGGAAGGGCCAGGAACCGCGCCTCCAGCTCCTCGCGAGTGATCCCGACCGGCCGCTCGCGACGGCGGCGCAGGCACTCCCGGATCGTCCGGCGGCCACGACGCCGCGGATAGCGCTCGAGCAGGTCCTCGAGCGAGAGGGCGTCGTGAAGGCGCAGGCGTTCGGATTCCGCAGAGCGTGCTCGACCGCGTCGACGGGGAGGATACGAGGCGAGGTCGAAGAGCGTGCGAGGGACGGTCGTGACCGGTATCCCGTCCTGATTCCGTCATCTCGTCTGCAGGTAGGACAGCGAAGTGCCGCTGGACACTCCCGCGCGAGCGGCTCTTCGGCCGGCGTCGTCACCTCGATCGCCCGGCTCGAGTGGCTCGCGGATCCCCCAAAGCGTCGCGGCAGAACGGTGACTGAGCACCGCCTCTGAGCCCGCAGACAGAGCACGGCGGCCATCCATCGTCCCTCCCGCGACGATCGACTCGGTGCCCGACTGCGTAGACGCCGCGGTGCAGGCGATGCAATCGACCGGCGCGCAGGCGCACGGCGATCGCCTCGCTGGCCCTGCGCCCAAGTGCAAGCAACTGCCGCCGCGCCACCACCCCATGCTGCCGATTCCCAGCCAGCTCGGCGAGCCGCGTCATCTCAGCGCATACGTCTGCTCCTGTACATCCATAGGACGCACAAGTGCAGACGCGTGGCGGATTCCCCCCCAGAGGGGCGGAAGGCTGGTGCTTAGGGGCCCGGGGTGCGTTCGATGGCGGCTTCGGCGGTTGCGGCCTCGGCCTCGCGGGTGGCGGCGCCTTCGAGGGCGTTGGAGAGGGCGCGCACGTAGGCGCGGGCGCGAGGCCTCGAGGATGTCGGTGGCGACGCCCTGGCCGGTCGCCAGGCGGCCGGCGGTGCGCAGCATCACCGTCACCTCGCCGAGGGCGTCCTCTCCCCCGGTCACCGCCTCGACCGTGTACTGGGCGCAGCTCGCACTCGGTCTCGGTCGCCGACTGGATCGCGCGGAAGATCGCGTCGATCGGGGCCGTCGCCGCTGGACTCGCCGACCGCCTCCTCGCCGGAGGGCAGCGTCACCGCCACCTTGGCGACCGGCTCGCGGCGGGAGCCCGCCTCGACCTCGAACCAGGCCAGCTCGTGGGCGTCGGAGCGCTCGCGCATCTCGTCGGAGACGATCGCCTCCAGGTCGAGCGCGGTCACCTGCTTCTTGCGGTCGGCGACCTCCTTGAAGGCCTTGAAGGCGGCGTTCAGCGCGTTGCCCTCGACCTGGAAGCCCAGCTGCTCCAGGGCGTCTTTCAGGGCGTGGCGGCCGGAGTGCTTGCCCAGCACGATCGAGTTCGACTCCAGGCCGACTTCGGTCGCGTCCATGATCTCGTAGGTGCTGCGCTCCTTCAGCACGCCGTCCTGGTGGATCCCGGACTCGTGGGCGAAGGCGTTGCGGCCGACGATCGCCTTGTTGGGCTGGATCGCGTAGCCGGTCAGGCGCGAGACCATGCGGCTGGTGCGGGCGATCTCCGCGGCGTTGATCCCGGTCGTGCAGGCCGTGGGCGTCCTCGCGGACCTTGACCAGCATCGCGATCTCCTCCAGCGAGCAGTTGCCGGCGCGCTCGCCGATCCCGTTGACGGCGCACTCGACCTGCCGCGCCCCGGCCAGGACGCCGGCGTAGGAGTTGGCGACCGCCAGCCCCAGGTCGTCGTGGCAGTGGACCGACAGTCTCGACCTCGCGCAGCGCCGGCACCAGCTCGTACAGGCGGCGGAAGTAGTCCGCGTACTCCTCCGGCGTCGTGTAGCCGACGGTGTCGGGGATGTTGACCACGGTCGCGCCCTCCTCGACCGCGATCGCGCAGACCTCGGCGGTGAACTCGATGTCGGCGCGGGTCGCGTCCATCGGCGAGAACTCGACGTCCTCGCAGTAGGACTTGGCCAGGGCGACGGCGGCGCGGGCCTGGCCCTTGACGTCCTCGCGGTCGGTCTGCAGCTGGTGCTCGATGTGGATGTCGGAGGTGGAGATGAAGGTGTGGATGCGCGGGCGTGCCGGCGTCGCGCACCGCCCCCCAGGCGGCGTCGATGTCGGCCTTGTGGGTGCGGGCGAGGCCGCAGATCATCGGGCCCTCGACCCTGCGCGAGATCTCCTGCACGGCCTCGAAGTCGCCGGGCGAGGTGATCGGGAAGCCGGCCTCGATCACGTCGACCCCCAGCCGCGCCAGCTGCTGGGCGATCTCCACCTTCTCGGCGGTGTTCAGCGAGATGCCGGGCGACTGCTCGCCGTCTCTCAGGGTGGTGTCGAAGATGTGGACGCGGTTGGCGTCAGATGCGGGTCCCATGCGGATCTCTCCTTCTCTGCTGCGTTCGAATGACCTTTGTCTCTCGCGGCTATCGCGCCGCCCAGCGCTATTCCCCCCGAGGGGGGAGGAGAAGGAGAAGCGCGAGGCTGTGGGCGCGGCGGGTCATTCGCTCAATGGAGGGTAGCGCAGAACCGACGCGGCATCGGCGGGCGTTTCGTAGGCTGCCGCGCATCGAGGCCTCCCCTTCCGCAGCGCATCAACTGGCTCGCCCTCTTCGCGATGGGGATCGCGGTGGTCGTGATCGCCAACGACTTCTCGGCGATCAACGTCGCCCTTCCGACGATGGAGAAGGACTTCGACACCAACATCAACACGATCCAGTGGGTCGTCAACGCCTACGCGCTGACCTTCGGGGTGATGATCGTCACCGGCGGGCGCCTCGCCGACATGTTCGGGCGCCGCAACGCCTTCTTCCTCGGCACCGCGATCTTCGCCTCGATGTCGGCGCTGGGCGGCGCCGCGCAGTCGGAGGCCTGGCTGATCGCCTGCCGCACGCTGATGGGGATCGGCGGGGCGCTGATGTGGCCGGCGATCCTCGGCATGACCTTCGCGATCCTGCCCGAAGACAAGGCGGGCCTGGCCGGCGGGATCATCCTCGGCGCCGCCGGGCTCGGCAACGCGGTCGGGCCGCTGATCGGCGGCGTCCTCACCGACACCCTCGAGCTGGCGCTGGATCTTCTTCCTCAACGTGCCGATCGCGATCTTCGCCGTCGCCGTCACCTACTTCCTGGTCCACGTCAAGGAGCCCGAAGCCGAGGACCAGCGGATCGACTACCCGGGGATCGCGGCGCTCTCGGTCGGCCTCGTCTCGCTGCTGATCGCCCTCGACCAGGTCGCCGACTGGGGCTGGGGCGACCCGCGGGTGGTCGCGCTGCTGGCGCTGGCGGCGGTCCTGGTCGCTCGCCTTCGTCCCGATCGAGCGGCGCGCCGGAACCCACGCCCTGGTCCCGCGGGAGATCATGCGCAACCGCAGCTTCACCGCCTCCTGCGTGGCGATCCTCTTCATGTCGGCGACCTTCTTCGCCTCGCTGCTCTACCTGCCGCAGTTCATGGAGAAACAGTTCGGCTACTCGCCGCTGGAGGCCGGGGTCGGCATCCTCCCCTTCCTCGGCGTCTTCGCCGTCGTCTCCTTCGTCGCCGGGCCGCTCTACAACCGGCTCGGCGCCAAGCCGCTTGCGGTCTTCGGCGCCGCCTGCATCACCGTGGCGCCCTTCCTCTTCTCCCAGGTCGACGCGCAGCTCGACCTACGGCTCGCTGGTCCCCGGCATGGTCGTGCTCGGGCTCGGGATCGGCAGCTTCTACCCGACCGCGACGACCGCCGGGGTCACCTCGGTCGACGAATCGCAGACCAGCCTCGCCGGCGGCATCGTCTACATGTTCCAGA
Source organism: uncultured Actinomycetes bacterium (assembly GCA_963832065.1). Classification (GTDB taxonomy): domain Bacteria; phylum Actinomycetota; class Thermoleophilia; order Solirubrobacterales; family 70-9; genus VAYN01. Next base: position 15,539 of record CAWHSV010000012.1, read on the forward strand.
TCGCCGGCGGCTCGATCGGGCTGGGCCTGACCACGACCGTCTTCTCGGCCGCGATCCCGCCCTTCGTCGACGGCATCCAGGCCGGCTTCCGACTCGACGCGGCGCTCTCGCTGGTCGGCTTCCTGGTCGCGCTGCTGTTCGTCGGCGGCAACCTGCTTCTCGCGCCGGCGGCCGGCCGAGCAGCGACCTAGCGAGCCCTGCGCTAGCTGCGACTGGTCAGGTCGATTGCGTCGTCTCGCCGGTGCCGCCGAGCAGGGGGTCCTCGCCGGTGCCGCCGCTGCAGCAGGTCGTCGCCGCTGCCGCCGAACGAGGAGGTCGTTGCCGGGGCCGCCGAAGAGGGAGTCGTCGCCGCCGCGGCCGACGAGGATGTCGTTGCCGGCGCCGCCGACCAGCTTGTCGGCGCCGCCGCCACCGAGAGCCGGTCGTCGCCGGGGCCGCCGCGCAGGGTGACCGGGACCGGCACCCTCGGGTCGACCGAGACGAGGTCGTCGCCGCCGCCGGCGTTGACTTCGAAGCCGCCGATCGCGGTCGCTTCGCAGATCAGCTCGGTTTCCTTGCCTTCGCGGATGCCAGCAGACGTCGCCGCCGACTTCGAGCGGGACGACCGAGTCGATCACGTAGCTGCGGCCGTCGGCGCTGAGCGCGATGAAGATCGCGGCTGTCTTCCGCGCCCGCCCGCGAGCAGCACGGTCAGCGGCGGTTCGGCGGCATGGGCGGTCGTCGGCGGCCCATGCCGCCAGCACCGTCATCGCAGTCAGGATTGCCCTCTTCATCGCAGAATCGGTCCGGCCTCAGGACTTCCCGAGCCCTACTTAAGGGAACAACACGACCTTGCCGACGTTGCGGCGCTGGGCGATGAATTCGTGCGCCTCGCCGGCGCGGTCGAAGGGAAAAGCCTCGGCGACCACCGGCTCCAGGCGGCCGGCCTCGAGGTCGGCCATCAGCGGCTCGGTGACGCGGTCGAGGTTGCCCTCGCGGTCCCACCAGCTCAGCATGTTGAGGCCGAAGACGCCTTTGTTCTCGTTCATCAGCATCAGGCTCTTCCACCAGGGCATCGTCGCCAGCGGCATCTTCGCCAGGCTCTTCAGCGTCGCCGGGATGCTGCGGACGCCGCCGTCGGAGTTCTCCGAGAGCCCGTACATGACCAGCCGCCCGCCGGAGCGCAGCAGGCGGTAGTCCTTGCGGAACGAGGTCGGGCCAAGCGCGTCCATGATCAGGTCGACGCCCTCGCCGCCGGTGATCCGCATCACCTCGGCCTCGAAGTCCTGGCTGCGGTAGTCGATCGCGTGAGTCGACGCCCTGGGCGCGGATCGCCTCGTGCTTGCCGGGCGAGGCGGTGCCGAAGATCTCGGCGCCGGCGTTGCGGGCGATCTGGGTGGCGGAGATGCCGACGCCGCCGCCGGCGGCGTGGATCAGGACGCGGTCGCCCTCGCGCAGGCTGCCCATCAGGATCAGCGCCGCGTAGGCGGTGCCGTAGTTGACCGGGAAGGCGGCGCCCTGCTCGAAGCTGAGCCGGTCGGGCAGCGGCAGCGCCTGCTCGGCGGGGACGGTGACCAGCTCGGCCTGGCCGCCGAAGCGGGTGCCGGCGATGACGCGGTCGCCGAGCGCGTATCGCGTCGACGCCCTCGCCCACGCTCTCGACCTCGCCGGCGACCTCGTAGCCGAGCACGCAGGGCGGCTTCGGCGCGTCCGGGTAGAGGCCGACGCGGGCCAGGGTGTCGGCGAAGTTGATGCCGGCGGCGCGGACGGCGATGCGGACCTCGCCGGGGCCGACGGCGGATCGGGCCGCTCCTGGACCTGGAGGACCTCGGGACCGCCGGTCCCGGTCAGCACGACCGCCCGCATCGGTCCACCCTAGACCTGCCGGGACTGACTGGCTGCGTGGCCAGCGCGCTAGAGGTCGACGGAGCGGCCGACGGCGAAGCCGCTCGAGGCCGAGGATCTTCTCGATCGTCTCGGCCCGCACCGGGGCGTCGGTGGTCAGCGCCATCACGGCCGCGCTCGCCGCCCTGCTCGGCGCCGACCGCGGCGGAGACGATGTTGACCCCCTCCTCGCCGAACATCGTCCCGACCCGGCCGATCATCCCCGGCTGGTCGGCGTAGCGGAAGACGGCGATGTGCTCGGCGAAGGGCAGGTAGAAGCCCTCGCCCCAGACCGAGACCAGGTAGGGCTCGTTGCGGGGGCCGACGCTGGTGCCGGCGACCTCGACCTCGTGGTCGCCGGAGCCGACCCGAACGGTGACCAGCTCGGTGAAGTCCTCGGCGCTGGCGTCCTTGGTCTCGGCCAGCTCGATGCCCCGCTCCTCGGCCATCTGCGGCGCGTTGACGAGGTTGACCGGCTCCTCGGTGTTGCCGGCGAGGATGCCGGCGAGGACGGCGATCCCGAGCAGGCGGGTGTCGTGGGAGGCGATGCGGCCGCGGAACTCGGCGCTGACGCGGTCGACCGAGCCGTCGCCGAGGCCCTGCGGCGAGGCGGCCGAGCTTTTCGCAGAGCGGCACGAAGGGCGCCAGCGCCTCCATCGCCTCGGGGCGCACGGCGGCGATGTTGACCGCGTTGGTGACGACGCCGCCGTTGAGCGCGGCGGTCACCTGCTCGGCGGTGACGACGCCGGCGCGGTCCTGCGCCTCCGCGGTCGAGGCGCCGAGGTGCGGCGTGACGACGACGTCGTCGCGGGCGAAGATCGGGTGCTCGGTGAAGGGCTCGGAGGGGAAGACGTCGAGCGCGGCGCCGGCCAGCTTGCCGGACTCGAGGCCGGCCTGCAGGGCGTCGAGGTCGACCAGCTCGCCGCGGGCGCAGTTGACGAGGCGGGCGCCGTCCTTCATCTGCGCGATCGTCTCGGCGCCGATCAGGCCGATCGTCTCCGGCGTCTTCGGCACGTGCAGGGTGACCAGGTCGGCGCGGCCGAGCACCTCCTCGACGCTGTCGAGCGCCCTCGACCCCGAGCTCGCGGAAGCGCTCGGCGGAGACGAACTTGTCGAAGGCGACGACGTCCATCTCGAAGCTCTGGGCGCGTTTGGCGACGAGCTGGCCGATGCGGCCGAAGCCGATCACGCCCGAGCGTCTTGCCGTAGAGCTCGGCGCCCTTGAACTTGGCCCGGTCCCAGCGCCCGGCGACCAGCGATTCGTGCGCCTGCGGGACGTTGCGGAACAGCGCCAGGGCGAGGGCCAGCGTGTGCTCGGCGGCGGCGACCGAGTTCGACTCGGGGGCGTTGGCGACGATGATCCCGCGGCGGGTCGCGGCCGGGATGTCGACGTTGTCGACGCCGGTGCCGGCGCGGCCGATCACCTTCAGGTTGGTCGCCAGCTCGATCAGCTCCGGCGTCATCTTCGTCGCCGAGCGGATCAGGATCGCGTCGTACTCGCCGATCCGCTGCTCGCAGCTCCTGGTCGGACATCTCGAGGCCGAGCTCGACCTCGAAGTTGGCGCGCAGCAGGTCGACGCCGGTGTCGGCGATCTTCTCCTTGACCAGGACCTTCACTTCGGTCGACCCCGTCGACGTTCGCGAGGACCCAGTCGATGCAGGCGGTCAGCGCCTCGACGTCGTCCGGCTCGACCGCCGGGAACATCCCGACTCGCAGCTGGTTGCGGCCGAGCTTGCGGTAGGGCTCGACGTCGACGATGCCGTTGGCGCGCAGGGCCGCGGCGAGCGCGGCGGCGTCGACCGAGTCGGCGAAGTCGATCGTGCCGACGACCAGCGAGCGCTTGGCGGGGTCGGCGACGAACGGGGTCGCGACATCGCTCGCCTCGGCCCAGCCGTAGAGGCGACCGGAGGAGTCCGAGGTGCGCTGCACGCACCAGTCGAGGCCGCCGTTGCCGAGCATCCACTCGACCTGGTCGGCGAGCAGCAGCAGGGTCGCCAGCGCCGGCGTGTTGTAGGTCTGCTCCTTGCGCGAGTTCTCCAGCGCCGTCTGCAGCGAGAGGAATTCCGGCTGCCAGCGGCCCTCGACGCCGTCGAGCTCCTCGATGCGGGCGATCGCGGCGGGGCTGAGCAGCGCCAGCCAGAGGCCGCCGTCGGCGCCGAAGGCCTTCTGCGGGGCGAAGTAGTAGGCGTCGGCCTCGGCGACGTCGACCGGCAGGCCGCCGGCGCCGGAGGTGGCGTCGATCAGGACCAGCGCGTCGCCGGCGTCGGCCGGGCGCTCGACCGGCACCATCACCCCGGTCGAGGTCTCGTTGTGCGCCCAGGCGAGCACGTCCGCCGCCGGGTCGGCGGTCGGCGCGGGCGCGTCGCCGGGGTCGGCCTCGATCACGATCGGGTCGGCCAGGAACGGCGCCCCGGCGGTCGCCTTGGCGAACTTCTCGAGAACTCGCCGTAGGTGAGGTGCAGGGCGCGCTCGCGCACGAGCCAGGCGGCGGCGGCGTCCCAGAAGGCGGTGGTGCCGCCGTTGCCGAGCGCGACCTCGTAGCCGTCGGGCAGCGAGAAGAGCTCGGCAAGGCCGACGCGCACGCGCCCGACCAGGTCGCGGACCGGCGCCTGGCGGTGCGAGGTGCCCATCAGCCGTGCCTGCTCGGCCAGCGCCGCCAGCGCCTCCGGGCGCACCTTCGAGGGGCCGCAGCCGAAGCGGCCGTCGGCCGGCTTCAGCTCGGCCGGGATCTGGGCGGTGTCGGTGGTCGAGGGCGCCATCGGGCTCGACAGGTTATTGACCGCTCGCGGGTGGACTTCCGCCGGGGCCGAGGTTAGGCTGGCCGCGCTGGATTCCAGGTCCGTCCAACCAGGAGGAGAGCGATGTACCCGATCAGCTACGAAGCCGATTTCAACCCGAAGCCGAACCGCTGGACGACGTTCTTCCGGTTGATCCTGGCGATCCCGTGGTTCATCGTCGCCATCTTCTGGGGCCTCCTCTTCTTCTTCACCCACTTCCTCGCCTGGGTGCGGTGATGATCCTCGGCCGCTACCCGCAATGGCTCTACGACTTCAACGCCGGCGTGGTCCGCTTCACCGTGCGCTTCTCGGCCTGGATCTACCTGCAGACCGACGTCTGGCCCCCGTTCGGCCTCAGCGACGACCCCAGCTACCCGATCCGGGTCAACATCGCGCCGCCGGCCGAGCGCCAGAGCCGACTGAAGGCGTTCTTCCGCTGCATCCTGGCGTTCCCGGTGATGTTCGTCCTCTCCTACGGCACCGCCTACATCAACCTGCTGGCCGGCCTCGTCGCCTGGCTGACGATCGTCTTCCGCGGCTACCTGCCCGAGTGGATCAACGACATGCTGACCAGCCTGCACAGCTTCCAGGCCCGGGTGCTCGGCTACATCGCGATCCTCACCGACGACTACCCGCCGATCGGACTCGAGCGGGCCAAGTCGGCAGCGGTCGCCGCACCCCCCGCCCCACCCCAGCCCCCGGCCGCACCGGCCGTCTAGGAGGAGACGATGAGCGACGCGATCAGCAAAGGCGAGGGATACGCGGTCGCCAACCTCGCCGACCTCGGCGAGGGTCCCGGCTTCCGCAAGATCCGCAAGGAGCTGGGCGTCACCGCCTTCGGCGTCAACGCGATCGTGCTGCCGCCGACCTATGAGACCGGCAGCCACTACCACGACGAGCAGGAGGAGCTCTACTTCGTCCACAGCGGCGAAGTCGAGTTCACCTTCGGCGACGGCTCGACCCAGCAGCTCGGCCCGGGCGGCCTCGCCTGGGTCGACGCCCCGACCCCGCGCAAGATCAGGAACTTCAGCGACTCCGATGAGGCGGTCTACGTGGTCGTGGGCGGCAAGGACGGGTACGTGGGCAGGGACGGCAAATTGGCCGAGGGAGAGACTCACCGCTAGGGACGGTCGGGGGTGGCCGTGCGGTGACCCTCTCCCGAAGACCGTCGCGCAGCTGGACGTCGTGCTGGGCGCGGAATGTCGCCGCTTGAGCCTTCGTGAGAGGGTCACCGCACGCCCTTACCGGGACGGCCTGTCCCGGCGTGCCTGGCAACAGCGACTGGGCCCGGGCGCCTTGCGAAGCCGTTGGTTGCGACCACCAGCTTTGTCTTGCGTTAGCTATCTAGCGCAAGCGTGGTGCTGAATTAGCGGGACTGCTGACTGGAGGGAGCGGATACCCCCTCTCACGAAGGCTCAAGCGGCAGCAATGGCGCCCTGCTGGTACGCCCAGCTGCGCGACGGTCTTCGGGAGAGGGGGTATCCGCTCCCTCCCCCACCACCGCCCCGAACTACTTCGTGTCCTTAAACCCCTGATCGATCCAAGGCATCATCGTCCGCAGATCCTTGCCGACGTCCTCGATCTCCGCCCCCTGCAACTCCTCGCGCATGCGGTCGAAGTTCTCGTTGCCGGCCTTGTTCTCGGCGATGAACTCGCGGGCGAAGTCGCCGGACTGGATCTCGGAGAGGATCTGCTTCATCGCCGCCTTGGTCTCGTCGGTGATCACCCGTTTGCCGCGGGTGAGGTCGCCGTACTCGGCGGTGTTGGAGATCGAGTAGTGCATCCCCTGGATCCCCTTCTCGTACATCAGGTCGGCGATCAGCTTCAGCTCGTGCAGGCACTCGAAGTAGGCGAGGCGGGGGTCGTAGCCGGCCTCGACCAGGGTCTCGAAGCCGGCCTGGACCAGCTCCGAGGCGCCGCCGCAGAGCACGGCCTGCTCGCCGAAGAGGTCGGTCTCGCACTCGTCTTTGAAGCTGGTCTCGATCACCGCGGCGCGGCCGCCGCCGATCCCGGAGGCGTAGGCGAGGACGAGGTCGTGGGCGTTGCCGCTGGCGTCCTGGTGGACCGCCATCAGGCAGGGGACGCCGTTGCCTTCCTCGTACTGGCGCCGGACCAGGTGGCCGGGGCCCTTGGGCGCGACCATGCCGACGTCGACGCCGGGCGGCGGCTCGATCTCGCCGAAGTGGATCGCGAAGCCGTGGGCGAAGAGCAGCAGGTTGCCGGGGGCGATGCCGTCGGCGATCTCGGCGTTCCAGACCTCGGCCTGCTTCTCGTCCGGCAGCAGGATCATCACCAGGTCGCCGCGGCTGGCGGCTTCGGCGACGTCGAGCACCTCGAGCCCGGCCGCTTCGGCCTTGGCGCGGCTGGAGGAGCCGGGCCGCAGGCCGACGACCACGTCGACCCCGGAGTCCTTGAGGTTGAGGGCGTGGGCGTGCCCCTGGGAGCCGTAACCGAGGATCGCGACGGTCTTGCCGTCGAGCTTGCCGAGGTCGGCGTCTTTGTCGTAGAAGATGTCGTCAGTGCGCATGGGCGGGCAGGCTATCGGAGCGCTCTTCGCATCAGCTTGCCCGAGGGCGTGCGCGGCAGCGCCGCCGCCAGCTCGACCCGCTTCGGCACCTTGTACCCGGCCAGCGACTCGGCGCAGTGGTGGCGCAGCTCGTCCGGGGTCGACGGCGGAGCCGCTCGCAAGCACGACCACAGCGGTCACCGCCTGCTGCCACTCCGGGTCCTCGCGGCCGACGACGGCGGCGTCGGCGACCTCGGGGTGGCGCAGCAGCACCTCCTCGACCTCGGCCGGGACGATGTTCTCGCCGCCGCTGACGATCATGTCGTCGATCCGGTCGTCGACATAGAGGAAGCCCTCCTCGTCGATGTGGCCGAGGTCGCCGGTGTGCAGCCAGCCGTCGGCGTCGGCGCGGCCGGGAGCGACGGTCGGGCCCTGGACGAGGATCTCGCCGTCCTCGATCCGCAGGTGGGTGGTCAGCAGCGGCCGGCCGGCGGAGCCGAGCTTGCGCTGGGCGTCGGCGGGAGCCAGCGTCGTCACCTGCGAGCAGGTCTCGGTCAGGCCGTAGGTCTGGACCACGGTCGCGCCCTTGGCGATCGCCTCTTCCAGCGGCTCCTCGGGCACCGGGCCGCCGCCGACCAGGATCGCCCGCGGCCCGGAGAGGTCGGCGCCGGCCTCGAGCAGCCGGGTCAGCATCGTCGCCACCACCGAGACCACGGTGATCCCCTCGCCTTCGAGGGCGGCGCCGACGCGGTCGACGTCGAAGCCGTCGTGGACGACCGCGGTGGTGCCGTAGATGACCGAGCGCATGACGATCCCGAGGCCGGAGATGTGGCTGAGCGGCAGGCAGCAGAGCCAGCGGTCCGCCGGGTCGACGCCGATGTTGAAGGCGGAGCCGACCGCGCTCCAGAGGAAGTTGCCGTAGGTGAGGCCGACCGGGCGCGGGGCGCCGGTGCTGCCGCTGGTCAGCACGCGGGCGCAGACCTCGTCCATGTCGTGCTCGCCGAGCAGCGGCATGTCGGCCTCGGTCTGGGTCAGCTCGCCGGCGTCGTCGAGGTCGACGATCGGCTCCTCGGCGGCGACGATCGCCGCCCGCTCGGCCGCGGTCAGCCGCGGGCTCAGCGGCAGCAGGCTGGCGCCGACCTTCATCAGCGCGTGCGCCAGCACCACCTGCTCGCGGCGCGGGTGCATGGTCAGCGCCGCGGTCGAGCCGCGGCGGACGCCGTGGGCGGCGAGGCGGCGCGCGACCCAGGTCGCCTCCGCCTCCAGCTCGGCGTAGGTCATCTCGGCGCCGTCCGCCACCAGGGCGGTGCGGTCGGGGCAGCTTTGGGATCTCTGGGCGAGCCAGTCGTCGAGCTTCATCGGCTGGATATCGTGCCCATCATGCCCAAACGCCATAAGGACGCCCCGCCCGAGCAGGATCTCTACGCGCCGATCGAGTGGGAGAGCGGCGCCGGCGAGTACGAGGACATCCGCTACGAGAAGGCCGACGGGATCGCCAAGATCACGATCGACCGGCCCGAGGTGCTGAACGCCTTCCGGCCGCAGACGCTGGTCGAGGTCGCCGCGGCGCTGGAGCTGGCGCGCGAGGACACCGAGGTCGGCGCGATCGTCCTCACCGGCGAGGGGAGCAGGCGTTCTGCTCCGGCGGCGACCAGACGGTCCGCGGCGACAGCGGCTACGTCGCCGAGGGCGCCTCGCTCGGCCGCTTCCACGTCACCGACCTGCAGGTGCAGATGCGGCGGCTGCCGAAGCCGGTGGTGGCGATGGTCGCCGGCTACGCGATCGGCGGCGGCCACATCCTCCACTCTGCTGCGACCTCACGATCGCCGCCGACAACGCCGTCTTCGGCCAGACCGGGCCGCGGGTCGGCTCCTGGGACGGCGGCTTCGGCGCCTCGCTGCTGCGCGACTTGGTCGGGACCAAGAAGGCGAAGGAGTTCTGGCTGCTCTGCCGCCAGTACGACGCCGAGGAGGCGCTGGAGATGGGGCTGGTCAACGCGGTCGTGCCGCTCGCGGACCTCGAGCGCGAGACGGTCGCCTGGTGCCGCGACATGCTCGCCCTCTCCCCCTTCGCGCTGCGCCTGGTCAAGGCCAGCTTCAACGCCCACGAGGACGGCTACGCCGGGATCCAGCAGCTGGCCCACGACGCCAACCTGCTCTTCTACGGCAGCGAGGAGGCCGCCGAGGGGCGCGAGGCCTTCAAGCAGAAGCGGCAACCGGACTTCTCCAAGTTCCCGAGGCGGCCATGAGACGATGGCCGGGAGGGGCTCCGCACTTTCGACGGCGAAGGCGTCCGTCCGAGAGCCGCGCTGGCGAAAGCAAGACGCTCGCCCTCGGTCCCGTCGGGATCGCAGCGTGAGGATCTGGCTGATGGCCGCGAGGCCAAGGACGCTGCCGGCGGCGATCGCGCCGGTGCTGGTCGGCACCGCGGCGGCGGTGCAGTGGGTCGGGAACCTGCCGCGCTGGGGCGCCTTCGTCGCGGCCCTGGTCGGCTCGATCTTCATCCAGATCGGGACCAACCTCGCCAACGACTACTCCGACGCCAAGCGCGGCGCCGACACCGCCGACCGGCTCGGGCCGGTGCGGGTCACCTCGGCCGGGCTGGTGACGCCGCAGCGGGTGCTGACGGCGACCTGGATCGCCTTCGCGGTCGCGGTCGCCTGCGGGATCTACCTGGCGATCGTGGCCGGGCCGGTGATCCTCGTCGTCGGCGTCGCTCTCGATCGCCGCCGGCGTCCTCTACACCGGCGGCCCGCGGCCCTACGGCTACGCCGGCCTCGGCGAGGTCTTCGTCTTCCTCTTCTTCGGCCTGGTCGCCGTCAACGGCTCCTACTACGTGCAGGTCGAGCAGCTCGACGCGCTGCCGCTGGGGCTCTCGATCTCGGTCGGCTTCCTCGCCACCGCGATCCTCGTCGTCAACAACGTCCGCGACCTCGAGACCGACCGGCGGGCCGGCAAGATGACGCTGGCGGTGCGGATGGGCCGCCACAACGCGGTGGTGCTCTACCGGCTGCTGATGCTGGGCGCCTTCGTGGTGCTGCCGATCGCGCTGGCCGCGGGCGAAGCGAGCGCGCTGCCGCTGATCGGCCTGCTGGCGCTGCCGCTGGCGTTCGCGCCGATGCGGGCGATGACCAACCGCACCGACGGCCCGGCGCTGAACGGCGCCCTCGCCGCGACCGGCTGCGTGCTGGCCGTCTACAGCCTGCTGGTCGCGGCCGGGCTGCTGATCTCCAGCTGACCGGGCGGGCACGCCTGCAAGTGAGAAGCTGTGCGGTGCGAATCGCCTCCGTCGAGGTCATCCCCTACGCGCTGCCCTTCCGCGAGCCCTACGTGACCGCGCGCGGCAGCCTCGAGCGGCGCGAGATGGTGCTGCTGCGGCTGCGCTCCGAGGACGGGCTGACCGGGCTCGGCGAAGCGGTGCCGCTTGCGCTGCGCGGCGGCGCGACGCTGGCGCGGGTGGTCGGCGAGCTGGAGCTGCTCGGCGAGCTCTCGGAGCTGGACGAGGCGAGCCTGCGCGGCGGCGTCGCCAACCTCTCGGCGCCGGCACGCTGCGCGGCGCTGACCGCGCTGCTGGACCTGCGCGGGCGGCGGGCCGCGGCCGAGGGCCGCCGGCGCCGCGCGACGCTGCGAGCCGGTGCCGCTGCAACGCGACGCTGGTCGCGGGCGAGCCGGCGGCGGTCGCCGAGGACGCCCTGCGCTGGGCGGCGGAGGGCTTCTCGACCTTCAAGCTGAAGCTCGGCGTCGGCGACGACGCCGGCCAGGTGCGGGCGGTGCGCGAGGCGGTCGGGCCGCAGGCGCGGATCCGGGTCGACGCCAACGCCGCCTGGGACGTGGAGGCGGCAAAGCGCACGCTGGGCGAGCTGGAGGAGCTCGACGTCGAGCTGGCCGAGCAGCCGGTGGCGACGCTGGAGGAGGCGGCCGAGGTGGCGGCGGCGACCTCGATCCCGATCGCCGGCGACGAGAGCGTCGAGAGCCGCGCCGACGCCGAGCGGGCGGTCTCGCTCGGGCGCCTGCGACCTGGCCGGGGTCAAGCTCTCCAAGGTCGGCGGGCCGGAGGAGGCGATCGCGATCGCCGAGGTGCTGCCCGTCCTACCTCTCCAGCGCCCTCGACGGCCCGGTCGGGATCGCGGCGGCGGCGCAGGTGGCGCAGACGCTGGCTGAGGCGCCGCCGGCCGGCGCGCTCGAGCTCGCCCACGGCCTCGCCACCCAGCGCCTCTTCGCCTCGACCATCGCCGCGGTCGAGTGCGAGCTGCGCGACGGCATGCTGCACCTGCCCCCGGGCCCCGGCCTCGGCGTCGAGATCGACGAGCGGGCGCTCGACCTGCATCGGCTTTAGCCTCTCGGCGCTTTCGTCGCCAGATGGCGACAAAGTGCTTACGCAGCCGTGGACCCGACCAACGCCAACACCGCCCTCGCCTCGGCCTTCGTCGAGGAGCTCGCGCGCGGCGGGCTGCGGCACGCGGTCGTCTCCCCCGGCTCGCGCTCGACGCCGCTGGCGGTGGCGCTCTGGCGCCAGCCGGAGATCGAGGTGACGGTGATCGTCGACGAGCGCTCGGCGGGCTTCTTCGCGCTCGGCGCCGCGCAGGCGAGCGGCGAGCCGGTGGCGCTGCTCTGCACCTCGGGCACCGCGGTCGCCAACTACCACCCGGCGGTCTGCGAGGCCGACGAATCGGCGCTGCCGCTGGTCGTGCTGAGCGCCGACCGGCCGCCGGAGCTGCGCGGGATCGGCGCCGGCCAGACGATCGACCAGATCAAGCTCTTCGGCTCCTCGGTGCGCTGGTTCTGCGAAGTCGGCACCCACGACGGCCGACGACGACGGGCCTGCTCCACTACCGCTCGGTCGCCTGCCGGGCGCTGGCCGCGGCGCGCGGCGAGATCCGCGCCCGGGCCCGGTCCACCTCAACCTGCCCTGGCGCGAGCCGCTGGCGCCGGTCCCGGTCGAGGGCGCGGTGACCGCGACCGACCCGCTGGCGCTGGAGGGCCGCGACGGGCGGCCGCTGACCGCGGTGACGCCGGATCGACCTCGAGCCCTCGGCCTTCCTGCTCGAGGAGGTGGCCGGCCACATCGGCGACGCGATCGCCGGCGTGATCGTCGCCGGCCGCCAGCTCGACCCCGAGCTGCGCGAGCCGCTCGCCCACCTCGCCCGCGTCTCCGGCTTCCCGATCCTCGCCGAGCCGACCTCGCAGCTGCGCTGCGGCCCCCACGACCGCTCCCACGTCGATCGCCGCCTACGACCTGCTGCTGCGCGACGAGCGCTTCGCCCGCTCGGTCGTCCCCGACTTCGTCCTCCGCTTCGGCGAGATGCCGACCAGCAAGCCGCTGCGGGCCTGGCTGGCGGCGAGCGGCGCCGAGCGAAATCGTCGTCGACCCCCGCGGCGGCTGGAACGAGCCGAGCAACCGCGCCGCGGCGATCCTGCGCGCCGACCCGACCGAGCTGGCCGCCGGCTGGGCGGCGCGGCTGGAGCGAGGAGCCGCGCGGCGCGCCGCGAGCGTGGATCGCGGCCGAGGCGGCGGCGCCAGGCGGCGCTCGAGCGACGAGCCTGGTCGGCGGAAGCGGCCGATCTCCGAGCCCGCCCTGCACCGCGCGCTCGGCGCCGCCCACCGCGACGGCGACCTCGTCTACACCGCCTCGAGCATGCCGATCCGCGACCAGGAGGCGTTCCTGGCCGCCGGCGACGCCGACGTCCTCTTCCTCAGCAACCGCGGCGCCAACGGGATCGACGGCCTGCATCTCCTCCGGGATCGGCGCCGCCCACGCCAGCGGCCGGCCGACGACGATCGTCACCGGCGACCTCGGCCTGCTCCACGACCTCGGCGGCCTCGCCGCCCTGCGCGACGTCTCCACCCCGGTCCGCATCGTCGTCATCGACAACGACGGCGGCGGCATCTTCCACTTCCTGCCCAGGAGCAGGCGCTCGCGGCGAGGAGTTCGAGGCGCTGCTCGGCACCCCGCGCGGCGTCGACGCCGCCAAGGCCGCCGCGCTCTTCGACCTCCCCCACCGCCGCCTCGAGTCGCTCGCCGAGCTGCCCGACGCGCTCGCCGCCGGCACCGGCCTGATCGAGGTCAGGACCGACCGCGCGACCAACGTCGAGCGCACCGCCGCCTCGCCGAGCGGCCGTCCGCGACGCGCTGCCCTGCTCAGCAGCCGATCGGGCCGGCCTCGCGGCCGGGGCCGGGCTGCCAGGCGGCCCCAGAGGGCGATGCCGCGGCGACCGCGGAGATCGCGTCCGGCAGCTGCCGTCGGCGTTGACCTGCGCGATCGACGTCGCCGAAGCCGAGTGAAGCCGAGGGAGGAGCCGCCGGCAGGCGGGTGAAGGCGATCCGCTCGCCCGAGGGGTCCCAGCTCGGCCAGCTCGACCTCGGACGGCGGTCCGGGTCAGGCCGCCTCAGCCGGGAGCCGCGGCCTCGCGCGAACGGTCGACGGTCGTTTCGCAGCCCGGAGCTTCGCCGATGGCCTGACGGCGCCGGCGCGGGCGGCGCGAGGAAGGCGACGCGGGAGCCGTCCGGCGAGCAGGCCGGTTCGGCGGCTCATCGGCGAGGACGCAGCGCCCGGCCGCCGCTGCGGCAGAGCGAGCCGGTCTCGGGCTCGCTCCGCTCGACGGGTCCCGGTCGGCGAGCAGCCTCGAGCCGTCCGGCGAGAAGCGACTGCGGAGTCCGACGCCACGTCGCGCCAGGGGGTGAGGCGGCCGTCGAGCCGTCGCGGCCGGCGAGTCGACGAGCCAGACGGCGACGCTTCGGTAGATGGTCGCCGCCGCGGTCGTTCCGCGCGGGTCCTGCGGGCAGAAGGCGACCGGCGGCCGTCCGGGGCGAAGACCGGCGCGAACCGCGCCCGCGGTCCCGGGGACGCCCGCAGGCCGGCCCCGTCCGCCGCGACGACGAAGATCCGGTGTCACCGACGTCGCAGACCCTGACTGTCGAAGGCGACCCTGTCCCCCGTCGGGCGACCAGGCGAGCATCGACGTGCGGTCGACCGCCAGCTCGCCGTCGAGCACGGCCGAGCGCCGGCGACCGGTTTCGTCGTCACCGCTCGTCCACCGAGCGCGGAGGGGACCGAGTCGCGCATCGGCCGAGCCGCTGGTCCGTCGGCGCCGACGGCCCTGCGGCTGCGGCGCCGTAGGCCGCTCAGCGCCAGCAGGCCGACTCACGGCGCAGCCGATGGCCTCGACGAGCTGCGCGCAGGGCCCGCAGGCCTGCGGCCCGTGCCCGCTACTCAGCCAGCAGCGGCAGCAGCGCCTGCAGCTTGACCTCGGTCTCCGCCAGCTCGGCCGCGGGGTCGGAGCCGGCGACGACGCCGACGCCGGCGAAGAGGTGGGCCTCGCGGTCGCGCAGCAGGGCGCTGCGCAGGCCGACGCAGAACTCGCCGTCCTCGGTCGCGTCCATCCAGCCGACCGGGCCGGCGTACCAGCCGCGGTCCATGCGCTCGAGCTCGGCGATCGCCGGCGCGCCGCCGGGCCAGGGCTCGCCGCCGACGGCCGGGGTCGGGTGCAGCATGCCGGCCAGCTCGATCGCCGAGCGCGGCTCGGCGAGCTGGGCGATCACCGGCGTCGCCAGGTGCTGGATGTTGGCGACCTTGACGACCTCCGGCTCGGGCGCCGCCTCGACCCAGACCGCGTGCGGGCGCAGGGCGCGGACGATGCGCTCGGCGACGATCCGCTGCTCGCGGCGGTTCTTGTCGCTGCGCAGCAGCTGCTCGCCGAGGTGGTCGTCGACCGCGGGGTCGGAGCTGCGCCGGGTCGAGCCGGCCAGGGCGACCGTGGAGACGCTGGCGCCGGAGCGGCGCACGAGCAGCTCCGGGCTGGCGCCGATGAAGGCCGCCTCGGGAGTGCCGCAGCAGAAGCAGAAGCAGGAGGGGAACTGCTCGCGCATGGCGCCGAAGAGCGGCCGCCGGGTCGTGGGCGGCGGCGGCGCTGACGACGACCTCGCGGGCGAGCACGACCTTGCTCATCTCCCCGCCGCCGATCCGCTCCGTCGCGGCGGCGACCGCCGCTTCGAAGTCGCCCGGCGGGCGGACGCTGCGGATCTCGGCGTGCGCGGTCGGGTGCGGGTCGAGCATCGGCAGCGGCGCCGTCGCGCGCAGGCCGGCCAGCCGCGCGCCGAGCGCGCCGCCTGCGCGCTCGGCGTCGTCGCCCGGGCTGGACGCACCGCGTTGACGGTGAGGAAGGTGCGCCGCCGCTGCGGCAGAGCGAGAGCTCGGGCAGGATCAGCGAGCGCCGGCGGCAGCGAGGACCAGGTCGAGGAGGCGCCGCCGTCGGGGTCGAAGGCGAAGCCGCCCAGCCCAGACCGGCCCGGCGCCGGCGGGCAGGCCCGCGCGGCTCGTCGAGGACCGCGTCGCGCGCCGTCCGCAGGCACTCGCGCGGCGACGTCGGCGAAGCGGCCTCGCCCGCGCGAGGCCGCCTCGTGGGCGACGCCGAGCGCCGGCCAGGGCGAACCCGCGGTCGGGCTGCTCCCAGCAGAACCAGCGGTCGGAGGCGAGGCGCGAGGCGAAGACCGCCGCGCAGGGATCGGCGAGCGTCGACCGCGACGGTGACGCTGACCAGGGTCCGGCGCGCCGGCCGCTCGGACGGCCCGCGCCGATCAGCGCGCCGGCTGGAGGCGCGCTCAGTCGCCGCCGCGAGCGATCGCGATCTCGCCCGTGCGGACCATCTCGACCAGGCCGTGAGGGCGGACCATGCGCTCGAAGGCCTCGATCTTGTCGGCGGAGCCGGTCACCTCGATCGTCATCGTGCGCCGCGAGACGTCGACGATCTTCGCCCGGAAGATCTCCGCGAACTGGATGATCTCGGCGCGGCTCTCGACCGCCGAGGAGACCTTGAACATCGCCATCTCCCGGGCGACCGTCTCCTCCGGCTCCATGTCGCGGATCTTGAGCACGTTGACGAGCTTGTGCAGCTGCTTGGTCACCTGGTCGATCGGGTGGACGGCGCCGTCGAGGGTGAGCGTGATCCGCGAGATGCTGGGGTCGTCGGTCGGCCCGACCGCGAGCGTGTCGATGTTGAAGCCGCGCCGCGAGAAGAGGCCCGCGATCCGCGCCAGCACGCCCGGCTTGTTCTCGACCAGGATCGAGAGGATGTGCTTGCGCCCGCTCAGCTGCCCGGGGACGTGCAGGTCCTCGAGTTTGACCATCTGCGGGGTGCCGGCCTCCATCAGCTCACCGTCTCCGGCGCCTCGACCATGTCGCGGGCGGCCTGGCCCGGCGGGATCATCGGGTAGCAGTTCTCCTCCTGGGCGACGCGCACGTCGAGCAGGACCGGGCCGTCGGTCTCCAGCGCCTTGACCATCGTCTCCTCGAGGTCGGCGGCGTTCTCGCAGCGCATGCCGGTCGCGCCGAAGGCCTCGGCGAGCTTCACCCAGTCGGGGCTCGGCGCCCATCTCGACCGAGCTGTAGCGGCGGTCCCAGAAGAGCTCCTGCCACTGGCGGACCATGCCCATGTAGCCGTTGTTCATCAGGAAGACCTTGACCGGGATCTCCTCGGTGACGCAGGTCGCGAGCTCCTGGCAGTTCATGATCAGGCTGCCGTCGCCGGCGAGGCAGACGACGGTCTCGTCGGGGCAGGCGACCTTGGCGCCGACCGCCGCCGGCAGGCCGAAGCCCATCGTCCCCAGGCCGCCGGAGTTGATCCAGCGGCGCGGCTTGTCGAAGCCGTAGTACTGCGCGGCCCACATCTGGTGCTGGCCGACGTCGGAGGTGATGATCGCGTCGCCCTCGGTCGCCCGGTGCATCGCCTCGACCATGAACTGCGGCTTGATCTCGCCGTCCTCGCCCGGCTCGTAGCGGAGCGGGTGCTCCTGCTGCCAGCCGCGATCTGCTTCCACCAGGCGTCGAGGCGGCGCGGAGTCGGTCTGCAGCGCGCGGTACTCCCGGGTCAGCTTCGGCAGCACCTGCTTGACGTCGCCGACGATCGGGATGTGGGCGCCGACGTTCTTGGAGATCTCGGCCGGGTCGATGTCGATGTGGATGAACTTCGCGTGCGGCGCGAACTCGGCGAGCTTGCCGGTGATGCGGTCGTCGAAGCGGGCGCCGATCGCGACGATCAGGTCGGCGTTGTCCATCGCCTAGTTGGCGGTGCAGGGTGCCGTGCATGCCGAGCATCCCCAGCCACTGCTCGTGCGGAGGCCGGGAAGGCGCCGAGGCCCATCAGGGTCGAGGTGACCGGGAAGCGGTCGGAGGCGGCCAGCTCGCGCAGCTCCTCGGAGGCGTTGGCGTTGATGACGCCGCCGCCGGTGTAGAGCATCGGCCGGGTCGCGTTGGCGAGCGCTTTGGCGGCGATCCGGATCTGCTTGATGTTGCCGTCGGTCGAGGGCTTGTAGCCGGGCAGGTCGACCGGGTCGGTAGCGGGCTCGTAGTCGATGTCGGCGCGCGAGAGGTCCTGCGGGATGTCGAGCAGGACCGGCCCGGGCCGGCCGGTCGAGGCGACGTGGAAGGCCTCGTGGACGTACTCGGGGATCTGGCGCGGGTCGGTGACCTGGAAGGAGTGCTTGACGATCGGCAGCGTCACGCCGAGGACGTCGGCCTCCTGGAAGCCGTCGGTGCCGATCAGGTCGGTGCGCACCTGGCCGGTGATGAAGACCGTCGGCACCGAGTCCATGATCGCGTCGGCGATCGCGGTGACCAGGTTGGTCGCGCCCGGGCCTGAGGTGGCGAAGGCGACGCCGACGTTGCCCGAGGCCTTGGCGTAGCCCTCGGCGGCGTGGCCGCCGCCCTGCTCGTGGCGGACCTGGATGTGGTCGAGGCCGGCGTCGACGAGCGCGTCGTAGGTCGGCAGGTTGGCGCCGCCGGGGATCCCGAAGATGTCCTCGACACCCTCGGCCTTGAGGCATTCCATCAATGCGTCGGCAGCTCGCATAGGACTGCCGATGGTACCA
>CAWHSV010000013.1:0-9814 GCA_963832065.1 uncultured Actinomycetes bacterium
TCCCTTCGAACCGTTCGGCCAGCCCGAAGGCGGCGGCACCGCGACCGGCTCCGGCTTCGTGATCGACGACGACGGCCACCTGCTGACCAACAGCCACGTGGTCGAGGGGGCGACCGAGATCTCGGTCACGCTCGGCTCCGACGAGGAGTCCCACCCGGCCGAGGTCGTCGGCACCGACCCCGCCACCGACGTCGCCCTGCTCAAGGTCGACGTGCCGGCCGAGAAGCTTCACCCGCTGGCGCTCGGCGACTCCTCGGAGCTCGAGGTCGGCGACCCGGTGGTCGCGATCGGCAACCCCTTCGGCCTCGACCGCACCGTGACCAGCGGCATCGTCTCCGCCCTGCAGCGGCAGATCGAAGCGCCCAACGGCTTCTCGATCTCGCACGTGATCCAGACCGACGCCGCGATCAACCCCGGCAACTCGGGCGGCCCGCTGATCGACGCCGAGGGCCGCGTCGTCGGCATCAACTCGCAGATCGCCGCCGGCGGCGGCGGCGGCAACGTCGGCATCGGCTTCGCGGTGCCGATCAACACGGCGCGCGAAGTCGCCGAGCAGCTCGAGGCGGACGGCAGCGTCAAGCACGCCTACATGGGGATCAGCGGCGGCACGATCACGCCCGGAGATCGCCCAGGCGCTCAACCTGCCGGTCGAGGAGGGCGTGCTCGTTGCCGAAGCGGTCGAGGACGGCCCCGCCGCCGACGCCGGGATCGAGGGCGGCGACACCGAAGCGGAGATCGAAGGGTCACGGGTCACCCTCGGCGGCGACATCATCACCGAGCTCGACGGCCGCCGGGTCGAGCGGCATGGAAGAGCTCGTCAACGTGGTCAACGGCAGGAAGCCCGGCGAGGAGATCGAGGTCACGCTGCTGCGCGGCGGCGACGAGAAGACCGTCACCGTCGACGCTCGGCGAATCGCCCGGCGTCCAGCGGAATAGCCCCGTCCGTACTCCGGGGCGGGACGGCCTCGCCGGGCGTCTCCCGTACCCTGGATGGATGCGGGTCAAGATCTGCGGCATCACGAATCTCGATGATGCTGCCGAGGCCGTGCGCCTCGGCGCCTGGGCGATCGGGCTGATCCACCACGACGGAGAGCCCGCGCAGCGTCGAGCCCGCCGAGGCGGAGTCGATCGCCGCCGCCTTCCGGCGCAAGTGCGAGGTGGTCGGCGTCTTCGTCAACCCGGAGCTCGACGAGGTCGCCAGGGCGGTCGAGAACGCCTCGCTGACGATGGTCCAGCTCAACGGCGAAGAGGGGCCGAGCTTCTGCGCCGAGGTCGCCCGGAAAACGGGGGTCAAGGTGGTCAAGGCGATCCACGTCGCGAGCGCCGCCGACATCCACGCGGCCGAGGCCTTCCGCACCGACCTGCACCTCTTCGACCGCCGCGCGCGCGGGCTCTGGGGCGGGACCGGCGAGAGCTTCGACTGGGGCCTGCTGCGCGAGCGGCGCTCGCAGGTGCCGGCGATCGTCGCCGGCGGCCTGCGCCCCGAGAACGTCGCCGAGGCGATCTCGGTCACCCATCCCTGGGCGGTCGACGTCGCCAGCGGCGTCGAGGCCGAGCCGGGGCGCAAGGACCACGCGGCGATGGCGGCCTTCTTCGAGGCCGCCAAGGGCGCTAGCGTCACCGCACCATGAGCGCGAAGGTCGAGGAGCGGTTCGGCCCCTACGGGGGGCGCTACGTGCCGGAGACGCTGATCGCCGCGCTCGACGAGCTCACCGAGGCCTGGACCGAGGCCCGCGAGGACGAGGAGTTCCGCGGCCGGCTCGACGCGCTGCAGCCGCGACTTCGTCGGCCGCCCGACCCCGCTCTACCTCGCCGCAGCGGCTCTCCGAGCAGGCCGGTCGCCGGGTCTACCTGAAGCGCGAGGACCTCGCCCACACCGGCGCCCACAAGATCAACAACGCGCTCGGCCAGGCCCTGCTGGCCCAGCGGATGGGCAAGAAGCGGATCATCGCCGAGACCGGCGCCGGCCAGCACGGCGTCGCGACGGCGACCGCCTGCGCGCTGCTCGGCCTCGAGTGCGTCGTCTACATGGGCACCGAGGACATCCGCCGCCAGCGGCCCAACGTCGAGCGGATGGGCCTGCTCGGCGCCGAGGTCGTGCCCGTCGAGGCCGGCGCCCGCACCCTCAAGGAGGCGGTCAGCGAGGCGATCCGCGACTGGGTCGCGAACGTCGAGACGCACCCACTACGTGATCGGCTCGGCGGTCGGCCCGGCGCCGTTCCCGGCGCTGGTCCGCGACCTGCAGACGGGTGATCGGCGACGAGGCCCGCGAGCAGGCGCTCGCGGCCGAGGGCGCGCTGCCCGCGCGGGTGATCGCCTGCGTCGGCGGCGGCTCCAACTCGATCGGCATCTTCACCCCCTTCGTCGACGACGCCGAGGTCGAGCTGATCGGGGTCGAGGCGGCGGGGGAGGGGCTCGACAGCGGGCGCCACGGCGCCTCGCTCGGGGCCGGCCGGACCGGGGTCCTGCACGGCTCGCTCTCCTCGGTGATCGCCGACGAGGAGGGCCAGATCCTCGAGGCGCACTCGATCTCCGCCGGGCTCGACTATCCGGGCGTCGGGCCCGAGCACGCCCACCTGCGCGACACCGGCCGCGCCACCTACACGGCGGTCACCGACGAGGCGGCGCTCTCCGCCTTCGCCGCGCTCTCGCGCCTCGAGGGGATCATCCCGGCGCTCGAGTCCTCGCACGCGATCGCCTGGCTGCTGGAGAACGGCGGCGGCGAGGGCTACGACGTCGTCTGCCTCTCGCGGGCGGGGCGACAAGGACCTGGCCGAGGTGCTGGAGAAGAGCGGTGGCTGAGATCGCCGCGCCTCCCGGCGAGGCGAGCGGTGCTGGCCGCCTTCGAGGCCGCGCGCGCCGAGGGCCGCGCCGCGCTGATGCCCTACATGATGGGCGGCTTCCCCGATCACGAGACCTCGCTCGCGGTCGGCGACGCCTACGCCGACTGCCGGCGCCGACCTGATCGAGCTCGGCATCCCCTTCTCCGACCCGCTGGCCGACGGCCCGACGATCCACGCGGCGGCCACCGCGGCGCTCGCCGGCGGCGGCAACGTCGACGGCGGCGCTCGAGATCTGCTCCTCGGTCTCCGAGCGCCTGCCGGTCGTGCTGATGGTCTATACGAACATGGTCCTCGCCCATGGCGGCGCCGAGGCCTTCGCGGCCCGCGCGGCCGAGGCCGGCGCCGCCGGCGCGATCGTCCCCGACCTGCCGCTCGGCGAGGGCGAGGAGATCCGCGACGCCTTCACCGCCGCCGGGCTGGCGCTCGTGCCGCTGGTCGCGCCGACCACCCCGGCCGGGCGCCTCGGCGAGATCTGCGCCGTCGCCCGGGGCTTCGTCTACGTCGTCTCGACGGTGGGGACCACGGGGGAGCGGGAGCAGCTGCCCGAGGAGCTGGCCGACCTCGTCGCCGCCACCAAGGCCGAGTCCGAGGTGCCGGTCGCGGTCGGCTTCGGGATCGGCACCCCGGAGCAGGCCGCGCAGGTGGGGCGAGGTCGCCGACGGCGTGATCATCGGCAGCCGCCTGGTTCGCGCCGCCGGCGATGCGGGCTCCCCGCGCGCGGCCGCCGAGGCGGTCGGCGAGTTCCTGCGCGCGACGCGCGAGGCGCTCGCCCCTAGCGGGTGCCCGCGGCAGGCACTCGATCCCGCGGGCCGATCCATTAATCTCCCGGCCGCATGGGAATGGTGGTCACACTCTTTCTGGCGCTCGCCGCGATGACGCTGTCCTACGCCCTCGGGCAGGGCGGCCCGATCGCCGGCCTGGTCTTCCTCACCGTGCTCTTCGTCGGCGCGGCGATCCGCGTCGTCGTGCCGAAGTCCTAGGCCGCCGCGTCCCGGCGTCGCCGAGTCCTAGGCTCGGGTGGCGACCACCCGCAGGTACTCGGCCTCGAGCACCAGCGCCCGGTCGCCCGCGGTGTTGCTCTGCTCGAGGAAGGCGCGCAGGTCGTCGGTGAGCGCCTGCTCGCCCTCGGCCCCGACCCGTTCGTAGGCGCATCTTGGTGGGGCCGAAGTAGGTGCGGAAGAACTCGATGTAGTGATCGGCCGAGCGGAACGCCTGGCGGGAGAGCCGGCGCTCGACCCTGCAGGTCGGAGATCCCGTCGCCGAACAGCTCCCGCAGGCGCTCCTCGGTGCCCCAGAGCAGCGGCGACTCGACTCCGGGCGGCGGCGGCGCGTGCTTGGCGATCGTCTGGAACATCGTGCCGACGGCGCCGTCCGGGGTCCAGTTCGCCATCCCGATCCGGCCGCCGGGCCTGACCACGCGCAGCAGCTCGGCGGCGGCCTTCGGCTGGTCGGGGGCGAACATCGCGCCGAAGATCGACATCGCCACGTCGAAGGAGGCGTCCTCGAAGGGGAGGTCCTGGGCGTCGGCCTCGACGAACTCGACGTCGAGCCGCTCGGCGGCGGCGCGCTCGCGGCCGCGCTCGAGCAGGGCCGGGACGTAGTCGGCGCCGACCACGCCGCCCCAGGTCCGCCGGGCCGCGGCGAGCGCGCGCGTTGCCGCTGCCGCAGGCGACGTCGAGGACCCGCTCGCCCGGGATCAGCTCGAGCGCCTCGGCCAGGTTCTCGGCGTCCATGTAGACGAGGTTGGCGACCATCGCGAAGTCGCCCTTCGACCAGGTCTGCTGCTGGACGCTCGGTTACCGTCGCCAGATCGGGTGAGTCGTTCATGTCGCTCCTTCCTCGGGGTCCTTCGAACCTATCGCCTCACGCTCGCCCGCGACAGTGCCTAAAGTGCGGATCGATGCGCATCGGCGTGCTCACCGGCGGGGGCGACTGCCCGGGGCTGAACGCGGTGATCCGCGCGATCGTCCGCAGGGGCGTCGAGCGGATGGGCCACGAGTTCGTCGGCTATCGCGATGGCTGGCGGGGCCCGCTCGAGAACGACCAGCAGCCGCTCGGCGTTCCCGAGGTGCGCGGGATCCTCCCGCGC
Organism: uncultured Actinomycetes bacterium; assembly: GCA_963832065.1. Classification (GTDB taxonomy): domain Bacteria; phylum Actinomycetota; class Thermoleophilia; order Solirubrobacterales; family 70-9; genus VAYN01. Next base: position 4,933 of record CAWHSV010000013.1, read on the forward strand.
GGGGGCACGATCCTCGGCTCCTCGCGGACCAACCCGTTCGGCGAGGGAGTGGAGGACGGCGGCGCGCGCATCGCCGAGAACCTGGAGTCCGCCGGCGTCGAGGGGCTGATCGCGATCGGCGGCGAGGACACGCTCGGGGCGGCCTCGCGGCTCCACGAGGAGCGGGGGCTGCACGTCGTCGGCGTGCCGAAGACGATCGACAACGACCTCGGCGCCACCGACTACACCTTCGGCTTCGACACCGCGGTCAACATCGCGATGGAGGCGATCGACCGCCTGCACACGACCGCCGACAGCCACCACCGCGTGCTCGTCGTCGAGGTGATGGGCCGCCACGCCGGCTGGATCGCCTTCCACGCCGGCCTCGCCGGCGGCGCCAACGTGATCCTGATCCCGGAGCGGGAGTTCGACCTCGACGAGGTCTGCGAGCTGGTCGGCCGCCGCTACGAAGCGCGGTTCGCGCCGATCGTCGTCGTCGCCGAGGGGGCCAAGCCGAAGGGGGGCATCCCGGCCGAGCTCGACGCCGGGAAGGACTCCTTCGGCCACGTTCGCCTGGGCGGGATCGCGCACTGGCTCGAGGGGGAGATCGAGCGACGGACCGGCAAGGAGACACGCGCCACGGTCCTCGGCCACGTCCAGCGCGGCGGCACGCCGACCGCCTTCGACCGCGTGCTCGCGACCCGCTTCGGACTGCACGCGATCGAGGCCGCCGACGCACACGACTGGGGCAAGATGACGGCCCTGCGCGGAACCGAGATCCGCCTCGTCGATCTGAGCGAGGCGACGGCAGAGCTGAAGACGGTGCCGGAGGCGCTTTATGCCGAGGCAGAGGTCTTCTTTGGGTAGGTGGCGGGAGGGGCCGGCAACCCTTCCCAAAACGAGCGGCCGGAGGCCGCTCTTGAGTGTTTTGGGAGGGGCCGCCGGCCTCTCTCGTCCTGCCAAGCGGCTCGTATCGCTGGCTGCGGAGCAGACTCGCGGCGTCGAGTGACGGAGCCTCCGTCAACGTCTATGCAGGTGCGGTTCTCTGCGGCGAAGCGAGGGACGCGCTGCCCGCAGGGAGCGCGGGCGGTCGGGTGCGGGTGCGGGTCGTGTGCACGGAGCCGGTGCTGGCCGGCGGCAGGCTCGACCTGGCAGCCGCCGGGGCGAACGCGCGCCGGGCGGTCGAGGACTCGAGCAGCGTCGCCTACCTGGAGGCTCCGGGCCCGGCGATCCGCGTCACCAGGCCGATCCTCGACGAGGCCGGCCTGCGCCTCATAGCCGTCAGCTCGGGAGCGGACGGCATGGCGACCGTCCTGGACCTGCTCCGGTCCCGCGACGACGACGAGGCGCCCCGCGAATCGGTCTGGGAGGGGCGGTAGGCGCTCCCCTCCTACAGCAAATCGTCGAGCGCCTCGTCGATCTCGCTGAATCGGAACTCGTAGCCCAGCTCGGTCGTCCGCCTGGGCGCGACCCGCTGGCCGCCCCTCAGCACCTCGCCGAACTCGCGGCCGAATTTCAGGTCGAGCGCCAGCCCCGGGACCGGCATCACCGCGGGCCGGCCGAGCGCACGGCCCAGCGCCTTGGAGAGCTCGCGGTTGGTGACCGGGTTGGGGGCGGTCGCGTTGACCGTCCCCTTCACCCGCTCGTCGTCGAGCGCCCAGAGCAGGATGCCGACCTCGTCCTCGATGTGGATCCAGGAGACGTACTGCTCGCCCCCGGCCAGCGGGCCGCCGACCCCGAGCCTGAAGGGGGGAAGGAGGCTCGGCCAGGAAGCCGCCCTTCGGGTCGAGCACGTGGCCGGTGCGGACGACCGCGAGGCGCAGCCCCAGCCCCTCCGCCTCGCCCGCGGCCGCCTCCCATTCGCGCACGACGTCGGCGTCGAAGCCCTCGCCGCCGGGCGAGTCCTCGTCGACGAGCGCGTCGCCGCGGTCTCCGTAGAACCCGATCGCCGACTGGCTGACCAGCACACCCGGCCTGCGCTCGAGGCCGGCGATCGCGCCGAGCAGGTTGCGGGTGCCGGTGCGGCGGCTCTCGAGGATGCGCTCCTTTGCGCCGTCGGTCCAGCGCTGGTCGATCTTCTCGCCGAGCAGGTTGACGACGCCGTCGACGCCCTCGAGGGCTGCCGCGGGCGGCCGTTCCAGCATCGGCTCCCAGCTGTGCCAGTCGACGCCCGGGCTCGCCCGGCGCGAGCGCTCGCGGTCCCTGGTCAGGCCGACGACCTCGTCGCCGCGGTCAAGCAGGGCGTCGCAGAGCGCCGAGCCGAGGAAGCCGCTCGCTCCGGTGACGAGGACCCTCACCTGGTCGGGACGCCTTTCACAGCGTGGGACTACCCGACATCGACCGTGGAGAACGTGCCCGTTTCCTCGTTGACGCGGGCGAGGCCCTCGCGCTTGGCCTCCTCGACGACCGCCTCGGCGACCTTCGGGGCCACTTCGCGGTTGAAGACGCTGGGGATGATGTAGTCCTCGGAGAGGTCTTCCTCGGTGACGGCCATCGCGATCCCCTGGGCCGCCGCGAGCTTCATCTCCTCGGTGATCCGCGGCGCGCCGGCATCCAGGGCGCCGCGGAAGATCCCCGGGAAGGCCAGCACGTTGTTGATCTGGTTCGGGTAGTCGGAGCGCCCCGTGGCCATGATCCGGACGTAGGGCGCGGCGTCCTCGGGCATTACCTCCGGGTTCGGGTTGGCCATCGCGAAGACGATCGCGTCGTCGTTCATCCTGCCGAGCGACTCGGGCTGGATGATCCCCGGTCCCGACAGGCCGACGAAGAGGTCCATGCCCTCGATCACGTCGTCGGGCTGGCCGCTGAGCTGGTCGGGGTTGGAGTTCTCCGCGTACCAGCGCTTGATTCCCGTCATCTCGCCGGACTGGTAGTCGGCGCGGCTGGTCGAGAGCGCTCCCTGGCGGTCGCAGCCGACGATCTGGGTGACCCCGGAGGCGAGCATCATCTTCGTCGTCGCCACGCCGGCGGCGCCGAGGCCGACCATCAGCACCCGCAGCTCCTCGATCGGCTTGCCGGTGATCTTCAGGGCGTTGAAGAGGGCCGCCATCGTCACCACGGCGGTGCCGTGCTGGTCGTCGTGGAAGACGGGGATGTCGAGCGTCTCCTTCAGCCGGTCCTCGATCTCGAAGCAGCGCGGCGCCGAGATGTCCTCGAGGTTGATGCCGCCGAAGGTCGGCGCGATCAGTTCGGTCGCCTTGATGATCTCCTCGGTGTCCTGGGTGTCGAGGCAGATCGGGAAGGCGTCGACTTCGGCGAACTCCTTGAACAGCATCGCCTTGCCCTCCATCACCGGCATCGCCGCCTCCGGGCCGATGTTGCCGAGGCCGAGCACGGCGCTGCCGTCGGAGACGACGGCGACCGTGTTCTTCTTGATCGTGTACTCGAAGGCCTTGGCGCGGTCGGCGTGGATGTCCTGGCAGACGCGGGCGACGCCCGGCGTGTAGGCCATCGAGAGGTCGTCGCGGGTCTTCAGCGGGTACTTGTTCTCCACCGAGATCTTGCCGCCGCGGTGCATCTGCATCGTGCGGTCGACGTAGTCGAGGACGCGGGCGCCGCGGGTCGAGCCGATTCCGCGCAGGATCTTCTCCCAGTGCTCCCGGTCCTGGGCGTCGATCGTGAACTCCCGCACCCTTTTCCCCTCGCCGCCGGCGCCGGGCACGAGGTCGACTCCCTGCAGCTGGCCGCCGGCCTCGGCGATCACCGCGGTGAGTTTGCCCAGGGGCTCTTTACGCGCGTCGAGCTCGACGCGGATCGTGACGCTGTATTGGGCGCTGACTGCCATGCGGCGCCTATCGAATCAGATTCACCGCGCCTGGCTGGCCTCGCCGTGGGAGGGCCCCGGCGGACGGGTCGGGGATGGCGCTGCCGCTACGTTTCTTCGATGGCCTACGACGAGACGCTGGCCGACCGTGTTCGCGAGGCGCTCGCCCCGCGCGCGGCGCTGAGCGAGCGGCGGATGTTCGGCGGGGTCGCCTTCATGCTCGACGGCAACATGGCCGTCGGACTGATCGGCGACGACCTGATGGTCCGCCTCGACCCCGCCGACGCGGAGCGCGCCCTCGCCGAGCCCCATGTGAGGCCGATGGACTTCACCGGCCGCCCGGCGAAGAACATGGTCTTCGTCGGCCCCGAGGCGACCGCAACCGACGAGGCCCTCGGCGCCTGGGTCGACGCCGGCGCCGACTTCGCCGCCTCCCTCCCTCCCAAGTAGCGGTCCGCCAGATGCCATCAAGTTCGCCAGGCGATGCATGGCGAACTTGATGGCCTGTTCGGAGTGCGTAGGGGGTCGGGGCCGTGGCGGGGCCGCCTTATCGAGTGGGTTGGGCACGAACTTGAGTTTTTTGGACAAATAGACGATGCCGAAATCGCCCTCCAGGCGGTTACCGTGCCCAATGCCTTCGATCCGAGCCGCCGCTGGGAACCGCGCTCTGCACCCTCGTCGCCCTCTGCGCCCCCGCTGCCGCGACCGCCGAACCGGCGCCGGGGCCGCGGGCTGGCTCTATGAGACGACGACCGTCGCCGAGGTCGACCTGACGCTGCCGCAGACCTCGATCGACGGCCTCGCCGACGAACCCGGCGAGTACCAGCCGGGGACGATCTCGCTGCACGCGGCGGGCCACGCCTACGGTCCGCTCCAGGTGGGTATCCGGCTCAAGGGCGAGTCCTCGTTCCGGTCCGCTCGGCGAGAAGGCCGGCTTCAAGGTCAAGCTCGACGCGTACGTCGAAGACCAGACGATCGCCGGCATCGAGAAGCTGACCCTGAACAGCATGGTCCAGGACGCGACCGGGGTCCACGAGGCGCTTGCCTACGAGTCGTTTCGGCGCCTCGGCGTCCCCGCCCCCCGCACCGGCTACGCGCTGGTCAGCGTCAACGGCGCCGAGTACGGCCTCTACCTCAACC
>CAWHSV010000014.1:0-8328 GCA_963832065.1 uncultured Actinomycetes bacterium
GCTCAGGTCTTCGGGCGTTCTCTTGTTGATGGCCGTCCTAGGACTAAAGCGCCGGCAGAGTGGCGGCGGCAGCGTTCCGCCCGCGCCCCCGGCTCCCCCCACCGTGCCGGTCGCACCCGGCCCTCCGGACAGACGCAAACCGCGCCTGAAGAAGCTGCGCGTCCTCTTCGTCCTGCTCGGGTTGGCGATCCTGGCGATGGTCTCGATGGTCTTCGGGATGATGGCCGCCGTCTCCCAGGATCTCCCGGCGATCTACGACTTCGCCCAGTACAAGGCCTCGAAGAACAGCGAGATCTACGACTCCAACGGGGAGCCGATCGGCACCCTGACCAGCGACCAGAACAAGATCCTCCTCAACTCGGGCCAGATCTCCCCCAACATCAAGAACGCGGTGGTCTCGATCGAGGATGCCCGCTTCTACGAGCACAGCGGCGTCGACTTCCAGGGCATCGGCCGCGCCCTGGTCAAAGACATCCTCAGCCAGAGCGCCGCCCAGGGCGGCTCGACGATCACCGAGCAGTTCGTCAAGAACGCGCTGGAAGCCCAGGACACCCGCACGGTCTTCGTCAAGTTCAAGGAGGCGGCGCTCGCCTACCGCCTCGAGCGGCACTGGAGCAAGGACAAAATCCTCACCCAGTACCTAAACACGATCTACTTCGGCGAGGGCGCCTACGGCGTCGAGGCCGCGGCGCGGACCTTCTTCGGCGCGGCCCACCCCGGTTGCGGCACCCCGGTCGAGCCCTGCGCCTCGGTGCTGGAGCCCTGGGAGGCGGCGACGCTGGCCGCCAGTATCTCCTCGCCCTCCGCCTACGACCCCAAGGTCTACCCCGAAAACTCGCTCGCCCAGCGCAATCTCGTGCTGGAAAAGATGTACGAACAGGGCTACATCTCCCAGGAGCAGTTCGAGGAAGGGACCAAGCAGGCGCTGCCGGCGCCGGACGACATCGAACCGCCGACCCTCGACTCCGAGGCCCCCTACTTCACCGCCTACCTGCGCCAGCAGCTGGTCGAACGCTACGGCGCCTCGAAAGCCTTCTTCGGCGGGCTCAAAGTCAAGTCGACGCTCGACCTCGGCCTGCAGGAAGCGGCCGAGGAAGCGGTCAACTCCTACCTCGGCTACTCGCCGGCAACGGCCTCGGTGGTCGTGATCGACAACCGCAACGCCGGCATCAAGGCGATGGTCGGCGGCCCCGACTTCGAGACCAAGCCCTTCAACCTGGCGACCCAGGGCCACCGGCAGCCCGGCTCCTCGATCAAGCCGTTCACGCTGTTGACGGCGCTGGAAGAGGGGATCTCGCCGGAAACCGTCTACGAATCGGCGCCGCAGGAATTCAGCTTCGGCAAGAACGGCCAGGAAACCTTCACGGTCACCAACGACGGCGACTTCTACGCCGGCGCCTGCTCGATCATCTGCGCCACGACCAATTCCGACAACTCGGTCTACGCGCAGCTCGCGCTCGAGGGCCTGGAGGGCAAGACGGTCGCCGACCGCACCCGCTCGATCGCGGCGACGATCCACAAGGCGGGCTACGACGACCCGATCTCGACCAACCCGGCGATGGTCCTGGGCGGGCTCGAGATCGGCGTTACCCCGGTCGGCTGGGCCTACGCCTACAGCACGATCGGCAACGACGGCGACCGCGTCAGCGGCACCCTGGCGCCACGACCCGGCAACAGCCCTGTCTCCTACACCCAGGTCACCGACAAGGACGACCAGACGATCAAGGGCGGCGACAACGACTCCACCCACGAGCAGATCTTCGACGAGGGGACGGCGGAAGAAGCGAGACGGATCCTCGAAACGGTGGTCTCCAGCGGCACCGGCACGAACGCCCAGATCGGCGCCGAAGGCCAATGGGGCAAGACCGGCACGACCGAGAACAACGGCGACGCCTGGTTCTGCGGTGGCATCAGCGACGAAGCGACCGCCTGCGTCTGGGTCGGCTACCCGGACTCGACGACGCCGATGACGACCCTCTTCAACGGCGGCCCGGTGATGGGCGGCACCTTCCCGGCCCTGATCTGGGCCAGCGTGATGTCGGCCTGGGAGGAGATCAAGGCCAACCGCGCGGCCGAAAAGGAGGCGCGCGAGGCGGCCGAGGAGAACGGCGAAGACTTCGAAGCGGGCGAATACGAACCGTACGTCCCCCCCGAAGCGAGCGGCGAATACGAAGCCTCGCCGGAAGGCGAAGAAAGCGCGCCGGCGCCGGAATCCGAAGCCGCGCCCGAAGGCGAAGCCGCGCCGGAAGCTGCACCCGAAACGCCCGAAGCCGCGCCGGAATCCAGCGGCGGTGGCGGTGGCGTGACCGCCGGCTAGAGCCGCGGCCGCGAGACGAAGCGGCTGCCGGCGGCGCAGAAGCGCCAGGGCCGGTCGACTGCTTTGGTGATGCCGATTCGCGGGCCGGTGAGGACGGATGGCGCGTCGCCTGCGGGCGGCAGCAGCAGGAAGGGATCGCGGCAGAGGTCGGCGCCGTTCAGCTCGAGCCCGATCCCGAGTGCCTCGGTGAGCTTGCCGGGCCCCGAGCAGAGCTCCGCGTCGGGCCGGTCTCCACGTCGCTCCCGCATGACCTCCAGTCCCGCGGTCGGCTCCAGCGCTCGGATCAGCACCGCGGCCGCCTCGCCCTCGGGTTCGGCGACCGCGTTGAGCAGGCTGTGGATCCCGTAGGAGAGGTAGACGTAGGCCCGTCCGGGCGGCCCGAAAAGGACCTCGGTGCGGTCGGTGAGACCGACGTAGGCGTGACAGGCGGGATCGTCGCGCTCGTAGCTCTCGGTCTCGACGATCGTGCCGCCGACCCCGTCGAAGAAGAGCCGGCAGCCGACCAGGTCGCGCGCCACCTCGTGCACCGAGCGCGCGAAGAAGGCTGCCGGCAGCCGATGGGCCTCAGGCGTCCGTGATTTGGACGTTTGAGGCCCGTCGACCGTCAAGAGCGCTCTTCGAGGGCTCTGGCCTTGACCGCCGCCAGCGTCTCGCGGGCCTCTTCGAGCTGGGCTGCGAGCGGGGCCGAGGCGGTGCCGCCGGCGACCCGCTTCGACTCCAGCCAGCTGCTGCGCTGCAGCACCTCGTAGTAGGCGTCGTCGAGGTGCTCGGAGCGCTCGCGCAGCTCCTCCGGCTTCAACTCCGACAGCGAGCGATCGCTCTCGACCGCGTCGCGCACCAGCCCGCCGACGATGCCGTGCGCCTCGCGGAAGGGCACGCCGCGCCGCACCAGCAGGTCGGCGACCTCGGTGGCGGCCAGCATCTCGTCGCCGGAGGCCTCCTCCATCCGCTCGCGGTCGAAGGCGATCCCGGCCAGCATTCCCTCGGTCGCGTCGAGGCAGGCCTCGACCGTGTCGATCGCATCGAAAAGCGGCTCCTTGTCCTCCTGCATGTCCTTGCCGTAGGTGAGCGGCAAGGCGTGCATGACGCCGAGCAGGGTGGCGTAGGAGGCGGCGACGCGCGGGCTCTTCGCCCGCAGCAGCTCGGCCGAGTCGGGGTTCACCTTCTGCGGCATGATCGAGGAGCCCGAGGAGAAGGTCTCGTCGAGCTCGCAGAAGCCGAACTCGCTGCTCGACCAGATCACGAGTTCCGAGCCGAGCCGGGAGAGGTGCATCGCGCAGGCCGAGGCGGCCGAGAGGTAGTCGAGGACGAAGTCGCGGTTGGAGGCGCCGTCGATCGAGTTGTGGCTGACGTGGTCGAAGCCGAGGTCGGCGGCCACGGACTCGCGGTCGATCTCCCAGTTGACACCCGCCAGGGCGCCGGAGCCGAGCGGCATCACGCTGGCGCTGTCGAGCGCGAACTGAAAGCGCAGCACATCGCGGGCGAGCATCCAGAAGTAGGCCAACAGGTGGTGCCCGAGGTAGACCGGCTGCGCCCGCTGCAGGTGGGTGTAGCCGGGCATCGCCCACTCGCGGTGCTCCTCGGCCAGCGCCAAGAGGCGCTCCATCGCGGCGCCGCAGAGCTCGATCGCCCGCAGCGAGTGCGCCTGCACGACCATCGCCACGTCGGTCGCGACCTGGTCGTTGCGGGAGCGGCCGGTGTGCAGCTTGCCGGCCAGCGGCCCGATCTCCTCGCCGAGCAGGCGCTCGATCGCCATGTGGATGTCCTCGTCGGCCTGCTCGAACTGGAAGCCGTGCTCGGCCATGCGGGCGCGCACGCGCTCCAGGCCGGCGTCCATCCGCGCCAGCTCGTCGGCGTCGAGGACGCCGAGCTCGTGCAGGCCGCGCGCGTGCGCTCGCGACTGGTCGATGTCGTAGGGCGCCAGCCACGCGTCGAAGGCGAGCGAGCGGTTGAGCCGCCAGAAGCGGGGATCGGGGTCCTTGCGGAAGCGTGCCATGAAGCGCGCGATTATCCCGGCATTGCGGTCTGACCGAGTGCCGCGGCGAGCTCCTGACAGACGCGGTCCACCTGCGCCTCGCTCATCGCCGGGAAGAAAGGCAGCGCCAGCGAGCGCGCCGAGGCCGCTTCGGCGACGGGAAACTGACCCTCGCCGTAGTCGAGCTCGCGCAGGTGCGGGAAGAGGTGGATGCACGGCAGGTAGGCCTTGCTGGCGATGCCGCGCTCGGCGAGGCGGGCGATCGTCGCGTCGCGGTCGACCGCGTCGGCGAGGCGGACGACGTAGACGAACCAGCTGCGCCGCTCCTGCCCGCGGCCGGCGATCGGCGCCTCCACACTCTCGATCCCGGCCAGTCGCTCCTCGTAGAGCGAGGCGACCTCGGCCCGGCGCGCCAGCAGCGAGTCGAGCCGCTCGACCTGGGCGACGCCGAGCGCCGCGGCGAGGTCGGAGAGCCGGTAGTTGAAGCCGAGGCCGCCGTGGTCGAGCCAGCCCATGTCGGCGGCGCGCCCCTGATTGCGCTCGCTGCGCAGGCGCGCGGCGACGTCGGGATCGCTGGGGACGATCATCCCGCCCTCCCCCGTGGTCATCTGCTTGTTGGCGTAGAAGGCGAAGGTGGCGAGGTTGCCGCGGGCGCCGACCGCGCGGCCCTCGGAGTCGACCGCGCCGAGCGCCTCGCAGGCGTCCTCGAGGACGCCGAGGCCGGCCCGCTCGGCGATCGCCTCGAGCTCGGGCATCGCCGCCGGGTGGCCGAAGATGTGGACCGGCAGCAGTCCCCGGGTGCGCTCGCCAAGCGCGGCCTCGGCGGCGGCGGGGTCGAGGTCGAGCGTGACCGGATCGACGTCGCAGAAGACCGGCTTCGCGCCCTCGTAGAGCAGGCAGTTGGCCGAGGCGACGAAGCTGAAGGGGCTGGTCAGGACCTCGTCGCCGGGGCCCCAGCCGAGCGCCCGCACGCCGAGGTGCAGGGCGGCGGTGCCGCTGGAGACAGCGACCGCGTCCTCGACCCCGAGCCAGCCCGCCAGCTCGCGCTCGAAGCGCTCCCCCATCGGGCCGAGCGAGAGCCGGCCGGAGCGCAGCACCTCCAGCGCCAGCTCCTCCTCGCGGGCGCCGAGGTCGGGCTTTGCGAGCGGGATTTGCTCGGCGCTCACTGGAAGGCGTACTCCAGCGAGTCGACCAGGGCCTCCCAGGAGGCCTCGATGATGTTCTCCGAGACGCCGATCGTCCCCCACTCGCGGCCGTCGGCGGCGGAGTCGAGCAGGACGCGGGTGACGGCGCCGGTGCCGTGCGCTTCGTCGAGGATGCGGACCTTGTAGTTGGTCAGCTCGATGTCGGCCAGGTGGGGGTAGCGGTCGACGATGGCGCTGCGGAGGGCGCGATCGAGCGCGTTGACCGGGCCGTTGCCCTCGGCCACGCGCAGAAAGCGCTCGCCGTCGACCTCGACCTTGACCGTCGCCTCGGTCTCGACCCGGCCGTCGGCGCGCTTCTCGGTGACGACGCGGAAGCTCTCCAGCCTGAACAGGGGCTTGTAGCTGCCTGCCTCGCGGCGCAGCAGCAGCTCGAACGAGGCCGGCGCCGCCTCGTAGTGGTAGCCGCGGTGCTCCTGCTCCTTCAGCCGCTCCACCACCCGGCCCGCGGCGGCGTCGTCGAGCTGCAGGCCGGACCGCTCGGCCTGGCTGCGGACCGTCGCCTTGCCGGCCAGCTCGGAGGCGAGGATCTCGCGCTCGTTGCCGACCAGGGCGGGGTCGAGGTGCTCGAAGGTGCTGGCGTCGGCGGCGACCCCGGCGGCGTGCATCCCCGCCTTGTGGGCGAAGGCGTTGCGGCCGACGTAGGGCCGGTTGGGGTCGGAGGCCATGTTGCAGACCTCGTCCAGGTAGTGGGCCGTCCTCGCCAGGCTCGCCAACTGCTCGGGCGAGACCACCGCGAAGCCCATCTTCAGCTGCAGCGCCGGCAGGATCGAGGCCAGGTTGGCGTTGCCGCAGCGCTCGCCGTAGCCGTTGACGCAGCCCTGGACCAGGCGCGCCCCGGCGGCCACGGCGGCCAGCGAGTTGGCGACCGCGCACTCGGCGTCGTTGTGGGTGTGGATGCCGATCCCGACCTCGTCCCCGACGGCGGCGAGGGCCGCGGCGGTCGCCTCGGCGACGAAGCCCGGCAGGCTGCCGCCGTTGGTGTCGCAGAGGGTGACGTTCTCCGCCCCGGCCTCGGCCGCGGCGCGCACGCATTCGAGCGCGTATGCCGAGTCGTCCCGGTAGCCGTCGAAGAAGTGCTCGGCGTCGAAGACCGGCCGCTTGCCCTGCGCGCGGCAGAAGCCGATCGAGTCGGCGATCATCGCCAGGTTCTCCTCGCGCGAGACCCGGATCACCTTCTCCAGGTGCAGCACCCAGCTCTTGCCGACCAGGCAGACGACGGGCGCGAACGAGGAGACGAGCACGCCCAGCGCGTCGTCGTCCTCGGCGTTGCGGTCGCGGCGGCGGGTCATCCCGAAGGCGGCGATCGTCGCCTGCTGCAGCTCGAGCTCGGCGAGCCGCTCGAAGAGCTCCGCCTCCTTCGGGTTGCTGCTGGGAAAGCCGGCCTCGACGAAGTGGACGCCGAGCGCGTCGAGCGCCCGCACGACGTTCAGCTTCTCGCCGACGGAGAGCGACATCCCCTTGCCGCCCATGCCGTCACGCAAGGTCGTGTCGTAGAGCTTCACCTGTTCCATTGCTGCCTTTCGAGTCGGAAGATCGGGGTGGCCCGGACGGGCACGTCTGCACGGCAGCGCCGCGCCAGCCGCTAGGCGGCTGCGGTAATTCGCCCGATCGACTCGAAGTGAAGGTGCATCAGGAGCCCACTTTACTGGCCGCGTCGACTCCGGCCGGCGCCTCGACGAAGTCGAGCCACTCCAGGTACTCCTCGGCGCGGCCGTTGAGCGCGTCCTGGAATTTCGCCTGCAGGTGGCGGGTGATCTCGCCCGGCTCGCCGAGCGGGTGGTCGTCGATCTCGCGCACCGGCACCAGCTCCGCCGCGGTCCCCGTCAGGAAGACCTCCTCGGCGAGGTAGAGCTCGGCGCGCGCGATGTCGCGCTCGACCACCGTGTAGCCGAGGTCGCGGGCGATCTGGATCACCGATTTGCGGTTGATCCCGTCGAGGATCGCGGCGACGTGCGGCGGCGTCGCGATCTCGCCGTCGCGGACGACGAAGATGTTCTCGCCCGAGCCCTCGCAGACGAAGCCGCGCTCGTCGAGCAGGATCGCCTCCTCGTAACCGGCTTTCTGCGACTCGGTCTTGGCCAGGATCGAGTTGAGGTACTGGCCGGAGGCCTTGGCGTGGGGAATCAGCCCCGCGGCGCTGATCCGGCGCCAACTCGAGACCTTGGCGCGAATGCCGTGGCGCGCGCCCTCCTCACCGAGGTAGACGCCCCAGGGAAAGGCGGCGACGATCACGTCGATCGGGGCGTCGGTGGCATAGAGGCCGAGATTGCCGTAGCCGCGGAAGGCGAGCGGGCGGATGTAGCAGGAGCCGAGCTCGTTGCGCTGGATCAGCTCGTGGGTGGCACTCCGCAGCTCCGCGGTCGTGTACGGCAGGTCGAGGTAGAAGAGCTCGGCCGACTTGCGCAGACGATCGAGGTGGTCGTGATGGCGAAAGACGGCCGGGCCGCGCTCGGTCTCGTAGCAGCGGATGCCCTCGAAGACGCCGGTGCCGTAGTGCAGCCCGTGGCTCAGCACGTGCACCTTGGCGTCCTCCCAGGGCACGAACTCGCCGTTTTGCCAAATCAATTCCGCCTGTTCCATGTTGAGGAAGTATGCCCGATCAAACGAAGGGCTTCACCCCCATGGCCGCGAATCACGGCCGAAAGCAAGACAACAGGAGGGTCAGTCCCATGAAGTCACGCCTTCGCCCAAAACTCACCTACTCGAACGCGATCGCGACGATCGCGCTCTTCATCGCCCTCGGCGGCGCCGCCGTCGCCGCCAGCCTGCCGAAGAACAGCGTCGGCGCTAAACAGCTGAAACGAGGCGCCGTGACCACGGCCAAGCTCGGC